>NZ_JBBKAH010000002.1:0-1528108 GCF_037652055.1 Pelagibius sp. 7325
CGGCCGGGTCAACATCCTGCAGGACGAGCTTATCCGCCGTGCCAGAGTTCTGCCACTCGACAATCGTGTCGTTGCCGTCACCGCGGGCGTAGATGAAGGTGTCGTTCCCACTCCCGGTGCCACCATACAGAACATCATCACCGCTACCGCCAGTGATGATGTCACTGCCTTCCCCGGCGTTGATGGTGTCGTTCCCAGCGTACCCCAAAATTATATCTTGGGCATTCGACCCGGCAATTACGTCGTCACCTTCAGTTCCTGCAACCGATATAAGCATCTCTCTCAGGTCGGCGCGGGTCCAGGTGGTGCCGTCATCGAAGTGAATCTCGTCGATGCCCCGGCTGTACCACTCGTCGAGGTTGGCTATCAGCAGGATGGAGCCCCCGTCACCAGCGCCTGGCCCCGACTCGGCGATCACCAGGGTGACGTCGTTGCCGTTGCGCAGCAGCGACACCGCGGCCGGATCAACATCCTGCAGGACGAGCTTATCCGCCGTGCCAGAGTTTTGCCACTCCACAATCGTGTCGTTGCCGTCACCGCGGGCGTAGATGAAGGTGTCGTTCCCACTCCCGGTGCCACCATACAGAACATCATCACCGCCACCGCCGGTGATGATGTCACTGCCTTCGTCCCCGTTGATAGTGTCGTTGCCGGCATACCCAGATATGGTGTCTGAGAACTCTGACCCTGTGATTGCGTCATTGCCAGCTGTTCCTTCGACCGTTAAGAGTGCCTCTCTCAGGGTTTCCCGGGTCCAGATGGTACCGTCGTCGAAATGAATCTCGTCGATGCCCCGGCTGTACCACTCCTCCAAATTGTTCCTCAGCACGATGGAACCGCCGTCACCGGCGCCCGGCGTTGACTCCGCAATCACCAGGGTCACGTGATTGCCGGCGCGCAGCAGTGAAACTTCACCCGGATCGATGCCCTGCAGGAAAAGCTTGTCGGCGGTGCCGCCTGGCGCCGAGCTGTAACGGTTCTCCTCCTCGACAATGACATCGTCGCCGTCGCCGCGGGCGTAGAAGTAACTGTCGTTGTGGTAGCCGCCCGCCAGGCTGTCGTTGCCGAGGCCGCCGGTTATACTGTCGTTGCCGCTGCCGCCGTTGAGGGTATCGTTGCCGGCAAAGCCGTCGATGACATTGGACGTGTAGAGACCCGGGATCGCATCGTCGCCGTCCGTTCCCTGCGTGATACGGGCGGTGCCGTCCGCGACGCCCCATACCGTGCCGTCAGAAAAGTGGAAAGACTCGACCCTGTTGTATTCGCTGCCGAATTCGTTGTTGATCCGGAGGCTGTCGCCGGTTGCCGTGACAGTGAAGATCAACGCACTGCCGTCGCTCGAGACCGTCAGGTCCTCCGGTGCGATGCCCGGGCCAAAGAGAATGCGGTCAGACGAGCCCGCGAAGATGCTAACCTCGGAATCGCTGACTACATCGTTGCCATAACCAACATCGAAGACATAGGTGTCGCTGCCGTCGCCACCCGCCAGGGTATCGTTGCCGGCGCCGCCGTCGAGCGTATCGTTGGAATAGAAGCCCTGCAGATTGTCGTCGCCCGCCGTACCCTGGAGCAGGATCAACTGGATGTCCCAGGCGTCCCAGACTGAGCCATCGGCGAAGGCCAGGGACTCCACCTCCTGCATCCGGCTGCCGAGGTTGTTCCAGCTGAACTGGCCCTGGATAGTCAACTGGTCACCTGAACCGGCCAGATCGATGATGAGACTGCTGCCACTGCGCGAGAGGATGACGTCTTCCGGCGCGATGTCGTCGGAAAAGACGACCTGGTCACCCTGATCGGCGAAAATCGAGGTCGCGTTGTCGTAGATGATGTCGCTGCCGGACCCGGTGCCGAAGATATAGATATCGCCTCCGTTACCACCCTGCAGGTAGTCGTCGCCGGCGCCGCCGTCCATGATGTCGGTGCCGGAGAACCCGACCAGCGTATCGTTGCCGCTGGTCGCCCCGCCGTTCAGCAGCTGATTTTGAATGTCCGAGCGCGTCCAGACCGTGCCGTCATCGAAGCGAATCTCTTCAACCTCATTGTAGCGACTGCCAAGGTTGCTGGTGGCGAACTGACCTAGCACCGTCAGGGTCTCGCCGGTTTGAGTCAGGGTGATGACGAGATCATTGAGGCTGCCGCCAGCCCGTGCCAGTGCAACGTCGGCCGGAGTGATGCCGGCACCGAGTTGGATGACATCTGGCGACTCTGCAAAAATGCTGGTCTGTTGATCCTGGATGGTATCGGCGCCGTAGCCGCTGCCGAAAATGTAGGTGTCACCCCCGTCGCCACCCTTCAGCAGGTCGTCGCCCGCCCCACCATCGAGCGTGTCATTGCTGAAAAAGCCGGCCAGGGTATCGTTGCCCGCGGTACCCTGCAGCAGGAGCTGCTGAATCTCCGCGCGCGCCCAGATCGTACCATCATCGAAGTGGATCTCTTCAACCTCGTTGAATCTGCTCCCCAGATTGCCGGCGTCAAACTGGCCGAGGACGGTCAGCGTGTCTCCGCTGGCGGTCAGGGTGAGGATGAGATTGTCGCCGCTGCGGGCGAGGCTGACATCCGCCGTCGTGATGCCGGCGCCGAGCTCGATGATATCCGGATCGTCGGCAAAAATGCTAACCATCTGATCTTGAATAGTGTCGGCCCCATAGCCAACCCCGAAAACGTAGGTGTCGCCGCCGTCAGCCCCCTTCAGCAGGTCATTGCCGAGGCCGCCGTCCAACCGATCATTGCTATAGAAGCCGTCCAGGGTGTCATTGCCGTCGGTGCTCTGCAGCAGATGCTCCTGAATTTGTGTCCGCCCCCAGACGGTCCCGTCTCCGAACACCAGCGACTCAATTTCGTCGAAGCGCGAACCCAGGTTGTTGGCGCCGAACTGTTCTTGGATGGTCAGTCGTTCGCCGGTGGCGGTCACGTCAATAATGAGAGTGTTGCCGCTGCGGGAGAAGGCCAGGTCGTCGAGGTCGAGGCCGTCCTGGAAGACGATCCGGTCTTGTCCCTCGCCCAGAGGATTGTCCATCCCGTCGTAGATGACGTCCTGGCCGTAGCCAAGCCCGAAGAGGTAGGTGTCGCCGTCGTTGCCGCCGGAGAGAAAGTCGTTGCCGGTTCCGCCGTCCAGGGTGTCCTGATAGTCGAAGCCCCAAATGCTATCGTCGCCCGCCGTCTTGGCGTCGGCCACCATCTTCTCGATGATCTCGTGCCACTGGTAGGTGAAACCATTGTCGAAAGTGACTTCCTCGATGCGGTCGAGCCACTGCTTGCCGAAGGGCCCGGTGTAGGTGGCCTCGAATTGGTTCTGGATGGTCAGGACGTCATCGGTGCCTTCAACCAGGATATCCAGGGTATTCGAGTTTCCGTCACGATAGAAGGTGACGTCGGCCTCGGTGATGCCGTCCTTGAAGACGACCCGGTCCTCATTGCCGGAAAGGATGTTGGGCGCGTTCTCGTAAACGGTGTCGTGGCCATAGCCTGCACCGAAGACGTAGGTGTCGCTTTCCTCGGCACCGACCAGAAAATCGTCGCCGGCGCCGCCGTCCAGGGTGTCGTTGTAGGCAAAGCCCCAGATAGTGTCGTTGCCGTCCGTCTTGGCGTCGGCGACCATCTTCACCATGATGTCCTGCCAGCTGTAGTAGCTGCCGTCCTCGAAGGTGAAGAGCTCGATGCGGTCGAGCCATTGCTTGCCGAGCGGGCCGGTGTAAGCCGCCTCAAACTGGTCGACAATCGTCAGGGCATCGCCGTAGTCGCCGATAGTGATTTCCAACGTATCGGAACCGCCGTTGCGGGAGAATATCAGATCCTCCTTCTCGATCCCCTCGCCGAAGATCACGACATCGGTGTGCTCGATGAGGACATTATCGTTGTTGTCCTCGATACGGTCGTGGCCATATCCCAACTTGAAGACATAGACGTCGCTCTCCACACCGCCGATCAGCGTGTCGTCGCCGGCGCCGCCGTCCAGGACGTCGATCTCGGGCGTACCCTGCAGCAGATCGCTGGTCTCCTGCGGGTCTGCGACCGCCCAGGCGATATCGACCCGGTCCCACACCACGCCGTCGGCGAAGGCGATCTCGGTCACCCCGGTGTCGTCGGACGCATCGCCGCCGAAGAGCCCCGGCTCCCGTCCCTCGAACTGGCGCTCGATACGCAGGGTGTCGCCGGTAGCGGTGACCGTCAGGATCAGGTCGATGCCCTCGCGGTGCGCCTCCACCTCGGTGGAGCCGATGTCGGCGAAGCGGACAAGGTCAGGCCCGCGGTTGGCGACGGGCCCCTCGACATCGTCGATCACGTCGTGGCCGAAGTTCTTGCCGATCACATAGACGTCGCTGTCCTGGCCGCCGCGCAGGGTTTGGTCGCCCGTCGAGACGTAGAAGATGTCGCGATCGGCGGTGCCGGTGACCACGGCATTGTCCGTGGTGTCGTGGATGATCGAATCGGTCGGCACGCCGAGGATCGCGGCGGCGTCGATAATCGGTGCGGCGAGACCCGTGCTCTCGTAGGCGGCCACCACGTTCGCGAAGACGAAGCTGGCGCTCATGGCGCCGTTGCCGTGCTGCTCGAAGTCGGCGTAGACCACGTTGAGGATCTCGCGCCAGTCCTGCAGGTAGTCGAGGGCGCCCTGGGAATCGCCCGGCGCGGCGGCGAAGATCGCCTCGTAGAGCGGGATCAACTCGCGAACCGTCGCCGCCTCGAAGACATCCGTCTCGGGATTGTAGACGACGCCCTCGAAGAAGGACGAAAGCCCGGTCTGCGCCGCCAGGCGCACGGCCACCGCCTCGCCCCAGAAGTCGTAGCGCGCCACCACTTCCTGCAGGAACTCGGCCTGCTGCTCCACGTTCTGGACGTAGACCAGGTCGCCCATGGCATCGACAGTAACGACCAGGTTGTTGAGATCACTGAGCTCGGCGCCGCCGGTCTTGATGGCATAGCCGGCCTTCTGGGTATCGAGAAGGTGGCTCTCGGTGATGCTGCCGGCATGTTCCGCGAGGTAGAGCGAGACGAAGTTCTCGAGGTCGGCATGGGTGGCGCCGGCCGGCGTCGCCTGGCCGAGGCTGATCGCCTCCGCCACCGCCTGGGCCGAGGCCCAGTACCCGCCGTTGGGGTCGTCGACGTAGACGGCGTAGTCGACCGCCGTGCCGTTCGTGTAGAAGACCGCGAAGGACTCCACCATCGCCGCCGCCTCCGCCTCCGCGAAGGCCTCGACCCGCCATGCCTCGCCTGCCCCCGCCGGCTGCGCCAGGATGTCCTCCAGCGTCGGCCGCGCGATGGGATCGCCCAGGCCGTCGAGCACCGCCGCCCCGCTGGCCAGGGTCCAGTAGCCGCCCTGGGCGTCCTCCACGTAGACGCCATGGTCCAGCACCGTCACCTTGCCGTCAGCATTCAGCGACACCTTGTAGGGCGCCTCGGGACGACCTGTCAGGGCAGTGGCGCGTTCGGGCGACCACATCTGCTCCAGGCGCCAGGCCTGACCGGCACCCGGCGCCTGCGCCAGCAGATCGTCCAGGCTCGGCCGGGCGATGGGATCGCCCAGACCGTCGAGCACGGCATTGCCGCTGGCGAGCGTCCAGTAGCCGCCCTGGGCGTCCTCCACGTAGACTCCGTAGTCCAGCACCTCGGCGCCGTTGGCATCGCTCTGCACCAGCACCGGGGCCAGCTCCCGCGAGCCCTCGCTGGCGGCGTTCCACGCCAGCAGCAGGGGCTCAACCGCCGCTGTGAGGGCGTCGAGGTCCACCACATTCAGGTTGGCGCCCACCTGGCTCAGGGTCTCGGCCAGGGAGAGGTCGTTGGAGACGGCGACCTTCAGATCAGTCAGCAGCCCGTAGCCCTTGAGGTCCGGTACGTTTGCCGCCCAGTCGGCGATGCCCGCGTCACCCTGGTACTGGGTGTCGAACTGGCTGGCATCCAGCAGCACGTCATAGACGCCGCCCTGGGTCCCGTCGCCGAAGGTGAAGGTGGACTCCGCGTGCAGCACGTTGCCGCTGGGCGTCTCCGTGTTGATGACGGTGGAATTCAGATCGATGGAGACGATGTCGAGGTCGGCGAGCGTGAAGAGTTCGTCAGCGGTGCTTATGCCGTCCTCGTTCAGGTCGCGCCACACCAGCAGGTCGCCAAACGCCGCATCGAGAGCATCGATGACGCCGTCGCCGTTGCTGTCCAGCGCGGAAAGTTCCGAGAAGCCGGAGACGCCCGGCGCTCCGAACAGCTCGGAGATGTCATCGATGGTGCCGTTGCCGTCGCGGTCCATCGCCAGGAAACCGTCGTCGGAGCGCAGCCAGGCGGTGTGCTCGGCAAAGCCGTCGCCGTCGAGATCGAAGTAGGTATCGGAGGTCTTGAGGCCGGTGAATTCCAGCCCGTCTCCGTCGAGGTCCAGCGCCAGGGGATCGTCGGCAGCGATGATTCCCGCCGCCTTCAGTTGGGCGTCGATGATCTCGCCGAGCGGCGTCTGCTTCAGCGGAGGACGCTCATCAAGGATCTGGTAGAAGGCAAACTCGATGCGTGCCACATAGATGCCGAGGGTATTCTCTTCAGCCAACGGCCCGCCGACATAGTCGGCGACGTACATCTTATGACCAAAAGCTTCGATAACCAATTCGCCGTCGACATTGATGCCGTAGCGAATGAAAGGGAAAAAGCTCTGATAGGCCCACTGCGCCTCTTCACCGCCATAGGCAATACCGCCGGTCAGCGTGAAGATGAAGAACAGAATGCGATCTTGTGCCTCGCCATCGGCGATGAGAACGTCAGGTGCCCAGAAGAAAGTGTCTGCACCTTCATCTCCATAGACCTCCGATGCAAAACTCCACACAAACAGTGCATCATCGCCAGCGCCGCCATGCACGATGGCACCCTCGCCGCCAAGGACGGCAATGATGTCGTTTCCAGCGCCGCCATCGAGAGTAAGCCGCAGATCGTCCTCGGCTGTTGCACTTTCGGGGTCGTCTGGATTGATCGGATTTCCCGAAGCAATGAACTCCGGAGTCCATCCGATTATGAAATCATCACCTCCACCACCATCGAGCGTGCCATAGGTGGAGCTGAATAACCAATCCGTTTGAGCGGTACCTTCAACAGCACTCAAGTCGAAACCCAGCAGGCCGCTTATCGCTCCGACTAATGCGTCACCGAAGTACTCGCCTTCGACAATTCGGGAATCAATCACATCTCCGATCTCGGCAAAGGCGTAGTCAAATACTTCCGGGAACTCGTCGTACAGAAACTCGCCAAAACCTGCACCGGCATAAGAGGCCGCGACGCCAAAGGCAACAGCACTGACAATTGGAACAAGAGGAGCCCAGGCGCCGGCGCCTGCAGCGTACTGGAGACCCAGCGCAAAGCCCATGGCGCCACCGGCGAACCCGCCCGCCGTCTCGAACAGGTAGGAAGCCCAGATTCTATTTGCCGCTTGAGTTTCACCCTGTTCATAGAGATCGCTGGTCTTTTGGACTACGATCGCAAAGGACATTACGTCGCCAATAATTCCTGCCTGGCGTGCGACTTCGAGGGCAGCGCCAAAAATAGGCGCCTTAAATATCAAGCTCTCTCCCTCAAAATCGATCCCCAACTTCTGAAGAAAAGTTCTATCAAACTGATCGACTTCAAAGTTGCTTAGAAACGAACTTTTGAATTTCTCTGAATAGCTTGAATTCCAGAAAGGTGCTTGTTTTAGAGATAGAACATAGGATTTGTAGTCGGCGCCGCCAATCTCCCCACGCGCGAGTAGGTCTTGAAGCAATCCGGGAGTGCCATGATAGGCTGGCGCGAACTGACTATTGGCGGCGAGTTTTGTGGGATCCACAGCACCATGAGTGGTGACGCCATCCATGTACCGATTGTAGCCACCGACTTCGTCAGCAATCAGACGATATTCAGCATTAAAGCCATCACCCAAGTATACCTTCAGCTCGTCATAGAGCGCTGAGTTTGTGTATTGATCCTTCGCGAGCCACTCAAGAGATAACTCGCCAGCGTTCCCTCTATTTGCACTAAGTCCCGGATAGTCGTCAGGAAGCATTGCATCTAGGTGGATGATCTTACTTGAAGCCGGATCCTGGGCATTAAAATTGGTATCATACCATTCCAAGAATGCGACCCGTGTCGGCGCTTGCGGATCCTGAAAGCCCTCTACGATTTCGTTATAAACATCGCCTGTGATCACTACCCTATCGCTTGCTTTGAATAGGAGGTTTAGACCTTCTTGTCCGAGAGCGCCGAGATTGCGAAGAGTAGTTGTATCGACGGAAAGAAGATTATCCACAGCCCGCCCCTCAATCTGATACGACGTGACTTTGTCTAAGAGCCTCGATTACTGCGGAACTATCGAGACTTTTGAAAGAACCTGAGTATAATCCGCGCAGCAGTCCCACGGCGGCACTAAGCCCGCTACGGTTCATCAGCCCGTATTTGTGTCGATAACTCGTTTCAAATTGTGCCAGGACTCCCTCCTTATCAACTTCGCGCACGAGGGAGTCCGGAAAGTCTTTGAGCTGCAAGATTACCGACCGAGACGATGAGTCGGCGTCTAGAGCTTTCGCAAATTCAAGTACCTCTTGCACCGAAGGCTTAACTGGCTTGATCATTGGACCTATCCGACTGACTTTTCGATCAGCAAGAAATGCACCAACGTCTTTAGACCTTAAGCTTTCAAAGCTACCAGCGGCCACTTGGCGCAGGAGACAGGCGGCAAGAGCAAGATGATAAGCGTCTCGATTCCATAGTTCGCCTTGACGATATGCTTCGATGACTGCGGATACTTTAGCAGCTTCGTCCGTCGTGAGTTCGCCGTGATTTCCGACGCGTTCAAAGGCGCTCCTAAGCTCTGGCTCAGCCCACATGCGCTCCGCTAATGCAACAATTTCTTCATCGCTCGCAGGCACTAGGCGCTTTTGATACTCTTCGAGCTCGTCAGTCATTCCACTTCGGCCTCTTTTCCATCGTAAAGGACCCCCTTCCTCACCTGCACCTCGCGGTCCTCGGACAGCTCCGCCTTGACCTTCTCGATCAGGACCGGGGCCTGCGCCGCCGGGGCGACTACGTCGACGATCCAGACGCGCTCGCCGCACTTCCAGTCCTGCGGGCGCAGGCGGAAGTTCGGCTGCTGCAGGCGCTGCTCGGTTTCCTCGTCAACCAAGGCCCAGGAGATGAAGCCGGCAGGGGCGCCCTTGTGCTGTACCAGGCGGTACTGCTGCAGGGCGATGGGCGGGATCACCCGCCATTCGAGGTCGCTCAGCAACAGGTGGCGGTGCTGCGGCGACTGCATGAAGATCGAGACCGTCTGGCCGAAGATCTGCGAGGCTCGCGCAAAGGCCATGCGCAGCAGCTGGTCGGAGCTCGGCCGCGCCTTGCTGCCTTCGGGCCGTCCCGCCGCTGCCGATTTCGCCTGCCCCCCAATTCGCCAGCCTCCATCCCGCATCTCGTCGGACAGCATGGCTTCGTTTTCGGCCGCGGTGGTGGGCCCAGAGGCCTTGGTCATGTCCAGTCTACCCTTTCCAGTACGAAATGACCGATACCAGCGGGTAATGCGGCGCGCCGCCAGGCTGTCCGCACCTGTAGGTCGCTGAAAACCTGTGGTTGTCGCTGAGCTTTTGTGCGCTGCGCCAGGAACGCCTCCTGTGTTCCGATGCGGCGCGACGCGCGCAGACCTCGCCGCCGGCGCGCAAAGCACGCCGCCGAAATGTCATTAACAGTTTGTTTTAGATGACGATTTGAGCGGATACCACGACACTGTTCCAGATCTACTGCCGTCCGGGATTGCCAGCTGCCGCGATGGCAGCGGTGTGCAACAACACTGTCTGGCACCGCAGTTCTCCCCCTGCTTGCATCAGTCGGCCCGCACCACAGTCAATTTAAGGTAGCAATGTTCTTTTTCCGTCGCGACACAAAAAGAACGCGCCGCGTGAAAAAGTTGGGCTCGGCTGTCAGTTGGAAACCCTGCACAGCGCCAAGCCAGCCGTGCGCCAAAGTGCGGCCCCCTCCTTCAGTATTCCAGTCGAGGTCCGGTTGGGGTCAAGGACTGAAACTCTCATGCCGAGCAACTCTATTCTGCACAACCTCTAATAGCCGACATGCCATGGCCCTGACGGTTTTCTCTGCCGGGCCCTGGGCTGTTCTTCCGAAATGGGTTGGCGCCATGGTCGTTGTATCCCAGATAACTGCCGAATTGCCGCAGTGCCGCAAGTCGGCAGTCATGGGCCAATTGCTGACGTGCCGTCTGACACGTCCAAACAGCTACAAGTCCTCGCGCACAATCGAGTCGGAGCTATCGCTTCAGCTCCATTAGGTCCCAACGGTTTCCATAAAGATCTTCGAACACCGCAACGATGCCATATTGTTCTTCCCGAGGTTCCTCGCGGAATACCACGCCTCTTGAGCGATAGGCTTGGTAGTCGCGCCAGAAATCATCGGTATGCAAGAAAAGGAAGACGCGGCCACCGGTCTGGTTCCCGATGCGAGGCGATTGCTCCGCAGATGCTGCCTTTGCCAGCAGAAGCCGAGCCTCGACCGACCCCGGCGGGGCAACCAAAACCCAACGCTTGCCGCCACCGAGGTCAGTATCTTCGTATACCGTGAAGCCTAGTTTTTTGACGAAGTAGGAAATTGCTTCGTCGTAATCACGAACAAGTAGCGCAATATATCCGATATGTTGTGGCATTGTATGACTATGCAACGAGCGACCTAGGTCCGCAACGGGTCAACCAGAGACATGCTCCCGATCGGCACCTGAGCCCAAATGTCTGAATTGGCTTGAAAGCCGACATCTTGACGCGAGGCGCTCAAGCCGACGCCATTCGTTCGCGGCTTACCCGCGGTGGTCAGGCAGCCTTCAAAGAGCACACGATCGCAACCGATCGACCACGTAGCAGGTCCCGCCGGGGTCGGACCAGCCGGCTCGCGGGTTCCCACTCGATGGGCTAGAATGCCTGTTGCCCCACGGACACCTGGAGCGCCGCCCGTGACTCTTGAGACATCTGCTGCTGTCATAGCTCATCCTGGCGAGGTCCTCGAAGCGGAGTTCCTCAAACCGCACGGTCTCAGCCGAGCGCGCTTGGCGCGTGCCATGGGATTTTCCTACGGTCGGCTCACCCGGCTCGCCCAGGGCCGCACCCGCATCAGTGGCGAGGCTGCCTTTCTCTTGGCGCGGGTCTTCCAGACGACACCGGAGTTCTGGCTAAACCTACAGGCACACTACGACCTGGCGCGCGCGCAAGCGCAGATCACGTGCGCTCAGGTCGCGCGCGCCAAAGACTTCGGTATTCAGCTGCAGCGGTCGCGGCGGTGTTGACGGCCGCTTTCCCTCGAGCAGAGGCCGCAGCGCACGTCTGGAGTTAATCGGGCATTGTATCAGCACTGTCCGTAACGGAGTTGGAAGGGAACGGGTGTGGTCCTAGCCGGACCTATCGGGAACGGTCATGGCAACGGCTGGGGAGAATGGTTCTCTGGCCACTGCGCGATTACACCGCTACGGGCTCTGAAGTGGCCTGTTTCCCACACACCTCGTGTTGGAACGTTCGTCAGGGTTCACGAGAGGGCTTGCTCTCCCCAATCGTCCAGGGGGTCCGACGACTCCCGCGGTGCCGTCTCAAATACTTAGACCCTCAATGTCGCCTGATGAGGACAGAGCGGACACGCTCTGTCCTCCTCCCAACGTCCGGGTCGTGCCAAAGGACGACATTTGGGCTCTTACTTCTCGCTCAGGTGCCCAAGGTAGTGGCAGCGCACCTGCACCTCGCATCGAAATGATCGCGGCGCTGGGTTCAAACAAGTCGGCGCAGCTTCGCGGACAAGAATATCAAGCCGGCCAATGCTTTGCCTGATCCGGTACCCAGGCGGACATGGCTTATCAGACGCTGCGAAGCACCCCACCGGCCGCGTTTGACAATTGACTTATCCGTCGACTTGACGCTGATAGAATAGCGACCTTCTCGAACAGTATGCTTAGGTGGTACCCGCTTGCAGGGGGCGTGCCCATGGACGCGCCAAGGTGGTTCTGGCCCTCTGTCTGGTGCACTGCAGTAGAGGCCAGCCGCCAGTTCCAACGCTGCCTCTGTAGGAGGCGTGAAATCCTTTTCCCGGTCGAGCGTGACTCGACAAAGTTCGTCTTTGTTCGGCAGTGGGATCGGCCATGTCACATTCCGCACGAGTACCCTCCGAAACCATTCGCAAGTGGCAGGAGATCGTGAACCTGCTCGCTGAGATAATGCAGGTTCCTGCCGCCCTGATAACTCGAGTCGATCCACCAAACCTCAAAGTCTGCATATCCAGCGAGTCCAAAGGCAATCCTTACAAACCGGATGGAGTCGCACCGCTCGATCAAACCTATTGCCAAACCGTTATGACGACTCGGCAACCTCTTCATGTCGCTGATGCCGTCAAGGGCAACGAGTGGCAGTTAGATCCCTCGGTGACACTGGGGATGATCTCTTACCTGGGCGTTCCGATCACCTGGCCAGATGGCGAGATATTCGGCACGATCTGCGTATTTGACAACAGGCGAAACGAATATAGCGACCTTTACCTGCGGCTTCTCCTGCAGTGGCGCGACGTACTGCAGGATGACTTGAAGACCCTGTCGACTTTGCACAGACAGCTCGAAGAGCGCGACGCGAAGATTCGGCGCTTGGTCGACGCCAACATCATTGGGATCTACATTTGGGATTTTGCGGGCCACATTCTCGAGGCAAACGACGCATTCCTTCGTATCGTGGGCTACGACCGGGACGATCTCCGCTCTGGCCGTCTGCGCTGGTCTGACCTGACGCCACCGGAGTGGCTCGACCGCGACCTCGCGAGATGGTTGCCAGAGCTCAAGACGGCCGGGAGTCTGCAGCCTTTTGAGAAGGAGTTTCTCCGACAGGACGGCAGCCACGTTCCCGTGATGATTGGAGCGGCGTGTTTCGAAGACGGTGGAAGCGAAGGTGTCGCTTTCGTGCTCGACCTCACCGAGCGTCAGCGTGCTACCGAAGCATTGCGCGAGGTACAGGCGGAGCTTGCTCACGTCAACCGCATCGCAACGGTTGGGCAGCTGACCGCTTCGATAGCTCATGAAATCAATCAGCCCCTTGGCGCAATCGTGATCGACGCCAGCAATTCTCTTCGTCACCTCAGCGGGGAAAGGCCCGACTTGCAAAAGGCGCGAAACGCAATCGAACGTATCGCTAGCGATGGGGAGCGAGCTGTAAACGTGATCCGCAGCCTTCGCGCTCTGGCACAGAAAGGCGGCCCGAACATAACCGAAGTTGATATCCGGGATGCTATCGAGGAGGTACTGATGCTCACACTCAGCGAACGACATCGACACAGAGTTGAGCTGCGCACCATGTTGGCAACTGAGGATCGGCTGGTCCTGGGCGATCGAGTTCAGATACAGCAAGTCATGTTGAACTTGATCATGAATAGCATTGAAGCGATGAGCACTGTCATGGACCGTCCGCGAGTGCTGGAGGTTTCCGCCGCACTCTGTGAAAGCGATGGCCTTCTTTTGGTAATAGAGGACACCGGTTCAGGACTAGGCCCGGACATCGCCAACCGCATCTTTGAGCCATTTTTTACGACGAAGCCGAATGGTATGGGCATGGGACTTTCGATCTGCCGATCAATCGTAGAGGCACACGGCGGTCGTTTCTGGGGATCGCGCCGCGCACCGCACGGCGCGACCTTCAAGTTTACGTTACCACGCTTGGTCGCGGAATCCGCGGTCATGACGAAGTAGCACCTCGCGTGCCCTTGAGGAGCCGGTAGATCCGACACAACAACGGATCGGATTAGTCGGCCGGTGGCAGCCTGGCGGCTGCCACTCTGGCCTACTCCGTTTTGGCTGCCGGCGGGACTGCCGGGGATCGTCTCCGGCGAACGACGAGTCCTCGCACTACGACGTAGAACACTGGCGTGAATACCAAGCCAAAGATGGTGACGCCAAGCATTCCGAAGAAGACTGTGATGCCGAGAGATTGGCGCATCTCTGCACCAGCACCCGACGCAATGGCGAGTGGCACAACTCCAAGAATGAAGGCGAAGGAGGTCATCAGGATCGGGCGCAGGCGTGTGCGCGCCGCCTCGACTGCGGCGGCGAAACGGTCCTGCCCCTCGGCCTCGGCTTGGCGCGCGAATTCAACGATCAGAATGGCGTTCTTCGCCGCAAGACCGATCAAAACTACGAAGCCCACCTGAGCAAGGATGTTGACGTCCATCCCGCGCAGCAGCAGGCCGCTGACCGCCGCCAAGAGGCACATCGGTACGATCAGAATTACTGCTAGAGGAAGTGACCAGCTCTCGTACTGCGCCGACAGAAGCAGATAGACAAAGATCGCCGCGGCGACGAACACCAGGAGGCCGGAATTGCCAGCCAGCTTCTCCTGCAGCGCCAACTCGGTCCACTCAAAGGCGAATCCATCGGGCAGTTCGCTCGCGGCCAGGCTCTCCATCGCCGCCAAGGCCTGGCCGGTCGAATGCCCGGGCGCAGCTGAACCCTGCAGTTCGGCCGCCGGATAGAGGTTGTAACGCGGCACACGATAAGCGCCCGTGCGGTCCTGGAACGTGGCCACCGCGCCGAGCGGTACCATCTCACCCGCGTCGTTGCGCGTCTTGAGATTGCCAATGGCATGCAGGTCCTGGCGGAACTGTCCATCGGCCTGCGCCGTGACGCGGAACGTGCGGCCCAAGAGGTTGAATTCATTGACGAAGGACGAGCCGAGGTAGATTTCCAGCGTCTCGAAGACGCGGCTCGCCGGCACCCCCAGGATCTCCGCCTGGACGCGGTCTATGTCGGCGTAGATCCTGGGCGTTCGGGTATTGAATAGCGAGTACAGGCCGGCGACGTCGGTCGATTGCGCCGCGGCCTGCATCAGTTGCTGTACTGCAGCCTCCAGCGCTTCAGGACCGCGACCGCGCTGGTCCTGAATCATCATCTTGAAGCCACCGCCGGTACCGATGCCGCGCACCGACGGTGGCCGGATCGTGATGATGAAGGCATCCTGGATTGTGCTGAGGCGCTTCATTATCTCGGCCTGTATCTGATCCACCGTAATTCCTGCTTTGGCGCGCCATTCAAAGCTCTTCTCGACCACAAAGATGCCGCCTGCGTTCGATGCATTGGTGAAGGTGGCGCCGTCGAAGCCCGCAAAGGCTGCCAGCGTCTGTACGCCCGGCACCTGCAAGATCTCCTTCGCGGCTCGGCGTGCCACCTCGTCGGTGCGAGCCAATGACGCACCCGGCGGCAACTGCAGCACGGTAATCAGGTATCCCTGATCCTGCTCTGGGATGAAGCCGGTGGGGGCACGTCCGAACTGCCAGCCGGTCAGGCCCAGGAGGCCGACATAGACCGCGAGCACAACGACAGTGAGACGAACCAGACGAGCAGTCATTCGGCCATAGAGCGCAGCAAGCCAGTCGAAACTCCGGTTAAAGCCGTTGAAGAAGGCGACGAAAGGCCGCGCAAACACAGAAGGTGCCGTATGCGCCTGGTGCGGCTTGAACAGGATGGCGCACAGTGCTGGGCTCAGAGTCATCGAGACAAAGCAAGAGATCAGTGTTGCCGCCGCGATCGTCACGGCAAACTGCCGGAAGAACTCGCCGGAGATGCCCGGGATGAACGCTGCCGGCACGAACACTGCCGACAGCACGACGGCAATGGCAATCAGTGCGCCACCGACTTCGTCCATTGTCTCATGCGCGGCGTCGCGCGGACTCATGCCTTCGCGCAGATTGCGCTCCACATTCTCGACCACGACAATAGCATCGTCGACCACTATTCCGATCGCTAGTACGAGACCGAACATCGAGAGGTTGTTCAGCGAATAACCCATCGCCGCCAGGACAGCAAACGTGCCGACCAGCGATATCGGAATGGCGACAATCGGGATCAGCGAGGCGCGCCAAGACTGTAGGAATAGAACGACAACCAGCACAACCAGCACGACGGCCTCGAACATCGTGTGCACCACGGCGTCAATCGACTGCTGAATGAACTCCGTTGGATTGTAGGTAATATCGTAGCGGAGCCCGGGTGGAAATGACTTGACCAGTTGCTCCATCGTGGTCTTAACGCGCGCGGCCGTCTCGAGTGCGTTAGATCCGGGGCGCTGAAATATCAATAGCGGCAGGGCCTCGCGTTGGTCCATGTAGCCATTGGTGGTGTAGTCCTGGGCGGCCAACTCGACCCGACCGATGTCGCGCACACGTGTCACTCGGCCGTCCGGGTCGTTGCGCACAATGATCTCGCCAAACTGCCGTGGATCCTGCAGGCGGCCCAACGCCTCGATATTGAGCTGGAAAGCAGCTGCCTGCGGCACCGGCGGCTGGTTCAGCACACCAGCTGCAACCTGCACGTTCTGGCTGCGCAACGCCGCCACTACCTCGCCGGCGGTCAGGCCACGAGCGGCGATGCGGTCCGGATCGAGCCATATGCGCATAGCGTAGTCGCGGGCGCTGAACACCCGCACGTCGCCGACCCCGTCGAGCCGAGCCAGCACGTCTCGGATCTGCAGGGTGGCATAATTCGAAATATAGAGCAGGTCGCGGCTTGTATCGGGTGAGCTGAGATAGATGACCATCATCAGGTCTGGGGAGCTCTTGCGCACTGTCACGCCGATACGGCGCACCTCCTCCGGCAAACGCGGCTCCGCGATAGAAACGCGGTTTTGAACCAGGACCTGCGCGGTGTCGAGGTTGGTGCCGAGCGCAAAGGTGATCTGGATCACAAGCTGCCCGTCACCGGTCGCCTGACTTGAAAGATAGAGCATATTCTCGACGCCATTGATCTCTTGTTCCAAAGGCGTCGCCACGGTTTCACTGATCACCTGGGCGGAAGCGCCAGGATAGGTGGCGCGCACCTCGATGGTGGGCGGGGCCACTTCCGGAAATTGAGATACTGGCAAGGTGAGGTAAGCAGCTGCGCCGATGATCGTTATCAGGATCGACAGGACGCTGGCGAAGATCGGATGATCGATGAAGAAGTGCGTAAGGCGCATGACGTCATCCCGGCCGCAACTCGCCGGCCCCTCTTATTTCGCCAGTCTGCGGGGTGACTTTGCCGCCTGCGCGCACCCGCACCAAGCCGTTGATAACGACCATATCGTCAGGCGCCAAGCCGGCACGGATGATGCGCAGCCCGTCATACATTGGGCCGGGCCGAACCACTTTCGGGGTCACAGTGCCATCAGCGCCCACCGTCATCACGATCTTCTGTGATTGGTCGCTCAGAATGGCGCTGTCGGGAACCAGCAGTGCCATGTATGGCTCCGACCCAGGCAAACGGATGCGGCCAAACTGGCCCGGGGTCAAGAAGCCGTCGGGATTAGGAAATACGGCGCGAATGCGGATTGTGCCAGCACTGCGATCGACCTGGTTGTCGACAAAATTGAGCTGACCCTCGCGTGGCCATTCGGGTTCGTCGCGCAGACGCGCAAAGACCGGAACCGCATCGCGGGTCGACTGAAGTTTACCATCCTGCACGGCCCGCTGATATACTGTGAAGTTGGCCTCACTCATATCGAACGAGAAGTAGATGGGATCAGTAGCGACGATGGTCGTGAGCAGCGTGTTACCGCTGCCCGCTTCGCCATTGACCAGGTTACCGTCGCTGACCTCGCGGCGACCGATGCGACCGCCAACTGGCGCCAGTATACGGGTAAACTCTAAGTTCAGCTCCGCGGTACGCACAGCCGCCCTGCCAATCTCAACCGCTGCCTTTGCAACGCGTTGCTCCTGCACGCGCTCGTCGTAAACGCTGGCTGCTACAAAATCGCGTTCACGCAGCTTGCCTGCGCGAGCGAGCTGATTATCTGCAAGTTCGACGCGCGCCTCGGCCTGCTTAAGCAGGCCACGGGCTGACGCCAATGCAGCTTCGAACGGCCTTGGGTCGACGACAAAGAGCAGATCGCCTTTCTTGACGATCTGCCCTTCTTCGAAGTGGTGAGATTGCAGATACCCGCTGACACGGGCACGAAGCTCGACATACTCGAATGCTGAGAATTGGCCCGTGTACTCGTCGTACTCAACGACTTCTCGCTGCAGCGGTGCTGAGATGGTCACTGTCGGCGGCGTCTGCGCGATGGCGCTGGCGTTGCCTATCGAAAGCGACAGAACGATTAGTGTCCAAAGTACCGTTCGCTGTGCAGTCCGACCAAGGCGCCAGGATACTTTCAAAAGCGGACTGGACTCGTCAGTCCTGTGCACCGATCTCATGTGGGTCACGGGAAGCCGCCCTCCAAACGATCAAGGTCTTGCTGATCGCGCGTTTGTTTGGAACAGCCTACCCTCACACTTACCGGACTTTCCGGATTGTGCAAATTCGCTCGGAATTGTCTGCTTGTGACACAACCTCGACATTCTTGATTCCGCCCCCTTTACTGACTGTGCCCTGGCTCAGGGCCACTGCGGATCGATGTAAGGGTTCTCGCCCGGCCAGTGGGTCAGCTTCCCTCTTAGAATTGCCAGCCCTGGCTTGGCCTACTGTAACTCTCTTCTTTTTGTCAGTTCGCGCTCCACCATGCCTCATAGTGTGGGGCACCTTCAGTTCGGCAATCTCCCGTAGTATAGCTCTGCAGAATGGTGCAGTAGTGAGTGAGGGTGACTACGGCGTAGCCGCGACAGGAGTTGAGCCTGACCCATGCGTTGATCCGGTAGTTATTTGCGGATAGGCCACCACCCCGGCTGTGAACGACCTGCATCGACGTGACCTGCTCGGGGCGCACGTCAGCCCGATTCAACGCTTCCTGGATGCGGTTCTCGCATTCAGCGGCCGCTGCTGGAGCAAGGGGCAGCGCGAGCGTTACCCCAATTGTCGCTGTCACAAGCACCACCTGCGCCAAGGCACATCTCCCCGGAGCGGGGCGATATCCACGCGATACAGTGTCTGCTATCGGTAGCGCGACTCGGGTCTGATGATCACTCAGCCTCGTCATGGATCTTGCTCCTGCTGCATTTATGGCGATACGGCAATATCAGCAACAGTGGATCGAGCTATCGGTAGCGTCTTTCAAAATTTCGCTGTCATTGGGCCCCCTATATCGTCCCCGCAGATCGGTGACCTGCTTTGAATCGTGGTGGATGTGCCAGCGACGAGCGCTTTGTCCAATACGCCGCTCGGGAGATGGGTAAGCCTTCTTCTTTCTCAAGTGAGCAAAAGGGCTCTTCATCGCCACGACTCTTATCTCGGAGGCAAGCCGCCAGGAGGCTAAGAATGAATACCAGGTCCCCGATCCGCAAGTACGCCATCTGCGCTGCATCCAGTCTGCTCATGGCCACCGCCACCGCCACCGCCTTTCCGGCAGGTGCCACACCCGGGAATGACCTTTGCGGCAAGCGCCAGGTCATAACGCAGCAGCTACTTCAGAAATACAAGGAAAGCACCGTCGGATTGGGGGTCACTAGCCAGGGCCGACTGATCGAGGTGCTGACCACAGTCGACGGAACAACCTGGTCAATAATCATGACGACACCCGAAGGAATAACCTGCTTGGTCGCCGCCGGAGAAGGCTGGCGCACCAAGACCCTGTCCGCCTTCGGGCCGATGCTATAACTCGGTTCGAACTTCGATTGGGACGTATCTGGTTTACCCACGGCTACCAGCAGGTCCTGGGCCCCGGAAACGACGATCTCGGAAAGAAGAAGAGATGCTGTTGCTTTCAGGCGAAGCCGACAGGCCTCATGCGCGCAAGGACCGACAGTGCATTAGGGAAACCTACGACTGCCAGGGCTGCTGATCATACCTTGGTATAGATAAGCACCCCAATGGCGTACCGTTGTTGCCGCAAGCAGAATTGGCTCACCTACCGCAATGGCCGAGAATGCAGGTGACGGCGGAGGTCTGCCCACCAATGGATTGCCGCCCGAAAAGAGGCGAAATTGCCACGCGAGTGATCCATGCTTCGCCAGCCAATAAGCTTCTGCGGCAACGAGTTCAGCGCAAACATCGGCCGCAACGGTCGTCATAAGGCTGTCGCCGCACTGCTGGAAGACGCTCTCAGAGACCTGGCAGTCGATCACGCAGCAGCCAAGCGATGCATTGAAGAGGCCGCAGCTATACTAAGCGGACAGATCGATAGCCATTCCCCCGGTATGGCAACACAGCCCAGTATAGCCCGCGGTGGCCTTGCGCCCTGGCAGATCAAGCAGTTGCATGCCTACATAGCAGAGAATCTTCCATTGCCTATCGCCCTCGAGGACCTTGCTGCGATATGTCGGCTGAGTGTGAGCCACTTCTCTCGGGCGTTTAAAGCAAGCTTCGGTGAGTCGCCCCACAGCTACATCATGCTGCGACGCATCGAGGAGGCGAAGCGTTTGATGCTCGTGAGCGATGAGCCATTAAGCCAAGTGGCCCTTGCCTGCGGCTTTGCCGACCAATCACATTTCTGCCGAAGCTTCCGACGTGCAGAAGGGGCTAGCCCAAATCTCTGGCGCCGGGCGCGCGCCTTCGGTCCGGTCACTGCGATGGCTGGATAACCGGTCCGCGATCGCGTTCGATCAAGACAGGCCTTCAGGCACTGTTGAAGACCCACCCAGAATGAGGTGCGCCGCCACTGCGGTGGCGGCTATGCTTTCAGCATCGCCTGTCAACGCAGAACTGCTGCTATTAGTTGATTTTCTGTAACCTTCTTCCCGCCGCCAGTGTTCATCCCCATCACTCTTTTGCGATTATCGTACAGGCGTCAAGTTTCGGCTTGAAAAAGAGATGATATTCGCATCGGCCGGTGTAGAAATATGTCGCGCCTGTATGACTGTCCGAAGCTCAATCCGACAGCCAAATCAAGCACCCATCGCTATACTTGCGGTTGAAGACGTGATTGCTGTCATTTGGTGCGGGACGTGGGTTCTTCCACGCTATCTTCGGGAGGAGTCTGTGAGATGCTGCTCCAGTCGGATCAGAAGGCCATCGTCCACATAGTCGACGACGACTCCTCAATTCGAGAAGCGTTACAGGACTTGTGCCGCTCAATAGGGATCGAGACCCGGGGATACGCCACCGCGCAAGACTTCTTTGCCGCAACAGTTGCGGACACCCCCGGCTGCCTCATCATCGATATTCGCCTGCCCGACATGAATGGCCTCGATCTTCAGGCGCAGCTGACACGGGCGGGGGTACGCTTGCCAGTAGTGATGATGACTGGATACGGCGACGTACCCATGTCGGTGCGGGCTATGAAATCTGGAGCGGTAGACTTTCTCCAGAAGCCATTTAAAGACCAGGACATGCTCGATGCCGTGTTGGCGGCCATTGAACGCGATAGGCAGCAGCGCGTCGCTCATCACGAAGTAATGCAAGTACTGGAGCGGTTTGGCACTCTATCGGCGCGCGAGCGGGAGGTGATGCAACTGGTCGCGGCAGGTAAGCTGAACAAACAGATCGCGAGCGTTCTCGGCATCAGCGAAGTCACCGTCAAGATTCATCGTGCTGCAGTTATGCGGAAGATGGGCGCCAAAACCCTGGCAGACCTTATTCGAATGTCCGACGTCGCCTGCTCTGAGCCACAGCCATGACTGACGTCCACTTGATTGATTCCTTCATGCCACCGGCAATCGGCAATGTGAAATGATAGACGGCGCCGTTTGGCGCAATTGCCGTCGCCCAAAGGCGACCGCCATGGGCTTCGACAATTGAGCGGCTGATCGACAACCCCATGCCCCGGCCCTCGGGACCGCTCGAGCTTCCGGCAAAGGTAATTGGTCCCACAGTAACGCGTCCGCCGAGAGCCCCTTAGGTACTCTTCCGGTTGGCACTTGACGCCCTTAGAATCCAGATCAAAAGGCATCCACCACTGCTCCCTGCGCCTAACCTCGGGCCGCAGCACGCGGGAGGGTAGCGGTCTACCAGCAGCAATCGCCGGCGGCACTAAACTCTTAACCGCAAGTGAATTTAGGTCCGAATTGTTGAGGCGTATCTAGCTGCGGCCCAGGGGGTTGAGCGACGGGTGAATCCGAAAGCCGTAGTCGACTAACACCAACGTATGGGTCGGCGGCCACCCTCCTGCGGCAGTACCATGCTCTGGTGGAGCATGGGCCGTTTGCGCCAGCTCTCGGCAGACCAGAGGTTTAGGTAATCTATTTTCATGGTGCTTGCTAAGTGGCAGCCGCAATCATAGGCGTCGTCGATGACGACAAGGGTATCCGCGCCGCGCTCGACGATTTGTTGCAGTCAGCCGGGTTCCGCGTTGTCACGTTCTCTTCAGCCAAAGCCCTTCTCAGTTCGGTTTGCCTCCCTATGCTAGCCTGCCTCATCCTAGATCTTCATATGCCAGGCATGGATGGCTTGACTCTCCAGCGTCACCTGGCCGATGCGGGATTCCGAGTCCCGATCATCGTCCTCACGGCCCTTGGTGACAGCGAAATCCAAGCACGGGCGCTGGACCAAGGTGCCGTGGCGTTTCTCACGAAACCGATCGACAGCGAGCTGATCTTGGCCGCGGTCACGCGCGCGATCACAGGCAACTTTTAGCGCTTGCCGGATCTGCTCATTTGCGCCAGGTGAACGCGAGTAAATCCCCACGCTCGCGTTGTCGCATAATCCAGCAAAATGCAGTGTTTCAGTAAAAGACGTCGCACTCCGCTTTCTCCATCCTGTTGCATCACCTAGTGGCCGGAGCAGTTGCAGACCCATCGTCTCCGGTGAGTGCATTGGTTCCCCGTATCCTTCGTCCACCCCGCTACCCCTGATGTGGTCCTTCCCCCCAAGTCCACATGTCCTCCCTGTCCCGGGTAGCGCCACTGAGGCAGTCTGGTCCATACAGGTCCAGACTGCCTCTCTTTGCTCGAATGGAAGGATAAGCCTTATTGAAAGGGCGCTGCGGCGGCAGAAATGCGGCCGATCATGAGCCGCCGTCTAGCCACACCAGCATGATGCTGAGCGCTCGCCGGCCTGGAGTTCACGTGCGCCTCTTGCACAGGTCGGAAAATTGGACAATGGACTTCTAGGCTAGACCGACTCCTCTGTCCTCACGAGGCGACTCCGTTGAGGCTCGCCTCCGTGCTCTTCGCATCGCTGGCCCCTGTACCTGATGCAGAAGTAAAGGATCAATGCCCCCGCTGCCGCCTGATAGCTCTGCAGAGATATAAAGACTAGATCCTTCCTCGCAATTGAGTAGGTAAGAAGCAACAACGCAGAAGCCACCCACATGAGATATGCTCTAGCGCTCAAACCCGCGGAACAGCGCTCCTTGATCAAGTGTGTGACTTGAGGCAAATAGGCCAATGCTGATAACGTGATGGCTGCGAAACCGAGCCACTCGATTGGAACGCTCATTTTGCCTCCGCGGCATAGTCTCGCCCCCGACTCGGGTGGGGCCGGTTGATTCGCGCCTGGCGTCATCACGACGCAACGCTATGCTCTTAGCCATTGGATCTGAAGCTGACGGCCCTGGCGCCCTAGACTCTCAGCGCAACCGGGTGACTCTTCGCGTTCTGGGTGCGTGGCAACTATTTCAGCGTATTAAGGTACGCAATGAGGTTCGCGCGATCCTCTGCCTGCGGCAGGCCGGAGAATGCCATGACGTTGCCCGGAATGAACGCTTTGGGCGCGACCAGGTACGCGTCTAGCGTGGCATCATCCCATACCACCATCGCGCCTTTCATCGCTCGGCTGTAGCGGAAACCTGGCGCCGAGCCGGCTTGGCGCCCTATGACACCGGCCAAGGTCGGGCCCACGCGTTTTGTCCCGTCCGTCGAGTGACAAGTAGCGCACTTCTTGAATACCTGAGCGCCTGCCTGGGCGTCCTGGGCCAGGGCGGAGCCACTGGCGCCACTTGCTGCGAACAGAATCACGATCGCCAGAAGACTACGCACGAATACTCTCATTACAGTTCTCCGTTCTTCGATCCGTCACCTGCCGCACAGCCCAGGCTAGAGCGCTCGCGGGCGCTCCACATAGCTGTTGAGGTCGTCCCCGAGCCTCAGTGCGAGCGCGCCCAGTGGACCGGTCGGGTTGTATCCTGAGTTGAAGGGGTAGTTCGACGCGCCGACGACAAACAAGTTCTCGGCGTCCCAATGCTGGAGATGGGGGGACACGACACTGGTATGAGGATCACTTCCCATGATCGTGCCACCCGTGACATGCGTAGTCTGATAGACGCGCGTATCGAAAGGACCCTTTCGGGGGTTCGCCGGACCTACAATCGTTGCGCCACTTGCCCTGGCGATCTCCTCGGCCTTCTTCGTCACGTACTGCGACATGCGTAGCTCGTTCTCTCGAAAGTCGATCGTCATCCTCACAAGGGGTTGGCCATAGGCATCGCTATAGGTCGGATCGAGGTCCAGGTAGTTCTCGCGATGCGAGTACCAGCTACCATGCACGGACAGAGGAAAAGCGTGCGCATACCAATCTGCGTTCGCCCGCTTCCACTTCGCGCCCCATTTGGGTGTTCCTGGGGGGACGAGTCGCGACGTGATTGGTCGTCCGTTGGTGACGTTGGCGTAGATGTAGCCGCCGCCGAAGAACCCTAAGCCGGTGTGGTCGAAGTTGTCCTCGTTGAATTCGTCGATGCAGGTCTGCGACGCGCCGGCGGCGAGAAATGGGTTTATCCATCGGTCCTTGAAGAAGAGGTTCACGCTGGACATGGTCTGCAGACAGAAGTTCTTACCCACGACCCCATCGCCGGACTTCGGATCATAACGCTTTCCAATATTCGACATCAGGAGATACTTGGTGTTGGACATGGTGAACGAGGCCAGCACCACGACATCCGCCGGTTGCTCGTACTCCTCGCCCGTCGTGAGATCGACATATCGGACGCCGCGTACGCGCTTGACGTCGTGATCGTAGTCCACCCCGAGCACATGGCTATGTAAACGCAACTCAAAGTTCGGTCGACCAAACAGCAGCGGATAAAGCAGAACCAGTGGACTCGCCTTTGCGTTTGCTTCGCAGATAAAGCGCTCGCAGTGACCGCAGTACTGGCACTCTCCAAGCTGCATCCCATCCGGATTTGTGTATGCGTTTGGCGAGTTGGCAGCCGGCATGGGAAATGGCTTGTAACCAAGCTTCTCCGCTGCGCTTTTGAAGATGAGGCCCGCTTCGGTCATCTGGAGAGGCGGCTGCGGGTACTCGTTCGCACGGGGCGCTTCGAAAGGGTTGCCACCCGGCTGGATTTTACCACCCAGGTTGCCCGCTCTGCCCGCTATGCCGAACAGCTTTTCAAACAGATCGTGATAAGGCTCGAGTTCGGCGTAGGTCACCCCCCAGTCCTGAACCGTCAGTTCTGGCGGAATAGCCGACTTTCCATAGCGATCCTCGAGCCGCGTGCGCAGGATGGGATCGTACTCCATCCACCGCCAGGTCTGCCCGTTCCAATGATTGGCCCCTCCACCCATGCCTTCGCCAGGCAGAAACGCTTCCAACCGGCGCGCTGGCAGAGCATGCTCTTCGATCGAATGCCGCATTGTGTAGGTTTGCACTGACCAGTCCTGCACAAGCCCGGCCCGAACGCTCCATCGCAGCTCATCGCGCTGATTGGGCAGGCTTGACTCTGCCGCCCGGGTTCGGTTTGAACCCCGCTCGAGAACAACCACGTCGACATTCTTTGCGGTCAGCTGACGCGCGATGAGTCCCGCGGTGAATCCGCCACCGCAAATCACAACCGTGCGCTTTCTAAGCTTCGTGACCATAGCCGGGCCTTCCTATGAGAAATCGACGATCGACAGGGGATCCCGGGCGCCCGGATAGGGCTTGCCGCGATACTCCACCATGTCCTGTGTGTGCAAGGCAGGCAGGCCGGGATAGCCAACCATCCTCCAGAAGACCTTGTCCTGGTTGCCCCCGTAGATGGGATCCGCAAAGCACGCCTGTACGAACAGGGGATAGACGACCTCCTCGAACCACATCGTCAGGGACATACGCGGGTCCGTGATCGCGCCGGCGGCCAGCTCCAACAGAAAGGCATCCGCGTCTGGCGCCGCCAGGTCTGCGAAATCGGCGCCAAACTTCCGCCTTGCCGCATCGTTTGCAACTGCGATACCGACCTTAAAAAACTGCTCTGGCGTCAGCGGGAGTTGGTATCCATGTTGCGGCTTTCCCTGCACCCAGGGGCCGCGCATATAGAGCCGCTCTCCCTTGCCGTAGCCACCGGCCAACTGCCGGTCGATGAAAACCGCCAGTCCGCAGTCGACGCCACCGGGGGTCAGTTCGTCCGCAGGACACATGACGTTGACCAGGGTCTCGACGAAGGCCGCTTCGTCAGGACCCAGCGATTGATAGCCCTGTATGCCGGGCCCTAGGCCCGCTGCATTGCCTGTATCGGCATTGCCCTGCGCATGAGCGCTGAGCGGTACAGCAACCATTGTCGCCGCTCCCACTGCTGGCACGAACGGCGCACTACCCGCGAAGGTCGCCGCTTGTTTAAGGAAGCGTCTGCGGGATTCATTAGTCCAGGGAACAGGTGTCTCGTTGGCCACGACGGACCGCCCTCCTCTAGTGTGATGGTCACCGCCTCGATTAGCGCCCTGGACCATCGCACGCACTTTGAGTCGGCGCTTGTGCGAAACTGCGCAGAGTTGTCTCCGCGCGCCAGAACCGCCGTGCTTCACCGAACCCATATCGGAGAGCAAGGACGCGGAGTTGCTTGCGCGCGGGATTAGCACGGCATGGCTAGATCTACGAAACGGCTTCCGAGCATCATGGTCACATTTCCGGAAAACCGCGAACGGGGCTCCGTTTCTAAAGAGCGTGCGCACGGGATTCGACCCTGCTTAGCCGTACGGATTCCAATTAGCTGAATGGATCATTCAAATGATGGTCACTTCCATCAATCCGCCAAGCCCGGCGTTGCGCTAACTGATCAGCAGGAGTGGCGCAGCTGCGGGCCTCCGATCACCTTCTGAGGGCGGCTCTCCAGATCGAAGGCATCGACGCTCCAGTAGTCCACTCTATGCTCAGCTCCGTCAGGGCCCGCGACGCCCCTCTCGTTGGTCGCTTCCGCTCGATCATCGCGTGTTCCTCCTTGGGAAGCTGGTCGACGCACCGCGTATAGGGCCTCCTTAAAGTTCCTGCCGACCTGGAACGCGGAGCGGAGCGATTAGCATCGGAACCGATCACATGATTAAGATACTCGTGCTTTACTATTCGTCTTACGGTCACGTTGAGGAAATGGCGTGGGCCATCGCCAGCGGCGTTCGCGAGGCCGGCGCAATCGTCGCCGTCAAGCGGGTACCAGAGCTGGTTCCTGAGACGGTAGTTATTCGATCCGAGTACACACTGAACCAGGCTGCACCGGTCGCCAGCATCGCTGAGCTGGCCAGCTACGACGCCATCATCATTGGAACGCCCACGCGCTTCGGCAATATGGCTGCGCAGATGAGGAACTTCCTCGATCAGGTCGGTGACCTGTGGGCCCAGGATCTGTTTGTCGGCAAGCTCGGTAGCGTCTTCACTTCGACAGGAAGTCAGCATGGCGGTCAGGAACCCACGATTCTCTCGGCCCACATCGTGCTGCTGCACCTTGGAATGCTGATTGTTGGCCTGCCCTACAGCTTCAAAGGCCAGACGCGGATGGATGAGATCACCGGTGGCTCGCCCTACGGTGCCTCGACGCTTGCCAGCGACGGTATGGGCGGTGACCGGCGACCGAGCCGCAACGAGTTGAATGCTGACCGCTTCCAGGGCCGCCACGTCGCCGACGTCGCAATGTCTCTTGCGCGCGGACGGCGTCAGATTGAGCTCGAGCCGGCATGAAGTGGGTTCAGATGTCACAGCCGCTACAGCGCAGTCCAGCGCACAACAGCATGGCGATGATTCACGCGAGCCGAGAATCTGCTCGATTCGGATCGGCCATTGGCGCCCCTGCCTCGGCTCAGAGATGGCGCGTCCTCCGCACAACCTCGCTATCGAAGAGATCAGCCTGCGAAATGACGGCGGCCCGACCGGTAACGCCACGAAGAGTAACTTCCCCGGGGCCGATTGCGCGGGTGATGTGGTCGAGGGCGACTATCGCCGCACGTCTATTCCGACCACTGCCGTTGCTTTGGCTCCTCCCGCTTCCAAGCGGTATCCGTCCGATCTCGTCGGCCCCAAAGACGTGCCCCGTTTAAGTCGCCTCAAACGAATGGGAGCTATGAAATGAAGACCCGTGATGCTAAAGCGCCAATTCACATCGACGACAACGATTTTCACGACGCCGTCCAGAAAAGCGACCTTGTGCTGGTCGACTTCTGGGCGCCCTGGTGCAGTCCTTGCCGGGCCATCGGGCGCGTTCTGGAAGGACTCGCCAGTGACTACGAAGAAGCCCTTACTGTCGCGAAGATCAACGTAGACGAGAATCAGCGAATGGCCGAGGCGTTTGGCGTGCGAGCTATTCCGACATTGGTGCTATTCAAGAACGGTACTCCAATCGAAACTCTGGTCGGCGCCCAAACGCGTTCCTCTCTGATCGCCGCAATCGAATGCGCGCGAGGAAAGTACGCGAAGACCGACCAGGCGGTCGGTCAGCTGACACCGGAGCAGTACCGGGTGACTCAGCAGAATGGCACGGAAGCGCCGTTCTCGGGTGAATATTTGGACAACAAGGCTGCCGGAATCTACGTCGATGTTGTCTCTGGCGAGCCGCTATTCGCCTCGATCGACAAGTATGACTCCGGATGTGGCTGGCCGAGCTTTACGCGCCCCATAGCGCAGGAGAATGTCGTCGAGCGCTCGGACGACAGCCATGGGATGCGCCGGGTGGAGGTACGCTCCGGACAGGGCGACAGCCATCTCGGGCACGTATTTCCCGATGGACCGGCGGACGCGACCGGCCTGCGCTATTGCATCAATTCCGCGTCGTTGCGCTTTGTTGCGCTAGAGGAAATGGCTGCCGAAGGTTACGGCGCCCTCCTGCACCTTTTCGACGACGAGAGAGACACGGAGCACTTTGATGTCAAGCAAGCCTGATCGTGCGGTACTGGCGGGCGGTTGCTTCTGGGGTATGCAAGATCTGATCCGCAAGCTGCCTGGCGTAATCAACACACGCGTCGGATATACGGGCGGTGATACAGCGAATGCGACGTATCGAAACCATGGCTCTCACGCCGAGGCCATTGAAATCGAGTTCGACCCGCAACGCACCAGCTATCGCGACCTTCTGGAACTTTTCTTTCAGATTCACGATCCGACCACGCTGAACCGCCAAGGCAACGATGTCGGAACGTCGTACCGGTCAGAAATATTCTACGTCTCCGATGCGCAGCGCGATGAGGCGCTCCAGACAATCGACGATGTCAATGCCTCTGGGCTATGGCCCGGCCGCGTCGTGACGAAGGTCTCGCCAGCCGGCGACTTCTGGGAGGCCGAGCCGGTTCATCAGGACTATATCGCGCGTCACCCGCACGGCTATAGCTGCCACTTTCTACGCCCAGGATGGAAGCTGCCGCGGCGTGCCGGCACGACCGCCTGAGTGTGTCCAGCGACACCCCATTGCACCAAATCCGCTAGGTGACTGAATGAGCGAATTCTTCGGGAGGTTATTTGACCTGAACCTACCGGATCCGAACATGCCACTCTGGCCGGGGCTGGCTCTGCTCGGGGCGCTCGGCTTTGGCCTGGGGTTTGCGCTTAACCTCGGCTCGATCTGTACTGTATTGGCCACGTCCGAGCTGGTTCTAGAAAAGCGCCCCGCGCGGTTGCTTGCGCTCGTCGAGTGCGCCTTGTGGGCAGGCATCGCCTACGCGTTACTCGACTCGCCACCGACGATGGCAAACGGCTGGACACCTCTCGGTTACCTTGTTCCCGGCGCCGTACTGTTCGCGATCGGCGCCTATGTGAACGGCGCCTGCATACTCGGCTCTGTCGGCCATTTCGGCAACGGTGATATTAACTTCGGATTTACCTTCCTCGGTATTCTTGGCGTGCTCTACATAGGATCAATAGTCGACCTGCTTCCAAATCAGCCCCCGGCAAGTACCTCAGTGCCCCTTGGACAAATGCCTCTCGCAGTCGTACTCGCTGCCATTATCATGCTGCGGCTTGTCTTGTCGCTCCGAACCAAGGCAAACTTTTTGCGGTTGACGTTGTCGATGGGCTTAACTGCGATAACGTTCACAGCTTTGGCCATTCTCGCACCTCGATTCTCGATCACCACCTCCGTTGGATCGATCATTACTATACCTGTCGCGGGCGTCCTGATCTGCCTTCTCATCTTCGGTGGCAGCCTTGTCTCCGCAAGGATCCGTAAGCATCGCTTCCTCCTGCAAAGGCCCAAGATCAAATATGTCTCCCGGCGCATGGTAGGCGGTACTATGATGGGACTGGGCGCGTTACTTATACCTGGCGGGAATGACGAGCTCCTGATGGTGGGCCTCCCCATGGGCGCTTGGCAGGCCGGACTTGCCTACGCAGTCTTGGTAATGTCGCTCATCGCGCTGCTCGCAAAATTCGGATCGGCAGCTCATCCGCAGTCTTAGACAGGCGCCGCTTGTGGCGGTTTCGTCGGCCAAGCCGACGTGCTGCGGAACCAACGCGTGGGAATCATGTACGCGACCAGTTTCCTGGCCAATCCGTCCTTGTGCCGGCACAACAAAGCCACCGCCACGCTTGGTCAACGAACTGGCATAGAGAGCAAAAGCGCGCTCATTGCGAGCATAAGTTTCGCCGCAACGACATCAGGGGAGCGCTGGATGAAATTAGCCGCATGAAGGATCAAATCTGCGCGATTCTTCATATCAAACGGACCTGCGGCCACGAAACAATGGCGGCATGCAATACTTCACCCTCGACTCGATCCCTTTCGGATGGCGCTCGCAGCGGGAACAACACCCTGCTCCGGCGGCGCTCTTCAGCGCGCTCGCACTCTGCCCTTTGCTGCCGCGGTTGAAGCGCCTCAAAGCATCACACCGATACCACCCCTCTAACCTGTCGCCCATTTCGGCGCCACGGCAGATCCGACACCGCATGAAACTGGCACTCTGCGCCTCGATCCGGACCTCCCCAGCAACACACCGACCTTGGTGATATCATGAGAGCTCTATTCCTTGTGTCCTTGTTGCTTCTTGGCGTTCTCGCCATCACCGCAGCCCTTGCGCAGTCAAACTCAGCAATCGTTGCCTCTCCCCCTGAGGCGAATGCACGATTGCACGTGCCGAGTGTCGACTATCGCCGGGACTGGGTCCAGCTCGGTACCTTCTCTCTTCTTGCCGATGACCCTGAAGAGGGCGCCAAGGAATTCCACATTGTCTATACACCGCCGGAGAGTGTGGATGCTTACCTCAAAACGGGAGTGTTTCCAGACGGGACCGTGTTGGTCAAGGATGTCTTTGTCACGCGAACCGAAACGCTGACTACCGGCACTGCAAGTTATGCCGACACGCTCATAGGACGCTTCGTCATGGTCAAGGACGAGGCTGATCGCTATGCCGGCACTTCCCCGCTCTGGGGCGATGGCTGGGGCTGGGCTTTCTATGAGGGATCGGAAACCCAAACAACAGTCACGACCGATTATCAGGAAGACTGCCTTGGGTGTCACGAGCCGGCACGCGAGGACGACCTCCTGTACGTTCGGGGATATCCAATCCTGAAGCGCTAATCCGGGCCGGATCAACCAGCACTCGGTGTGCTTATGGTGCTTGCTGACGTGCTTATCGCGGAACCGAAATCGGGGGAAGGACTGATTCCTCTCGGCGGTCAGACCGTGCAGTCCCCAGATCGCGAGACCCATCTTTTATCTAGGAGATGTTCAGATGGCCCCACGCATGGATTACAACGCAGCGACACCGGCCGGTGTGAAGGCGCTCGGCAGTGTTTATGGCCATATCAGTCAGAGCGGGCTACCGAAAGCCTTGATTGACCTGGTGTATCTTCGAATCTCGCAAATCAATGGCTGCGCCTACTGCATCGACATGCATTCGCGGGACCTTCTGAATGCGGGAGTATCCGTCGAGAAGCTCATTCTTGTCCCAGCCTGGCGCGAAGGAGGCCCGTTGTTCGATCAGATCGAGCGCGCAGCACTCGCCTGGGCCGAGACAGTAACGCTTATCACCGAGACGGGTGTGCCTGACTCTGACTATGAGGCCGCCACCGCCGTGTTCGACCAAAAGCAGCTCGCCGACCTGACGATCGCGATCGGACTCATGAATGCCTACAACCGAATGGCCGTCAGTTTCCGTGCGACGCCGGCTGCGGCAAAGCAATAGCCAACCGGTACGAGGAGCATTCGCCATGATACGTGCCATATTTACTGCCGGGGCAGTCGTTCTTGCCGTCGCCTCAAGCCCTGTCTACGCAGAAGGCTCGCCCGCACTTCAGGAGACGGTCACTCCCGTCTTCGAGCGTGAGATACCAAACATCCGCGGGAAATCACTTATAGCCCTGGAGGTGGTGTACCAACCCGGCGGGGCTAGTCCGTCACACAGGCATGCGCAGTCGGCGTTCATCTATGCCTACGTTCTCTCGGGCGAGATTGTCAGCGCGGTCAACGACGAAACTCCACATGTCTACCGAGCAGGCGAAAGTTGGTTTGAGGAGCCCGGCGCGCACCACCGAGTATCCCGCAACGCCAGCGAGACAGAGCCGGCGAAACTGCTCGCGATCTTTGTTGTCGATCGCGGCGAGCGGCAGCTAGTGCTCCCGGACCCTGACTGACTGGAGTCCTGCTGGGAGCTAGCCGGCAAACGGAGCATGGCGGCAAGGTCGGTCACCCTCGAGAAGCCTCGCTACTGGTGTGATTCCCGCGGGCAGGCGCTCTCCTAAGAGACGGTGCCGCCGCGACAGTGGTTGTGGTTCGGCCGACTAATTGGTGCTTGGTGCCTTATAAAGGAGGTATGCATGGCCTCACTCTCGACACGTCTATCCCTCGGCTTCCTCGCCGGCTCTCTCTCATACCTTCTCTTCCAGGGCGCATTCGGCTCTGTCCTGTATGCCGCGCATGTCATACCGTCGCTGCCCTGGAGCCTCGCACCTGTGCCGCCATTCGACCTGCCGAAGAGCCTTTCTCTGGGATTCTGGGCCGGCCTCTGGGGCGTAGCTTATGCTCTACTCGAGCCACGACTCACGGCTCGCCTTGGCTGGGTATTGGGTGGGTTGGTTTTCGGCCTCGCTCCGCTAAGCGTATACTGGTTTGTCGTACTGCCTCTGAAGAATCTCGGTATTGGGGGTGGTTTCCATTCTTCGATGATGCTGATCGAGTTAGGATTTCATGCGGTCTTCGGGATTGGGTCGGCAATCCTCCTCAGGACTGGCTTCGTACTCATTCGACGAAAGTTGCGAACCTCGCCACGGCCGCTCTTCACACTGGAGGGCAAAGCAAAGTGAGTACGCTCGTTAGAGCAGCTGCTATGCAGCTTAACCCTGTTCTGTACAGCCGGCAGGGTACCGTCGAGAAGATAGTGAAGAAGATAGGCATCTTGGCGAGACAGGGCGTGCAGTTCGTCACCTTTCCTGAGGCCGTGGTTCCCTACTACCCATACTTCTCATTCGTGCAGCCGGCCTACGCTCTCGAAAAGGAGCATCAGCGATTGCTCGAACAGTCGGTGTTGATCCCGTCTGCCGAAACCCGCGCAATCAGCGAGGCTGCCAAGGCGGCCGGCATGGTCGTATCGGTCGGCGTAAACGAGCGCGAGGGGCGCTCGCTCTACAGTACACAGCTCTTATTCGACTCAGACGGGACACTTATCCAGCGTCGTCGCAAGATCACCCCAGCCTATCATGAGCGCATGATCTGGGGACAAGGTGACGCAACGGGACTCTGTACAGTCGACAGCGCCGTTGGTCGTATAGGACAGCTCGCCGGTGCGGAGCACAATCTGCCACTCGCTCGCTACGCGCTATTAGCCGATGGCGAGCAGATCCACTCGGCGCTATACCCCGGATCAGTGGCCGGCCCGCTGTTTGCCGAGCAATCGGAAATGAATATCCGCCAGCACGCTCTGGAAGGAGCTTGCTTTGTCGTCTGCGCTTCAGCATGGCTCGATGCCAAGCAGCAGTCTCAGATTATGAGGGACACGAACTGCTCCGTTGGACCGATTTCGGGCGGGTGCTTTACAGCCATTATAAGTCCGGACGGCCAGATCCATTGCGGGCCTCTCAACGGCGGCGAAGGTGAGGCGATCGCGGACCTGGACTTCGCTCAGATCGAATGCCGCAAGAGGCTGATGGATGCGGGTGGCCACTACAGCCGCCCCGAAGTGCTGCGCCTCCTGGTCGACCGGACTTCTGCGCCGCCTCTCCATGAACCCACAGCGCGGTCAAAAGTTGTCGCGCTCCGCACGGGTGTCGACGAACCGAGAGCTATCGAGATCCTTTAAGCGCCAATACTTGAGCCTCCTCGGGACCAATCCCTAAGCGCTGTGATAGTCGAGTCAGCACTGAAAAGCTCGATCCTGGTGACATGCCCATTCGTCAACATCGGTGCCGGCGCCCGCAACCTGACCGCCATGCCGCTCGTCAAGGGGCACAGCCGAAAGCGATGTATAGCAGAGTAGCGGTCGAACTAGCCTGATCTCCCTGCAGGCCAGAAGCCAATTTAGGCATTTTCCTTCAATTCTCCGCATGTCGTCCGACGGATAATTCCGGGCTATGGAGATTCCGATGTCTACCAGAACCCCTCAGCGCCTCGCCACCGGCTTCGCCGCCGGTTTCCTCTCCGTATTGGTCTTCTCCAGCGGGACCATCGCCCTCTACCACCTCGCCGGGGCGCCCGTGCCCTTCGCGCCCTGGAGTATGGCGCCAGTGCCGCCCTTCGGTGTACCGCAAACGCTCTCTGCGGCGTTCTTCGGCGGCCTCTGGGGCATCGCCTACGCCGCGATTGAACGCCGCCTGACGGCGAAGGTCGGTTGGTTGGCCGGCGGTGTCATCTTCGGACTCTTGCCGCTCCTGGTGTTGTGGTTTGTCGTGTTCCCGCTGAAAGGCATCCCGGTTGGCGGTGGCTTCACCGCCGGTGGCATACAGCTGGGCATCGTTCTGCATGCCGTCTTCGGCCTGGGCTTGGCGATCTTCTTCAGGATCGCCCGACGTCTCGCAAAAAGTCATCTCTCTGCAAATGAAAGGGAAGCGTCATGAGAACGAGTCGAAAACTTGCGGCCGCAGCGGTGATTGTAGCGGGCGCTTGGGTTGCTCCCGCTGCTTCGGAGCAGCTGTCCGGGACGGAACGCACTGACCTGATGCGCCATGAGCTCAGTGCCCCCGGTCGAGAGGTGATACAGGTCCTGGTCGAGTTTGCCCCCGGAGCGGCCGCGCCGCGGCATTCACACCCAGGCGAAGAACTCGTCTACGTCGTCGAAGGCGTGCTGGAGTATCGGATCGACGGTCAGCCGCCGGTGACGGTGAAGGCCGGCGAGGTGCTGTTCATCCCTTACGGCGGTGTCCATGCCGTGAAGAACGTCGGCAGCGGCAGGGCGGCAGAGCTCGCAACCTACATCGTCGAAAAAGGCAAGCCGCTGCTCGCGATCGCCGAGTGAGGAGACATGCTATGGCATCCAGCCACAGGAGACCAATCCTAGTGACCGGGGCGGCAGGCGATATCGGCGCCGTCGGTCGCACCCTCACCACCCTGCTGCTGGAGAAGGGGCACAGGGTACGGGCCCTGGTACGGCGGGAGGATGGGCGCGCGGAAGTTCTACGACAGCTCGGTGCAGAGGTCGTGCAGGGTGACCTCACCGACCTCGCCTCGATGCACCGCGCCATTGAAGGCTGTCGGCGCATCTACTTCGGCATGTCGGTCTCGCCGGACTATCTGAAAGCCACGGTAAATGCCGCCTCTGTGGCACGCCACCACGGCATCCAGGCCTTCGTGAACATGTCGCAGATGACTGTCACGCAGATGAGCATCACCGAGACTACCGATAGCCCGCAGCATAAGCTGCACTGGCTTGCCGAGCAGGCATTGGCGTGGTCGGGGCTGCCGGTCGTTACCCTGCGGCCGACGGTCTTCATGGAGGGGTTCTTCCTGCGCCTGGCCGCCGCCGATATTCGCGAGACCGACGAGTTGGCGCTGCCGCTGGGCAATGGCAAGACCTCGCCGATCTCGGCTGCCGACGTGGCACGCGCGGCCGCGATTATCCTCGACGACCCGGCGCCGCACATCGGTCGTAGCTACAACCTGACCGGCTTCGAGTCCGCTGGCCTGGATCACTACGCGCAGGTGTTCTCCGCGGCGCTCGGCCGTACGATCCGCTATCGCGACCTGCCCGTCGACGCGTGGAGATCGAAGCTGTGGCAAGCAGGCGTACCCGCGCACCTCCTCAACCACCTCACGACGATGGCTGAACTGCACCAACAAGGTCGTTATGACCGTATGACCGACGACTACATCAGGCTCACCGGCCGCACACCCACTAGCCTGCACGATTTCGTGACGCTTCATGCCGCGGACTTCACGCGATGCGAGGCCGCAGCCTGAGCAATTGATTGAAGAGGATCGGCGGTCCCCGACTGCTGACGCTCCCAAGCCGTACATCTCTCTGTGGACACCTGAAAGGAACAGCTGACCATGATTCTCCCCTTAGAAGGAGCTCAGAGCTCGCCGTCGTTGCTCCCTCGACGCTCTATCCTCCGGCATTTCCTTTCCGGCTCCCTCGCAATCGCCGTCGCCGCCTTAACCGGCTGCGGCTCAAGGCGCGATCTGCCGCCTGAACGTCGGACCAGAGGCAAGTACGGAAGAGGCGATCAGGGAAGCCGATAACCTTATATTCAAATAGTGCCAGATCTCACGCAGTCCAAAGCCCTAGCGTCCGACAAGGGAAAACTGCTGGCTCAATTCTGTTCGCTATCACCGAGCATTGCAGAGATCCGTTATCATCGCTGCTGTCCTTGTCTCCAGAGAAATTCGAAACGGCCGCACCAGTCCTGCTCGCAGGTGCGGGGCCAAAGAGTGCGGATGACGAAATCTTCGCCGTCTTCTCCAACGGCACGGGTGCGGCGCCATCGCTCGGCAAAGCCGTTCTCCACTGCTCTGCCTCTCCCGAAGGGCGCAGCTCTCATGTATCTCCCTCGGGTTTGCTTGAGCCTGTCCCGGCACAGTCCCCTCCGCACGGGTTACTGTCCGTGACGGACTCAAGCCTCTGACTTTTCGCAAGTTTCGGCGCCTGAACCCAAAAGGCCGTTGCAGCGACGGCGCGAGCTGCCAAGCTACGAAGAGGACAAGAACAAATCTGGAACCTTGATAAGTTGCCCGAGTTTACGCGCGTTCTGCGCGATAGATTTAATTGCCTTCCGGTGTCGGATCAGCGGGTCCACCCTTCATTCACCCCAGAAGCATGCAGCGGCAGCGGGGCGGGCCCGACCTCTCGCTAACTTGGGCTCATATGACGCATTTTGCGAGGACTGTTCCCTCTTAAGCGGATCCGGAGATTGAGTTAGAATTTTGAGGCGTTGGGATCCCGTTCGTCTTTAGTTCAAACTGAATGTCTTGCTTGCGCATAGTTTCTATTGCCGTCGCCCCGTGCTAGGATTCTAGGCGCCACGGTTCCCCTTCGCCCATATCCCAGAAAGGAAGCTGTGCGGTGAGCGAGTTCCTGATCGCAGTCATCGACGATGACGAATCGTTCAGGATGGCTCTTGTCGAGAGTCTTTGTTCACTAGGCTTCGGGGCACGCGGATTTGCCTCCGCGGAGGACTTCATAACGTGGGAAGCGGACGCGGAGTGCAACTGTGTCATAACTGACATTCACATGTCAGGCATGAGCGGGCTCGATCTTGGCCGACTGCTCACGGGGCGACGCTGCGGGGTTCCCGTAGTGATGGTCACCGCACGTTCAGATGTGAGCATCGACGCTCGTGCGGCGACCAACGGCGCAATCTGTCTCCTTCGAAAACCGTTCAAAACGGAGGCTTTGATCGACTGTCTCGAAAAGGCTCTCAAGGCCTGAGCTTCTGAGAGGGGTAATCCGCTCACACTTTAGCACGGCTGCAGAAATTTGATTGTCACCCCCTTCCCGGATTCTCACGAGATCAACTATTCGACATCGGGAACGGATACTGCCATCAATGTCAGAAAGCAAGGACGCAGCGTTGGCGCCAGACACCGAGCCGCAGGTTCTGGCAAACATACGCCCAACTCCGGGTCAGCGCCGCCTGGTGCGCGCTTTCCTGCTGGTCTTGCTCGTCATTCTTCTAGGCACATGGCCGTTTGCGGCCTTAAAGCTGCCCGAAGTTCACGCGTTTATACCCACTCTTGCCGCGGCCCTGCTTGTCAGTGACTGCGTGACCGCCGCTCTACTCTTTGCTCAGTTTTCGATTTTGCGTCAGTGGGCCCTCCTGGTGATTGCGAGCGGCTATCTGTTCAGCGGGCTGATAGTAGTTGCACATGCACTAACGTTTCCGGGGGCGTTCACGCCGATTGACTTCTCAGGCGGGGGATTGGAATCCGCTGTCTGGCTCTACAGGTTTTGGCATGTAGGGCTGCCCCTGGCTGTCATTGGTTATGCCCTACTCAAAGACACGAACCGTGTGGCCGACCCCCGCTTCACGGGCCGAGCCATCAGCTTTAGCATCGCGGGCGTTCTGGCCCTCGTCATAGGATTGTTCTGGTTCGTTACGCAGTATGAAGATCTGCCACTGATAACATTTGTAGACGTCCGTCCTCTCAGTGAGTTTCGTAGCTTCATCGGCGTGATGGTGATCCTGGCGCTGAGCTCTATCGCTCTGTGGTTGATGTGGCGGCGCCAGCGTTCGTTGCTCGACCAGTGGCTTATTGTCGCCTTGTGTGCGCTTGTGCTCGAGGTCGTCCTGGTCTCCCTCTTGAGCACCGGCCGCTACAATCTTGCATGGTATGCTGGCCGCTTCTATCAGCTTGTGACAGCCACCGTGGTAATGATCGTTTTGCTTGCAGAAATGGCACGGCTGTACGCGGGCCTCAGTCATTCGAACGCGATGCTGCAGCATGAGCGCATTAGGCTGCAGCGCGCGATTGATGCTCAACGCCGGGAGCGCGATGCCCGGCTGATAACGGGCGATGCCGTTGCCGCGACAATTGCGCACGAGGTCAAGCAGCCCCTTGCGGCCATGACAACGAGATGTGATGCCGGCCTTCGCTGGCTTGACCGAACGGTTCCCGACATCGACAAGGCAAAAGCGGCGTTCATGCGAGTCGCCGCGGATGGGCATCGTGCGGCTGAGGTGATCGAGAGTATCCGGGCGAACTTCCGTAAGGACGCCCGCGTGAGAGTTCCCCTGGACGTCGGCAATCTAATTGAGGAGGCCATCACACTACTTGAGGATGATCTGAGAAGGCACCGCATTCTGGCCAAAGTTGCTCGAAGTGAACTGCCGCTACGCCTAATGGCAGATCGAACACAGTTGCAGCAGGTGCTTCTCAATCTGATTACGAACACGGTCGAGGCAATGACGGCCGTGGATGGCGTTCGCGTTCTCTCCGTGAATTCCCGTCTTCTCGATGAGGGCAGTGTGGAGATCTCGGTTTCCGACACAGGCGTAGGAATCGACCCGAAGGACGCGCAGCGGATATTCGATTCATTCTTCACCACGAAGTCTGGCGGGATGGGAATGGGCCTATCGATCTGCCGTTCGATCGTTGAAGCGCACGACGGCATGCTGTGGGTCGTGCCTAACGTACCACGGGGCTCAACATTTCACTTTGTTCTGGGTGCCGGCACCGCAGATCCCCCGACCAGCGCTGAGGACAGGTCCCGCTCCCCCCAGAGTTGACTCAGCAGACGGGCATACTCCAACAGTGCTGTTTTAAATCCGTGATCGAGTCGCTCCCGATGCGAGCGAAGCGATGAAAAGCAGAGGTCAGAATGGCGAGTATCGCCGAAGGATGGGGCATTTGGGAGGAGTGGAGCGGGTAGTCAGAATACCGAGCTTGAGCAGGGGCTTCATATTCTTGCCCGAAAGGATTGTGGCGCCCCTCCCTGACCTGCCCCGGATTCAGTGCCACTCACTTGTTTAGATCGCCGCGTTTCAGTTGTGTCGACTTAAAGTACGCCTTGGGTCACGAGCCGACTTCCACTGGTCTTCAGCCAAAGTCCGCTAAGAAGGTCCCTGCAGACATGCTCGGCGCGCGCCTTCAATATCCTCTGTCGAAGCAAGGCGGACATCTGCTTCTTGGCCTGAGATGCCAGGCGTCGAGTGGATCTATGTTTCTGTCGGCTAGCTGGCAGCCGTACCCGCCGGCGGCGCAGTCCTCTGGATTTCCTGGAGGGCCGTCGCAATAGGTTTCCAGACTGCGGCCCCCGCCGCCTCTCTCTTGACCGCCAAGCTTTCAGCGCGCCTCTCAGCCTCTTCGTGGGCGCCTTTTCCGTGCTGGTCGATCAACACCTTGGCGCTGCGATATATGTTGAGATCGCTGGTCATGGGCTCGGCGAGAATGGCTCAATCAGTTCCGGGTGATCGTTCTTTCGTAAAGCGACCGCAAATGCGGTCAGCAAAACATAGGGCAGCCCGCCGGCGCTAGTCCGATAAGGCCCCGATGGCTTCCCGGAGATCGCACATCTCCGTCTCGGCCGGCAGTCTCCAGCGGAAATGAGCATTCTGGCCCTCTTCCACCAAGCAGAGGTCACGACCCAGCAAACGCCGTGTCTGCCTTCTCAGCTGGGAGCGCTGGTCCTGGCGTGGGTAGCTGCGATTGGCGAGGCTGCCTACCACGCTCGAAGAGACCAGCTTCGTCAGCGATCCCGGACCGTGCAGATCTGCGGCTCTATGGCCGCACTGAGTTTCCTGACGGCTTCCGGGCTTTCACCGCGCAGCAACCACTGCCGGGGAGACACGGCCTCGTCTTCTTGGCCGGCCACCAGATCACGTCGGGGTGTCACGAAGAACCGGTGGACAGAAAGAGCATGGGCCCCGCCGTCGAGATCCTTCAGGGCTGTCGCCAGACCCGGCAGCGTCCCGGTTCCGCTGAACTGGAACCGTGGCAGCAGCCAGTGCCCCTGCGAGCGAAATCCGTAGAGGTCCCGGCGCCTGATCCTTCGGCGGACGGTGCTCTCGTCAACCCTGAGACGCATAGCCGCCTCGCGGACCCTGAGCGACCGCGCGACGAGCGCCAAATAGTCAGTGATCGCCCTCCCCATGAAGCTTCCCTCTGGAGAGGATCCTCCGGGGCGCAGCGCCCTGCGCTGACGATGGATGGACTCGCCGACGAGCCGGACAAACTCTCCCACGGAGACCTGCATCCCCTGCGCTTTCAGCAGAGCCGCGAGCTCTTCCCCGGGGCCGGCAATCGAATCCGTCACGGCGTCGCTCCTGTCCTGGCGGCCTTCAAGGTCCGGGCTTCCGGCCGGGGGCTTTCCCTCAATACCGGGGCCCGCCGCCACCTGCTGCCGGTATTATAGCACCCCGGCATCCAAGCGGTGGCCGTACGGGGCCCAACATACCATCCGGCACACAACAACACGTCGACTTGCACCGATTGCATCCCCGTCTCTGACAAATGGAATAATAGGATTAATTCCCCCCCCCAACCATTGGCATCCGGCCAAAATCTCTGGTAAAATTGTCACCTTCGCGCTACATATTTTCGGAATATGAAGTGCGAAGGTGACAAATGCCAACTCCACATAAGCCTCCCGCCGCCGTGCGACGCGCCCTGCGCAAACTCGGCGCGGACATCCATGACGCCCGCAGACGTCGTCGGCTACCAATGGCGGTCGTGGCGGAGCGCGCCTTCACGTCCCGCTCGACCCTGCAGAAAGTCGAAGCCGGTGACACTAACGTCAGCATCGGCATCTATGCCGGGGTCCTCCAGGCGCTCGGGCTACTCGACGGCCTCAGCAAGGTCGCCGACATCAGTAACGACAGCGTCGGGCAGGCGCTGGCCAGCGCCGAACTGCCCAAGCATGCCCACCTCAAACGGCCAACTGGATAGTCCCACGATGGCTGATTTCGAGGTCCACATCGATCTGGACGGACGCACGCGCCTGGTCGGACTGGCGAGGAGAAATCACGTCCGGGGCACGGAAACCATCCTATTCGAGTATGACACCGCATGGCTGGAAGACCCCGATCGGTTCTCTCTCGAGCCTGCCCTCACACTGACCCGCGGCGCCTTCGCTCCTCCGGCCGGACTGGCGACTTTCGGCTCCATCGGCGACTCTGCCCCTGACACCTGGGGCCGCCGCCTCATGCAGCGTGCTGAACGCCGCCTTGCCGACCGAGAAGGTCGTGCTGTTCGAACTCTCGCGGAGAGCGACTACTTACTCGGCGTCGCCGACGAAACGCGGCTTGGCGCCCTCCGCTTCCGCTGGATCGCAGAGCAGACCTTCCAAGCGCCAACCCGCGCCGGAGTGCCCGTCCTTATTGAACTTGGGCGGCTTCTCCAAATCACCGAGCGCATTCTCCGGAACGAAGAAACGGACGAAGATCTCCAACTCATCTTCGCACCCGGTTCCTCTCTCGGCGGCGCGCGGCCAAAGGCATCGGTTGTTGACCAGCATGGTCACCTCTCCATCGCAAAGTTTCCGAAGGAGAACGATGACTACAGCATAGAAACCTGGGAGGAGATAGCGCTGCGGCTAGCCGGCAAGGCCGGTATAGCTACCCCACAGCACGAATTGATGGACGTGGCCGGCAAAGCCGTCTTGTTATCGCGGCGCTTCGATCGCAATGGCCAGATCCGCATTCCTTTCCTATCAGCGATGGCGATGATGGGCGCCAAAGATGGCGACCGCGGCAGCTATCCGGAGATCGTCGACGTCCTGTCGCAATATGGCGCGCAGGGAAAAACCGATGCCCATGCCCTCTACCGGCGTGTCGCCTTCAACATGCTGATTTCCAATGTCGACGACCACCTGCGCAATCACGGCTTCCTGTGGCTCGGCAAAGCGGGATGGTCGCTTTCGCCAGCCTACGACCTCAACCCCGTTCCGACGGATATCAAGGCGCGGGTGCTGACGACGAACATTGATCTCGACGAAGGTACCTGCTCGCTCGACCTCTTGGAATCAGCTTCAGAGTTCTTTGCGCTCACACTGACACAGGCCCGCACAATCATCAAAGAGGTCGCGGCCGCGACTGCCACCTGGCGCGATACTGCAAGAGCGATTGGTGCCCGATCGGCCGAAATTGACCGCATGGCCAGCGCCTTCGAGCACAACGATCTCAAGCGAGCGCTGGGGCTATGAAAAGTACATTTCTTCGTGGCTTTGATACAGCCGTCACAAGTCCGGTTATTGGCCAAAGGCGGGGCTTCTAACCGGCGTGTCCCGGAAGTCTGCCCTATCGCCGGCTCGCCAGGTAGCTGGTCAGCTTTCGTTCGATATCACGCCGCCAATAGAGCACTCCCGGGCTGCCATTCGCAGAGCTGGCGAAGGGGATGGCACCTATCCGGTCAAGCGCGGCTCTCCCCTGTGGCAGGCCAGTTCGGGTGCCGAAGATCAGATTGCCTGGCACGACAATCATGTCGAGTAGTTCCCAGAACTGAGCGACGCTCATTTCGGCGCCGACTGGCATACGAAGAGCCTTCCGCAGGTAGCCCTTCTTCTGAAGCCAGCACCACGCCTGTTTGGTCATTCCAAGGTATGCCCAAACCGCATCGGTGGCGATCTGTCCGTTGGAGCTCTTCAGCTGTGGTATGGCAGCCTCCAGGAGATGCCTTTGCGAAAAAATGCAACCTTTCATCCCACGTCGCCGCGGCGCTCCCGCCAGAGTTGGAATGGTGCCACTTCGCGCCTGCCTAATCAGATGCGCCAGCAGCAAAGAGCTTCTGGGGATATGTCTTGCCTTGTAGAAGGGCAAGCCGGTGATGAAGCCGTCGTCCGGTACTGGGAGAGCATGGCGATCCAAGTCTTGAAAGACTTCATTGGCGAGGTCAGAATCAAACAGCCAGTTCAGGCGCTCTCCGCTCTCTTGCGGGGTCACTGTTGGTAAGACGCCATCCCTGGCCAGCTGAATGACCTCATGCTCTGTAAGGCCAAGGTCCTCGGCCAGGGATCTGGCCCCGATTGTCGTTGCATTGCGCCGAGCCACCGGCTCAGGCAGGGATCGCCGGAATCGGGATGCAAAGTCGCTCCATTGGGCGGACTCCATCTGGTCCAGCGCAACGCGAAGGAAGTCAAATTTCTGCTCACGGAAGCGTCCAGCCGAAGCAGCATAGTATTCCGACAGGGACTCTCTGTGCCGGAGAAACGCATCGAAGTCCGGACCCAGCTTCTCCCTGATGGCTCCATGGAGCGCTTCCGGCCAGTTCGCGAGCAGGTCAGCTCCCTTCCTGACAGGGCCGGCCCAGTCGGCGGCCTTGCGCCCCGGCAATAGAGAAAGAGGGTCACGACCGTCCGGACTCCAGCCCAGGACGACTGCCAAGTCCACCAGGTCCTTAGCCATCACCTGATCGAGGTCGTCGCCCAGGGCCGTCAAGGCATCGCTAGTTGGTCTTGCCCCGAATCCGGCCAGATACGCCAGCCATTGATGCAGGGAAATTTCTGGCTCGGATGCCGGCACGGGCTGATTTCCCGTCAGATCGGCACCGCAGGCACAATGGCGCAGACCATGGGCATTCACCCGCGGCGCTCTTCTGCACGTTGGACAGGTCTCGAGGAGTCTGACATGGTGCTCAGGACAGCAGGTGAATGCCTTGATGTCCCACAGAGCATGCCGAAACCCCCGCTGCGAAAGGCAAGCGACGCAGACCCTGGCGCCCTCAAGGTCCAAGTAGCGCAGAGGAAACCAGGCGGACCCGACTCTCGCCTCAGTCACAGCCTCGCCACCCTGCCCCTGATTGCGCAGCGGGAGAAGTTCTTCGAGATCTACGCCCAGGAACCGAGCCAGCCCATCTCTATTCCGCGCAGTTGCCAAGCTGTCCGAGGCCTTTCCGCCCGCCAGCTCGAACATCCACCGATGGTGGGGATAGCCCTGTGCATCGGCCACCCGCGCCAGATAGCTGAGCGGGCTCTCGCCCGCCCGCCGCGAGGGCACGGAGACAATCCTCAGGCCTTCCATCGACATCTCACGCATTACTCGTCGTCCACTGCGAAATCGCCAGAAGGAACCAGTCGGCTCAATTGGGGCGGCGTCACAAACGGATTGGGAAAATTGCCGTTGAAGTGATTGAGCTCTTCTTCATAGACAACCGCCAGGTCCTCGGGACGAACCATCGCAGCATCCTGCCTGATTGCGCGAATTGCCGCCGACCGGATGAGCTTCATAAAGAGCCGGGGGAGCCCGCTGCTGGCCTGGTAGATTGCCATCGCCGTTTCCGTTTCCGCGAGCCCAGAACGTGCAGAGAACGGCAACTCCTCATCGACCAGGTCAAGAAATTTCAGCAACTTCTTCTGGCTTTGACGATCTTTCCAGTCGTAGGGGCGCAGGTCGGCGCGCAGAGAAAACCGGTTGCGCAACTGCGCGTGCCGATCAATAAGCCTGCTGGCATAGGGAACGCCCACGATTACCACCGGAATTCCCGTCTGCGTGATCAGGTTCTTGACCCAGTCCGCCGCTGACTTTCTCAAACTTTCCTTACCGTCAGGAGCCAGATGTTGAATCTCATCGAGGATGATCATCTCGATGCTGCAATTCTCGATGAGGGTGCGCAGGCGTGCCGTCTCGTCTCCCAATCGAGACGTCCGCTTGTTCCATAGAGGATCCCCCGTCGCACGGATAAGCTCCGAGATGAGCCCGCCCACGCTGCCGGGTACTGGCACCATGGCCGAAAGGACCGGAATTATCGTCCTCTCTCCGTTCGCGTCAGTCTCTCTTCGCCGTGGATTACGGTCGAGATAATGTCTGATCGTGAGAGACTTTCCGACCCCGGACTCTCCCTCAATGAACATGCAGCGGGGCTCGCTTGCCAGCCTGGAGCGCTCCCGACACTCGTCTAGTTGCCGAATGATGCGTGCCATCTCTGGCGTACCAACCCAAATGCTTTCAACAATACCAATACGCTTATCCACAGCTCAACTCCTGGTCTCTGCTCATTAATTGGAACGCGGTGCCGGCTTTCTCGCCAGGCAGCCCATCGGATTTATCTGGACGGAAGCAGCCGGCACACGTGTGGTCAGCAAGTGCTATGGCGCTCATGAATCCACCAGGCGCCACCACAGGGTGCATGCCCGGCACTACCCGGCATTTACTGATTCTTCGAATTCGGAAAGTCTGCGTGCGACGTCCAATCGTCCTCGAAAAGATCGGCACCTGCTGGCACTAGCGACTTCTCGTGGTGTCTGGATGTCAACGAGGTGGACTCTGCCACCTTGCCCCGTTTCGACCGTGCGCTTCCGGCTGCACGTTCCTGTTTCTGCGCCTGCCGTCGCCCCTTGCGCGCACGGCGCCGCGCATCTTCGAGATTGCTCATCGCCGCTTTGGCAATCGCCCGCTCATCAATTCTGCCTTTGCCATCACGGATCGCGTCCGCGACGATTGCGTTATGCGCTCTTCGACTACGCCCCACTGCGTACTTTGGCATGTTGTTACAGTAGGCGGTGACCCACCGCTTCCGTTGCGGGTCCGCCACGAGGATCTTATCGAGGACGTCTTCGGAGTAGCGAACGTCAACATTCTGTTTCTTTTGGTGATCGAACATGAATTGGAACTCGTCCGAGTGATAGACCAGGTGATCCATGTGCACGCCGTCTTTATGGAGGGTCCTCTTCGCCTCCTTCATGAAAAAGGCCTGCTCCTCAACCACCTGTGCCGGCGGCGCGGTCACTACGTCCTGTATGTTATCGAGCCACATATGGTAGGGTGACTTGAACAACGCCTCGTGCAGGTCTTGGTGATAAACATCTACGATGTGGCGGACGAACCATTTCTCCAGATCGTCAATCGTCAGTCCGGCGTGCTTCTTGGAATCATACTCCCCGCGCTCTTTAGGGTTGGAGAAGGTCGTCCCTGGAAGCGTGTGAGAAGCGCGATTTATCGTCCTCAGAACCCGCTCGACATGGGGCTTTCCCTGCGGACTCTTGCGCGGCACATAGAGGAGTTCTATGCCGAGAATGCCGCAAAGATATCGCAAGGCTTCAGCGTGATTCTCTCGGCCATTGTCGCACACAAGCACAGCCGGCCGCCCCTCTACCGGCCAGTCGTTCTTCAGTTCCGGGTACCGGGCTACAATCTCGTCCTTCGACATGATCGCCATGCGGAGAGCTGCCGCAATGGATTCGAAGCTGGGTTTCTCGAAGCGCAGATAGTAGCCAACGATGCAGCGGGTAAACTGGTCGATGATCAACGTGAGATACGCGCGCTTCCATCGAACTTTCTCACCAAGAAGATCCGCATGCAGGTCAATAAGCATGACATCCATGCAGGTTGCATCGACCTCCCAGATCTCATTTGGCCGCGTCGCACGGCGCTGGCCCCGCTTGACGATCTTCTGTTTGCTCTTCGCATACTCCGGGCCACGACGCTTAAGGTCCCGGATGTAGGGGTCAATGCGCTCAATGCGTCTGCGAAATGCCCTTTGTGAAGGGCGCTTCAGTTGGTTGTGGGGCTCCCTATACTTGTTGAGTTCCTCCACTGCCGTCGTCAATGCACGATAACAGGTGGGAACATCATTCTGATTCATCGTCAGGTATTCTGACTGAATGACTTGTTGGATCACCGTCTCAATGCGTGGGTCGAGCCGCCCGGAAGACGCTCCTCGTCTAGCTGTCTGCGGCACAAGCGCATCGATGACACGACCCGCGTGGGTCCACAAGGCGTACCACCGTCGGGCTGTGGCCCTGCTGGGCGCTCCGGCCCCGTATCCCGGAATCTTCGTCTCACAATGCTTTGCGGCCACATTGGCAAGCGCTTGGTCAAGAGCGCCATTGGCGATCCTGCCATTGTCCGACACCCGATCATCCACTTCGCGCACATAGTCTTCGCGTCGTCGCGCCGCCTGCCTGTCCCGTGCCGGGAGCATAACGAAGGCATAGCGATCACTGACACCAGTGTCGCGATTGGCCGTGGACAACATCATTCGAGCGGCCAAGTACTCCTGGTTTAGCTCATTGTTTGTGAGACAGACCTCTGGACTGCCGTCAAAAGCCAGAAGTGTGGTGGTATCCTCATCGCTGGCAACGACTTCGTAGGGCTCGCTGTCCTGACTTTCCGTGCGCCGCCACTCAACGATGTCGCCGTTCTTCAAACGGATCATATCTTTTCTCCGCTGGATGCTATGGGATTGGTCTTCAGTTACGAACTTGCCGCCCTGTCGCCACCGACCATGCCAAGACCCTACCGGTGGCCCTCGCCGTCACTGTCGAAAGGGAGGGGCGGCGAACGATGCGCGCGGCACCTTCATTGCTGACGACAAGCACGTCCAGGAGATGGCTTTCTGCCACCAAGTCGTGGCCGCGTACCGCCGAGCGCCGAAATTGATCCCAGGCCCGCATTTGTGAAGTGCCTGCCGAGGCCCAACGTCGCGTCATAGCTTATCGCTCCTCCATCCATGTCCGAGGATTGGCGTCCGGTCGTTGAGCCCCTGTGAGATGTCGACAGCGAGGTGCCCCTGCAGAACGAGGGCGCAGGTTGTGTCGATCTGGCCACCGAGTGCGATGTTCAGGGCGCCGACGGTTTGGCATTCCGGGAGCATGCGGATTGCGCGCGCGATCAGCTGATCGGAGAGGCTCTTGCGGCCGCGCCGGCAGATTTCGTTTGCGCCTGAGAGCCGCGGTTGCCGCTCGATGTCCAGGTCTGTCCACAACCGGTACTTAAATCCACGCTCTCGGCAGATTGCGCCGATTCGGCGCATCTTCTCCCGTTTGTCGGCCTTGAGCAGAGTCCGTGCGCGCACCACATCGATGATCTCGGAAGATCCATCTCGGTAGGTCAGCTCGAAATCCGGAAAGACCTTCCGAACCCTCCCGGCGATAGTTATCCTGAGATCGAGGGGCGGCTGCTCTCGATATGTAGCAATGCGGGGGTGCACTTCCATCAGTGCAACGGCGTTGCGCTCGTTGTCTCCCTCGCAGTGGATTTGGCGCATCATCTTCACGCTCGGAAAAACGATGCGGTTGATGACCCCCGTGGGTCTGGTGACCTTTCGATCACGGCCATGGGGATCCCTGTCATACTCCCAATGATCATCCACCGTCGTTGCCCTCCGGGCATAATGATCCTCCTTCGCCTCGCTGTTCTTGCGGGACGTTGTCACGGTCAGCGGTTGTGTAATCGGCTGGGCGTCGTCTTCAGTTATCGGGCAGACGACGTCAGTTCACGGGGCGGGCCCGGCTCGCTTCGGCGGCATAAGCTGCAGCTCGGACCTTGTGTCGGCGCAGCACCCGGAAGCCTGGGACGTAATCACCTGGTGCTGTCCAGTTGAAGGCCCCTGCATTATCGCTCGGGCGCCCGCATTGGCTCTCGCCAGAGCAGCGACATTACGGAGATCTTCGCACCGGATGCGCCAAGCATGGCCTTTCCCGAAGTCGATGCGATGGGCTGGAAGTTCGCCCAGGGCAATCATCTTTCGCAAACGCTCGCGCGAGAGGCGGGAAGATTTCGACGCCTGCGCCAAGGTGAGCCATTTGAGACCATGAAACTCTTGCAGGCGGCGACGTCCCCGGCGCAGGTCGGCGGCATGAGGAAGGAGCGCTCGATATGAGGATTCGAAGCCTCCTAGGAGGAACTCCCGGGCTGCCGACGGCGGCAGGTCTTTGGCACTCTTCCAGACCCGCCCAAAGGTCTCCGCCTTCGATTTCTCAGAAGCATCCCCCGGCGCGAGGCTCTCGGTCAGCACCTGCGGCCACGAAATGAGGGCTCTGCCCAGTTCCTCCATGACGGGCGCGACCTCTGCACAGCCCAGCCGCTGAACCGATACGGTCATTGGCAGAGACTCCAGCACATGGACGGCGACGAACCGAAGGGACAGACAAAGATCGGCAAGAGACAATGCTGCGAGGGGCTCCCGAGATTCCTGCGCCATGTGAGGGCCAATTGCGGGAGCGTCCGCTGCCGCTCCGAGAAGCTGGTTTGCCCATAACTCCTCGGGGGCCACTTTCGTGATGGGAAAATCGCTCAGGCCCTTGCCGCAGCCGCAGCGATCCCATTCGCGCCGATACCAGGTCACAGCAGCTCCGCAATCAGAGCAGGTGTCGATCAGGCGCACGCTGTGCGTGAGGCAGGCGGTAGACCAGGCCAAATCGTGGTGCGCCGGCCTGCAGTGACCTTCGCTGAGGCAAAGAGGACAGAAACGCTGACGCCGGAGCGCCAGAAAGCGCTTCGCTACCGTTGCTCCATCAGGCCAGCTGATCATATTGCGAGACGCTGACTGGGGGAAGAAATCGCCCAGAACCGCCAGAGCGTCCGGGCTCAGCCAACCGGCGTGGGGTGCTGACGCCCGGTGGTGGGCTCCGTCATAGCCACCCTTCCTCAGAACGTCGGCGGCCCCTCGAAAGCCATTGCACCTGGCGAGACGGTCGAGGTACCCCACCGGGCTTTCGCCTGGCTTGGGGAGTGGCTCCACCAGGAGCATCGAGCGTCCCCTTCGGCTATCGGGCGACATCGGCCGGCCTCCAGTAGCCGCACCAGTCGCTCGCGCGCGTAAGTGGCCAGATCGCCCGTATAGCAAGTTCGTCATGCTCTTCACCGATGGCGTGCGTGCGCGGCGCAACTGCTCGGCAAAGTCCGGCTGCGGGATTGTTCTGATCCCAATACCGACAGCTCTCACAGGTTCCGCCAGATATGTGACGCTCGCACTTGCTCAATGTAATCCGTCCGCTTCCGGCTGCTGGTAGGTCCGCCGAGGTGCGGGAACAGCTTTTGCCGGCGGCTCCCGCGGCGGAAGAACTAGAACATTCTATGTTAACGAAAGGTAAATTTTCGTGTAAATCTTCTGGCAATTGCCAGATATGTAAATAATATTAAATATAGTTATGAATATATAGAATGTACATTCTTACTTCATTATTTACATGTTCGCTTCTATGTGGTTTATTATCTGCGATGTTCTTGAATATTTTAAATGCCTATTCGATTTTCTTCAGAAAGCCTATTCGACGTCGAATAGGCAAACCGCAGCCTATTTAATCCACGAATAGGCTTAGCGCAGCCTATTCAATCCCCCAAATTGGCAAGCGGCTCGCCCATCAAATGCCAAATTCGCAAACGTCAGCCTATTCGATGCCAAATTCGCAAACGTCAGCCTATTCGATGCCGGATAGAATCCCTTTGGTGGGGTTTCGCAGGTGAATTTTGCGTAGGGAGCAAAGAACAGAGGGGCATACGAAGCTCGGTCGTGCCAGAGACTCAGGTAAAATTGGCTGCGATTTTCCGTGATTACTTCATGGCTGCTTGGTGCGAGTGACCTGTTCGCTTCTACATAGGGTTGCCTGTCGCCTCGAAAGGTGGCCCTTGTACCAATGTGGAAAGTTCGCGGTTCAGGAGTTCATTGACCGATGGCCAATGCTCCCGAATCATTACCTCTTTCCAACAGGGACAGTGTGGGGAAGCGGCAGAAAGCGACCCGCGGTGGGGCTGCAGTGAACAACAATGCTATCTGACAGGTATTCTCGCGGGTTCGTTTGGATCTGGCTACCTTGCGCCAAAGAGCCCGTCGTCGCCGGAGAACTGACGGGCGCAGGTCCGGCTACGTCCTTCAGATATGCCGAGAGCTATCTGAACCACGAGAACGCGATTTCTATCTATTCTCCGGACCTGCCTCTTCGCGCAGAGACGCTGACAGCTCCTGGGGACCAGCAGTTGCCGGGACCAATTCGCGATGCCGGGCCTGATGCCTGGGGCAGACACGTCATCCGCTCCGGTTTCTCGGCCAATTGCGAAAGGCCACCCGAATCCGGCCACGAAACCGTCGAGCCCGACGACCTCACCTACCTGATGGAGTCGGGATCTGACCGCATAGGCGCCCTGGATTTTCAGCGCTCCGCGAGTTGCTACGACCCTCGTGTGGCAGAGGACGCCGAACTCGAGATTGTAATTGAGGCAGCAGAAATCGTGGATCAGGGCGGCCCGCTGTCTCCCGCGCTGCTCCGAAGCCTGCTCTATCGCACAGCAGTCGGCGGCGCGCGCCCCAAAGCACTGGTCGAGCTTCAAGGGAGCAAGTACGTCGCAAAGTTCCCCCGCAACCGCGACCGCTATCCCATAGTCCGAGCCGAATTTGCCGCCATGCGTCTGGCGTCACTCGCCGGGCTGGACGTTGCCCCGGTCATCCTGCTTTCGATCACCGGGAAAGATGTGCTGCTTGTCGAGCGGTTCGACCGCCGAGAGGTCGCGGGGGGCTGGGAGCGCAGATCCCTGGTCTCCGCCCTCACCATTCTCGGACTGGACGAGATGCTGGCGCGCTACGCCTCCTACGAGACCTTGGCAGACGTCATTCGCGAACGCTTCACAAAACCCGAAGCAACACTCCGCGAGCTCTTTGGCCGACTCGTCTTCAATGTCCTCATCGGCAACACGGACGATCATGCCCGCAATCATGCCGCCTTCTGGGACGGATGCACGCTCACCCTCACACCGGCCTACGATATCTGTCCTCAGCCCCGAACCGGCAACGAGGCTTCACAAGCCATGCTTATCGCTGGCGACAACCGGCTGAGCCGGGTATCGACCTGCCTTGCCGCCGCCAAAGGCTTCCTCCTGACCGAAGCTGCGGCAATCTCTATCGTCGAGCGACAGATCCAACAAATCGCCCTGTCGTGGGCGACGGTCGCCGAGGAGGCCGGCCTGAGCTCCACGGAGTGCCAACAGATGTTGGGCCGCCAGGTGCTCAATCCCTTCGCATTCCAAGACCTGTCAAGAGCGGCCTCACGGCTCGCAACTCTGGCGGATGATGCCCGGGGCACCAACGCCTAACACCGCGCCGTCGCCCGGCGAAGAACCTGCCGGGCACGCACCCTCTTCTTTCTCCGACCGAATGAATCCGCTCGTCCAAGGGCCGGTGGCGAAAATCGACCCCATGTTTCGAGAGAAGGGGGCTACGGCGACGCGCCTGCCCTTAGCTTCACCGCCGGCGAACCATGGGGGGTCAGATTTGCTCACCCATGAGCCGATATCCACGGACTGACCACGACAAGACAGTCAGGACAGAAAAGGAGAATGACATGCATCATTTGGTGCTGGCCACCGGCGACTGCTGGTGGAGTCCGAAAGCGAAAATCCCTCGGGGGGTCGTCCGCCGCTTCCGGCCGGTCGTCCGCGCGGGCGGCGGCCGTCTCGACGACACCGAGTGGTTCGTGCGCATGCTGCCGGACACGTTGCCCGGCACGGCTGCGTTCGAGTGTCACTATGGCGGCCCACAGTGGCAAGGAGGCCAATGGGTCGGAAGCTGTTACATGGCGTGGACGCAATCCGCTTCCAAGAAGATGTGGGAAGTTGTCCTCAAGCACGAGCCGCTGGTGAAGCCGGGACTCCAGTGCCCGGCGTCGCCCTGGCTTGCCGGCGCTCTCACGCCGAAGGGGCGCGTCACCCTCTCGCCAGAGCACATGTTCCAGCTCTGCGATCTGGAACGCTGTGTGGGGTGGGCCGTCCGGGAGGAGGCTGCGACAAGGAAGGCCGCTTAGGTGCTGGCTGTGGTGCGTGCCCGGCACTCACGCTGGGCGCGACACCACCCGCCGGCGATTAACGTCCCTTCTCGCAGGCCGACGAATCCAAGCAGCGGGGCAAGGTCATCCAACTGTGACCTGGCCGGTCAGACCCTTCCTCAGCAGAAAGACATAATTTGTTTATTTTCAACGACATAAGACGTGATGGCTTGCCATTTCATTCGCCAAAAGACACATTTTCCGTGGTGATGGGGAATGAAATGGCAGTCGATCCGACCTCAACGAAAGCCCGCTGGATGAGCCCGGCCGCCGCCGCGGGCTTCGCCCGGCGCCTGCAGGCGCGCGGGCATTACGGCTTTGCCCTCCAAGAACTCCTGAAGGAGACAGGGCTCTCGCCGGCGGCGGCCAAGGGCCAGCTGCACCGCCTTGCCCCCGGCATCGTCCCCTTCTACCCCCGCTCCTTCTTCTACCTCATCGTACCGCCCGAGCACCTGGCGATCGGCGCGCCGCCGGTCACCTGGTGGATCGACGATTTCTTTGCCATCCGAGCGCAGCCTTACTACCTGGGACTCCTGACCGCCGCTGCCCACCACGGCTCCAGTCACGAGGCCCCGCAGATGATTCAGATCGTGACCGACCGCCCCCTTAATCCGGTCCGCCTCGGCCGCCAGAAGATCGTCTTCGTCACCAAGAAATCAGCCGCCGAAACCCCCGCCGTTCGCGCCACCGGCGGCCAGGCGCCCTTCCAGGTCAGCACGGCGGAAGCGACCCTCCTCGATCTTCTCTACTACCCCGAACACGTCGGCGGCCTCGCCCGCATCGCGGAGCTTGCCCGCGATCTGAAGCCGAAGTTGAGCGGAAAGGGGCTTCGCCAGGCACTGGACCAACCACTGGACACCGCGCTGCTGCAGCGCGCCGGTTTCCTTCTCGAGGCCCTCGGCCTGGAATCCGAGAGCCGCATCGTCGACCGGGCCCTCAAGGGCCGCCGCCGGCGCCCGACAGCCCTCGAGGCCGGCACCCTCCCCAAAGGAGAACCGGACCCACGCTGGCGCGTCACCGGTTCTCTGCCCGAGTTGGAGAGCGGGTGACCCGCCTCACGCGCCAGGCGACCCTCCCTCATCAGGAAGCCGTGCCCTGCCTGACAACGCATTCTTCCTCGTCGCCTCCCGTATAAGGCGTTATGCGCGGATATGAGCGAGGGCGACTTCCATCCCCGTTTGACACACAAACACTCAAAGGAACAACGTCAGCGCACTGGGGAATCACCCGACCTGCACGACGGAACGGAGGAAGGTTGGGGAATGCTCCGCCTCGCACGCTTGTCACCAGTCTTTCACTGGTGGGGACCGCTGGACGGAAACTATGTGTCGCACCTATGGTCGATCCGGACCATCTTCGCGTCGCAATACGCTAACAAGGTCGATCACGTCGCCCCTGCCGGGACTGCAACGAAAGTCGAGTGGCCCAACTCCGACGACATTCCCTACAGCGTCGCAATATTCCTGCAGGCTGTCGAAGAACGACGATACATCCTCCTTACTGTGCTCACCCAATGCCCCCATATTCAGGACGGTCTCCATGTCCAGATGCGAGATAAGTCGGTTGCGCGCGTCCGCTAAGAAATCTCTATAACGCATAACGCCTTTAGAATGCTCTCTGATCTCTTCGGTGAGAAGCCCCCTACGTTTGAGGGCGATGTTCAATGTCGCGACCGTGAGGTTGTCTCTTTTGCGAAACTTGGCCGGATCGGTGATCTTGCAGGCTTGCAAGATCACATACTCTATGAGGATGCGATTTAAGTCATGAAAGAAATGTGCGGCTGTCTGGTGGAGAAGTCGGCTGGTGTCCTCTCCGCTCTCAAAGAGCGCCGCATATGTGTTGTAGCAATTGCGGAGCCATATGCATTCCTCCCTGAAAGCAATGAAAGTTCTTTGAAGTTCTTCCTGGGTCATGTTCCTGGCCTAGGCGTGGGGAATCAAGGAGCGCGGGGAAGGCCAGTTCGCTCCGCACCACAGTTACGCGTGTTACCGGCGCCGGCGTTTAGCCTTCTTTCTTTCGGGGCCGCACGCCTTTGTCTTCGCGCTCGCGGCCTTGCGCAAACCCTACGTCTTGCCGGATACGCTTTTCTTCGCAGTTTTCTTCCGCGGTTTAACCGGTTTCCACGGCGTCATGTCGATGCCGAAAACAGTGACGCGCTCCACCCTCGCATGTGAGCTTTCGACGCGCTTTGCCTCTTCGTTCAGCTCCGCAATCAAAGCATTGAAGTCCAGCGTGCGGCCGCCCACGCGCCAGTTCCTCGGCTCAAGGAGACATAGCAGAAGAACGCCATGACGCGACCGGGCGGCCTTCATGTATTGGCCGACAAGCTGCGTCGAAATCGTGTCTTTCAGGGAATTGAAAGAGTAGCGCTTGCCGTCCAGCGGCTTGATCTCCACCGACACCACGCCGGCCTTGGGGTTGTAGAGCCTGATGTCGGGCTTTTTGTCGTCGGCCACTTCGGCCTCGCGCACGACGTCGTAGCGGCGCCGGGATTCGCGGTCGAACCGGCCCGCGTAGAATCGCTGGAGCTCGCTTTCGTCGGCGCCGGGCTTAAAGATGCCTCGGTCGCTGAAGTCATCGCGCTCGATGCTTTCTTTAAAATCGCTCAGGCGGTCACAGGTCAGCTCGAAAAGCTCGCTGGCGGTTTCCGGGTCTCGGCTGTAGCCAGCGGCGAACTGCCGCACACCCTCGACAGTCCACGCACTCATCTCTACTGCCCGCGCGGAATGGCGCTCCAAGGCGCGCGTATAGGAATCCTTGACCTCCGTGAGGTTGGGATGCGCGGCGAGGTCACGCAGGGCATTATGTGCCTCCATGCCGTCGATGGTTTCCACCAGCGCCGCCAACCAGTCGCGGGTTTCCCGCGCGTTATCATCGGGCGTCACATCGTAAACCACGCCGCTGATATGCTCCGGGTCGGTCGCCACTGGCAAATATTTATACGCCAGCGGAATTAGCCGTTTGAGCAGATCAATGTCGCGCAGGTAGGCGCCTGACTCACTGTTCCTGACATCGTCCCGGATGCGCAGCAGGAACGCCGCCATCGCCACCGGCGCCTGCGTGCCTTCCTTCATGAGCTTCTTTTCCAAAAAGTCGGTTGCGGGGCCTGGCGCCATCCGCATCCAGTCCTGGAGCCAGACCACAGCCGCCGACAGGTCGTCCTTCCACAGCGCCTTGGTCTTGGCCGCCGCGATCCTGCCCCGTTGCGTCTCGGCAAGGGACGCGGCATCCAAGATCGCGAGAACGTCGGATAGCGCGTCGGCCGGAAGCGACGCCAGTGCCGACAGCTCCGCCAGGAGACCGGGCCCGACGATACGCGCCAAGGCCGGGTTGCGGTAGACTTCTCGGAGATTGATGATATCGGCGCGCTGATATTCCGGCGCGGCCAGTTGGGCCTGGATCTCCGCGAGCAGGATCGGAGCCACGATCTCGGGCTTGGCCTCGGCCAGCACCGTCAGCCAACGCGGAAATTGATTGAGTTCACGCAAGGCGTAATGCGTCGCTATGGCCGTTTCCTCCGGCGAGAGCGCGGCAAAGTCCTCGCCCTCACGGAACGCCAAAGCCAGTGCTGTCAGTCCGGTGAGAACGCCGTTTTCCACGGCGGATTTATTTTCCAAGGTCGATTTCAGCGGCGGGGTGAACCGTCGCCAACTGTTATTCAAGCCCGCGCGCAAGGCGTTCGCGAGCGGTTTGTCGTACTGCTCTTCGATGAATCCGATGTTCGTCTGCGCCCAGTTCGCACTTGAAGCGGTCGGCCCACGGCGCATTTCCTTGACGAGGTAAAACATTGCGGCGAAATCGGTCCCGTCGCGCAAATGTTCGATGTTCGCTTCGATGCGTGCCTTGCTCTCAGCGCGAACCTTGATCTCGGCCGCCCGACGCTGGCGCATTTCATTTTCCCATGCGCGGTCTGGCTCTATCGGCCGCGGGTTGAGGATATTCTGCGCATCGCCTCTAAGCTCATCGCTGAGGGCGGTAGCCTCAACAGCCGCCACCAAGGCGTCCCGCTCCTCCGGCGCCCGGCCCAACCAAGCCCAGAGCTGAACCGCGCCATAGGTCAGCTTGCCCCGCGCAGTTTGATCGGTTGCCTCGCTTGCACGGGCAAGCACCCACGCCACGTCGCCCTTCGTAGGGCGCGCGAAGGACAGGCTACTCAGCCAGAACCGCCGCTCGGTCGCGGTGAGTATTTTGTGGATCAGATACGCCCGGCGTTCTTCGGGGTGCTCGCGTAGCGCCTTCTCAATTTCATCCGTGCCCAAAACCCGAAGCCCAGCATGGTTTTTCGCTGTCTCGACCAGCGCAATCGCCTTCACCAGAATCGCCTTGTGGTCGGGGGCCGTTGCGGCGCTCCGCGTGATCGTGAGGCGTGCGACCTGCGCAACCGCATCGATCAACCAGAAGAAACGCTCCGACAAAAGCGGATCGAAACCCCGGTCGGTCTTGAGCGGTGGCGTTTTGACCTTGTCCACCAAGCGCCCCAAATATTCCGGCAGCAAGGCCGGCGGGCAAGCTTCGGTCCAATAGTATGCGACGGTGAAAGGGGGACCGGCGGTGGCCTCGGGGTGCTCGATCTCAAACAGGTCAATCAACGCAAACAGGTCATCCAGCGACAGCGTGCCCGGAAACAACTCGCGGCTCGCGCGCTCCAGGAGCCGCGAATCCGAAATCTTGCCACTTAGAACAGCCGTGCGCAGCTTCGCTCGCTGGGCGGTCGTACCAGCTTGGGCCACGGCGTCAATCGCCCAAATCCGGATGTTGGTCGGTTCTTTGGCCCCGAGGGCTAGACGCGAGGCGGTTGTCGCGGACTTCGGCAATTTGCCGATGGCAGTGAATCGCAGAAGCAGCTTGACCGTGTCGAACGACAGCGTGCGGTCGCCGAGTAGTTCATTGATCGGGCCGTCCATCGTCGGATCGACCGCGCGTGCGTAGTCGATGTCGTTGACTATCCATTCGAAACGCGTCCCGCCGCTGTAGATTCGGGCGAAACTGCGGATGGCTTCAATCCGTTCCTGCACCGGGATAAGCGCCGGGTCGCCCATGAACAACACTGCTTCGGGAACGGCGCGGATCAGATGCGCACGGATGCCGCTGTCGCGCGAGCCCACCCACCCGGCGACCTCCACCATGGAGTTGATGGCCTTTTCCTTTCCGTACACGGTGCCGATCAGGAGGCTGAGAATGCGTCGGCGCGGTGCGCCATCGTCCAACAGGCGCAGCAGCCATAAAGCCGCTAGGAACGTGCGGTTCTGCTTCGGTTCGATCCGCACCCGTCCGCCATATACTTCGGAAAAGATCGGCCGGTTGAGAAGATTCTTGAGGAGCGTCGCGGCGAAGTCGGTAAGCAGTTGCGCCGGGTCGATCCCCGGCTGCGCCGGCCGCGAGCCGAGCGCCGGGTCGGCAATCAGTATATTGGACTCGCGGCACAGGGCGTTGGCGCCGGCAATCTGTTCCGCACCGATCTTCGACAAATCGGGCGGCAAGGTGTCCTTGGCGAGATGTGCGTCATTCTGCTCCCGCAGTTTTTCATCCACACTCATGGACATTATGTCCCATAACGTCCCGAACTTCTTGTGCTTACTCCAGTAAGCCACCAGCCAGTCGATATCGCGGGGTGTCGCGGCTGTAAATAGTACATCGCTTTCAGCCAAGTCGCTCACGAAGGCTGCGGCATCCGCTAGTTGGTACGCTTCAGCCAATTTGACAATCTGTGCGCGGTTGAGCGGCTTGAGCTGCACGAGCTTGAGATCGACGTCGCTATCCCCTTCGATGTCTTCCTGTTGCGTCGCTTCGTCGGCAGAATCATCTCCGACGGGCGCAAATGGGACCGCACCCGTCGCCCGCTTAGCTTGCGCGAGCGGCAGCAGCGCGCCTTTCACAGAATCCAGGTCCGTGACGTATTTCCAGTCGCTGTGGCGACACGAGAGCACCACATTCACGCGTGCGCCGGCGGTCTCCACTGCCGTAACGAACTTGTTGAGGGCGCGGTTGAAACCCCAGTAGGCTTCCAGCTTCGCTTCGTCGACGGAATCGAGAAAGAACACGGCCTCATTGCCGGAGACGAGCCAGGCGTCGAACCGCCCACGGTCGCAGCTGTTCAAGGCGGTCCGAACGTCGTCCTTGGCGATATCGTCGAGCCGCAGGAAGAAAGCATCTTGCCCTGCCGCCACCAAGCGTTTGGCCTGCTGGGTAAGCTCCGTGGTTTTTCCGACCCCGGCGGTCCCGAGTACCAACACAAACCGATACTTGAGAATGTCCGTCCAGGATTTGCCGCTGCCGGCGCGCCCCCCCGCTTCAAAGAGCGAATCAAATTCGCTCTCCGCCTCGTCGTTGGGCGCGTCAACAAAGGTGCGGTCAAGTTCAACGTAGTCCATTCGCCTCTCATGACGACGTGAATTCAGGTGCGGGAAACCGCGCAGCCATGAAGCCGTGCTCGCTGGCCTCTAGGCCCACCCGCATAGTCTGGGGTTCCCCCACGCAGTCGCCATTACCCAATGTTAAGAAAAGGGTCCACGCAATACTATCTTAGGTTGATTTTATCTTGTCCACTTCCTTCACAGCCTTGCCGTTCAAAGGCTCACCCCGCATCTGCGGCGAAGGGCCGTCTCGCCTATCGACGGCGGCACTCTCTTCAATCCACACGAGGAGCGACGGCAATCGCTCAATATTTGAGCGCCTGGACCGATCTCCTCTGGCCGTTAACTCCCATTGGCGCCAGGGCCATCCAAATGTCGACATCGGGTCAAAAGCAGCTGTTGCGTTGAGCATCAGTAGATGTCCGCTGAGCACGGGGTAACGGGCGTCCTGCGTCCATTACAGGCCGCCTTCCCCGAACTCAACCACCCAGAGTGATCGACTCTCTGTGAGATCCCGCGTCTTTATGTGTGACGCCTCACCCACCGCCATCGTTTGCTGAGGCGTCACACATAACTTGCAGATAGAGAGTGCTGCAATATCAGACGCTAAGGGGGATCTCGTCTCAGATAAATGGAATTGGCAATCTCACTTAATCCGCTGATTGAAGCTCTCTGTCTCACATAACTAAGGCATCGCGCCCATGGCATTGGCGGCAGAACTGAGAGGAACTGATCGTACGTGATGAAACCCTCTCAGATTACCTTCCCTTTGCATTTCCCGATGACCTGCGCGCGGCCCGACGATCCTTTCTCGGCGATCGGTCTTTACTGAGTGGGCACACCTTCATGGTCCCGCAACATGGCTTCTTCTTCATGGCCTCCCAATAGCGCTCTTCGGCATCTCGGCGCTGTGCCTCTAACAACATCAGACATGGATCCTGATCTTTAAGACACTCTCTGCGTAGTTTCGTATTGCCAGATTTTTCACGATAACCGCAAAGACATGGCTTCCGCTTGTTCAAAAGGCTCTTACCGTTATCCGTGACCTGCCAGAGATGGTCGGCAATCCATCCATACCCCTGAACAGCTGCCCGGACGCTATCGAGCATCCCCAGCTTCTCGCCCAGATTCTCGGCCTCAAGCTGAAGGAGAGCTGCATCGCCATGCGAGAGGGCAGAGCTGGCCGGCCAGGTCCCCTCTCTATGTGCGGTCTCTTGGCAGAGGAGATGAGCTTCCAACTTTCGCCACCACCGGCGGGCAGCTTCCGGGCCTACAACCCCTCCACCAGCGTTGTAGCCGATGCAGAATGAGCCGTCGGCATTGATATGCCGCTCGGGGCACGACGGTGGAAGGAAGTTTGTGCCTGCTTCCCTTGCGACGACTATCCCTGAGCTGGTGAGCGATATCTGAATCTTGTAGCTCCGACAGGGCCTCTGACTGTCTGAGGTGGGCTGAGCGATAACGAGGAGGTAGTCATCTTGAACTGCCTCAAGGCCTACCCAGTTTGGCCTTGTAAGGTTGAGTGCGGCCAGAGTGGTTACCTGACCGTCCTCAATATCGCTATCCGAGATCGTGTCGGGCACGGAGGCTCACTGTTTGAGATGCGATCGCGCGTCAGGCTCGGACCTCAGAATCTGTACGACGGGAGCCGATGATAACCCCAGAAGATTGAGCGCATCATCGTACTCAGGAATTCTGTCGGTCTTCTCGAAGTGCTTCCTAACCTGAAACGCGGCAACTGATCTGGCAATGGGCCCGAGGCGGGTGCCGCCATGCTCGATGGACTGCTGCATCCGCTCTGAATCGATGACCGCCTTGCCGGCGGCACAACGAATGCTTTCAGCACCTTTTCGACCAACCCTGGTCAGCGGCACGGGGCCATACTCAATGCCAATGGCCAGATCCAATGTGTCGAGCCCGGGAACCGCGTCCAGGCAGAGGTCGAACGAGGATTTCATCGCAGAGGCGCAGACAACGGCATCCTCAATGGCGCCGGATGGGTCGTCCTCTTCTTGACCTTTTGTCATGAGTCCGTGAATGCAGTCGCCAATAAAGCGGACACGTTTTCCACCGCAATCATCTCTCAGGACTGAGTTTAACTCTTCCCTGATGACGTGGATGCCGGTTGCTGCTGTCTTGATGGCTCCGCCACCCATGGCGATGGCGTTATCGACAAAGGCCGTATAGCCGTCGACGTCAGCAAAGAGAGACGCCATACCCATGCGCGCCGTCCGAGATGGCATCAGGTCCTTGAACCTTGTATTCTTCAGTGGAGGCGGAGGCCTGAAAAACCGAAAGGTCGGACCAGCACTTGTGCCCGTCTCGGAAACCACCCTCTCAATAGCGGCATCAAGCTTGGCAAAACGAAAAGTGGACGCCGCTTCCTCCAACGCTTCAGTCCATCGCCTGGCCTTGGTGACTTCGTCAAGGGGATCAGTCCGCCGATAGGCGATCCCTTGAGCGTTTGGCGTCAGATAAATACCCTCTCGGGGGTCTGCGTGTAGTAGTTTGGCCGCATGGTTCGCCGGCCGGCCAAGGAAAAGCGTATCGGTATCGTGAGCTCGCCCAGTGGTCAGGGCCAGGCACGTCCCATGATCGATACCAGAGCGCACTGCTGTTGGAAATCCGTGCACCCGGCCAACGCGTTTTGCGGCCTCTTCCAGCTTCTTTGCCAAAGCTATCGCGCGCAGCACTTGGGCCCTTGGGTTGTTGGCTGGGCTGACAATGACCGCATGAAGCCGAGGACCGTGGAAGTCCACCCGCAATGCCTCGTCTTCTTCGCACAGAGCGTCCCAGATCTCGTAGTGAGCATGCAAAAAGCGGAGCACTTTTTGATGACTTGATTCTGTCTCACCGCGCGCGCCATCGGCGACGAGCTCGTCGAAGCCAAGCAGCTGACTGTAGAGATGGGCTCCATCGACGCGGACTGCCCGTGTACCTGGGAAGCGCCCTTCGGCCTTGGCTCGTGCGATCTCTGCTTTTGCACGATCAAAATGCTCTGCCAAGGTAATGTTGTCATCGACCTCCGGAGCCGTGTTCAGATGCTTCTGAATTCGCTCACGCGCAACTTCATGATTCCACGCCATCGCAATCTCCGTTGCTCCAAAATACATCAAATATCTCTTTTTTAACCCTTACACCCTTTGCGCTCTCCAACTTCCCGATGTCTGCGGCGATGCACGAATGAACTGCCTCACTGATACGAATGGGTCCAACACCGGGGCAATCCTTCTCACGCAACTGCTCGAAGCGCGACGCCAAGTTCACGGTCTCTCCAAGGAGAGTGATGGTGATTCTCTCTTCGGTACCAAAATCTCCGAACGCCGCCGGTCCTTTGTGTAACCCTATGCGCAGACCAAGCTCAGGGGCACCGAGCTCGGACTTCATCTGATTGAACTCGCGCAGAACTTCATGGGCGCAGCGATATGCTGCTAAGGGGGCACCACTGCGGCTTTGCCCGTCGCAAAGCCAAAAGGCCATCAACCCGTCGCCCATCAGCTTGTCGATCTCTCCGCCACAGCGGCGTATCGCCCTGACTTGCAGGCCCATGAGCTCGGCAGCCATCTTGCTAACGTCTTGCGAATCTCTGCCTGTCGCCCAACCGCTGAAACCTGCCAGGTCGCTGAACCACACAACAACCTCGCGATTTGAAATCAGCTTCGGCTGATCCTCAAATGCAGCTCTTGCAAGCCCCAAGGCTTCCTTGTCGCAAAATCGGCTCAGCATGGAACCGCCACGATCACGCTGTTCTATCAATTCGCCGCGTTGGTGCGTGGCCTCTGCGAGTTTTTCATTCAGCACATGGGCCAGAAGCTCGTACCAGGCGGCTTGATTCTCAGCGCTCAGCTTCTCGATGACCACTTCGTCAATCCTGAAGAGGCGCGTAAAGCCGTGCGCTTTTAGCGTAGCGGTTCGTCCACTCGTGCCTCTTGAGAAGTTTCTTGTCGGCGAGCGAGCCATCAAGACGCCCTGCTCCCCGATCAGCGAGCCGGCGCCACGGTCTTTGATATGCCCGGAGTCTTTTTCGTCACCCTGAACCGACACACCGCCCTCAACGATCAGCCAAACACAGTCAGCAGGATCGCCCGCCGAGCAGATGATCTCGCCATTCCTGTACTGGGCAATCGAGCCGATTCCCTGCTCCGTCAGCGCACGGAATAGGCCGTCCGGGTCAGACGAATACTTTTTTAAGAAGTTCAATAAGGCTGGGCGCCATTGCTCCATTGACACGTCCTGGGCGTGAAAAAATGCCGCTCGAGTCGTGATCAGATGGTAGCAGAAGTGTCCGGATTCAACACGAAATTGACACAAAATGATAAACGGCTGGCCGGAGGGTGTGAGCAATTGCCCACGGAACCCACACTCGTGCCAGGCCAAACCAGGTGATCGACGTTTTTATGCGAGATTCGAAGCCTTTATGTGAGACGCCACATTTGCGAGATCATCCGGACGATTAGTGTTGAATAGGGGGATCTGGTTCTGGCTGCCAAGGGCACCCGAAAAGAACCGAAAATCAGCCGAGTCTCACTTTCTGTGACCAACTTTCCGCCAAGTGACTCGCTCTTGAAGTGCGACGGCTCAGATTCGGTCAGCAAAAGCAGATGCTTAAGCGCAATTTTGGGGAGTCTCACTTTTTAAGGCGAGTCTCATCTTTTAAGTCACCCTACAAAGGGGAGAAGCAATGGTGGGCCCGGCAGGATTCGAACCTGCGACAACGCCGTTATGAGCGGCGAGTTCTAACCGCTGAACTACGGGCCCCCGAGAGACTCGGTCACCATTGTGCCGCTGCGCGGCGGCAGATCAAGGGGATAGGGGAAAATGGCGGCCGAATCAGTTGGCTGCCTGACGGATGTCCGGCGATTCCTTGGACTTTGGATAGATGAACCCGTAGACCGCATAGGTGCGCGAGCCCATCTGGTTGCCCGGGGTGTACCATACGCGCACCGCCGACCAGTCGTTCTTCTCGGAGACGTCGCGCACCGGCGTGTAGCGGTGGATGCGCCCGCCGTTCAGCCAGTTGGCCTGGTGCACGACGATGTTCCGGCTGTCCACCACTTCCGCAACGAAGGCGAGGTGACCGAGGGTCAGGCGGCGGGTCTTGCTGAGCACCAGCACGGCACCGGGCCGTGGGGTCTTGCCTTTCGCGTAAAGGCCGTCGGCCTTCTTCCACCAGGTCCAGGCATCGCCGCGCAGGGCAATGCCGGAGAGTTCGCGGGCGTAGGGCACGCACTGCAGGGGTCGCGAAACCCTGACCACCGCCGGGCGCGCCCGCGGCAGAGCCGGTGCCTGGTGCAGCAGAGAAAGCCCTGCCGAGGAGACTTCGCCGAAGGGGTCCATGTCCATCGCACCGGGCGCCTGCCGGGCCGCCTGCTGGCTTGCAAGAGCGCGGCGCCCGGACGGCGAGGTGCCGAAGGGCGTGGCCTTGGAAAATTCAGTCCGGGAATATTCAGAGGCGAAGTCAGCGTTGTCGCCGGCGTCGGCCTGCGGCGCGGCACAGCCCGACGCCAGCAGCATGAGGATCAGACCAACGAGCGGCCGCCGCATCGGGCCAGGCTGTCTAATGGATGCGCCGCGAATGGCAACAGTGGCCTTCGCGTTGCATCGGGTGACAGGCCCCGCAAGAGGCCATTGGGGTAAACATTATAAGGGACTCCCCTCAACGGCGCCCCGGCACCCCGCCGGAGACAAAACCTGAACATCGCAAAGACGAACTCAAGTGATCCGCCGACCTGCTGCAGTGCAAAACCGCTGCTGCGGGTGATCCCGCCTTCTACTTTACGTGATGCCCCAAGAAAGCAGGCTCTTATAGTTTTTAAGGGCACGATTTTGACATAGCAATAGCTGGTTTCGCCCACCAATATCCTGCGCAGCCAACAAACGTCACTTTCGACCGGGAGTTCCCCATGTCCTGCGCAGCTGCCCCCCAACGATCCCTGAAAGCGGCGCTACTGCGCCCTGCCGTCCTTTTGGCTGCCGTCCTCGCGCTTTCCGCCTGCGGCAGCAGCACCGGCGACCGCGGTCTCAGCGGCGCCGGCATCGGCGCGGCGGCCGGCACCGCGCTGGGCGCCGTCACGGGCCTGGGCATTGTCGAGGGCGCGCTGATCGGCGCCGGTGCCGGCGGCCTGACCGGCCTGCTGACCGACGAGGATACCATCGACCTCGGCGATCCCTGGTGGTAAGAGCTTCGGGGAAACGGTGACACGATGACGGACGTGCCAGTGCGAAGACAGTTCGACAAGGCCCTCTCCCTGGCCACACTCCTGCTCCTGCTCAGTGCCTGCGCTGCCTCGCCGGCGGCGAGCGGCGGTCCCCAGGGCATCGCGGCGACAAGCCAATCGTCCCAGCGCGCGCCGGGCGCTTCTGCGGCGGCTCCTTCCACGGCCGACGCGGGCAAAGCATCCGCCGAGGGCCATCTGATCGCCACCCTGCAGCCGAAAGACCAGGCACCGCTCGAAACCGACGGAGCCGCCGACGAGACCGTCACCATGAGCTTTACCGGCCTCGCTTCTTGGTACGGCAAGCGCTTCCACGGCCTTCGCACCGCCAGCGGCGAGCGCTACGACATGACGGCGTTCACCGCGGCCCACCCCAGCCTGCCCTTCGGCAGCCGGGTGCGCGTCACCAATCTTGCCAATGACCGCTCGGTGGTGGTCATCATCAACGACCGCGGCCCCTTCGTGAAAACGCGCCTTATCGACGTCTCACACGCCGCTGCCAAGCAGCTCGGCATCCTGGCAGACGGCGTTGCCGAAGTGCGCGTCGACGTGCTGGCCGATACCGCCAGCTAGAGAGCTTTCCCGAACGACAGCTCCGCCTGCCCGTAGACGACCTTGCGCGCGGTAAGGTCGATGCGCAGCAGGTCCTCCGCCAGCACCAGCGGCCCGGTGAAGTCCGCCGCGACCTCGGCCAGCAGCGCCGCTCGATCGGCCGCCGGTGGCACGAAGTGGGTGAGCGCCAGCGCCTTCACCCCGGCTTCCGTTGCGATCCTGCCGACCTCGCTGGAAAGCGTGTGATAGCCGGCGACATTGGCGACGGTCTCCGCCGAGCGCACACCGGGCACCAGCGGCATCTCGCGGTGGACGAAGACCTCGTGCACCAGCAGGTCGGCACCCTTGGCCGCGGCGATCAGGGCCTCACAGCGTCGGGTGTCGCCCGACAGGGCCAGCTTCTCACTCCCTGCTTCGAAGACGAACCCGAAGGCGTGTCGCACCGGCTTGTGGTCGACCTCGACGGCCCGCACCGTCACGCCGCCGAAGCTCAGCACCTCGCCGGCGGCGATCTCCGTCACCGCGACCTTCAGCGCCTCGGTGGAGGGCCGCTTCTCGTGCGCGATGCGCTGGCTGAGCTCGGACTCCCAAAGGGCCATGAGGCCCTCGACATAGCGCCGCGTGCCCGGCGGTCCGTAGACCGGCAAAGGCCGCTCGCGGCCCTGGTGCCACGACGAGACGATCAGCTGATAGAGATCGACCAGGTGGTCGGAGTGCAGGTGGGTCAGCAGCAGCGCATCGAGATCGCGCCCCGGCGTGCCGGCGGCGACCAGGCGCTGGGTCACCCCGGAACCGCAGTCGACCAGCACCCTGGCGCCGTCAGCCAGAATGAGCTGCGCCGGCCCGTAGCGTTCGGTCGAGACCACCGGGCAGCCGGTGCCGAGAAAGACGATTTCCATGGCCGAGAGGCTAGCGCGGCGCGCGGCAGGCGCAACGGAAAAGGGCCACTCCGAAGAGCGGCCCCTTATGATTTCCGGCTCTGCTTCGCTCAGGTATCCAGGAACGAGCGCAGCTTGCGCGAGCGTGACGGGTGCTTCAGCTTGCGCAGCGCCTTGGCCTCGATCTGGCGGATGCGCTCGCGGGTCACCGAGAACTGCTGGCCGACCTCTTCCAGGGTGTGGTCGGTGTTCATGCCGATGCCGAAGCGCATGCGCAGCACGCGCTCCTCGCGCGGCGTCAGGCTCGCCAGCACCCGCGTCGTGGTCTCGCGCAGGTTGGACTGGATGGCGGCGTCCAGCGGAATGACCGCGTTCTTGTCCTCGATGAAATCGCCGAGGTGGCTGTCCTCCTCGTCGCCGATCGGCGTCTCCAGGGAGATCGGCTCCTTGGCGATCTTGAGGACCTTGCGCACCTTCTCCAGCGGCATGACGAGGCGCTCGGCAAGCTCTTCCGGCGTCGGCTCGCGGCCGATCTCGTGCAGCATCTGGCGGCTGGTACGCACCAGCTTGTTGATCGTCTCGATCATGTGCACCGGAATGCGGATGGTGCGCGCCTGGTCGGCGATCGAACGGGTGATCGCCTGGCGGATCCACCAGGTCGCGTAGGTCGAGAACTTGTAGCCGCGGCGGTACTCGAACTTGTCGACCGCCTTCATGAGGCCGATGTTGCCTTCCTGGATGAGGTCGAGGAACTGCAGGCCGCGGTTGGTGTATTTCTTAGCGATGGAGATCACGAGACGCAGGTTGGCCTCGACCATCTCCGTCTTCGCCTTGCTGGCTTCCTTCTCGCCGGTCTGCACCGTCTTCACGATGCGGCGGAACTCGCTGATCGGCAGCTCGCTCTCGGCGGCGACGTCGGCCACCTCCTTGCGGATGCCCTTCACCTCGTCGCCGTAGCGGTCGGCGAACTTCGACCAGCCCTTGCCCGCCAGGCGCTTCACGCGGCTGACCCAGCGCGGGTCGAGCTCGCGCCCGAAGTAATGGTCAAGGAAATCCTGGCGGTCGACGCCGCAGCGCTCGGCCATGCGCAGCATCTTGCCCTCGAAGCCGAGCAGGCGGCGGTTGAGACCGTACAGCTGGTCGACGAGCTGCTCCAGGCGCGCATTGTTGAAGTGCACGCCTTCCATCAGCGCGACCAGTTCTTCCTGCAGCTTCTCATAGCGCTTCTCCGTCGCCGGCACGGTCTTCTCGCCGCGCTGCAGCGCGGTCAGGCGCTTTTCCTGGACCTTGGTAATCTTCTTCCAGGTCTTTGAAATTTCATCGAAGGTGTCGAGCACCTGGGGCAGCAGCGCCGCCTCCATGGCCGCGAGCGAGATGGAGTTCTCCTCCTCTTCGTCGTCTTCGTCGTCCTCGCCTTCGGCCTTCTCGCCCGTTTGCTCGGGCGCCTCGCCCTCGTCATTGGCGGCCTGCTTGCCCTTTGCCTTGGCGCCGGCCTCTTCCTCGACCTTGGCAGCCTTGCCCTTTGCCTTGGCTTCCTTCGTGTCGCCCTTGGCGTCTTCCTTGCCGGCCTTGTCCTTGGCCTCTTCCTTCGGGGCCGGCTCGTCTTCCATTCCCGCGATCTCGGTGACCGCCTGGTTCAGGGCGTCTTCGGACGGTCCGCCGCCATAGGTGGCGTCGAGGTCGATGATGTCGCGCAGCAGGATGCGGCCCTCGATCAGGGCCTCGCGCCAGGTCAGCAGGGCGCGAATGGTCAGCGGGCTTTCGCAGATGCCGCCGATCATCTTCTCGCGGCCGGCCTCGATGCGCTTAGCGATGGCGATTTCGCCCTCGCGCGACAGCAGTTCGACCGAGCCCATCTCGCGCAGGTACATGCGCACCGGGTCGTCGGTGCGGCCGATGTCGTCGTCGTTGAGGTTGCCGGTGACGGCCTTTTCGCCTTCCTTGCCGTCGTCGTCGCTGGCGGAGTCGTCCTGCTCCTCGCTCTCGATGACGGTGATGCCCATCTCCGACAGCAGGGACATGATGTCCTCGATCTGCTCGGACGACATCTGGTCCGGCGGGAGCACGGCGTTCAGTTCGTCATAGGTGACGTAGCCGCGCTCCTTCGCTTTCGCGATCATCTTCTTTACGGACGCGGACATCGAGTCCATCAGGGGTCCGTCGGGGGTCTCGTCCCGCGATTCCGCCGCTTCAGCGTTTTCGTTCGCCTTGGTCGCCATTCAGCCCACTACCTCAAGATGCCATGGCCGGCGCCCCGACCATGAAGATGCTTCGACCGGGGTACCGGCCGCGTCGATTAACGCCCGCGCAGCCTCTTGCCGCGCCGGCGCGGTACCCTCAACTGTCCGCTTTGTTCGAGCTCGTTTGAAGCATCGCCTCAAATCGGTCCAGATCCACTTTGCGGCCGTTTTCTTCACTCAGCAGTCTTTGACGGGCCTGGACCCGCTGCAACTGCTCCGCCGTCATATCTGCCGCCAGGGCCCGTGCCTCCTCGGCGCGCAGCTGCCCCGATTGGCGATCACGCAACACCCCCAAAATGTGCAAGACAGATTGCCGCGCCACCTCGGCAGAGGCGTCGGGACGGGCAAACCTGCCATGAACATATACCTCCGGGGTTAACAGCGTGGCCAAAAGCCCCGAATACCCCTGGCTGGAGAGGTGGCATTTCACACCTTCGCTGTCAAGTTCCGCATGGCGCGCCACGCAATCGATCAGGGCTTGGCGGAGGGCATTGAGGTCGGCGCTGATGAAGTCGACCCCAGCGAGATCCTCGACGAACTCAATTAATAAACTGTTATGGTTAATCAAGGTGGCAAGGAGTAATTGTTCGGGCCGCTCCAGGCGCAGCATGTCGCCCGGCCGCCGCTGCTTGGCCGGCAGCCCCTCCAAAGGGTCAATCGGACCCCAGCGCCGCCCTTTGCCGGCAAAACGCCCCCCCGAACGCCCCCCGAAACGCTTGGCTTGAGCGCCGGCGGCCGCCCGGCCCTGCCCAGCTTGCCCCCGGGCCTGGCCGCCATAGCCGAAAACCGCCTCGAAGCGACGCTCCATCTCCTGGCGGTAGTCCTCGCGCAACTCCGGGTCGCGGATGTTACGGACCTCTGCGCGCAGGTCGGCGCGGATCGCCGCCCGGCGCTCCGGCGTATCCGCCGCGCGCCCTTCGGTTGCCTTGCGCCAGATGACGTCGGCCAGCGGCTGGGCGGCGTCGAGCATCGCCCGCACCGCCTGGGGGCCCTGGCTGCGCAGCAGGCTGTCCGGGTCCTCGCCCGGCGGCAGCAGGGCGAACAGCAGGCTCTTGCCGGGCTTCAGCAGCGGCAGCGCCCGCTGGGCGGCGCGGAAGGCGGCACGCTGGCCGGCGGCATCGCCATCGAAACAGAGCGTCGGCTCCGCGGCGAGGCGCCACAGCTCCTCGATCTGATCCTCGGTCAAAGCCGTGCCCAGCGGCGCCACGGCGGCGGGAAAGCCGCCCTCGGCGAGGGCAATGACGTCCATGTAGCCTTCGGTCACCAGCAGTTCGCCGGTGTCGTGGGCGGCCTTCCTGGCGCGCGCCAGGTTGTACAGCACACGGCCCTTGTGGAAGAGCGGCGTGTCCGGCGAATTCAGGTACTTGGCCTTGGAATCGCCCAGCGTGCGTCCGCCGAAGGCGATCACCCGGCCGCGCCGGTCGGTGATTGGGAAGATCACCCGGTGGAAGAAGTAGTCCCTGAGGCCCCCCTCGTTGCCCAAGGCTTCCCCTGAATCTCCCCCTCTCTCACCGTCCTCGGCCCGCTTCACCAGGCCGGCCTCGATCAGCTGATCGACGGTGATGCCGCGGGCGCGCAGCGCCTTGGCGAGCACGCCCCGCTGGCGCGGCGCGAAGCCGAGGCGGAAGGCCTTCACGGTCTCGGGCGCAAGGCCGCGGCCGGCGAGATAATCGCGCGCTTCCTTGCCCGCTTCGGTCCGCAGCTGTTCCTCGAACCACAGGCAGGCGGCTTCCAGGACGTCGATGAGGCCGGCGCGCTTTTCGGCGCGCTGGCGGTCCTCCGGCCGCTCCTGCGGCACCTGCAGGCCGGCCAGGCCAGCCAGACGCTCGACCGTCTCGGGGAAGCTCAGGCCCTCGGTGTTCATCACGAAGTCGATGGCCGAGCCGTGCGCCCCGCAGCCGAAGCAGTGGTAGAAGCCCTTGTCGTCATTGACGGTGAAGGAAGGCGTCTTCTCGTTGTGGAAGGGGCAGAGCCCGGAATGCTCGCGCCCCTTCTTCACCAGCTTCACGCGCTTGCCCACCACCTCGGAGGTGGTGACCCGATTGCGCAGTTCGTCCAGAAATTCCGGTGGAAAGGCCATTGGCACCGCTGGTTTGAGAAGACCGCCCTTGCCCCCGCGGGCGGCAAAGGCGGCCGGCAGCCGCCCAAACTATCAAAGCCGCCGCAGCGCCGCACCCGAGCCGGCGCCGAGTCGCCAACAATATTGTAGGCGAAACGGGGGAGAACGCTTGGAAAACCTGGGGGTTGTTTGGGATATCTGGCGCCGAATGCCGGAATATCAAGTGCCAGGCCCTGAGGAAGAAATACCGGCTACCGCTCCAGCCTTGGACCCAGCCTTAGACGAGGGCTTCCTTCACGATGCCGCTGGCCTTGCCGAAGTCCATGCGGCCGGGGTAGCGCTCCTTGAGGGTCGCCATGACGCGTCCCATGTCCTTCACGCTGGACGCGCCCAGTTCGCCGATCACGCCGTCGATGGCCCCGCGCATGTCGGTCTCGTCCATTTGCTTGGGCAGGAAGCGCTCGATGACCTCGATCTCCTCGGCCTCGCGCTTGGCCAGTTCCGGACGGCTGCCCTTGGTGTACATCTCGATGGATTCATGGCGCTGACGCACCATCTTCTGGAGCATCTCCAGGATGGCTTCATCGCCCAGGCCGTCACCGTTGCCCTTGGTGCGCTCTGCGATGTCGCGGTCCTTCAGGGCAGCCAGGATCAGCCGCAGGGTCGAGGTGGCCCGGGCTTCCTTGGCTTTCATAGCGTCTTTCAGAGCGTCGTTCAGACGGGTGCGCAGCATCTATGGTCTTTCCAGTGACTCGCGAAGCGCGGGAGGTTAGCTCAATTCATCCGAAATGGCAAAATGCCCAATGCGGAATTAAGTTATTGAAATATAAGAAGTTTGAACTTTTGCTTAGGCTTGACCGGGGCGGGCCTTTCCCTTAAACATCACCCCGCTCGCGTTCCGAGGATCCGCTTCATGAACGACACTTCCAAGTCCCCGCCCCCGTCTGTCACGGACGGGCCGTTTTCCGCTGCGCCCGTTTCGGTTCCCCCGGGCGTTACCGCCGCGCTGGTGCTGGCGGACGGCAGCGTGTTCTGGGGCAAGGGTCTGGGCGCCGCCGGCCAGGCGGTCGGCGAGGTCTGCTTCAACACTTCGATGACCGGCTACCAGGAAATCTGCACCGACCCCTCCTACGCCGGCGAGATCATCACCTTCACCTTCCCCCACATCGGCAACGTCGGTACCAACCCGGAAGACATCGAGACCGTCACCCCTGCGGTGCGCGGCGTTGTGTTGCGCGCCGACATCACCGAGCCTTCGAACTGGCGCAATGTCCAGCACTTCGATGCCTGGCTGAAGTCGCACAACCTGGCGGGCGTCGCCGGCGTCGACAGCCGCGCCATCACCCGGCGCATCCGCGACCTCGGCGCCCCGCACGGCACCATCGTGCATTTTCCGGACGGAAATGTGGACATCGAAGCCTGCCGGAAGATGGCCGCCGAATGGCCGGGGCTGGAGGGCATGGACCTCGCGGCCGAGGTGAGCTGCCGCCAGACCTATCACTGGCACGAGACGGCCTGGGCACCGGGCCACGGCTACGGCCGCCAGGCCACCCCGCGCCACAAGGTCGTCGCCATCGACTACGGCGCCAAGCGCAACATCCTGCGCTGCCTTGCCAGTCTCGGCTGCGACGTGACCGTGGTGCCGGCCGACACCAGCGCCGAGGACATCCTGGGTCACAACCCGGACGGCGTGTTCCTTTCCAACGGCCCGGGTGACCCGGCGGCAACGGGGGTCTATGCCGTGCCGGCAATTCAAAAGGTGCTGGAGACCGGCAAGCCGGTGTTCGGCATCTGCCTTGGTCACCAGTTGCTGGCGCTCGCGCTGGGCGCCAAGACGACGAAGATGCAGCGCGGCCACCGCGGCGCCAACCACCCGGTGAAAGACCTCGTCACCGGCAAGGTGGAGATCACCAGCCAGAACCACGGCTTCATGGTCGACACCGCGACCCTGCCGAAGGGCGTCGTCGAGAGCCACGTCTCGCTGTTCGACGGCACCAACGAAGGCATCGCCGTCGAAGGCCGCCCGGTGTTCTCCGTGCAGTATCACCCCGAGGCCTCGCCCGGCCCCAAGGACAGCCATTACCTCTTCGAGCGCTTCGTCTCCCTGATCGAAGACCACAAGGGAATCGAAGATCACAAGGTCAGCGCCAAATAGCATGCCCAAACGCACAGACATCAAATCGATCCTGATCATCGGCGCCGGCCCGATCGTCATCGGCCAGGCCTGCGAGTTCGACTATTCCGGCGCGCAGGCCTGCAAGGCGCTGAAGGAGGAGGGCTACCGGGTGATCCTGGTGAACTCCAATCCCGCCACCATCATGACCGACCCGGACCTGGCCGACGCCACCTACATAGAGCCGATCACGCCGGCCATGGTCGCCAAGGTCATCGAGCGCGAGCGCCCGGACGCCCTGCTGCCCACCATGGGCGGGCAGACCGCGCTGAACACCGGCCTGGCGCTGGAGCGCGACGGCACGCTGGAAAAGTTCGGGGTAGAGATGATCGGCGCCAAGGCCGACGTCATCGACAAGGCGGAAGATCGCCAGCGGTTCCGCGTGGCGATGGATAAGATCGGCCTGAAGTCGCCGCGCTCGCACCAAGTGAACTCCTTCGAGGAGGCCTTGGCGGTGCTGCCTGAGATCGGCCTGCCGGCGATCATCCGCCCCTCCTTCACCCTGGGCGGCACCGGCGGCGGCATCGCCTACAATGCCGATGAGTTCGAGGAGATCGTCAAGGGCGGCCTGCGCGCTTCGCCGACCAAGGAAGTCCTGATCGAGCAGTCGGTGCTGGGCTGGAAGGAGTACGAGATGGAGGTGGTCCGCGATTGCGCGGACAACTGCATCATCATCTGCTCCATCGAGAACATCGATCCGATGGGCATCCACACCGGCGATTCCGTCACCGTCGCGCCGGCGTTGACGCTGACCGACAAGGAATACCAGATCCTGCGCGACGCCTCGATCGCCGTGCTGCGCGAGATCGGCGTCGACACCGGCGGCTCCAACGTACAGTTCGCCATCAATCCCGAGGACGGCGATCTGGTCATCATCGAGATGAACCCGCGTGTCTCGCGCTCCTCGGCGCTGGCGTCCAAGGCGACCGGCTTCCCGATCGCCAAGATCGCCGCAAAGCTCGCGGTCGGCTACACGCTCGACGAACTCGACAACGACATTACCAGGGTGACCCCGGCCTCCTTCGAGCCGACCATCGACTACGTGGTCACGAAGATGCCGCGCTTCACCTTCGAAAAGTTCCCCGGCGCCGAGCCGACCCTCACCACCTCCATGAAGTCGGTGGGCGAGGCCATGGCGATCGGCCGTTGCTTCGCAGAGTCGCTGCAGAAGGCGCTGCGCTCCATGGAGACGGGCCTGACCGGCCTTAACGAGGTGGACATCCCCGGCGCCGTCGACGCCGAAGGTAAGGTTGATCGCGACGCCGTGCGCACCGCGCTGGCCGCGCCGCGCCCCGACCGCCTGCTGACCATCGCCCAGGCCTTCCGCCACGGCCTGACGTTGGTCGAGATCCTGGAGACCACCCATTACGACCCGTGGTTCCTGCGCCAGGTCCAGGAGCTCGTCGCCGTCGAGGACGGGGTGCGCAAGGCCGGCTTGCCGCAGGATCACGACGGCTGGTTGCGCCTGAAGAAGCTCGGCTTCTCCGACGCGCGCCTGGGCGAGCTGACCGGGCGCGAGGAGAGCGCCGTCCTGGCCGAACGCAAGGCGGCCGGCATCACCGCCGTCTACAAGCGCATCGACACCTGTGCCGGCGAGTTCGCCTCGATCACCCCCTACATGTACGCCGCCTACGAAGGCGGTCACCAGGGGCCCAACGGTCCCCTGCCGGCCGAGTGCGAGGCCGATCCCAGCGAGCGCACCAAGGTGATGATCCTGGGCGGCGGACCGAACCGCATCGGCCAGGGCATCGAGTTCGACTACTGCTGCGTCCACGCCGCCTATGCCCTCAGCGAGGCCGGCTACGAGACGATCATGGTGAACTGCAACCCGGAGACGGTCTCCACCGACTACGACACCTCCGACCGGCTGTACTTCGAGCCGCTGACCACCGAGGACGTCGTCGGCATCGCCCGCAAGGAGCAGAGCCGCGGCACCCTTAAAGGAGTCATCGTGCAGTTCGGCGGCCAGACGCCGCTGAAGCTGGCCAACGACCTGGAGGCCGCCGGCATTCCCATCCTGGGCACCGCGCCGGACGCCATCGATCTCGCCGAGGACAGGAAGCGCTTCCAGGCGCTGCTCGCCGATCTCGGCCTGAGGCAGCCGCCCAACGGCACTGCGACCTCGAAGGCCGAGGCCCTGGCCGTGGCCGAGAAGATCGGCTACCCGGTGCTCATCCGCCCGTCCTATGTGCTGGGTGGCCGCGCCATGGAAATCGTTCACAATCCGGAACGCCTGGAGCGCTACATCGAGACGGCGGTGAAGGTCTCGGGCAAGAACCCGGTGCTGATCGACAGCTACCTGCGCGAGGCGGTCGAGGTCGACGTCGACGCGGTGGCCGACGGCACCGACGTCTTCGTTGCCGGCGTCATGGAGCACATCGAGGAGGCCGGCATCCATTCCGGCGACTCCGCCTGTTCGCTGCCGCCCTACAGCCTCGCCCCCGCCATCGTCGAGGAGATCGGTCGCCAGACCGAACAGCTCGCCCGCGCCCTGGGCGTGGTCGGTCTGATGAACGTCCAGTTCGCCGTGCGCGGCGAGGAGATCTACATCCTGGAGGTCAACCCGCGCGCCAGCCGCACGGTGCCCTTCGTCGCCAAGGCAACCGGACTGCCGATCGCCAAGATCGCCGCCCGCATCATGGCCGGCGAGAAACTGGCAGGCTTCGGCCTGCCGCCCAAGGGGAACCAGGTGCCGTTGAAGCACGTGGCGGTTAAGGAAGCGGTCTTCCCCTTCGCGCGCTTCCCCGGCGTCGACGTCATGCTAGGCCCGGAAATGCGCTCGACCGGTGAGGTCATGGGCCTCGACCGCGATTTCGCGCGCGCCTTCCTGAAGGCCCAGCTGGGCGCCGGTGTCACCCTACCCCAGAGCGGCACGGTCTTCATCTCCGTGAAGGACGACGACAAGGCGGCCATCGCCCCGGTGGCGCGTGCCATCGCCGCCCTGGGCTTCCGGATTCTCGCGACCGGCGGCACAGCCAAATTTCTGGCGGATCAAGGGCTTACCATCGAGACCATCAAGAAGGTGCGGGAAGGCCGCCCGCACATCGTCGACGCCATGAAATCCGGCGAGGTACAGCTGGTCTTCAATACCACCGAAGATGCCAAGGCGATCGCCGACTCTTTTGAGCTCAGGCGCACCGCATTAACCAATTCGGTGCCCTACAGCACCACGGTCGCCGGCGCCCGGGCTGCTGTTAAGGCCATTGAGGCGCTGAAATCCGACGATCTTGCAGTCGCCCCGCTGCAGTCTTACTTTATTGGGTCCTATTGAGGCGGCCACTTTCAATGCCGCCACGGATCGGGCAAAGTTACTCTCTTGGTCATTTAGGAAAGTACTAGGCTTGCTCCCATGAGCGATAAAGTTCCCATGACGGCGAGCGGTTTCGCCCGCCTGGAAGAAGAATTGCGTTACCTGAAGTCGACGGCGCGCCCGGAGGTCATTCGCGCCATCGCCGAAGCGCGCGAGCACGGCGACCTTTCGGAGAACGCAGAATACCATGCCGCGCGCGAGCGCCAGAGCTTCATTGAAGGCCGTGTGGCCGAGCTTGAAGACAAGATCGCCCGCGCCGAGGTCATCGACGTCGCCAGCCTGAACGGCAAGACCGTGAAGTTCGGCGCCACCGTCACCCTGGTGGACGAGGACACCGACGCGAAGACGGCCTATCAGCTGGTCGGCGAGATGGAGGCCGACGTAAAAGAAGGCCGCCTGTCGATCACCGCGCCGCTGGCGCGCGCCCTGATCGGCAAGGAGGTCGGCGATTCCGTCGAGGTGATGACCCCCGCCGGCTCCAAGGCCTACGAGATCCTCAAGGTCCAGTACATCTAGGCTGAACCGCCGGAACACGGCTGAACCGGCCTTGTCCGACATGGACAAGGCCGGCGGCTTTTCCTATACAGCTCTGCTAAGCTGATCGCTCACAGCCTCAAGGGCGGCCGCACGCGGCCGGACGAAAATCAGGGGCGGGCCGATCGCTGCGGGGCCGCGCGAAGAAGAAGAACAAGAATAAGAACGGGTTTGAGGACCAGATGCTCGTACTCACCGAGCTGACGAAGAACTTTGGCGGCTTCCGGGCGGTCGACCACTGCAGCTTCTCCGTGGCCGAAGGCACCATCACCGGCCTGATCGGCCCCAACGGTGCCGGCAAGACGACGCTGTTCAACCTCATCGCCGGCGCGCTCAGCCCCGACAGCGGTACCGTGGCGTTTCTCGGCGAGGACATCTCCCATCTGCGCCCGCACCGGCGCTTTGCGCGCGGCCTCGTGCGCACCTTCCAGATCCCTCATGAGTTTCATCGCCTGACGGTGCTGGAAAACCTGATGGTCGCCGCCGACCACCAGGACGGCGAGCGCCTGTGGGAGAATTGGCTGGCCTGGAAGAGAGTGACCCGCCGCGAGGACGAAGTGCGCGCCCGCGCCGAGGACACCCTCGCCTTCCTCGGCCTCACGCATCTGGCCGGCGAGCGCGCCGGCAATCTCTCCGGCGGCCAGAAGAAGCTGCTGGAACTCGGCCGCACCATGATGACCGACCCCAAGCTGGTGTTGCTTGACGAGCCGGCCGCCGGCGTCAACCGCACCCTGCTGCGCGAGGTCGAGGAGAAAATTCTCCGCCTCAACCGCGAGCGCGGCTTCACTTTCCTGCTGGTTGAACACGACATGGCCTTCATCGAAAAGCTCTGTGACCCGGTCATCTGCATGGCCGAGGGACGCGTGCTGGTCGAAGGCGACTTCGAGACCGTGCGCCGCAATCCGCACGTTCTGGAAGCCTACCTCGGCGAAAGCACCGCATGAGCCACACCCAGACCGGCAGCCCGATCCTGAGCGTCGCCGGCGTGACCGGCGGCTACGGCAGCGGCGCGGACATCCTGCACGGCATCGACCTGACCGTCGGCCGCCACGAGATCGTCGGCATCGTCGGACCCAACGGAGCCGGCAAGTCGACGGCATTGAAGGCCATCTTCGGCCTGGTTCAGGTGCGCGGCGGCGCCATCCGCTTCGACGACCGCGACATCGCCGGCTGGGCACCCAACCGCATCGTGCGCTGCGGCATCGGCTACGTGCCGCAGGTCGACAATGTGTTCCGCGAGATGACCGTGGAAGAAAATCTCGAGATGGGTGCCTTCCTGCGCCGCAGCGGCGTGGAAGCGGCGCTGCAGCGGATCTACACCCTGTTCCCCGACCTGGTGGAGAAGCGCCGCAAGCCCGCCGGCAGTCTTTCCGGCGGCCAGCGCCAGATGGTTGCCTTCGGCCGCGCCCTGATGCTCGACCCGCAACTGCTGCTGCTCGACGAGCCGACGGCCGGCCTCAGCCCGCGCTACTGCGAGCAGATCTTCCAGATCGTGCGCGATGTGCGCGCCGCCGGCGTCGCCGTGCTGCTGGTCGAACAGCACGCCAAGCAGGCGCTCAGCTTCTGCGACCGTGCTTATGTGCTGGCCTCCGGGCGCAACCGCGCCGAGGGCACCGGCCAGGGTCTCCTCGCCGACCGCGAGATCGCCCAGATGTTTCTCGGCGGCTGACGACTATGGACCTGCTGAGCTTCATCAACTTCTACCTAGTGCCGGGCATCGTGCTGGGGGCGATCTACTCCCTCGGCGCCATCGGCATTACCCTGGTGTTCGGGGTGCTGCGTTTTGCACACCTGGCGCACGGTGACCTCGCGACGATGGGCGCCTTCCTGGTGCTCGCCCTGGTCAGCCTGCTTGGCATGAACCCCTGGGTCGCGCTGCCCGTCTCCATGGCGGCGACGGCAGGTCTTGCCGTCGCGCTGCACTGGCTGTTCTACGAGCATCTGCGCCGGCGCAGCGCCATCCTCACCGTCATCGCGTCCCTGGGTGTGGCTCTCATGCTGCGGGCGGTGGTGCAGGTGGTCTGGGGTGTCGACTCGCAGACCTACGTCGGCGGCATCACCCGCCCGGAAAGCTACTTCGGCATCCGCGTCAAGGATCGCGAGTTCTGGACCCTAGCGGCCACCGCCGCGCTGGTCGTCGGCCTGCAGCTCTTCCTCACTTTCACGCGCTGGGGCAAGGCGATGCGCGCCATGTCCGACAACCCGGACCTCGCGCGGCTCTCCGGCATCGACACGCGCCTCACCACCGCGCTCACCTGGACCATCATCGGCATCCTCTCGGCCGCCGCCGGCTTCTTCCTCGGCATCAACACCGAGCTGAAGTCGCTGATGGGCTGGTACATGCTGCTGCCGATGTTCGCCGCCGCCATCCTGGGCGGCGTTGGACGCGTCGAGGGCGCGGTGCTGGGCGGCATGGTGATCGGCATCGCCGAGGAATGCTCGGTGCTGTTCCTGCCGTCCGAGTACAAGTCAGCCCTGGCCTTTGCCATCCTGCTCATCATGCTCGCCGTCAGGCCCACCGGCCTGCTGCGCGGCAAGGTCCTGTAGAGGGAGACGCACGATGGAATGGATCGGCCTCGCCAACTACGCGGTCTTCATGGCGATCTTCATCGGGATCTACGCGATCCTGGCGCTCGGCCTCAATATTCAGTGGGGGCTGACCGGCCTCTTCAATGCCGGCATCGCCGGCTTCTTCGCGGTCGGCGCCTATACCTCGGCCATCCTCACCGGCCCGGCGATGGAGGGGCGCCTCGGCGGCTTCGAGCTGCCGGTGGCGGTCGGCTGGATCGGCGCCATGCTGGTGGCGGGCCTGATCGCCTGGCCGATCGGCAAGATCACCCTGCGCTTTCGCTCCGACTACCTCGCCATCGCCACCATCGGCGTGGCCGAGATCATCCGCCTGGTTGCGAAGTCGGAAGACTGGCTGACCAACTCGGCGCGCGGCCTCAACAACCTACCGCGCCCCTTCGGAGACCTCGACTACTTCTACTCGCAGCTCGCCTACCTCGGACTGGTGCTGCTCTGCCTCGTGGTCGCCTACCTGTTGGTCGAGCACCAGTTCCGCTCGCCCTGGGGCCGCATGATGCGCGCCATCCGCGACAACGAGACGGCGGCCGCCTCGCTAGGGAAGAACATCGCCTTCCGCCGCCTGGAGGCCTTCGTCTTCGGTGCCTGCCTGATGGGCCTGGGTGGCGCGCTGCTCGCCCACTTCAACCGCTCGATTACGCCGGAAGGCATCGATCCGATGATCGCGACCTTCCTCATCTGGATCATGCTGATCCTCGGCGGCTCGGGGAACAACCGCGGCGCCATCCTGGGCACCGCCGTGGTGTGGATCATCTGGTCGATGACGGAGATCGTCACCGATCAGCTGCCGACCGAGATGGCGATCCAGGCCAAGTACATCCGCATGTTCCTCATCGGGCTGATGCTGCAGTTGGTGCTGCGCTTCCGCCCGGAAGGCCTGCTGCCGGAAGATCCGACGCAGCGCAAAGCGAAAGCCGGAAAAGCCCCCTGAAACGAAAGCGGCGGCGGAAGCTGACCGCTCCCGCCGCCGTGCGGCACTTCCAAACCTGACGTCGGCTTACTCGATGGCGGACATCATCGCCAGGGTGCCGTCCTTCACGCCGAAGATGGCGTAGACACCGGGAACGTCACCGTTGGCGTCGAACTCGTGATCGCCCGCGGCGCCCTGGTAGTTGATGTCCTTGCCCTCTGCGATCAGCTTCTTCGCCTTCTCCCACTCACCCGGCAGGATGACCTCGCCGGGTGCCGAGGCGACCTCGCGCAGCGCCGCCGAAATCTTCGAGCGGTCGGCGGCGCCGGCCTTCTCGATGGCCAGCGCCAGCAGGAACGCGGCGTCGTAGGAGGTGGTCGCATAGACCGCCGTCTGGTCGCCGCCGGCTTCCATGTAGAGCTTGTTGAACACGTCGAGACCCGCCGACTCCGCGCCGACCGGCGCCGAGGTGGTGAACTCCTTCAGATTGTCCGCGCCCAGCGCGTCGATGAGGGCATCGGTCTTCATGCCGTCGCCGCCAACGAATTTCTCGAAGAAGCCGTTCTCCAGCGCCTGACGCAGGATGGTCATGCCGGCGCCGTCGCCGTAGTCGATCAGCACCAGGGTGTCGGCACCCTGGCCGGCCAGCTCGGCCAGCTCGGAGCGGTAGGAGGCTTTGCCGTCCTCGTGCGCGGCGTAGCCGGCGATCTTGCCGCCCTTGGCCTCGAACTCCGACCTGAAGGCCTCGGCGAAGCCCTTGCCGTAGTCGTTGTTCAGATAGGCGACGGCGGCCGACTGGGTGCCGTCGGCCAGCAGCTTGCGCGCCAGCGCCTGGCCTTGGTAGCTGTCCGACGGCGCGGTGCGGAATACCAGGTCCTTGTCGTCCAGCTTGGTGAGTTCCGGCGAGGTCGCAGACGGCGAAACCAGCACGACGCCGGCCGGGATGGCGACGGAGTTGGCGGCGGCCAGGGTGGCGCCGGAGCAATACGGGCCGACCAGGGCGACGACACCTTCGACGTTCACCGCCTTGGTCGCGGCATCGGTGCCGCCCTGCTGGCTGCAGGCCGAATCGCCGACCACGGCGACCAGGGTGTCGCCGTTCAGGATGCCGCCCTGGGCGTTCACGTGCTCGACGGCCAGTTGCGAGGCCTTGATCATCGGCGGCGCCAGCGCCGCGATCGGGCCGGAGATGCCGCCCACGAGACCGATTTTCACCTCGGCTGCCTGAGCGGCACCGGCCAGCGTGGTGACCGCGAACAGCGAGGCTGCCGCGGCGGTTGCGAATCCTCTGCCTCTTTGGGCAGACCGCTTAAGCGACGAGAAAGACATGGGAATTTCCTTTCCGCAGTAGGATGGCGGCGCTGGGGCCGCCTTATAGGGCAGCGGTTGAATTGCGTCCAGCACCACCCTCAACCATACCTCATCTTGGCCGCAGGCGAACATGTCCTGCACCGGCTGCCTGGGGAAGAAAGCGGCTTCAGTCGTGGTTGGCCGGCTCGACGCCCTGGGCAATGTCGATCGGCACGCCCGGCGTGGACTTGGCGGTGCGGATGACCTGAATGGTCTTCACCGTCACCACATGCGCGGCGGAGGTCAGCCGCTGGGTCAGCTCGTTCTCGTGTGCCGTGTTGCGCGCCACGAGCCGCAGCACGAAGTCGTCGGGGCCGCGCGCCATGTGGCATTCGCGCACCTCGGGCCAGCCGGCGACCAGCGTCTCGAAGCCGTGCAGCACCGTCTCCGACTGGCTGTTGAGGCCGACCAGCGCGAAGAAGGTGACTTCGAAGCCGAGTTCCTCGGCGTCGAGATCGGCGTGGTAGCCCTTGATGTAGCCGGCTTCCTCCAGCGCGCGCACGCGGCGCAGGCAGGGTGGCGCGGAGATGCCGGCGCGGCGCGCCAGCTCGACGTTGGTGATCCGGCCGTCTTCCTGGAGGTCCTGCAGGATCTGCAGGTCGATTCGGTCCAATTTGACCCGGCGCATAGGCCCCTCGGTAAGGATATCCCTGAAATGCCCCCGTTGCGGCGGACACTGAGTAACAATATTACCCGAGGGCCCCGGCTGGCAAGCCCAAGACAACCCGGACCGGCTGTGTGAAACCGCTTTGTTTCGCCACCCGCCGGGGCGAAAAGCCGGCGGAGCGCCTCGGTTTCGGCCTTGCACCGGCTGCGGCGTGGGGCGCATAGTCGCGTCCGCAATGAACCCTGCCGACGTTCCTTCCCCGACTGATTTCTCCTCCACGACCGACGCCGATGCCCTGGCCGGGCTCTCCTGCTGGGTGGTCACCGATGGCAAGGCGGGCATGGAGATCCAGTGCAAGGGGCTTGCCGAGGCCCTGGGATTCATGCCGGAAATCAAGCGCATCTCCGTCACGAAGCCGTGGCGCTGGCTGCCGGCGGCGCTCATTCGCGATCCCCTGGCAACTCTCGGTCCCAAGGGCGACCGCCTGGCGCCGCCCTGGCCCGACCTGTGGATTGCCAGCGGGCGGCAGACCGTGCCGCTGACCCGTGATCTGCGGCGCTTGAGCGGCGGGCGCGTCTTCACCGTGCAGATCCAGAACCCGGCCATCGACCCGGCCCTGATCGACCTCATCGTCACGCCGGAACACGACCGCCTGCGCGCACCCAACGTGCTGACCACCCGCGGCTCTCTCGGACAGGTGACGCCGGAGCGCCTGGCGGCAGCGGCCGGGCGCTTCCGGGCGCGCTACGCCCACCTGCCGGAGCGTCGCATCGGCGTGCTGATCGGCGGGGACAACAAGGTCTTCCGCCTCGATTCCCGCACCATGACAACGCTGACCGAGCGGCTTGCCAAACTGGCGCGCGAGGGCTGGGGCCTGATGATCACCCCGTCGCGGCGCACCGGCCCGCGCAACGAGGAGATCCTGCGCCACGGCCTCCACGGTCTCCCCGCGGACATCTGGGACGCCCAAGGCGACAATGCCGGCGAGAACCCCTATTTCGGCATCCTGGCCCTGGCCGACCACCTGGTGGTGACCGGCGATTCGGTGAACATGGTCTCGGAGGCCTGCAGCACCGGCAAGCCGGTGCATACGGTGCAACTGCAGGGCCACGCGCCGAAGTTCGACCGTTTCCACGCCGCTTTGCAGCAGGCCGGCATCACCCGCGACTTTGACGGGAGCCTGCCCGAGTGGACCTACACCCCGCTGGCCGAGACCCGGCGGGTCGCCGGACAAATCCGCCGCCTTCTGCTGGACCACCTGACGCGGCGCCCCGCCGCGTGAGCCAGCTGTGCCGTAGGGCCGGGGCTTGATCTGGCTCATTTGATCTTTACCTGTCCCCCCAGTAAAAAGATTGCCTGAGTCCACTGCGGATCACCCGATCGGAAAGCCGCCGCTTGTCGAGTCTCGCCGCCGAAACCACCCCGCGCTCCCCGCGCCTCGACCTGGACCGCTTCGAGGCGACGGCGTTGCAGCGCGCGCCCTTCGACTTCCTCATCGTGCCCGGCTTCCTGAAGCGCGACGCCCTGCCCGCGGTGGAACGCGACTTCCCGAAAATCACCAGCGGCGGCAGCTTTCCGGCGAGCAGCCTGAAATGCGGCCCCGCCTTCACCGCCCTCTTGGACGAGTTGCAGGGCCCGGAGGTCACCGCCGCCTTCGGGGCGAAGTTCGCCATCGACTTGAAGGGGCGGCCGACCATGGTCACCCTGCGCGGCCAGTCGCGCGCCAAGGACGGCGCCATCCACACGGACTCGCGCACGAAGCTGGTGACCGCCCTCATCTACCTGAACAGCGCCTGGGAGTCCGATGGCGGGCGCCTGCGCATGCTGAACGGTCCCGACGACCTGGAGGACTACGCCGCCGAGGTTCCGCCCGAAGCGGGCACCCTGGTCGCCTTCCGCTGCGCGCCCGAGGCCTGGCACGGCCACAAGCCCTTCGTCGGGCAGCGCCGCTCCATCCAGCTGAACTGGCTGACCGATGAAAGCGTGCTGAAGCGCGAATTGAAGCGCCACGCCTTCTCCGCCTGGACCAAGAAACTACTGCGCTTCGGCAAGTGATTCCGTTCTGACCCTTTCGAGAGTGTAATGGCCCTCAACATCGAGACCTTCAGCAACGCCAAGGGCGGCAACGCCTTCTTCAAGGCCATCGGCCACCCGCTGGCCGCGCGCCAGGCGGCGGACCTGCTGCAGGATCTCGGCACGGGTCCGATCGCGGTCTACGATCCCCTCGGCTATGCGCGCGCCTTCGCCGAGATCTACGATCTCTCCGGCCTCGACATCGCCGCGGTCTACGTGCAGGACCTGGAGGACATCGGCCACGACATTCTCGGGTGCAAGGCGCAGCCGGTCACCGACCTGCCGGAGACCAAGGCAAAGAAAATCTTCGTCACTGCCTTCGACAGCGCGCGCCTCGTCGCGCACATCCGCCACCTGCTGCCGGCCGGCGCCGAAGTGGCGAGCCTCGACGCGCTGCGCCTGCCGGACAGCATGCTGACGAACACGCGCAACTATCTCGACAGCCTGAACTTCGCCACCAACCTGGTGCTGTTCCGTGACGGCCAAGGTCACCATACGCGGCTGGCAACCGCCAACTACTGGTCGGGTTACGGGGCCAAGGCGCCGACGGCGTGGTGCTGCCTGATGGACGAGGACGGCCAGCCGCTCGCCGAGTGGTCCGACCCGCTGCCCGGCGCCTACGCCAGCGTCGTCATCGACTCGCAGGAGGTGCGCGAACGCTTCGACCTGGAAGACTTCACCGGCAGCCTCTTCCTGCACGTCTGCGGCGTCGCCGGCCATGACATCGTGAAGTACGCGCTGGACACCTACGGCGATGGAGACGAGATGCTCTCCTGCACCCACGATGCCAATGCCTGGCCCGCCGATCTCTATGCCGGCGTGCCGGCGCCCAAGGACGGCGAGACGGTGCTGCTGTGGGTACAGAATAGCCATCCCGCAACGGTGCCCGCCGGCAGCGTCGGCCTCAACCTCATGGGCGAGAAAAAGATCGCCTGGCTGGACCGCGCGATTCCGCCCTTCGGCACACTGGCCATCGACACGGCGGATCTGCTGCCCGAGGCGCGCTGGCCGCAGCAGATCGAGGTGCAGGCCGGCAAGCACTTCGTGCGTCCGCGCTACGAAGTGATCGCCAACGGCGCTGTCAATCCGCCGCGCCGCCGCATCGCGCACGCCAACGTGGAGCGGGTCGACCTGAAGCCGGACCCGCGCATCCCCGAACTCTCGAACCTGCTGGGCAAGGGCTTCATCCTGCCGGCGCCGATCCTGCCGCGCGGACGCTTCCGCTCGCTCGCATTACCCACGCCAATGTCGACCTGCCAAGCCAACCTGCCGCTGGCGCTCTACGCCTACGATCCCGACGGCAAAGAGATCGGCGGCAAGTCGCTCGGCAAGCTGCCGCGCAATCACGCGACCCTCGTCGACATCGAGGACCTGGTGGACGGCGCGGGTTCGGACTGGGGCCACATGGAACTGGTCTACGACTTCGCCGCGGGCGGCGAGGCCGACGGCTGGCTGCACGGCCTCTTCCGCTACGAGGACAAGGCCTCAGGGCACGTCGCGGAAACCTCCTTCGGCGCGCACATCTTCAACGCGGTGCTGACCTACAAGGGCGAGCCGCAGTCCTATGCCGGGCGCGCGCCGGGGCTCTCGACGCGCCTCTTCCTCTCCTTCGGGCCTCAGCCCTACGAGGCGCTCTGCCACCTCATCTATCCGGCCTCGACGCCGTGGCACGATAAGAGCGCGACGACGCTCATCCTGCATGATGCGGACGGCCAGCCTCTCGCCGAACACGCCGTCCAGATCGCGTGCGGCGGCTCGCTGCTGTGGACGCCGTCCGACTTCTTCTCTGCCGAAGACATGAAAAAGGCCGGCCCCGCCGGCTACGTCATCATCCGCGACACCACCTGCCGCCTCTTCGGCTACCACGGCCTCACCAACGGCGAGAAGGCCTTCTCCTTCGACCACATGTTCGGGTTCTAGAGGGCAACGTAGTCGACGCTCACACCGAACAACTCGGTCTCCGCGAGAAAGACCTGCTCTGAGCCCCGCCAGGAAACGACGAGTCTGCGCGGCCCGGCCCACTGGACGCTCGTCTCGAGCCGCGCGCGATCGCCATCGGCGATCAGCACGTCGGCTTCCTTCGCCAACAGGCTGTCGAAATTCCGCTCCATCGTGATGTAGGTCGCAACCCCTGTGGTCGCTCCGCAGCTGCCCTCGGAAACCGAAGCCCGATAGCGGCCATCGGGCGAAACGGCCTGCTGCACCACCGCCTTACCGCAGAGCGGAGGCAGCGCAAGAAGCAACCAGACGATGAACAAACAGCCGGCGCCGGTAACGAGCACACCCAAGATCACGAAGCGCCGCAGCATGACGATCTTTTTCCTTTCCGGACCTGCCTCCGCCCTGGCTGACCATGATGCCCCTACAAATCCGGCGGCAATGGCCCTAAATTGTGGCCTGAGCAAGAAACAACACGCGCCCGCATAACCCACAAAATCAGGAAGAGCTTTCGATGCAATACCTGCACACCATGGTCCGGGTGAAGGACCTCGACGCCTCGCTCGACTTCTACTGCAACAAGCTGGGCCTCCAGGAGGTCCGACGCATGGAGAACGACAAGGGCCGCTTCACCCTGGTGTTCCTGGCGGCACCGGAAGACGTCGGCCGCGCCAAGCAGGACAAGGCGCCGCTGGTGGAGCTGACCTACAACTGGGACACCGAGGACTACCAGGGCGGCCGCAACTTCGGCCACCTCGCCTACCTGGTGGACGACATCTACGCCACCTGCCAGCGCCTGCAGGACGGCGGCGTCACCATCAACCGCCCGCCGCGCGACGGCCACATGGCCTTCGTGCGCTCGCCCGACGGCATCTCCATCGAATTGCTGCAGAAGGGCGACAACCTGCCGCCCCAGGAGCCCTGGGCGTCGATGCAGAACACCGGCAGCTGGTAACGCCCCTCCCCCTCACCCAGCTCTGGCTAAGGCGCGGCTTTGCCGCGCCAAGCCTGCGCATCCCTCTCCCACCAGGGGAGAGGGCTTTCTTCGATGCCGCCGCCCTTCTTCCTCTCCCCTCCGTGGGAGAGGGATGCGGAGCCTTAGTGAGGTCGCAAGACCGAACTTAGGCGCAGCTGGGTGAGGGGGCTGCCGTCCCATTTCACTGAACTTGTAGCGGCCTTCAAAACCGGATAGGGGAGCAGGAGCGGCTACCGCCGCTCACCTGAAGGACCCCTGCCCCCATGCTCGCCCGCCGCATCTACGATTCCTGGCCGCTGTTCCTCGGCATGCTGCTGCTGATGATCAGCAACGGCTTGCTGGTCACGCTCTTGACCACGCGGGCGACCGAACTGGGCTTCAGCGCGACGCAGATCGCCTTCATGCAGGCGGCCTATCCGCTGGCCGCCCTCTTCGGCTGCCTGGTGGCGCCGCGCATCGTCGCCGCGGTCGGCCACATCCGCAGCTTCGGCGCCCTGGCCTCGCTGTGCTCCACCGCGGCGCTCATCCACATGGTGACGGCGGATCCCTGGTCCTGGGCCGCCATGCGGGCGCTCGCCGGTTTCTGCTTTCCCGGCCTCTACGTGGTGGCGGAAAGCTGGCTGAACGGGCGCGCCGACAACCACACCCGCGCGGCGCTGCTCTCCATATATTTCATCACCCAGACCGGCGGCGTGGCGCTGGGCCAGCTGCTGCTCGGCATCCCGGACAGCGGCGGCAACCTACTGTTCGTCATCGTCTCGGTGCTGATCTCACTCTCCCTGGTACCGATGCTGCTGTCCGCCCAGCAGGGCCAGGCCTTCGAGGCACCGGCGCGCCTTTCCATGCGCGACCTCTTCCGCCTCTCGCCCCTGGGGCTGTCGGTCAGCTTCGTGAACGGCATCTCGCAGGGGGCCTTCTACGTGGGCCTGGGGCTCTTCGGCGTCGCCATCGGCCTGCCGGTCGGCCAGGTGGGTCTGCTGGTCGCGGCGGGAACCCTGGGCGGCGTCCTTGGCCAGTTTCCGCTGGGGGCGCTCTCCGACCGCATCGATCGGCGCCTGGTCATCGCCGGCGCGGCCCTGGTCGCCTTGGCCGCCTGCGGCTTCCTTGCCGCCACCGCGCCGCTGCTGTCCGGCACCGTCTGGCTCTATGCCGCCATTGCCGTGGTCGGCGCCTTCGTGCTGCCGCTCTATTCGCTCGGCGTCGCCCACACCAACGACCGCCTGGCGCCGGCCCAGATGGTGGCGGCCTCGGGCGGCCTGGTGCTGGTGATGAACGTCGGCATCGTGCTCGGCCCGCCGGCCGGCGGCCTCGCAATCAGCCATTTCGGCGCGCCCGCCCTCTTCGCCTGCCTCGCCGTCCTGCAGGGGGTCACGGCCGCGCTGGCGCTCTACCGGCTCGTCGCCGGCGAGAAGCCGGCGGAGACCGGCACCGCGCTGCCGGTCGGCCACGCGGCGACGCCGGTCGCCAGCCGCCTCAATCCCGAGGCCCGCGAAGCCGCGCCGGAGAACTAAGGCGCGCTACTCCGCGATACCGCTTTCGATCATCGCAGTGGCCATCTCCCGCGCGGCCGCGAAGTTGTCGGCAAAGCGCAGGTTGTCGTGGCGGCCCCCACCACCCGCGGCAGCTCCCGAGCCCACGCCCATGCGCGCCAGAACCTCCCGCGGCTGCGGCCGGATGCCGGAGACGATGACAGCGACGCCCCTTTCGCGGCAGCGGCGCAGAAAGTCCGAGAGCGCGGCGACGCCCGACGAATCGATCATCGGCACGTTGCGCATGCGCAGGATGAAGACCCGCGGCGGCGTCGGCATGGCCTCCAGCGCATCGCGCAGGCTGCGCGCGGCGCCAAAAAACAGCGGCCCGCGCAGAGAAAACATCTCGACCTCCTCGGGCAGCGTCTGGAAGGCGTAGTCGAGCGCCGGAATCTGCGCGTCGTCGACGTCGCCCTGCAGGAAGCCGACACCCTTTTCCACCTGCACCACCCCGGCCATGCGGTGCATGAAGAGGATCGCCGCCAGCACCACGCCGACCTCGATGGCGACCGTCAGGTCGACCATGACCGTCAGCATGAAGGTGACCAGCAGCACCACCGCATCGCCCGGCGGCGCGCTCAGCAGATGGCGGAACTTGTCGATCTCGCTCATGTTCCAGGCGACGATCACCAGCACCGCCGCGAGGCTGGCCAGCGGCACGTAAGACGCCAGCGGCGCCGCTGCCAGCATGAAGACCAGCAGGAAGACCGCGTGCAGCATGCCGGCAATGGGCGAGCGCGCGCCGGTGCGGATGTTGGTGGCGGTGCGCGCGATGGCGCCGGTGGCTGGCAGGCCGCCGAAGCAGGCCGAGGCGGTGTTGGCGATGCCCTGAGCCACCAGCTCGCAGTTGGAGCGGTGGCGCGCGCCCGTCATGCCGTCGGCCACCATGGCGGAGAGCAGGCTCTCGATGCCGGCAAGGAAAGCGATGGTGAAGGCCGAGGGGAGCACCTCGACGGCCTGCTGCAGGCTGAACGCCGGCAGCTGGAGGCCGGGCAGGCTGGAGGGGATCTCCCCGAAGCGGGAGCCGATGGTCTCGACCGGCAGGCCGAGGCCCCAGACCGCCAGCGCGGCGCCGACGACCGCCACCAGGAAGCCCGGCACTTTCGGCGCATAGCGGCGCAACAGCAGGATCACCGCCAGGGCCGCCGCCGCGATCGCGAAGGTCGCCAGGTCCAGGGTGTCGCGCGCCGTCCACAGGGCGTGCAGCTTGGGCAGGAACTCGGCCGGCAACGCTTCGGGCTGCAGGCCGAAGAGATCCTTTAGCTGGCTGGTGAAGATGATGACGGCGATGCCGGCGGTAAAGCCGGTCACCACCGGCTCGGGGATGTACTTGATCCAGGTGCCGAAGCGCATGAGGCCGGCGGCGACCAGCATGACGCCGGCCATGAGCGTGGCCAGCAGCAGACCGTCGTAGCCGTGCTGGGCGATGACGTTGAACACCACCACGACGAACGCGCCGGTCGGTCCGCCGATCTGGAAGCGGCTGCCGCCCAGGGCGGAAATCAGGAAGCCGGCGATGACCGCGGTGACCAGGCCCTTGTCCGGCGTCGTCCCGGAAGCAATGGCAAGCGCCATGGCTAGCGGCAGGGCGACCACCGCGACGGTCAGGCCGGCAACCGCGTCGGCGCGCAGGTGGGCAAGACCATAGCCCTCGGCCAGCACGGTGAAGATCTTCGGCTTGAACAGCTGCCAGAAGGAGGCGCCGGAGGAGGGCGGGCCGGCGTCGGTCATCGCGGGAACCACAAAATGAGAGCCATGAGGAAGCTTCAGCCTATACGCTTTGTCAAAATTTACACATGTTTTCTGTCGAATAGAGCCTTGCATGCCACGCAAAGGGGGAGCGCGGAGGCGCTCAACCGGCCGACCACCCCATCACCGGCAGACTGCTCGGCCAGACTGCCCGGCCAGACTGCCGGCGCGGCGCTTCGCCGCCTTGCGAGGGCCCGCCGGCGTCTCTATTTTCCAGGGACACCCTGCCGATTCCCGCCCCAAGTCCGGAGTTCCCCGTCATGGCCGCCACCCGCCACAGCAAGGTCTTCATTATCGGCTCCGGCGCCGCCGGGCTGACCGCCGCGATCTATGCCGCGCGTGCGAACCTGAAGCCGCTGCTGGTCCACGGCCTGCAGCCGGGCGGCCAGCTGACCATCACCACCGACGTGGAGAACTATCCCGGCTTCGCCGACGTCATCCAGGGGCCCTGGCTGATGGAGCAGATGCAGAAGCAGGCTGAGCACGTCGGCACCGAGATTCTCTCCGACATCATCACCGAGGTCGATTTCTCCAAGCGGCCCCTGGTCTGCAAGGGCGACAGCGGCACCACCTACACCGCCGACGCGGTCATCATCGCCACCGGCGCCCAGGCGCGCTGGCTGGGCATCCCCGGCGAGCAGAAGTTCAACGGCCGCGGCGTCTCCGCCTGCGCCACCTGCGACGGCTTTTTCTACCGCAACAAGGAAGTGGTCGTGGTCGGCGGCGGCAACACCGCCGTCGAGGAGGCGCTCTACCTCGCCAACATCTGCTCCAAAGTGACCCTGATCCACCGCCGCGACGCCCTGCGCGCCGAAAAGATCGCCCAGGACCGCCTGTTCCGGCACCCCAACGTCGAAGTGCGCTGGAACGCCGTCATCGACGACATCCTGGGCGGCGACGGGCCGATGGATGGGGTCACCGGGGTGCGCCTGAAGGACACCCTGGACGGCTCCCTGAGCGAGATTGCCTGCGACGGCGTCTTCATCGCCATCGGCCACGACCCGGCCACCAAGGTTTTCCGCGGCGCCGTGAAGCTGGACGATGAGGGCTACATCCTGGCGGAAACCGGCTCCACCCGCACCTCGGCCCCCGGCGTCTTCGCCGCCGGCGACTGCGTCGACAAGGTGTTCCGCCAGGCAGTTACCGCCGCCGGGATGGGCTGCATGGCGGCCCTGGAAACCGAAAAATTCCTGGCGGAAATGGAAGATTCGGCCGATAAGGCTGCGGAATAGCCTCGTTAACCCTTCCGGCCTATACTGCGCCCTAGTTTTCACGGGGTTTTACGGGGGTTTCTCCGGGAATTCCGGCTGAACGACCCTATTTTCCACCGGTCTGCCGTCTCGGCAGGCGCCTGGTCGCCTTCAGGAGGCGAAAATGCTCGACGATGTTGGCCTGCCCCAGAAGCGGGGCATTGGGGCCACCATTATGGATTGGGACAAGCTGCGCATCTTCCACGCGGTGGCGGAGGCGGGCAGCTTTACCCATGCCGGCGAGCTGCTGAACCTCAGCCAGTCGGCGGTCAGCCGCCAGATCTCGGCCCTGGAGGACAGCCTCAAGGTGCCGCTGTTCCACCGTCATGCCCGCGGCCTGATCCTCACCGAACAGGGCGAGTTGCTGTACCGCACCGCCCACGAGGTCTTCGGCAAGCTGGCAATGACCGAGGCCCAGCTGACCGAGAGCAAGGACCGCCCCAAGGGCCCGCTGAAGATCACCACCACCGTGGCCTTCGGCTCCCACTGGCTGGCCGCGCGGATGAGCGAGTTCATCGAGATCTACCCGGAGATCGAGTGCCACCTGCTGCTGCTCGACCGCGAGGTCGACCTCTCCATGCGCGAGGCCGACCTGGCGATCCGATTCTCGCCGCCCCGGCAGGCCGATCTCATCCAGCGTCACCTGATGACCGTGCACATGCACATCTACGCCGCCGCCGGCTACATCAAGAAGCACGGCGTGCCGCAGACGCCCAAGGACCTCGACAAGCACCGCATCGTGGTCTACGGCGAGGACGTGCGCCCGCCGGTGCCCGACGTGAACTGGCTGTTGCGGGTCGGCTACAAGGACGGCCAGCTGCGCCGTGCCGCGATGACCGTGAACAACGTCTACGGGGTCATGAAGGCGGTCCAGTCCGGGGCCGGCATCGGTGCCCTGCCGGAATTCATGGCGGCCAGCAACCCGGACCTCGTCCAGGTGCTGCCGGAGCTCAGCGGGCCGCAGTTCGACGCCTACTTCGTCTATGCCGAGGAAATGCGGCGCTCCAAGCGGATCTCGGTGTTCCGGGATTTCCTGCTACGTAAAGTTGCTGAATCCAACTTTTGAGTGTTATCCTGCATCCCTGCAGCGGTCGTTTTCGGCCCCTGGAATAGGGGGGTGGGTTACCGTTTTATGGCAGCGAAATCAAAGATTTAGATAGCCATGCGGAACCCGCATGGCTCCACTGCCCGAATGTATGTAGTAAAAGAAACTCAAATCCCTATTTTCAGGGCATCGGATGTTGCGTCGCAGCATCCCACGGATTTTCCGGCGTCGCGCCGGATAAAGTGTTCCAAGCGCCCCCCGCTTGGAGAAGGGCCTTTTTAGGTCCTACGTCTCCCAGACGTGAAGCCTCCCTGTTCAACTTGCCGGGCCCTCGGGCCCGGCATTTTTCTTTTCAGGGTCAAGCCGCCTGAACCGCCCATAAAGAAAGCCCGGGTCCCTTTGGGGACCACGGGCCGTCTCGGTGGCTTCGAAGGCGTTGGCGACGCAGGGGGTTCTTACGTGGAGAGGCCTACATGAAGAGGGCTTCCTGCTGCGGATCGATGCCCTTGTACAGGTCGGCCACGTATTCGCCATAGCCGTTGTAAAGCAGCGTCGGCACCTGCTCGTTCAGGCCCAGCACGCGCTCGGAGGCCTGGCTCCAGCGCGGGTGCGGCACCTCCGGGTTCACATTGGCCCAGAAACCGTACTCGCTGCTCTGGATCGCTTCCCAGAACGACTTCGGCCGCTGGTCGGTGAATTCGAAACGGACAATGCCCTTAATGTGCTTGAAGCCGTACTTCCACGGCACGGCAAGACGCAGCGGCGCGCCGTTCTGCTTGGGGATCGGCTTGCCGTAGAGGCCGGTGGCGATGAAGGCGAGGTCGTGGCGCGCCTCGGCCATGGTCAGCCCCTCGATGTAGGGCCAGGGGTACCAGGCGGCGCGCTGGCCGCCGGCGACATCCGGGTTTTCGAAGGTCGTCATCTTCACATACTTGGCCGACGACAGCGGACGGGCGAGGTCGACCAATGCCTTCATCGCAAAGCCACTGTAGGGCACAGCCATCGACCAGGCCTCGACGCAGCGGTGGCGATAGACGCGCTCTTCCAGCGGCATCTTGGCCAGCAGGTCGTCGATGCCGATCTCCATCGGCTGTTCGACCATGCCATCCAGAGTGACGGTCCAGGGCCGCACCGGCAGCGCCTGGGCCTTCTGCCAGATGTTCTTGGAGGAGCCGAATTCGTAGTAGTTGTTGTAGGTGGTCGCCAAGCCTTCGTCGGTGATCGGCCGGTCGAGGGTATAGGTCTCGTTGCGCGGCGCCGGGTAAAGCTTGGCCGAAGGATCGCCCCCCTCCGCCGCGGAAGCCGTCTCGGAATCCCCTCCGGCGGCCGCCTGGGCCGGGTCGTCATCGCAGGCCGCCAGCAGCCCGCCGGCGCCGAGCATCACCGAGCCGGCCGCCGCTGTCTTCAGCAGGCGGCGGCGATTTAGGAAAACTGTCTCGGGCGTTGCCTGGGAGTCGGGGATCTCCCACCCCTTGCGGATCCGGATCAACATGTGCTTGCGGGCTCCCTTGACGGCTCTCGAAGATTGGTCGGTTTTGAGCAGCTTTCTGCTCCCAAGGACGTAGCCCGCACGGCGAACCCCGACAAGTCAACTAAATGCGAGCCGCCGGTTACCGCGAAAAGGAGGTCTCCGGGAAAGAAATTCGCCCCAAGGTTAATCAAATGGAAAGAGCCCTTTGCTATCCAACAATGTCGGAAATTTGCCGGCGAACCGAGAGCCTCAACCGGATCCGGGCCCAGCACTGCCATGGCGGACTACTCTCTGTCCCTCACCAAGCGATTCGCGCTCTTCGCCGGGCTCGTCGTCATCGCCGCCAGCATGCTGCTGATCAGCATGTACAAGGAAGTTGCGAGCGACGACCTGACGGCAACGGCCGAGCGCAGCAACATCGCCCTGGCGCAGGTGTTCTCCAACCATATCTGGGATTCTCATGCGGGCTTCCTCACCACGGCGCATTTCCTCACCCCCGAAGCGATCCGCCAGCATCCGGAAACGCAGGCCATCCGTGAGCGGCTGCTCACGCGCCTGCGCGATCTCGCGATCCTCAAGGTCAAGATCTACGACCTGAACGGCCTGACGGTGTTTTCCAGCGAGCCCGCGCAGATCGGCGAGGACAAGAGCGGCAACAACGGCTTCCTCGCCGCGCGCACCGGTCACCATGCCAGCGAACTGACCCACCGCGATTCATTCAGCGCCTTTGAGCAGACCGTCGAGAACCGCGACGTTCTGGCCAGCTACGTGCCGATCACCTCGGCCTCCGGCGCCATTGAGGGCGTCTTCGAAGTCTATTACGACGTTACCGCGTTGCTGGGTGACATCGAACGCCGCCAGGTGCTGATGCAGATGGTCGTCGGTGCGACCTTCCTGGTGCTCTATCTGCTACTGATTTTCGGTGTCTGGCGCAGCGAGCGGGAGAGCAGGCATCACCACAGGGAGAACCTGGACCTGGCGCGCGCGGCGGCACGGGCCGAGGAAGCCAGCCGGCTGAAGTCGGAGTTCCTCGCCACCATGAGCCACGAACTGCGCACGCCGCTGAATGCCATCCTTGGCTTCTCGGAAATCCTGAAGTCGCAGCTGCCGACGGCCAACAAGGAAGAAACCCGCCGTGAATATGCCGACAGCATCTGGTTGTCCGGCCACCACCTGCTGAACATCGTCGACGACGTGCTCGACATGTCGAAGGTCGAAGCCGGCGAGATGGTGCTGGAGCGCGAGCCCTTCGACCCCGTGCCGCTGCTGGAGAGCTGCCTGCGCCTGGTTGAGAAACAGGCCGAAAACCAGGGCGTGACCCTGGATTCCAATATTGCCGCCGCGCTGCCCGCCGCCCACGGCGACGAGCGCCGCATCAAGCAGGTGCTCATCAACCTGCTGTCCAATGCCGTGAAGTTCACGCCCGAGGGGGGGCGCATCAGCGTCTGGCTCGGTGCTGCCGCCGACGGTGCCCTGCAGTTCACCGTCAGCGACAGCGGCATCGGCATCGCGCCGGAGAACATCGAAAAGGTGCTGACCCCTTTCGGCCAAGTCGAAACCACCTATGCCAGGCGCTTTGGCGGCACGGGTCTCGGCCTGCCGATCGCCAAGTCGCTGGTCGAGATGCACGGCGGCCAATTCATGCTGGAAAGCACGCTGGGCGAAGGCACCAAGGTCAGCTTCACCCTGCCTTCCGAGGCATCCGCCGCAGCCGCGGCCTGACGGGCTGCCCGCCGCTCAGTCGAGCAGCGAGCGCAGCATCCAGGCGGTCTTCTCGTGCACCTGCATCCGCTGGGTCAGCAGGTCCGCCGTCACCTCGTCCTGGCCTTCCTCGGCGGCCGGAAAGATCGAGCGCGCGGTCTTGGCGACGGCCTCATGGCCGGCGACCAACTGGCGCACCATGTCCTTGGCTTCGGGCACACCCTCCTCTTCCTCGATGGAGGTCAGCTTGGCGAAGGCGGCGTAGCTGCCCGGCGCCGGCTGGCCCAGCGAGCGAATACGCTCGGCGATCTCGTCCAGTGCCGTCCACAGCTCGGTGTACTGCTGCTCGAACATGGTGTGCAGGGTCTGGAACATCGGCCCGGTGACGTTCCAGTGGAAGCCGTGGGTCTTCAGGTACAGCGTGTAGGTGTCGGCCAGCAGGCGCGACAGGCTTTCGGCGATGGCGGCGCGGTCTTCGGCCGCGATGCCCGTATTGATCTGCATTCTCGGCACTCCTGCGGAAAAATCCGACCGCCGTGGCGGCGGCCAGGAACGGAAAGATAGAAGGGGAGATAGGCATATCGCAGTGAGATGCAAGATTTTCTGGAAGGATTCTAATTAACTTTTCACTGCAGTCTTAAGGACAACGCGTCCCGGCCCGCCCCGCGCGGGGAAACAAGAATCGGCCTCTTGAAAAAGATCCGGTTTCGATATATCTATAATTTCGACATATCGAAACCATATCGAGAGACATCATGCACGAACGACATGCAAGACGGTGGAACCACGGTCGGCCGCATCGCGGCCCTGGCGATGGCCCCCACGGGCGGCATCACCGGCACGGCGGCCGCGGCTCGGGCCGCATTTTCGACCACGGCGAACTGCGCCTGGTCGTCCTTGCGCTGATCGCCGAACGGCCGCGCCACGGCTACGACATCATCAAGGCGATCGAGGACCGCCTGGCCGGCAGCTACAGCCCCAGCCCAGGCGTGATCTATCCGACCCTGACCCTGCTGGAAGAACTCGGCCACGCCACGGTCGAGGAGAGCGACGGCAAGAAGCTCTACGCGATCACCGAGGAAGGCCGCGGCTATCTGGCCACGCAGCAGCCCGCGGTGGATGCCGCCCTCGCCCGCATGACGACGGGACACGAGGGCCATGGCGGCCGCCCGCCGCAGATCGTGCGCGCCATGGAAAACCTCAAGATGGCCCTGCGGCTGCGCCAGCGGCAAGGCCGGCTGAGCGACGACGAGTTGCAGCGGATCGCCGAGATCCTGGATACCGCCGCTCTCGCTATCGAGCGTGGCTGAAGAAGGCACCGCTATGACCCGCTATCAGACCGACGTCGCCACGGCGCACGCGAGCCGTTACCTGCAACAGCTCTGCAAGCATTGGAGCCACCGCCTGGAAGTCGCCTTCGACGCCACTCAAGGCGTCGTGCGTTTCGACGGCGCCACCTGCAACCTCCGCGCCGCGGCGGACCGCCTGCATGTGACCCTGGAAAGCGACGACCTCGCGCTGGCGACGACGCTGTGTGGCGTCGTCGCCGATCACCTGAAGCGCTTCGCCTTCCGCGAGGACCTCGGCTTCGACTGGACCGAGGTGCCGGTGCAAGCCGGGGCCGAGCGTTAATCGCCGCCGTTGCGCTGGGCGATCACCTGGTCGGCGAGCCTGCCGGTGAGTTCCTGCAGGTGGTCGAAGCGCCAGTCGAAGCTGCCGACACCGACGGTGAGCGAGCGCAGTTCGATGATGAGGTCCTGCAGCTCGGCCTCCGGCAGGTGGCACTTGAGATCGTCCCAGCCTTTCCAGCCGGCGCGCATCTCGAAGCCGAGAATCTGCCCGCGCCGGGCCGAGACCAGCGAGTGCACCTTGTTGGTGAACTCGCTGGGCACCGAAATGGTGACCTCGTAGATCGGCTCCAAAAGCACCGGGTCGCAGTTCGGCATGCCCTCCGACATCGCCATTCGGGCGACGGTCTTGAAGGCCTGGTCGGAAGAATCGACGGAGTGGTGCTGCCCGTCGTAGAGCGTGACCGCGACGTCGACCACGGGAAAGCCGAGTGGCCCGCGCGAGAGATACTCCTTGGTGCCGTGCTCGACTGCGCCGATGTACTGGCGCGGCACCGAACCGCCGACCACCTTGTCGACGAACGCGAAGCCTTCGCCGCGCGGCAGCGGGCGAATCTCCACGTGCACATCACCGAACTGTCCGTGACCGCCGGTCTGCCGCTTGAAGCGCGAATGCTGCTTGGTCGCCTTGCGGATGGTTTCCTTGTAGGCGGTCTGCGGGCGCGCCGCGTCGACCTCCACGTTGAAGCGGTGCTTCAGGCGGTCGACCGCGAGCTTCAGGTGGATTTCCCCCTGGCCGCGCAGCAGCAGTTCGCCCGTGTCTTCGTTGTGCACGACGACCAGCGAAGGATCTTCCTCGCTGAGCTTGGCGAGGCTGGACGTGAGCTTCACCTCGTCCTGGCGGTTGTGCGGCCGGATCGCCAGGCTGAACACCGGCTTGGGCGTCTCCGGCCACAGCAGGCCCGCGTCCTTCTGCCCGCCGGCGGCGGTCAGCAGCTCGCCGCTGCGCAGCGAGTCGACGCGGCCGAGCGCCACCAGGTCGCCGCGGCCAGCACTGTCGATCTTCTGGCTGTCGGCACCCATCAGGCGGTAGAGGCCGGACACCCGCTCGCTGCCCAGGGTGTCGCCGTCCTTCACCGCACCGCGCCAGATGCGCACGATGGACATCTTGCCGGTGTGCGGCGCGTGGTGCGTTCGGATCACGCTGGCGGCCAGGTCTTCCGCTGCCCCGGTGTCCTCCGGCACGCCGAGCCGCGCTGCGGTCACCGCCGGGTCCGGCGTCTCGTGGCGCAGCGCCTTCCACAGGCGGGTGATGCCGTGGCCCTGTTCGGCGGAGCCGAACAGCACCGGCACGATGAGGTCGTCGGCGAGGTCCTTGCTGAGTTGCTCATAGATCTCGGCCGAAGCCGGCACCTTGTCCTCCAGCAGCTGCTCCAGCAGACCGTCGTCGAAGTCGGCGAGCGATTCCAGCAGCTCGCGCCGCGCTTCCTCCTCGCGGTCCTTCACCTGCTCGGGCATCTCAATGAGGTCGGACTGCTTGTCGAGGTTATAGTGCCAGGCCCGTTCGCTCACCAGGTCGACAAAGCCGGTGACCCCGTCTTCCTCACGGATCGGCACCTGGCGCAGCACCAGCGGCCGGTCGGACACCGACTGCAATGCCTCCAGCAGGTCGCGCACACGCGTCGAGGCCTTGTCCATCTTGTTGACGAAGAGGATGTGGGGGATCTGGTAGTCGTCGAGAAACTTGAAGACCGGCGCCAGCGTCAGGCAGCGCTCCGGCTCCGGCGGTGCGACGATCACGGCGACGTCGACGCCCATGAGGGCGCTGTGGGTGTCCTGCAGCAGCTCAATGGACCCCGGGCAATCGATGAACGACCAGGTCTCGCCAAGATAGTCGCAGTGGGCGAAATTGGGCTCGGTGCTCATCTGACGCTCGCGCGCTTCCGGCATGGAATCGCCGAGCGAATTGCCGGCGGTGACGGCACCCTTGCGGTGCAGCGCGCCGGCCTGGAACAACAGGGCCTCCAGCAGGGTGGTCTTGCCGCTGGTATAGGGTCCCACGAGGGCGGCGCAGCGCGCCGCCGTTACCGATCTGGACGTCATGGTTTCCTCCTCGCCGCCCCAGGGGAGGCCAGGACCGGAAGACCGACCCAGAGTCGGACCATGAGAAGTTACCCCCATGGCCGGCCCCATGGCCGAACCGGCCTGAAACCTGGGGCGAACTGTCCACGTTGGTTGAGCGATCGGGCCTTCCCCGAGCCCTTCTTGAACCTTTAGCAGGCCCATGGTTTCAAACAATCCGGCGGGCTGGCAACTGAAATCCCCGGGGCCCGGCCGTCGGCTGGGCCGTGGATTCCCGCCGCTTTGGCCCGCGCGGCGCGGAATTTCAGTGACTTCGCCGCCGAGACTGCGGATAATTGGCAGTCACAAGCCGCGCAGACGACTTGCGGCCCCCGCGGGGATGCGGTGGGCTGGTTTTTGCGTGACTGAACTGTTGATCCAGTATGGCGTTGAGGACGCGAGAGAGATGACGGCAAAGGTTTTCATCGACGGCGAGGCAGGCACCACGGGATTGCAGATCCGCGCCCGCCTGGAAGCACGCGGCGATGTCAGCCTGATCCGTCTGGGCGACGCCGAGCGCAAGGACCCGGCCGCGCGCAAGAGGTCCCTCAACGAGGCGGACCTCGCCATCCTCTGCCTACCCGACGACGCGGCGCGCGAGGCCGTCGGCCTGATCGACAACCCGGAGACCCGGGTGATCGACGCCAGCACCGCCTACCGGACCGATCCGGCGTGGACCTACGGCTTTCCGGAAATGGATGCGGAACAGACCGCCAGGGTGCAGGCATCCAAGCGGGTCAGCAACCCGGGCTGCTATCCGACCGGCGCCATCGCCCTGGTACGCCCGCTGGTCGCCGCCGGCCTGCTGCCCAAGGACTTCCCGGTCACCGTGAACGCGGTCTCCGGCTACTCCGGCGGCGGCAAGGCGCTGATCCGGCGCTACGAGGACCCGGCGGCAGCGGACGCCCTGAAGAGCGCCTACCGTGCCTATGCGCTTGGCCTCGCCCACAAGCACCTGCCGGAAATGCGGGTGCACGGCGGCCTCGAGCACGCGCCGCTCTTCGTGCCCGCGGTCGGCAATTACTACAAGGGCATGCTGGTGCAGGTGCCGCTGCAGCTCTGGGCGCTGCCCGGCAAGCCCAAGCCGGCCGACCTGCGCGCCGTGCTGGCCGAGCACTTCGCCGGCGAAGCCTTCGTCAGCGTCGCGACGGCAGAGGAGGGCTCCGGTCTGGAGGGCCTCGACCCGGAGGGCCTGAACGGCACCAACGACATGCGCCTCTACGTCTTCGGCAATGCCGCCGGCGACCAGGCGGTGCTGGCTGCGGTGCTCGACAACCTCGGCAAGGGCGCCTCCGGCGCGGCGGTGCAGAACATGAACCTCATGCTGGGGCTCGACCCCCAGGCCGGCCTCGCCCATCGCCTGGCCGCCTGAGCCCCGTCAGGCAGGCGCTCCTGCCGGCCTGAGCGGCTTTACCCGAGTTCGTAGAGTTTGCGCAGCTCGGCAATGCGGGGCTCTTCCGCCAGCGCGGCACAGAGGCGCCCGACGCGCGGCAGTTCGCGGGCCGGCCGATACCAGTCGGCAAGCATCATGAGATAGATATCGGCGGCGCCGAAAGCCTCACCGGTGAGGAAGGGGCTGCGATCGAGCGCTGTCTCGAGGATCGCGAACTGTTTTTGCAGATCGCGCTCCGCCGCCTGGCGGACACCGTCGGCGCCATTCGGATCGGTGGTAAAGCGCGCGGCGTAGTAGAAGCGCAGGATGGCGCCGTAGACGTTCACCGCCAGGAACACCAGCCAGCGGTCGAAGTCGGCCCGTGCCGCGCTGCCGGGAACGGGCGCCAGGTTTGCCTCGGGAAAGCGCTCGATCAGATGCAGCACCATGGCGGCGGACTCGGTCATGGCCTGGCCGTCAGGCAGCAGCAGCACCGGGATCTGGCCCATCGGGTTGATCCGCCGGTAGGCCTCGCCCTCCTGCTCCTTGCCGTCGTAATCGACCCGCTGGCGCTCGAACGGCGCCGCGCTGAGCGTCAGCACGGCATCGGGTGCGAAGGCGCCGGTGTTGGGCGCCCAATAGAGTTTGTACACATCACCTCCCGACTGCACCGGTCCAGCCTAGACGGCGCCAGGATATGACGGATAACCCCTGCCAATCCACGGACAATCCCGGCTGGCCGACGCCGGAAAGCAAGAAAGGGCGGCTTCGAGAGCCGCCCTTTCCCGTCACGCCAGGACTTAAGCTGTGAGCGCTCCGCGCGCCCGTTAGGCGCTTTGACGCACCTTGTCGAGAAAGGCACCGACCTGCCGCTGGAGGTCGTTAGCATCGCCGTTGAGGCCCTCGATTGCGGCCACCGCCTGCTGGATGGCGGTCATGGTCTGCTCGGAAGCCGAGCGCACCTCGGCGATGGTGGAAGACACCCGCGCGGTGTCGGCCGCGGCCGACTGCACGTTGCGCCCGATTTCCTGCGTCGCTGCGTTCTGCTCCTCGACCGCCGAAGCGATCGCGGTGGTCGACTCGTTGACCTGGCCGATCACGCCGCGGATGGTGGCAATGGCGGAGACCGCTTCCGTGGTCGCCTGCTGCATCGCGTTGATCTGGTCGGAGATCTCCTCGGTCGCCTTGGTGGTCTGGGAGGCGAGGGTCTTCACCTCGTTGGCGACCACGGCGAAGCCCTTGCCGGCCTCGCCCGCGCGCGCCGCCTCGATGGTGGCGTTGAGGGCCAGCAGGTTGGTCTGCTCGGCAATCTCGTTGATCAGCTTCACCACGTCGCCGATCTTCTGGGCAGCGGTGTCGAGCGACTGCACCGTCTGGTTGGTGGTCTCGGCCTGCTGCACGGCATCGGCAGCGATCCGGGCCGACTCGCTGGCGCGGCGGGCGATCTCGCCGATCGAGGCCGACATCTCTTCGGCCGCGGCGGCGACGCTGTCGACGTTGCCGCTGGCACCCTCGGCCGCGCCGCTCACCTGGTTGCTCTTGTCGGTGGTCTGACCGGCCAGATCGCGCACTTCCTTGGTGGAAGCGTCGATGTGCGAGGCCGCATCCAGCACGGAGGTGACCTTGCCGGCGACCGAGCTCTCGAACTCGTCGGCCATGGCCTTCATGGCCGCGCGCTTTTCGTCGGCGGCCCGCTTCTCCTGCTCGGCACGCTCACGCTCCAGGCGGCGCTTCTCCAGGGCGTTCTCCTTGAACACCTGGACCGCGCGGGCCATGTCGCCGATCTCGTCGCCCTGCTTCTGGTAGGCGACCTCGACGTCGGTCTCGTCGCGCGCCAGGCGGTCCATCACATTGGAGAGACGCGGCAGCGGACGCAGCAGCCGGCGGTAGACGAAGAAGGCGATCAGCGAGGTGATCAGGATCGTCACCGCGGAGGTGATCGCCAGTTTCTGGGTCAGCTGGTCGAGAATCGCATTGATATTCGACTTCAGCACGCCGGCATAGAGGATGCCGATGACCTTGCCGCCGTTGTCGAAGATCGGCGCGTAGATCGTGTAGTAGTCCTTGCCGAGGATGACCGCCTCGCCGCGGAAGGTCTCGCCCTTGGTCACGATCGGATAGACAGCGCCGTTCTGGCCGAGCGGCGTGCCGATGGCCCGGCTGCCGTCATCCTTCTTGATGTTGGTGGTGCGGCGCCAGAAGTCCTTGGTCTCCTCGTCCCACACGAAAACCGTGGCCGTCTCTCCGGTCAGGTAACCGACGCGGTCGATCATGGTGTGGTCAGGAAACTCCGGCAGCGCGTCGATAGCGATGCGCTCAACCTCTAGGCCCTTCTTGCTCACCTGAAGCTGCGGATAGTTCTCGGCGAAGATGTCGGCGGCGATGCGCAGGCTGGCCGACTGGCGCTCCACCACCTGCTCGCGGATCTGGCCCTGGATGGCGAAGACGGCGGCGGTGGCACAGGCGGCGGCGGCAACGATGATGAGGACGATGTTCATCACCATCGCCTTGGTTGTCAGCTTGATGCTCTTCACGGCAACAAAGGGGTTCATGGATCTCTCTCACTCGACAGCGTTATCACCCGCCAGCACGCCGTGCCGAGGGCCCCGGACGCTGCGATAGTCGGCGGATCACCTTAGGAAAGGGTAAACTTTGATTTGCTGACTAAGGAGTATGCCTAGAAAAACATCTTTTATTTCGATTGATAACTGTTTACAGAATTGTCTGTTTTGATAGTAATTCGCAAGTTATGTGCAAGAATGCGCCATTGTATCGCCTTTAGCGGTCGCCCGGGGGCGCACTGCGGGGCCCCTGAAACTTAACGCGAAGGCCGCCGGGCAAACCACGGCAGCGCCCGCTCGAACTGACCGGCGAGCGCAAACAGGCGCGCTTCCTCACCCACCGCGGCGGCGATCTGCACCCCGACGGGCAGGCCCTCGGGAGTCCAGTGTAACGGCACGGAAGCGGCGGGTTGGCCCGACATGTTGAACATCTGGGTGAAGGTCACGTAGGGCAGGACCGCCCGGTTGAAGCCGTCGAAGTCGTCGGCCATGGTGTCGAGCAGGCCGAGGCGCATCGGCGGCTGCGCCAGGGTCGGCGTCATCAGCACGTCGTAGCGCGTCATGAAGGCGGCCAGCCGCTCGCCGATCTGGCGGACGGCTTGCACGGCGCGCAGGTATTGCGCCGCCGGGATCGTCGCCCCCCGTTCGGCGAAGCGCCAGGTGATGGTTTCCACCTGGCCTTCGCGCGCCCCTTCGGGCAACAGCGGATTGTCCGGCCCCAGCGCATCGGCCATGTTCGCCGCGACGATGGTGATCATCGCCTGGCGCAGCAGTTGGTGATCGATTTCCGGCGCCGCCTCTTCCACGTCGTGGCCGAGTTCCGCCGCCAGGGCCGCCGCCCGTTCGACCGCCGCGCGGCATTCCGGATGCAAGTCGACATCCTCTGGCGTCTTCGCAGTCCAGGCGATGCGCAGCCGGCGGGGGTCGCGCCCCGCCGCGGCGATGAAAGGCTCCTCTGGCTTCGGCAGGCAGAAGGGATGGTGGCGCGGCGGTCCGCAGACGGCATCCAGCAGCGCCGCCGAGTCCCTGACGCTGCGGCTGACCGCGTGGAACACCGCCAGGCCGGCCCAGGCATCGCTGGTCGGATTGCGCCCGCGGCTGGGCTTCAGACCGAACAGGCCGCAGCAGGAGGCCGGGATGCGGATCGAGCCGCCGCCGTCGGAGGCGTGGGCGAAGGGGACCATCCCGGCGGCCACCGCCGCCGCAGCACCGCCGCTGGAACCGCCGGCCGAGTGCTCCAGGCTCCAGGGGTTGCGCGTTGGGCCATGCCGGCGCGTCTCGGTCGATACGTTGAGACCGAACTCCGAGGTCGCGGTCTTGCCCATGACCGTCAGGCCGGCCGCGTGCCAGCGCGCGACCATCGGATCGTCGAAGGGGGCCCGGTAGTCGGCGAACCAGTCGCTGCCATTGCCGCAGGGCCAGCCCTTGCGGAAACTGTAGAGATCTTTCACCAGGAACGGCAGCCCGGCGAAGGGGGTCGCGGGGTCCCGGGCCGTCAGTTCGGCCCGCGCCTCGTCGTAGGCGCGGTGCACCACCGCATTCACCGCCGGATTGCGCGCCTCGATGCGCGCGATCACCGCTTCCAGCAATTCCGGGGCGGCGATCTCGCCCCGGCGGATCAGTTCCGCCAGGGCGAGGCCGTCGTGATCGTCGAGCAGGGCGTCCAGTGACACAGCACGCCCTTCCCGGTCAGTCGGTCAGCGCTTCGCAGGCCTTCTTGATGCGCGTGCAGGCTTCCTTCAGCGCCTCGGTCGAGGTGGCGTAGGAAACCCGGAAGTGCGGCGACAGGCCGAAGGCCTCGCCCTGCACCGCGGCGACACCGACGGACTCCAGCAGGTAGGTGACGAAGTCCTCGTCGGTCTCGAGGGTCTTGCCGTCCGGCGTCTTCTTGCCGATGCAGCCGGCGCAGGAGGGATAGACGTAGAAGGCGCCTTCCGGCTTGTGGCAGTGGATTCCGGGGCAGTCGTTCAGCATCTCGACCACCATGTCGCGGCGCGCCTTGAAGGCCTCGGCGCGCTCCGCGATGAAATCCTGGGTGCCGTTCAGCGCCTCGACCGCGGCGGCCTGGCTGATCGAGGAAGGGTTGGAGGTCGACTGCGACTGCACCTTGGCCATCGCCTTGATCAGCGCCTGCGGGCCGGCGGCATAGCCGATGCGCCAGCCTGTCATCGCATAGGCCTTGGAGACGCCGTTCACCGTCAGGGTGCGGTCCTTCAGCTTGGGCTCAACCTGCGCCGGCGTGGTGAACTCGAAGCCGTCGTAGACCAGGTGCTCGTACATGTCGTCGGTCATCACCCAGACCTGCGGATGGCGCAGCAGCACGTCGGTCAGCGCCTTCATCTCCTCGCGGGTGTAAGCGGCGCCGGTCGGGTTCGACGGGCTGTTGAGGATCAGCCACTTTGTCTTCGGCGTGATCGCCTGCTCCAGGGCCTCCGGCGTCAGCTTGAAATTGTGGTTGGCGCCGCAGGGGATGAACACCGGCTCGCCCTCGGCCAGCAGCGCCATGTCCGGGTAGGACACCCAGTAGGGCGCCGGGATGATCACCTCGTCGCCCGGGTTCAGCGTCGCCATGAAGGCGTTGTACAGCACCTGCTTGCCGCCGGTGCCGACGGTGATCTCCGCGGGGGTGTAGTCCAGGCCGTTCTCGCGCTTGAACTTGGCGCAGATCGCCTTCTTCAGCGCCGGGGTGCCGTCGACTGCGGTGTACTTGGTCTGGCCCCCGCGGATCGCCTGGATCGCGGCTTCCTTGATGTTGTCGGGGGTATCGAAGTCCGGCTCGCCGGCGCCGAGGCCGATGACGTCGCGTCCGGCGGCTTTCAACTCGGCCGCCTTGGTGGTCACGGCGATGGTGGGCGAGGGCTTGATTCGCGACAAACGTTCCGCGATCACGGACATCGATAGAACTCCCGGATTGCCTGTATTTTGAGGGCCACCCTCCCGCACGGGGCGGGTCGGCGGTTCAGCGGCAACTTAGAGCCATCACGCCGCAATTGGAACCGGCAAGCGCGCATATCTGGGCCGCAATCCCCAGGATTCTCAGTCAGTCGCCGCCAATTGGCGGGCGCCCTGCCCCAAAAGCTTCGCAAAGCATCTTGGAATCGCCGCAATCCCGGTCCGCTGTTGCCATGCTGGGCGGGCCTCATGGTCGCCATCCGAAAGCGCCCGCGCCGCGCGCGCGACTGGTCCGATGAAAAACCCGGGGGATAACCATGCGACACGACCCGTTGCCTTTGCCAACCCGCCACCTCGGCCTCGATGCCGTCATCCCGCCCCGCCTGGGCCGCGCCCACTGGCGCAGCCTCACCGTCATGGCGGCCGCCCTGGCACTGGTTCTGGTGGTCATGCTGGGCAGCCTGGCGGCCCGCGCCGAGGCCCCCCTTACACGGGCCCAGGCGGCAGCGGATGACGGCCCCATCGGCCTGTTCTTCCGCGCCGGCCCGGACGGTAGCGTGCTGCAGGCGCCGACCCTGAAGACCGCCGTCGACCTGGAGGTGAACGGCATGGTCGCCCGCGCCACGGTGCGCCAGGTCTTCCACAATCCGACGGGGCGCTGGCTGGAAGGGATCTACGTCTTCCCGCTGCCCGAACGCTCCGCCGTCGACCGCCTGACCATGGTGATCGGCGAGCGCCGGGTCGAAGGCCGCATCATGGAGAAGGCCGAAGCCGAGCGCGCCTACAAGGAAGCCGCCGCCAACGGCCAGCGCGCCAGCCTGGTGAGCGGCGAGCGCCCCAACGTCTTCGTCACCGCCGTCGCCAACATCGGCCCCGGCGAGGACATCACGGTGGAGATCGGCTTCCAGGACGCCGTCACCTACGACAACGGCGTCTTCGCCCTGCGCTTCCCCATGGTGGTGGCGCCGCGCTACACCCCGGCGCCGGACGACGCGGAGGTCGCGGAGGCCCCCGCCCGCACCCCCGGCCCGTCGCCGGCTGTCGTGCGGACCGCCGAGGACGCGCCGCGCGACCTCTTCGGCCCCGTCAACACCGACAGGCTCGACACCGACCCCGAGACCGCCAACCCGCTGTCGCTCACCCTGCATCTTAACGCCGGCATGCCGCTCGCCGGCCTGCGCAGCCTCTACCACCCGGTGGTCATCCAGTCCGACGGCGAGGGCCGCCAGACCATGACCCTGAAAGCGGACGCAGTGCCGGCCGACCGCGACTTCGTGGTCGAGTGGCAGCCCGCACCGAGCGCGGAACCGCGCGCCGCGGTCTTCGCCGAGCAGGCCGGCGCCGACGCCCACCTGCTGGTCATGATGATGCCGCCGTCCGGCGAGTCCAACGCCGCCGAGTCCCAAGCCGGCGAGTCCAAAGCCGGCGCGCCGGCGCCGCTGTCGAGCCCCGCCCTGCCGCGCGAGGTGATCTTCGTCATCGACACCTCCGGCTCCATGCACGGCGCCTCCATCGACCAGGCTAAAACCGCGTTGATCACCGCCCTGAAGCGCCTGAACCCGGAAGACCGTTTCAACGTCATCCAGTTCAACAACCAGACCCACGCCCTCTTCCCGCATCCCGCCGCCGCCAGCGTCGGCAACGTGGCGCAGGCCTGGCACTACGTGAGCGCGCTGGAGGCCGACGGCGGCACCGAGATGCTGCCGGCGCTCGACCTGTCGCTCGACAATCAGTCCCACGACGGCTTCCTGCGCCAGGTGGTCTTCATCACCGACGCGGCGGTCGGCAACGAGGACGAACTGTTCCGTCACGTCGCCGAAAAGCTCGGCGACAGCCGTCTCTTCACCGTCGGCATCGGCTCGGCACCCAACAGCTACTTCATGCGCAAGGCGGCCGAACTGGGCCGCGGCAGCTTCACCTATATCGGCGACCTGGGCGAGGTGGAGACGCGCATGAGCGCGCTGCTGGCCAAGCTGGAGCAGCCGGCGCTGACCGACATCCGCGTCGGCTGGCCGCTTTCGGCGGGCAAGCGCATCGAGCTCTACCCGACCCCGCTGCCCGACCTCTACGCCGGCGAGCCGGTCACCTTCGCCGTGCGGCTCGAGGGCGTCGATCTCGACAAGCTGGATGGCCAACTGCTGGTCACCGGCAACGCGGCCGAAGGTTCCTGGCAGCAACGCGTGGCGCTGACCGGCCTGACGAACGCGCCCGGTGTCGCCGCGCTGTGGGCGCGCGCCAAGCTGACGCAGATCGAGGACGGGCTCTACCGCGTGCAGGACAACGACATCGACCGCACGGCGATCCGCGCCGAGGCGCTGGCGCTGGCCCTCGATCACCAGTTGGTCACCCGCTACACCTCCCTTGTCGCCATCGACGAAGCCGTGGCGCGCCCGCGGGACGAAGACCTGCAGAGCGGCGAGGTCGCCCGCGACCTGCCTGCCGGCTGGGACGCCGGCAAGGTGTTCGGCGACGCGGCGATCGATCCCACGGCCGACCCCGCGGCGACACAACAGGGGGCGATCCCCACGCCGGTGCCTTTTGCCCAGACTCCCCTGGAGGTTGCCGAGGAAGCGTCCATGCGCCGCGTCACCCTGCCAGCGCCGCTGCTGCAGCAGGCCCGCGCCGACGGCGCCGCGGTCAGCCTGCCGCAGACGGCGACCCCGGCCGAGCGCATGGCCGTTGTCGGGAGCGCCTACCTGCTGCTGGCGCTGGCGCTGATCCTGCTGGTGATGCACCGCCGGCGCCGTGCGGGGGATCCGCGTGGCTAAGGCTTTCACCCTCAGCCGGATGGCCCAGAACCGGGTTCTGGTCGGCCTCGCCCTGCTGTCGCTGGCCCTCGGCCTGTGGCAGCTCGGCGGGGCCGCCGCCATCCACGGCAAGGCCTGGCTGGCCCAGCGCCTGCTCGACCGCGCCTGGAGCGCGACGCTGGCCGGCGGCGAAGAAGTGAAGCCCTGGCCCTGGGCCGATACCTGGCCGGTGGCGCGCCTGAAAGTGCCCGACCTGGACGTCGATCTCTATGTCCTGGCGGGGGCGAGCGGGCGCACCCTCGCCTTCGGCCCCGCCGTGGTGCCGGGCACCGAGGGCCTCAACCACCGCATTTTCAGCGGCCACCGCGATACCCATTTCGCCTTCCTGCGCGATCTCGCCGACGGCGCCCGCTTCAGCCTGCAGGGCCGCGACGGGAGATGGCGCGACTACGGGGTGCGCGGCCACCAGGTGCTCGACCTGCGTCATCCGGTGACGGCGCAGCGAGCGCAAGGGGCGGAACTGGTGACCCTGGTCACCTGTTGGCCCTTCGACGCCGTCGACCCGGGCGGGCCGCTGCGCTACGCGGTGACGGCGCAAGCCCTGGCCGAAACCGAGAAGACTCCCGAAGACACCACGACGAGCCCGCCGCTTGGGGAAGCGGCGTTCCTGCAACCGGCGTCCGGGGGGACGCCACTTGGAGACGGTGCCCCCCTTGGTGCCCCTGCGCTGTAATGCTGTTTGACCCCGCCCAGTTCACCACCCACCAGCCCCTCGCCCGCGGCTCCGCGCTGCGCCGCTGGCTGACGCGGCTCTGCCTTTGCGTCTGTCTTGCCGTGGGTGCCGGTGCCGCCCTGCTGCTGTTTGCGCCCCTGCTGTGATTTTTCTTCGCTCCTGACACACAGGTGACAGGAGCCAGCGGGACGCCCCGGCCCTCCCCCCTGGCAACGGCGGGGGTGAAGCGCATATAAAGGGGCATGTCGAACCCGGCCACCGCCCCCTTTCCGGTCAAACCGGTCAACGTGCCCCTGGGCACGCCCTTCCGCATCGACTCCGATTACAGGCCGGCGGGCGACCAGCCGCAGGCGATCGCCGAGCTGACCGCGGGACTGAAGCAGGGCGAACGCGACCAGGTGCTGCTGGGCGTGACCGGCTCCGGCAAGACCTTCACCGCCGCCCAGGTCATCACCGAGGTCCAGCGCCCTGCGCTGGTGCTGGCGCCGAACAAGACCCTGGCCGCCCAGCTCTATGCCGAGATGAAGTCGTTCTTCCCCGACAACGCGGTGGAGTACTTCGTCTCCTACTACGACTACTACCAGCCGGAAGCCTACGTCCCGCGCAGCGATACCTATATCGAGAAGGAAAGCTCGATCAACGAGCAGATTGACCGCATGCGCCACTCGGCGACGCGCGCCCTCTTCGAGCGGCGCGACGTGGTGATCGTCGCCTCGGTCTCCTGCATCTACGGCATCGGCTCGCCGGAAACCTACGCCACCATGACGGTGGAGGTGAAAGCGGGCCAGGAGGTCAACCGCGCCGAGCTGCTGAAGAAACTGGTCGAGCTGCAGTACAAGCGCAACGACACTGCCTTCCAGCGCGGCGCCTTCCGCGTGCGCGGCGACACCATCGACATCTTCCCGGCCCACTACGAGGACCGCGCCTGGCGCCTGACCCTGTTCGGCGACGAAGTAGAGAGCATCAACGAGTTCGATCCGCTGTCCGGCGACAAGACCGGCTCGCTGGATGCCATAAAGGTCTATGCCAACAGCCACTACGTGACGCCGCGCCCGACGCTGCAGCAGGCGGTGAAGCTGATCAAGCAGGACCTTAAGGTCCAACTCGACGTCTTCACCCAGCAGGGCAAGCTCTTGGAGGCCCAGCGGCTGGAGCAGCGCACCATGTTCGACATCGAGATGATCGAGGCGACGGGCTCCTGCGCCGGCATCGAGAACTACTCGCGCTATCTGACCGGCCGCAAGCCGGGTGAGCCGCCGCCGACCCTTTTCGAGTACCTGCCGGAAGACTCCCTGCTGTTCGTTGATGAGAGCCACGTCACCGTCGGCCAGCTGAACGGCATGTTCCGCGGCGACTACGCGCGCAAGTCGACCCTGTCGGAGTTCGGCTTCCGTCTGCCGTCATGCATCGACAACCGCCCGCTGAAGTTCGAGGAGTGGGAGCAGATGCGCCCACAGACGGTCTACGTCTCGGCGACGCCCGGTGACTGGGAACTGCAGCAGACCGGCGGCGTCTTCGTCGAGCAGATCATCCGCCCCACCGGCCTGATCGATCCGCTGTGCATCATCCGCCCAACCGAAAGCCAGGTCGACGATCTGATCGCCGAGTGCCGCGACGTCGCCGCGAAAGGCATGCGCACCCTGGTGACCACGCTGACCAAGCGCATGGCCGAGGACCTCACCGAGTACCTGCACGAGGCGGGTCTCAAGGTGCGCTACATCCACTCCGACGTCGATACGCTGGAGCGCATCGAGATCATTCGCGACTTGCGGCTCGGCGTGTTCGACGTGCTGGTGGGCATCAACCTGTTGCGCGAGGGCCTGGACATCCCCGAATGCGCCCTGGTCTGCATCCTGGATGCCGACAAGGAAGGCTTCCTGCGCTCCACCCGCTCGCTGATCCAGACCATCGGCCGGGCGGCGCGCAACGTCGACGGGCGCGTCGTGCTCTATGCCGACAAGATGACCGACAGCCTGATGGCGGCGCTGGAGGAGACCAACCGCCGCCGCGAGAGACAGCAGGCTTTCAATGCCGCCAACGGCATCACCCCGGAATCCATCAAGCGGCGGATCGCCGATATCCTGGAGAGCGTCTACGAGCGCGACCACGTGACGGTGAAGACCGGCGATGCCGAGGCCATGCACCTGGTCGGCCACAACCTGCAGGCCTACATCGCCGACCTGGAAAAGCGCATGCGCGAGGCCGCCGCCGACCTGGAGTTCGAGGAAGCGGCACGCCTGCGCGACGAGATCAAGCGCCTGCAGGATCACGACCTCGGCCTCGACAAGCCCGGCATGCCGACAGGCCAGGGTGGCGGGGCCGGCGGCTTCGCCGACCGCATCGCCCAGGCCGGCGCCGCCAGCAAGTCGCGCAAGGGTAAAGGCAAGTACCGTGGCAAGCGACGCTAGGGTTCCGCCGGCGAGCGACAAGGCGGTGGGCACCATCCCAGGCACGATATACGTGGACGCCGATGCCTGCCCGGTGAAGCAGGAGATCTACAAGGTCGCCGAGCGCCACGGCTGGACCGTGCAGGTGGTCGCCAACGACATCATCGCCCTGCCGGTGCACCCCCTGATCAAGCGCGTGGTCGTGGGCGGCGGCTTCGATGCCGCCGACGACTGGATCGCCGAGCGTGCCGGGCCCGGCGATGTGGTCATCACCGCCGATATTCCCCTGGCCGCACGCTGCGTGAAGGCGGGCGCGGCGGTGCTGGCGCACAACGGCAAGGGCTTTTCCGACCGCTCCATCGGCATGGCGCTCGCCAGCCGCAACCTCATGGCCGAACTGCGCGAGGCCGGCCAGGTGACCGGCGGACCCAAGCCGTTCTCGCAGCGCGACCGCTCCGCCTTCCTCTCGGCCCTCCACGAGACTCTGGAGAACCTGAAGCGGCCGAAGAGCTGAAGTTGCGCTCGACCTCCATCGTCAAATTTAGTTCGTTTGATTATAATTTCACATTGAAGCGCCGAATCTACGCTTAAAGTCCTGCAGCCCGGCACGCGATCATCGACCTGTGACTTGCCAATCTCCCTCACCGCGCCGAAATAGTCGGAAGTCCGGCAAGCGTATGGCCCCTAATCGGCACCCCGCCCGGCAGAAGGAGGTCTCTCGATGACTGCGAAAGTGAAGAAAAGCCGCGAGGAATTGCGGCAAAGCCTGAGCCCCGAGGAATATCACGTCACCCAGGAGGGCGGCACGGAGCGCGCCTTCACCGGCCGCTACCACGACAGCAAGACGCCGGGCACCTATCGCTGCGTGGTCTGTGGCGAGCCTCTGTTCTCCTCCGAAACCAAGTTCGACTCCGGGACCGGATGGCCGTCGTTCTACCAGCCGGTGAGCGAGCAGGCGGTGGCGACCAAGGAGGACCGCAAGCTGTGGATGCGCCGCACCGAGGTGCTCTGCGCAGCCTGCGACGCCCATCTGGGCCACGTATTTCCCGACGGGCCGCAACCGACCGGCCTGCGCTATTGCATGAACTCGGCAGCCCTGAAACTTCAACCAGCGGCTGCCGGCGACAGCGGCAAGAAGGACGAAAAAGCGTAGGCCCGCCGCGCGGCGTCCGGGGCTTTCCGCCCTCGGCGCCGCTTTCTGCCATTGAAAAATCCGCCGGGGGTCGACATCTAAGCCGTGCTTGGCCATTGTGCCGCTCGTAGCGGCGGACAGCCGGCCCCGCCCACGGGGGTCTGGCGTCTGCCGCCTTTATGTTGCAACCGCCCTGGTACCCCGTCCCACATGACAGCCCTCGCATTCCTGCAAGCCGGAGGTGGTCTCGCGCTGCTGTTTGTCGGGGGTGAGGTGCTGCTGCGCGGGGCCGTCGGCCTGTCTCTGCGCTTCGGCCTGTCGCCGCTGCTCATCGGCCTGACCGTGGTCGCCATGGCGACCTCCATGCCGGAACTGGTGGTTACCGTCACCGCCGGCCTGCAAGGCGCGACCGACATCGGGGTCGGCAACGTGGTCGGCTCCAACATCGCCAACATCCTGCTGATTCTCGGCCTCGCGGCCCTGCTCTGCCCCATCGAACGCGAGCCAAAGCGCATCCTGCGCGACACCATGGCCATGGTCGCGGCCACTGCCGTGTTCATTCTGCTGGCCTGCTTCCAGACCCTCACTTTCGTCCACGGCGCCGTCATGATCCTGCTGATGGGCGGCTACCTGGTAATGAGCTACGTCATCGAGCGGCGCGGCGGCAACGACACCGAGACCGGCCTGGAGGCAATCGAGGAGGCCGGCGCGACGCCGAAGTCGGTATGGATTGCTGCCGCCCTCATCGTTGGCGGCATCATTGCGCTGGCCGGCGGCTCGGAGCTGCTGGTGCGCGGCGCCACAACCATCGCACGGGCGGCGGGCGTGTCGGAGACCGTCATCGGCCTGACCCTGGTCGCCGTCGGCACCTCGCTGCCGGAGCTGGCCACCGCCATCATCGCGGCCATGCGCGGCCACACGGAAGTGGCCCTGGGCAACGTGCTGGGCTCCAACATCTTCAACATCCTGCTGATTCTCGGCGCGCTCTTCATGATCACCCCGGTGACCGTGGCCCCGGAGGTGCTGAATTTCGACATCTGGGTGCTGGCGGCGGTGACCCTGCTGGCGGTGCCGGTGATGCTGACCGGCCGGCATATCACCCGCATCGAGGGGGCCGTCTTCGTGCTGCTCTATCTGGCCTTTGTCTGGTACCAGTTCGACCCGCACAAGCAGGCTTCCTTCGATGCACCCCATGGCGCTGCCGCAACAGCGCCAGCAAGCGGCGCTCCGGCGGTTGAGACCGCGCCGGCACGGCCCTAGGATGCCTTCCTCATCCTGTTCCTGAGAACCGCAGCCGCCGCCGCGCACTCGGCGCGGGCCGGTCAAAGCGAGAGTCCCCGATGTCCATCACTGAGCCCCGCCAGACCGGCGACCGCGTAAAGTCCGACGTGCTGTCGCAGCGCATCCTGATCCGCGACCTGACGCTGTCCTGCAGCATCGGGGTCAGCGACGAGGAGCGCGCCCGGCGCCAGCGCCTGCGCATCAACGTCGAACTCCTGGTCGACTACCCGCCGCCGGTGCGCGACACCATTACCGAAGTGGTCGACTACGGCCGTCTCGCCAAGGCCGTGCGCAACCACTGCCTCGGCACCACCTTCCGCCTCCTGGAAACTCTGGCGGAGGAACTGTCGGATGTCTGTTTCGGCTTTCCGCCGGTCAGCGAGACCAGGGTGCGCATCGAGAAATTGGACCGCTACGCGGATATCGGTGGTATCGGCGTCGAGATTGCGCGCCGAAGGCGAAGCGGCCAGGCCTAGCCGGACCACGCTAAGCCTTTGCAGCAGAAGCCAATCCGGCGCCGCGGATACCGAGTTGTACACAGGGCTCTCGCAGCCGCCAAAAACACCCGAGAGTCGATGACAGAATTGCGACGTTAGCGTTAACTTTAATCTTGACTTGGTTTTTCATACTAGAAATCAATGACCTAACTACTTTTGCCTAAATAATAGGCAGATTAATAAAAATGTAGAATTTCCTAAGAAGCGCCTTGTGGAGGTCCTGGATAGCCACAGTTTTATCCACAGGTTTGGTGGATAGAATCGACCCCTCTCTTTGGCAATCCCGGGTGCGGACTGCTGCCGGTCTTGGGCACCGCATTCATGGGGCGGTCAGGGCGGCCTCCGTGGCGGCAGGCGGCGATTGACCGGGCAGGCGGCGATTGCTTTGCTTGCTGAACAGCTTATCAGCACGACTCGACACCTCAGCCCGATTCCAGAGCCGCAAGACCCGGACCCTGTTCCCCCGCATGACGAAAGCCCCGAAACGATCCTCCGCCGCGCGCCTCCGCGCCAGAAGCGCTCTCAAGGATCCTTCCGCCGGCGGCAAGCGCTCCGCCATGGGCATGGAGGAGGATCCGGCCGAACCCTTCATCACGGAAGGCGAGGACGTCGATCTCTCCGGGCTGGGCGAGGGTCTGGCGCGCGGCGTGACGGTCATCGCCGACACAGTGAAGACTCTCTCGTCCAGCCCCGGCGTCTACCGCATGCTGAACCGCAAGGGTGACGCGGTCTACGTCGGCAAGGCGCGCAGTCTGAAGCGGCGGGTGACGAATTATACCCAGATCGCCAAGCTGCCGCGCCGCCTGCAGCGCATGGTGGCCGAGACCGTGGCCATGGAGGTCGTCGAGACCCACACCGAGGTCGAGGCCCTGCTGCTGGAGAGCAACCTCATCAAGCGCCTGATGCCGCGCTACAATGTGCTGCTGCGCGACGACAAGTCCTTTCCCTACATCCTGCTGACCGCCGACCACGCCATCCCGCAGATCACCAAGCATCGCGGCGCCCACACCCGCGAGGGTGACTACTTCGGCCCCTTCGCCTCGGCCGGCGCGGTGAACCGCACTATCACCGCGCTGGAGCGCGCCTTCCTGCTGCGCTCCTGCAGCGACGGGGTGTTCTCGGTGCGCACGCGGCCCTGCCTGATGTACCAGATCAAGCGCTGTTCGGCGCCCTGCGTGGAGCGCATCTCGGCGCCTGACTACCGCGACCTCGTCACCCAGGCGCGCAAGTTCCTCACCGGCAATTCCCAGGAGGTGCAGCAGCAGCTGGCCGCCAAGATGGAGGACGCGGCGGGGCACCTCGACTTCGAGACCGCCGCCGTCTACCGCGACCGCATCCGCGCGCTTTCGCAGATTCAGGCGCACCAGGACATCAATATCGAGGGGGTCGACAACGCCGACGTCATCGCCGCGCACGAGGAAGGCGGCCAGATCTGCATCCAGGTGTTCTTCTTCCGGGCCGGGCGCAACTACGGCAACCGGGCCTATTTCCCCAGCCACGACAGGAGCCTGACCATCGAGGAGGTGCTGGGCGCCTTCGTTGCCCAGTTCTACGACAACAAGCCGGTGCCGCGTCTCGTGCTGCTGAGCCACGGCCTGGAGGAACAGGCCCTCATCGCCGAGGCCTTGTCGATGAAGGCCGAGGCGAAGGTGGAGCTGACCCGCCCGCAGCGCGGCGCCAAGCGCAAGCTGGTGGAGAACGCCCTGCACAATGCCCGGGAAGCGCTGGCCCGGCGCCTGGCGGAGAGCAGCAGCCAGCGCAAGCTGCTCGAACAGGTGGCGGAGATCTTCGGCCTGGACTCCACACCCGAGCGCATCGAGGTCTACGACAACAGCCACACCCAGGGCGGCGAGCCCTACGGCTGCATGATCGTGGCCGGGCCCGAGGGCTTCCGCAAGAATGCCTACCGCAAGTTCAAGATCAAGGACCCCGAGACCGAGGCCGGTGACGACTACGCCATGATGCGCGAGGTGCTGACCCGGCGCTTCCAGCGCAGCCTGAAGGAAGATCCGGAACGCAGCGGCGGCCAATGGCCGGACCTGGTGCTGCTGGACGGCGGTCAGGGCCAGCTGGCGGTGGGCGCCGAAGTGTTGGCCGACCTGGGATTGAGCGACCTGCCGATCGCCGCCATCGCCAAGGGCCCGGACCGCGACGCCGGGCGCGAGCGCATCTTCCTGCCCGGCAAACCGTCCTTCATGCTGCAGCCGCGCGACCCGGCGCTTTACTTCCTCCAGCGCCTGCGCGACGAGGCACACCGCTTCGCCATCGGCACCCACCGGGCCGGCCGCTCCAAGGCACGCCTCCGCTCGGCCCTCGACGAGGTTCCGGGCATCGGCGCCAGGCGCAAGAAAGCCCTGCTGCTGCACTTCGGCGCCGCCCGGGCCGTCGCCCGCGCCGGCCTCGCCGACCTGGAAGCGGTGGAAGGCATTTCCAAGACGGTCGCCCGCAAGATTTATGACCACTTTCACCGGGATGGCTGACAGACCGGAAGGTTGAGCTTTTAGGGCGATTTTCCGCCCTTGAGGCCTGCCCACCCCCCTGGGTCGCGCCGGGCTGCTATGATACAAGAGGTTTGGAAACGGGAGGTCCGCGGCACCGGCGGCGGGCAGCTCTTCAGGAGGAAGAACCGGGACCCATGCTGACCAGCCTGCCCAACATTCTGACGCTGTCGCGCATCGCGGCGATTCCGCTGCTGCTGGCACTGATCTACGTGGACACGCCGTTCTATCGCTGGATCGCCTTCGCCGGCTACGTCATGGCCTGCGTCACTGACTACTTCGACGGCTACCTCGCCCGCCACATGAACCAGATCTCGCCGTTGGGCCGTTTCCTCGATCCCATCGCCGACAAGCTGCTGGTGGCCACCCTGATCGTCATGCTTGTCGCCACCCAGGAGATCGCCGGCCTCGCCGTGATCCCGGCCATCATCATCCTGGCCCGCGAGATCCTGGTCTCCGGCCTGCGCGAGTACCTCGCGGAGATCAAGGTTTCGGTGCCGGTCACCGGGCTCGCCAAGTGGAAGACCGCCATTCAGATGGTGGCGCTCGGCTTCCTCATCGTCGGCGACGCCGGCCCGGCCGTCCTGCAGGTCTCCCTGATCGGCGAGATCGGCCTGTGGATCGCCGGCATCCTCACCGCCGTCACCGGCTACGACTACACGGCGCGCGGCCTGAAGCACATGGTCGGTCAGGAGAACGCCGGCCGATGAGCGAAGGTAGTATGAAGGTCATCGGCCTCGCCGGCTGGAGCGGCAGCGGCAAGACCACGCTCATTGTTCAATTGATTCCGGCCCTGGTGCGCCGCGGCCTCAAGGTGTCGACCATGAAGCACGCCCATCACGCCTTCGACGTCGACAAGCCCGGCAAGGATTCCTTCGAGCACCGCGCCGCCGGCGCGACCGAGGTGATGATCGGGTCGGGCAGGCGCTGGGCGCTGATGCACGAGCTGCGCGACGAGGCCGAACCCGACAGCCGCAACCTGATGCAGCACATGACCCAGGTCGACCTGCTGATCATCGAAGGCTGGAAGGCCGAGGGCCACGAAAAGATCGAGATCCACCGCCCCGCCCACGGCAAGCCCCTGATTCAGCCGGACGACCCCAAGGTGGTCGCCGTGGCCAGCGACGCGGACCTGTCCGGCTTGCCGGTGCCGCGCCTCGACCTGAACGACGTCGAGGCCATCGCCGACTTCATCGTCGCGCACTGCGGCCTCGCCGAAAGGGCGCGAAAGGGCGCCGCCGAGTAATGGCGCAGCTCAGCGACGACTGCTTCGCCCAGGGCGGCCCGCTGATGCGTGTCGACGAGGCGCGCCGGTTGCTGTCAGACACCATCGTGCCGGTGACCGCCAGCGAGCCCGTGGCCTTGCACGACGCCCTCGGACGCATCCTCGCCGAAGACATCGTCTCGCCGGTCGACATCCCGCCGGCGCCGAACTCGGCCGTCGACGGCTACGCGGTTTTCCACGCCGACCTCGACCCGGACGGCAATACCCGCTTGCCGGTCTCCGGCCGCGTCACCGCCGGCCAGATGAAGCTGCCCGAAGCAACGCGCGGCAGCGCGATCCGCATCTTCACCGGCGCGCGGCTTCCCGCCGGTGAGAAGGGCGGCCCCGACACCGTGATGATGCAGGAAGACTGCGAGATTGACGGCGATCATGTCGTCGTCCGCCCCGGCATCAAGAAGGGCGCCAATGCGCGCGAGATCGGCGAGGACGTGAAGGCGGGCAGCGTCGTACTGCACAAGGGGCAGAAGTTGCGCCCACAGGATGTCGGCCAGGCCGCCGCCGTCGGCCGCCGCGAGGTTCTGGTATCCCGCCGCTTGAAGGTCGGGCTGTTCTCCACCGGCGACGAACTGCGCGAGCCGGGCAGCGACCTCGAGCCCGGCGCGATCTACGATTCCAACCGCTACACGATCCACGCGCTGCTCACGGGGCTCGGCTGCGCGGTCGACGACCTCGGTATCCTGCCGGACAAGTTTGATGTCGTGCGCGCAGCACTCGACGAGGCCAGGGGCAGGCACGATCTGCTGGTGACCTCCGGCGGCGTTTCCGTCGGCGAGGAGGACCACGTGAAGTCCGCCGTCGAGGCGCTGGGCAAGCTGCACCTCTGGCGCCTGGCGGTGAAGCCGGGCCGCCCCATCGCCCTCGGCCAGGTCGGCCGCGTCCCCTTCGTCGGCCTGCCCGGCAACCCGGTCGCCGTGGTGGTCACCTTCCTCACCATCGTGCGCCCGCTGATCCTGCGCCTCATGGGCGGCAAGGATGCGCCGCCGCATACCTTCCGCGTGCGCGCCGGCTTCGACCACAAGAAGAAGAAGGACCGCCGCGAGTGGGTGCGCGCGCATCTAGTCGAGGATGCGTCCGGCGGCCTCACAGCGGAAAAATTCCCGCGCGACGGCGCCGGCATCCTCTCCTCCCTGGTCGCCGCCGACGGCCTCATCGAACTGCCCGAGGACTTGACCCGCCTGGAGGCCGGCGCGATGGTCGAATTCCTGCCCTTCAGCGAAGTGGCGCAGTAGCTATATTGGAAGGGTGGCCCATCCTTCGAGACGCTTGCTTCGCAAGCTCCTCAGGACGAGGTCAGAGATAAGGATAGAGCCTCACCCTGAGGAGACGCTAAAAGCGCCGTCTCGAAGGGCGAGGCGGGCCGCAGGGCCCGATGGCAAGCCTTAGGAAAGAGTGACCGTGAAACTGCTGTATTTCGCCTGGCTGAAGACCAAGACCGGCATGGCCGAGGAGGACGTGGCGCTGCCCGAGGGCGTCGCCACGGTCGGCGAGTTGCTGAGCTGGCTGGAAGGGCGCGGGGCCAACTTCGCCGACGCGCTTTCCGACCGCGGCGCCATCCGCGTCGCCGTGAACCAGAGCTATGCCAAGCCCGGCGATCCCGTCGGGCCCAACGACGAGGTCGCCCTCTTCCCGCCGGTGACGGGAGGCTGACTCTTGTTCTCGCTGCGCTCGATTTCCGGCTCCGGCCCGCTCCCCCTCCCGGCCACCCATAGGATACTACCGTGGGGTGGCCGGGAGGGGGAGCGGGCCGGAGCCGCCCTTCCCGAAGGCAAGCATAAGCAATGAGCATCCGCGTCCAGGCAGAAGACTTCGATGTCGGCCAGCAAATGGCCAGGCTCACCGACGGCAATCATGCCATCGGCGGCGTTGCCGTCTTCGTCGGCCTGGTGCGCGATCTGGCGGGTGGCAGCGAAATCTCCGCCATGACGCTGGAACACTACCCGGCGATGACCGAGAAGATGCTGGCCGAGATCGAGGCAGAAGCGAAAGAACGCTGGCCGCTGGAGGCGAGCCTCATCATCCACCGCTACGGCCGCCTGGAGCCCGGTGATCAGATTGTGATGGTCGCCACCGCCTCCGCCCACCGCCAGGCCGCCTTCGAAGCCTGCGAATTCCTCATGGACTGGCTGAAGACCAAGGCCCCCTTCTGGAAGCTGGAAGAGACCGAAGAGGGCGCCCAGTGGGTCGACGCCCGCGACAGCGACGACACCGCCGCCGCCCGCTGGGTCAAGAAGGACCCCGACGCGGCGGAATGAAGAGCGCACCCGCCTGAGAGCCCAAACCGACAAATTCTACGACAAGTACCGGACAACGGTTATCGTTTCGGGCACCAATCGCTTCTATGTCGTGGCAAACTGGGTTTCTATCGAAGAAAACCAGCTCGATATCTACGAAACGCCTTATGGAAGCATCGGTTGGCTTCGTAAAGGCTTCGATGCCGCGCCAAAGGAATAGTCGGCCTCACTTAGCCGAGCTCCTTCGCCTCACCCCCAGGCCCTGTCGCCGGATTGGCAGCCATGGACAGCCCCGCAAAGGGCGCCTAGTATTGAAAGGTAATACCTGGCAATAACGGAACCTCCCCGATGGCCACCTCGGTCAAGCTCGATGTGGAACTTGCGGACCGCCTGAAGCGCCTGGCCGGGCGCCGTCAACGCTCGCCGCACGCGCTGATGCGCGAGGCGATCCGCGAGTACGTCGAGCGCGAGGAAGCCCGCGAGCGCTTCAAGGAGGAGGCGCTGGCTTCCTGGACCGCCTTTCAGGAGACCGGGCGGCACCTCAGCGGCGACGAACTGCGCGACTGGCTGGAGACCTGGGGTAGTGACGCGGAGACGGAAACCCCCGATTGCCACGAGTAGTCGTTACCGAAGGGGCAGCACGGGGGCTGGAAATCAGTCGAGGGTTCCTGGCGCAGAAGAACCCGGAGGCGGCCCGCCGCGCGGCGCAAGCCATTCTCCGGCAATTCGAATTGCTGGAACACCACCCGGCCATGGGCAGGCCGCTGGACGACGTTGCAGACCTGCGGGAACTCCTCATTCCTTTCGGCGATTCAGGCTATGTGGCGCTCGATCGCTACGAAGCCTCCCATGACGCCATCTACATTCTCGCTTTTCGACATCAGAAAGAAGCCGGCTACTGACCGCCACCCGCTGAGTGAAGGAAGCCCCCGACGTGGCGGAGTAGGACACCCTGGCCGATCGAAGCGTGGCGGCTAGAAGGCTTCGACAATCAAATCGACAGACCGACCTTTGACCTCAAGCCGGAAACTATCAGCAACCTTTGCCGCCCCCACTTCCATCACGAACCCGCGTCCGTCGCCGCCGAGGTTCATAACGTCGATGTCGCCAACGTCCTTGTATTCGTCCATTGCAGGATTCCACTGCGGATCGTGACGCGCTGAAGGGAGACCGCTCACCTGTTGGGGTCCGCTGACGGAAAGACGTGCCGTCTTGTAGCAGCCGACATGCTTCTTCTCATCGAAGGGCTCAAACAGCGGGTGATCGCGCCGTAAATGAACATCAACGTAAAGGACCAGCAGGTCGTCCGTCTTTTCCCAGCCCAGCAGCCAGGAATCCTCCCACCAGATCTCGTCGAGTTGGTCGATCATCAGGCGAGCGCCTGAATCCAGGTAGAAACGGCGGCCTACCCCTCGTACTTGATCGCCATGACCTCCAACTCCTGGTCGCCGGCTGGGCGTTTCCAGGTGATGCTGTCGCCGACCTCGGCGCCGTCGAGGGCGCGGGCCAGCGGCGAGACGTAGGAGACCTTGCCGTTCTGCGGCTCGGCCTCGTCCTCGCCGACGATCTGGTAGTCGTGCGGCTTGCCGTCCTCGTCCTCGACCGTCACCACGGCGCCGAAGGCGACCTTGTCGCGCGGCTGCTTAGCGGGGTCGACCAGGATCGCCGTGCGCAAGCGTTCCTCCCAGTAGCGGACCTCCTGCTCGACGCGCGGCAGGTGCGACTGGCTGGACAGTTCGGTGCCGTGCTCCTTCAGCTTCGCGCGCTCGGCCTCGTACTGCTTCACCTTGTCGCGCAGCATCTGAAGCCCCGCCGGGGTGACGAAGTTGGGATGCTCGCTGACCGGCAGGTCGACCTTCTCTTCCGGCGTACCGGCGTCGTCTTCCTTCACGAAAGCACGGGACATCGAGGAGTCTCCTTAATTCCCTAAAAATAAAAAAACCGGGCGGCGCCTCCGTTGCGCCGCCCGGTCTTCTTAGGACCGATGTCTGCGGCGCTAGGCGGCGCTGGCCGCCGCGTGCTTGCGCACGAGGGCGTCGTAATCGTTCACCAGGTTGCGGGTGATCTCACCCGCCTGAAACGTGTAATTGTCGATCTCGGCCACCGGAGTCACCTCCACCGCGGTACCCGTTAGGAAAACTTCCTGTGTCTTCCCGAGTTCCTCCGGCTTGATCGCCCGCTCGATCACCTCGTAGCCGCGCCGCTTGGCGAGGTCGATGACCGTACGGCGGGTGATCCCGTCGAGGAAGCAGTCCGGCGTCGGCGTGTGGATCTTGCCGTCCTGCACCAGGAACACGTTGGCACCGGTCGCCTCCGCGATCAAGCCGCGGTAATCGAGCATGAGGGCGTCATTGTAGCCCTTGCCCTCGGCCGAATGCTTGGAAAGCGTGCAGATCATGTACAGGCCGGCGGCCTTGGAGCGGCAAGGCGCGGTTTCCGGCGACGGGCGCTTCCAGTCGGCGATGGTCATGCGGATGCCCTTCATACGGGCCTCCGGCGTGAAATAGGCTGGCCACTGCCAGGCGGCGACGGCGACGTGGATCTTCGTCTGCTGGGCGGAGACGGCCATCATCTCGCTGCCGCGCCAGGCGACCGGACGCAGGTAGCCGTCCGAAATGCCGTTGGCCTCCAGCACCGCCATGGCCGCCGCGTCGATCTCCTGGCGGCTGTAGGGCACGTTGAAGCCCAAAAGCTTGCCCGACGCGATCAGACGGTCGTGGTGCTCCTCCATCTTGAAGATGCGCCCGGCGTAGGAACGCTCTCCTTCGAACACACAGGACCCATAGTGCAGGCCGTGGCTCAGCACGTGCAGCTTGGCGTCGCGCCACGGGCGCAGCTCGCCATTGTACCAGATGACGCCGTCGCGGTCGTCGAAGGGAATGATGGACATGGTCGTTTCGTCCCTAAACCTCAGTTATCTATCGCCCCCGCCTTAAGCTTCGCCGGAGCCTTATAGATCGTTGCAATGAGCGGCCCAATCCCCCACAAAATGGGGCCACCGTCCGCTCCCCCTATCATCCCAGGAGAGCCCTGAATTCAGCCCGGAACCTTACGGAATATCCGTCAGCAAGGCTAACCAATCAGAGATTTTTTTCCGTTAATAGTTCCGATTTGATACTTTCGATCAAATATTGCTATATCTATGTAACAAGATTAGGCAGATATGTCAACATGGCTGACGTAAAAGGTGGTCCCAATCCCCTCTTCCTGCGCGAGGAGGAATTGCGCCAGGCGATGGAGCTGCTGTTCTTCGCCTACCGCGACTTCACCGGCGAGCCGGACCAGATCCTGGCGGACTACGGCTTCGGGCGCGCCCACCACCGGGTCATCTACTTCGTCGGCCGCAATCCCGGCATCACCGTGTCCGAGCTGCTGGCCATCCTGCGCATCACCAAGCAGTCGCTCTCGCGGGTGCTCAGCCAGCTGGTGCAGGACGGCTTCATCACCCAGCGTCCCGGCCTGCACGACCGCCGCCAGCGCCTCCTGGAACTGACCGACAAGGGCCGCGAGCTGGAGCACAAGCTGACGGAGCAGCAGCGCATCCGCATCGCCCGCGCCTACCGCGCCGCCGGCGCCGAGGCGGTAGAGGGTTTCCGCACGGTGCTCATCAACATCATCGACGAGGCCGACCGCGCCCGCTTCGAGCGTCCCGAGGCACCGGCCAAGGGGCTTGCCCCGAAAAGCCTGGCGGGCAAGCCGGCGCCAGCCAAGCCGTCGCTCTCGAAGTCAGCCGTCCGCCGTTGAGGCAGCGGCGCCAACACGGCCATCTGTCGCTGGCGGGGCCTGTCGGCCCGGCCTATACTCCGGCCCCATGAGCCAGCCCGCGAGTCAGCCAGCCAGCGATCACGCCGTGGCGGAACAGCCGCACATCCTGGTCATCGACGACGATACGCGCCTGCGCGACCTGCTGCAGCGCTATCTCAGCGAGCAGGGCTTCCGCGTCACCACCGCCGCCGACGCCGCCGACGCGCGCGCGAAGCTCACGTCCATCGCCTTTGACCTGCTGGTGCTCGACATCATGATGCCCGGCGAGACGGGCCTGCAGCTGACCGAGACGCTGCGCCGCGACAACGCCGTGCCGATCCTGCTACTGACCGCCATGAACGAGACGGAGAACCGCATCGCCGGATTCGAGTGCGGCGCCGACGACTACCTGCCCAAGCCTTTCGAACCGCGCGAACTGGTGCTGCGCATCAACGCCATCCTGCGCCGCGTGCCGCCGCCGCCCACGGCGCTGCCGCCGCGCAAGGTGGTGTTCGGCAAGTTCTGCTTCGACCTGGAGCGCGAGGAGCTCACCAAGGCCGGTGCCCTCGTGCGGCTGACCACGGCCGAGGCCTCGCTGCTCAAGGCACTGGCCCAGCGCGCCGGCGAGCCGATCACCCGCGACGACCTGGGTGAGGAAAGCATGTTCAGCGGCAACGCGCGAACCATCGACGTGCAGGTGACGCGGCTGCGCCGCAAGATCGAGGACGACCCCAAGTTCCCCCGCTACCTGCAGACCGTGCGCGGCACCGGCTACGTGCTGATGCCCGACTGATGCAGTCCTGACGCCCGTGCTCCCTCCCCGACGGTTGCTGTCGCGATGATCACTCCGCCCGATCCGCTCTATCCGCACGGCGGACCCGGACCGGTCCGCCGCTTCCTGCCACGCTCCCTGCTCGGCCGCTCGCTGCTGATCATCATCACGCCGCTCATCCTCATGCAGGTGATCTCCACCTGGGTGTTCTACGACCGCCACTACAACACCATCACCAAGCGCCTGGCACAGGGCCTGGCCGGCGACGTCGCCGCGGTAACGACCCTGCTGATGCGCGATCCATCGGTCGAGCAGCATCGTGAAGTCTTCAACATCGCGCGCAACACCATGCAGCTGCGGCTCACCCTGCTGGAAGGCAACGAGCTCCCGCAGCTGGCCCGGCCGCGGGTGCGCACGGTCGTAGAATTGCGGCTGGAGGACGCCCTGCAGGAGCGCCTCGGCCTGCCGTTCGTGATCGATGCCCGCTCGATCGAGGACCGTGTCGAAATTCTGGTGCAGCTGCCCCAGGGCGTGCTGCGGGTGCTGGTGACCGACGAACGGCTGTTTTCCTCCACCACCTACATCTTCATCTCCTGGACCATCGGCAGTTCTGTCCTGCTGTTCGGCATCGCCGTCATCTTCATGCGCAACCAGGTAAAGCCGATCCGCCGCCTGGCGCGGGCGGCGGAAAGTTTCGGCAAGGGTCGGGAGGTGCAGGACTTCAAGCCGGAGGGCGCAACCGAGGTGCGCCAGGCCGCGGCCGCCTTCATCAACATGCGCGACCGCATCCAGCGCCAGATCCAGCAACGCACCGAGATGCTGGCCGGCGTCAGCCACGACCTGCGCACGCCGCTGACGCGCATGAAGTTGCAGCTGGAGATGCTGACCGACGTGCCCGACGTGAAATACCTCCAGTCCGATGTTGCCGAGATGGAGCACATGGTCGAGGGCTATCTGGCCTTTGCCCGCGGCGAGGGCCAGGAGACGCCGGCCCCCACCGATCTGGGCGTGTTGCTGCGCGACGTGGTCGCCCAGATGACACGCGACGGCCGCGCCGTTGACCTGCATGTCGAGCAGGATCTCATCCTGCCGCTGCGCCGCGAGGGGATGCGGCGCTGCCTGACCAACCTGATCGCAAACGCCCAGCGCCACGGCACCCAGGTGGCGGTGCGCGCCGGCCGGCGCAAGCACGCGGTGGAGGTGACCGTCGACGACGACGGCCCGGGCATTCCGCCGGCGCGCCACGAAGATGTCTTCAAGCCCTTCTTCCGCCTCGACCAATCGCGCAATCCGGCGACCGGCGGCATCGGCCTGGGCCTGACCATCGCGCGGGATGTGGCGCGCAGTCACGGCGGCGACGTGGCTCTGGAGAGCGCGCCCGGCGGCGGCCTGCGCGTGCGGGTCTGGCTGCCCGTCTGAGCCGCCCTCCGTCCTTCTCGCACCCGCCCGAGAACTTCACCGGGTGTCGGCACCGCCCCCGTCTCTCGGCTCGGTTGCAGGACCGCCCCTTCCGGAGGCCGCCGCCCCGGCGGGCGTTTATACAGCCTTAACCCTTGTGCGGCTAAGCTGCGGCGTTCCAGTTTGCGACAAAAATACCGGAAAAGTAGGTAACGGAGAGGGCAATGGCCGTCACGCATGGGTTGATTTCCGAAGAAGAGGTAGACTCGCAGATCGAGAGCGAGGTGATCGACGAGGCGCGCGACCTTGTCAGCAACCTCGAACTGCGCGTCCAGCAGGTCAAGAACGGCGTCCTCAATCCGAAGGAAGCAGCCAAACTGCTTGCCCAGGAGTCGGCCAACCTGCGCATGAAGGCGCGCGCGGTGAACCTGACCGGTTTCGGGCCGCTGACCCACCGCCTCGACGAGTATCTGAGCGAAATCGACTCCGTCGATGCCAAGCACGCCGACAACCTGATCGCCTTCGCCGACCGCATCTCCGCGGTCCTGGACGGCGAGAAGGTGACCGTCGAAAAGGTCGCCGAGGTGCTGCGCGAGCTGCCGCATCAGAGCACCTTCAATGTCGAAGACGTGACGGTGATGGACAAGGAGGTGACCCTGGTGCTGCCGCAGCGCTCGGCGGCCAAGGTCGTCGGCCGCGAGTTGGCCGCCTGCGGCTACCGCGTCTCCAACGTGCTGAATCCGATCGAGGCGCTGGAGCTGATCCTCGAGACCAAGCCGGACCTCGTGATCACCGCCCAGGTCATGCCGCGCATGAGCGGCGTTGATCTGGCCTGCGCGCTGGCCGCGATGCCGGCGACCAAATCGATTCCCGTTGCGCTGCTGACCAGCCTGAACCCGGACCATCCGGACCTACGCGCGTTGCCGATGAACGTCGGCCTGATCCGCCGCGGCGCCCAGTTCGGCGACGACCTCGCCGACGTGCTGCAGCGCTTCAAGATCACCTGATTTGTATCACCTGTGCATTTCGGAAGGGCCGCCCCGCAAAGGCGGCCCTTTCTGATTCGGGCTAGTACAGCCGGCCGCCGTTGGGCACCGGCTGGTCGGCGGTGACCAGCACCACCTCGCCCTCGGCATCGGGAAAGCCGAGCACCAGCACCTCCGACATGAACTTGCCGATCTGGCGCGGCGGAAAATTCACCACCGCGGCGACCTGCTTGCCGACCAGGTGGCCGGGGTCGTAATGCACGGTGATCTGGGCGGAGGACTTCTTCACGCCGATCTCCTCGCCCAGGTCGACCCACAGCTTGATCGCCGGGCGGCGCGCTTCGGGGAACGGCTGGGCATCGATGATGGTGCCGACCCGCACATCGACCTTGGCGAAGTCCTCGAAGCTGATCTCGGCGCTAACGCCGCCTTTGCCGTCCTGCTGTACCGCCATCGCCTGAGACGTCCCCTGCTTCTTCAATCCTGCCGTTAGTCGACGGCGGCGAAACTATCACCGCCGCGGCGGTGCGGGCAAGGCGGCGAGCCTGTTTCCCCCCAAACCGCCGGCCGTCTTTCCCCCGCGGAACAAATCTTAACTTGTCGTAAAAACGACCGACTGTCGCTTTTTGACAACTCATGCCTCGTGCTGTAGGGTCCCGTTCCCTGACAACAGCCGGCGCCGATGGCGCCCGGAGGCCCCCGATTACCGTCTCTCGCGAAGAACTCGATTTCGTTGTCCCGGCGCGCGCGCCACGCACAGCCAATCCGAAGCGCCGCAAGCAACTGGTCGACCGCCGCATGGACGACCTGCGCCGAATTTTCCTGGCCGGCCTCGATCACCAGATCGGCCTGGCCCACGACCCGGACTATCGCTATCCAAGCCATGTCTTCGTCGAGGAAAACGGCGAGACCGTAAAGCAGATCACCTACAAGCACCCCGAGCCCTGGTGGTTCGAGGAGAACGGCGCCCTGTTCGTACGGCTGAACTTCGGCGAGCGCACCATGCAGATCCCCGGCAAGAATCCGGTGATCCGCGTCGGCAAGAAGAGCGACCTGCTCTCCACCCTGGAAGCGCTGCACATCCTGGTCGACAACCGGGAAATGGACGACGTCATAGAGAAGATGGTGGTGGTCAGCCGCTAAGGGGGCGCCCGAGTGCGGCCCCCTTCAGTGCTGCTCACGGTCTATGGCGCCGACGTCGAGCACCGGCGCGGCGTCGATCGTCTCGGCATCCAGCAGCGCGGCGACGCGCTCCAGTCCGGCGACCAGCATGGCCTGCTCCCACGAGGCCAGATTCTCGAAGCGATCCCTGAACTTCTCCTGCAGGCCATCCGGTGCGGCCGCCAGCTTCTCGCGGCCCTCCTCGGTCAGCGACAGCCACACCTGGCGGCGGTCGGAGTCGCCGCGCTGACGGTGCACCAGTCCGCGCGCTTCCAGCTTGTGCAGCAGGCTGGTGGTGGTCGCCTGGGTAATGCCCATGTGGGCGGCGATCTGGCCTGCGGTGGTTTCGCCGTGCTCGTCGAGCACCTGCAGCAGAAGCAGCTGCGAGGCCGTCAGCCCGGTGTCCCGCGCCAGCTTGCGCGCATAGTTCTCCGTCGCGCGCAGGATTTGCCGCATCGCCGACAGGGCCTGCTGGGAGCGCCGCTGCATGTCGTCTTCCCTGTCCTCCCGCCGATCCTTCGAGAATCGAGCCTTCCGTGGCCGGATTCTAGGGTGCGCATTCAAGCCCGCCAACCATCCATTTAGTTCACCTAACGAAAGAGAATTTCCTCTCACTTCAAAAACCCTTTTTGCCTAAAATTTCCTTCGATTCCACCATCTTGGAGAATCCGCGTGGTTTTCAAGGAAGATACTGGGCATGGGGTCAGAGGTGCCGGAACTTCATGGGCCCTTAACGGTTGACAATTTAGTTTGACGTACAAATTATTCGGACCTCTTCAACACCTGGAGATGCACGAGATGCAGTTAGAGAAAGCCATCGACGCGACCCGCGCCGGGACGGATGCCGAAGAGCGCCAGGCCCTGCGCTTCCGCAAGCCGCGCAAGGCCGACGGCGCCGCCGTGTGGGCGCTGATTCAGAGCATTGACGCGCTCGACGACAACTCGATGTATTGCAACCTGCTGCAGTGCTCGCACTTTGCCAGCACCTGCGCCCTCGCCGAATTGGATGGCGAGGCGGTCGGCTGGATCTCCGGCTATCTGCCGCCCGACAAGCCCGACACCCTTTTTGTCTGGCAGGTCGCGGTGCACCCCGATGCCCGCGGGCGCGGCGTTGCCAAGCGGCTGATCCACGAACTGCTGCGGCGCCCGGATTGCCGCAAGGTCCGCCACATCCACAGCACCATCACGCGCGATAACGCGGCGTCCTGGGCGCTGTTCCGTGCCATCGCCGACGACCTGGACGCGCCGATCTCGGACGACCCCCACTTCGAGCGCGAGACCCACTTCGACGGCCAGCACGACACCGAGCATCTCGTTGAGATCGGTCCGATCGACCGGGTCGGCCTGCGCCGCGTCGCCTGACGCGCCGCCCGCTCCTCCCCCGCTCCTCCGCCGTGCCGCCTGTTCCGTAACCGACAAAGAGGCCCTTTTATGTCCGCAGCCATCGAGACCTTTACCCGCCGTGAATCCGAAATCCGCAGCTACTGCCGCAGCTTTCCGACGGTCTTCGAACGCGCCCAGGGCGCCGAGTTGATCGCCGAGGACGGCCGTCGCTACATCGATTTCCTGGCCGGCTGCTCGACGCTGAACTACGGGCACAACGACCCCGACATGAAGCTCGCCTTGGTCGACTACATCCTGCGCGACGGCGTCACTCACGGCCTCGACATGTACACCGACGCCAAGGCCGCCTTCATCGAGGCCTTTGAGGAGATCATCCTGAAGCCGCGTGGCATGGACTACCGCCTGCAGTTTACCGGCCCGACCGGCGCCAACGCCGTCGAGGCCGCATTGAAGCTGGCGCGCAAGGTGACGGGCCGCCGCCAGGTTGTCGCCTTCACCAACGGCTTCCACGGCGTGACCCTGGGAGCGCTGGCCTGCACCGGCAACGGCTACCACCGCGGCGGCGCGGGCCTGCCGCTGGACGGCGTCATGCGGGTACCCTACGACGGTTACCTGGAGAACGACGCCGCCGACGGGGCGGGGGGCCTGGCGACGCTGGAGCAGATGCTGGACGATCCGTCCAGCGGCATGGAAGCGCCCGCCGCCTTCATCATCGAGACGGTCCAGGGCGAGGGCGGCCTCAACGTCGCCTCGGCCGAGTTCATGCGCCGCCTGGAAAAGCTGGCGCGCAAGCACAAGAGCCTCTTGATCGTCGACGACATCCAAGCCGGCTGCGGACGCACCGGTAGCTTCTTCTCCTTCGAGGAGATGGATATTTCGCCAGACATCATCACCATGGCCAAGTCGCTGTCGGGCATGGGCCTGCCGTTCGCCATGGCGCTGCTGAAGCCGGAGCACGACATCTGGGGCCCGGCCGAGCACAACGGCACGTTCCGCGGCAACAACCACGCCTTCGTCACCGCCAGGGTGGCGCTGGAGAAGTTCTGGAAAGACGACGCCTTCGCCGAGAAGCTGCGCGCGAAGGGCGATCACTTGGGCAAACGCCTGGCCGAGATCGCCGAGAAGCACGGCTATGCCACCAAGGGACGCGGCATGTTCCGGGGCATCGATGTGGGCGACGGCGAGACGGCCTCGGCGATCTGCGCCGCCTGCTTCGAGCGCGGGCTCATCATCGAGACTTCCGGCGCCCATGACGAGGTCGTGAAGGTGCTGGCCCCGCTGACCATCAAGCAGGAGCAGCTCGACGCCGGCCTCGACATCGTCGCCGAGGCCTTCGCCAAAATCCATCGCAAGGCCGCTGCCGCTTAACAGGAGTACGAAAGTAAAATGATTGTCCGCGATTTGAAGGAAGCCCGGAACAGCGAGCGCCACGTCTTCTCGGAAGGGTGGGACAGCGTGCGCCTGCTGCTTAAGGGCGATCAGATGGGCTTCAGCTTCCACATTACCACGATCCATGAGGGGGCGGAGCTGCAGATGCACTACAAGAACCACCTCGAATCGGTTTACTGCATCTCCGGCGAAGGCTCCATCGAAGACTGCGCCACAGGCGAGACTCACGCGATCCGCCCTGGCGTCATGTACGCCCTCGACAAGCACGACAAGCACGTGCTGCGCGGCAAGACCGAGATGGTCATGGCCTGTTGCTTCAACCCGCCGGTGACCGGCAAGGAAGTGCACGGGCCGGACGGCGCCTATGCGCTGGAAGTCGACGAGGTTGCCTGAGCGGCAGCGCAGATAGCCTGAGCAACAGCGAGAGAGAGTGTGTGTCGAGTCGAAGCATTCGTTTTGAGGAGGAGATGAGTTCTTTTGCGGACCCCTACCCATCCCGTGTCGATCCCGAGCCCCGGTGGCTGCCGCGCCTTGACCCCGTCGTCTGGAACGACAAGGTGCGCGCCGAAGGGCCGCTAACGCGGGGTCAGCTGGCGGACTACGAGCGGGATGGCTTTCTGTTTTTCCCAGGCCTGTTCCAGGAGTCGGAGATCGCGGCGCTTGTCGACGAGATGAACCGGCTGAGCCGCGACCCGGAGGTGCTTTCACGCGAAGGCAGCATTACCGAGCCGTCCAGCGGCGACCTGCGCACGGTGTTCGAGATCCACAAAGCGAGCGCGCTCTTCGCAAAGCTGGCGCAGGATCCGCGCGTGGCCGGCGCCGCAGAGCAGCTGCTCGGCGACGCCGTCTACGTCAGCCAGTCGCGGCTGAACTACAAGCCCGGGTTTCGTGCAAAGGAGTTCTACTGGCATAGCGATTTCGAGACCTGGCACGTCGAGGACGGCATGCCGCGCATGCGCGCGCTCAGCATCTCGATCACGCTGACCGAGAACTACGCCTTCAACGGCCCCCTCATGGTAGTCCCGGGCTCGCACCGTTGGTTCGTCTCCTGCATCGGCGAAACGCCCGAAGATCACTATAAGACCTCGCTGAAGCGCCAGGACTACGGCGTTCCCGATGACGAGTCTCTAAGACGGCTGATCGCAGACGGCGGCGTGTTCAGCACCACCGGAAAAGCGGGCTCGGTGATTCTGTTCGACTGCAACATCATGCACGGCTCCAACAGCAACATCACGCCGTTCCCGCGCTCCAACGCTTTCTTCGCGTTCAACGCCATCAGCAATGCCGTGGGCGCACCTTTCGGCGGCTCGCAGCGGCGGCCGGACTTCCTCTGCGAGCGGCAACCCTATCCTGTCCGGCCGACGCGGCGGGCAGCGTGACACGGCGTAAGGTCGGACAAAGCGCCGGCAAGATGAAACATAAAAAGAGGACAGCAATGACCACCCTTAGCGTTCATAAGATCGGCGGCACCTCGATGTCCGCCGTCGACACCGTGGTCGACGATATCGTGCTCGGCGGACGGCACGGCGAGGCCCTCTATAACCGGGTTTTCGTTGTCTCCGCTTACAGCGGCATGACCGATCTGCTGCTCGAACACAAGAAGACGGCCGAGCCCGGGGTCTACGCGCTCTATTCAGGCTCCGAAAGCGAGTGGGCCTGGGGCGATGCCCTGACGCGCACAGCTGCGGCGATGCGGGAGAAGAACCGCGCGGTGCTCGACGACCCGGCCGATGTCGCCGCAGCCGACCGCTTCGTCGAGGAGCGCATAGAGGGCGCACGCAGCTGTCTGCTCGATCTTCGGCGGCTCTGTTCGTTCGGCCACTTCAAGCTGCCTGAGCATCTGATGACGGTGCGCGAGCTGTTGAGCGGGCTGGGCGAGGCACACAGCGCGCACAACCTGATGCTGCGCCTCAGGCGCTCCGGCATCGATGCCGTGTTCGTCGATCTCACCGGCTGGCGCGGCAGCGAGAGCGTCAGTCTGGAGCGCCGCATCGAGGAGGCCTTCGAGCCCATCGACCTCACCCGCCAGCTGCCGATCGTCACCGGCTATGCACAGTGCGAGGAGGGTCTGGTCAAGCTCTACGGGCGCGGCTACAGCGAACTCACCTTCTCGCGCATTGCCGTGCACCTGGGCGCCGCGGAAGCGGTGATCCACAAGGAGTTCCACCTTTCCTCCGCCGACCCGAAACTGGTCGGCGCCGAAGTGGTGAAGCAGATCGCAGAAACCAACTACGACGTCGCCGACCAGCTTTCCAACATGGGTATGGAGGCGATCCACCCCAGCGCCGCCAAGGGCCTGCGCCAGGCGCGCATCCCGCTGCGCATCAAGAACACCTTCGAGCCGCTGGACCCCGGCGCTGTGATCCGCGGCGATCTCGAGGCTGCCGACCCGGCGGTGGAGATGGTCACCGGCCTCAAAGGCGTCTTCGCCTTCGAGTTCTTCGAACAGGACATGGTCGGTGTGAAAGGCTTTGACGCGGCGATCCTCGAGGTGCTGCAGCGCCACAAGGCGCGCATCGTCTCGAAGACATCCAACGCCAACACCATCACCCATTTCCTCAAAGGCTCCGCCAAGGCGGTGAAGCGGGTCGAGGAGGACCTCACCCGGCGCTTCCCCTCGGCATCCATCGCCTCGCGCAATGTCGCGGTGGTCGCTGTAATCGGCCGCGACCTGCGCCTGCGCGGCCTCGGCGCACGGGTCCTCACCGCACTCGCCGAGGCGGGCATCGAGCCCTTGGGCTTCAACGATCCCCTGCGCAAGGTCGACATGCAGGTGATCGTCGACGAGGCTGACCACGATGCCAGCATCCGTGCCCTGCACAAGGCGCTGATCGAGCGTTCCGCCGAGGCCGCGCCGTCGCTGGTCGCCGCGGCCTGAATGACGGGTTGATTGCCGGGACGTTTGCCCAAATCGGCACAGTTTGGCTAAAGTCGCGCCCAGCGGACGAACTTTATGGAAGCGAGGCGCGCGATGACCGACAGCTTGGAACCCAGTCGCTTGGATCGGGCGGAGCTGATCTCCCTGCTCGAAACCCTGGGCAGCGAGAACGACGAGGAAGTGCTGGCCGCCGCGCGCGTGCTCGATACCAAGGTGAGCGCCGCCGGCACCTCGTGGAACGTGCTGCTGGCCGCCGGCCGCGGCGTTGAGGCTGACCCGGCGGATGAGGACGCGCACGATGACGACGGCGGCGAAGAGGATGCGCCCGCCGTCTCCGCCGGCCTGCCCGCCGACACGGAGGCGAAGAACGCCGAGACCCTTGCTCTCATCGGCCGGCTGCTGGGCCGCGGCGGCCACTCCGAGGCGTTCCGCGAGGAATTGGAAGGCTACAAGGCCGACATCGCCGCCGGCGAGATGACCGACGCCGATCACAGTTACGTCCGGGCGCTCTACAAGCGCCTGACGGGCTGAACGGCCCGGCGGACCGATGGCCGGCGCGCCGCGGGCGGAAAAGCGGCTGCTGATCGTCGCCCACGTCCCGTCGCCTAACACCACGCGCTTGCGCGACGCGGCGCTGGAAGGGGCCCGTGCACCGGAGATAGCGGGTGTCGAGACCCGCGCCCTCACCCCCTTCGAGACCGAGCCGGACGACGTGCTGGCGGCCGACGCCCTCCTGATCGGCACCACCGAGAACCTCGGCTATATGAGCGGCGCGCTGAAGGACTTCTTCGACCGCTGCTACTATCCCGTGCTGGAGAAAACCGAGGGGCTGCCCTATGCGCTCTACATCCGCGCGGGCCACGACGGCACCGGCACCCGGCGTGCCGTCGAGAGCATCGCCACCGGCCTCAAGTGGCGGGCGGTGCAGGCACCGCTGATCTGTCGCGGCGAGTGGCAGGAGCATTTCGTCGACGACTGCCGCGAGCTCGGCATGGCCATGGCCGCCGGCCTGGAGGCTGGGATTTTCTGACCACCAACGCCGTCAGGCGACCATGCGCTCGACCTTGGCGAAGGGGCTGAGCCGCAGCCACTTCTGCAGGGCGTCCTCCAGCGCGCGGCTGCCGGTCAGCACCATCTGGCCACTGTCCTTGGCCGCGGCGGCCGTCTTGTAGCCCATCCAGATCTCCGTCATGGTCCGCAGGTCGGTCGCCACGTAGAGGTCCACCTCGAAGCCCGGATCGACCGAGCAGAGATCGACCGCCGCGCCGGGCTCCACCACCAGCCACCAGTCGCGCCGTGCCGCCGGCTGGTCGCTGAAGCTCACCTCGATGGTGCTGCGGCGCTGCGGCATCGGCGTCGGATCGATGTTGCGCCGCATGTCCCACATCAGAAGCTGCGGGTCGAGCTTCTGCAGCGAAGCTTCCGATTCGACCCAGCGCTGGCCCCAGATGCCCATGGCCTCGATGACCGGCTTGAGGTCGCGCCCCGCCGCGGTCAATCGGTATTCATGCCCCTCGCCGTCGCCGGGCCGGCGGACGCGCTCCAGCACGCCGGCGTCCTCCAGGTCGCGCAGGCGCTTGGTCAGCAGCGCCGGCGACATTCGCGGCACACCGCGGCGCAGCTCGTTGAAGCGGGTCGAGCCGGCGATGAGCTCACGCAGCAGGACGACGGTCCAGCGGGTGCAGAGGATCTCCGCCGCCATGGCGACGGGACAGAACTGTTTGTAGCTGCCTTCGGTCATTGGACACTCCCGGTCACGGCCCCCACGAGCGCACGAGCCTGCCGGACTCTAGGCCGGGAGAGCTGAGGGCGACCAGTACATAAAGTGTACCAATTGTAGCCGTCGCCCGGCCCGCGACGGGTGCGCGGGGCCGGGCGGCTGCCGCCTGCCGGATCAGCTGCCGGTCAGGGTGGTACCGAGGAAATCCTGGAAGGCGTCCCACGACTGCTGGTCGGCGACCTCGCGGTAGGCCTGCGAGCCGAACACCGTGAACGCGTGCGGCGCACCGGAGTAGACCTCGATCTCGTAGGTGAGCCCCGCGGCCTCCAGTTCCTTCGACAGTGCCGCAACGTCGTCCATTGTAATGGCGCTGTCGGCGCCGCCATGGGCGATCAGCAGCGGCGGCGTGTCGGCCGGGTAGCTCTGTCCTTCCGGCGTCGAAAGTCCACCGTGGAATGTCGCGTAGCCTGCGACGCCCTTGGCCTGGCCGGAGCGCGCCATTTCCAGCGTCGCGGCGCCGCCGAAGCAGTACCCCATGACCACCGCCGGGGCGCTGCTCAGCTTGCGCGCCTCGGCAAGGCCGCCCAGCAGCCGGCTGCGCATCGCCTCCCGATCACTGTAGAGCTTGCCTGTTTCGGCCCGCTTGGCGTCGGTCGTCTCCGGCCGGTTGCCCTGGCCGAAGAGGTCGACGGCAAAGGCGTCGTAGCCCATCTCGGCCAGCATCTCGGCGCGCTTTTCCTCGTACTCGGTGAGGCCGTCCCAATCGTGGATGATCAGCACCAGGCCCTTGGACGTCCCCTTGGCCGGCGCGCTGTAGCCCTCGTAGTTGCCGCCTTCGACGGTATAGACGACCGTCTCGCCGGCCACTGCAGCGACCGGCAGCAGTGCCGCCCCGAAAGCCAATCCCAGAACTGCAAGCCTCATGTCCGCTCTCCCTCTTTCTGGTGGAGTGATTTCGCGACACAAGATAGAGCGCGGCGCGGAAATGTTAAGTCCGCAAGGCGTCGCCCCGAGACCGCCTGCGCAAAACAAAAAGGGCCGTCCGGCAGGACGGCCCTTCTAGGCTAGCAACAGGGTACTTTTCGGAGGAAATAACTCCGCGACGAAGCGGCTTACTTCTTCTTCGCGGTCTTCTTGATCTCGCCGGTGATCTCGCCGAAGCTCTCGCTCACGCGGGTCGACAGCAGATCGGCGGCTTCCACGTTGGACTTGCTGGCCATCTCGGTCAGCTCGCGCAGGTTGGCGACGGCGGCCTCGTAGGCCTCCTTGGCCAGTTCAGCCTGCTTGGCGAACTTGTCCTGCGGGGTCTCGGCGGAATTCAGCTCGGACAGCGCCTTGGAGGCGTCCTCGACGCCCTTGCGCAGGATCTCGGCCTGACGGCGGATCACCGCCTGGGCGCCTTCCAGAGCAATCTTGTTGGCGGAGGCGAAGGCCTCGAGGTTGCGCTTCTGGTACTCGACCAGAGCCTGGGCGTCGAGGCCCGGCATCTTGAACTGGTCGGCCATCTTGGTGAAATCGAACTTTTCCCACTGCTCGGTGAGCTTGCTGGGATCCATGAAAGTGGCGAAGTCGAACTTGGAGAACTCGCCGTTCAGAAACGGGTTACCGGAAACAGCCATGACTTGGGCTCCTCATCCCTAGCGGGGGTCTCCCGCGGTAAAATGGGCGGGGGGTTCCCCGCAGAAAATGTTGCACCGCACAAAAGTCGGCGTGACCGTGATATAGGCCACCGTTCGTACGCCGTCAAGGATTTTATTGCACTGCACAATGAATTTTTCCTAGGCAAACCAACGAGTCGCGGGCCCTGGCGCGTGCAGTTGCGAAATTCCTTAACCATAAGAGGGACTTGGAACCGGGACCCGCCGGGCCGGCGAATCGCCCAAACGGCGGCTCTGCCGGCTGCTCAGGCGGCCGCGTGGCCGGAACGGTCGCGGCCCGGCCGGTAGCTCTTGAGGCGCCCCACCAGGTTGTCGATGCGGGACAACTGCTTGTCGAGGTGCGCCATGGTGGCGGCCATATCCTCGCTGTCGTCGCGCAGCCACACCCGGACCGTGGAGAGGTAAATCGCCGCAAGCCCCTTTACCCGCAGCACGCCGCGGCATCCTGTGGTCGAGAAGCCCGCGGCCTCCAGGGTGGCGGCCATGGACCGGCCGAGACGGCCGAGGCCGCAGCAGGCGGCCAGCGGGTCGCGCAGCTGGTCCTGCAGGATGACGCCCAGCGCCTCCTTGTAGGGCTGCAGGGCGTCGAAGCGCCGCATCACCATGTCGAACAGGCGGTCGCGGGCGGGGCTGTCGAGCCCCTCGCTGCCTTCGGCCAGCATCTGCGCATCGACCTCCCGCGAGAAGCCGTCGAGGATCGCCTGCTTAGAGGGAAACAACGGGTAAACCTCGGACAGCGGCAGGCCGGCCGCCTCGGCGATTTCCGCCAGGGACAGATCGCGCCAGCCTTGCTCCAGCGCCAGGGCGAAGGCGGCGTCGATAACCTGCCGGCGCGGCTCTCCGGCAGCCTTGGCGCCGGCCTTGCCCGCAGCCTTTTTGCCGGCAGACTTCTTGGAGGACTTAGGGTTCGTGGGTTTCTTCACCATGTCGGACGTTCCTCCTTAGCCTCTTAACGTAGGGCGCCGGCCCGGCCCTGTGAAGCCCGCGCCTTCCCCGGCAGGCCTATCGCGTCTTTACGACCCCTTCTTTACCGCGGCCACGGCGCCCCCGGTCAGCGCCACCAGGTCCGTCGGCGTCAGGCGGAAGACCGCGTTGGGCGTGCCGGCGGCGGCCCAGATCTCGTCCAGCGCCATGAGGTCCGCGTCGATGAAGACGACCGGCGCCTCGCGGTGGCCGACCGGCGGCACGCCGCCGATGGCAAAGCCGGTCCTGGCGCGGACGAAGTCGGCATCGGCCCGCGCCAGCTTCTCCCCCAGGAGGCCCGCCACGGCCTTTTCGTCGACCCGGTTGGCGCCGCTGGCCATGACCAGCACCGGACGGCCGGTGTCCGCCGCGCGAAAGATCAGCGACTTGGCGATCTGCGCGACGTCACAGCCGATCGCCGCCGCTGCCTCCTCCGAGGTGCGCGTCGAGGCGGGAAACTCGCGGACCTGGAACGCGAAGCCCGCGTCTTGGATCGCCGCCTGCACCCGACGCGCGCTGTCTTTCAACTGAAGCCCGCTCATGAACGCAACCGCCTCCGCTGTACGGTCTCTTCGCGCCAGCATAGCACCCTCACGCGGCGCGCCAATTGCCGGCAGCCATACCCGCCACCGCCGCGACCGAGAGACCCGCCAGGGCGAGGTACTCGGGCACGCCCAGCACCCAGCCGGTGACACCGGCAACAGCGGCCCACAGCGCCGGGATGACCAGCAGCAGCCAGCGCGTCCGGCCCGGCATCAGCAGCAGCACGGCCAGCGTCAAGAGCACCGTCGGGGCCGGGGCCACGCCGACCACCCCGGCGGCGGCGAAGCCGGGTCCGGCCAGCCCGCTGACGAGCGGCAGGCCGAAGAGAGAGGCCGCCGCCAGCGCCAGGGCAAGACCGCCGAGGCGGCCGCCGGCGGCGTGCAGGGTACCGCCGCGCCACACCAGCGCCCAGAGCAGCAGCACCGCCTCGGCGATGAAGGCCCAGCCATAGATCTGCGCCATGAAATCGAGCGATGCCATGTGCCGCAGAAAAAATGCAGCGCCGCACCACAGCCAGCCGAGGGCGAGGATCGCGCCGAGTGCGCGTCCGCTCCACGGTTGCGGAGAAAGCGTCAGCCAGACCGCAATCAGCGCCGCCGCAAGCGCAAGGACCTGCGCCGGCCAGATCGCCGTGTTGTACTGAGCGTAGAGGGAGGCCAGCACCTCCGCATTGAAAGGAAACATGGCGCGGGAAGCCTACAGGCTCTCGACGTCCGCCACCATGCGGCGGCGCAACGCGGCATCGGGCAGCGGTCCGGTCAGCACGGCCATGTTCTCGGCCATGTGGTCGACGCGCGAGGTCGCCGGAATGACGCAGGTGACGGCGGGATGCGAGACGATGAACTTCAGCAGCACCTGTGCCCAGTTCGTCGCGCCGATCTCCGCCGCCCAGCCGGGCAGCGGCTGCCCCTCGAAGCGGCGGATCAGCGCCTTCTGGCGGAACGGCCGATTGACCAGCACCGCCTGGCCGCGGTCGGCGGCCAGCGGCAGCAGCCGCGCTTCGGCCTCACGATCGAGGATGTTGTAGGTGAACTGCACGAAATCGAGCGGCTGGCCTTTCATCACCGCTTCCATCTCGTCATGGCGGCTGCCGTGCGAGGTGGTGATGCCGAGATAGCGGATGCGGCCCTCGTCCTTCATGCGCTTCAAGGTTTCCAGATGGCCGTCCCAGTTCAGCAGGTTGTGCACCTGCATGAGGTCGAAACGCTCGACGCCCCAGGCCGCGCGCTGCTCTTCCATCTGCTCCGGACCGTCGCCCTGCAGCCAGGTCCACACCTTGCTGGCAGAAAAGAGCTGCGGCCGCCCGAGCTTTTCGAGACCGTAGCCGATCACATCGGCGGAACTGCCGTACATCGGCGAACAGTCGATCACCGTACCGCCCCGCGCGAAGAACTCCCGCAGCACCTCGGCGCGCTGGTCGCGCAGATCTTGGTTGCTGCCGACGTTGAAGGTGATCCACGAGCCCATGCCGATCACCGGCACCTTCTCAACGCTCGACGGAATGGTGCGGGTGATCGCTGCATCCTGCGCCCGTGTCAAAGTGCTCGCAAAAGGCAAGGCCGCAAGGCCGCCCAGCACGCTTCGCCGCGAAGGTCGCCAAGATCCGGTCATGGGAAGAACATGGGCCCTGCGGGCCGAATGTCAAAGAAACGGGATCTAACCCAGTTCCCTGCTGCGCTTGGTGGCGGCGGCGATGGCGCGGGTCATCAGCGGCTGCAGGCCGTCCTCGGCCATGAGGATCTTCAAGGCCTCCAGCGTAGTGCCGGCGGGTGAGGTGACGTTCTCGCGCAGCTTGGACGCCGGCTCGCTGGCGATGTGGACCAGTTCGCCGGCACCGGCGACGGTCACGCGGGCGCACTGCATGGCGAGGTCCTCCGGTAGTCCGGCGGCGACGCCGGCCTTGGCGAGGCACTCGATCAGCAGGAAGACGTAGGCCGGGCCGCCGCCGGAGACGGCGGTGACCGCGTCGATCAGGCCCTCGTCGTCGACCCAGGCGGTCTCGCCCACCGCGGCCAACAGCGCGCCGCAGATATCGCGCAACTTGGCATCGGCACGGTCGTTGGCGACCAGCACCGTCATGCCGCGGCCGACGGCGGCGGGCGTGTTGGGCATGGCACGCACCACAGGGGTGGTCTCGCCCAGTACCTTCTCGAAGCCGGCGATGCGCCAGCCGGCGGCGATGGAGAGCGCCGCCGCACCTTTCGCGGCAAAATCTTTGTAGGCCGGCAACGCATCGGCCAGCATCTGCGGCTTCACCGCGAAGACGATGAGGGCGGGCTTGAAATCGGCAGGCAGGGCGGCGGCATCGGCGGCGTGGTGCACGCCCTGGGCGATGAAGCCCTGCAAGGGATCGGCATGAGGTTCGACGATCCACACCTCGGCGGGGGAAAGGCCCTGGCTCAGCCAGCCTTCCAGCAGCGCACCGCCCATCTTGCCGCAGCCGACCAGCAGTAGCGGTCCGCCGAGATTCATGACGCGCAAAGTTCCATGGCAGACGGCTTCATAACGGCTTCATAACGGCATCAGGCTTCGCCGACCGTCTCCAGCATTGCCGTCTCGAGTGCCTCGCGCACCGGCGAGCCGCCCCAGACGACGAGCTGCAGCGCCGGATAGATGCGGTCGCATTCGGTCAGCGCCGCTTCCACCAGGTCCTCCAGCTGCTCCACCGAGGCGCCGGGCAAGCCGCGCAGCGGGATGGTGTGGCGGTACATCACCGCGCCTTCGTCGGCCATGAGGTCGAAGTGGCCGAGCCACAGGCGCTCGTTGGCGTGGGCCAGCAGATCGCAAACTTCCTGGCGCCGCTCCTGCGGCACCTTCATGTCGAAATGGCAGGAGAAGAACATGGAGCTGACCTCCGACTGCCAGACGGAATACATGTGATACTCGCACCAGTGGCCGCCCATCTCGATGAGCAGCTCGGACTCGCTGTGGCGGTCCAGAGTCCAGTCGTTGGCGGTGCCGAGTTCTTCCAGGAGGTCGAGGGGGTTGATCGGATGGTGGTATTCGGAAACGAGTTCGACCATTGCGACGCAGCCTCTTCGGTTGGCGGTGGCAGGGTCGAGCGTCCCGCTTGGACCGATATATGGATTAAGGCGACGCCGCCGCTACCAAATGTAGCGTAGCCCCAAAAGATTCCGCTCTGCAACAAACGATTGGGCGGAAATCCGCCATTCCGCGAGAAACCTGTGGACGAGACGAGAGAAAAAGGGCAGCAGCGCCGTCAGCCGTCGCCCTGCCCGGCACTGGGCCCGGTGCCGGCCCCAGTGCCGCCCGGCGTGGCCGCGGATTTTTTCGAAACCGCCTCCAGCGCGGCTTCCAGGGCCGCCAGGCGCTGTTCCAGTGCCGCCACCTGCTCGCTCAGCACCTCCTGCTGCTCGCGGGCGGCGGCGGCCACCGCCGCCATGGCATCGAACTCCTCGCGCGGCACCAGGTCCATCTGGGCCAGCAGGCGCTCCAGCTGCTCGCGGAAGCGCGCCTCGACCTCGCTGCGCATGCCGGCGGCGACCCCGAAGGCGCTGCTCGCCACCTTGGCTATGTCTTCCAGGATCTTGCTCTGGCTCTGCATTTGGGAATCCTTCCTCGCGCGTCGGGTTTCGCCACACTATGACCGGCGCGGGGGGACGCTTCAACCGGCTGCCGTCGCTGTGATGCAGCCTGCGGGCGCCGGAGCCGGGGTTGCGGAGCCTTCGGCCGCCCCTCTATAAGGAAGCGCCTGAGATTTCCCAAGATTTGAGGATTCACCCCGCGCATGCTCCTCGTCACCGGCGGCGCCGGCTTCATCGGCTCCAACCTCGTCGCCGCCCTCGCGGAACGCGGCCACGACGTGGTGGTCTGCGATCGGCTGGGCGAGGGCGACAAGTGGCGCAACCTCGCCCACCACACCATCGAGGACGTGATTCCGCCGGAGGAGCTGCCGCAGTTCCTGCGCTGGGCCGAGGGGCGGCTCTCCGCCGTGTTCCACCTGGGCGCCATCTCGGCGACCACCGAGACCGATGGCGACGCGTTGCTCGCCAACAACTTCCGCCTCTCCAAGGTATTCTGGGACCATTGCGCGCGCGAAGGCATTCCACTGATCTACGCCTCCTCGGCGGCGACCTACGGCGACGGCGCCGAGGGCTTCGACGACGACGCCTCCGCCGAGTACCTCGCCCGCCTGCGCCCGCTGAACGGCTATGGCTGGAGCAAGCACCTCTTCGACCGCTGGGTCATGCGGCGCCTGGCCAAGGACGCGCCGCCGGATGAATCCTGGGCGCCGCCGCAGTGGGCGGGCCTGAAGTTCTTCAACGTCTACGGCCCCAACGAGTATCACAAGGGCGGCCAGGCCAGCGTCGCTTGGCACCTCTTCGGCCAGCTCTCGCGCGGCGAGCCGGCAAGGCTCTTCCAGTCGCACCATCCCGACTACGCCGACGGCGGCCAGCTGCGCGACTTCATCTGGGTCGGCGATTGCGTCGACGTCATGCTGTGGCTGCTGGACCATCCGAAGGTCAGCGGCCTCTTCAACGTCGGTACCGGCAAGGCGCGCAGCTTTGCCGACCTGGCACGTGCCGTCTTCGCCGCCATGGATAAGCCGGAGAACATCAGCTACGTTCCGGCACCCGAAGCGATCCGCGACAAGTACCAGTACTTCACGGAAGCAAAGATGGCGCGGCTGCGCACCGCCGGCTACGGCAAGCCCTTCACGGACCTGGAAGAGGGCGTCGCCCGCTACGTGAAGGACTATCTCACCCAGTCCGATCCCTACCGCTAGTACCCATTATCAGGATTAGGCCCCATGGCATCCCCGGCTGAGTCCGCCGTCCACTCTCTCGGCCAGATGCTGATGGCCCTGCAGCACCCGAACTTCGATCCGGTCGCCTTTTCCATCTGGATCTTCGACGTGCGCTGGTACGCGCTGGCCTACATCTCCGGCCTCATCCTCGCCTGGCTGTACTGCCGCTGGATGACGAAGCTGCCGCCGAACCGCCTGAAGCCGGTGGACTTCGACGACTTCCTCTTGTGGGCGACGCTGGGCGTGGTGCTGGGCGGGCGCCTCGGCTACGTGCTGTTCTACAAACCGGACTACTACCTGGCGAACCCGATGGAGATCGTCTTCATCTGGCGCGGCGGCATGTCGTTCCACGGCGGCCTTCTTGGCGTATTGGCGGCCATTGGCCTTTTCGCGCGCAGCCGCGGCGTCAGCTACTTCACGCTCTCCGACATCGTCGGCGCGGCGACGCCGATCGGGCTCTGCCTCGGCCGCGTCGCCAACTTCATCAACGGCGAGCTCTTCGGCCGCACCACGGATTCCACCGTGGTGCCCTGGGCCATGGTATTCCCGCAGGGCGGTCCCATCGCGCGTCATCCGAGCCAGCTCTACGAGGCGCTGCTGGAAGGCGTGGTACTCTTCATCATCCTGCACATCATGGTGCGCAGGGGCGCGCTGCAGACGACCGGCCTCGTCTCCGGCGCCTTCATGATCGGCTACGGCCTCGCGCGCATCGTCGCGGAGTTCTTCCGCCAGCCCGACGACTTCCTGAACTTCGTGCTGCCCGGCACCACCATGGGCCAGGTGCTGTCGGTCCCCATGGTGCTGGTCGGCATCGCCGTCACCCTCTGGGCGCTGCGCCGCAAGGCCTGATGGCCATGGTCATTCAGAGCCTGCTCGACCACCTGCGCACACGCCTTACCCGCGAGGGCGCCATGACCGTGGCGGACTTCATGGGCGAAGCGCTGACACATCCGGCCAGCGGCTACTACATGCACGGCGATCCCTTCGGCGCGCCCTCTGCGGCGGGCGGCGACTTCATCACCGCGCCGGAGATCAGCCAGATGTTCGGCGAACTGCTGGGCATCTGGTGCGTCGACACCTGGATGCGGCTGGGCAAGCCCGACCCCTGCCTGCTGGTCGAGCTGGGCCCCGGACGCGGCACCCTGATGGCCGATGCCCTGCGCGCGACGCGCCTGGTGCCCGGCTTCCACGATGCGCTGAAGGTGCAGCTGGTCGAGATCAGCCCGGCCCTGCGCGAGCGCCAGCGCGAATCCCTCGGCGCGCACCGGATCACTTGGCTGGACAACGTCGGCCAGATTCCCGAGGCGCCGCTGCTGCTGGTCGCCAACGAGTTCTTCGATGCCCTGCCGGTGCGCCAGTTCGAACAGACCCGTGAAGGCTGGGCCGAGCGGGTGGTGGTGCTGGACGATGCCGGCAAGCTGACCTTCGCCCTGGCCGCGCCCTCGCCGGCCAACCGCGTCCTCATCCCCGCAACCCTGCGCGACGCCGCCAAGGGCAGCCTGGTCGAGATCTGCCCCGCCGCCCTCAACATCGCCGCCTTCTTGGGCCACCGCCTGGCGCGCCAGCCCGGCGCCGCCCTGATCATCGACTACGGCCCCGCCGCCTCGACACCCGGTCCGACCCTGCAGGCGCTGCGCCGCCACAAGCGCCACGACGTGCTGGAGGCCCCCGGCACCGCCGACCTGACCGCCCACGTCGACTTCCAGAGCCTCGCGCAGGGCGCCACCGCGGCCGGCTGTACGGCGCACGGCCCGGTGACGCAGGGGACCTTTCTGAAGGCGCTGGGCATCGAGGTGCGCGCCGCGCAGCTTGCCGAGTCGGCGCCCCGCGCCGCCGCCGCGCTCACCGCCGCCCGAAAGCGTCTGACCGACCCGACGGAGATGGGCGAGCTGTTCAAGGTCCTGGCCCTGACGCCGCGCGACATGCCGCCGCCGGCAGGGTTCGAGTCCCTGTCGCCGCCCCTATCCTCGCATGGCGAAGGCGGTTAAAGTGCCGGCCATGCTGACGACCGGAGCCCTCAACGACCTGCCCGCCGTGCGCCACGGCTTCTTCTGCCGCACCGGCGGGGTCTCGGAAGGCCTCTTCTCCAGCCTCAACTGCGGCTACGGCTCCGGCGACAAGCCGGAGAACGTGACCGAGAACCGGCGCCGTGCGATGGCCGAGATGGATCTGGAGGGCGGGCGCCTGGTGACCGCCTACCAGGTGCATTCCCCTGCCGTGGTCGAGGTGACGAAGCCCTGGGCGCGCGAGGACGCCCCCAAGGCCGACGCCATGGTGACGCGCGAGCGCCAACTGGTGCTCGGCATTCTCACCGCCGACTGCGTGCCGGTGCTCTTTGCCGAAGCGGAGGCCGGCGTCGTCGGCGCCGCCCATGCCGGCTGGAAGGGCGCGCTGACCGGCGTGATCGAGGCCACCGTGGCCGCCATGGCGGCGCTCGGCGCCGACCCCAAGCGCATCGTCGCCGGCATCGGCCCGGCGATCGCCCAGCGCTCCTACGAGGTCGGGCCGGAATTCCCCGCCCCCTTCCTGGAACAGCACGCCGCCAACGCCGATTTCTTCTGTCCCTCGCCGCGTGACGGACACTTCCTCTTCGACATCAAGGGCTACGTCGCCCGCCGCCTCAGCTTCGCGGGCCTCAAGTCGATCCAGTCGCTGCCCTGCGACACCTGCGCCGAGGACACCCGTTTCTTCAGCTACCGCCGCTCCTGCCACCGCAAGGAGCCGGACTACGGCCGCGGCCTCTCCGCCATCTATCTGGAACCGTAAGAAAATGCCGCTGCACTTCAGCAACGCCGAGCTGACCGGCCGGCGCGACCGGACTTGCGGCCTGCTGGCCGAGGCGGGCCTCGACGGCCTGCTGATGTTCCGCCAGGAGTCCATGTACTACCTGACCGGCTACGACACCTTCGGCTACGTCTACTTCCAGTGCCTCTACCTGGGCGCCGACGGGCGCACCATGCTGCTGACCCGCTCGGCCGACCTGCGCCAGGCCGAGCAGACCTCGATGGTGAAGGACGTCCGCATCTGGGTCGACCGCCCCGACACCAACCCCGCCGTCGAACTGCGCGAGATCCTGCGGGAATTCGGCTGTGCCGGGAAAAAGCTGGGCGTCGAGTACGAGGCCTACGGCCTGACCGCCGCGAACGGCAAGCGCCTGGACGCGGCCCTCGACGGCTTCTGCACCCTGGAGGATGCCTCCACCCTGGTGAGCCGCCTGCGCGTGGTGAAGAGCCCGGCGGAGATCGCCTGCGTGCGCGAGGCGGCGGCGCTGGCCGACGCGGCCTGGCAGGCGGCGCTCGACACCGCCGGCCCCGGCGCCTTCGAGGGTGACATCCTGGCCGCCATGCACGGCGCCATCTTCCGGGGCGGCGGCGACGACCCGGCCAACGAGTTCATCATCGGCTCCGGCCAAGGCGCTCTGCTGTGCCGCTATTTCAGCGGGCGGCGGACTCTCGATCCCAGGGATCAGCTGACCCTGGAGTGGGCCGGCACCTGGCGCCATTACCACGCCGCCATGATGCGCACCGTGCCCATCGGCGCCGCGCAGCCGCTGCACCGGGAGATGCACAAGGTGGCCGAGGACGCGCTTCTCGCCGTCGAGGACTGTTTGCGCCCCGGCAAGACCTACGGCGAGGCCTTCGACGCCCATGGCCGGGTGATGGACGCCGCCGGTTACCAGGCCCACCGGCTCAATGCCTGCGGCTACTCCCTCGGCACCACCTTCGCCCCCAACTGGATGGACTGGCCGATGCTCTACCACGGCAACCCGGTCCCCTTCGAAGCGGGCATGGTGGTGTTCTGCCACATGATCCTGTTCAATTCCGAGGCGGGGGTGGCGATGACCCTGGGGCGCACCAGCCTGGTCACCGAGGGGGCGCCGGAGTCCCTGTCCAAGGCCGGCCTCGCCCTGGAGACGCGTTAACCATCGCCCCCTGTTTTCCGGTCCGCTGGCGGCGATTTGAAGGCAGGCGAACATGCCCCACCTGACCATCATGGTGCTGATGCTGCTGGTGGTCTCCCTGGCCACCTGCATCCTGCTTTGAAATCACAGCCGAAGAGCTAGTTTCCCGCGGATTCTTCGCCTTTCGGGCGAACCGGTGGCGGCCTGGAAAGAGGCCCCAGAAAGTCGCCCGAAAGTCCACCCAAGGCCGTTTACAGGTCCGGGGCCCGTTGATATGGTCCGCCCCGCCTGGGCCCAAGGGGAAGGGCAAGACAGCGACTTTCGCGCCTTGCCCAAAAGGTCCATGCCCAGCGAGTAGGGCTCTAGGGATATCGCCATGAAAATCATGACCGGGAACAGCAATCGGCCCCTGGCCGAGGCGATTTCGGCCTTTCTGAACCTGGAACTGACCAAGGCCAGCGTGCGCCGCTTCTCGGACCTGGAGGTTTTCGTCGAGATCCACGAGAACGTGCGCGGCGAGGACGTCTTCATCATCCAGTCGACCTCCTACCCGGCGAACGACAACCTGATGGAGCTGCTGGTCGCCATGGACGCCCTGAAGCGGGCCTCGGCACGGCGGATTACCGCGGTTCTGCCCTACTTCGGCTATGCCCGCCAGGACCGCAAGTCGGCCCCGCGCACGCCGATCTCGGCCAAGCTGGTGGCCAACCTGATCACCGCCGCCGGCGCCGACCGGGTGCTGACCCTGGAGCTCCACGCCGGCCAGATTCAGGGTTTCTTCGACATTCCGACCGACAACCTCTTCGCCACGCCGGTCTTTACCAAGGACATCATGGAGAAGAACGGCAAGGGCAACCTGACCATCGTCTCGCCGGACGTCGGCGGCGTGGTGCGGGCGCGGGCCATCGCCAAACCGCTTGACGCCGAGCTTGCGATCATCGATAAGCGCCGCGAACGTGCCGGGGTCTCCGAGGTGATGAACATCATCGGCGACGTCGAGGGCAAGCGCTGCATCCTGGTGGATGACATCGTCGACTCGGCCGGAACCCTGTGCAATGCCGCCGTCGCCCTGAAGCAGGCCGGCGCCACGTCTGTTTCCGCCTACGTCACCCACGGGGTGCTCTCGGGCGGGGCAGTGGCCCGGGTCAGTTCCTCCCCCTTGGAGGAACTGGTCATGACCGACAGCATTCAGGCGACCGAGGCCGTGCGGGTGGCCCAGAACATCCGCCAGATTTCGATCGCCCCGCTGATCGGCGATGCCATGCAGCGCATCAGCGACGAGCGGTCGGTTTCGAGCCTGTTCGACGTACCCGCCCTTTAAGGGCCGGGCGCGCGGGGCCGAAGCGATAGAGAGCTTTACCGATGCCGGCACCCCTGGAGGCCGGATCGGGCAAGACGGATGGCGGCATGGGGCCGGCGTCCGTTTCCTACGTCAAGGAGTTTGACTGATGTCTGACGTTGTTGAGCTTCCCGCCATCGCGCGGGATCGGGCCGGGAAGGGGCCAGCCCGGGCTGCACGTCGCGCCGGGCAGGTGCCCGGGGTGATCTACGGAGCCAAAAAGGACCCCAGCCTCATTTCCGTCGAGGGGCGGCTGCTGAACAAGCTGCTGCACCAGGGCGGTTTCTTCTCCACGCTGTTCGACGTGAAGGTGGACGGCAAGGCCGAGCGGGCGCTGGCCCGCGACATTCAGTTCGATCCGGTGACCGACTTCCCGGTCCATGTCGACTTCCTGCGCGTCTCCGGCACCACCTCGGTCCACGTCGAGGTGTCGGTGCACTTCCTCAACGAGGACAAGTGCCCGGGCATCAAGGAAGGCGGCGTGCTGAACGTCGTGCGCCACGAGATCGAACTGGTCTGCCGCGCCGACGCCATTCCGGCGCACATCGATATCGACCTCACCGGCCTCGAGATCGGCGAGGGCGTGCACATCTCCATGGTCAAGCTGCCCGACGGTGTGCATCCGGCCATCACCGACCGCGACTTCACCATCGCGACCATCGCCGCTCCCACCGTGGTGCGCGACGAGGCCGCGGCCGAGCAGGCCACCGAGGGCGAAGACGAGGCCGAAGAAAAGGCTGCCGAAGGGTCCGACGAGGACTAAGCCTCCCCACAGTAAAGGGTGGCCAGCATGCTGTTGCTTGCCGGGCTCGGCAATCCGGGCTCCCGCTACGCCAACAACAGGCACAACATCGGCTTTATGGCGGTGGACGAGATCGTCCGCCGCCATTCCTTTTCGCCCTGGCGCAGCCGCTTCCAGGCGGACTGCGCCGAAGGTTTTCTGGATGGCGAGAAGGTCCTGGTCCTGAAGCCGCAGACCTACATGAACGAATCCGGGCGCTCCGTCGGCGAGGCGCTGCGCTTCTTCAAGCTGGCGCCGGAAGACGTCGTCGTGCTGTACGACGAGATCGACCTGGCGCCGGGCAAGCTGCGCGTGAAGCAGGGTGGGGGCACCGGCGGCCACAACGGCATCCGCTCCCTCGAGGCGCACATCGGCAAGGAATTCTGGCGCGTGCGCCTGGGCGTCGGCCATCCAGGACAGAAGGAACTGGTACACGGCCACGTGCTGAGCGACTTCGCCAAGGCCGACCAGCCCTGGCTGGACAAGCTGCTCGACGCCGTAGCGACGGAGATCCCGCTGCTGGCCAAGGGCGACGCCCCGCTCTTCATGTCCCGCGTCGCGGAGTTAACCGCCCCACCCCGCCCGAAGAAACCGAAGCCTGCCCCCCAGGCCGACGATACGGCCCCCTCTTCCTTACCCCCTGCCAAGAGTGACGACTGATCCATGGGTTTCAATTGCGGTATCGTCGGCCTGCCCAACGTCGGCAAGTCCACCCTGTTCAACGCGCTGACCGAGACGGCGGCGGCTGAGGCGGCCAACTATCCCTTCTGCACCATCGAGCCCAACGTCGGCCGCGTGCCGGTGCCCGACCCGCGCCTCGACAAGCTGGCCGTGATCGCCAAGTCGGCCAAGGTGATCCCCACGGTGCTGGAGTTCGTCGACATCGCCGGCCTGGTGCGCGGCGCCTCCAAGGGCGAGGGTCTCGGCAACCAGTTCCTCGCCAACATCCGCGAGGTCGATGCCATCGTCCACGTGCTGCGCTGCTTCGAGGGTGAGGTGACCCACGTCGAGGGCTCGGTCGACCCGATCCGCGACGCCGAGACGGTGGAGACCGAGCTGATGCTCGCCGACCTCGATTCCGCCGTGAAGCAGCGCGACGCCGCCATCAAGCGCGCGCGCGGCAACGACAAGGAAGCCAAGGAGCGCCTCGCCATTCTGGAGCCGGTGATCGAGGCGCTGGAGGCCGGCCGGCCGGCGCGCAGCGTGAAGATCAGCGACGAGCAGAAGCCGCTGTTCCGCCAACTGCAGCTCTTGAGTGCCAAGCCGGTGCTCTACGCCGCCAACGTCGACGAGGACTCGGCGGCCACCGGCAACAAGTACTCCGCTCTGGTCGAGCAGCGCGCCCAGGAGACCGGCGGGCTCTGCGTGGTGGTCTCCGCCGCCATCGAGGCCGAGGTCGCGGCGCTCGGCGACCCCGCCGAGAAGAGAGAGTTCCTGGAAAGCCTCGGCCTGGAGGAGACCGGCCTCGCCCGCGTCATCCGCGCCGGCTATCAGCTGCTGGACCTCATTACCTTCTTCACCGTCGGCCCCAAGGAAGCGCGGGCCTGGACCGTCAGGCGCAACAGCAAGGCGCCGCAGGCCGCCGGTGCCATCCACACCGACTTCGAGCGTGGCTTCATTCGGGCCGAGACCATCGCCTACGAGGACTTCGTCGCCTGCGGCGGCGAGAACGGCGCCAAGGATGCCGGCAAGATGCGCGCCGAGGGCAAGGAATACGTCGTCCACGACGGCGATGTCTTCCACTTCCGCTTCAACGTGTAGCCCGGGTTTCGTCCGGGTGGCAGGGAACGCCGCCTTGCTGCTAAACGTTACCGTCTGGAGCCTTGGACTGCGAACGATGGGAGACGAAGCATGGGTGAGCACAGCGGCGAGACGGTGAAACTGGCGTCCAACGACGGCCACAGCTTCGATGCCTACGTGGCGCGGCCGGCCGAGCAACCGCGCGCCGGGCTGGTCATCATCCAGGAAATCTTCGGCGTCAATCCGCACATCCGGGGCGTGGCCGACAGCTATGCCGCCGAGGGATACCTGGCGATCGCCCCCGCCCTCTTCGACCGTGTCGAGCCGGGCATCGAACTGGGCTACGACAAAGACGACGTCACGGAGGGTCGCGCCATCCGCGGCAAGATCTCCTACGACGCGGCGCTCGCCGACATCTCCGCCGCCATGGGCTTCCTCGCCGGCGCCGGCAAGGTCGGCGTCGTCGGCTACTGCTGGGGCGGCTCGCTGGCCTGGCTCGCCGCCACCCGGCTCAACCCCGCCGCCGCGGTCTGCTACTACGGCGGCAACATCCACGAATTCCGCAACGAGCAACCTTCCTGCCCGGTGATGCTGCACTTCGGGGAGGACGACGGCGGCATTCCGATGGACCAGGTGAAGGCCGTCGCCGAGGCACAGCCGGAGGCCGAACTCTTCACCTATCCCGGTGCCGGACACGGCTTCAATTGCGAGATGCGCGGCTCCTACCACCCGGAGAGCGCCGGCATCGCCCTTGAACGCACCCTCGCCTTTCTGCACCGCACCCTCGGCTAGAGGGCCGACTTGCGTCCATAACCAGCCCGCCAGCCGTTGCCGCAGGCCAAAGAAGCCACAACGACAAGATTGAAGCGTTACCGGGCGATCCTGCGTAGATTCAGCTGAACTGCACGAACTGGCTGATATATGGGCTTCCCGAGATGATCACAGAAAGCGCAAGCACTCAGACCGGCAATGCCTCAGGTCCGGCCGTTGCCATCGGCCGCTCCGCTTCCTATTTCCAGATCATGTCCCAGATCGTGACAGGGCGTTTCGCCTTTGTGCTGGTAACGACGCTGCTGCTGGCGGCCTGTTCGACGGCGCAGCCGAGCCTCTACGCGCCCATGGCAAGCCGCGACGGCTACGCCGAGGAGAGCCTCGGCAAGGGCCTCTACCGGGTGACCTTCCAGGGCAATGGCGTCACCTCCAAGGAGCGGGTGCAGAACTACTGCCTCTATCGCGCCGCCGAACTGACCCTCTCGCAGGGTGACGAGCGCTTTGCCGTCCATGACAAGGAAACCAAGCAGTTCACCCAGGTGACGCGGGACTACTACGACGGCTGGGGCTATCCCTACTATGGGCGCCGTTCCTTCTACCGGCCCTATCCGGGCCCGGCCAGCAGCAGCGAGCGCACCACCTTCCGGGCCGAACTGACCATCGAGCCGTTCTCCGGGCCGGGTACGCCCGGCAACAGCGAGACCGCATTCCAGGTCTATGAAGCCCAGGCCGTGGTCGACCAGTTCGCCCCGCAGATCGTGCGGCCGCAGGACCAGCCGCAGTAGGCGAGCCTGCTGGAACTGTGCCGCGCAAGAATAGATCCTCGGGAAGCTCTATCGCGTTCACACATCTCTAGCGGTGTGCCCGCCATGCTTCTACACACACCATTGTCGTCCCGGGGCTTCACCCCGGGACCCATTGGCGTCAGTGCGTGGCGCTGCCGTGTAATAGGTGCATCCCTACCAGCCGCAAGCACGGAACACGCTGTCCATGATCGAGAAATCGGCCAGGGCATTGGGTCCCGGGGTCAAGCCCCGGGACGACAGGCGTGGGTTTGGCAGGGGCGAGCCTCTACAGCATCCGATGTGTGAACCCGGTAGGGTCCTGTCCTAGGATGACAGCAAAGGGCAGGCAGAAAAACGCACCCGGCTACCAGGCCTTGTAGGGCAGGAACTTGCCGCTCATCTTCACTTCGATGCGGTCGCCCTTGGGGTCGGGCACTTTCTCCACGTACATCTCGAAGTCGATGGCGCTCATGATGCCGTCGCCGCCCTTCTCCTGGATCAGCTCCTTGATCGTCTCGCCGTAGACGCCGACGATCTCGTAGAGCCGGTAGATGCAGGGATCGGTCGGCACGGTCTGGCTGAACATCTTCGTCGGGAACTCGGCCAGCACCACGGCAGCCTCCTGAGGCAGCGCCAGGTGCTTGACCAGCAGGTCGGCCTTTTCCCGCGGCATGGAGTTCATGCCCAGGCAGGCCGAAGTGGTGAAGACCGGCGACATGCCGATGGCTTCGGCGATGCCCTCCCAGGTCAGGCCCGCGGTCTTCTTCTTCTCGACGATCATTTCCGCCACATCGGTCTTGTTCATTGTCTTGCCTCTTCGTTTTGCAATGCTTGTGGTTCGTTGTCGGCGCGCGCCGTCAGCGCATCAGGGAAACCACGCCGCGCTCATCCGGGCGGGCCGGCTCGCCGTCGTCGTCTTCGTCCGCAGCGCCCGGCGACATGCCGGGCCGCACGGTGACCGGTCGCTCGGGCCCGGTACCCGCCGCACCGCGCGCCGCCAGCCCTTCCTCGGCAAGGGTCTTGGAGCGCAGGGCGAGAAACTCCACCAGGTGGTTGCGGATGGCGTAGTAGGCCTTGTCGTGGATGATCTCGGCCCGGTTGCGCGGGCGCGGAATGTCGATCACCACGCTCTCGGCAACGCGCGCGTAGGGTCCGTTGGTCATCAGGAGAATGCGGTCGGCCAGCAGGATCGCCTCGTCGACGTCATGGGTGATCATGAAGACCGTCTGGTCCGATCCCGACCAGATGCGGATGAGTTCGTCCTGGATGGTGCCGCGGGTCAGCGCGTCGAGCGCGCCGAAAGGCTCGTCGAGCAACAGCAGCTTCGGCCGGATGGCAAAGGCGCGGGCGATGGAAACGCGCTGGCGCATGCCGCCGGACAGCTGCGCCGGCTTCCTGTGCTCGGCGCCGCCGGAGAGGCCGACCATCTCCAGGTACTTGTAGGAGTGCTCCAGTACCTGTTCCTTCGACCACTCGGGATGACGCGCGCGCACGCCGAAGGTCACGTTCTTCAGCGCCGAGCGCCACGGCAGCAGCGAGTAGTTCTGGAACACAACGCCGCGATCGAGGCTGGGTCCCACCACCTCCTTGCCGTCCATGGTGACGGCGCCGGAGGTCGCGGTGTCGAGACCGGCCAGCACGTTCATAATGGTCGACTTGCCGCAGCCCGAATGGCCGATGATGCAGACGAACTCGCCCTGGTCGATGTCGAAGCTGACGTTCTCGAAGACCGTCAGCTCGCCGCCTTCGGGATTCGGGTAGCGCTTGGCCAGGGCGTCGATTTCGAGAAACGGCTTTTCCATGTCGCGCCCCCTATTCTTGATAGCGCACGGCGCGCTGCACTTGGGCGAAGGCGGCGTCGAGCAGCATGCCGACCACGCCGATCACCAGGATCGAGAAGATCACGCTGGTAAGGTCCAGGTTGTTCCACTCGTTCCACACGTAGTAGCCGATGCCGGTACCGCCCACGAGCATCTCGGCGGCGACGATGACCAGCCAGGCGATGCCGATGGAAATGCGCATGCCGGTCACGATGGTCGGCGCCGCCGCCGGCAGGATGACGGTGAGCGCCGTCCGCAGTGCTCCCAGTTCGTGCGTGCGCGCGACGTTCACCCAGTCCTTGCGCACGCCCGCGACGCCGAACGCGGTATTGATCAGCATCGGCCAGATCGAGCAGATGAAGATGACGAAGATCGCCGAGGCTTGGCTGTCCTTGATGATGAAAAGCGCGAGCGGCATCCAGGCCAGCGGCGAGATCGGCCGCAGCACCTGGATGAAGGGGTCGAGCGCCCGGTACATCAGCGGCGACATGCCGATCAGGAAGCCGACCGGAATGGCGACCAGGGCGGCGAGGAAATAGCCGGTGAGCACCCGGAACAGCGAATAGCCGATCTGGATGCCGATACCCTTGTCGTTCGGCCCGTTGTCGTAGAAAGGATTGGAGAGTTCCTCCCACGCGCGTTCGATGATCTGCGAGGGGGGCGGGACGCGGGCTTCCTGGTCCGCGCCGCCCATCAGCAGCTCATACTCGGTCATCTCGCCGGCGGCTTTCACCGCCGGCGTCGACAACTCCCAGATGCCCAACCCCACCACCAGCATGGCGGCGGAGAGGATGAGCGCCCGCAGGCCAAGCGACATCGCCATGAAGCCGTCCCTAGACCCGCGTGATCGCGAAGCTCTTGGCGTAGGCCTCCGGCTCGTTGGGGTCGAAGGTCTTGCCCATGATGGTGTAGTTCTCGTAGGTCTTGTCCGGCGGCGTGAGGCCCAGATCGGTCATGATCTTGGCGCAGTCTGCGGTGAGGTAGACCTGCTCGGCGACACCCTTGTAGTCGACGTCGCCCTCGATGTAGCCCCAGCGCTTCATCTGCGTCAGGATCCATACGCCCATGGAGTGCCAGGGGAAGGGATCGAAGTCGATGCGATCGGGCACGTCCTTGATATTGCCGAGACCGTCGGCATAGCGCCCGGTCAACACCTGCTCGATCACCGGCACCGGCTGGTTCAGATAGTTGGTCGGCGCGATGGCCGCCGAGATCTCCTTGCGGTTCTCCTGCTTGCTGGCGTACTGCGTGCCGTCGACCAGTGCCTTCAGCAGCGCACCGTAGGTGTTCGGCAGGGTCTCGGCGAATTCGGCCGAGCAGGCGAAGGCGCAGCAGGGATGGCCTTCCCAGATGTCCTTGGTGAGAATGTGGATGAAGCCGACCTTCTCCCACACCGCGCGCTGATTGAAGGGGTCCGGCGAGAGGTAGCCGTCCAGGTTGCCGGCGCGCAGGTTGGCGACCATCTCGGGCGGCGGCACCACGCGGATCTGGATGTCCTTGTCGGGATCGAGGCCGTGCTCGGCGACGTAGTAGCGCAGCAGGAAATTGTGCATCGAGTATTCGAAGGGCACGCCAAACTTGAAGCCCTTCCACTGCTTGGGGTCCTGCTTGTCCTTGTGGTCGACGTGCAGGACGATGGCCTGGCCGTTGATGTTCTCCACCGCCGGCATGATGAAGGGCGTCGCCGTGGAGCCGGCGCCCATGGTGATCGCCAGCGGCATCGGCGTCAGCATGTGCGAGGCGTCGTATTCCTTGTTCAGCGACTTGTCGCGCGCGACCGCCCAGCCCGCCGTCTTGATCACGTCCACGTCCAGGCCGTACTTCTCATAGAAGCCGAGGGGCTTGGCCATGATGATCGGCGTCGCGCAGGTGATGGGCACGAAGCCGACGTTCAGCTTCGCCTTCTCCGGCTTGCCGAGGGTGTCGAGAATGGCGGCCTTGGCCTTGTCCATGGGGAACACGGCCGAGAGCGCCGCCGACAGCGTGGTGCCGCCCAGCAGCGCGGCGAAGCTGCGCCGCGAGAGCTCGTTGTGGCCGAAGACCGAGCGCACCACCGCGCTCTCGACGGCGCGCTCCAGGATATCCTCCGAGCTCGCCAGCGGGTTGGCGTCGGCCGGCGCCGCGTGGTGTGCGTGATCGCCATCGCCGCCGCAGGCCGTGCAACCGCAGCCGGCGCCGTGGCGCAGGTCGCTGTCGGCGCTGAAGGGATCGCCTAAAGAACTGATCGGACGCTTCGAAGCCATCTCTGTCCCCCTGTTTGGTCTGGACTGCCCTGTTGGTTTCGCACCGGCGCGACCGCCGGCCGTTGCCCTCTCTTGAGCAAGCGCCGTGCCAGTTTTTGTGCACTGCACATACGAATGTGATTCCAAGTGCTTAGGCCCCACCATCCACAGGAGGAGGCATTTACGAATCTTCGTAATTTTCAAATTCTCGTAAGGTCGTTATGATTTTTCGTAACGCCGCCGCTTGGAGAAGCCGCCTTGCCATCCAGCATCACCGACTTTTTGGTCCCCCGCCCCCTCGCCGACCCCCGCGAGACCGCGACAGATCGAGCCCACCCAAGCCTTGCAGCCCAAAGCCTGGCGGCGGGTGAGGCCCTGAAAGTGGCCTTCGACCGCGCGCCGGAGCCGCGGCTGGTGGTCGATCCCTTCAGCGACACCATCCTGCGCGCCAACAAGGCAGCCTGCGCGATTTATGCGCTGACTCCCGACGAGCTGCTGAAGCGGCGCTTCTCCAGCCTCTACGGCGAATCGCGCGGCGAGTTGCTGGTCTTCACCGAGGAGGCCATGGACCGCGGCCATGCCTGGAGCCGCGACCTGGTGCTGCGGCGCCCCGACGGCAGCCCGATGAACCTGGAGCACAGCCTGATCGCCTGCCCGCAGCGCGACCGCCTCTGCCTGCTTCTCTCGGTCCTCGACCTGACCCTGCTGCGCTACCGCACCGTCGATGACGAGGCCAACAGCTACCACCGCCAGGGATTGGAAGAATGGCGCCGCGCCGAGCGCTTCTTTCGCGAGATCGAGCGCGAGAACCAGATGATCCTCTCCGCCGCCGGCGAGGGCATCTACGGCGTCAACGCCGACGGCATCACCACCTTCGTCAATCCCGCGGCCGAAGCGATGCTGGGCTGGCACGCCGACGAACTGGTCGGCAAGGAGATGCACGCGCTGATCCATCACACGCGCCACGACGGCAGCCGTTATCCCAACGCGCACTGCCCGATCTACAACGCATTTCGCGACGGCATGGTGAACACCGTCGATGACGAGGTGTTCTGGCGCAAGGACGGCAAGCCGCTGCGCGTCGAGTACACCTCCACCCCCATCGTCGACGACGGCGCGGTGGTCGGCGCGGTGATCGTGTTCCGCGACATCGCCGAGCGCAAGCAGCAGGAGGAGACGCTGCGCCACGCGCTGGAGGAGAACGCTGCGCTGCGCGAGCGCCTGGAAAAGGAAAACGCCTACCTCCAGGAAGAAATCCTGACCCACGCCAACCATCACGAGATCATCGGCAAGTCGGCGGCGGTGAAGAAGATCCTGCAGCAGATCGACCTGGTCGCGCCGACCGACGCCTCGGTGCTGGTGACCGGCGAGAGCGGCACGGGCAAGGAACTGGTGGCACGCGCCATCCATCAGGCCTCGGCGCGGCGCGACCGGCCGCTGATCCGCGTGAACTGCGCGGCGATCCCGCGCGAGCTGTTCGAGAGCGAGTTCTTCGGCCACGCAAAGGGCGCCTTCACCGGCGCGCTGCGCGACCGCGTCGGCAGGTTCGAGCTGGCCGACGGCGGTACCATCTTCCTCGACGAGGTCGGCGAGATCCCCCTCGACCTGCAGGCCAAGCTGCTGCGCGTGCTGCAGGACCGCCGCTTCGAGCGTGTCGGCGAGGACAAGACCCGCGAGGTCGACATCCGCCTGATCGCCGCCACCAACCGCGACCTGAAGCAGGAGGTGGCCGCCGGGCGCTTCCGCGAGGATCTCTACTTCCGCCTCAACGTGTTCCCCATCGAGTGCACGCCGCTGCGCGAGCGCGGCGACGACATCCCGATTCTCGCCGAGCATTTCCTGAAGACCACGGCGGCGCGCCTCAACATGCCCAAGCCGACGCTGACCAACGCCAACATCGAGACGCTGACCGCCTATGCCTGGCCGGGCAACGCCCGCGAGCTGCAGAACATCATCGAGCGTGCCGTGATCCTGGCGCGCCACGGCCGCCTGAGCTTCCACCTGCCCAGTGGCGGCCCCGGCGGCGCCACCAGCGAGGGACCGCCCTCCGCCAGGGAAAAGCCGACGCGCAGCCTGCCCGGTGAGGGCGAGGTGCTGACCGCCCGCCAGCTGGCCGCCTTCGAGCGCGACAACATCGAGCGCGCTCTCAAGGCCGCGGGCGGCAAGGTCGCCGGCAAGCAGGGCGCCGCCGCCCTGCTGGGCCTCAAGCCCACCACGCTCTACTCAAAGATCAAGGCGCTGGGAATTGGCGCCCGGGAGAACAGCTAGACGCCCTCGGCGAACTCGATGAGCACGCCGCACGCGGCCTGGGCGGGAACGCGCAGCAGGCGCGGGCCGTCCCAGTGCACCGGCACGTGGTTGCGCTCCAGCCGGGTGGCGCAGGCGCCGAGGTCCTCGACGGCGATCCTGAGCGCCGCCATCCACGGTGTCGGCAGGCGCGGCGCTCCGTTCAGCCCGGGGTGCAGGCTGGCCAGCATGTCCGCCGTGGTGAAGCGCAGCCAGGTGCCGCCGCAATCGACCTCCACCAGGCCGTCGCCGGCGCGCACGCGGTCGAAGCCGAAGATCTCCGCATAGGGGATCGCCAGGGCCGAGGGATCCTTCACCACCGAGGTCATGGCGATGATGCCGGTGGCGCCATTGGGGTGGCGGCACCACTCCGGGCGCCACACCAGCTCCGGCGTCAGATGCTGGCAGATGAAGGCCGAGGTGCCGGGCGTCGCCTCCGGCGGCATGTGCAGCAGCTTGAAGCGCGGCCAGACCTCGCCGTCCGGGTCCTCCAGGATGCGCTTCAGGTCGCGCATCTCGCCCGGCGTGATGCCGGCGCGGCGCAGCGCGCGCTCGGCCAGCGCCACGTCGTCGCTGGCGAAGGCGAGACCCAGCAGGCCCTCGCGGGTCTCCAGGAAACGGTTGAGGTTGTTGGTGAACTGCGCCGGGTCGATGATGCCCAGCAGTTCGATGTAGTCGTGCTCGAACATGACGCAGTAGTTGGCGGTGCCCCAGCCGATGTGGCGGCCGCGCGGCGAGACGGTAAAGCCGAGCCGGTCGTAGTTGAAGCGCGCCGCCTCCAGGTCGCGCACGCCGACCAGCACGTGGTCGATGCCGCGGATCGGCCGCGCCGCCTCGACGCCGTTTTCGCCCACCACCAGCTTCATGGCCTCCGCCTCTCCCCTGCTCTCATCCGGCCGTCGCCCGCTAGCTCTTGGCCAGCACCCGCCCGGCCACCGCGTCGAGGCGCGCCAGCAATTCGGGATCGCGCGCCTGCGGATGGGTGATCAGCGCCGCGTCCAGCGCATGGTGGCAGCCCTTGGTGCAGGGCGCCGCGCGGCCGCTCAGCTTCGGCACCGCCTGCTTGATCAGCGCGCGCGCCTTGTCGGCATTGTCGAGCAGTGTCTTCACCACCTGGTCCACCGTGACATGCTCGTGCGCATCGTGCCAGCAGTCATAGTCGGTGACCATCGCGACGGTCGCGTAGCAAATTTCGGCTTCGCGGGCGAGCTTGGCCTCGGGCATGTTGGTCATGCCGATGACGTCGCAGCCCCAGGCGCGGTAGAGCCGCGATTCCGCGCGGGTCGAGAACTGCGGGCCTTCTATCACCACGTAGGTGCCGGCGCGCTTAGTCGGCAGACCGAGTTCGCCGGCGGCGGCCTCGAGGTGGTCGCCGAGCCGCGCGCAGACCGGGTCGGCCACCGAGACGTGCGCCACCATGCCGGTGCCGAAAAACGACTTCTCGCGTGCGAAGGTGCGATCGATGAACTGGTCGACGATGACGAAGGTGCCCGGCGGCAGGTCTTCGCGCAGCGAGCCGACGGCGCTCAACGAGAGGATCTCGGTCACCCCGGCACGCTTCAGGGCATCGATGTTGGCGCGGAAGTTCAGCCCCGAGGGCGCCAACTTGTGGCCGCGGCCGTGGCGCGGCAGGAAAACCAGGCGCTGGCCGTCCAGTTCGCCGAACAGCAGGGCGTCGGAGGGCTTTCCGAAGGGCGAGTCGACCTCGCGCCACCGGGCGTCCTTCAGGCCCTCGATCTCGTAGATGCCGCTGCCGCCGATGATGCCGATCACCGGCGGGGTCCCGGGCTCAGCCATGACACCCCTTCTCCTGGTTCCGCTGTCTGAGGGATTCCCTTTACGCGACGCCGCCCGGCTTCACAAGGGAGGCAAAGAAAAAGGCCGCCCGAAAGCGGCCTTTTCCTGCACTCGAATGGTCGGGCGTCGGCGGTGCCGGCGTCCTCAGTGAACGTCGCGCCACACCTTGCGCTTGGCGGCATAGAGCACGCCCGTGAAGACCACCAGGAAGATCAGCACCTTGATACCGGTCTCCTTGCGGTCCTCCAGCTTCGGCTCGGCCGCCCACATGAGGAAGTGGGAGACGTCCGTGGCCATCTGATCGACCGTCGCCGGCGTACCGTCGGCGTAGGTGATGCCGTCCTCGTAGAGCGGCTGCGCCATGGCGATGCCGTAGCCGGGGAAGTAGGCATTGAAGTTGGAGGTTTCCGCCAGCCCGAGGTCCTCGATGCTGGTGACCGGCTGCGGCTCTTCCGGCTCGACCGGGCGCCGCGCGGTCGGATCGTCCTCCACCCTGTCCTCGTAGGCCTCGAGCTTGTCGAGGTACTCGGCGTGCGCGGCCTCGTAGGCGGCCATGCGCTTTTCCGTCTCGTGCTGGAAGATCCATTCCAGGACCTCGGGCGAGACGAGGTCGCGATAGCCGGTCAGGATGCCGTGGGTGTAGTCCGGGCCGCCGACGCGGGCCTTGGCCATCAGCGAGAGGTCCGGCGGCGCCGCGCCGCCGTTGGCCGCCGCGGCGGCCTTCTCGTTCGGGAAGGGCGAGGGGAAGTAGTCGGACGGCGCGCCCGGCCGCTCGAACATCTCGCCCTCGTCGTTCGGCCCGTCGGTAACGGTGTATTCCGCCGCGATGGCCTTGATCTCATCTTCGTTGTAACCGAGGTCCGCGAGATTGCGGAACGCCACGTACTTCAGGCCGTGGCAGCTCGAGCAGACCTCACGGTAGACCTGCAGGCCGCGCTGCAGGGAGTGGCGGTCGTAGGTCCCGAAAGGACCGTCGAAGCTCCACTCGATGTGCGGCAGCGCGGGGCCTTCACCGGCCGCCTGGGCGGCTCCGGAAACCGACAGCGAGGTCAGTGCGGCAAGGCCCGCCAGTCCAAACAACAGTCCCTTGCGCATCAGGCCTTCTCCATCGGCTTGGCAGTGGCACCGGCGCCCATGGGGGAGCCGCCGCCTTTCAACACCGGCTCGCTGATCGACGCGGGCAACGGCTTCGGCCGTTCGAACACGCCGAGCAACGGCAGGATGATGAGGAAATGCAGGAAGTACCAAGCCGTGGCGATGCGGCCGACGACCAGCCAGAGGCCTTCAGGCGGCTTGGCGCCGACGATGCCCAGCACCACCGCGTCGACCATCAGCAGCACGAAGAAGATGCGGAAGAGCGGGCGGAACTTGCCGCTCTTGACCGGCGAGCGGTCGAGCCAGGGGAGGATGAACAGCACCGCGATGGAACCGAACATGGCGACCACGCCCAGCAGCTTGTCCGGGATCGAGCGCAGGATCGCGTAGAACGGCAGGAAGTACCATTCGGGGACGATGTGCGCCGGAGTCGAGAGCGGGTCGGCCGGGATGTAGTTGTCCGGATGGCCCATGTAGTTCGGGATGTAGAAGATCACCGCGGCGAAGGCGATGAGGAACACGCCCAGGCCGAAGGCATCCTTCACCGTGTAGTAGGGATGGAAGGGGATCTTGTCCTGCGGGCCCTTGGGGTCGATGCCCAGCGGGTTGTTGGAGCCGAACTGGTGCAGCGCCCAGATGTGCAGCACCACCACCGCGACGATGATGAAGGGCAGCAGGTAGTGCAGGGCGAAGAAGCGGTTCAGCGTCGGGTTGTCGACGGTGAAGCCGCCCCACAGCCAGGTCACGATGCTCTCGCCGAATATCGGCACGGCGGAGAACAGGTTGGTGATCACCTTGGCGCCCCAGAAGCTCATCTGACCCCACGGCAGCACGTAGCCCATGAAGGCGGTCGCCATCATCAGCAGCAGGATCACCACGCCGATCATCCACAGCAATTCGCGCGGCGCCTTGTAGGAGCCGTAGTAGAGGCCGCGGAAGATGTGGATATAGACGACGATGAAGAAGAACGAGGCGCCGTTCATGTGGATGTAGCGCAGCAGCCAGCCCGAATTCACGTCGCGCATGATGCGCTCGACGGAATCGAAGGCGAGGTCGACGTGCGCCGTGTACTGCATCGCCAGCAGGATGCCGGTGACGATCATGATCACCAGCGTGATGCCCGCCAGCGAGCCGAAATTCCACATGTAGGAAAGGTTCTTCGGCGCCGGATAGCTGGAGCCGAGCGAGTGATCCACGAAGGAGAACACCGGCATGCGGTGCTCGATCCACTTGATCACCCGGCTGTTGGTCTGAAAGCCGCTCATAGCCTTTGCTCTCCCTTACCCGATCACGATCGACGTGTCGCCGGTGAACTCGTAGGGAGGCACAGGCAGATTGAGCGGCGCGGGACCCTTGCGGATGCGCCCGGAGGTGTCGTAATGCGAACCATGGCAGGGGCAGAACCAGCCGCCGAACTCGCCGCGGTCCTGGCCGGCCTTCTGGCCCAGCGGCACGCAGCCCAGGTGGGTGCAGACGCCGATGACGACCAGCCATTCGGGGTTCACGACGCGCGCGTCGTCGGCCTGCGGATCACGCAGTTCCGCGACATCAACCGCTTCGGCCTGCTGAATCTGGTCCGACGTGCGGTGGTCGATGAACACCGGATTGCCGCGCCAGGTCACGGTGACCCGCTGGCCGACTTCGATCGGCGAGAGGTCGACCTCGGTCGACGCCAGCGCCAGAACCTCGGCCGAGGGGTTCATCGTGTTGATCAGCGGCCAGGCCACGCAAGCGGTGCCCACGGCGCCCATGCCGACTGCGGCCAGGTACAAGAAATCGCGCCGCGTTTCGCCGGATCCGGCCTGCGCGGGTGTGGCGGTATCTGCCATGCGTCTTTTCCCCTAAGATCCCTCTTTTGGAGCTTGGCGGATCAAGGTTCAGACCAACCGATCGAGCGGACCTTGACGCCCTGTGGATGGACTGAACCATATCGCGCGATAGCGCCCCGAGAATGCGGCATCGTGCCGCGCCCGGAACCCCAGCGCCCCTTTGTCGGGCCCGATATAGAGTAATTTTCCGTGGAACGCAAAGCCCGTTAGCGCCCAGCCAAACTATCCAATTCGCCTATTCCTTGAAGCGATTAGCAGAGACCTTCTACCCACCCCATGCGCCTGGCCCTCTTCCAGCCCGACATTCCGCAGAACTGCGGCGCCCTGATCCGCCTGACCGCCGCGCTGGGGGTCGGGTTGGACGTCATCGAACCCTGCGGCTTTCTGCTGGACGACCGCCGCTTGAAGCGGGCGGGCCTCGACTATCACGCCCTCGCCGAGATGCGCCGCCACCCCTCGTGGACCGCCTTCTGGACCGGTTTCCAGGCCAGTCGCGGTGCTGACCGGCGCCTGCTGCTGTTGACCACCGGGGGAGATTGCCCGTACACCGACTTCGCCTACAGCCTCGGCGACACCCTGCTGCTGGGGCGCGAATCGGCGGGCGTACCGGCCGAGGTGCACGCCGCGGCGGATGCCCGCCTGGTGATCCCGCTGCGGGCGGACTGCCGCTCGCTGAACGTGGCCCAGGCCGGCGCCATGGCGCTGGGCGAGGCACTGCGCCAGACCGGTGGCTTTCCCGCCCCGCAACCCTAAACGGCCTCTATCAGAGTGAGCGAGCGATGACCGACGCAGCGATCCAAGAAGTGACAGAAGAGCGCAAGGCCCGGGCCAGGGCCTGGTTCGAAAAGCTGCGTGACGACATCTGCGCCGCCTTCGAGTCCCTGGAGGACGAACTCGCCGGCCCCAATGCCGAACGCTTCGCCGACGTCCCGCCCGGCCGCTTCGAGCGCAAGGCCTGGGAGCGGCCGGCCGAAGCCGGCAGCGGCGGCGGCGGCGTCATGGCGCTGATGCGCGGGCGGGTGTTCGAGAAGGTCGGCGTCAACGTGTCGACCGTCTATGGGCAGTTTTCGCCGGACTTCGCCAAGCAGATCCCCGGCGCGGAGGCCGATCCGCGCTTCTGGGCCAGCGGCATCTCGCTGGTGGCGCATCTGCGCTCGCCCCTGGTGCCGGCGGTGCACATGAACACCCGCCACATCGTCACCACCAAGGCCTGGTTCGGCGGCGGCGGCGATCTCAACCCGATGTATCCGGTCGACGAGGACACCGCCGATTTTCACGCCGCCTTCCAGGCCGCCTGCGACCGCCACGACCCCAGCTACTTTGCGAAATTCAAGAAGTGGTGCGACGAGTACTTCTTCATTCCCCACCGCGGCGAGGCACGCGGCGTTGGTGGCATCTTCTACGACTACCTCGACAGCGGCGACTGGGAGGACGACTTCGCCTTCACCCAGGACGTCGGCCGCGCCTTCCTGGATATCTACCCCACGCTGGTGCGCCGTCACATGGCCGAGCCCTGGAACGAGGCGCAGCGCCGCCACCAGCTGTTCCGCCGCGGGCGCTATGCCGAGTTCAACCTGCTGTACGACCGCGGCACCAAGTTCGGCCTGCAGACCGGCGGCAACGTCGAAGCGATTCTCATGAGCCTGCCGCCCGAGGCCGCCTGGCCGTAAGTACCTAGGTTCCCGGAGCTCGGGGTGCTGCGGGGGAAAGCCTGGCCGCCTCGGCCGCCAGGCGGGCACGGCAGGCGTCGCGGTCCGGGGAGAAGTCCTCGGCGATCCACCAGTCCTCCACCGCGCGCAGCAGGGCGCCGACCTCGGGCCCGCTGGGGTAGCCGAGCGCCAGCACGTCGGCACCGGCGAGCGGGAATCGGCGCGGCTGCCAGGCGTCTGCCGCCGCCAGCGCGGCCTTGAGCCCGGCCCGCGCGGCCGGCTCGTCGGCCGGGGCTGCGGCGACCAGGCGGATGAAGGCGATCACCAGGGCGACACGGACCCGCGCGGCGCCGGCACGGTAGAGCGCGGTCGCCAGGGCATGGCGCACGGCAGGATCGTCGAGGCCACGACCGAGTGCCGCCGCCGCCTCGCCCAGGGTCGCCGCCGGATCGCCCAGCAGCTCCAATTCGGCGGCTTCGGCATTGGACAGGCGCAGGCGCTGCGCGACGGCACCGGCGATGTCGTCGCCCGGCCGCAGCAGCGCGGCGAGGCGCAGCACCGGGTCGTCACGCTCCGGCAGGTCCAGCGCCAGGAGGCGGCGCAGCACCGCGGTGCCTTCAATTTCCGGTAGGATGGCGGCCAGGATGTCACCGGCCAGCATGACCTCCAGCACCGGCAGCGGGTCCGGCGCCGCCAGCAGGCGCAGGACTTCGCTGCGCACCCGCTCGCCGGAAAGACCGGCCAGGCGCGGCGCCAGTTCGCGCGCCACCGCAAGGGTCTCGGGCTCCGGGGCCTCGCGCCCGTAGTGGGCCTGGAAACGGAAGAAGCGCAGCAGGCGCAGGTAGTCCTCCTCGATGCGCGCGCGCGGGTCGCCGACGAAGCGCACGCGCCCGGCGGCGAGGTCCGCGCGTCCGCCGAAGGGATCGAACAGCGTGCCGTCCGGGGCGCAGGAAAGCGCATTGAAAGTGAGATCGCGGCGCGCCGCATCAGCCTCCCAGTCGTCGGTAAAGGCGACCTTCGCGCGCCGTCCGTCGGTTTCCACGTCGCGGCGCAGGGTGGTGATCTCGAAGGGATGGTGGCCGGTGACGGCGGTGACGGTGCCGTGCTCGACCCCGGTGGGAATTGCCTTGATGCCGGCGGAGGCAAGCAGTTCCATGACCTTTTCCGGGCGATCGGGCGTCGCCAGATCGACGTCCTTCACCGCGCGCCCGGCCAGCGCATCGCGCACGCAGCCGCCGACGAAGCGCACCTCGGCCCCCTGCGCCGTCAGCGCCGCGATCACCGTGCGGGTCTGCGGCGCGGTCATCCAGGGCTGCGGCTCGATCCGCTCAGGGCCGCCGGCTGTCGTCATGAAATCTGCCGTTCCGAGTGGTTTTGCTGTGGTCATACTGCGGGCAACGCCCCGCGCAGCCTGCCGTTCCTCCGCCCGGCTTGCAACCGCCGTCCCGGTTCCGGTAGGCGGTGGTCAGTTCCCGGGCAGACTGGATCCCGGATGACTTTGTTCGGGATGGCTGGGCACCACCCGGCCGTCGATCAGCGCCGGCGGGACCAGCTTGGTACCCGCCGGGTGGCCGGTGGTGACGTAGATATAGGCAAAGCCGGCCAGGGCCCCGGCCATTCCCACCGCCAGCAGCCAGGGCCAGGGCGATTCACGCCAATCGAGCACCAGCTCACCGCCGGCAACCTTGTGACGCACCAGCCAAGCCCAGGCGATGTAGAGCAGGAAGGGCGCGGCGAGCGGCAGCAGCACGGTGAGCACGACTCGCAGCATGGCTTCTTCCTACGCCCCCTCAAGATCGGCGGCGCGCAGGACGTCGCTGAGATTGGAGAGCATACCGGCGGTCGCCCCCCAGATGTAATAGTCGCCATAGGGATAGGCGTAGAAGAAGCGCTCGGCGCCGCGGAACACGCGGCTGTGCAGCTGACGGTTGGCGGGATCGAGGAAATAGGCCAGCGGCACCTCGAAGATTTCGTCGACCTCGCCGGCCTCGGCCCTGAGGTCGAAGGGCGGGTGCAGCAGGCCTACCACCGGCACGACGCTGAAGCCGGTGCGCACCAGGTAGGTATCGAGGCGCCCCAGCAAGGTTACGTGGCGCGGCGCAAGACCGACCTCCTCCTGCGCCTCGCGCAGCGCCGCCGCCTCGGCATCGGCATCGCCGGGATCGACGCCGCCGCCGGGAAAGCTGATCTGCCCCGGATGGTCGGGCAACGCGTTGCTGCGCCGGGTCAGTAGCACCGTCAACTCCTGCGGCCGATCGATGATCGGCACCAGCACCGCGGCGTCGCGCAGCGGGCGGCCGGGATCGTAGACCTGGGGATTCAGTTCGGGATTGAGATCGTGATCGCCCCGCAGCGCCTCGGCCTCGACCGAGGCCGGCCCCTCGGGGGCCGCGCGCAGACCCGGGGCCGGCAAGCTGGCGAGACGCTCCAGCACCTCCTCCGCACGCCACTTCATGCGCGCCCGCTCCGCGCCCGGTGCCGCTTTGCCGGCTTCATGCCGCCCGTCCCAAAGGAAAGAACACGCCCTTGCTCCATACGCCGAGACTTTCCGCCGATTCCGGCCCCTGGACCGTCGCCGCGACCGCCAGTTCAGCCAGTTCATAATACACCGGCCTCAGGATCAGTGCCTCGAGCCGGCCCCGCACCAGGATATAAGGGCTGATTTCGCCGTTTTCAGGGTTTTCGGCGACGCGCAGGGGATGCTCCGAATCGGCCTCTACCCAGTCGTCCAGATTGGTCCTGAAGGCGAGTATCTGGTCCTTTCCTTCGCCCCTCACGGAAAGTTCAACCGCGGTAAAGGGCGCATCCTCCACCGTGATGCGGCCTTTTTCCACCGGCGTCTGCAGCCAGTAAACGCCGCCATCGTCTCGCCACAAAACCGAGGCAAGAAGCTTCACAAGGGGTTTTCGGCCGATCACGCCCCCCTCGTGGTACCAGGTGCCGTCGCGCGCGATACGGATGTCGAAAGTCCCGGCATCCTTGGGCGGCGGGAAGTCTCTCTGTCCTGGCGACTGGTCAGCGGGCATGGAAAGACTTATCTTTATAGGTCAAGATCGTGCGGTTGGTTACGACCCGCCAGCGGGAAGAGCCCACCGGCCCCCTGCAACAGCTGGGAGATGCTGTCCCGTGACGACGACGCCCACTCTTTCCGCCGACGCCGCCGCCGATGCCAAGATCGCCGAACAGATCGAGGAGTTCGGCGATAAGCTCAGCCTCGTGCGCCAGTCCATCGGCCGCGTCATTTTCGGCCAACAACAGGTGGTCGATCAAACTCTTATCACGTTGCTGGCCGGCGGCCACGGTCTTCTGATCGGCGTGCCCGGCCTTGCCAAGACGCGTCTGGTGGAAACCCTGGGCACGGTCTTCGGCCTGGACGACAAGCGCGTGCAGTGTACCCCCGACCTCATGCCGGCCGACATTCTCGGTTCCGAGGTGCTGGAGGAGAACGAAACCGGCCGCCGCTCCTTCCGCTTCATCCCGGGGCCGGTGTTCTGCCAGCTGCTGATGGCCGACGAAATCAACCGTGCCAGCCCGCGCACCCAGTCGGCGCTGCTGCAGGCGATGCAGGAACGCCGCGTCACCGTGTCCGGCCATCCGCACGACCTGCCGGCGCCGTTCCACGTGCTGGCGACGCAGAATCCGCTGGAGCAGGAGGGCACCTATCCGCTGCCCGAGGCGCAGCTCGATCGCTTCCTCATGGAGATCGACGTCGGCTATCCGGAGGTCGATGCCGAGCGGCAGATGCTGATCGAGACCACCGGCGTCCAGGAGAGCCGGGCCAAGGCGGTGATGAACCCGCAGGAACTGATGAACGTGCAGCACCTCGTGCGCCGCGTGCCGGTCGGCGAGAGCGTGGTGGAAACGATCCTCGCCATCGTGCGCAACGGCCGCCCGGAATCGAGCGAGTTGGAAGAGGTGCGCAGCCAGGTCGCCTGGGGCCCCGGCCCGCGCGCCAGCCAGGCGCTGATGCTGGCGGTGCGCGCCCGCGCCCTGCTCGACGGCCGCTTCGCGCCTTCGGTCGACGACGTCATCGCGCTCGCCCATCCGGTGCTGAAACACCGCATGGCCCTCAGTTTCGCGGCGCGGGCCGACGGCGTCACGCTGGACCACATCATCGCCCACCTCGCCGCGCCCTACACGTAACCCGCCCGGGAGTTTCCAGCCGCCTTATGACAAGCCCCCTCCCGCTGCGGCATCGCGCCGAGCAACTGGCCGCCACTCTGCCGCCGCTTCTGGTGGCGGCTGAACGGGTCGCGGCCACGGTCGCGCAGGGGGTGCACGGCCGTCGCCGCGTCGGGACGGGCGAGACCTTCTGGCAGTATCGCCACTACGACCTGGGCGACCAGCCGCAGTCGATCGATTGGCGCCAGTCGGCCAAGTCCGACATGGTCTTCGTGCGCGAGATGGAGTGGGAAGCCGCGCAATCGGTTTGGATCTGGCGCGACACCTCGCCATCGATGAGTTGGACCTCCGACCGCAACCACCAGACCAAGCGCCAGCGCGCCGACCTGCTGTCTCTGGCGCTCACCGCCCTGCTGATGCGCGGCGGCGAGCACGTGGCGCTGCTCGGCTCGGGCCTCAGGCCCTCGGCCAGCCGCGCCACCCTCACCAAGATCGCCACCCTGATGGAAGGCCGCCCCGGCAAGGCGCCCCCCCAGGAGGGCGCCAAGGAGATCGGCGCTCAGCAGGCGCGGCCCAGCGACAACCTGCCGCCGGCGCAGCCGCTGCCGCGCTCCGCTCAGCTCGTCTTCATCGGCGACTTCCTGGCGCCGCTCGACGAGATCAACAAGGCGCTGCGCTACTACGGCGAAAGCGGCCAGCGCGGCGCGCTGCTGCAGGTGCTCGACCCGGCAGAGGAAAGCCTGCCCTACGACGGCCGCGTGCGCTTCGACGGACTGGAGCACGAACCCTCGTGGCTGGTCTCGCGCGTCGAGGCGGTGCGCGGCGACTATGCCAAGCGCCTGCAGGCGCAGCGCGAGGGCCTGCGCGACATCAGCCGCGCGCTGGGCTGGACCTTTGACTTCCACCACACGGACCAGGCGCCGCAGGCCGCGCTGCTGCGCCTCTACACCCACCTTTCCCAGGCCGTGCCATGCTGAACCTCGGCCTGTTCGCCTTCGCGCAGCCCTGGCTGCTGCTGGCCCTGCTCGGCCTGCCGGTGCTGTGGCTGCTGCTGCGGCTGACCCCGCCGGCGCCGCGCCGCATGGCGTTCCCCGCCATCCGCCTGCTCGCCGGCCTGAAGGCGCCGGAAGAAACGCCGGCGCGCACGCCCTGGTGGCTGCTGCTGCTGCGCCTCTTGATCGTCACCCTGATCATCCTGGCGCTGGCCCAGCCGCTGCTCAATCCGCAAGCGCGTCTGGGCGGCAGCGGGCCGCTGGTGCTGGTGATCGACGACGGCTGGGCTGCCGCCCGCTTCTGGCCCGCGCGCCAGATCGCGGCGGCCAACCTGCTGTCCCAGGCCGAGCGCGAGGACCGCTCGGTGGTGGTGCTGACCACCGCAGCCGACTCCCAGGACGCCCCGCCGGAAGCCAGCGGCCTGTTGACCGCCGCCGAGGCGCGGCGCCTGCTGCAGGGCCTCAAGCCGAAGCCCTGGCCGAGCGACCGTGCCGCCGCGCTGGAGGCCGTCGAGGCGCTGAACCTGCCGGGCTCCTCCCATGTGGTGTGGCTGTCCGACGGCCTCGCCGACCCGGACAGCGACGCTCTGGCGCGTGCCCTGCAGAATCTCGGCAGCCTCCACGTGCTGCGCGAGCAAGGCGACGGTCTCGCCCGTCTCGCCCTGCCGCCGGTGACCGAGGGCGTCGACCTGGTCGCCCGCGCGCTGCGCGCCGATCCGGACGGACCCAGCGAAGCCGCCGTGCTGGCCGTCGCCGGCGACGGGCGCATCGTCACCAAGGCGCCGCTGGTGTTCGAGCCCGGTGAGCAGGAGGCCCGCAGCCTGCTGGACCTGCCGACGGAGATGCGCAACCGCATCGCCCTGCTGACCATTGAGAACGAGAACACCGCCGGGGCCACCGTGCTGCTGGACGAACGGTGGCGCCGCCGCCCGGTCGGCCTGGTGATGACCGGGGCCGAGCAGGAGGCGCAGCCACTGCTCAGCGAGAGCTACTACCTGGAAAGCGCGCTCGAGCCCTTTACCGAGCTGCGCAAGGGCAACGTCGAGGACCTGCTGCAGCGCCAGCTCGCGGTGCTGGCACTGCCCGACAGCGTGACACTCGGCGCCGAGGAGCGCGAGCAGATCGCCGCCTGGGTCGCCCAGGGCGGCCTGCTGCTGCGCTTTGCGGGGCCGCACAGCGCCGCGGCTCCGCAGGTCGCCCAGGGCCAGACCGCGGGCGACGACCTGCTGCCGGTGCGCCTGCGCGTCGGCGACCGCACCCTGGGCGGCGCCCTTACCTGGGACACCCCGGCGCGCCTCGCGCCCTTTGCTGCCGACAGCCCCTTCGCCGACCTGCCGCTGCCCGACGACGTGGTGATCCGCCGTCAGGTGCTGGCCGAACCCTCGCTCGATCTCGCCGACAAGACCTGGGCGCGGCTGACCGACGGCACTCCGCTGGTCACCGCCGAGCGGCGCGGCGACGGCTGGCTGGTGCTGTTCCACACCACCGCCAACACCGACTGGTCGAACCTGCCGATCTCCGGCCTTTTCGTCGAGATGCTGCGGCGGGTGATGGCGGTCAGCCAGGGCGTCGCCGGCGGTGGCGGCGGCCAGGCTCTGCCGCCGCTGGAGATCATGGACGGCTTCGGCAGCCTCGGCACGCCGCCGGCGACCGTGCTGGCCCTGGAGACCGGTGACGACTCGGCGAGCGGCCTCGGCCCGCGTCACCCGCCGGGCTACTACGGCAACGACAGCCTGCGCCGGGCCCATAACCTCAGCAGCTTCGTGCCCGAGCTGACGCCGCTCGGCCGACTGCCCGGCGGCGTCACCGCCGGCCTCTACCATGAGAGTCCGGAGCAGGACCTGAAGCCCTGGCTGCTCGCCGCCGCGCTGATTCTGGCGCTGGCCGATCTGCTCATCTCGCTGCTGCTGCGCGGCCTGCTGCGGTCTTCCGGTCCCGCCGCCGTCACCCCGGCGCTGGCGATCGGCCTGATCGTCGCCGGGCTCGTCCACACTCCGCCGGCCGTGGCGCAGGAGGCCAACGACGCGCGCGCCCTGGAGGCGACGCTGATGACGCGCCTCGCCTACGTGGTGACCGGCGACGACCGCATCGACGAAACCAGCCGCGCCGGTCTGCTGGGCCTCACCCGCGTGCTGGAACGACGCACCTCGGTGGAGGCCGGTCCGCCGCTGGGCATCCGCCTGGGCCGCGACGACATGGCCTTCTTCCCGCTGATCTACTGGCCGATCACGCCGACCCAGCCCAATCTCAGCGCCGAAGCCGTTTACCAGGTAAACGATTTTCTCACCCACGGCGGCACCATCCTGTTCGACCTGCGCGAGGCCAGCGGCGGCGCGGTCCTGTTCGGCGGCGGCAGCCGCGGGACCCAGGACCTGCAGCGCCTGACCCAGGGCATCACCATCCCGCCGCTGGAGCCGGTGCCGACCGACCACGTGCTGCGCAAGTCCTTCTACCTGATGGAGGACTTCCCCGGCCGCTTCGTCGGCGGCACACTGTGGCTGGAGGCGCCCGGCGAGACCGTGAACGACGGTGTCGCCTCGATCCTCATCGGCAGCAACGACTGGGCCGGCGCCTGGGCGGTGAACGAGCTCGGCCGCCCCCTGAACGCCGTGGTGCCGGGCGGCCCGCGCCAGCGCGAGATGGCCTACCGCTTCGGCATCAACCTCGTGATGTACGCGCTGACCGGCAACTACAAGGCGGACCAGGTCCACATCCCCTTCATCCTGGAGCGGCTCGGCCAATGAAGACGGCGCCAACGACGGAGATCGGCCCTTGAACGCGATGACCGTGCAGTGGGCGCCGCTGCTGCCGCTGTGGCTGATCGGCGGCCTCGCCGCCGTCGCCCTGCTGCTGCTGGCGCTGGCGCTGTGGCGCCGCGCCGCCGGCATATGGTGGCGCGCCGGCGCCTTCGCGGTGCTGCTGGCCGCGCTCGCCAACCCCTCGGTCATCGAGGAGCAGCGCGATCCCCTCAGCGATGTCGTCTTCGTCGTCGCCGACGAGAGCACCAGCCAGCAGATCGAGAACCGCGGCAGCCAGACCGAGCAGGCGGTCGCCCACCTGCTGCAGCAGATCGGCGCCCTGGAGGACACCGAGGTCCGCCTGATCCGCGCCGGCGAGGTGACGGGCGCCCTCGACGTCGAGGGAACCCACCTGTTCGGTCCGCTGCGCCAGGCGCTCGCGAAAGTGCCGCGCCAGCGCGTCTCCGCCATCATCCTGGTGAGCGACGGCCAGATCCACGACCTGCCGGAATCGGTCGAGAGCCTGGGCATCGAGGCGCCGGTCCACCTGCTGCTGACCGGGCGGCCCGACGAAGGCGACCGCCGCCTCACCGTCGTCAGGGCACCCTCCTTCGGCATCGTCGGCGACCAGCTGAGCCTGACCCTGCGCGTCGACGACCTGCCCGGCGGCGGCACCAGCGGGCGCGCCCGTGTGGTGCTGCGCCAGGACGGCGTCGCCAAGCAGGGCATCGATGCGCGCATCGGCGTCGAGGAGCAGATGACCTTCGAGCTCGAGCACCGCGGCCCCGCGGTGCTGGAGATCGAGGTGCAGCCCGGCCCGCAAGAGCTGACCCTGGCCAACAACCGTGCCGCGGTGGTGGTGAACGGCGTGCGCGACCGTCTCCGGGTCCTGCTGGTTTCCGGCGAGCCGCACGCCGGCGAGCGCGCCTGGCGCAACATCCTGAAGTCCGATCCCTCCGTCGACCTGGTGCACTTCACCATCCTCCGGCCGCCGGAAAAGCAGGACGGCACGCCGATCCGCGAGCTGTCGCTGATCGCCTTTCCGACGCGCGAGCTGTTCGAGGTGAAGCTCGACGAGTTCGACCTCATTATCTTCGACCGCTACCGCCGGCGCGGCGTGCTGCCCAGCATCTACCTGGAGAACGTCGCCAACTACGTGGAGAAGGGCGGCGCCCTGCTGGAGGCCAACGGGCCGACCTTCGCGACGCCGCTGTCGCTCTACCGCACGCCGCTGGGCCGCGTGCTGCCGGCCGAGCCGACCGGGCAGATCTTCGAGACCGGCTTCCACCCGGAGGTCACCGACCTGGGCAGCCGTCACCCGGTGACCGCGGGTCTGGACGGCGGCGGCGGCCCCGATGCGGCACCGACCTGGGGCCGCTGGTTCCGCCAGATCGAGGGCGACACCATCCGCGGCAACATCCTGATGCAGGGCATCCAGCAGGCGCCGCTGCTGATCCTCGACCGCTTCGGCGAAGGCCGCGTGGCGCAGATCATGAGCGACCACATGTGGCTGTGGTCGCGCGGCTTCGAAGGCGGTGGCCCCCAGGCGGAATTGCTGCGCCGCATCTCCCACTGGCTGATGAAGGAGCCGGACCTGGAGGAGGAGGACCTGCGCGCCCAGGTGCGCGGCGGCCAGCTGACCATCACCCGGCGCTCGCTCGCCGTCGCCCAGCCGGAGATCACCGTCACCCTGCCCTCCGGCGAGACCCGCAGAGTCACCCTGACGCCCGCCGATTCGGGGCGCAGTTCGGCGACCATCGCGGCGGAGGCCAACGGGCTCTACCGCATAACCGACGGCACCCTCACCACGCTGGCCGCCGTCGGCCCGCTGAACCCGCTGGAGCTGCGCGACCCCCGCTCCTCCGGCGCCCTCGCCGAGCCGCTGGTCGACGCCAGCGGCGGCACGGTGCGGCGCCTGGAAGGCAATGACCTGCCGGCGCTGCGCAAGGTCGCCGCCGACCGCGACCGCTTCGGGCGCGACTGGATCGGCCTGAAGCGCGGCGGGGGCTATGTGGTGACCGGCGTGCTGCAGATCCCCGTGCTGCCCGCCCTGCTGGTGCTTTGCCTAAGCCTTGCGGCTGCGGTATTAGCATGGCAGCGGGAAGGACACTGACGGGGCAACCAACCCACCATGCATTATCCACGGCACAGGGCTCCGCTGACGAGCCCGATCATGCTGCTCGTCTTCGTGACCATCTGCCTGGCCGCCGGACGGCTGGGCGCGGCGATCACCGAGCCGGCCCTGGATACCTGGTACCGCGGCCTCGCGAAGCCGGACTGGACACCGCCCGACCTGGTCTTCCCGGTCGCCTGGTCGCTGATCTTTCTCGCCATCGGCATCGCCGCCTGGCTGGTGTGGAAGACTGCCGAACGCGGCGAGGCGCGGCTGCCGCTCACCCTGTTCTTCGGCCAGCTCATCATCAACGTGCTTTGGTCGTTCAGCTTCTTCGGCCAGCGCGACCCCTTCCTGGGCCTCGTCTGCCTGGGCGCCCTGGTCATCGCCGTGGTGCTGACCACGCTGGCCTTCCTGCGCGTGTCGCAGATCGCCGGCTGGCTGTTCCTGCCCTACCTGCTGTGGCTCGGCTACGCCGCCGCCCTCAACTTCGCCATCTGGCAGATGAACAGCTAGGCCAGGTCGCGGCCCTCACGCGACCGAGCGGCGAACCCGCCTCCGTCGGGCGGGCTTGTCAGCAGCCTTGGCAGGCGCCTTACCCCGGCCGATCACGCCGTGCACGCCTTTCAGCGCGCCGGGCACCAGTTCCTGCACCTGGAAGCGTTCCGGCTCGACCGGGCCGGGCAGCAGCAGGCCGTGGCCCGAAGCCGGCAGAAAGCCGAAGGGGCGGTAATAGGTGGGATCGCCCACCACGACGCAGATCCGGTGACCGGCCGCCTTGGCGGCGTCCAGGCTGTGGCGCACCAGCGCCTTGCCGATGCCGCGGCCTTGCAGCGCGGGCTCGACGGCAAGCGGGCCCAGGAGAATCGCCGGGGTACCGGCGATCTCGATCGGCCAGTAGCGGATCGAGCCGAGCAGGCCGCCGTCACCGGCGACCGCCGAGAAGCACAGCTCGGGCAGCGGATCGAGGTGCTCGCGCAGCCGGTAGACGGTCTTGCGCGTGCGCTCGAACCCGAAGGTCCGGTCCAGCAGCGGAGAAATGAGAGGGGCGTCTTCGGGCCGCTCGGCCACGATGGTGAAGGTCATGATCTTGGTTCCAGGCTGGCCGTGGTCAGGCACGGCACGAGAAAACTGCAGGCTGAAGCGCGCGCCGGAAGCGCGGGGTTCAACGTCGTCGTCGCAGTGTTTCCTGCCTGGGGGCCCGGATGATCATGGAGTCTCTTTACCAGTCCGATCATTAACCCGAGGTGAATATCACAGTTCGTGCAAGCGGGGTAGCCTGCAAAAGCGCGGCCCGTCAGCCGGCCGGAGCGGCGATCAGGCCGTCCAGGCCCGCGTCCCAGTACGGTTCGGGGCCGAAGTGGTCGGCCAGGAAGTCGACGAAGACACGCACCTTGGGCGACAGGTTGCGGCCGTGCGGGTAGACCGCGTGGATGCCCTGGTCGGGCAGAGGATGGCCGGGCAGCACGACCTCCAGGCGGCCCTCGCGCAGCTGGGGGCCGACGATGAAGGTCGGCAGGCGGGTGATTCCCATGCCCGCCACGGCGGCACCGCAGAGGACGTCGCCGTTGTTGGCGATCAGCGGTCCTTTCACGGCGACCGCCTGGCGTCCGCGCTGTCCGTGGAACGTCCATTCCCGCGGATTGGCGCTGTTCGCATAGAGCAGACAGTCATGGCCGGCGAGATCCTCCGGCCGCCGCGGGTGCCCCCGACGCGCCAGGTAATCCGGGCTGGCACAGAGCACCGCGCGGCAGGGCGCGAGACGGCGGGCGACGAGGCTGGAATCGCGCAGGGCGCCGATGCGGATCGCGACGTCGTAGCCCTCCTCCACCAGGTCGACGAAGCGGTCGTTCATCGCGGCATCCACGGTGATCTGGGGATAGCGGGCGTGGAAGGCCGGGATCGCCGGCCCCAGGTGCAGGAACCCGAAGGACATCGGAGCGTTCAGTCTCAGAAGACCGCGCGGCGCCGCCGCGAGGTCGGAGACCGCTTGCTCGGCGGAGGCCGCCTCGTCCAGCACCCGCCGGCAGGCGTCGTAGAAGGTCGCGCCGGCCTCGGTCAGCGACAGGCGCCGAGTGGTGCGGTTCAAGAGGCGCACGCCGAGCCGATCTTCCAGGCGGCCGACCTGCTTGGAAACGGCGGACTTGCTGAGGCCGAGGCGGCGCGCCGCCGCCGAAAAGCCTTCGGCCTCGACGACTTCGGCGAAGATCTCCATCTCATCCAGACGAGGCATAGGATTGTTTCCACCAAGAAACAATATTGTTCCACAAGGCGGTATTAATATCAGGTCGACAACTAATTAACTATCGCCCATCGATGCCGGCATCCGCCGGCGCGCTCCAGCCGACAAAGGGGAAATCCAGCCATGACCAAAGTTCTCGTGCTCTACTACAGCACCTATGGCCACGTCGAGACCATGGCCAAGGCGGTCGCCGAAGGCGCCCGCGGCGTCGACGGAGTCGAGGTCACCGTGAAGCGGGTGCCGGAGCTGATGCCGGAGGACGTCGCCAAGAAGGCGGGCGTGAAGCTGGACCAGGAGGCGCCGATCGCCAAGCCGGAGGAACTGGCCGACTACGACGCGGTGATCTTCGGCACGCCGACGCGCTTCGGCAATATGGCCTCGCAGATGCGCAACTTCCTCGACCAGACCGGCTCGCTGTGGATGAACGGCAGCCTCGTCGGCAAAGTCGGCAGCGCCTTCGCCTCCACCGCCACGCAGCACGGCGGCCAGGAGACCACCCTGACCTCTTTCCACACCACCCTGTTCCATCTCGGCTTCGTGGTGGTCGGCCTGCCCTACAGCTGCAAGGAGCAGATGGACATGACGGAGATCGTCGGCGGCTCGCCCTATGGCGCCACGACGCTGGCCGGTGGCGACGGCAGCCGCCAGCCGAGCGAGAAGGAATTGACCATGGCGCGCTTCCAGGGGCGTCATGTGGCGGAGATCGCCGCCAAGCTGGCGGCCTGACGCTGGGCCGGCCGCACGAACCCCGACGGCAACGGCCCGTGCCGCTGCCCCCGAAGGATCACGACGATGATGGAGATCAAGAATTTCGAGGGATTGGGGCGCTTCGACAACGACTGGCTGTCGGCGCGCTACCACTTCAGTTTCGCCAACTACTATGACCCCGAGCGCATGGGGCTGGGACCCCTGCGCGTGTGGAACGACGACACCATCCGACCGGGGACCGGCTTCGACCAGCACGGCCACCGCGACATGGAGATCATCACCTACGTGCGCAAAGGCGCCATCACCCACAAGGACCACCTGGGCAACCAGGGGCGCACCGAGGCGGGCGACGTGCAGGTGATGTCGGCGGGTACCGGCATCATGCATGCCGAATTCAACCGCGAGGACGAGCCGACCGAGATCTTCCAGATCTGGATCGAGCCGGCGGTGCACGGCGTGCCGCCGCGCTGGGAAACCCGCAGCTTCCCCAAGGCGGGACGCGAGGGTGTGCTGGTACCGCTCGCATCGGGCCGCAAGTCCGATGCCAAGGGAGATGGTGAGGGTGCGCTGCCGATCTACCAGGATGCCGCTATCCTGGGGGCCACCCTGAAGACCGGCCAGTCGGTAACCCACCAGCTGGCGCCGGGCCGCAAGGCCTACCTTGTTGCGGCGACCGGCGCCCTGACGGTGAACGGCAAGCCGGTGCAGGCGCGCGACGGCGTCGCCCTCACCGACGTCGAGGCGGTGGAGATCGCCGCCGAGGAGGATGCGGAAATCCTGCTCGCCGATGTCGGATAACCGGCGTCAGCTGACATTCGAACCGACGAGAGGAGAGAAACGATGGGACTGCTGATCGATGGCGTGTGGCACGACAAGTGGTACGACACGAAGAAGAGCGGCGGTCGCTTCGAGCGCCAGGACAGTATCTTCCGCAACTGGGTGACGCCCGACGGCAGCGCGGGCCCCGGCGGGGACGCGGGCTTCAAGGCCGAGGCCGGGCGCTATCACCTCTACGTTTCGCTCGCCTGCCCCTGGGCGCACCGCACGCTCATCTTCCGCAAGCTGAAGAAGCTGGAGGATCTGATCTCCCTCTCCGTGGTGCATTGGCACATGGGCGAGGAAGGTTGGACCTTCGAGCAGGGCCGCGGCGTGATTTCCGACAGCGTGAACGGCGCCGAAAAGCTGCACCAGGTCTACACCGCCGCGAAGCCCGACTACACCGGCCGCGTCACCGTACCGGTGCTGTGGGACAAGCAGCGCGAAACCATCGTCAGCAACGAGTCGGCGGAGATCATCCGCATGTTCAACAGCGCCTTCGACGGCATCACCGGATCGACGCTGGACTTCTATCCGAAGGAACTGCGCCGCGAGATCGACGCGGTCAACGACACTGTCTACAACAACGTGAACAACGGCGTTTACAAGGCCGGCTTCGCGACGAAGCAGGAACCTTATGAGAAGGCTTTCGACGCGCTCTTTGCGACCCTCGACGATCTCGAAGAGCGGCTGTCACGCCAACGCTATCTCGCGGGGCCGCGGCTCACCGAAGCCGACTGGCGGCTGTTCACCACGCTGCTGCGCTTCGATCCGGTCTACCACGGCCACTTCAAGTGCAACCTCAGGCGCCTCATCGACTATCCCAATCTCTGGGCCTATGCCCGCGAGCTCTACCAAGTGCCGGGCGTCGCCGAGACCGTGGACTTCTTCCACATCAAGCACCACTACTACGAAAGCCATCCGACGGTGAACCCCAGCGGCATCGTGCCCAAGGGCCCGGCGATCGACTTCAGCGAGCCGCACGGCCGCGAGGCGCTCAAGGCCGCGTAGAGGATGTGCCGGTCCTCCTGCTTCGAGACGCCCGCTGTCGCGGGCTCCCCAGCATGAGGTCTGTAATTCCAAGCCCTGCCTCACCCTGAGGAGCGGGCCAAACGGCCCGCGTCTCGAAGGGTGCGGTGTCGCTCCCTGTCAGACGTGGCTTTTCTTCTACAGATCGAACTCGGCGATCAGCGGGGCGTGGTTGGAGCGCGGATCGTCCGCCGCCATCTCTTCCTCATCGGGCAAGGTTTCGTTGCCGACGATGATCTTGCGGCAGCGCGCGGCGAGCGGCTGCGAGCAAAGAATGTGGTCGAGCATGCGCCGCCGCCCGGCGTGCAACACGGTGTAGCGCCGCGCCTCGGGCAGACGCCATTCCAGCGCCTCCAATGCGCGTGAGGCGAGCGCCTCGTTGCCGCTGTCCGCCAAGGTCGCCTGCAGGATGCGCGAGGGCGTTTCCTCTTCGCCGGCGTTCAGATCGCCGCAGACGGCAATGAGGGCCTCAGGGTCGGCATCGAAGATGCGCTCAACGAGGAGCCGCGCCTCCAGCGCCTGGCCGCTGCGCTTCAGCGTGGCGGTGAAGTAGCCCTCGGCCCAGCCGGCAAGCGAGCCCCAGGTATCGGCGTTCAGCTTCTGGCCGGGGATCGGCGAGGCCAACGGACTGCGCAGATGGAGATTGATGACGTGCAGCGTTTCGCCGTCCGCGGTCTCAAAGGCGGCGTGCAGCAGCGGGCGATCCCATTCCAGGGTGAGATCGCGGGCAGACTCGGGCTGCGCGGTGATCGAACGGTAGGGCAGCGGCGGCACCAGGCGGTGATGCAGCGCCTCGCTCTCGTGCGCGGGGCGGCGGCTGAGAATGACCAGATTGTGCACGTCGGCGACGCCGCCCTTCGGGCTTTTCGCCGCGCTGGCGACCACGTGGTAGGTGTCATAGCAGGTCTCCGCCAGCAGGCGCGTGAGGGCCGTCAACTCACGGCCGGCCTTGCCGGGAACGTGCTGGCCGTTGACCTCCTGCAGACAGAGAATGTCCGCCTGCAAAGCTTCCAGCTGCGGCCTGAGCACCGCCGCGCGGTGCTGGAAGGCGGCCTCGCCGTCCGGAGCAAGGTCGAGGCTTTCCAGATTGAAGGTGGCAATGCGCATCGTCGCCTTCGCCTCTTCGTCCGCCTCTTTACAGGGGCTTCAAGAACTTAGCTAACCACGTTAGCAGGCATCCACTTGTGCCCGAATGACCCAGCGCAAGTCCAGGACCTCGAAAGCGTTTGCGCCGACGCCCGTCAGGGCTAGACTGGCCGGTAATAACAGCACGTACCGGGGGAATAGCTTGATCGGGACCAACCTGGATATCTGGCACTCGGAGGACGAGCCGCGCCTCGGCGCCGTGCTAGCCGAATGCTGGCATTTGCTGAGCGACGGGGTCGCCGACCCGCAGCACGACTTCCACACCCTGGCGATGGCGACGACCCACGCCGGCCTGGGCTGCACGCTACGCACCGTGGTGCTGCGCAAGGTCGACCCGGAAGCGCGTGAGCTGTGGTTCTACACCGACCTGCGCAGCCACAAGATCGGCGAGATCCAGGATGATCCGCGCGTGGCCCTGCTGTTCCATTCGCTGAGCGACGATACCCAGGTGCGCGTGCAGGCCGAGGCCGCGATACACCACCGCGACTCTGTGGCCGAGGACGCCTGGCAGGCGCTGACGCCGCGCCGCCGGCGCGACTACCTGGTCTCCGGTCCGCGCGGCCTGCCGTGGGCCTGGGCGACCTCCGGCCTGCCCGCCGAACTGGAGGGCCGTGATCCGAGCGAGGTGGAGAGCGACGCCGGACGCCTGAACTTCGCCGTGGTGGTCTGCCACATCCGCCAGATTGACTGGCTGCTGCTGACGCCCTACGGCCACCGCCGCGCCAACTTCAGCTGGAACGGCAGCGGCCAGCTGCAGACCAGCTGGCTGGTGCCCTGAGGCCATTCCTTCAGAACGACGAGTTCGGCTGCTTCAGGAACTCGATCTCTTCTTCGGTGCTCTCGCGGCCGAGGATGGCGTTGCGGTGCGGGAAGCGGCCGAAGCGGGCGATGACATCGCGGTGACGCTCGGCGTAGGAGAGAAACTCCGCCGCGCCGTCCAGCCCGGCCACCAGGCGCACGCAGTCCTGCTGGTCCTTCAGATCCTCGCTGTGCTCCAGCGGCATATAGAGGAACATCCGCTCCGCGGTGGAGGCGAGCGCCCGGTCGAAGCCCGCGGCCAGGGCATGGCGGGTCACCGCGCGCGCCGCCGGATCGGTGGCGAAGGCGCGCGGCGTACCGCGGTAGACGTTGCGCGGCACCTGGTCGAGCAGCAGCACCAGCGCCAGGCACCCCGGCGGATCGCGCCGCCAGCTTTCGTACTTGCCGGCAAGCGCGGCCTGCAGATGGGGCAACAGCACGCGGCGCACCTCTGCATCGAAGGTCTCGCCGCCGTCGAACCACTGGTCCTGGCGGCCCTGGGCGAACCAGAAGCCGAGAATGTCCTGCAGCGCACTCATCCTGCCAATCACGCTCTTGTGGGGCCGCAGTGAACCCGCGGCCAAGAATGAGCGGACTATAGTCGTTTCGCCGGCGCGATTGCCAGGACGAAGCAAGCCGCCTATTCCGCGACGAGGCCGTGCAGGCTGAAGAGACCCTCGGGATCGCGCCACTGCGCCGCGACGCGCCAGCCGCCCTGGCGGGCAAGGTCGGCGAAGGACTCCAGGGTGTATTTGTAGGAGTTCTCGGTGTGGATCGACTCGCCGTCGGCAAAGTCGAAGCGCTGGCCCGCCACCGTCGCCGCCTGGAGGCGGCGGCTCACCAGATGCATCTCGATGCGGCCCAGCTGCGCGTCGTAGCGCGCCTCGTGGCGAAAGGCGGCGAGATCGAAGGTGCCGTCCAGCTCGCGGTTGATGCGCCGCAGGAGATTCAGGTTGAAGGTCGCGGTGACACCCTCGGCGTCGTCGTAGGCGGCGATGAGGCGGTCCTCGTCTTTTTGCAGGTCGGCGCCGACCAGAAAGCGCGCGCCGTCGCCCAGCAGGCGGCGCGCGCCCTGCAGGAACGCGACCGCCGCCGCGCGATCGAAGTTGCCGATGGTGGAGCCGGGGAAGAAGCCGGCGCGGCCCGCTGCGGGGACACGTTCGGGCAGCGCGAAGTCGCGGGTATAGTCGGCGTGCAGCGGCACAACGGGGAAGGCGTAGTCGCGCGCCAGCGCCCCGGCGGTCGCCTTCAGATGCGTGCCGGAAATGTCGATCGGCACGTAGCAAGCGAGATCCGGCAGGGCATCGAGCAGGATGCGCGTCTTCACCGAGGAGCCGCTGCCGAACTCGATGAGGCTCGCGCCCGCGCCAACGAAGTCCGCGATGGCGCCGGCATGGTGGCGCAGCAGCGCCGCCTCCGCCCGCGTCGGGTAGTATTCCTCCAGTTCGGTGATGGCATCGAACAGCTTGGAGCCGCGCGCATCGTAGAAGTGCTTGGCCTCCAGGGTCTTCGGGGCGGCGGCGAGGCCCGCCAGCACGGAGCGGCGGAACTCCGCACCGGAGACGTCGGGCGCCTCCTCGGTGACGGTGACGATGGGTTCCGGCTTGCGGAGTGCTTGCGTCATCGTGGCCTCCTCCTTCACAGGTCTTTGGCCAGACGCAGGCCAGTGAACTGCCAGCGCTGGTGCGGATAGAAGAAATTGCGGTAGCTGTCACGCAGCTGCGCGTCGGGCGTTACGCAGGAGCCGCCGCGCAGCACGAACTGGTTGCACATGAACTTGCCATTGTATTCGCCGACCGCACCCTCGGGCGCGCGGAAGCCGGGATAGGGTGCATAGGCGCTCTGCGTCCACTCCCAGACATCGCCGTACAGCTGGACCGGATGACCGTCCGCCGACGCGTCCACGGCCTGGGGGGCCGCTTGCGGCACCAGCGCGTCGCGGCTCAGGAGGTTGCCGGCGATGGGCCGACCGGCCACGGCGACCTCCAGTTCAGCTTCCTTGGGCAGGCGCGCGCCGGCCCAGCGGGCATAGGCGTCGGCCTCGTAGAGGCTGACGTGACAGACCGGCGCCGCCGGGTCGACCGGGTGGCGCCCGAGCAGCGACATGGCGCTCCAGACGCCATCGTCCTCCTCCTGCCAATAGAGCGGCGCCCGCCAGCCCTCGCGCTGAACGGTGGCCCAGCCGTCGGAGAGCCACAAGGCAGGGTCGCCGTAACCGCCGTCGGCCATGAAGGCGAGCCAGTCGCCATTGGTGACGGCGCGGCTTGCCAGGGCGAAAGGTTCCAGCAGAGCGCGGTGGCGCGGTCCCTCGCAGTCGTAGGCAAAACCATGTCCACCGTGACCAATCTCGACGATGCCGCCGTCGTGCTTGCACCACGTCTGCGGCAGGGTGTCACCACCACGCGGCGGCATCACCTCCCTGTAGGCGGGATCGAGCGGATTCTGCGCCAGGAGATGCAGGATGTCGGTCAGCAGCAGCTCCTGGTGCTGCATCTCGTGATGCAGGCCGAGTTCGAGCAGCGGCGCCACCTCAGTCCAGACGGCGTCAGGCGCATCCTCGATCATCGCCACCATCGCGGTGTCGACATGGCGGCGGTAGGCCAGCACCTCGTCGACCGAGGGTCGCGTGAGCAGTCCGCGGCGCGGCCGCGCGTGCCGCGCGCCGACCGCCTCGTAGTAGGAGTTGAAGAGATAATTGTAACGCGAATGGAATTCCCGGTAGTCCGGCTGACGCTCGCGCAGGATGAAGGTCTCAAAGAACCACGTAGTGTGCGCCAAGTGCCACTTGGTGGGGCTTGCGTCCTCCATGGACTGCGCCGTCATGTCTTCCGGCGACAGCGGCCGGGCGAGGGCGTCGCTGCGCGCGCGCACCTCGCGAAAGCCGTTCAGCAAGCGTTCGCGGTCGATGGCGGTCTCGGAAACGCTGCTCTGCGATTCCTGGCGAAGGGCAGTGGCTGGGGACATGCGGCAACCCTTTTGTCGTGAAGCGCCCAAAAACAAACGCGGGGCAGCCTCAGAAGTTGCGCCCGCGGGGTGTATCCCCTGCATTATGGGGAGTCGAGATGACAGGTGAAGGGGCGCGCCGATCACAATCGCGTCGGCAAGAGGCCGTCAGCAGCCAACGGGGTGTCAGGAGCCTGCACGCTCCGCCGCGGTGGACCCGTGCCGCTGCGCCGTGACCGTTCTGTGACCCGCTTGCGATCTGGCGCAACCTTGACGGCGGGAGTAGGCTGCGCCGCCGCTTTGAAGAGAGACCACGCCATGTCCGCCAGCCCAGAGTCAGTTACCAGGGACGACATCATCGCCGCCAACCGCAAGTCCTGGGACGAAGCGGCCGAGCGCCACCGCAGCCACGACCAGTACGCCGAGCTGCTGGCGGGCTTCGCCACGCCCGGCTATTCGGTGCTGGACGCGACACTGACGGAGCGGCTGACAGGCCTCGGCGTCGAGGGCAAGGCCGTGGCGCAGCTGTGCTGCAACAACGCGCGCGAGCTGCTGTCGGTGAAGACCCTGGGTGCCGCGCGGATGACCGGCTTCGACTTCTCGGAAGCCTTTCTGGCGCAGGCGCGCGAACTGGCCTCAGTGGGGAAGATCGAGGCCGAGTTCGTGCAGACGGAAATCGCGAAGATCCCGGCTGGCTATGACGGCCGCTTCGACATCGCGCTGGTGACCATCGGCGTCCTCGGCTGGATGCCGGACCTGGCCGAGTTCTTCAGGACGGCAAGGCGGGTGTTGAAGCCGGGCGGGCATCTCGTCATCTACGAGAGCCACCCGCTGCTCAACATGTACGACGACCGCAACTTGACCGTGCCGGCCTATCCAGACGAGTCCTACTTCCGCAGCGAGCCCTACCGGGCCGAGGGCGGCCTCGACTACTGGGCCAACCAGGAATACGAGGCGACCGCCTGCTACTGGACCTTCCACAAGATGAGCGACGTGATCATGAGCCTGCTGCGCAGCGGCTTCGCGCTGGAGGACTTCGAGGAACTGCCGCACAACGTCGGCACCCACGACCACCTGGAGAACCAGCCCCAGCAGCTGCCGCTGAGCTACATATTGGTGGGACAGAAGGAGGGTTAGAACTCTAAAGTCAATATCTCAGTCGTGCATCAGTGACGTTGACCGAACCGCCAAATCACGCCGACCTAGACATTTGGCAAAATCCGCACCTCAACTTCTCTCGCCCCCATCGGCGACAGAATAGCCATTTCAACATCTTTGTCCCATTCGATCAGCCTATCATCGTGCAACCGCGAAAGAACATCGCGGCGAAAATTGGCCTTATGCGAATGCTCTGTCCAAGCAAACAAGTCTTCTGTAGGGACCGCCTTCTCGACCTCTGAATAAAGAAGCAAGAGAACCTGATCGCGGTACGTTAGTGCAGTGTTGAGGATACGCTTTCGCCCCAAGACATTCCAAACTGCTGGCAATCTCCGTTCAGAAATTGCATCGCACAAAAGCTGCGCATCCTCGAGCGCAATATTCTGAGAAACTCTGATCAACTCGCAAATGCACCAATCGGCCAGTCGCACCGCTGTCAGCGCGTCAATTTCGTTTGCATCAACCTCACCACCAACATGCCCAAAGTCTCTCTTGTTTCTCAGTGTGTACAAGAACAGAAGAGCGCGAGGCATCAATATCCGCAAACCCTCGGGACCCGCTGCCTTTGACGTCTTTTCGATATTCTCGCACTCGGCTTTGAAATTCCCGAGGTTCGCGCTTAATGCAGTGTGAGTCCCAGTCAATAAATGCTGCAAAGCTCTAATGAGAACCTCAGCAAGCTTACCCGCTTGATGACCAATAGCATCATGCTGTCCCTCAAGCGCTTCGTTCTTTATGGTCGAATATATTCGTAGAATGCGCTTCACAAGCGGTGCGGGCAATGACTGGAGAGCGTGCTCGAGACTGAGCTTAGGGTTTCCGGTACTCATATTGTCCCTCTGCATTCTCGTCTCGCTCTAGCTTGCCCTCCCTAACAAGCCTCAGCAGCGATACACGCAGTTGCGTGACATCAAACTGGAGCCCGCGCTTCTTGCGCAAATACACCTGGACGTCAGGCCCTGTCCGACCTTCATCAAAAAACCCCGCCGCTATCAACTCTTCAACTACTGACTTGGAGCCGACACTGGCGTTCTTACGTACCTTTTTGTTCGAACGCCCCTTAGCCCCAGCCGTCGATGAAAGTCGTTCTGAAGGAGGATCCTCGTAGCTATCAGGTTCGGAGGACGATTTTGATGGTTTTCGACGAGTCCTCTTCTTGGATTGGCCACCTTGCTTAGTTGATTTTGCAGTCGCACCGTCGGTGCTTAAGTGCAAAAGGCATTCTTCACCAGGAGCCATGATTCGGTAGATGAATCCCTTTCCTTCGGGAACTCGATCAACCAAGTCGGAAACGCCCCCGAGCGCCATGCGTACAGCGGCATCAGTGGTTCTTATGCGAAACTTCGCGCTCAGTATTTTCGCTATCTCTCCAGGGGAGAGGCCGTCGACATCATGGTCGGCATGAGCAATCTGAAGAACCCTCAGCGACCTTTCTAGCACCTTCCCAGAACGCGCAACTTCAGGGTACTTGGTTGAGTCAATACCTTGGAGCAGATTGTCAACTGGCCGGGCAGTCTGCGACAAAGCCTGTTGAGTTGCTCTGGGCTTTTTCCGCTGAACAGTCGCGCCGAGATTATTTGGACTCGGAGGTATTTTTTCGTCTGCTCCTCCCAGCCCCTGATCACGGGTCAATATGTCTATCGCCTTATTGAACGCCGCTTCTTGAAGGTTTTCAGGAACTTGCTGAGCTATATCTGAGGCCTGCTTAAACAGGTCTACAAGGTTTGGATCTGACTTCCTGGACATGCCTCCTCCGAAGCTACCTCACAATTATTTAGTGAGTTGTATGTTTTCTTATTCAATATTAGATTGCAAGAGGATCGTCTCAGAGCACCCCTGATCCCGAGCTAATCGCCAATTGCAGACCCGAAATGATGCAACGGGCTCGATTAAAGGATGGCGAGCCTAGCGCTCGGAACCAAGTTCGATACGCACACCGTCAGCCCGCCCGGCCCTTCAGCCCGCCGGCCCCTTCAATTCGATCGTGTTGCCGTCGGGGTCGTTGATGTAGACGGAGGGGCCGTCGCCCTCGGCGCCGTAGCGCTGCACCACCTCGCCGGCGTCGATGCCGAATTTGCCCAGGTGGCTGCGCAGGGCCTTGGGGTCGAAGGGTTCGATGCGGATGGCGAAGTGGTCCATGTTCTTGGTCGGCCCGGAGAAGTCGCTGTCCTCCGGCCCGGGATTCACGAGCTGCAGATCGATCATCGAGGCGCCGGCGCGCAGCTGCACGAGGCCGATGCGCTCGACCCGGCGCTCCTCCTTGCAGCCCAGCACCTCGGTATAGAACTGCAGCGCGCGGCCGAGGTCGCTGACGCAGACCACCACGTGGTCGAGGTTCCTGATCGCGAAGGCCATGGGGGATCTCCTGCGGTGCTATGCCGGGCAACGTTCTAGATATGGGGGATGCCGCGCAGGCGTGCAATTAAATGCGGCAGCGCGCCCCCTCCTTCCACAATACAACTGTCATGCTCGGGCTTGACCCGAGCATCCAGGGCAACAGCGAGAAACCTCAACCATGGACCCTCGGGTCAAGCCCGAGGGTGACAAGTGAGAGACGGCAAGGGCAAAGCGGTAGTCGACTAGTCGGCGTCCTGCGCCTTCTTCAGATAGCGCCCCGGCGTATCGCCCAGGGAGCGGCGGAACATGGCGATGAAGGCGCTGGGGCTCTGGTAGCCGAGGTCGTAGGCGACGGCCGTGACGGGCTCGCCCTCGGCGAGGCGCGCCACGGCCGTGGTGAGGCGCAGGCGCTCGCGCCAGGCGCCGAAGGTCATGCCGGTTTCCTTCACGAAGAGGCGGGCGAGCGTGCGCTCGCTGGCGCCGGCGGCCTTGGCCCAGCCCGCGAGTACGCGGCCGTCGGCGGGGTCGGCCAGCAGCGCCTCGGCGATCTTCTTCAGGCGCGGGTCGCGCGGCGTGGGCAGGTGCAGCGGCTCGGGCGCGAGGCTGCGCAGCTCGTCGAGGATCACCGCCATGACCCGCGCCCCGGCACTGTCGGGCCGATAGTCGAGGCCGATCTCCATGGCGCGCAGGATGAGCTGGCGCAGCAGCGCGGGGATTGCCACCACGCAGCACTCGCCGGGCAGCTCCCGCGCCGCCACCTCCGGGTCGATGTAGAGCGTGCGCATGGCGATGCCGGTGCTGTGGCCAACCTGGTGCTCGACGCCCGGCGGCACCCAGACCGCCTGCTCCGGCGCCACCACCCAGGCCCCCGCCGCTGTGCTGACCCGCATGACGCCCTGGTCGGCGTAAAGCAGCTGGCCGCGCCGGTGGTGGTGCCAGGGGCGCAGCGAGGAGCCCTCGTAGTCGATGGCCAGCGGCGCGATGGGCCGCGAGGGGTCCTCAAGGTTGCCCGGGTGGCTCGGCAGCGGATCGCTGTGGACGTGCTGCGGGCCCCGCTTCCACACCGTCGAAGCGGCCGTGCTCGAGGCACCCGTCCTGCTTTGTCTGTTTCGCACCATTCATTGGCATTCTACAGCAAGACGGGCAAAGCAGGGAGGGGTATATCGGACGCATGACGACGACAGACACCCCTGGCGATCCCATCGCCCCCGCCGCCGCTTCTCCCACCGCCCCTGCCGGGGGGCTGCTGGCGCGCTTCCGCCGCCCCGAAGTCCTGCTGCTGCTGATGGCGGCGGGCGTCCCCTTGAGCTTTGCCACCTGGCAGGCGCTCATCAACAACTTCGCTTACGAGCGCGCGGCCTTCGGCGGGGTCGAGATCGGCATCATGCAGTCGCTGCGCGAGGTGCCCGGCTTCCTCGCCTTCGGCGTCGTCTTCCTGCTGTTCCTTATCCGGGAGCAGCGCCTCGCCGTGCTGTCGCTGGCGCTGCTCGGCCTCGGCACCGCGGCGACCGGCTTCTTCCCCTCGGTGCTCGGCATCTACGCCACCACCGTCATCATGTCGCTCGGCTATCACTACTACGAGACCCTGCAGGTCTCCCTCTCGTTGCAGTGGATCGACAAGGTCCGCGCGCCGGAGACCCTGGGCCGGCTCATCGCCGCCGGGTCGCTCACCTCCATCGTGGTCTACGGCCTGGTGTGGCTCACCAGCGATCTTCTGGCCATGGACTACCTGTGGATCTACATGATCGGCGGCGGCGCCACGGCGGTGATCGCCCTCGTTGCCTGGCTCGGCTTTCCGCAGTTCAAGCAGCCGGTCGAGCAGCACAAGCACATGGTGCTGCGCAAGCGCTACTGGCTCTACTACGCCCTGGTCTTCATGTCGGGCGCGCGCCGCCAGATCTTCATCGTCTTCGCCGGCTTTCTGATGGTGGAGAAGTTCGGCTACGACGTCGGCGCCATCGCCCTGTTGTTCCTGCTGAATTCGGCCATCAACATCTGGTTGGCGCCGAAGATCGGCCGCTTCATCGGCCGCATCGGCGAGCGCCACGCCCTCGTCTTCGAGTACATCGGCCTGATCGGCGTCTTCGCCGCCTATGCCTTCGTGAACGACGCGACGCTGGCCGCCGGGCTCTACGTGATCGACCACCTGTTCTTCGCCCTGGCCATCGCCATCAAGACCTACTTCCAGAAGATCGCCGATCCGGCCGACATCGCCTCCACCGCCGGCGTCAGCTTCACCATCAATCATATCGCCGCGGTCTTCCTGCCGGCCGCCTTCGGCTTCCTCTGGCTGGCCTCACCCGCCGCGGTGTTCCTGGCCGGCGCCGCCATGGCCGGCTGCTCCCTGGTGCTGGCCCTCAACGTGCCGCGCCACCCGCAGCCGGGCCACGAAGTGCTGCTCGGCCGCGTGCCGGCGCCGGCGGCGGCGGCGGCGGCAGCGGAGTAAGCCGCGTCAGGTCGCCGCCTGCACGCCCAGCACGATGGTGGTGGCGGCGGCCAGGGTCACGGCGATGGCCACCACGCCGACGGCCAGCCCGGCGAAGACGACGGCGCCGTCGCGCTCGGCCAGCCCGATCCCGGCGACAAGAAGGGCAAAGGCGGAAATCATCCCGCTGAAAGGGATCGGCAGGAACAACGCCACCGACACCAGGAACAGGCCGACGCCGACGATGCGCTCGGCCCGCGGCGCAAAGAGCCAGACATGGCGCGGCCGGATGATCCGCTCGATCCGCCGCAGCAGTGGCCTGAAACGCAGCACCACGCCCTGGAAACCCCGGCGCGGGATGTGGCGCCGGGCGATGATGCCGGGCAGACGGACGTGGGAAAAACCCAGCACCATCTGGCCGGTCAGCAGCAGCAGCGGCAGGGCGGTGACCACGTTGGAGCCGAACGGCAGGGGCAGCAGGTTCACCAGCGCGAAGACGATGATCGACCAGCCGAACGAGCGGTCGCCCAGTTCGGCGAGGATCGCACCCAGGCTGCGGGTGGCATCGCGGGCATCCTGGGGCTCGAATGCTGGGCCTTGCGAGTCTTCGGCGGCGGAATCGCGGGCGCGGCGACGCCTGAGCGCCATGAGCAGCGACCTGGACATCGGCCGGCGCCGGGTGACGGGTTGAACTGACAAGCGAACTCCCTCGTCGGACAAGCTGCGCCGCGATATGTCAGGTGGCGGAGAGAGGCTTTCAAGCGGCAAAATGGTGACAGCGTCAACCCCCGGTCGGCAGAAGACCGCCGGGTTCCCGCGGCGGGCGCGGCGGCAAGACGGCTACCCTGCGGGTCGGCAGGGAAGTAAGGCGCCTTTACGGCATCGCCGCCGCCAGCAGCAGGGTCACGGAGTACAGGTAGGGCAGGTCTCGGCGCCCGCCCCGGTTCCGGCGGAGTAGCTGGCGGCGTCCTCCCACACCGAAACGTCTCAGCTAAGCTAATTTTCTACAACTACGGTCGGCATCACAAGACCCTCCGCTTCACCAAGAGGCTGCGCGACAGGACAATTAAGCTGAATTCGGCAGTGGTCACTCGATTAGATATACTGAGGAGAACGGTCGTGTTGAGCGACACCCCACCGTCGATCCAAAAGGCAAGGACTGCGGCTATGGACTGGAAGCCAGGTTGGGTTTTACCGAATATTGAGATTGATAAGGCTATCGACACTGAGTACTTCGCACTCGCTCCCACGAGCGATCCGCGTGTCAAGAAGCTAAAAAAACAGCACCCAGAGTTTCGTGAATTTATCGGAAGCTTCAGAGATTCCTTTAAGAATCGCCTGCGCCCTGCAGTCATTCTTACCCGTGACGATGCGCCAAAACGACTCAAGACCGTGGACGCAGTGGGGGGATTTCGTGACATCCTTGCAGCATCGACAGTTCCTAAAGCTAATGCCGAGAACACGATATATGATGGAGGACGCGACAGAATTGGGTACTCAAGCGCATTCTCAGTCTATCCATGGGCACTGACTACAAATCTTGACCATATTGTTGCCCTAACACCCGCCTTTCTCGGCGTTCACGAAGCGCGAGCCTTCCAAGGTCAATCTTCGCCTGAATTACCACCCGTTCGCGCTAGTCGAAGGGATTTTGACTTCCCGCTATTCCGCGCGCTGCAGGAGCGCTGGCTTGGTCGATTCAATGCTGCGTCCCCAGCGTGGAGTGACATAGCACTGTTTCGCTCACTGAATATGGCCAACCAAGCAATGATGATCCCGGGCGGTACTGACGCAACAATTCATCATTTTGGACGGACCATTTCATTTTGGGTTTCAGCATTCGAAATCTTGGTGCATCCAGGGGGAGATGGCAGAGCAAATCTCAACAAAGTTTTTGAATTATTAGAGAATGCACCATGGATCGAAAAGCGATGCCGGCACAGGCTCTATGAGACCGGAACGAAGAATAAGAAAGCCCGTCGTAATCTTGCTTGCTGGCTCTATAGGGAGCTAAACAATCGCCGCAACGACTTCTTACACGGCAATCCAGTGACTCGCGCAAGCCTAAGAGTTCCGTATTCCGGACGCGGGCTAATTTACGTAGCACCGGTTCTCTATCGCTTAGGCCTAACATCATTTCTTGGTCTCAGCTGGAACCGAGAAGTCCCAGCCCCTGAAAATGCAGACCAGTTTGCCCAATACATTACAGAGCATTCAGAATTTCATTCACCACAGAAGGATGCAGAAAGGGCCCTACTTATGGCCCGCATCTCGGTAGATGAGGCAAGACGACAGAGACGACAGCGAATTGAGGAAACAAGACGACGCAGGCGCAAACACCAACAGTGAACCTGCCGAAGCCCCGAATCGCGGACTTTACGGCATCGCCGCCGCCCGCTATTGATCGGGGGAAAGGGGTCGCGCCAAGCGGTCCCGCCGACATTTCCGCATCAGGGAGCAGCCCCTATGGTTCGCAACAGCCTGGCCGCCTTGGCGGCCGCGGCGGTGATCGCCGCTTTCCCCTTCGCTAAAGACGCTTCAGCTGAGACCCGCGTCACCTTCAAGTCGGCGAAGTCCGGTACGTCCTACTACCAGATGGCGGTGCAGATCGCCGAGGCCATGAAGGCCGGCACCGACGGCGCGGTCATCGTGACCGTGGAGGAGAGCCAGGGCTCGGTCCAGAACGTGAAGGAGGCCGCCAACCGCAGCGGCAACTACGTCTTCACCACGCCGCCAGCGCTCGCCCAAGCGGCCATCGCCGGCAAGGGCCAGTTCGAGCCCAAGGACCCGGCCTTCGACAAGCTGCGCAGCCTCTTCCCCATTCCCTTCCTCACCATGCACTACGTGGTGCGCGCGGACTCGGGCGTCACCGACTTCGCCGGCCTGGCGGGCAAGAGCTTCATCATCGGCAAGGGCAGCTTCGGCGCCAGCGAGGCCGAGAAGAACTTCGAGACCTTCGGCGTCGCCGGCAAGGTGAACCTGGTGGACGTGGAACTGGGCTCCGCCGTGCCCGCCCTGAAGAACGGCCAGGTCGATGGTTTCGCCACCGCCGGCTCCTACCCCGCGCCCAACGTTATCGAGGCGGCCGCCGGGACCGGGGTCCGCCTGCTCTCCATGACCGACGAACAGGTCGCCGCCACCGGGCGCACCAGGCTGGTGATCCCCGCCGGCACCTATCCCGGCATCGACGAGGACACCGTCACCACCTCGCTGCCGGTCGGTGCCTACACCACCAGCGACATGGACGAAGAGACCGCCTATCAGCTGACCAAGACCTTTTGGGAGCGCAAGGCCGCCATGGCCCAGGACAATCCCTGGTGGGGCGGCGTCGCCCCGGCGATGCTGGAGACCCTGGGGGCGACGCTGCACCCAGGCGCGCTCAAGTACTACAAGGAAGCCGGCTTCGATATCCCCGGCGGCCTGATGTAAGGCGGCACCTCGCATCGCTGCAGGGGTGGCCTGCGTCCTTCGAGACGCCCGTCCGGCCGGGTCCGGACGGGCTCCTCAGGATGAGGCGGATCTTTGATGGCACAAAGAAAGGACCTCATGCTGAGGAGCGCTGAAAGCGCGTCTCGAAGCACGCACGACGACGATGCCGCGGCAACCATCAGGGCAACGCCTTGGCGTGCGGTCTTCACGCTGCTGGCCCTCGCTTCGGTCGGCTTTCATCTCTGGCTGATCTTCGCCGGCCTGATTCCCAATCTCATCAGCCGGCCGATCCACCTGATGCTGGCGCTGCCCTGGGTGTTCGTCGCCGCGCGGCAGGAGAGCGCGCTCGCCCGCTGGATCGGCTGGGCGCTCTGCCTGGCGGGCCTCGCGAGCTGCCTCTATATCATCGTGAACCTGCGCGCGCTCGACGACCAGTACGGCAGCCTGAAGGGACCGTTGCAGTACGCCATGGCCGGTGTCCTCATCGTCACCGTCCTGGAGATAGCGCGCCGCGCCATCAAGCTGGCGCTGCCCATCGTCGCCGTCATCGCGCTGGCCTACGGCCTGTTCGGCCAGTACCTGCCGGGCCAGTTCGGCCACCCGGGAATCCCGGTGAACTCCTTCCTCGGCACCCTCACAATCGCCGAAGGCGGTGTCTGGGGTGAGCTTACCGGCGTCTCGGTGACGGTGGTGGCGGTCTTCGTCATCCTCGGCGCCTTCGTCGGGGCGGGCGAAGGCGGGGCCGGCTTCATGGCGCTGGCGACGCGCCTGGCCGGGCGCTTCCGCGCCGGGGCGGCCAAGGTCTCTGTGCTGTCCTCTGCTTTCTTCGGCTCGATTTCCGGCTCCGCCTCGGCCAACGTCGCCTCGACCGGCGCCATCACGCTGCCGGCCATGAAGCGCCTCGGCTATCCGGCACCGTTTGCCGCGGCGGTGGAAGCCGTCGCCTCTTCCGGCGGACAGATCATGCCGCCCCTGATGGGCGCCGGCGCCTTCATCATGGTGGAGCTGCTGCGCCTGCCCTACACGGCGATCATGGCGGCGGCGATCCTGCCGGCGATCCTGTTCTTCTGGGCCACCTGGTGCGGTGTCGACCGCTTCGCCCGGCGTCACGGCCTGCGCGGCATGAGCCGTGAGGAGCTGCCCGACCGCGCCACCCTGCTGACCACGGCGCCGTTCTTCCTCATTCCCTTCGGCCTGCTGCTCGCGGTGCTGTTCTTCACCGGCTACACGCCGCAGTACGCCGCCGGCCTCGCCATCCTCGCCGCCGCGCTGCTTCTGTTCGCCGACCGCCGGGGCCGCGTGTCGCTGCGCGAGGGCCTCGCCCGCTTCGAGGGTGCCTGCAACGACGCGGCGCGGCAGATCGCCGGCATCGCCGCCATCATCCTCTGCGCCGGCATCGTCATCGGCGTCCTGAATCTCACCGGCCTGGGCGTGAAGGTGACCTCGGTCATCCTCGCGCTCTCCGGCGGCACGCTGTGGGGCGCCCTGCTGCTGACGGCGCTGGCCTGCCTCATCCTCGGCATGGAGGTGCCGACGACGGCGGCCTACGTGATCTGCATCTCGGTCGCCGGGCCGGCGCTGCAGGAGCTCGGCCTGCCGCCGCTGCAGGCGCATCTTTTCGTCTTCTGGTACGCGTTGCTCTCGACCATCACGCCGCCGGTCTGCGGCACCGTCTTCATCGCCGCCGGCATGGCCGAGACGCCCTGGGTGCCGGTGGCGGGCCAGGCCATGCGCCTGGGGCTCGGGCTCTACCTCGTGCCGCTGGCCTTCGTCGCCAATCCCGCCCTCATCGCGCCGGACACGGCGCTGCTGCCGGCACTGCTGGCCTGCGCCAAGATCGGCCTCGGCCTCTGGCTGCTCAGCCGCGGCCTCATCGGCGCCGGCGACCCGCTGTGGCAGCGCGCCCTCGCCCTCGCCGCCGGCGCGGCCGCCATCTTCGCCTTCGGGATCACCGCCTAGGCGCGGGCCCGGACGTCTTGAGCCCATCGATCGCCAGGTCCTGGCGCTGTCTTCTCCCAGCCGATGCGCTAGGCTGGCGTCTCACGAATCACAGCGGCGGCAGGAGAGGCAGGATGGCAGCGCAGGCCAAGGGCGACATGCAGGAAGACAACGACACCGCGCGGGTAACGCGCTGGTCCTTCGCGCCGGGCGCCGAGACCGGCTTCCACCGCCATGAGTACGACTACGTCGTGGTGCCGCTGACGACCGGCGCCTTGAAGATCGTCGACAAGGAAGGCAAGGAGAGCACCTCGCAGCTGACCGCCGGCGTCTCCTACTTCCGCCGCGCCGGCGTGGAGCACAACGTCATCAACGCCAGCGGCGGCGACTTCGCCTTCGTCGAGATCGAGTTCAAGTAGCCGCCGCGCGGCCTGCGCACGCAGGCCCTCGCTTAACGCCGCCTTAACGGCCACGCCGTACTTTCCTGCCATCGGTTGAAAAAGGGGATTGAACGGGGAGTAGCCGCCGCATGCAGCGCGATGGGGCCATCTGGAGCGAACTCGACCTGCAAGACTTTCTGTCCCGCTTCGCCGATCCGCGATTCGAGACGCTGATCCGGCATTGGCTCGCCCTGCGCCAGGCCGATGCGGTTCCCCAACGCGGCGACGTTGATCCGACCAAGTTCCGCCACCTCCTAGACGGGGTCTGGCTGCTGGAGCGGCATCCGGACGGCCACTACCGTTACCGCCTGGCCGGCCAGACGATCACCGAGATCCATGGCGGTGTCCGCCGCGGCACCAACCCCGCCGACCTGTTCAGTCCAGAGGCCGTCGACATGTTCCGGCTGCGCTGGGAAGCGGCACTGGATCACGGCAAGCTGGTCCGCGCCGAGGGCATCGTCCGCCTGTCCGATGGCGTGCAGACGGCGAAGATCGAGCGTCTGATGCTGCCGCTGCGCGGCGACGACGGCAGCGTCTCGATCGTGCTGGGCGCGACCAACTACGACAGGCCGCGCGGAACCTGCCTGACCACGACGGACTTCCCGCCGACCGACGTTCAGGTCTGCCCGATGAACGACATCCCGCTGGGCTCCAACCGCTGATGCGCGGCCCCGAAGTGGCTCAACAATCGATTTAAATTGAGAGCGTTGGCTGGGGCGGCAGGATTCGAACCTGCGAATGCCGGTACCAAAAACCGGTGCCTTACCACTTGGCGACGCCCCAGCAGGGCCCGGCAGGGAGGCCGGTGAGCGGCGGGCCGGGCGGGGCCGCAACTTAGCGCCGCCGGGGCGGGGCCGCAACGGCCTTTGGGGACGCCGCCCGCTTGGGCGGCCGGTCCGGGAGCCCGGGAAAATCAACCCCCTGGGGATCCCCGGCGAGCCCCTGCCCCCGCGCAGGGCCGGGTAAGACCGTCTTAGGCTAAACGACCTGTTAAGCCTCTCCGGGGTATCTTGCGGGCGGAAATAGGGAAGCCAGGACAGCGGTTTCCGGCGCCTGACACCGGCCGGCGGCCCGGCTCCCCGCTACTGGGAAGCACCCCAAGTGACACGCGTTAAAAGGGTCTCCATGACTCAAAAGTCCAAGTCCGCCTTCGCGACGGAGTTCGACCAGTCGCGCCAGATGACCACGTTCCTGAATGAACTGGACATGGGCATTCGCGCCGCCAACCAGGAGATCGTCCACGAACGCATCCCGGATCTCAGCCGGGAAAAGGCCTTCGTTTTCGCCACCATGGTGGCGCGCTTGCGCGCCGACTACCTGGATGCCGCCTTCAGGCACTGCAGCCCCGGCGCCCCGCTGGACTCCGAGGCGATCGAGGACCTGCGCGCCAAGCGCCTGACCTACGAGGAAGCCCGCGAAGCCTTCCAGGCCCTGCGCCACGCCATCGAGGTCGGCTACATCGACATCGAACAGATGAGCAAGCGCTAGAAGCCCTCCGCTTCTCTCAGCCTCATACCTTCGGCAGACGGCCGGCGAGCGCCAGCAGGGCCGGCAGGAAGGCCAGCACGCAGACCAGCGTCAGCACGATGGCGATGGTGAGCAGCAAGCCCATCGACGCGGTGCCCGGATGCTGCGACGTCGCCAGCGCACCGAACGACGCTACCGTGGTCAGGGCCGAAAGCAGGATCGCGCGCGGGGTGGAATTCGCCGCGCTGTGAACGCCCGCCGACTCCTCACGCGCGCGCATGACCATGTGGATTCCGCTGTCGACGCCGAGGCCGAGCAGCAGCGGCAGCACGATGACGTTGGCGAAGTTGAACGCCGGGCCGAAGACGACGCTGACAGCCACCGTCAGCAGCGCCGCGAGGAACAGCGGCACCAGCACCAACAGGGCATCGAGCGGCGAGCGCAAGACCACCAGCAGCAGCACCACGATGGCGGCCAGCGCCAGCAGGGTCGCCTGAGCAAAAGCGGTGACGACGGCCCGGCCCGCCTCCACGATGGTGACCGGCACGCCGGATACCTGAGGCGCCACCGCCTGCAGGGCGTCGACGAAGCGCTCGCGCGCCGCCGGATCGCGCAGATCCTGGACCGGGATCACCTCGATCAGCACGCTGCCCGCCCGCGGGCCTTCGGCGGCCCGGTAGCGGCCGGCGAGGTCGGCCGGCAGGCTTTCCAAGGTCACCGCCTCGGCTTCCAGGCCATCGAGCAGGCGATCCAGCGCCGGCTCGAAACCGCCGAGCCAGGCCTGGTCCAGACGCGCCGGCGGCACGTCGCCGAGCGCTTGCAGGGCCGCGCGCAGGCGGCCGGCCGCCGGCTGCAGGCTGTCGGGGGCGGCATCCAGCGTTGCGATGAGGCGCTGCAGCGCCGCCGTGCGCTCGGCGGCATCGGGCGCCGGCGCCGGCGGCGGCGCGGTGAACAGCGGCGTCAGAAAGAGTGCCACCTGATCGAGGATGGCGAGCTTTTCGTCCTGCGCCGCCGGCACGAAGCTGGTCACGGTGACGGCCGCCTCGACCTCCGGCAGCGCGGCAAGGCGCGGTGCGACCGACTGTGCCGCCGCCAGGTCGTCGACCAACAGCTGGGCGCTGTAGGGCGAGACGCGGGGATCGGTCATCATCTCCAGCAGTGCCGCCACGGAGGGGGACTCCGGATCACGCAGGTTCAGGGGATCGTCGTCGAAACGTGCCTGTGGCAGGGCGAAGGCGGCCGCTACCGCCAGCAGCAGGCCGAGAGTCGTGAGGCCGCGCGCGTGGCGCGCCGCGCGCCGCTGCAGGGCGGCGCCCGCCCGTGCGACCGGGCCGAGGTGCGCGGCTCCGGCCGCGGCCGGCATGAGCGCCATCAGCGCCGGCAGCAGAGTGAGGTTGAGAAAGAGGGCAATGAACATGCCTGCCCCGGCGATAAGCCCCAGTTCCGAGAGGCCGCGGTAGGCGGTCGGAAAGAAGGCGAAAAAGGCCAGGGCGGACGAGAGGGCGCAGAGCAGCAGCGGGCGGGCGATCAGCGCAGCCGCCTCGGCCAGCGCGACCGGCGGCGCCAGCCCCTGCGCCTGGCTCTCCTGGACCCGCAGGGCGTAGTGAATACCGAAGTCGACGCTGAGACCGATGAACAGCACCGCAAAGGCGACCGAGATGATGTTCAGCTCGCCCACCGCCAGGGCGGCGAAGCCGGCGGTCCAGGCAAGGCCGGCAGCCAGTGTCATCAGGATCGGCACCGCCAGGCGCCAGGACCGCAGGCCGGCGAAGAGCACGATCGACACCAGCACACCCGAGATCAACCCCACGAGGCCGATGCCGGTGCTGACCGAGACCAGTTCGTCCTGCAGCATCAGCGGCTCGCCGGTCAGGCGCAGGCGATAGCCCTGCGCGGCGGTGAGCCCGAGCTCGTCGGCGGCCGCCTCCACGGCCGCGACGGCCTGCGCCATCGGGGCGAGCGAGGCGAAATCGATCACCGGCTTCACGATGACGAAGCGGCGCCGGTCCTCGGCGGTCTGCGGCGTATCGGAGAGCAGGGCCGACCACGAAAGGCGTGCGCCGGGATCCTGCGGCAGGGCCTCGGCCACCGCCGCCAGGCGGTCGAGCAGGGCGGCAAGGTCGCCGCCCGCCGGCGCCTCTTCGCCGGAGTCGCCCGCGCTGGTGGCCTGGGCGAGCAGCTCGGCAAGGCCGCGCAGGCTGGGGTCGGCCTGCAGGGCGGCGAGCAGCGGCTGCGCCCCGGCGAGGCGGTCGCCCAGCGCCTGCAATTCATCGGGAGACAGGTAGAGCAGGCCGTTGCGCCGGAAGAAGGCGCCGCCCTGCGGCAGGAAGACCGATTGCACCACGGCCGGCTGCGCCGCCAGGGCCGAGGCCAGGCGCGCCGCGGCGGCTTCGGCGGCCAGGGCGTCCGGTGCCTCGATGGCGATGGTCAAGGTATCGACCAGTTGAGGAAAGGCCGCGTCGACCGCCTCGTTCTGGGCGCGGAAGGGCAGTTCCTCCGACAGCATGTCGTTGGTCGAGGTATTGATGCTGAGCGTCGCGGCGGCGAGCCAGAGCAGGCCGGCGGCCGCGCCCAGGCACAGCAGCGCCACGGCCCGTGGCCGGCGGCACGCCGCGGTGACCCAGGCCGCGGCCCAGGCTGCGAAACCCGTCGGCAAATCAGGGGCCTGCCCGCTGCGGGGGGCCATTTTCCGCGGCGGCGGCGGCCGGCCGCCGGAAGATAAATTTTTTTTCACAGGCATTCCGTCCCAGGCCTAGCTCCGCATATAGCCCCGGATTTGCGCCGAAGACAACGCCTCCGGCCTCCCGCGAATCGTCAAAAAGTTATGTTTTTGAAAGGCTTCGAATTAGGGCTCCGTTAACCACGGCTGCCCCATAACGGACTATTGGAGCCTTCTGCGCGGGGCCGGAAACCCCGGCGTATGCGCGCAAGGCCCGCGAGAAACGCATGATATCAGGTTCGGAACAGTCCGCCGAAGAGCATGACAGAGCATTGGGACAAGGCCGCAGATAAGTCCAACAAGGCCCGCCCCGGCAAACGGGGCGGCCGGTCGCGCACGCCCAAAGGCAAGCGCGCGCAGGCGCCCGGCGGCACCGCGTCTTCCGAGGCCGGCAACGGCAGCGGCACCGACGCGGATGCCGCCGGCACCCTGCCGGCGGCCGACGCCAAGCCGGGGCTGACCAATTCGGGCCCGACGAATTCGGGCCTGACGAATTCGGGCCTGACCGCTTCCAATCCTGCCGTGCCCACCACCGCCTCGCCCCGCAATCCTTTGGCGCCCGATCCGGCGACCATCACCTTCGGCAGCAACCGCCCCATCGTGGCGGCTCCGCCGAAGCTGCCGGAGAGCAGCGGCTTGCGGTTCTCCGGGCCGTCGGCCGGCATCCTGAAGGCGAGCGGCCCGCAGCCGACCTCGCCGAAGGCCAGCGGCCTGACCTTTACCTCCGCCAAGGCGGCGACCTCCGCCAAGGCAGGGGCCTCGGCCAAGGCGGGCGGCCCGGCCAAACCCGCTGCCGCCGCCAAGCCGGCCCCCGGCGGCAAGCCGCCGGCCGGCGATCCGGCCAAGGGCGAAGCGAAGGCGCCCGGCGACAAAAAGGCGGGCGACAAGAAGCCGGGCGAGAAAAAGGCCGACACGAAGACCGATGCCAAGCATGCCGACAGCATGCCGGGCGCAGCGAAGCCCGCGGCGGCCAAACCCGCCGCCACCAAGCCCGCCATAGCGCCGCAAGCCAGCGGCCGCATGTTCGACAAGGAACGCTCGCCGGCCAGCAGCCTGATCGCCGTTCTGGTGGTCCTGGTGGTGATCGGCAGCGGCCTGTCGTTCTGGCTGAAGCTGGGCAACGAGACTCCGCCGCGCGAAAGCGTCGCCGCGGTGGAAAATCCCGCCTCTGATATCACCGCAACACCGGACAGCGGCCCGGTCGCCTCGGTGCGCGCGCCGCAGACTCCCGGCCCGCTGGCCGACGACAGGGCGAGCGACGATGCGGCGATGAACGACGCGCTGAGCGCGGCGGAGATCGGAGAGATCCAGACCCTGCTGAGCCGCCTCGACCTCGACCCCGGCAGGCACGACGGCGTGTTGACGGCGGCGACCACCGAGGCGATCCGCAGCTATCAGGAAATGGCCGGCCTCCCCGCCGACGGTGCCGCCGACAAGGCGCTGCTCGACGAACTGCGCACGGTAGCCGACCTCTACGGCGGCTGACGCCGCCTCCTCTCCCTTCGGACTCTCAGGCGCGCAGCAGCGCCGGCACCACCCACCAGTCAGGATGCTGGACGGCAAGCGCCTCAGCGGCCTGCCGCGCGGCGTTTTCGCTCTCGAAGAGGCCGAAGCAGGTCGCGCCGCTGCCGGACATGCGCACCAGCAGGCAATCGTCGCATTCGTCGAGCGCGGCCAGCGCCGCGACCACTTCCGGTGCCTGCCGGCAGGCCGGCGCCTGCAGGTCGTTGGGCCGCGCCGCCAGCCAGTCGACGAAGGCGGCGAGACCGAGCGGCGGCAGGCGCGGCTCGGCAACCGCCGAGAAGTTCCCCGCAAGCGACCTGAACACCGCCGCGGTAGAAACTGCGACGCCGGGATTGACCAGCAGCAGCCACAGCGGCGGCAACGCCGGCACCGGCTGCAGCCGCTCGCCGATGCCCGACATGATCGCCGCCTCGCCGCGCAGACACACCGGCACGTCGGCACCCAGGCGCAGCGCCAGAGCCTCCAACTCCCCCGCTGGCAGGCTGACGTTCCACAACCGCGAGAGCCCGCGCAAGGCCGCCGCCGCATCGGCGGAGCCGCCGCCGATGCCGGAGGCGACCGGCAGGTTCTTGGTGAGAGTCAGCGCCGCGGCGGGAAGAACGCCCGCACGCTCGGCCAGCGCGCGCGCGGCGCGCAGCACCAGATTGTCGTCTTCCATTGCCAATGCAGGGGCGAAGGGACCGGCGACGGAGAGGGAGAGATCTCCGGCCGCTTCGATCTTCAGGCTGTCACCCACTTCTGCAAAGACCACCAGGCTTTCCAGCTCATGGTAGCCGTCCGGACGCCGCCCGACGACCTGCAGAGTGAGATTGATCTTGGCCCAGGCCCGTTGCACGCAGGCGGTTCCGGCAGCGGCCGACTCGGCACTCACGACAGTGTCCCGTCTAGATATCCTTCGGCGCCACCGTCACGCCCTTCTTGATCTTGTCTTCGATCAGCGGGACCTGGTCCTCTTCCGGATCCAGGCTGAGGGCGCGATGCCACTGAAAGCGCGCCTCGTTCTTGCGGCCGACCTGCCAGAGGGCATCGCCCAGGTGGTCGTTGATCGTGGGGTCCTGCGGCCGCAGCTCGACCGCGCGCTCCAGCTGCACCACGGCTTCTTCGTAGCGGCCCAGGCGGTAGTAGACCCAGCCCAGGCTGTCCACGATGTAGCCGTCGCGCGGGCGCAGCTTCACCGCGCGCTCCAGCATCGCCTCCGCCTCGTCGAGGTTCTGCTTCTTCTCGACCCAGGAATAGGCCAGGTAGTTCATCACGTAGGGCTGGTCCGGCTGCAGGCCGAGCGCATGCTTGAAGTCGGCCTCGGCCCGCTCCCACTGATCGGATCGCTCCAGCGCGATGCCGCGGAAGTACAGCAGCGACCAGTGGCGCGGCTCGATCTCGCCCCTGCGCTCCAGCCGCTCGACAGCGCCGTCGTAGGCGTCCACCGCTTCCCCGAAACGCTCCTCCTCGCGCAGCAGGTTGCCCTTGCGCGACAGCGGCTCGTAGGCGTCGGGACGCTCGGCGGCCAGACGGTCAAACTCCGACAGGGCGGCTTCGGTCTCGCCCACCACCTGCAGCTCCTCGGCGACGCGCAGGCCGACGATCCAGCCGAAAGGCGAGTCCTGCGGGATCCTGCGGTAAGCGGCGATGGCCTCGTGGCTGCGCTGCTGCTTCTGCAGGATCTCGCCGAGCAGCACCTGGGCCAGCATGAAGTCGGGCTTCAGCGCCAGCGCCTGATGCAAATGGATCAGCGCGATGTCGTCCGCCTGTTCCTGACTCAACAGGCCGGAAAGGTTGAACAGCACCTCGGCCATGCCATCGGTGGCGTTGGCGACCTCCACCGGGCTCTCGCCGCCTTGCTCGGCGCGCTCCAGCATCGGCGCCAGGATGTCGGCGCCGGGCGCATCGTTGACGAACTCGCGGTAGAGCGCCAAAGCGCGCTCGCGCTGGCCATGGCGCTCGAAGAAGCTGCCGGCCAGCCAAGTGATGCGCAGCGTCGGCTGCTGGGTCTTGGCGAGAAGGGCCTCGTATTCCTGCGCCGCCAGCTCGCTGCGCCCGGCGACTTCGTTGATGAGGGCAGCATGCACGCTGTACAGCACGCCGGTGCCGCCCTCGCCCTGCAGCACGGAGAGCGCCTGGAGACCGCCGTCGACGTCGCCCTGGCCGATCTTGATCCAGGCCATCAGCATGGGCACCAGGACCTGATCGAAGCCACGCTGGGGCAGCGCCGTCAGGCGCGCCTCGGCGCCGGCGAGGTCGCCCTGGCGCGCCGCGTCCACGGCCAGCACCAGGCTGGCGATGCTATGCTGCGGCTCGACCTCCAGGATCCGCGAGGCGAGGCTGACGGTTTCCTCCTGACGGCCGGTTGCCGCCGCCAGGTGCATGGCCGGGAACAGCAGCTCGGGATTGTCCGGGTCGTAGGTAAGGGCCTGCAGCAGATAGTCGGCGGCCGCTTCCAGATCGCCGTCGCCGCGCGCGACCAGACCCGCCAGATAGGCACCGTAAGGCGAGGAAATCGGCGGCGGTGCCTGCACCACGGCATCGCCCTGGGCGAGCTGGGTGGAGAGGTCGGCGCTCAGCAGCGGCTGTTCGGCGCTGCAGGCGGCCGGAATCAGGCCGACGACGAAGGCGAGGAGCGCCGACTTGGACCAGGCGGCCCGGCGCATCAGGAACGGAATGTTCGACAAGTCACTCTCCCGGCGGTTTCGACCCGGTGGATGAGGTGCAGTGGGCCGATCGGCAAACCGGCCAAGGCCCTGAATCGCAGGCCAATTGATCAGCGAGGGCAGTCTAACCGACCGCTCCAAGCCGTCACAATGCCTGCCTTGGGCCCACCATGTGGTCAAGATAGGACCGACCCCAGCCGCGCCACCGCCCGCTGAGGTCGCGGATTCGCAGCTGCCGGCAACGACGCTGCGGATAACATGGCATTTTCGCCGCCGCATGCAAGGCATGGGGACCCCCGCGCAGCGGTGAAATCCTTACATGTTCGGGTAGTTGGGGCCGCCGCCGCCCTCCGGCGTCACCCAGACGATATTCTGGGTCGGGTCCTTGATGTCGCAGGTTTTGCAGTGGACGCAGTTCTGCGCGTTGATCTGCAGGCGCGGATTGGCGCCGTCGTCGTCGCGCACGATCTCGTAAACGCCCGCCGGGCAGTAGCGCTGCGCCGGCTCGTCGTAGAGCTTCAGGTTGTGCGCGACCGGGATCGCGGGATCCTTCAGCGTCAGGTGGACCGGCTGGTCTTCCTCGTGGTTGGTGTTGGAGATGAACACCGAGGAGAGCCGGTCGAAGGTGATCTCGCCGTCGGGTTTAGGGTAGTCGATCCTGGGCATCTCCGCCGCCGGCTTCAGGGTCTCGTGGTCGGCGTGCTTGTGATGGAAGGTCCAGGGCGCCTTGCCGCCGAGCAACTTGAGATCGAGGCCACCGTAGAGCATGGCCCCGTAGAGGCCCCACTTGCTGAAGGCCGGGCGGAAGTTGCGCGCCTTGTGAAGCTCCTCGTAGACCCAGGAGCTTTCGAACTTCCGGGGGAAAGCCGCGAGCTCGGCCGGCGCCTCGCCCTCACCGGCCCCAATAACGGCCTCGAAAGCCGCCTCGGCCGCCAGCATGCCGGTCTTCATGGCGTTGTGGCTGCCCTTGATCTTCGGCACGTTGAGGAACCCGGCGGCACAGCCGATCAGCGCACCGCCGGGGAACACCAGCTTCGGCAGCGACTGCAGACCGCCTTCGTTGAGGGCGCGCGCGCCGTAGGCGATGCGCTTGCCGCCCTCCAGCATCGGCCGGATCGCCGGATGGGTCTTGAAGCGCTGCATCTCGTGAAACGGCGAGAGGTGCGGGTTGTCGTAGTCCAGACCGACCACGTAGCCGATGTAGGCCTGATTGTCCTCCAGGTGATAGATGAAGGATCCGCCCCAGGTGGTGGTGTTCATCGGCCAGCCCGCGGTGTGGATGACGGTGCCGGTCTTGTGCTTGGCGGGATCGAGCTGCCACAGCTCCTTGATGCCGATGCCGTAGGTCTGCGGATCCGCGCCCTCGCGCAGGCCGAATTTCGACTCCAGCTGGCGCGTCAGCGAACCGCGGCAGCCCTCTCCGAACAGGGTGTAGCGGCCGTGCAGTTCCATGCCCGGCTGGTAGCTGTCCTTGTGGGAGCCGTCCTTGGCGACGCCCATGTCGCCGGTGGCGACGCCCTTGACCCGGCCGTCCTCGTGATAGAGCACCTCGGACGCCGCAAAGCCCGGGTAGATCTCGGCGCCCAGCGCCTCGGCCTGCTCCGCCAGCCAGCGGCAGACGTTGCCCAGCGACACCACGTAGTTGCCGTGGTTGTGCATCTGCGGGGGCAGCATCCACACCGGCACGCTGGTCGCGCCTTTCTCCGACAGGAGGAAAAACTTCTCCTCGTCGACCGGGGCGTTCAGCGGCGCGCCCTTTTCCTGCCAGTCGGGGATCAGCTCGTTGAGGGCGCGCGGCTCCAGCACCGCACCGGAGAGAATATGGGCGCCAACCTCCGAGCCCTTCTCGAGAACGCAGACGGTGACTTCCTTGCCGCTCTCGGCCGAGAGCTGGCGCAGCCGGATGGCCGCCGCCAGGCCGGCTGGGCCGGCACCGACGATGACCACATCGTATTCCATGAATTCGCGTTCCAAGTTCCCTCTCTCTCCTGCGGTCCCGGGCCCGGCGGCGGCGCCTTCGGCGCCCGCTCGCTCAGCCGTCGATCGTCTGCTTGCGGGCGTCGTTGCACCCAGCCTCGATTCCGGCCTCGCTGCCGGGTCGCGGCCCTTCATAGTACAGCCCGGCCGCCGGGGCAAAGCCCTGCAACCGCGCCGTCATTTCGCCTGAGGGCGGCGTGCGCCGCAGCTGAGCGGCCGCGCGCTTCGCCGGTCTCCCAGCCGAAATGCGGGAGAAACTTACAGAAAAATTTACCTTTACTGGCGACCATAGCGGCGTAGGAGACCGCAAATCATGGTTGCTGAGCAGATCCTGGATCACGACGAGCCGGCGCGCGAAAACACCCCGAGCGAGCTGGACGAGCTGACGCATGCAGAGATGTGCATGCTGTATAAGGAGTCGGCTGATTCGATCCGCTTTGCCAAAGCGCACCAATGGAAGTCGCTGGGGTCGACCCTGCTGGTGTTCGGCGGCATGATCGCGCTGGGGCAGCTGGCACCCAACAACATGACGCTGGTGAACCTGATCATCGCCGTCAGCTTCCTCAGCAGCGCGGCGGTCATCTACATGCTGGTGCTCTACCAAGTGTGGCAGAACACCGAGCGCGAAAAGCTGCGCGACATCTCCAGCCACTTTTCCAGCTTCTCCCAGTTCACCCGGGCGATCAAATCCTCGCGCGAGGCGAACGTCCACCGCTATACGCTGCTGGTCTTCATGATCGCCGCAACCCTGATCGGCAACGTCCTGCTGGTGCTTTCGGTTTCACCGCTCTACCGCTGACCCGGCCTAGCTCGGAGCCCGGACCGCCGACGATTCCCGCCGCTTTCTGAATCGGGGGTGCCGATGATAAGCTCGCGCCATGCCGACTTCCGAGGTTTTCCCTGATTCCGGCCCTGGTTCCGAAGACGCGCTGCTCGATGCCCTGAGATGGCAGATCGAAGCCGGCGCCGACGAAGCCATCGGCGAGCGGCCGGTCGACCGCACGGCTGCCTCCGCCGGGGCGGCGGCGAGGCCGGCGCCGGCGCGCCCGCCAGCCCCCAATGGTCCTGCCCCAAATGCACCGGCCCCCAAAGCACCCGGGGTCACGGCATCAGGGGGTATGGCCGAGGCGTCCGCCGCGAGGATGGCCCCGGCTGCCGCCGCGCGTCCGCCGGCAAGCCTCACCTCCACCAGCGAAGCCCAGGCCTCGGCCCAGCGCCTGGCTGCCGCGGCTCAATCGATCGCGCAGATCCGCGAGGCCCTGGAGACCTTCGAAGGCTGCCCCTTGAAGGCGACGGCGACCAACCTTTGCCTCTACGACGGCAACCCGGAGGCCCGGATCATGATCGTCGGGGAGGCACCGGGCGCCCAGGAAGACCGCCAGGGCAAGCCCTTCGTCGGCCCGGCCGGCCAGTTGCTGGACCGCATGCTGGCGGCCATCGGCCTGGACCGCAGCAAGGTCTATATCACCAACCTGCTGTACTGGCGCCCGCCGGGAAACCGCAACCCGACGCCGGGAGAGATCGCCTCCTGCCTGCCGTTCCTGGAACGCCAGATGGAGATCCTGCAGCCGCGCCTCCTGCTGCTGGTCGGTGGCATGTCGGCCAAGACCCTGCTGAACCGCAGCGAGGGCATTCTGAAGCTGCGCGGACGCTGGGCCGACTATCACCATCCGCGCCTGGAGCACCCGATCCCGGCACTGCCGACCCTGCACCCCGCCTATCTGCTGCGCCAGCCGGCGCAAAAGCGCGAGGCCTGGCGCGACCTGCTGTCCTTCGCCGAAGCCATGGAGCGCGAAGGCCTGGCGCCGGAGCCTGGCGCGGAGCAGCCGAAAGCGCCCTCCTGAGCCGCCTCCCCGCCCGCCCTCGGCCCGGCAAAGACCCCTCAATACCCGGGCAATAGCGCTTCAAATATCTGATTTAACGCCGACTTAACGGCCCCTGTGGCTTACTGCGGGTCGGCCCTTCCCGGGCCTTCGCGGTGCGGCGGCGACCCGGCATCCCGGCAGCCCTTCCAGTGCCCCGCGAGGACTTTCCCAGGGCCCCTGTTGCGGCCCGCAGAACTGTTGGTTAGGGTCGATGAAAAGAGCGGGGGTCGCTGTGCAATCCAGGACTTGCGCCCGGCAACGGGCCGAACGCCTTCAGCGGAACGCGCGGGGCGCTGCCTTTGGGCTCGCCGTCCTTCTCGGTGCGGTCAGCTTTGCCGCCCCTCTCGCCGCCCAGGTCCTGCAGGCGCAGGATCTGCGCCCCAGCAGCCTGCAGACCACACTGCAGCCCGGCTACCAGAGCCAGGCCACGCTGCCGGCCGCCGATGACCAGCTGCCGCTGGCCGGCCCTGACGGCCTCCCCGCCGTCCTGTCGGCAGGCGATGCCGAGCTCTACCGCCAGATCTTCGCGGTGCAGGAAGGCGGCCGCTGGGCCGAAGCCGACCGCCTGATCGCCCAGCTGAGCGATCAGCGCCTGATGGGCCACGTGCTGGCCCAGCGCTACCTGCATCCGACGGCCTATCGTTCCAAGTACGTCGAGCTGAAGGAGTGGATGGACCGCTACGCCGATCACCCCCAGGCCAAGCGCATCTACGACCTGGCGCTGAAGCGCCGCCCGGCCAACTATCGACGCCCGCAGCCGCCGGAAGTCGCGCGGCGCGGCGCCGGCTGGGCCGGCCAGCGCGCCAGCTACGACTACGTCTCACCGCGCCAGCGCTCCAAGTCGACGCGCAGCAAGGTGTCGCGCCTGCTGCGCCAGGTGCGCAACAACGTCATGCGCCAACGTTTCTCGGTGACCGAGGAACTGCTGGAGCGCCGCTCGGTGCAGGAACTGCTCGACACGGTGGAACTGGACGAGGCGCGTGCCCTGGTCGCCGCCGGCTGGTTCTACTATGGCGAGCCGGAACGCGCCTACGGCCTGGCCGCGCCCGCCGCACAGCGCTCCGGCCGCGCCGCGCCGATGATCAACTGGGTCGCCGGCCTCGCCGCCTGGCGCCTCGGGCAGATCGACGAGGCCGCCGTCTATTTCGAGACCCTGGCTCATGCCGACAACGCACCGGGCTGGAACGCCGCCGCCGGTGCCTACTGGGCCGCACGCGCCCATCTGAGGCAACAGCGCCCCGACCGCAGCTCTCCCCTGCTGCGCCGCGCCGCCGCCTATCCGCGCACTTTCTACGGCCTGCTGGCGCGCCGCGCGCTGGGCATGCCCTTCGATTTCGACTTCGGCGCCCATCGCCTGGCGCCGCAGACCGTCGCCCTGCTGGACCGCAGCCCGGCCGGCGGCCGCGCCCTGGCCCTGCTGCAGATCGGCGATCGCGAGTTGGCCGAGGACGAACTGGTCGGCGCCGGTGACTGGAACAGCCCGGAAGGCGGCGAGGCCCTGCTGGCGCTTGCACAGCACGCGCGCATGCCGGCCCTGGCCTATCGCATGGGCAGCCAGCTGGCACGCGCCGGCAGCGAGACCGACGATCTCGGCGGTGTGGTCGATGCCGCGCTCTATCCCATCCCGCCGTGGCAGCCGCAGAGCGGCTTCACCGTCGACCGCGCCCTCATCTTCGCGATGATGCGCCAGGAGTCCGCCTTCAACACCCGCGCCATGAGCCCCGACGGCGCGCGCGGCCTGATGCAGCTGATGCCGCGCACCGCCAGCTACATCGCGCAGGACCGTCGCTACCACGGCAAGAACCGGCACGAGCTGTTCGAGCCGAGCCTGAACATGGAACTGGGCCAGCGCTACATCGCCTATCTGCTGGTGCACGAGCGCGTGCAGGGCGACCTGTTCCGCCTGACCACCGCCTACAACGGCGGCCCGGGCAACCTCGGCAAGTGGGAGCGCGCCATCCAGGCCGACGACGATCCGCTGCTGTTCATCGAGGCCCTGCCGTCGAAGGAAACCCGCCTGTTCATCGAGCGGGTGCTGACCAACCTGTGGATCTACCGCCACCGCCTGGGCCAGCCGGCGCCCTCACTGGAACGACTTGCGGGCGGCGACTGGCCGCGCTACGAAGCCTTGGACGGAACCCGTGCCGAGGTAGCGCAGAATGGCTCGAATTGACGAATCGCTTCCCTTCCTGCCCGTCAACATTGCTGTCCTGACCATTTCCGACAGCCGGACCCTGGCCGACGACAAGTCGGGCGACCGCCTGGTCGAGATGATCACCCGCGACGGCCACAAGGTCGCCCAGCGCGCCATCGTCACCGACGATGCCGACAAGATCGTCGCCGCGTTGAAGGCTCTCGCCGCCGATGCGCAGATCGACTGCGTCATCACCACCGGCGGCACCGGCGTGACCGGACGCGACGTGACGCCGGAAGCCTTCAAGCAGGTGATGGAAAAGGAGATCGAGGGCTTCGGCGAGCTGTTCCGCATGCTGAGCTACCAGAAGGTCGGCACCTCCACCATGCAGAGCCGCGCCATCGGCGGCGTGGTCAACGGCACCTATCTCTTCGCTCTGCCCGGCTCCCCCTCCGCCTGCAAGGACGGCTGGGAGGACATCCTGAAGTTCCAGCTCGACTCGCGGCACAAGCCCTGCAATCTGGTGGAACTGATGCCGCGCCTGAAGGAACACCTGAAGGCGGCGAGCTAGATCGGATCATGGTGAGATGGAACCACTCAGTGGTTCCATCTCACCATGTGAATCCGATCTACCTCAAAAGCATAGAGCAGATTCACAGGGTCGATGGATCGCCTTCGGCGATTCCATCCGACCCTGATCTGCTCTAGGCCGCCAAGCCGCCTGGCGCCCAACTTCTGCACGAAAAGTTCATCGTCACTTCCGCTTTCACCTTTGAAAGCGGCAGAAGAAGCCTGCTTTACTGAAAGCTAGAGTGCCGTCGCCGAGGAGCCGTTTCAGATGAGTGATGCCAGCCTTTCCGAGCGCGGCTACGAAGCCGTGCCGCTGCCCGATCGGCGCCGCTTCGGCGATGCTGAGATGGTCGAGCGTGCAGAACGCTTCCTCGCCGAGATGAAGACCCGCCATTCGGTGCGCGACTTCCAGGCGGCGCCGGTGCCACGCCGCGTGATCGAGGCCTGCATCGAGACGGCCGGGCGCGCCCCGAGCGGCGCCAACCACCAGCCCTGGCACTTCGTTGCGGTCGGCGACCCTGATGTGAAGCAACGCATCCGCGAGGCCGCCGAGGCGGAGGAGCGCGCTTTCTACGCCGGCAAGGCCGGCGAGGACTGGCTCAGCGACCTGACGCCGCTGGGCACCGACGCCGAGAAACCCTTCCTGGAAACCGCGCCCTGGCTGATCGTCGTCTTCGCCGAGCGCTACCGCGTCGACGCCGACCGCAAGATCGGCAAGAACTACTACATCGGCGAGTCGGTGGGCATCGCGACGGGCATGCTGATCACCGCGCTGCACTGCGCGGGCCTGGCGACGCTCACCCACACGCCCAACCCGATGCGCTTCCTCAACGAGATCTGCGGCCGGCCGGAGAACGAAAAGCCCTACATGATCCTGGTCGCCGGACACGCCGCCGAGGACGCCACGGTGCCGCGCCACGCCAAGGTGAAGAAGCCGCTGTCGGAGATCGCCAGCTTCCTCTGAGGGACACTCAGGTTTTCGCCGTTTCCTTTACCGTGAGCACCGAATCGAGCAGGCCGGGGAACAGCCGGTCGAGTTCGTCGCGGCGCAGCTCGTTCATATGGGCCGGGCCGTCGGTGCGGGTGAGCACCACGCCGGAGTCGCGCAGCACCCGGAAATGGTGGGACATGCTGGACTTGGGCCGGCCGTGATCGAGCGCCGCACAGGTGCAGGTGCCTTCGTGCGCCAGCTGGCGCACCACGTCGAGGCGCACCGGGTCGCTGAGGGCATAGAGTACCCGGGTCAGCTCGATCTCCCCGGCCTTGGGGTGCTTGAGGGTGCGCATGGGCGGCCTCCGTCCTCCTGAAAAATTCGTCCGCAAAACTTCCGGCGAGTATAGCTCTTGAACCGCGGCGGCGGGTCTCCATATTTCGTTTATTCGAATATTATCGAACTATCGAACATATAGGCGCGCTCCCGGGTTCACACAACCCCGGCGGCGCCGACCCAACCCAAACTGGAACCCGAACCCGAAGGGACCCCCCATGTCGTCGCTGTTCTCCCCCTTCTCCCTCAAGGACGTCACCCTCAAGAACCGCATCGCCGTCTCGCCCATGTGCCAGTACTCCGCCACCGAGGGCGTGATCAACGACTGGCACCATGCGCATCTGGCCGGCCTCGCGCGCGGCGGCGCCGGGCTGGTGGTCGCCGAGGCGACCGCCGTATCGCCGGAAGGGCGCATCACGCCGGGCTGCGCCGGGCTGTGGAACCAGCGCCAGGCCGAGGCCTTCGCGCCCGCCGTCGCGGCCATCAAGGCGGCCGGCGCGGTGCCGGGCATCCAGATCGCCCATGCCGGCCGCAAGGCCAGCGCCAACCGCCCCTGGGAAGGTGACGACCATATCCCGCTGGGCGATCCGCGCGCCTGGGAGACCATCGCCCCCTCCGCCCTGCCCTTCGGCGCCAACCTGCCGCGCCGCCCGCGCGCCATGACTAAAGGCGACATCGCCCGCGTGCAGCAGGACTACGTCGCCGCCGCCGAACGCGCCCGCGCCGCCGGCTTCGAGTGGCTGGAGCTGCACTTCGCCCACGGCTACCTGGCGCAGTCGTTCCTGTCGCCGCACTCCAACCAGCGCGACGACGAATACGGCGGCACCTTCGAGAACCGCAGCCGCTTCCTGGTGGAGACCCTGGAGGCGGTGCGCGCCGTCTGGCCGGAAAACCTGCCGCTGACCGCGCGCCTGGGCGTCATTGAGTTCGACGGCCGCGAAGAGACCTTCGAGGAAGCGATCGCCCTGGCGCGGGTGTTCGCCGCCAAGGGCCTGGACCTGCTGGACGTCAGCATCGGCTTTTCCATCCCCGGCGCGCAGATCCCCTGGGGCCCCGCCTTCATGGCGCCGCTCGCCGCGCGGGTGCGCAAGGAAGCCGGCATCCCGACGGCGACCAGCTGGTTCATCAACGATCCGCAAGAGGCCGACGCCCTGATCCGCGACGGCCAGGTCGATCTCGTCATGCTGGGCCGTGCCCTGCTCGCGAACCCCCACTGGCCCTACGAGGCGGCGCTGGCCCTCGGCGTCGCCGATCCGGCCTGGGTGCTGCCGGCGCCCTATGCCCACTGGCTGGCGCGCTACCGCCCGCAGCGCGCCGAGGCCGCCGCATAAGTTGCAGCCGCGCCCCGGAAACACGGCATGCGACAAGAACATCGGAGAACATGCCGTGTTCCGGCGGCCGGGGACCGAGCTAGATTTTGTAGTCCTGACAACCCCGACCGCTAGTTGAAGTAGTGGTTCGGCGAAGCAATCCTGACGAATCGGTGGCGCCGATTCGGACCAGGGATTCCGCCGGCTACAAGCGTTTATTTTCCTGTTTTGTTCTTGTTTTATTCATGGTTTGGGGCTACGTTCCCCTCCATGGTTGATCTGATCCCCGACCGACCGAAGAAGGGCCGTGGCGCCGTCAGCAACGCGAGCGGCCGCTACGAGCCCTTCACCCGGGTCGCCATCGACGACGGCTGGAACGATCCGGACGGCAGCGTCGGACCGGACGGCTTCGGCGAACCGCCAATGTCCCCCGCGGCTCCTCCGACCGAGGTGACCTGGGACGCGACCCGCAGCATCATCACCCGCAATTCTTCGCCGGACGTCCCCTTCGACCGCTCGATCAACCCTTACCGGGGCTGCGAGCACGGCTGCATCTACTGCTTCGCGCGGCCGAGCCACGCCTGGCTCGGCTATTCCCCGGGGCTCGACTTCGAGACCAAGATCCTCGCCAAGCCCGAAGCGGCCGCGCTGCTGCGCAAGGAACTTGCGCGCAAGGCCTACAAGGCGGAGCCCATCGCGCTGGGCACCAACACCGACCCCTACCAGCCGGTCGAGCGACGCCTCGGCATCACCCGCGCCATCCTGGAAGTGCTGAAGGAGACCCGCCATCCCTTCACCATCGTCACCAAGTCCAACCTGGTGCTGCGCGATCTCGACATTCTGGCGCCCATGGCGCGCGAGAACCTGGTGCGGGTGATGATCTCGCTGACCAGCCTGGACAGGAAGCTGTCGCGGGTGATGGAGCCGCGCGCGCCGACCCCCGAGCGCCGTCTGGAGGCGCTGCGTACCCTCAACGCCGCGGGCGTGCCGGCCGGCGTGCTGACCGCACCGATGATCCCGGCGATCAACGACGCCGAGCTGGAGGCCTTGCTGGACGCTGCCGTGCGCGCCGGCGCCAGGCACGCCGGCTACGTGCTGCTGCGCCTGCCGCTGGAGATCAAGGAACTCTTCACCGAGTGGCTGGAGACGCACTTTCCCGAGCGCAAGGCGAAGGTGCTGAACCTGGTACGCGACACCCGGGAGGGCGGGCTCTACCAGTCCGAGTTCGGCCTGCGCCAGCGCGGCAGCGGCGTCTACGCCGACCTGCTGCGCACCCGCTTCAAGCAGGCCGAGCGGCGCCTGGGCTTGAACCGCGGCCTGGCGCCGCTGGACGTCACCCGGTTCGCCGCGCCGCGCGACGCGGCAAAACAGGCCGACAAGCGCCAGCTGTCGCTGCTGTGAGGGCCCTCCGCTTCCCCCGTTAATCCCTTAAACGCTGATTTGTGTTAGCTTTCCGGCATGGAAGGCCACACCAGCAACATCACCGAACTGGCCATCGTCGTCGTGGGCGCGATGGCCTGCGGCTTGCTGATGCGCCATTTCCGCCAGCCGATCCTGCTGGGCTACATCATCGCCGGCGCAGTGCTCGGCCCCTCCGGCTTCGGCTTCGTGCAGAGCCGCGAGCAGGTCCAGCTGCTGGCCGAGCTGGGCGTCCTCATGCTGCTGTTCTTCATCGGCATGGAGCTGAACCTGCGCGACTTCCGCGCGGTGTGGAAGGTGGCGGTGCTGACCACCGCGTTCCAGATCGTCGTCGCCTTCCTCGGCATGTACCTCCTGGGCCTGCTGCTCGACTGGCCGATGGCGCTGACCGTGGTGGTCGGATTCGTGGTGGCGCTGTCGTCGACCGCCGTCGCGATCAAGATGCTGGAGGAGATCGGCGAGAAGCGCACCCGCGTCGGCTACGTCACCATCGGCATCCTGATCGCCCAGGACCTGGCGGTGATCCCGATGATCCTCATCATCGGCGCCTTTCACGGCGACGGCGGCATCGGTGCCCTGGCCATTGGAAAGATCGTCATCTCCATCGTCTTCCTGGCGCTGATGATCGCCTATCTCGGCAAGCGCAAGCGCGTGCGCCTGCCTTTCGCCAAGGGGGTCGGGCGCAACACGGAGCTGACCCCGCTGGCCGGGCTCGCCTTCTGCTTCGGCGCCGCGGCGGTCTCCGGCCTGCTCGGCCTCTCGGCCTCCTACGGCGCCTTCCTGGCCGGCCTGGTAATCGGCAACTCGACCCTGCGCCGCGCCATGATCCACTACACCGAGCCGATCCAGGCGGTTCTGCTGATGGTCTTCTTCCTCACCATTGGGCTGCTGATCGACATCCAGTACATCTGGGCCAACCTCGGCACCGTGGTCATGCTGGTGCTCTTCGTCGCGGTGCTGAAGACCGCCCTCAACATCGGCCTCATCCGCGCCCTGGGCGAGACCTGGCCGCGCGCCTTCCTCTCCGCCGTGCTGCTGGCCCAGCTCGGCGAGTTCTCCTTCATTCTGGCCGCGCAAGGGCTTGCCGTCGGCGCCATCGACTGGGAGAGCCACCGCATGCTGGTCGCCGTCACCGTGCTGTCGCTGATGGTGAGCCCGGTTTGGCTGGAGGCCGCGCGCCGCCTGCACCGCATCGCCTTGCTGGGCATCACCTCGGGCCGCGAGACCATTCGTCTGACCATCGGCCCGGAGGCCTTGGCACTGGGCCGCTCGCGCGGCATCATCGCGGCCTGGCTGGCCCGCCTGCGCAAGGACCGGGCGTCGCCGGGGGACTCATCGGCCGAATAGGAACGGCCGAACCATGGGGAAAGGGGCGAGGGTGCCGGATTTCGTGCTTGAACTGGAACTGGGTCAGGACCAGGGCAACATCATCATCGGAATCGACGAAGCCGGACGCGCGCCGCTGGCCGGCCCCGTCACCGCCGGCGCGGCATGGCTGGATCACGGGCGCCTCGACCCGGCACTGGCCTGCCGCATCAACGATTCCAAGAAGCTCTCGGCGCAACTGCGCAACACGATCTTCGAGGCGCTGACCGACGAAGCCAGCGCCTGTGCGGTCGTTGCCGTCGGTGAGGCCAGCGTCGAGGAGATCGACAGCATCAATATCCTGCAGGCTTCTCTCCTGGCCATGCGGCGCGCCGCCGAGGGGCTGATTGCCGCCCTCGGCGCCCGGGAGCCGATCCGCAGCGTGCACACCGCGCTGATAGACGGCAACCAGTTGCCCAAGGCCCTGCCCTGCCCGGGCCGTACCGTCGTCGCCGGTGACAGCCTCTCTCTCAGCATCGCCGCCGCGTCCATCGTCGCCAAGGTGACGCGCGACCGGGCCATGGCGGCCTTTGCCGAGCAGTTCCCGGGATACGGCTGGGAACGCAACCAGGGCTACGCCACACCGGAGCACCGCGCCGGCATCGCCCGCCTGGGAATCACCCCCCTGCACCGACGCTCGTTTCGACCGGTACGTGAAGCCCTTTTGCTAAAGGCTTGAGTCACCAAGACTCTCTTGACGCGCGACTCGGCTTGACTCAGGATGCCCGCTTCGCGCCGAATCGGGGACGGCGTACCGCCCCGGGGGCGCATAGAGGGGGATCAGCCAGTGCAGAAGGATGTGGTCAAGCAGGGCGACTGCATCGCGTTGATGGAGGCCATGCCGGAGGCCTCGGTCGACATGGTCTTCGCGGATCCGCCCTATAATCTTCAATTGGCGGGCGATCTGCACCGTCCCAACAACAGCAAGGTCGACGCCGTCGACGACGCCTGGGACCAGTTCGACAGCTTCGCCGTCTACGACGACTTCACCCGCCGCTGGCTGCGCGCCGCGCGCCGCGTGCTGAAGGACAACGGCACCCTCTGGGTGATCGGCAGCTACCACAACATCTTCCGCGTCGGCACCGCGCTGCAGGATCTCGAGTACTGGATCCTCAACGACGTGGTGTGGCGCAAGACCAACCCGATGCCGAACTTCCGCGGCCGGCGCTTCACCAACGCGCACGAGACCATGATCTGGGCGGCCAAGGACAAGGACGCGCGCTACACCTTCAACTACGACGCCATGAAGCGCCTCAACGACGACCTGCAGATGCGCAGCGACTGGCTGATCCCGATCTGCAGCGGCGGCGAGCGCCTGAAGAATGATCAGGGCGAAAAGGCGCACCCGACCCAGAAGCCCGAAGCCCTGCTCCACCGCGTCATCATGGCGGCGACCAGGCCGGGCGAGACCGTGCTGGATCCCTTCTTTGGCTCCGGCACCACCGGCGCCGTCGCCAAGAAGCTGGGCCGCCACTTCATCGGCCTGGAGCGCGACCCCGACTACATCGCCGCCGCCAAGAAGCGCATCGCGCAGGTGCAGCCGATCACCGACCTGGAACTGATCGAGACGCCGGGCAAGCGCAGCGAGCCGCGCATTCCCTTCGGCTGGCTGATAGAGCACGGCCTGCTGGAACCGGGCACCGTGCTGCACGGCCCCGACAAGCGCTTCCGCGCCAAGGTGCGCGCCGACGGCACCCTCATCACCAGCGACTTCAAGGGCTCGATCCACCAGGTCGGCGCCCACCTGCAGGGCGCACCATCCTGCAACGGCTGGTCGTTCTGGCACGTCATCACCGACGGCAAGCCGGTCTCGATCGACGTGCTGCGCCAGAAACTGCGCGCCAACCTGCCCAAGACGATGAACTGAAGCGGACGCGGATTCAGCAGGGGGCTGCCAGATAGGCCCTCTGCGCCGCCTTCGTCAGGCCCTTTGCGACAGCCGAAAACGGATCTGAGGGGACGAGGCGTGCATTGGGCACGACATCCAGGATGGTCCGGCGTATTTCCGGCAGCAAAGTCGACCCGCCGGTCAGGACGATATGATCGATACGTTCCGCGGGTACGCCGGCAAGTTCCAGCGTCTTGCCGACCGAGAGTCCGATTCGCTCCAACTGAGGTTCGAAGTACTGCGACAGAGCCGCCTGGCTCACGTCGATCGCCCCCAAACCGTCGAAGTCAGGAAGGTTCAGCCGGGCGGTCGGGTTATCGCTGAGGGCGATCTTGACCCGCTCGACGGCGTTGGCGAGCCTGTGGCCGAGCCGCCGCTCCAAAATCATGAGAAGATGCGCAATCTTCTGAGGCTCCAGAGCCTGGCCCATCACCTCACGGACTTCCCGGCGAAGCGCTTGGGTGTAGCAGAAGTGGATTTTCTGCCAGGTCGCCAGGTCGCGGTAGTAACGCGGCGGAACCGGCAGAATGTCGTCTGAAGTGAGGGCGCGCATCTCGGATCCGTAGCCGAACATCGGCATGACCGCTTTCAAGGAAAGGCGCCTGTCTAGGTCGGTACCGCCGATATGCACGCCGTGATTGGCAAGAATCTCGAATCCACCGATGTCATGCGAGGATCGACCCGCCGACCGATGCGCCACCGAGAAGTCCGACGTGCCGCCCCCGATATCGGCGACCAGGACGTATTTCGGATCACCCATGTTCGCTTCTGCATCGATAAGGGCCGCAACCGGTTCGTAAACAAACCGCACTTCGCTGTAGCCAGACTTCTCCAGAACATCGCGCAACAGCGCTTCTGCTTCTGCGTCCTTCTTGTCGTCTTCGTCGACGAAGCGGACTGGACGCCCCGCGACCAAACGCGAAATCTCCGCGCCAGCGGATCTCTCTGCGCTGCTCTTCAGGTCGGTGAGAAAGTGCGCCAGCAATGCGCGCAGCGGCCAGGCACGCCGGCCCATCCGCGTCGACTCCTCTGCCAGACTGGTTCCAAGGATGCTTTTCAGGGCGCGCAGATAGCGCCCCTCATGACCATCGAGGAAGCGCGCTTCCGCCTCGTGTCCGCAAACCAAGACCGCCTCGTCTTCGTCGTAGAACAGCGCTGTCGGTACGGAATGTCCCCCGCGCTCGAAGCGGTGCAGTTGAAGAGCCCTGTCGGTGGCGAATCCGATCGCCGAATTCGACGTGCCAAAGTCCAGCCCGGCTACGATGGAATTCATTGGTTTTGCGAGTCCGCTTCAACTGGCGAGGCACCGGCGCGCGGCGGGGCGGCAGATGCCTCGAGGGCATCTTCGATTCCCGCACACTTGCCCGGTCCAAAGCTTCTAGCGATAGACCCGGCCAAATGCTACGGCAATGAAGGCAGAGTCGAATTCGGACGCACTAACGCGGCGCGGAGCCGACGCCGTCGCCGAATCACGCTGCAACGTCGTCCCGACCTGCCTAAAGCGCGTTGTCGCCGGTCTCGCCGGTGCGGATGCGGCGCACCTCGTCCAGGTCGAACACGAAGATCTTGCCGTCGCCGATCTTGCCGCTGCGCGCGGCCTCGGTGACCGCTTCGACCACCGCCTCGGCCTGGCCGTCGCTGACCGCGATCTCGATCTTGACCTTGGGCACGTAGTTGATCTCGTACTCGGCGCCGCGATAGACCTCGGTGTGGCCCTTCTGGCGACCGTAGCCGTAGACGTCGCTGGCCGTCATGCCGTGCACGCCGATGGCGCCCAGCGCCTCGCGCACCTTGTCCAGGCGGTGCGGCTGGATGATCGCCGTGATGTATTTCATGGCTGTTGCCTCCTTATGGCCGCTCAGGGGTTGTAGGCGGTTTCGCCGTGGGCGGTGAAATCCAAGCCTTCGATCTCCTGCTCCTTGCTGACGCGCAGGCCGATGGTCATCGCGATGACCTTCACGATGACGAAGGTGGCGAGCGCGCTCCACACCGTGACGGCGCCGACGCCGGCGAGTTGCACCACCAGCTGGCTCATCGCGCCGCCTTCCGCGTTGACGCCGGTGCCGCCCGGCAGGAAGGCCAGAAACGCGACCAGCAGGGTACCGGTCGCGCCGCCGACGCCGTGCACCGCCAGCACGTCGAGGGAGTCGTCGATCTTGAGGCGGTGCTTCACCAGGTCGACGGCGAGGTAGCAGACGATGCCGCCGGCAAGGCCCAGCAGAATGCCGCCCAGGGGACCGACGAAGCCGGAGGCCGGCGTGACGGTGGCGAGGCCGGCGATGGTGCCGGTGACGAATCCGACCACGCTGGGCTTGCCGAAGCGCCACCGCTCGATGACCAGCCAGGTAAGCGAGCCGACGGCAGCGGAGAGATGCGTCACCAGCATCGCCATGCCGGCATCGCCGCCGGCGCCAAGCGCCGAGCCGGCGTTGAAGCCGAACCAGCCGACCCACAGCAGGCAGGCGCCGACCATCACCATCCAAGGCGCGTGCGGCGGGCGGATGGAACGCGGAAAGCCGTCGCGCGCACCCAGCATGGCGGCGATCACCAGCGCCGACACGCCGGCCGTCACGTGCACCACGATGCCGCCGGCGTAGTCCATCACGCCCAGCCCCGCCAGCCAGCCGCCACCCCACACCCAGTGGGTGACCGGCACGTAGACCACCAGCAGCCAGGCCACCGAGAAGACCATGACGGCGCCGAAGCGGATGCGTTCCACGAAGGCGCCGACGATGAGCGCCGGGGTGATGATGGCGAAGGTCATCTGGAACATGATGAAGACGCTCTCCGGCAGTCCAGTGCCGTCGAACGCGGCGCCGCGCTCCAGCCCGGCCAGCAGCACCCGGTCGAGGCCGCCGATGACGGCATTGCCCGCCTCGAAAGCCAGCGAATAGCCGCAGATCACCCAGACGACGGAGGCCAGGGCAGCGATGGTGATGCAGTGCATCAGCACCGAAAGGACGTTCTTGGCCTGCACCAGCCCGGCATAGAACAGCGCCAGCCCCGGCAAAGTCATCAGGAGCACCAGCGCCGTGGACGTCAGGATCCAGGCGGTATCGCCACTGTTTGTCATCGGATTTCCCCCAAGAGCCGGCCCGCGCTTGGCGCCGGACAGCACGGCAATTCGTTATTATACGAATGAGGGATAGCCGAGCGGGGCAGCCGCTGCAACTGGCGGATCACCCCACCGCAGCAGGAAGGGGAAATGCCACGACGACAATCAGCCTGCCGAATTATCAATCTATAATTGAATTAGTCCACAACGGAGAAAGCCTTTAGTAAGGAAGCAAATGATACGATTGGAAATCTAGCCAGTACAATTATCTCCATGTGGCAAGGGTCCCCATGCCGGCAGCCATCCCGATTCCTGCGGACGAGCAAGAGCGCCTTGAACGGCTGCGGCGGTACCGGATTCTGGACACGCTGCCGAACGAGGCCTTCGACCGCATCACCCGGCTGGCCAGCCGCCTGCTGAAGGTGCCCATCGCCGTGGTCTCCTTCGTCGATGAGGACCGCCAGTGGTTCAAGTCGAAGATCGGCCTCGAGGCGGTGGAAACTCCCCGCGAGGTTTCCTTCTGCGCCCACGCCATCTGCAGCGACGACGTCCTGGTCGTGGCCGACGCGCGGTACGACCCGCGCTTTGCCGAGAACCCCCTGGTGACCGGCGACCCCCGCATAAGGTTCTACGCCGGGGCGCCGCTGCGCAGCCCGGACGGCCACAACATGGGAGCGCTCTGCATCGTCGATCAGACGCCGCGCGCGTTCTCCGAGGAGGACCGCGTGCTGCTGCACGACCTCGCGCAGATCGTCATCGACGAGATGGAACTGCACGCCCTAGCCCAGCGCGAGCAGCAGGCCCGCGACCGCCTGTTCGACGCCATTGAAGCGCTGCCGGACGGCTTCGTCTACTACGATGCCGACGACCGCCTGGAGATGTGCAATCAGCGCTACCGTGAGATCTATGCCGAGAGCGCCCACCTGATGGTGCCGGGCACTCCCTTCGAGGAAGTGATCCGCGGCGGCGTGGCCAACGGACAATACCCCGCAGCAGCCGGCAACGAGGAAGCCTGGATCCGCAATCGCTTGCAGCTTCACCGCGCGACCCCGGGGCCGCTGGAACAGGAGCTGCCCAACGGCCGCTGGATCCGCATCGTCGAGCGGCGTACCGGGGACGGCGGCCTGGTCGGCTTCCGCACCGACATCACCGAATTGAAGGAGCGCGAATTCGCCCTGCGGCGCCTGGCCACCACCGATCCGCTCACCGGTGCGATGAACCGCCGCCTCTTCCTCGACGCGGGCGACCGCGAATTGCGCCGCGCGCGCCGCTACGAGGCGCCGCTCTCGATCATTCTGCTGGACGTCGACTTCTTCAAGCGGATCAACGACGGCTTCGGACATGCCGCGGGCGACAGGGTGCTGCGGCGCCTGGTGGAGGAAGCCAACGCGACCCTGCGCGAACACGACCTGGTGTGCCGCTACGGCGGTGAGGAATTCGCCGTGCTGTTTCCGGAGACCGATGAAGTTGCCGCCGAGATCGCCGCCGAACGCCTGCGTAGCGCCATCGAAGCACTGGAGGTCGCGACGGAGAAAGGCATCGTGCGGACCACCATCAGCATCGGCGGCACCCAGATCGACGTGCACAACGACAGCCTGGAGTCCGCACTGTCGCGCGCCGACACCGCGCTCTACGCGGCCAAGGCGGCCGGACGCAACCGGGTCCAGTTCCAGCGCGCCAACTTCGCGCCGCTGGAGGCTGCGCTCTAAACCCTAGCCCGTGCCCGTTTTCCTTTGGGCGGGAGAGCCCCCGCGCGATAGGCTGCGCCGTCTTCAGTCATCGGCGATTCCCATGCCCCAAGTTTTTCTCGATCGCGACCTCATCGGCCGTCCCGGCGGGCGGCGCGACATCACCACCCCCGCCCTGGTGCTCGACCTCGACGTGCTGGAGGCCAACCTCGATGCCATGACGGCCTGGGCCACAAGCCAGGACATCGCGCTGAGGCCCCACGCCAAGACCCACAAGTGCGCCGCCATCGGCCGGCTGCAGATGGAACGCGGCGCGCTGGGCTTGTGCTGCGCCAAGCTGGCCGAAGCCGAAGCGCTGAACGCTGCGGGGCTCCGCCGCTTCCTGCTGACCTCGCCGGTCGTCGGCGCACGCAAGGTCACGCGGCTGATGACGCTGGCCGCACAATGCGAAGACCTCATGGTCGTGGTGGACGACGCCGGCAACGTCGATGACCTCGCCGCCGCGGCAAAAGCGGCCGGCCACGATCTGGCGCTGCTGATCGACGTCGACGTCGGCCTGCGGCGCACCGGCGTCACCTCCACCGAAGCGGCGCTCGCCCTGGCCGAGCGGATCGCCGCCGCCCCCCGCCTGAAACTGCACGGCCTGCAAGGCTATGCCGGCGGCGTGCAGCACATCACCGACTTTGAGGCGCGCCGCCGCGCCTCTCACGAGAGCCTCGCCATCCTCGCCGCAGTGCGCGCGGCGCTGGAGGCGGCGGACCATCCCTGCCCGATCATGACCGGCGGCGGCACCGGCACCCACGCCATCGACCCCGCCGCCGGGGTGCTGAACGAGTTGCAGGTCGGCTCCTATATCGTGTCGGACGTCGAATACGACGCGGTCGACTTGACCGGTGACGCCAGCCGGCGCTTCCGCAACGCGCTCTGCGTCTATGCCCGGGTCGTGAGCGCCTGCCATGAGGGCATCGCTACCATCGACGCCGGGTCCAAGAGCCTGGCCATGGACGGCCCCGCACCGCGGGTCGCCTTCGGCGCACCGGAGGGCACGCGCTACAGCTGCAGCGGCGACGAGTTCGGCGAGCTGGCGCTGCCGCGCGGCCACAACGAACCCCTGCGGCCCGGCGACCTGGTGGCGCTGGTGGTGCCGCACTGCGATCCGACCATCAACTGCTTCGACTGGTACCACTGCGTCCGCGGCGACACCCTGGTCGACGCCTGGCCGATCGAGGCGAGAGGGGCCGCGGCCTAAGCGCGCTTCACCGGCAGGCGCCGACCGATCGCCACAGACGCCACCACGAAGACGGCAAAGCCCAGGGTCATGGCATCGATACCCTCGCCCAGCAGCAGCGCCGAGGCGGCGATGGTGAGGAAGGTCTGCAGCAGCTGCACCTGGCTGACCCGCGCGACGCCGCCCAGGGCAAGGCCGCGGTTCCAAGCGAAGAATCCGAAGAGCTGGCTGAACAGCGCGACGTAGAGGAAGGCGGCCCAGCTCTGGGGTGAGCCGGGCAGGCCGTGCACGATCACAGCCGGCACCACCGGCACCAGCAGCAGCGGAAAGGCGAGCACCAGCGCCCAGCAGATGACCTGCCAGCCGCCGAGGCTGCGGGTCAGCCGCGCGCCCTCGGCGTAGCCGACCGCGGCACAGGCGACCGAAGCGAGCAACGCCAGGTGGCCGATGCCCGCCTCGGACCAGGGCGACCCGCCGCCCCGCAGCAGCGAGAAGGTCACCACCGCCGCGCCGCCGGTGAGCGAGACCAGCCAGAAGCCCAGCGAGGGCCGCTCGCGCAGCATCACCACGCTGGCCATGACCGTCGCCAGCGGCAGAATGCCCAGCACCACGCCGCCATGGGCGGCGGGCACCCGCTGCATGCCCCAGGCGGAGAGCAGTGGAAAGCCGAAGATGACGCCGGCGGCGACCACCGCCAGCGCGCGCCACTCCCGCCCGCGCGGCCAGCGCTGGCGCGTCGCCAGCAGGATCGCAGCGGCCACCGCGGCCGCCAACAGCGAGCGCCCGAGGCCGAAGACCACCGGATCGCTGTCGGCCATGGCAAGCCGTGTCACCGGCAGAGTGAGGCTGAACACCGCCACGCCGATGAAGCCCAGCAGCATCCCCCTGCCTTCAGAGTGGGGGCTCCCGGCGATGGGATCGCGCTCTTGGGCAACGACGGACCCGGTCATGATCCGGCAGCGGTATGAATGAGTCCGTGCTCGATGATCTTGCGCATCACCGTCGGCAGCGCCTCGTCCGCAAGGCCATCGAGGGCAACCCAGCGGCCGTCCAGATCTTTGCTCGTGTCGGCCTGCCTCTTATCGGCCTGTGCCGCCCAGACCGTCACCTCGAAATGGAAATGGGTAAAGGTGTGGCGCACCACGCCGGGCAGTTCGCGCCAGGACGCCGCCAGCGGCGCCGCCCTCTCCGCCTCGGAGTCGTCCCAGGGCGCCGCGCGCCAGTCGGTGGAGGGCACCTCCATCATGCCGCCCAGCAAGCCCTTTTCAGGGCGGCGGCGCAGCAGCAACGCGCCGCCGGGCCCCTGCAGCCAGAAGGCGACGGCGCGGCGGGTCGGCTTGGCTGCCTTGGGCTGGCGCCGCGGCAATTCCTGTGCGACCCCCGCCGCCTTCGCAGCACAATCCGCCTCCAGCGGACAGAGCAGGCACTTGGGGCCGCGCGGCAGGCAGACCGTGGCGCCGAGATCCATCATCGCCTGGGCGAAGTCACCGGCACGGTCGTCCGGGGTCAAGGTGTCGGCGAGGCGGTGCAGGTCGGGCTTGGCCCCCGGCAGCGGCGTTTCGACCCGAAAATAGCGGGCGACCACGCGCTCCACGTTGCCGTCCACCACCACGGCGCGGCGCCCGAAGGCGATGGCGGCGACGGCGGCAGCGGTGTAGCGGCCGATGCCCGGCAGCTTCAGCAGTTCCGCTTCGCAGTCTGGGAAGACGCCGCCCAACTCGGTTGCGACCACCTGGGCGCAGCGGTGCAGGTTGCGGGCGCGGGCGTAATAGCCGAGGCCCGCCCAGGCAGTCAGCACGTCGTCCAGCGGTGCGGCGGCGAGATCGCCCACCGTCGGCCAGCGGGCGAGGAAAGCGGCGAAGTAGGGACCGACGGTGGCCACGGTGGTCTGCTGCAGCATGATCTCGCTGAGCCAGACCCGGTATGGGTCAGGCAGCGCGTCACCGGGGGGCGAACGCCACGGCAGCCGCCGCGCGTGCCGGTCGTACCAGTCGAGCAGGCGTGCCGCCGCGCGGGGATCCCGCCGGCGGGTTTGCTGAGAACCCTCACTTGCCGGTGATCGGGTCCTTGAGGATGCGACAGGGGCCATACCCTCCTCTATACTAAGCGGGCAATTCACGGCAAAGCAGGCATTTGTCACCGCGACAATGACGGATTCCCCCTCCTCATCGGGCGCCCCCCGGCGCGCCTCATCCGGCGTTGCCCGGCGCGATTCACCGGGTGCCGACCGGCGCAGCAGCGGCCTTAGGGCGCTGGGCGGCAGTCTCGGCACGGTGACCAAACGCGCCTTCGCGCGCCGTGGGCTGACCGGCGCGGACATCGCCCGCCAGTGGCCGGCCATCGTCGGCGCCGAACTGGCCGCGCACTGCCGCCCCCGCCAATTGCGCTTCCCCAAAGCCGGAGAAGCCGTCGACGGCCGCCTTACCCTGCGCGTGGCGCCCGGCTGGGCGCTGGAAGTACAGCACCTGGAGCCCCTTGTGCTGGAGCGCATCAACGGCTATTTCGGCTACCGCGCGGTCGCCCGCCTGGTGCTGCAGCAGGGCCCGCTGCCGCGCCTGGAGCATGGCGTTGCCGGTGCCCGCCGGGAGACTCGCAAGGGACCCCGGGCCCCCTTGGAGGCGTCCCTGGCGGCCAAACTATCCACAGTCGCCGATCCGGCCCTGCGCGAGGCCCTGGAAGGGCTCGGCCGCTCGCTGCGGGAAAAACGGAATCGGGGCCCGAAAAAGCCATAGAATCCGCCGCGCGCGCGACCACATAGAGCGGGACCTCACGGGGCGGAAAAGCGCGCTTTTGCAAGGGAAAAGGGCGCTTGTGGAATCTGAAACTGCCCTCTAGCATGCACAACATCTGGTAGGTTGAGCCATGAAAAGACGGAACATTGTGATCGGTTTGGGCGTCGTCGCCGCCGGTGCCGCCGCAGGCGGCGCCTGGTGGATGACGGCTGGGCGCAAGGCGCCGCAGACAGCAACCGCCGAAGCCCCCGGCGGCATGGTCCTGGCGACCGCCGCCGGCGACATGCCGATCTACGAAGACGACCACATCCTGGGTGACGCCGCGGCGCCGGTCACCTTCATCGAATACGCCTCGCTGACCTGCGGCCACTGCGGTGCCTTCCACCGCGAGACCCTGCCGGAGGTGAAGGCGAAGTGGATCGAAGAGGGCCGCGCCCGCATGGTCTTCCGCCACTATCCGCTGGACCAGCTGGCGCTGCGTGCCGCCGCGGTTTCCGAGTGCATGAAGGGTGAAACCTTTTTCGGCTTCCTCGACGTGCTGTTCAAGAACCAGGAGAAGTGGGCCGCCAACGCAAACCCGCTGCAGGTCATCGGGCAGTACGCGGCGCTCGCCGGGCTCGACGCCCAGGCCTACCAGCTCTGTGTCAGCGACGAAGAAGTCATCGACCGCATTTTGAAGCGCCAGACCGATGGCCGCGACAGATACAACATTGCGTCGACTCCGAGTTTCGTGGTCAACGGCACCCCGGTGGTCGGCAATCAGACCTACGAAGAGTTCAACAAGGTGCTGGAAGCTGCCGCCAGCAAGGCGTCGTAATCCGCGGCGCCGCCGACAAGAAAAGTCTTTGAGAGCATAGTCAGCGATGGGATCTTTTATGACGCGATGCGCGGCGCGGCGCGTTGAAGTTCTGGAGGCATAGCCGGGCGTGGTGCAGTTCACCAAGCTTCGCTTAAGCGGCTTCAAGTCCTTCGTCGATGCCACCGACCTGGTGATCGAGCCGGGCATCACTGGCGTCGTCGGCCCCAACGGCTGCGGCAAGTCCAACCTGGTCGAGGCCCTGCGCTGGGCCATGGGCGAAACCTCGGCCAAGCGCATGCGCGGCAGCGAGATGGACGACGTCATCTTCGCCGGCAGCTCCAACCGCCCCGCCCGCAACGTGGCCGACGTCACCATCACCCTGGACAACAGCCAGCGCCGCGCGCCGGCGATGTTCAACGACTTCGACGAGATCGAGGTGGTGCGCCGCATCGAGCGCGGCTCCGGCTCGGCCTATCGGGTGAACGGCAAGGAAGTGCGCGCACGCGACGTGCAGCTGCTGTTCGCCGACGCCGCCACCGGCGCCCACTCAACCGCGCTGGTCAGCCAGGGCCGCATCGGCGCCATCATCAATGCCAAGCCGGCCGACCGCCGGTCCCTGCTGGAAGAGGCCGCCGGCATCACCGGCCTGCACTCGCGCCGCCACGAGGCCGAGCTGCGCCTGCGCGCGGCGGAGACCAATCTGGAGCGGCTGGACGACGTCATCACGACCCTGGAGTCGCAGCTGCAGGGCCTGAAGAAGCAGGCCCGCCAGGCGACGCGTTACCGCAACGTGGCCGACCAGATCCGCCGTTCCGAGGCGATCGCCCTGCACCTGGAAGGAAGCGAGGCCAAGGCCGCCCTGGCGCGCAGCGAGGAAAAATTCGCAGAAGCGGAGCAGGCCGTCGCCGCGGCGACCGAATCCGCCGCGGTGAAGTCCACCGAACAGGCCGAGGCGGCAGCGTCATTGCCGGGGCTGCGCGAAGCCGAGGCCGAGGCGGCCGCCGCGCTGCAGCGCCTGAGGGTCGACCGCGACACCCTGGAACGCGAGGAAGCGCAGGCCAGGGAAAGCAGGGCCCGCGCCGAGGAACGCCTGGCCCAGTTGCAGGGCGACAAGTCGCGCGCCGAAGCCCTGGCCGGGGACGCCGATGCAGCGCAGCAGCGCCTGGACCAGGAGCGCGCCGGCCTGACCGCCGCTGCCGAGGGCGAGCAGGAAGCCCGCGCCGCCGCCGAAGACGAGCGCGCCGCCGCGGCCGCCCGCAGCGATGAACAGGAAAAGGCGCTCGACGCCGTCACCAAGAAGATCGCCGAGGACGAGGCCCGCGCCAACGCCCTGCAGCGGCGCATCGACGAGCTGACCCAGCGCCTGCAGCGCCTGCGCCAGCAGCGCGAGCAGGCCCAGGCCCAGCGCGAGGCCCTGCAGCGCGACACCGTCGCCGAAGATGAACTGGAGGCCGCCGCCGAGGCGCTGGCCATCGCCGAGCAGCGCCTGGCCGAGAACCGCGCGGCGAGCACCGCCGCCTCCGAGACGACGGCGGAAGCGCGCCGCCGCGAAGCCGAATCGCGCAGCCGCCTGCGCGAGCACGAGGCCGGCCAAGCCAAGCTGGAGGCCGAGATCGCGGCGCTGACCGCAATCCTGGAGCCGGCGGAAGCCGACATGTGGCCGCCGGTGGTCGACGCCGTCACGGTGACGCCGGGCTACGAGGCGGCCCTGGGTGCCGCTTTGGGCGACGATCTGACGGTTTCCGCCGACGAGGCCGCGCCGGTTCACTGGCAGACCCTGGGGCCGCTGTCCCAGGTGCCTGCCCTGCCGCAGGGCGCCGAGCCTCTGAGCGGCGTGGTGCGCGGCCCCGCGGCGCTGGACCGCCGGCTGTCGCAGATCGGCGTGGTGGCCGACCGAGAGGCCGGCCAGCGCCTGCAGGCGCAGCTGCAGCCGGGCCAGCGCCTGGTCACTCAGGAAGGCGACCTGTGGCGCTGGGACGGCTTCACCGCCCGCGCCGAGGCGCCGACTGCGGCCGCCCAGCGCATGGCCCAGCGCAACCGCGTCGCCGAGCTGAGCGCCACCCTGGAAGACGTCGCGCGCGAGACCGCACGCGCCGCCGCCGACCACGGCGATCTGGAATCCGCCGTCGAGCAGGCTGCCGCCGCCGAGCGCGCCGCCCGCAGCGCCGAGGGCGAGGCCTTCGAAGCGGTCAACGCCACCCGACGGCAGCACGGCGACCTCGCGCAGCGCGCCGCGGCCGTCGCCTCCCGCCTCGCCGCCCTGGACGAGAGCTTGGCGCGCCTCGGCGGGGACGTCTCCGAGAGCGAATCCACCCTGGCCCAGGCCCGCGAGGAGCAGGCCGGCCTGCCCGACCTCAACCTGGCCCACCAGCACGCCGACGAACTGCGCGAGGAACTCGCCGCCGCGCGCGCCGCGTTGGTCGAGCGCCAGGGACGCCTGGACCAGCTGCGCCGCGAGATCGAGGCGCGCGGCCGCCGCCTGATGGACATCACCACCGAGCGCCAGTCCTGGGAGCGCCGCGCCGGCGAGGCCAAGACCCATCTGGCCGAGCTGGAAGAGCGCCGCGCCGCCACCGTGGCGGATATCGAGAAGCTGGCGGAGATCCCCCTCGTTTTGGGGGAGAAGCGCGCCGCCCTTTCCGATCTGATCGACGAGGCCGAGGCCCGGCGCCGCCAGGCCGCCGATGCGCTGGCTTCCGGCGAGACCCGTCTGGGCGAAGCCGACCGCGCGCTGAAGACCGAGGAAGCCCGCCTCATCTCCGCCCGTGAGAACCGCATCCGCGCCGAGGGCGCCGTTTCCCAGGCGCGCCAGACTCTCGATACCGTCATCGCCAAGGTGCGCGAGAAGCTGGACTGCGCTCTGGAGGACGCCCTGCAGGTGGCCGAGATCGAGGACGGCCAGGACTTGCCGCCGCGCGAGGAGGTCGAGGCCAAGCTCGCCCGCCTGATCCGCGAACGCGAGAACATGGGCGCGGTGAACCTGCGCGCCGAGGTCGAGGCCCGTGAGCTGGACGAGCAGATCGTCGGCATGCAGTCGGAGCGCGCCGACCTGATAAACGCCATCGCCCGCCTGCGCCAGGGCATCGCCAGCCTGAACCGCGAGGGCCGCGAGCGCCTGCTGGCCGCCTTCGAGCAGGTGAACACCCACTTCCAGGAGCTTTTCGTGCGCCTCTTCGGCGGCGGCCGGGCCCACCTCAAGCTGACCGAATCGGAAGATCCCCTGGCCGCCGGCCTGGAGATCATGGCGAGCCCGCCGGGCAAGCGCCTGCAGGTCATGTCGCTGTTGTCCGGCGGCGAGCAGGCGCTGACGGCGCTGGCCCTGCTGTTCGGCGTTTTCCTCACCAACCCGGCGCCGATCTGCGTGCTGGACGAGGTGGACGCCCCGCTCGACGACGCCAACGTGGACCGTTTCTGCGCCCTGGTCGACGAGTTGACCAAGGCCACCGGCACCCGTTTCCTGCTCATCACCCACCACCGCATGACCATGGCCCGGGTCAACCGCCTGTTCGGCGTGACCATGGCCGAGCGCGGCGTCAGCCAGCTGGTTTCGGTCGACCTGGAGTCCGCCGACCGTTTCCGCGAAAGCGCTTAAGCCCGGGGCGCAACCGCCTAAAGGGGCATCTTTTCAGTTACTTTGCCGCAACGCGGCATATCCGTGACCCGCTGCCCGGGCAAACCCGGCAAAACCGCTCGAATCCGGGCGATTCCGGCGGGTTTCTTCGCCTTGACAGGCCGGGGGAGTCTTCATACTGTGCGCGCGAATTCAGCTCAGGCCACAGTAATTCCTTGGGGAGAAGCGGGCATCGGGCCAGGGGGTAAAGAAGGCGGCTCATGAAAGACGACCCTCCCCTGCCATCTCTCGCAAAGCTGGACGAAGATCTCCGTGCGGCGGAAGCCAAGCGGCGCAAGACGAAGGCGCGGCCCCAGGATCAGGGGCAGGGACTTGCCTTTGCCATGCGGATCGGGGTTGAGATCGTTTCGGCGCTGATCGTCGGCGTCGGGATCGGCCTGCTCCTCGATTGGTGGTTGGGGACCAAACCCTGGTTCTTGCTGCTGTTTTTCGTACTCGGCGCCGCCGCAGGGTTTATGAACGTTTTCCGGGTGGTCGGGAGACTGGGCGGTCAGGTCGGTTATCGCAAGGGAGCGCTCTCTCCCAAGGAGGATAACTCCCAAAAGGGAGCCTCCGGGCGAACCGGCACAGGGACAGACGTTGACGACAAGTTGGACGGATAGGGTTTGAAGAATGGCTGAAGCCGGCGCACATAGCCCCCTCGAGCAGTTCGAGATCAAGAGCATCTTCCCGACGGGCGGCCATGGAGAAATCGGTACCCTGACGTTCACCAACTCGTCGCTGACGATGGTGGCCGCACTGGTGTTGATCTCGGCCTTCCTGATCCTCGGCATGCGCCGCGGCGCCTTGGTCCCCGGGCGCATGCAGAGCCTCGCCGAGATGTCCTACGAGTTCATCGCCGGGCTTATCTCGGATACGGTGGGCGCCGAGGGCCGCCGCTACTTCCCGATCATCTTCACCCTCTTCATGTTCATCCTGTTCGGCAACCTGCTCGGCATGCTGCCCTACAGCTTCACCTTCACCAGCCACATCATCGTGACCTTCGCGCTGGCGGCTCTGGTGTTCATCGGGGTGACGATCCTGGCCGTCGCCAAGCACGGCATGCACTTCTTCTCCTTCTTCGTGCCGCCCGGCGCGCCGCTCGCCATGTGGCCGCTGCTGATCCCGATCGAGGTGATCTCCTACCTCTCGCGCCCGATCAGCCTTTCGGTCCGTCTCTTCGCCAACATGCTGGCCGGCCACACCCTGTTGAAGGTGATCGCCGGTTTCATCGGCCTGCTCGGCGTCTTCGGCATCCTGCCTTTCGCGCTGGTCGTGGCGCTGACCGGCCTGGAAATCCTCATCGCTTTCCTCCAGGCCTACGTCTTCGCCATCCTGACCTGCCTCTACATCAACGACGCACTGCACCTCCACTAAGGTTTCGGGGCAAGCCAGGGCGTTCATCCGTCAACCTGCTATTTCCAGCTTTTACGTCAAAGGGAGCTTTAACAATGGAACTTGAAGCCGCGAAAATGCTCGGCGCCGGCCTGGCCGTCATCGGCGTGATCGGCTCCGGTATCGGCATCGGCAGCATCTTCTCGTCCTTCATCGTGGCGGTCGGCCGCAATCCGGCGGCGCGTGGTGAGGTCTTCACCATGACCATGCTGGGCTTCGCGCTGGTGGAAGCCATCGCGCTGTTCGCGCTGGTCATCGCGCTGCTCATCCTGTTCGGCTAAGCGCCGCCGCGGGAAGGCTGGCCGGCGGCCAAAGGCCGCCGGCGAAGGCTTTCCGCCGGCATCATCCCTGACAGAGTGAGAGGACGCGGGCCATGCCCCAACTCGATCCTGCCGTCTGGCCGACTCAGCTGTTCTGGCTGGCGATCACGTTCGGCATCCTCTACCTGGTCATCTGGCGCATCGCCCTGCCGCGCATCGCCGATGTCCTGGAGGCGAGGCAGCGTAAACTGGACGACGACCTGAAGAAGGCCGCCGCCCTGAAGGACGAGGCCGAGACCATTCTGGCCGAGTACGAAAAGATGCGCGCCGATGCCCAGGCCTCGGCCCATGCCGTGCTGCAGAAGACTCAGAACGAGATGAAGGCCGAGGCCGAGCGCCAGAGCCACGATGTGGCGGCCAAGCTGTCCAAGCAGACCGAGGAAGCCGAGGCGCGCATCGCCGATGCCAAGACGGCCGCCCTGGCCAGCTTGGAAGGCACCGTGAGCGAGGTGGTCGCCGCGGCGACCGAGAAGCTCATCGGCGTGAAGGCCGGCGATCAGGAGATCGCCCGCGCCGTCAGCTCCGTGATGGGAGGCAAGCGCTGATGTCGGCCCTGTTCAACGATCCGACCTTCTGGGTCGCCATTGCCTTCGTCGTCTTCGTCGCGCTGATGGTGTGGAAGGCGAGCAAGCCGATCCTCGCCGGCATCGACGCGCGCGCCGAGCGCATCAAGGCGGAGCTCGACGAGGCCCAGCGCCTGCGCGAGGAAGCCCAGAAGGCGCTGGCCGAGTACAAGCGCAAGCAGCGCGACGCGGCCAAGGAGGCCGAGGACCTGCTGGCCAGCGCCAAGCACGAGGCCGACCTGCTGCGCAAGCAGGCCGCCGAGGACCTGAAGCTGACCCTCGCCCGCCGCGAGAAGACCGCCCTGGAAAAGATCGCCCAGGCCGAGACCAACGCGGTGCAGGAGGTGCGCGCCCAGGCCGTCGACATCGCCATCGCGGCGACCGCCAAGCTGCTGAGCGAGAACGTCGACCCGACCCGCGACCAGGCCATGGTCGACCAGGCGATCAAGGATCTCGGCCGCAAGCTGCACTAAGCGCCGCGGTTCAGTCCCTGAAACGACAAACGCCCGGTTCTCGAAAGAGGACCGGGCGTTTTCCGTTACGGGTGGCGCATTGATATCGGAGTAACGGGGTCATCTGTGCAGCGTCACGCTCATTGTCCCATCGCTTTCCAGGATAAGGCTGTCGACCTCATCCCGGCGGGTTCCATTCGCTCGTATGGCGCTTAAGGCTTCATCCTTGGTAACGCGTTCCCGCCGCATCGTCCGCTCGCAGAACGCGCCGTCCCGCATGAGCAGGGCCGGTTCCGATCTGACGGCCGCGGCGAAGGCTGCAGAACGGACCGACGTATAGGTGACCAGGAACTGCGCCAGTATGAGCACCGCCAGAGCCACCGCCCCTTCTGCCAGCGCCACGGATTCTTGAAGGATGATGGCCGCGAGCGTAGAGCCCAGCGCCACCGTGACCACCAGGTCGAAGGCGTTCAATTTCGCCAGGGTGCGCTTTCCGGATATCCGCAAAAACGCGACCAGCGTCACATAAGCGAGAATGCCGACGATGACCGTGCGAAGGACTCCTTCCCAGTCCTGAAAGAACATGTCGCTCCAGTCCATCAGGGCTCCTTTGCTTGCTATACGTACCAACGGCCCCCCGGCATGCTGGTTCCCATGCATTCACGACCGGTCCCCGCGGTCCGCAGGACACAAATCAGCCCTCACAGACGTAGTGCAGCCTGTCGAACTTCCCGCGTAGCGCCGCCGTCTCGGGCGCCAGGGCTTCGGGCGCGTCGGTGTGCAGGGCGCGGGCGATCAGCCTGGCGAGTTCCGGCACGTCGGCCTCCGTGACGCCCCAGCGCACCAGTTCCGGCGTGCCGATGCGCAGGCCGTTCACATCGCCCTCGACCGGCGCGATGGGCAGGCCGATGCCGCAGGCGAGAAAGCCGGCGCGGCGCAGCTTCTTCGAAGCCGCCTGCCCGCCGCCCCAGGCCGCCGCCTGGACGGCGAACTGGTGCGAGCGGGTGAAGCCCTTGTCCTTGGCGAAGACCGCCAATCCCTCGGTGTCCAGCGCGGCGGCGAAGACCTGGGCGACGGAAATCATCTTCCCGGCATAGGCCTGGCCGTACTCGCGCCAGTCCAGCAGGGTATAGGCGAGCGCCGCCGACTTCGCGGCGTCGAAGTTGGCGGTCAGACCCGGGAAAGCGATGGCATCGAGCTTCTCGGCCAAGTCGGCGTCGTTGGAGACGATGAGGCCGCCGGCGGGGCCACCGAGGCTCTTGTAGGTGCTCATGGTCATCAGGTGCGCGCCCTCGGCGAGCGGATCGCCCCAGGCGCCGCCGGCGATGATGCCGCACTGGTGCGCGGCGTCGAACAGCAGCTTCGCGCCAACCGAATCGGCGATCTCGCGCACCGCCTTCACGGGATGCGGAAAGAGGTTGAGGCTGCCGCCCAATGTGATGAGTTTCGGGCGGACGTCCTCGGCCAGCTTGCGCAAGCCCTCGAGATCCACGGTGTAACCGTCGGCATCGACCGGCGCCGGATGGGTCGTCAGGCCGTAGAGCCCGGCACAGCCCGCGGCGTGGTGGGTCACGTGGCCGCCGATGGTTGCCGGCGGCGCGATGATGGCGTCGCCCGGCCGGCAGGTCGCCATGAAGGCGTAAAGGTTAGCCAGAGCCCCGGAGGCGACGCGGATCTCGGCATAGCGCGCGCGGAATACTTCGGCGGCCAGCTCTGCGGCGATCACCTCGATTTCCTCGATCGCCTCCAGCCCCATCTCGTACTTGTCGCCGGGGTAGCCGAGCGAGGGGCGCGAGCCGAGGCCGGCCGCCAGCACGGCTTCCGCGCGCGGGTTCATCACGTTGGTCGCCGGGTTGAGGTTGAAGCACTCGCGCTCGTGGATCGCGCGGTTGCGCGCGACCAGCGTGTCGAGCCGCCGCGCGACGTCGCCCGAGGACTTGCCGGCGGTGCAGGTGGCGAAGCCCTGCACGGTGAGTTCGCAGATTTCCGGCACCCAGGGCCGATGGGCCAAAGCGGTCATGAAAGTCTCCCTGCCTAGAAGGCAAGGAGAGCATCAACCAGACGGGATGGGCAAAGGGAAAAGCCCCCTCACCCTCCCGCTGCGCGGGCCCCTCCCTCTCCCACGAGGGGAGAGGGCCTCTCTGCCGCCTCGCCCTTCTTTTCCTCTCCCCTTGCGGGAGAGGGATGCGCAGCCTTGGCGAGATCGTAGATCGAGCTTAGGCGGAGCTGGGTGAGGGGTACCTGCCGCTCCTACTCCGCCGCCTGCTGCTGGTAGGCCTCCATCGGCGGGCAGGTGCAGACCAGATGGCGGTCGCCGGCGACGTTGTCGACGCGGCCGACCGGCGGCCAGTACTTGTCCTCCTGCGCGCCGTTCAGCGGGAAGAAGGCCTGGTCCTTGGCGTAGGGGCGCTCCCAGTCCTTCATCAGCAGGTGGTGGGTGTGCGGCGCCTGGCGCAGCACACTGTCCTCGGCCTTCACCTTGCCGGCCTCGACCTCGGCGATCTCCTGGCGGATCGCGATCATCGCGTCGCAGAAGCGGTCGATCTCGCGCTTGGCCTCGCTCTCGGTCGGCTCGATCATCAGGGTGTCGGCCACCGGGAAGGACATGGTCGGTGCATGGAAGCCGTAGTCGACCAGGCGCTTGGCAACATCCTCCACGGTGATGCCGCAGGCGCCCTTGGTCCAGCGCAGGTCGATGATGCACTCGTGCGCCACCATGCCGTTCTGGCCCGTGTAGAGCACCGGGAAGTGCGGCGCGAGACGCTTGGCGATGTAGTTGGCGTTGAGGATCGCCATCTGCGTCGCGCGCGTCAGGCCGTCGGCACCCATCATGGCGATGTAGGCCCAGGAGATCGGCAGAATCGAGGCCGAGCCCCAGGGTGCCGCCGAGACGGGGCCCATGGTCTCGCCCTTGCCCGCCGCCGGGTTGACGCCGCTGACCACCGGGTGGTCCGGCAGGAAAGGCGCCAGGTGCGCGCGCACGCCGATCGGCCCCATGCCGGGGCCGCCGCCGCCGTGCGGGATGCAGAAGGTCTTGTGCAGGTTCATGTGCGAGACGTCGGCGCCGATCTCCGCCGGCTTGCAGATGCCGAGCAGCGCGTTGAGATTGGCGCCGTCCATGTAGACCTGTCCGCCGTTGGCATGGACGATCTCGCAGATCTCGCGGATCGCCGTCTCGAAGACGCCGTGCGTCGAGGGATAGGTCACCATCAGGGCGCCGAGGCGGTCCTTGTGCTGCGCGGCCTTGTCCTTCAGGTCGGCGACGTCGACGTTGCCCTTGTCGTCACAGGCCACCACGACCACCTCCATGCCGGCCAGCACCGCCGAGGCCGGGTTGGTGCCGTGCGCCGAGGAGGGAATGAGACAGACGGTGCGGTGCTGCTCACCGCGGCTCTCGTGGTACTTGCGGATGGTCATGAGGCCGGCGTACTCGCCCTGGGAGCCGGCGTTGGGCTGCAACGAAACAGCATCGAAACCGGTCGCCGCGCAGAGCATGGCCTCCAGTTCCTCGAAGAGCTGGTGATAGCCCTGGACCTGGTCGAGCGGCGCGAAGGGATGGATTTCGGCGAACTCCGGCCAGGTGATGGCCTGCATCTCGGTCGTCGCATTCAGCTTCATGGTGCAGGAGCCGAGCGGGATCATCGAGCGGTCGAGCGCCACGTCCTTGGCCTGCAGGCGCCGGAGGTAGCGCAGCATCTCGGTCTCGCCATGATAGAGATTGAAGACCGGATGGGTGAGGTAATCGCTGGTGCGTTTGAGCGCCGCCGGAATGCCGTCCTTGGCCGCGCCGTCGAGCTCGGCCACCTGCGGTGCCGTGGCGCCGAAACCGGTGAAGATCTCGAGAAGTTTCTGCACGTCCTCGCGCGCGGTGGTCTCGTCCAGCGCGATGCCGAGACGGTCGGAGTCGACGAGGCGCAAGTTGATGCCCGCCTCGCGCGCCTTGGCGAGATAGGTCTCCGCGCGCGCCGGCAGGCTGAGCGTCAGGGTATCGAAGAAGCTGTCGTTCTCGACCGCGACGCCGAGGCGCTCCAGCCCCGTCGCCAGGATGCCGGTCAGACGCTGCACGCGCCGCGCGATGCGCTGCAGCCCGTCGGGACCGTGGTAGACGGCAAAGAGAGCCGCGATCACCGCAAGCAGGACCTGCGCGGTGCAGATGTTGCTGGTCGCCTTCTCGCGGCGGATGTGCTGCTCGCGGGTCTGCAGGGCCATGCGCAGCGCCGGACGCCCGGCGGCATCGACCGACACGCCGATGATGCGCCCGGGCATGGTCCTCTTGTAGGCGTCCCTGGTGGCGAAGAAGGCGGCATGCGGGCCGCCGTAGCCCATCGGCACGCCGAAGCGCTGGGCCGAGCCGACGACGATGTCGGCACCCAGCTCGCCGGGCGGCGTCGCCAGGGTCAGCGCCAGCAGGTCGCTGGCGACTACCGCCAGCGCGTCCTGCGCATGCAGGGCCTCGACGATGGGGCGGATATCGTGCAGGTGGCCGTAGGTGCCTGGATACTGCAGCAGCGCGCCGAAGACCTCCTTGCCCGCCAGGTCCTTGGCCGGATCGCCGACGACGATCTCGATGCCCAGCGGGCGGGCGCGGGTCTGCACCACGGCGATGGTCTGCGGATGGCAGTCGTGGGCGACGAAGAAGGTCTCGGACTTAGATTTGGCGACGCGGTGCGCCATGGCCATGGCCTCGGCCGCCGCCGTCGCCTCGTCGAGCAGCGAGGCATTGGCGATCTCCAGGCCGGTGAGGTCGATGACCATCTGCTGGAAGTTAAGCAGCACCTCCAGGCGGCCCTGGCTGACCTCGGCCTGGTAGGGCGTGTAGGCGGTATACCAGCCCGGATTCTCCAGCACGCGGCGCTGAATGACGCCGGGCAGGAAAGTGCCGTAGTAGCCCATGCCGATCATGGAATTCATGATCTTGTTGCGGTCGGCCATCTTGCGCAGATACCCGAGCGTGTCGCGCTCGTTGCGCACCCGCGGCAGCGCCATCGGGGTGTCGCTGCGGATCGACGCCGGCACCGCCTTGTCGATCAGGTCGTCCAGCGACTTGAGGCCGAGGGTTTCCAGCATCGCCGCGATCTGCGGCTCGCCGGGACCAATATGGCGGCGCACGAAATCGTCGCGCTTTTCCAACTCTGCCAAGGATGGCTGCTCTTTACTCATAGGGTCTTCTCCGTTCGCCACCCGGCGATTGAAACAACGATTCCGCTCAGCCTTCGATGAAGGCCTTGTAGGCGGCCTCGTCCATCAGCGAGGCCACCTGGGAGGCGTCGCTGAGCTTCATCTTGAAGAACCAGCCGCCGCCCTCGGGGTCGCTGTTCACCTTGCCGGGCTCGTCGTTGAGGGCCTCGTTCACCGCCAGCACTTCGCCGTCGGCCGGTGCGTAGATCTCGCTCGCCGCCTTCACCGATTCCACCACCGCGGCTTCCTTACCCTTGGCAAGGGCCTTGCCGATATCCGGCAGCTCGACGAAGACGATATCGCCCAGCTGTTCCTGGGCGTGGTTGCTGATGCCGACCGTCGCCTCGTCGCCGGATACCATCACCCACTCGTGGTCTTCGGTGTAACGCTTCTCGCTCATGCTGTTGGTTCCCCCAAAAGGATCAGCCTCGAAAATAATTGTGCGGCACGAAGGGCAGCGCCACCACGCGGCAAGGCATCGCCTTTCCGCGCACCATCGCCTGCAGTGGCGTGCCTTCCGCCGCCAACGCGGTCTTCACGTAACCCATGGCGAGCGGCCCGCCCAGCGTCGGCCCGAAGCCGCCGGAAGTAACGGAGCCGACGGTCTGGCCATTGTCGTCCTGCAGCTCGGTGCCTTCGCGCATCGGAGCGCGGCCTTCGGGTTTGAGGCCAACGCGGCGGCGTCCTGCGCCTTCCGCCAGTTGCTTCTGCACCACCGCGGCGCCCGGGAATCCGCCTTCCTGCTTGCGGCGTTTCTGAATCGCCCAGGTGAGATCGGCTTCGACCGGCGTGGTGGTGGTGTCGATGTCGTGGCCGTAGAGGCAGAGGCCGGCCTCCAGGCGCAGCGAATCGCGGGCGCCGAGGCCGGCCGGCGCCACCTCGTCCTCCGCCAGCAGGCGGCGCGCCAGCGCCTCGGCCTTCGCCGCCGGGACCGAAATCTCGTAGCCGTCCTCGCCGGTGTAGCCGGAGCGGCTGATCAGGCAGGCGGCGCCGTCGATGTCGACCGGCTTGCAGTCCATGAACCTCAGGGTCTGCACGCCGGGCGCCAGGCGCGCCAGCACGTCGGCAGCCTTGGGCCCCTGCAGGGCGATCAGCGCGCGGTCGGTCATCTCGGTGAGCGTGACGTCGCCCTTGAGGTTCGCCTTCAGGTGCGCAATGTCGGCTTCCTTGCAGGCGGCGTTCACCACCAGGAACAGCCAGTCGCCCTGGTTGGAGATCATCAGGTCGTCAAGGATGCCGCCGGCATCGTTGGTGAAAAAGGAATAGCGTTGGCGCCCCAGCGCCAGGCCGGCGAGGTCCGCCGGCACCAGCGCTTCCAGCGCGGCGATGCGGTCGGCACCTTCCAGCTTCACCTGGCCCATGTGGGAGACGTCGAACAGCGCCGCGGCTTCGCGCGCCTGCTTATGCTCGGCCATGATGCCGGCCGGATACTGGACCGGCAGCGCGTAGCCCGCGAAGGGCACGATCTTGCCGCCCAATTCCTGGTGCAGGGCGTAGAGAACCGTGTGTTTCGCCCCCGATGCGCTGGCATCTTCCACGCGCGCCTCCTCCGACAAAGTCATGGGTTCCGCGTCACCGCCTTCGGTGACACGGCCCCTTCTGTCATCGATACCTGAGAGATTCACCGGCCCGCCGCACGAACCGGCGGGCGATTTACTCCTTCGGTGAGACACGACCGGCGAAACCTCGATGCCGGACGCGGCCGCTTTCCAGAAGCGCCTCTCCCTAGCGGTCCTTTTGCCTGAGAGTTTCCGGGGCGGTTGCTCCTTCGGCGCCGGTCTCTTGCAAAGACCGGTCTCTCCCGCAAGGGATCAAAGGCAAAGACGGTCGATTTGCGGTCGGCCGTCTTGCTGCAAGAGAGAAGCTAGCCCGCCACCGGCCGAAGATCAACTGCCCCGAATTTCAGCTCTTCGGGCCATCACCGGCCGCCTGGCGCGCCTGATAGAGCGCAATGACCGCTGCAAAGCCGTCCGGCTGGTACGGGTCGACCAACTGGTCTGGCGGCAGGACGACCCAGTCCTGCTTGCGGGCCGTCCAGAACTGGGCGACCGGCCGCAGTCCGCGCGGGTCATCCAGGCCCCCGATTCGCACGATCAGGATGTCAGGAAAAGCAGGGAAGCTGTCGAAGACGCGTGTGCCGCAGCGCGCACAGAAGCAGCCCTCGATCTCACGGCCGCTGTCCGCGCGCCGCCGGATCCGCCCGGGCTCGCCGGCCAGCAGGGTGAAGTCCGCCGCCGGCACGACCATGGCGAGCGCGAAGGCGCTGGACGTCAGTCGCTGGCAGTCGCGGCAGTGGCAGCAGTAGACGCAGAGCTCCGTCCCGCGTGCGACGCGGTAACGCAGGGCGCCGCAGAGGCAGCCGCCCTCCCGGCTTGCAGCGGAGGCCTCAGTAGTTCGCCCGATTGTACTCGAGCTCCTCATGGGTCAATTCCAGGCCGACGTAGATGCGGTAGTCACCCCCGTCCTGCCCCTGCGGCAGCGTGATGACCTGACCGATCTCCTCCAGCCCGGAGACGCGGGTGCGGTTACCGGGGAAGGGAATCGCGATGTCGAAGCTCTCACGCGCCAGGATCGTCTGGTCGGTCTGGGCAACGGCGACGAAGTAGCGGATATTGGCCAGGCGATCGCTGTTGGCGGGGCCGCGCGAGGCCACGACATTGACCTGCAGGTCGACGTCGAGGACGTTCTCGTCGTATTCGCAGACCAGCTGGCCGGTCTGAATCTGAGCCTCGAAGAGCACGTCGGTGAGGTCGCGCCCGGTACCGTTGAACTTCACCTGGCGCGCGGCGTCGTTAAGCACCACCGCCCGGGGGCAAGGCCGGGTTTCCGGCTCGCCGGCGCAGGCCGACAGCAGCGCGAGACCGGCGCCGGCCACCACCACCAGCTTCAGCGGCAGACGGCCCGGGGAGCGCCCCGGGGAACTGGAACTGCCCAGGAGGCGAAACGCGTCGGTCCGGAAGGAAAACACAGTCATGGGTGCTCGCTTGTTCCCAAAGGGTCGTCGGGGCCGGTGGTTACAGCTTGGAATGGCTGCCGTCGCAAAGCGGCTGCCTGCCGGTCGCCTTGCAGCCGCAAAAGAACACGTCCTTGCTGGCGGCCGCCTCGTAGACCACCGGGGCGAGCCCGGTTCCCGAGTGCGAACCGTCGCAGAACGGCTGCTTCTTGCTGCGCCCGCAGGCACACCAGAAGTACTTCTTTCCGACCTCGACGGAAACCTTGTAGGGCTCCTTCTGGGCGGGAATCGGGGCGGTCATGAAGCCTTCCTTCCGGCGGCGCGCTGTATTAGTGTCCGGCCGGGCGCGGCAGCCGCCGCCAGCCCGCCGAACCCTGGGCGGACTTTAGGGAAGCGGCGGCGGTGCGACAAGGCCTCCGACCCGTCTCGCGGCTTCCCGGCCGTCCCGCTTTGAGCCGGTATGGCGGGGGTGGCGGGCGCAGGCCCTGCGGCGGAAATCGAGGCGAAACAGGCCTTGCAGAGCCGGGCGCGGGCCCGCACCCTAAGGCATAGCAGGAGAGGCCTGCGGAAGGGCCGGCGACACAGCCTGTTGCCGGCACCCGGCAGGCACCACATTGAAGGCACTACATTCAAGGACAGGGATCCCCTTTGAATGACTAACAAGCCGCTTACCGTCTTTCTGGCCAACCCGCGCGGCTTCTGCGCCGGGGTCGAGCGGGCCATTGCGATCGTCGAACGCGCGCTGGAGCAGTATGGCGCCCCGGTCTACGTGCGCCACGAGATCGTCCACAACCGCTTCGTGGTCGAATCGCTGGAAGCCAAGGGCGCGGTCTTCGTGGAGGAGTTGAAGGAAGTGCCCGAGGGGGTGCCGGTGATCTTCTCCGCCCACGGCGTGCCCAAGGAGGTGCCCGAGGAGGCCGAGCGGCGCGAGCTGTTCTACCTGGACGCCACCTGCCCGCTGGTCAGCAAGGTGCACCGCGAGGCCGAGCGTCACGAGCGCACCGGCCGGCAGATCCTGCTGATCGGCCACGCCGGCCATCCCGAGGTGATCGGCACCATGGGGCAGGTTCCCGAGGGCGCCATCCTGCTGGTCGAGGATACCGAGGCGGCGCATACGATCCAGGTCGACGACCCGGACAACCTGGCCTACATCACGCAGACGACGCTGTCGGTCGACGACACCATCGAGATCATCGCCGTCCTCAAGCGGCGCTTCCCGGCCATCCACGGCCCCAAGAAGGAAGACATCTGCTACGCCACCACCAACCGCCAGGAAGCGGTGAAGGAGATTGCACGCCGCTGCGACGCCCTGCTGGTCGTGGGCGCGCCGAACTCTTCCAACTCGCAGCGTCTCGTCGAGGTGGCGCGCCGCGAGGGCTGCCAGCGCGCCATCCTGGTGCAGCGTGCCGCCGATATCGACTGGGATGCCCTTGCCGGCATCGAGCGGCTGGGCATCACCGCCGGCGCCTCGGCCCCCGAAGTCCTGGTCGAGGAGGTCGTCACCGCCTGCCGTGAGCACTTCGACGTCACGGTGGAGAACGTCAGCGGCGTGGTCGAGGACGTCATCTTCAAGCTGCCCAAGGAACTGACCGACAAGGTCGCCATCGCCTGATCCCGCCGCTTCGCCGTTCCCGCGCCGTCGGCGCCCCGTATCAGCCCCACGTAACCACCCGCACGCACCGCCGATGGCCGTCTACACGGAAGTCTCCGCCGAAGACATCGAAAGCTTCGTCGCCGAGTACGGCATCGGCGAAGTGCTGTCGTTCAAGGGCATCGCCGAAGGCGTCGAGAACTCCAACTATCTGCTGCAGACGGATCAGGGCAGCTTCATCCTGACGCTCTACGAGAAGCGCGTGGATGCGGACGACCTGCCCTTCTTCCTCGGCCTGATGGAGCACCTGGCAGGGCGCGGCATCAGCTGCCCGGTGCCCCTGCACGCCCGCGACGGCAAGGCGCTGCGCCAGCTCTGCGGCCGGCCCGCCGCGCTGGTGACCTTCCTGGAGGGTCTGTGGCCGCGCCGGGTGCACACTTTTCACTGCGCCGCCCTGGGCGGGGCCATGGCGCAGATGCATCTGGCCGGCGCCGACTTCGCCCTCAAGCGCGCCAACGCGCTGTCGGTCGCCGGCTGGCGGCCCCTGCTGGAGTCCTGCCGGGCACGCGCCGACGAGGTGAAGCCGGGCCTTGCCGCCGCCCTGGATGCCGAACTCACGCAGCTGGAAGCGGCCTGGCCGAAGGACCTGCCGGCCGGCGTCATTCACGCCGACCTTTTCCCCGACAACGTGTTCTTCCGCCACGAGCGGCTGAGCGGCCTCATCGACTTCTATTTTGCCTGCAACGACTACTTCGTCTACGACTTGGCGATCTGCCTGAATGCTTGGTGCTTCGAGCACGACAATGCCTTCAACGTCACCAAGGCGCGCCTGCTGCTGCAGTCCTATCGGCGCGAGAGAGCGCTCTCGGGCGAGGAGCTGGCGGCGCTGCCGCTGCTCGCGCGCGGCTCTGCTCTGCGCTTCCTGCTGACCCGCCTCTACGACTGGCTCAATCACCCGGAAGGCGCCTACGTGAAGCCCAAGGATCCGCTGGAGTACTGGAAGAAGCTGCAGTTCCATCAGGGCGTGCGCGGCCCCGGTGCCTACGGCCTGGATCTCTGATCATGACGGCAAGCCCTCCTCGCGTGGAAATCTTCACCGACGGCGCCTGCTCCGGCAATCCGGGACCGGGCGGCTGGGGCGCGGTGCTGCGCTATGGCGACGCGGAAAAGGACATCTACGGCGGCGAGAAGGCGACCACCAACAACCGCATGGAGATGATGGCCGCGATCGCCGCACTGGAGGCGCTGAAACGCCCCTCCACCGTCGACCTCTACACCGACAGCAACTATCTGCGCGACGGCATCATGAAGTGGATCCACGGCTGGAAGCGCAACGGCTGGAAGACGGCAGCCAAGCAGCCGGTGAAAAACGTCGACCTCTGGCAGCGCCTGGAAACGGCCCTGGAACGCCACGACGTCACCTGGCACTGGGTGAAGGGCCATTCCGGCCATCCGGAGAACGAGCGGGCCGACGCCCTGGCCCGCGCCGGCGTGGAAAGCGTGCGCTGACCCGCTCCGCCTCGACGCAGCGGGCCGGGCCGCCCGCCCCTGCGACAAATTGTCTCTCTATCACATTGAATTAACGGCGAAAATTGCCGCAGATCAATGTCGGCAGCGGACCGCTCTGCTGTACTCCCCGCGGCCTGCGGATCACGAGCGGGTAGGGACTCCGAAGGCCACAACAGCACCCGCAACGGGTGCCGCGAATGGGCATCAATAGGAGATTCCGATATGAAGAGGGTACCCGCGCACAGGCGCCGCATGGCCGGCCTGGCTTTGCTCCTGGCTGCCGCCGCACCGCTGCCGGCCGCCGCCGAGGATGGCTTTCTCGGCCTGGACTGGAACGGTTCGCTGGGCGAAGGCCGCCACAGCCGCTACGTGCCGCCGCTGACCAACCCAGTGTTCAACGAGACGCCGTACATCACCACCGAGGCGCGCGGCATCTACATGTACAACGAGATTCCCGACGGCGACGACTTCGTCACCGACGGCGGCAATATCCATCTGGGCGCCCTGCAGCTGCGTGTCGCGCTGACCGAGCGCCTGGGCTTCATCGCCACGAAGGACGGCTACGCGGACGCCAACTTCAACGAGGTGCTGGACGACGAAAGCGGCTTCGCCAACATCGCCTTCGGCCTCAAGTATGCGATCCTTTCGGATCCCGAGAGCGAGTCCATCCTGACCGCCGGCCTGCGCTACGAACTGCCGATCGCGGGCCTGGAAACCGGCGGCATCGAACTGCAGGGCCACGGCAACGGGTTCATCAACCCCTTCGTCACCGGTGCGACGACCTTCGGCGACCTTGGACTGCAGGCCAGCCTCGGCGCCAACGTCGCCCTCGACACCGAGGTCGACACCTCGATCCTGCACTACTCGCTGCACGCAGACTACGAGGTCTTCGAGAACTTCTTTCCGCTGATCGAGGTGAACGGCTTCACGCCGATCGACCACGGCAACCGCCTGACCGGCGCGCTGGGCAAGCTGGACGGCATCGACCTGCTGAACTTCGGCAGCGACGACCGCGGCACCACGGTGACCCTGGGCGGCGGCTTCCGCTACCGCTTCACCGACAATGTGCAGATCGGCGTCGGCGCGGAAACGCCGATCACCGACAAGGAAGACACCATCATGGAGTACCGCGTCTACGGCGATGTCGTGCTGTCGTTCTAGACCGCAAAACACGGCGAAACGCGAACGGCGGCTCTCGCGAGCCGCCGTTTTGCGTTTGGCAGCACAGGGTGCTTACAGCGTGGCCAGCACCGACTCGGCGCTCGAGACCTCGAAGGCGCCGGGCTGTTCGACGTGCAGGCCGGTCACCGTGCCGTCGTCGACCACCATGGCAAAGCGCTGCGAGCGGATGCCGAGGCCGACGCCCGTCGCGTCGAGCTCCAGGCCGATCGCCTTGGCAAAGGTCGCGTTGCCGTCGGCCAGCATGGCCACCTTGTCGCCGACCTGCTGGTCCTTGCCCCAGGCGTCCATCACGAAGGCATCGTTCACCGCCATACAGGCAATGGTGTCGACGCCCTTGGCCTTAAAGTCACCGGCCTTCTGGACGAAACCGGGCAGGTGCTTGGCCGAGCAGGTAGGCGTGAAGGCACCCGGCACCGAGAACAGCACCACTTTCTTGCCCTTGAAGAGTTCGTCGGTGGAGATTTCCTGAATGCCCTCGTTCGTCTTGATGCGGAAGGAGGCGCTGGGAATGCGGTCGCCGACCTGAATCGTCATGAGATTTCCCCTGGATTGCCGGTCCCTATCGTAACGGGGACCTCTGGTTCTTGATTGCGGCCACTCCTCGGAAGGCCGGGGCCGCCGCTGCCCCAGAACATAGAGCGAGCGGAAAGCCATTCCAAGGTCCGCGAAGAGCCTACTCGCGGAGGGGTTTTAGCGACTGGCCGTCTCGTTGCGAGCGGCTTTATCGAGGGCAGACAGTACCGCCTCCGGGGTAAGGATTTCCGGCAGGGCCAGCCCTTCGGGCGCGCCGGGGCCGTAGACCGCGTTGAAGGGAATTCCGTAGCGCCCGAAGCCGGCCAGGTAGGCAGCAATGGCGTCGCTCGGCAAGGTCCAGTCGCCGCGCATGCGCAGCACGCCGGGCGCATCGAGCCGCGCGGTCACGGCGTCGGTCTCGAGCACCAGCTTCTTGTTCACCTGGCAGGTGATGCACCAATCGGCGGTGACGTCGACGAAGATCACCTGCCCGGCGGCGACACGGGCGGCGATCTCGCCGGTGTCCAGCGGGCGCCAGGCCGCAGCCTCCGCCGCGGCAATTTCGTGGCGCTGGGGATCGCCGACGCCCGCCGGCAGGGCGAAGGCTGCCAGCGCCAGCAGAGTCGCCAGCGCCGAGGAGGCCAGGCGGTGTTTCGCCGCGAGCGCGGGGCGCAGCCACAAGGCGGCGCCGAGGCCGATCAGCAGCCCGGCCATGAGGGAAGCCGCCAGCACACCGACCTGGGCGGCCAGCACCGTCAGCAGCCACACGGCGGTGGCCGCCAGAAGGAGGCCAAGAAAGCGGCGCAGCCACAGCATCCAGGCACCAGGGCGCGGCAGCCAGGCGATCAGGCGCGGCATCGCGGCCACCAGCAGGTAAGGCAGTGCGAGGCCGATGCCGAGGACGGTGAAGATGAGAAAGATCTCGACGGCGCCGCGCGACAGCGCGAAGCCGACCGAGGTGCCGAGGAAGGGCGCCGAGCAGGGTGTCGCCAGGAGAGTCGCGAGCGCGCCAGTGGCAAAGTTGCCCCACAGGGAATGCTGCTCGCCCTCCTGGGTCCCTTTCGCCGCCAAGCGGCCGACGAAGCCGGGCAGCGGCACCTCGAAGAAGCCCATGAGGTTATAGGCGAAGAGCGCCATGATGACGGCCAGCGCCGAGAGGAACAGTGGTTGCTGGAACTGGATGCCCCAGCCGACGGCGAGACCCGCGCTCTTCAGAGCCACGGCAGCCGAGGCCAGCACCAGGAAGGAAAACAGAATGCCTGCCGCCGAGGCGAGGAAGCTGGCGCGAATCGCCGCGCGCGCGCGACCGCCCTGCTGCACCACCGAGAGCAGCTTCAGCGACAGCACCGGCAGCACGCAGGGCATGAGGTTGAGGATGAGGCCGCCGACGAGGGCCAGGGCCAGAATGCCGGCGAGGCCAGCGAAATCCAGCGGGGGCGCGGCGGCGGCCAGCGGGTCGGCGAAGCGCGCCACGGTCTGCCGTTCGATGCCGCGGACGCCATCGGTCACCGTGACGGTGAGCGCCTTGCCCTCCAGCACCTTGTCGCTGCCCGCCGTCTTACCCACGGCAACGCTGAGCTTCGCCTGTTTGCCGCCTTCGCCGAGCGTCACCTCCGGAATGCCGAAGTGGAAGCCGGGCGGTGCCTCGACCAACAGGTCCGGCGCCGTGAAGGCGGTGTCCGACCGCGCGGTCACCTGCAGCCGCGGCGCTGCCAGCGAACCGGCGAGCGTTACCTCGGCGATCTCCAGCCCCCGCTCGGCGCCGAGGCCGGGCACCTCATCCTGGAAGCTTTCGATCAGGAACGCTTGAGGCGCGCGCGCGCCGTCGCCCGCCGGCAGGTCGAGGCTGAGATCCGCCGTGTAGGGGATGCAGATCTCCTCGCAGATCAGGTAGTCGACCTTGGCGCGCAGGGCGAGCGGCTGGCTGGGATTCTCGAGGCTCGCGCGCACCGGCAACACCACCTGGCCGCCGTATCCGAAAGTTTCCAGCCCGAACAGCGAGAAGCGGTGCGGCACCGGCCAGCGGATGGTCGCCTGCTTCAAATTGTCCGAACCGCTCCAGTCGACGCTTGGCGGCAGGCCGGCGTCGCCCGGCGAGCGCCAGTAGATCTTCCAGCCCGGCTGCAGATCGAACTCGAGACCAAAATCCAGGCTGTCCCCGGCGACGGATTGGGCAGCGCTGATGAGACGCAGGCGCGCCTGATCCTCCTCGGCCCAGGGCCCGGCCGCGGCGCGCGCGCCGCCGCTGCCGGCAGCGACAGCGGACAGGGCCAGCAAGCCCACCAGAAGAACCCGTGATTTCAGCAACTTAACCAGCATTTTTACCCGCAATCCAGGACCCGAGCGGAGGCCGCCTTCGTGCTTTCCGGCATATAGCGGACAACAGCCATAATATCCAGTGGAGGGCAAGCGGGCCTCACAAGAACGTGTGACGCCACGTCCCTCGCGTGGTCGTTCGCGCAGCGGCCTCCATCACCGCCCGAAAAAAGTCAGCAGCCGGCCATTGTGGCGCGCCCGGCGGCCCGCTAGATTCTTAACCATGCAGGACCGAGAATACCTCACCGGCCAGCTTCTGATCGCCATGCCCGGCATGCGCGACTCCCGCTTCGCCCGTACCGTCATCTACGTTTGCGCCCACCATCCCGATGGTGCCATGGGCTTGGTCATCAACCGGCTGGTCGGTGCCATCACCTTTCCCGACCTGCTGACCCAGCTTGGCATCGGCCCGCTGACGGTGAACGAGGAAATTCGCGTTCACTTCGGCGGCCCGGTGGAATCCGGCCGCGGCTTCGTCCTGCATTCCGGCGAATACCGCCAGGACTCGACGCTGCAGGTCGACGACTCCATGGCGCTGACCGCGACGGTCGACATTCTCCGCGACATCGCCGACGGCTCCGGCCCACGCCGTAAGCTGCTGGCGCTCGGCTATGCCGGCTGGGGGCCCGGCCAGCTCGACTCGGAGATCCAGGCCAACGGCTGGCTGCACGTGGCGCCCGACGAGGAGCTGGTGTTCGACGACGCCCTCGACAGCAAGTGGGAACGCGCCATCGGGAAGCTGGGGGTCGACGTCTCCATGCTCTCCGGCGACGCCGGACACGCGTAGGACAGCGCGGCCCGGCAGAGCTGCCGCCGCCTATACCCGCGGATCGTCGCGCAGCATTTCGAACAGCAGATGGTCCTGCCATTTGCCATTGATGCGCAGGTACTGACGGGCATAGCCCTCCTGCCGGAAACCCACCTTCAGCAGCAGCGAGCGGCTGGCTTCGTTGCTCGGCAGGCAGGCGGCCTCGACGCGGTGCAGCGCCAGTTCCTCGAAAGCGAACTCGACCACCGCGGAGACCGCCTCACTCATAAAGCCCTGGCGCGCGTAGCGCTCGCCGATCCAATAGCCGATGCTGGCGGCCTGGGCGACGCCGCGGCGCACATTGGAAATCGTCACGCCGCCCATCATCGCCTGATCGGAAAGCCGATGCACCAGGAAGGAAAAGCCGGTGCCGCGGCGCCATTCCAGAGTGTAGGCCTTGAGGCGGCGGCGGAAGGCGTGGCGGGTCAGCGCATCGTGCGGCCAGGTAGGCTCCCACGGGGTGAGGAAGTCGCGGCTTTCCTCGCGCAGGCCCGCCCAGGCCTTCCAGTCGCTCATGCGCGGCGGCAACAGGAAGACGCGGGAGCCCTCCAGGCGGATCGATTGGGGGCTGTCGCCGCGGAAGACCGTGAAAAGCATCGCCGACCGCCCTCCCCCGTCCCCTGCCGGTTCAGTTCAGCCGCGCGGCGATCCGCGCGGCGCTTTCCAGCTGCCGGATCGGGCCGATGGCGGTGATGGTCGGCGCGCTGGCCATCAGGCGCCGGGCCACCCGCTCGATATCCGCCGGCGTCACCGCGGCGATCTTGCGCAGCGACTCCTCGACCGGAATCGGCCGGCCGTAGATCAGCAGCTGCTGGGCGATCTGCTCGGCGCGCGCGCTCGACTTCTCGCGGCTCATCAGCAGCGAGGCACGCAGCTGCGCGCGGGCGCGGTCCAGTTCCTGCTCGCTGACGCCGAGCGACAGCTTGCCGAGTTCGTCGCAGACCACCGGCACCAGTTCGCGCACTTCCTTTTCGCCGGTACCGGCATAGACGCCGAACAGGCCGCCATCGAGGAAAGCCGAGTGAAAGGAATAGATTGAGTAAACGAGGCCGCGCTTCTCGCGCACCTCCTGGAACAGGCGCGAGGACATGCCGCCGCCGAACAGCGTCGAGAGCGCCGAAAGGGCGTAGTATTCGTCGTCCAGGTAGCCGACGCTGTCGAAGCCCAGCAGCAGATGGACCTGCTCCAGGTCGCGCGCCTCGCGGCGGTCGCCGCCCTGATAGCGGGCGGCATCCGTGGTGCCGTTGCAGGAAAAGCCTTCGTGCGTAAAGGCCGCGGCCGCCATATCGACGAAGCGGTCGTGCTCCATGGCGCCCGCGGCGGCCACCACCATCTGCTGCGGGCCGTAGTGGGCGCGCAGATAGTCCCACAGCGCTGAACGCTCCAGGGCGCTGACCGTGCGGGTTTCACCCAGCACCGGGCGGCCGAGCGACTGGTCCGGGTAGGCGGTCTCCTGGAAGTGGTCGAAGACGATGTCGTCGGGGGTGTCGTAGGCCTGACCGATCTCCTGCAGCACCACCGCGCGCTCGCGCTCCAACTCCTCCTGCTGGAAGGTCGCGCACTGCAGGATGTCCGAGACGATATCGAGCGCCAGCGGCGCGTCCTCGGCCAGCACCTTGGCATAGAAAGCCGTGTTCTCGCGGCTGGTATAGGCGTTGAGGTGACCGCCGACCGCCTCGATCTCCTCGGCGATGTCCTGCGCGCTGCGCTTCTCGGTACCCTTGAAGACCATGTGCTCCAGGAGGTGCGCGATGCCGTTCACCTCCGGCGTCTCGTGGCGCGTGCCGGCGCCGATCCAGGCACCGAGGGAGACCGTGGCGACCCCCGGCATGGTATCGGTGGCAACGGTCAGGCCCGAGGGCAACCGCGTGACCTGAACGCTCGTCTCGATGCTCATGCCGCCCCCCTCGCCCTTGCACTCTGGGGCGGATCGTTCTTCTGGCTGCGGATGTAGTCCTGCAGCGCGGCGAGGTCGTTGGGCAGCGTCGTGCAGCGCTCCTCGCGGTCATAGAGATCGGCGAGACGCTCGGGAAGTTCCGGACGCACACCGGATGCCTTCTCCACCGCGTCGGGGAACTTTGCCGGGTGGGCGGTGGCGAGCGCCACCACCGCAGAGATTTCCGGCCGCACTTCGGCACGCGCCGCTGCCGTGGCGATGGCGCTGTGCGGATCGAGCAGCTCGCCGGTCTCCTCCAGGCGCCGGGCGATCTCCGCCGAGGTCTCATCGTCGTCGAAGCGCTGAGCATCGAACAGGCGGCGCAGGCGCTGCAGTTCCGCATCGCCGACCGAATAGGCGCCCGACTGGCGGAAGCTTTGCAGCGCGCGGCGCACCTGGGCGCCGTCGCGGTTGTAGACGTCGAACAACAGGCGCTCGAAGTTGGAGGAGATCTGAATATCCATCGACGGCGAGATGGTCGGGCTGACGCCGGCCATCGTCATGCTGCCGCTCTCGAAGAAGCGGGTCAGGATGTCGTTTTTGTTGGAGCCGACGATGAGCTGGGCCACCGGCAGGCCCATGCGCCCGGCGCCGTAGGCGGCGAAGACGTTGCCGAAGTTGCCGGTCGGCACGGCGAAGGCGATGGCGCGATCGGGCGCGCCCAGCGCGACGCCGGCGACGAAGTAGTAGACGATCTGGGCCATGATGCGCGCCCAGTTGATGGAGTTCACCGCCGAGAGGTTCATGGCGTCACGGAAGGCGAGGTCGTTGAACATCGCCTTCACCTGGTCCTGGCAGTCGTCGAAGGTGCCTTCCAGCGCGATGTTGTAAACGTTGGGCGCCAGCACGGTGGTCATCTGGCGGCGCTGCACCTCCGACACACGGCCCTTGGGGTGCAGCATGAAGACGTCGATCTGGGCGCGGTCGCGGCAGGCCTCGATGGCGGCCGAGCCGGTGTCGCCGGAAGTGGCGCCGACGATGGTGACGCGCTCGCCGCGCTCCGCCAGCACGTGGTCGAACAGCCGCCCCAGCAGCTGCAGCGCATAGTCCTTGAAGGCCAGCGTCGGGCCGTGAAACAGCTCCATCAGCCAGGTGCGCTGGTCGAGCTGCTTTAACGGCGCCACCGCCTTGTGGCCGAAGCCGGCATAGGTCTCGTCGAGGATACGCTTCAGGTCGGCGTCGGCGATCACGCCGCCGACGAAGGGCTTCACCACTGCGAAAGCGACCTCGGCATAGGGCTTGCCGGCGAAGCCGCGGATCTCCTCCGCCGAGAACTGCGGCCAGCTTTCCGGCAGGTAGAGGCCGCCGTCGCGCGCCAGGCCCGCGAGCAGCACCTCGTCAAAGGAAAGCACCGGAGCCTCGCCCCGGGTGGAGACATACTTCATATCCAGCGGTCCAACATCGCCTGTGGCGGAAGGGCTAATCTAGACGCGGCAGCCGGGCCGCCGCAACCCGCGGCAGTGGGGCGCAGCGGCACCGCCGCGTGGTTAACGCCGATAAACCATGAGCCGCGCCGTCACTGCCGTGCTCACGGCAGGTAGCGCGCCTTCAGATGGTCCTTGAAGACCTCGGGGTTCAGCGGCTCGCCGGTCGCCTTTGCGAGGATTTGTTCGAAGCCGGCGGAGGAGGCCTGGGCGTGGACGTGCTCGGCCAGCCAGCCCATCAAGGGAGCGAAGTTGCCCTGGCCGAGGGCCGCCGGGATCTCCGGGTGGGCCTTCCTGGCGGCGGCGAAGAGCTGCGCGGCGGTCATCGCCCCCAGGGTGTAGGTCGGGAAATAGCCCCACGCGCCGTCGTACCAGTGGATGTCCTGCAGGCAGCCCAAACGATCATCGGGCGGCGTGATGCCGAGCAGTTCCTTCAGGCCCCGGTTCCACTCCGTCGGCAGGGCCTCCAGCTCCATATCACCGGCGATGAGCGCCTTTTCCAGGCGATAGCGCAGGATGACGTGGGCCGGATAAGTCACCTCGTCGGCGTCGACGCGGATGAAGTCCGGCTTCACCTCGTTGTAGTGGCGCAGCAGGTTCTCGGCTTCCCAGGCCGGGCCGGTGCCGCCGAAGGCCTCGCGCGCCAGCGGCGCCAGGTAGCTGACGAACTCGCGGCTGCGGCAGGCCTGCATCTCGACCATGAGCGACTGGCTCTCGTGCATCGCCATGCCGCGCGCCTCGCCGACCGGCTGCAGGCGCCAATCCCGGGGCAGGCCCCGCTCGTACATGGCATGACCGGTCTCGTGCAGCACGCCCATGAGGGCGATGGTGAAGTCGTCCTCGTTGTAGCGGGTGGTGATGCGCACGTCATCAGGCACGCCGCCGCAGAAGGGATGCAGCGAGGTGTCGAGACGCCCGTGCTCGAAGTCGAAGCCGACGGCGGCCATCAGCTTGCGCGCCAGCGCCTCCTGCTTGGCGATGGGGAACGGCCCCTCGAGCGGCAGGGCCGGCGGCTGCGCCGCCTGGCGGTCCAGCACGTCCGACAGGAACCCCGGCAGGAAGGCCGCGAGGTCCGTTAAGACCGCGTCGATGCGCGCCGACTGGCCGCCGGGCTCGTACTCATCCAGGAGGGCGTCGTAGAGCGAGCAGCCGAGGCGCTCGGCCTTGGCGGCGGCCGCCTGGCGGGTCAGGTTCAGCACCTCTCTCAGGGCCGGCAGCACGGCGGCGAAGTCCGCTGCCGGCCGCGCCTTGCGCCAGATCATCTCGCAACGCTTGCAGGCCTTGGCGAGCGCCTCCACGAGGTCGCTTTCCAGCGCCGTGGCGTGCAGCCAGCGCCGGCGCATCTCCGAAAGGTTCGCCTGTGTCCAGGCATCGAGCCCCCTGGTCTCCGCCGAGGCCTTGTCGAAGAGTTCGTCCAGCGAGGGGTCGGTCAGGATCTCGTGACAGACCACGCTGAGGGTCGCCAGCTGCTCGGTGCGCGCCTCGGCACCCCCCGCCGGCATCATCGCCGACATGTCCCAGCCCAGCATCCCCTGCGCTTGCTGCAGAGCATGCAAACGCTTGAATTTCCTGGAAAGTTCTTCGTAAGCGGTCATTAACGCAACTCCTGGAGACTGGACCCCCATAGATATAAGAAACGCCGGCAGGGGAAAAGGGGTGCGGGATGACCACGCTGAACCACGACGCCATGACGCCGCCCCGGCGTGACTTCGGCTATCGCTGGATCCTGTGCGGCTTTCTCGTCGCCGTCCTCTGCGGGATCTTCATCCTCGGCGCCCATGCCATCGTTGCGGACTCCCCCTGGAAGATAAAGGCCGGAGGCCTGTTCCTTGCCGTGATCGGCGGCGGTTTTTTCTGGATGCTCGTTGATCAGCTTCTGCTGCCGGCACCGATCCTGACCATCGATGCCCAGGGGATCTGGGACCGCAGGATTTCCGGCGCCCCGCTGCCCTGGCGCGCGATCCGGCGGATCTATCCGCAACGTTTCCCCCTGCCCGGCAGCCTACCCACTCTCCGCGTCGAACTGAGCGACCCGACCTGCTACCGGCCGCCAAGCCGTGGCGTCTGGCGGTTCCTGCCCCGCCGCCGGGGTGTTGTACCGAGCCTAGTGATCGTTCCCGCGCTGCTGAATGCCCGCAGCGGCGAGATCCTGGCGGAGATCGAACGCTTTCGGCCCGGTGCGGTAACGGCGCCGATTGACCCGTTGGGAGCAGAAGCCTCCGTCAGGGCCGCGGAAGCGGCGGGCTACCAAGGCGATTCGCAAGGCCTCGCCTGCCATCGAAACCGCAAGATCCTGAAAGCCCATCTGGGCATCAGCCTCGTCGCCGCGAGCGTCTTTGCGGTCATGCTCGCCGCAGGGATTCGCAGCTTCATCATCGTGGCACTTATTGTCGGCGGCGCGCTTCTCTTTGCCCTGTGGCTGCTACGCGAATTGTCCCTCTCCAAGCCAAGGCTGATCGTCGGCCCTGAAGGAATCACCCTCGCGGACTTCGGCAGTCGGACGGTGTCCTGGCAGGCCGTGCAGGATGTCAAAGTGACCGATCAGTTCATCAAGGTGGAAGAAGAGGTGCCGCAAGACGCCGTTCCGCAAGGCGCCCTGGCCGAGTTCTTCAGCAGCAGAAACCCGGTAATAGTGACCTTTGCGCTCGACGCCAGCACCGACGAGATCCGCGCCGCCGTCGCTCATTTTCGCGCTCAGGCCTTGGAATCCTCATCTTCCCGCCGGTAGTGGAAGAGGAAGTAGATGACCAGCAGGATGACGGCGAAGGAATACCAGGTGATGGCGTATTCCAGGTGGTCGTTGGTCAGTTGGATGCGGGTCTGGCCGCCGATCGGCAGGCCGCCGGGGATCTCCGAGGCGACGGCGTCGGCGTAGACTTCGGTGATGATCGGTCCGTCCACGTCTCCCGCCATGACCGGCAGGTCGAGCCAGAAGTAGAAGCGCTTTTCCGGGTCGTTCGGCGGCTTGGCGAAGCTGACGCCCTTCCAGCCGTCGGTGCGCAGCAGCGCCTCGATGGTGATCTCGCCCTGGAGCTGCCCCTCGGCGCGGGTCGCCGGGTCGCGCCGGTTCTCCGGCACCCAGCCGCGGTTCACGAGGATGGTCCGCCCACCGCCCGGGCTGGAGGGGGTGAGGACGAAGGGGGTGACGATGTTGAGGCCGACGCGCCCGCTCTCGGTGCGCGCGCCGAGATAGAACTCCTCGTCATGACGGAAGGTCCCGGTGAGACTGACGCGGGTGAACTCCACCGCCTGCGGGTCCGGGAAGCTTTCGGGTAGCGGGATGGCCTGGCCCTCCGCGCGCTCGTGGCGCAGCGCGATCTGCTCCTCCTTCCAGACCAGCCGCTGCACCTGCCAGGTGCCGAGGCCGAGCAGGATGACGAGGGCCGCAAAGGTGCAGACGGTGGCCCAGAAGGTCGGCCGGAAGCGCCGCTTGCCGCCTAGGTGAAAGCTTTCCGGAGCGCTCATTTATCGTCTTCGCTGTAATCGACGAGGCCGCTGTCGCTGGCGTGGTGGCGGAACTGCAGCGCCACCAGCAGGCCCTTCAAAGGGTGCAGGAAGGCCAGGGCCGTGAGCAGCACCGGCAGGGGCCACACCACGAGGTGGACCCACCAGGCCGGCTCCAGGGAGAACTCAACCCAGATGACCAGCGGAAAAAAGATAGCGCCGAGGATGAAGATGACGAAGACCGCCGGGCCGTCGCCGGCGTCCTGCTTACTGAGATCGAGGCCGCAGACCTTGCAGCGGTCGGCGATCTTCAGCACGCCGGAGAAAAGCGGGCCCTTGCCGCAGCGCGGGCAGCGGCACAGGAGGCCGGTGACGATGGCGTTAGGTGGCTCCGGCGGCAGGTGATCCGGGGCGGAAGGGCCGGGGCCAGAAACGCCGGAAGGGGGCGCCGTCATCGCGGCACCCCCTTGCCGGGGTTGGACGGAACGCTCTGCGGCAGGCGGGTGATCAGTTGCCTCCCCACCAGTAGACGCAGATGAAGAGGAACAGCCACACGACGTCGACGAAGTGCCAGTACCAGGCCGCGGCCTCGAAACCGAAGTGATGGTCCGGCTTGAAGTGGCCGGCATAGGCGCGGAAGAAGCAGACGATCAGGAAGATCGTGCCGACCAGCACGTGGAAGCCGTGGAAGCCCGTCGCCATGTAGAAGGTCGAGGAGTAGATGCCGTCGGTGAAGCCGAAGGCGGCATGGCTGTACTCGTAGGCCTGCACGGCGGTGAACAGCGCGCCCAGCAGGATGGTCAGCGCCAAGCCCTGCAGCAGTCCCTGGCGGTCGCCGTGGAGCAGCGCGTGGTGCGCCCAGGTCACGGTGCAGCCGGACAGCAGCAGGATCATGGTGTTGAGGAACGGCAGGTGGAAGGCGTCGAAGACCTCCACGCCGACCGGCGGCCAGACACCGCCGGTGAACTCGGCGCGCGCCACCTGGGCCGCCTCGCCCGGAAACAGGCTGGCGTCGAAGAAGGCCCAGAAGAAGGCGGCAAAGAACATCACTTCGGAGGCGATGAACAGAATCATGCCGTAGCGCAGGCCCAGCTGCACCACCTTGGTGTGGTGGCCCTGGTGGACGGCCTCCTTGATGACGTCGCGCCACCAGAAGAACATGGTGGCCAGCACCATGAGGAATCCGGCCGGCAGCACCCACGGCGTCACGTCGTGCATGAAAAGCACCATCCCGGTGGCCAGCACGCCGCCGGAGATCGCCCCGACAAACGGCCAGGGGCTGGGGTCTACCAGATGGTAGGGATGGTTCGGTTGATCGTGGCCTGCACTCATGGTCATTCCCCGCTCTTGATCGCCGGTTCACCCGGCCTGCATCCCCAAAATCAAGCGGGGACGCCCTCGTCAATTCCCTCTGCCCCGGGGCCAGACCCCAAAGGCGTTCGCTCGTTCGCGCGCCAGGCGCGCGGTCAGTTTACGCTCTGCCCCTCGCCTTCCTCTTCGGTCTGAAGGGCGCCCAACTGCTGAGCGGCCTCCTCGTCCGGGAAGAAGGTATAAGACAAGGTGATGGTCTTCACTTCCTGCAGGTTCGGATCTTCGTCGATCGCCGGATCGACGAAGAAGCTGACCGGCATGTCGGCTTCCGCACCGGCGGCCAGCTGCTGCTCGGTGAAGCAGAAGCACTGTACCTTATTGAAGTACTGGCCGGCCTTCAGCGGCGTGACGTTGAAGGTGGCAGTGCCGACCGTGACGCGGCCGGACAGGTTGCGCGCATGGAAGAAGGCCAGGCCCGACTCGCCGACCTTCACGGTCATCTCGCGTTCGACCGGTTGGAAGGCCCAGTTCAGACTGGGATCGACGTCGGCGTTGAAACGAATCTTGAACACGCGCTCGCCGACCGTCACCGGCGCCGATTCGGCGACCTGGGTGGTGCCGCCGTAACCGGTGACCTGGCAAAACAGCTGATAGAGCGGCACCGAGGCATAGGCAGCGCCGATCATCGCCGCGGCGATGCCGACGAGCGTGACGCCAAGGCGCTTGTTGGCGCGGCCCTTGCGGTCGTTCTGCCGGGTTTCGCTCATGGCTCAGTGCCCGCCCATGCGGATGATGGAGACGAAGTAGACCACGACGACGAAGGCCAGCAGGGCCGCGAGAAGGGCCCAGTTCTTGATCCTCTGCCGACGCTTGCGATCATTGTCGTTCTCGCCCGTCATCGTCATCAGCCTGCGAGCCCGAAGGCACCGGCGCCCGGCAGCATTCCGGACAGCATCCCGGGTGCGCGGTCGACGATCAGCAGGGTGAACAGCACGAAGAGATAGAGGATCGAGTAGCCGAACAGCTGGCGCGCCGGGCGGTCGCCGCTGCGATCATCGGCGCTGCGCTGCACGGCGGCGGCCAGCAGGACGAAACAAACGCCCATGATCACGGCAACGACGCCGTAGACGAGGCCGGCGGTGCCGAGCACGGCCGGCATGACGCCGAGCGGCGCCAGCAGCAGGCTGTAGAGCATGATCTGGCGCTTGGTGGCCGCACGCCCGGCGACCACCGGCAGCATGGGCACCTTGGCCTTTGCGTAGTCGATGTCGCGGTAGAGCGCCAGCGCCCAGAAGTGCGGCGGCGTCCAAACGAAAATGAGGGCGAACAGCATAAAGGAGTGAATATCCACCCCGCCTGTGACCGCGGCCCAACCGATCATCGGCGGGAAGGCGCCCGCGGCACCGCCGATGACGATGTTCTGCGGCGTGCGCCGCTTGAGCCAGATCGTATAGACGAACACGTAGAAGCCGTTTGCCAGCGCCAGCAGGCCGGCGGCCGTCCAGTTCAGCGCCATGCCCATCAGCATGATCGAGAACAGGCTGAGCACCACACCGAAGGCCAGCGCCTCCTGCGGGGCCATCTTGCCGCGCGGCAGCGGTCGCCCACGGGTGCGTTCCATCAGGGCGTCGATGTCGCGCTCGTACCACATGTTGATGGCGCCAGCCGCGCCGGCATTGACGGCGATGCAGAGCACGGCCACCGCCGCCAGAAAGGGATGCAGCTCGCCCGGCGCGGCATAGAGGCCGGCGAAGCCGCTGAACACCACGAGGCTCATCACCCGCGGTTTCAGCAGCGCCAGGTAGTCGGAAACCTGACCGGCACCGCGGGTCGCGACCCCGGCGTCGTCGCCGGCGAAGGTCGCGCCCTCAGTGCCCAGTCGAAGCGAAAGGTCGCTCACTCAACGATCCCTCGTGCTTGCCATCGAACCCGGGACGCCCGGGCTCAGTGGCCGCCGCCGCCGCTGATGCGCGGCAGCTCGTTGAAGGTGTGGAACGGCGGCGGTGAGGAGACGGTCCACTCCAGCGTCGTCGCACCCTCGCCCCAGGGGCTGTCGGCCGTCACGCGGCGGCCGGCCACCAGCACGTAGAGCGTCATGATGATGAAGAAGACGGTCGCCGCGATGGAGATGTACGACCCATAGGACGACACCTGGTTCCAGCCGTGGAAGGCATCGGGATAGTCGATGTAGCGCCGCGGCATGCCCGACAGGCCAAGAAAGTGCTGCGGGAAGAACGTCAGGTTGACGCCGATAAAGGTCGCCCAGAAGTGCAGCTTGCCGGCCCATTCCGGATACTCGCGGCCGCTCATCTTGGTGAACCAGTAGTAGAAGGCGGCGAAGATGCCGAACACGGCGCCGAGGCTCAGCACGTAATGGAAGTGCGCCACGACGTAATAGGTGTCGTGCATGGCGATATCCATGCCGGCGTTGGCCAGCACCACGCCCGTCACACCGCCGACAGTGAACAGGAAGATGAAGCCGATCGCCCAGACCATTGGCGTGGTGAAGCGAATCGAGCCGCCCCACATCGTCGCGATCCAGGAAAAGATCTTCACGCCCGTCGGCACCGCGATGACCATCGTGGCGGCGGTGAAGTAGGCCTTGGTGTCGACGTCCAGGCCCACGGCGTACATGTGGTGCGCCCAGACGATGAAGCCGACGAAGCCGATCGAAACCATCGCGTAGGCCATGCCGAGGTAGCCGAACACCGGCTTGCGCGAGAAGGTCGACACGATGTGGCTGACGATCCCGAAGGCCGGCAGGATCATGATGTAGACCTCGGGGTGACCGAAGAACCAGAACAGGTGCTGGAACAGGATCGGGTCGCCGCCGCCGGCGGGATCGAAGAAGTGGGTGCCGAAATTGCGGTCGGTCAGCAGCATGGTGATGGCACCGCCGAGCACCGGCAGCGACAGCAGCAGCAGGAAGGCCGTGATCAGCACCGACCACACGAACAGCGGCATCTTGTGCAGGGTCATACCCGGCGCGCGCATGTTGAAGATGGTGGTGATGAAGTTCACGGCGCCGAGGATCGACGACGCGCCGGCAAGGTGCAGCGAGAAGATCGCCATGTCGACGGACATGCCGCCGTGGCCGAGCGCCCCGGAAAGCGGCGGATAGACCGTCCAGCCGGTACCCGCGCCGGAGTCGACGAAGGCCGAACCCAGCAGCAGCAGGAAGGCCGGCACCAGCAGCCAGAAGGAAATATTGTTCATGCGCGGGAAGGCCATGTCCGGCGCACCGATCATCAGCGGCACGAACCAGTTGCCGAAGCCGCCGATCAAGGCCGGCATGACCACGAAGAACACCATGATCAGGCCGTGCGCCGTGATGATCACGTTCCACAGCTGGCCGTCCGGCTCACCGCCGGTCAGCAGGTACTGCACGCCCGGGTCCTGCAGTTCCATGCGCATGACCAGCGAGAAGAAGCCGCCGAAGATGCCGGCGACGACCGCGAAGATGAGGTAGAGGGTGCCGATGTCCTTATGGTTGGTCGAGCAGAACCAACGCAGGAAGAAACCAGGCTTGTGATCGTGATGCGCGTGCGCTTCGCTGTGTGCCATTTCGGTCTCTCCCTTACTTGGACAGCGCGGTATCGGCCGAGACGGCGGCCAGCTCGACGCTCTGCGGCGCCGTTTCTGATTCATCGACCGAGGTCGCAGCCGCGGCCTGCTTGACGGGCTGAGGCTCGTCCACGCGGGCGTATTGCTCGCGGGCCTGCTCGGTCCAGGTCGCGAACTCCTCCTTGCTGACCATCCTGATGTTGATCGGCATGAAGGCATGGCCGGTGCCGCAGAGTTCCGAGCACTGGCCATAGAAGGTCTGGCCCGCGTATTCGGCCGGGACGTAGGTCCAGGTCTCGTTGATGCGTCCCGGAACCGCGTCGGTCTTCAGGCCGAACTGGGGCATCGCGAAGTTGTGCAGCACGTCGCTGGCGGTGACCAGGATGCGGATGTTGGTGTCGACCGGCAAGACCAGCGCGGTGTCGGCGGTCAGGAGGCGCGGCTGGCCGGGCTGCAGGTCGCCCTCGGCCACCATGAAGGAGTCGAAGGTGAAGTTGCCGTGGTCGGGATACTCGTAAGACCAGTACCACTGGCGCCCGATCGCCTTGATGGTGATGTCGGCATCCTCGACCCGGTCCGCGAAATAGAGCAGGCGGAACGACGGGAAGGCGATGGCGATGAGGACCAGCACCGGGATGACCGTCCAGGCCAGTTCCAGCGTCACGTTGTGGGTGGTCTTCGACGGGGTGGGGTTGCGCTTCTCCGAATAGCGAAACATCACCCACAGCAGCAGCGCCAGCACGAAGAGCGTGATGAGGATGATGATCCACAGCAGGATTTCGTGGAAGGAGTGGATGCGCTCCATAACCGGCGTCACGGCCGGCTGAAAATTCATCTCGTAGTTCTGCGGGGCGGCCACAGCGCTGCTGAGGAACCCGGCACCGAAGACCGCGGCGCCAAGGGTGAGCGCAAAGGCGGCGGCAAACGTGCCAAGCCGGCTAAGGAAGGTCATAGCTGCATTTCCCATCATTCCTGCAAATCCTTGCGTTCCCGCCGCTCTGCTTCGCGCCGAAGCGCAGTCCCCATTGGCAGCGAGGTAACCAAGGCGAGCGAAAACTATACCAAGGCCGTTGGCTCCACAAGACCGGCCACAAGGGCCCGCAAAGCGCGGAACGGCAAGGGGAATCGCTCCTCCTAGGCACGCCAATGATAGATCATCCGTCGCCATCTTGTGGCGGCCGTCCCCCGGGTGCGACCGAATGACGCAACCCCCTGGAGTCGCGGCAGGACGTGCCCGGCCGCGCCGGCGAGGGGCCGGTTCAACCTGGCGCGTCAATCTTTCGCCTGCTCTTCGCGCTTCAGGTGACGATGCAGCCGCCGCACGCCGAACCAGACCGCCAGCCCCAGCAGCGGGATCGCCGCGGCGGTGGCGACCTCCGGGTTGACCGGCAAGCCTAAGGCCTTGACTCCCTTAGCGATGTAGCCAACCAGGCTGGCCAGGTAATAGGTGATGGCGGCGACCGACAGCCCTTCGACCGTCTGCTGCAGGCGCAGCTGCAGGCGGGCGCGGCGGTTCATCGACTCCAGGAGATCGCGGTTCTGCGCCTCCAGCTGCACGTCGACGCGGGCACGCAGCAGCTGGCTGGCCCGCGTCACCCGGCGCGACAGCGTCTCCAGGCGCTCGGCCACCGCCTCGCAGGTGCGCATGGCCGGCGCCAGGCGGCGGTCGACGAACTCACTGAGGGTCTGCAGGCCCTCGACACGCTGCTCGCGCAGCTCCTCGACGCGGCGCAGCACCAGGGCGTAGTAGGCCCTGGCGGCGCTGAAGCGGTAGGTCGTCGCCGCCGCCACGTCCTCGATCTCCGACGAAAGGGTCATCAGGTCGCCGAGCAGCTTGCGCTCGGCATCCATGTCCTCGATCTCGGTCAGCCGCCCGGTGATGGCGGTCAGCCGCTCGCCAACCGAGGCGAGCCCGGCGCTGTGCCGCTTGGCCGCCGGAAAGGCCAGCAGCGCCATCATGCGGTAGGTCTCGACCTCCAGCAGGCGCTGCACCAGGCGTCCGGCCTGGCGCGGCCGGAGGCTGGAGTCGCGGAGCAGGATGCGGGCGAAACCGTCCTTGTTGACACGGAAATCCATCCATACGGCTGCCGAGCCGCCCGACACCAGGCTGCCGATGATGCTGTCGCTGCCGAAGATGTCATGCAGGGCGGCGGCATCGGGCTCCGGCGAGTCGGCGGCCAGGATCTCCAGGTGGACGGCGACCAGCATGTCCCCCGGCAGAGCGGCGATCCAATCGCGCGGCACTAGGTCGATGGCGCGCCCGGCGAAGGGCGCGTCACTGAAAGGGCCGTTGCGGAAGAACGTGTAGGTCGAAAACTCCGTGTGGCGTTCCCACTTCAGGCGGAAGGGACCGAGATCGCTGATAAAGTGGTTGATGTTTTCGCTGGGACCGGCCAGGCCGCGGCTCTTGCAGAGCGCGGCGACATGAGCGCGCTCGCGCGCCGCCGCCCCTTCGCCCGACAGCAGGGCCAGATGGGTGACCCGCACCGGCGCTTGCAGCGTGGCGAAGGGGCGCGAGTGGACCTCCGCGTTCAGCGTCCCGCGCAGGGGATGATCCCGCAAACCCTCGGTCATGAAACAGAATCCCCTTCGAATCCCCGGCCGACCCGCCCTCCGAGTCCGCTAAGGATGTTATCCTGGCCGCAGCGCCCCATATTAAGGCAAGCTGACGCCGACTCGACCGAATTGGCCGGAAACCCTAACGCATAAGGCCCGGAGGCCTCCTCATGACACATCTCGCCGCCACCGACGACCTTTTCTACGCGCGAGCGGGACTCGACCGCAACCGCCTGGAAACCATGGTGAACGACGCCCTCACCGGGGCCGACGACGGCGAGCTGTTCCTGGAATACCGCCAGTCGGAGGCGCTGGCCTTCGACGACGGACGTCTCAAGTCGGCCAGCTTCGATACCATGCAGGGCTTCGGCCTGCGCGCCATCGCCGGCGAGGCCGCCGGCTACGCCCACGCCAGCGATCTCTCCGAGGCCGCCATCGCCCGCGCGGCGGACACCGTGAAGGCGGTGCAGACCGGACGCTCCGGCACCATGGCCGACGGGCCGGCGCGCACCAACCGCATCCTCTATGGCGACGAGAACCCCATCGGCGCCGTGCCTTTCGAAGCCAAGGTGAAGCTTCTGGCGGAGATCGATGCCTACGCCCGTGCCAAGGATCCGCGCGTGAAGCAGGTCAGCGCTTCGCTGGCCGGCGAGTGGCAGGCGGTGCAGATCCTGCGCGCCGGCGGCGAGCGTGCCGCCGACATCCGGCCCCTCGTGCGCCTCAGCGTCTCGGTCGTGGTCGGCGACGGCGATCGCATGGAAGCCGGCAGCCACGGCGGCGGCGGGCGCATCGCCTATGAGACGCTGCTGGACCCGGCGCACTGGCAGGCCGGCGTCGACGAGGCGCTGCGCCAGGCGCTGGTCAATCTCGAGTCGGTCGACACCCCGGCCGGCGAGATGCCGGTCGTCTTGGGCGCCGGCTGGCCCGGCATCCTGCTGCACGAGGCCGTCGGCCATGGCCTGGAGGGCGACTTCAACCGCAAGAAGACTTCCGCCTTTTCCGGCCTCTTGGGCCAGCGCGTCGCCTCCCCCGGCGTCACCGTGATGGACGACGGCACCTTGATGGACCGCCGCGGCTCGCTCACCATCGACGACGAGGGCACGCCGAGCCAGGCCACGGTCCTCATCGAGGACGGCATTCTGCGCGGTTACATGCAGGACCGTCAGAACGCCCGCCTGATGGGCATGCAGCCGACCGGCAACGGGCGGCGCCAGAGCTACGCCCACATCCCCATGCCGCGCATGACCAACACCGTCATGCTGGGCGGCGACAAGGACCCGCAGGAGATCATCGCCTCGGTGAAGAAAGGCCTCTTTGCCGTCAACTTCGGCGGCGGCCAGGTCGACATCACCTCCGGCAAGTTTGTGTTCTCCTGCACCGAGGCCTACCTCATCGAGAACGGCAAGATCACCGCCCCGGTGAAGGGCGCGACGCTGATTGGCAACGGCCCCGACGTGATGACCAAGGTGAAGATGATCGGCAACGACATGAAGCTGGACGACGGCATCGGCACCTGCGGCAAGGAGGGCCAGGGCGTGCCCGTCGGCGTCGGCCAGCCGACCATGCTGATCGACGCCATCACCGTGGGCGGTACCGCGGCGTAGACCCGCGGCGGCCTGGCTACTGCGCCGCCACAGCCTCGATCTCGGCCAGCCAGGCGGGGTCCGCGAGACCGGCGACGAACAACAGGCTGGAGGCCGGCTTGGCCGTGCCCAGCACGCGGTCACGCGCCCTGCGGTAGGCCGCGAGGTCCTCGCGCCGGGTCAGGAAGACCGTCACCTTCACCAGGTTGTCCGCATCCATACCCGCGGACTCGAGGATCGCCAGGATGTTGCGCCAGGCCTGCTCGATCTGGGCCTCGGCGCCTTCGGCCAGGGTGCCGGCGGGATCGACGCCGACTTGGCCGGACAGCAGCAGCCAGCGCTCGGCTCCCGTCACTTCCACGCCCAGGCTGTAGCGCGAGAACGGCGGCGGCACCGTGGCGGGCGCGTGTTCCTTCAGGGTAGCCATTGCAATCCTTGTCCTCTCCGTGACCGGCCGCGGGGATATCTGCGGCGACCTTATCATCTGTTAAGGCCCGGCAAAGATCTCACTGTCAGGATGAGGGCGACTTTTCCGGCTGGAAGCGACCCTTCATGAGAAACCCTCTGCTCGCGCTGCTCGCGACCGGGCTGTTGCTGGGCGCGGCGGCGCCCGCCGCCGCCGACGAGACGGCCGCGCGCCGCACGCCGCCGCGCATCGTCTTCGGCCAGAACGAACCGACAGAGTTCAAATTCCGCGAATACCGTCCGCTGCGCCGCTCCGGCGCCTCGACGCGACAGGCCTATTTCGGCAGCGGCGCGCTGTACAGCGAGACCCTGGCCGAATTGCAGGCTCGGATTCGGACCATCACCGCCCGCTACCGCCTCGAGGCGCTGCCGCTGACGCCGGCGCAGGAGGCCGCCAAGGCCGAGATGACGCCGGCGCTGATACGCGCCCTCACCCTGGCCAATAAGGCGCGGGAAGCAGCCGGCGAAGAATGAGCGGCGCCAGATCGGATTCACACAGTCGGTCGATTGTCGCAGGCGATTCCATCCGACCGTGAGCTGACCTAGTGCTTGCGCAGGTAGAGCATAACGCCGAGCACCGCCAGAGTGGCGATGATCGCCGGCACGATGGCCATGACGACGGCGCGCGAGAGGCTGTCCATGCTGCCGGGCTGCGGGTGGCCGGCCATGAAGGCGAAAACGAACAGCAGATAGGCGGTGCCGCCGACCTTCATCGCCCAGTCCTTGAGCCAGCGCCGGGTTTCCGGGTCGAGAGCCATTTTTCCTGCGCCTTTCCGATTGCAGAGCCCGTGAGATCGCGGCGGAGTTTAGCCGTTGGCCCGGGCCGCGGCAAAAGTCCTCTTCCCGGCCCTCTCCGCGAACCAGGTCCGGGGGCCGTGACCGGGGTGGCAATCCGGCCCGCCATAACCCATTTGATTAGGAGGGCCCGCGAAGGGTTGCTGAAGCCCAACACCCGGTAGACCGCGTACCTGCGGGTATCGGACGCGAAATGGAGGGCAATTGACGATGACCTGGAGACTCCCCCGATGGGCAAGCGCGCCCATGGTGGCGGCCGCCACCCCGGTGATGGCAGGGGTCGTCCTGCTGCTGGGCGCGCCCCTGGTGCTGAGCCCCGACGCCGTCGCGCAGTCCTGCACCACCATCGGATCCTCGACCTTCTGCGGCCCGCGCGGCTCCCACAACACCGTGGGCAACACCATGATCTTCAACAACGGCCCGGCCGGGCGCCGCGTCGGCGACTACGCGGTGACCGGCACGCCGCCGCGCACTTCTGTGATCCGCGGCGCCCGCACCAGCCCGCTGTCGGCGCCGCGGACGTTTGCCGGCGTCGGCACATCCAAACAGCTCGGCGGCAGCGGCGCGATCTATGATTCGCGAATCGCTGCGCTGCGCGCCGAAATCCTGGCCCTCGAGGCGCAGCACCAGCTGGATCAGCTGGACCTCACGCCCGCCCAGGCGGCGGCAAAGGACAGCATGCCGCCGGCCCTGGTCCGCGCCCTCAGGCTGGCCCAGGAGGCGCGCGAGAAGGACGCCGCTTCAGGCGGCGTTAAGCCGGGCGGCGTTCAGTAGGCGCACTCGGTGAAGATCGGGTCGATGGATTCCTTCCAGCGGCCATGGAAGTCGTCGAGCAGATATTCCGCCGGGCACTTCTCGCGCTCGACGCGGCTGCGCAGCAACGAGAGGAAATGGCTCTCGTTGTCGCCTTGGCCGTCGAGCCGGTTGCGTGCCTTCAGGCCCGCCGCGGCGATCTCCACCGCCCGGTTGGCGATGGCATTGAGGGTGCGGCCGCGGAACGGCGTGTGCAGGGCCTGCTTGGGCACCTCGTCGCGCAGGTACTGGTGCTCTTCCAGGGTCCAGTCCTTCACCAGGTCCCAGGCGGCATCCAGCGCCGAGGGGTCATACAGCAGCCCGACCCAGAAAGCCGGCAAGGCGCAGAGCGACTTCCAGGGGCCGCCGTCGGCGCCGCGCATCTCCAGGAACTTCTTCAGGCGCACCTCGGGAAACAGGGTCGAGAGATGGTCGGCCCAGTCGCCCATGCCCGGCTTCTCGCCTGGCAGCGCCGGCAGCTTACCCGCCAGGAAGTCGCGGAACGACTGGCCGGCGGCGTCGATGTACTTGCCGTCGCGGTAGACGAAGTACATCGGCACGTCGAGCACGTGATCGACATAGCGCTCGAAGCCCATGCCGTCCTCGAAGACGAAGGGCAGGATGCCGCAGCGGTCGGGATCGGTGTCGGTCCAGATGTGGCTGCGGTAGCTGAGGAAGCCGTTGGGCCTGCCCTCGGTGAAGGGCGAATTGGCGAACAGCGCCGTCGCAACCGGCTGCAGCGCCAGGCTGGTGCGGAACTTCTTCACCATGTCGGCTTCCGAGGCGAAGTCGAGATTCACCTGCACGGTGCAGGTCCGCAGCATCATGTCGAGGCCGAGGCTGCCTTTCTTGGGCATGTAGTCGCCCATGATCTTGTAGCGGCCCTTCGGCATCCACGGGATGTCGGCGCGCGGCCACTTGGGCTGGAAGCCGAGGCCCATGGCGGCCACCTTCAGCGGTCCGGCGACCTGGCGGATCTGGTCGAGGTGGGTGTGCACCTCGCTGCAGGTGTCGTGGATGGTCTTCAGCGGCGCACCCGACAGCTCGAACTGGCCGCCCGGCTCCAGCGAGACCCCGGCGCCGTTCTTCGAGAGGGCGATGACATTGTCGCCCTCGATGATCGGCGTCCAGCCGAACCGCTGCAAACCTTCCAGCAGGGCGCGGATGCCGCGCTCGCCGCCGTAGGGCAGCGGGCGGAAATCATCCAGGGAATAGCAGAATTTCTCGTGCTCGGTACCGATGCGCCAGGCCTCGGCGGGCTTGCAGCCGGATTCGAGATACTCGACCAGCTGAGCCTTGTCGGTGATGATTGCCCCCTGGCTTTGCGGCGGAGCGGACATGCCTTGATCCCTTTGACCCGAAGTGCGGCCCGAACAGCGGTACGATGCGCCCCGGTTCCATTCCAGAACCGTCCGGCCGGTCGCCTTCTTATGGATGAAGTCGGCGCCCGCCCCCCGAACGCCAGATGGTAATTCTTAAGTCCTCGTTACTCGGTACCGCGGCGACCCTCTTGGCGGGATCTGCCGATTGAATAAGGGGTGGCCGAAGCCGCCCTTCAAGATGGTTCGGCCGTGCGGCCGAGGGCCAGGCGATTCGGCCATGCGGCCGAAAGCCCGTCCAGCAGGCCCTTAGGCCTAGAGGCGGCTCAGTCTTCCGGCCCCGGAAAGCCCGCAAGGGCCGCCGGCGGCCGCGCCGCGCCGTCGCCGAGAATCGCCTGCCAGCAGGCGACCGCGGCCAGCGCCGCGGTATCGGCCCGCAAGATCCTGGGGCCGAGCCCGACCGGGGTAACAAAAGGCAGTTTGCGAAGGGCGTCAAGTTCGCTCTCGGCAAAGCCCCCTTCCGGTCCCGTCATGACGGCCCAAGGGCCGGCCTCGCCCCGTGTTTCCGTGCGAATTGCCTGCGCAATGTCCTGCAGGGCCTCGGCGATCGGCCGCGCCTCGCCCCACTCGGCGCAGACCAGCAGGCGGCGCCCCGCCGGCCAGCTATCGAGCAGCTGGCCGAAGCTGATGGTCTCGCGCACCTCGGGGACACTGAGACGCTCGCACTGCTCGGCGGCCTCGCGCGCGTTGGCGGCCAGACGCTCCTCGTTCACCCGGCTGACCGCGGTGAAGCGGGTCATCACCGGCTGCAGCAGGGAGCAGCCGAGTTCGGTCGCCTTTTCCGCCATGAAGTCGATGCGCGCCCGCTTTATCGGGGCGAAGACAAGCCACAGGTCGGGTTCCGCCGCCGGGGAGCGGCGCTGCTGCAGCACCTGCAGCGAGCACCAGCCTTTGCCAAGTCCCTCGATTTCGGCCAGCCACTCGCCATCGCCGGCGTTGAACACGGCGATCTGCGCGCCGGGCGCGAGGCGCAGCACGGAGCGCAGGAAATGCGCCTGGCCGTGGTCGAGCCCGACCACCTGACCCGCCGCCAGGCGGTCCGCGACGTGCAAACGTGTCGCCGGTTTCGTTGCCGTTCCCATGAACTCCCTAACTTCCTTGGCTCGCCCGGCTTTCACCCAAGTGGATTCGCGGCTAAACATTAGGCGATGAGCCAGACGTCTTCCAGTTCGGGCGGCCTTACCGGCAACGCCAGCGATATCCGTGCCGACCACTGGGTGCTGCGTCTCGCCCCGTCCGGCGCGCGGCCCTACCTGCGGCTGGCCCGCCTCGACCGCCCGATCGGGACCTGGCTGCTGCTGTTTCCCGGCTGGTGGGCCATCGCCCTCGGTGATGCGGCGGCCAACGCCGGCCCCTCGTGGTGGCTTTATCTCTACTTCGGGGTCGGCGCCGTGCTGATGCGCGCGGCCGGCTGCACGGTGAACGACATCCTGGACCGCGACATCGACGGCAAGGTGGCACGCACGGCCACAAGGCCGATCCCGGCCGGCGAGATCAGCCTGACCCAGGCGGGCCTCTTCCTGCTGGCGCTGCTGCTGGTCTCCTTCGCCATCCTGCTGCAGATGAACACGCTGACCATCGTCCTGGGCTGCGCCTCGCTGCTGCTGGTCTTTCCCTACCCCTTGATGAAGCGCATTACCTACTGGCCGCAGGCCTGGCTGGGCCTCACCTTCAACTGGGGCGCGCTCATCGGCTGGACCGCGGCGACCGGCGGCTTCAGCTGGCCGCCGCTGCTGCTTTACATCGGCGGCATCGCCTGGACCCTGGGCTACGACACCATTTATGCCCACCAGGATAAGGAGGACGACGCCCTCATCGGTGTGAAGTCCCTGGCGCTGCGGCTCGGCGCCGGCAGCAAGCCCTGGTTCGCCGTGTTCTACTCGGTCGCCGTCGCTCTTTTCGGCGCCGCCGGATGGGCCGCCGGGATGCTCTGGCCGTTCTGGATCGGGCTCGCCGCGACGGCCGCGCAGTTCGCCTGGCAGGTCATCGACGTGAAGCTGGACGACCCCTTCGATTGCCTGGCCAAGTTCAAATCCAACCGCCTCGCCGGCTGGCTGCTGCTGGCCGGCATCCTCGCCGGCAGTCCGTGGCTGGGAAATCTGGTCCTGGGCCTCGCTGCGTGAGCACCCTGCTGCGCCAGCCGCCGGAAGACTTCATCCGCGCCAACACCCGCCTGGAGGCGCCGCCCCTGGTGCCCGAGGTGAAGCTCTACCTCGCCACCGAGGTGGTCCCGTTGTGGGAGGCCACGGAGACGGAACTGGCCGAACAGGGCCTGCCGCCGCCCTTCTGGGCCTTCGCCTGGGCCGGCGGGCAGGCGCTCGCCCGCTACCTGCTGGACCACCCGGAAGTGGTGCGCGGCAAGCGGGTGCTCGACTTCGCCGCCGGCTCCGGCCTGCAGGGAATCGCGGCGAAGCTGGCGGGGGCGGCAAGCGTCGAGGCGGTCGACATCGACGCCTTCGCCTGCGCCGCCTGCCGCCTCAACGCTGCGGCCAACGGCGCCGACATCACGGTGAAGGAAGCGGACGTTGTCGGTGTCGCCAACGCGGGCTGGGACGTCGTGCTAGCCGGCGACGTCTGTTACGAAGGCCCGGCCGCCGCCCGCATCACAGCCTGGTTGCGCAGCCTCGTCACGGACGACTGTCTCGTGCTGATGGGCGACCCGGGGCGCACCTACCTGCCGCGCCAGGGCCTGGAGCGGGTCATCGCCTACGGCGTGAAGACCAGCCGCGAAATCGAGGACAGCGACCTGCGCAATGCGGTGGTCTGGCGGGTCGCGGCAGAGAGTCAAGGCGACCGCTAGTCCGACAGCACCCGGCGCCGTTCCTCGTATTCCTCCTTGTCGATCTCGCCGCGCGCGAAGCGGTCCTTCAGCACGTCCAGGGGGCTCGTGGGGCCCTGCGGCGTGCCGCCTGTGTGGCCTGCGCCGACTAACCAGCGCGCGGCAACGACCACGAGGAACAATACCGCAGCGAGCACCACGATCATAAGGAGGGGCCCCATCATCATACCGCCCCATCCCTCGCCCCAGGCATGATGGTGGTCGTAGGAGCCGTAGCCCTGAGCCACCGCCGCGGTTGCAGTGGACAGCGCGAATGCCGCAACGATCAGGCTGGCTAACGATTTCATGGCCTGTACCTCTCTATCTGGGCAATTCAAGGGAACAACCGATGCTAAGCCCTCCTCCAAGGGCCTGTTGGGATTGCTGTCGGACAGCTTACTTCGGCGCCTGCTGAGACAGGGCCTTCAGGTAGGCGACAATGTCGCAGTCGCGCGCCTCGTCGGTCAGGCCGTGGGTCTGCAAGAAGACGCAGACGTCGCGGCGAGGCGCCTCGGCGCCTAGCTGGTAGAGATGAGTCGAAAGATCGCCAGCGTCGTGGCAGGACAGGCAGTGCCGCCCGAAGAGGTCGCGCCCGGCCACCGGGTCGCCCAGCTTGCCGGGCGGGCCCAGCGGCAGCTCCGCCGCGGTGCCGGCCGGCACCGCCGGCAGACGCGGGCCGCGCACCTCCGGCGCCTTGGCAGGGTCGTAGGGCCGCAGCAGCGAAAAGGCACCACGCAGATCACCGGCCCGGAAGCCGACGGCCTCGTCCTGCGGGTAGACCTCCGCGATCCTGGCCGCCACGTCGGACGGCAGGTTGCTGCCGTGGCACACCTCGCAGGCATCCAGCATCGGGATGGCCCGCATGTAGTGGACGTAGGGCCTGCCGTCCTGCTCGACCAGGCGGACGGTCTCCATCTCCTCGAAAGTCTGGCCGGCGAGGCTGCGCGTCAGGTAGCCGAGCAGCACGCCGCGCTCCAGTTCGGTCGGATGATTGTCCGGGTTGCGGGCCTTCAGGGCCGGCCGGCGGATCTCCCAGCCGGTCTCGGCAGCGATCTCCGCCGCCAGTTCCGGGGCAAGGTGGCGGCAGACGGCGGTGGCCTCGGCGGGGCCTACCTCGCGCACAGAAGTCTGCAGCTGCTGCAGCATCACTTGGCGCAGTTGCTGGACAGCTGCGCGTGCCGAGTCGGCTTCTTGCGCCAGATCCTGGCCGGCAGCGGACCCGGCGGCCGTGAGCAGGGCGGTCAGCAGCAAAACGGGCAAGCGTCGCAATTCCTGCGTCCTTCCACGATTGGCGCAGGGTGTAAGGCTAGCACCCCCGGCTGGCGGTAACCTTGCTGTGGATCAAAAAGAGCCGGCTTAGCCGCCGGAGCGGCAACGCAGCGCCGCCGCACCGTAGTGGGCAATCACCGGTTCCTGAGTATGGAAATTGCCCGTGACCAGCGCGACGGCCAGCACGTTACCCTGCGGCCGGCCGCCGAAGGCGGCCTGGTAGTCGGCCTCAAGGTCGCGCGTCTCCGTCTCCCAGGCCAGCGGGCTTTCGACGCCGCCCTGCACGACGATGGTGCGGATGATCCCCGGCTGCGAGGGCGAGTCGATGATGGTCTCGTCCTGCACCTTGCCGGTGGTCCAGGCGTAGCGCAGTGTCGGCACCGGCTTGGGCGCGGTGATCGCGCCCCAGGGCCCAGGCTCCGGGTCGCCGAACATGATCCATAGGGAGGCGGCGGCGTCCTCAAGATCCGCGTCGAAGAGACTGGCACTCTCTTGCAGCGTCTCAACGCGCCAGTCCCATTCCAGGTAAGGGCATTCCTCAACGTCGAAATTGACCGGCAGCACCAGACCGGAGGCCGCAACCCGGCCCTCGGCACGGATCGACAGGCGGTCCTGGTCGCTGGCAATGCGATAGTCGGTGAGCCGCCCGTTGGGCGACAGCGACAGGGCGAGCCAGCCCTGCTCGATCGCCAGCGCCGGATCGAAAAGAACGTCCTGGCGGTCGAAACTGCCTTCGCGGACGGCCTGCGGCTGTGCGGCGCAGCCGGCGAGGACTCCGAGGGTAAGCGCGGCAAGGCCGCCGCGAAGCGCTGAGATCGTCATGCGCGCAACTATAGCGAAGGCAAGCCCCCTGAACAGCGCCCTAACGCACGATCAGTTCGAAGCCAGGAACCGACCACGGGACGGCGGTGGCCTGCAGAGCGTCGACCAGGCGGCGGCGCTGTTCCAGGTCCTTGATGTTGGAAAGGATCATGGCGTCGAACTCCAGCTCCGGATGGTGCGCCTGGTGCAGAACGGCGAGAGCTGCCTCCTGGTCCACCGCGCGGTGGACACGGTCCTCGGCCGGCACGGCTGCGAGCGCCAGCGGCGCGGTGGGCTTCTCCGGGTCGGCCAGGCAGCCGTGCACGGAGAGGTAGACGAAGGCCTCTTCCAGCGCCGGCCCCTGGACCACCTGCAGCTTGAGGCCGCCGACGCGGCCGTAGCCATAGTTGCCGGCGCCGATCTCGGTCTCGTGCATGCGTTCGACCTGCGCCTCGGTCAGCCAGGTGACATAGACCTCGACACGCGTGCCTGGCGCCTCGTGGAGGGTGGCGGAGACCGAGCCGTAGCGCGTCATGTGGGCGGAGAACACCACGTCGTGGCCAGCGAGCTGAGCGCGGGTCACCGGGATGGTCGAGGCCTCGCCCGTCAGGTGGCCGAACTTGCGGTGCATCTGCTCGGGCGCGCGGTTGGAGCCGTGAGCAATGACCGGCACCCGGCCGGCCGTCAGCGCCGGATCGAGCGGACCGGCCAGCGGCGTCGCGTTGCCGTCGCGGTATAGATAGGAGCCGCCGGGCGCGGCATAGGGATAGCCCTTGGCCAGGCGCAGCAGCGCGTCGTCAGTCTCTGGAAGTGCCCAGGGCATGGATCCGCAGCCTCAGGGACCGGAAAGCGGTACCGGATCGGTCGAGCCGAAACTCAATCAGTGCAGGGGGGCGGTGCCTCGTTGTCGATGCACTCGATGCGGTAGCGGGTGGTGCACTCGTCCACCGTCTGCCAAGCATGCTTGGCCCACTCCTTCATCGCCGAGTCATAGTCGGCAAAGGGGCCGAACCACTTTTCATCACCGCCGACGGCCTCGACAAAGTGCGTATCTTTGTACTCACCGCCAACCACGTAGTATTGGATCATCAGGCTGCCGCCCCTCAACTTGAAAGCTTCTGTCACCAGCCTCCGCCGTTGAACGCGAATCTGCGCAAATTCAGCGAAGATCCCTATAAGGATAGGGAAAAATCGAACGCAATGTATAGTGCCTTTGCGTCATTTCAAGTTGGTTAATCCGGCAGGGTCCCGTTGTGTCATCTGCGCCATTTTCTTGCCTGAATCGGCCGGCGGGGCCATTCGGATGAATGAAGCGGCGGCGGGGCGGCTAAAGATTTGCGTCGGCCTCGCCAGAGGATAGATTAACCGCGGCCGCCCTGCACCTGTCCGGGTGGGGTACCTGTCCGGGTGGGGTAGCGGCCGGGCGAGCGCGGCAGGATGCCGGATTTGGGCCGAGTCGGCTCTTTGGGGGAGAATACAGCCAGATGGAATTCGGACTTACCGGCTTCAGCGTCCTGGTCATCGCCATCGTCGTGCTGGCGATCATCATCGTCACCATGAGCGTCAAGGCGGTGCCGCAGGGCTACGAGTACACGGTCGAGCGCTTCGGGCGCTACGTCAAGACGCTGCGCCCCGGTCTGGGCATGATCTTCCCGATCGTCGACCGCATCGGCGCCAAGCTGAATATGATGGAGACGGTGCTGGACGTGCCGCAGCAGGAGGTCATCACCCGCGACAACGCCCTGGTGCAGGTCGACGGCGTGGTCTTCTACCAGGTGCTCGACGCCGCCGCCGCCGCCTATGAGGTGCGCGACCTGGAGCGTGCGGTGCTCAATCTCACGATGACCAACATCCGCACCGTGATGGGCTCGATGGATCTCGACGAGCTGCTGTCGCGGCGCGACGATATCAACACCCGCCTCCTGCACGTGGTCGACGACGCCACCGAGCCCTGGGGCATCAAGGTGACGCGTATCGAGATCCTGGACATCACGCCGCCGACCGACCTGGTGGAGTCGATGGGCCGCCAGATGAAGGCCGAGCGCGACAAGCGCGCCACGGTGCTGGTCGCCGAGGGCGACCGCCAGGCCCAGGTGCTGCGCGCCGAGGGCGAAAAGCAGGCGCAGATCCTGGCGGCAGAGGGCCGCCGCGAGGCCGCCTTCCGCGACGCCGAGGCGCGCGAGCGCGAAGCGGAAGCCGAGGCAAAGGCCACCGCCATGGTGTCGGAGGCCATCGCCCGCGGCGACGTGAACGCGGTGAACTACTTCGTGGCACAACGCTATGTGGATGCGCTCGGCAAGTTCGCCGACTCCCCCAACCAGAAGACCTTCTTCCTGCCGCTCGAGGCGACCAGCCTGATCGGCGCGGTCGGGGGCATCGCCGAGATCGCGCGCGACGCCATGCAGCAGCGCGACGCCCGGCGCGGCCCCTGGGAAGGCGGCGGGGGCGGTGCCGCTAGCGGGGAGAAGAAGAGCTGATGATCAGTTTCGAGCAGATCGAATTCTGGAACTGGTGGGTCATCGCCGTCTTCCTGATCGGCATCGAGATCTTCGCACCCGGCGCCGTGTTCTTGTGGATGGGCATCGCCGCCGCCGCCGTCGGCTTCGTGCTGCTGGCCTTTCCGGAGACGACCTGGCAATTCCAGCTGCTGATCTTCGCCGTGCTCTCCGTGGTGTCGATCTACGTCTGGCGCTACCTGCTGCGCGACCGCTTCGCCAAGCCCGAGAGCGGACGCGTGCTGAACCGGCGCGGCGCCAGCTACGTCGGGCGCACCTTCACGCTGAAGGAGCCCATCGTCGACGGCAGCGGTCTGCTGCACGTCGACGACTCGCGCTGGAAGGTCGAAGGTGAGGACCTGCCGGCGGGCGCGAAAGTGAAGGTGACCGGCATCGACGGCACAGTTTTGAAAGTTGAACGAGCTTAATGCCCTTTGCTTCCCTGCGTGACTTCATCGACCGCCTGGAGCGTGCCGGGCGCCTGAAGCGCGTCACGGCGCCGGTGTCGCCCGACCTCGAGATGACCGAGATTCAGACCCGCCTCTTGGCCGAGGGCGGCCCGGCCGTGCTGTTCGAGAACGTCGTCCACGGCGACGGCCGCAAGGCGGAGATGCCGGTGCTGGTGAATCTCTTCGGCACCGTCGAGCGGGTCGCCTGGGGCATGGACCGCGAGCCGCACCAGTTGCGTGAGGTCGGCGAGACCCTGGCTTTCCTGCGCCAGCCGGAGCCGCCGGGCAGCCTGCGCGAAGCCTGGGAGCACCTGCCGCTCTTGAAAACCGTCATGGCGATGAAGCCGAAGACCGTCGGCACCGGACCTTGCCAGGAAGTCGTGCTGATGGGCGACGACATCGACCTCGGCCGCCTGCCGGTGCAGACCTGCTGGCCCGGCGAGCCGGCGCCGCTGATCACCTGGCCGCTAGTGGTGACGCGCGGGCCCAACCCCGACGGCGACAAGACCGACGACTTCAACCTCGGCATCTACCGCATGCAGGTAACCGGGCGCGACACCACCATCATGCGCTGGCTGAAGCACCGCGGCGGCGCCCAGCACCACCGGCGCTGGAAGGAAGAGAAGCGCGCACCGCTGCCCGTAGCGGCCGTCATCGGCGCTGACCCCGGCACCATCCTGGCCGCCGTGACGCCGGTGCCCGACACGCTGTCCGAGTATCACTTCGCCGGTCTGCTGCGCGGCCGCAAGGTCGAACTGGTCGACTGCAAGACGCAGCCGCTGAAGGTGCCGGCCGAGGCCGAGATCGTCATCGAGGGTGAGGTGTCGCTCGACGACACCGCCGAGGAGGGGCCCTACGGAGACCACACCGGCTACTACAACGCCGTCGAGCGTTTCCCGATATTCAAGGTGACGGCGATCACCATGCGGCGCGACCCGATCTATCTCTCGACCTTCACCGGGCGGCCGCCGGACGAGCCCTCGGTGCTGGGCGAAGGTCTCAACGAAGTTTTCATCCCGCTGCTGCAGCAGCAGTTCCCGGAGATCGTCGACTTCTGGCTGCCGCCAGAGGGCTGCAGCTACCGTATCGCCGTGGTCTCCATGAAGAAGGCCTACCCCGGCCACGCCAAGCGGGTGATGCTGGGGGTGTGGTCCTACCTGCGCCAGTTCATGTACACCAAGTGGGTTATCGTCGTGGACGCCAGCGTCGATGCGCGTGACTGGAAGGACGTCATGTGGGCGATCTCCACCAAGATGGATCCGGCGCGCGACATCACGGTCATCGAGCACACCCCCATCGACTACCTGGATTTCGCCTCGCCGGAAGATGGACTCGGCTCCAAGATCGGGCTGGACGCCACCGATAAGTGGCCGCCGGAGACCAAGCGCGAGTGGGGCCGCGAGATCCGCATGGACCAGGCGGTGATCGACCGCATCGACCAGCTGTGGCCGGACCTCGGCCTGCCCGGCAGCGGAAAATCGATCTGGAAGTAAGTCGGCCTCATGGATGGCCGCCTCGCCGTCCGGTTTTCCGGGCCGACGACACAATTGAAACCAATCGTTACATTCAAGCGTTTGGAGGCTCGCGATCCGGCGGCTAAGCTTGGGCGGCTAAACGAGCGTGTCGTAACGCCCTGCCAGTCGCCGCACCTTGATCGGCCCGCACCACGCGGGCGGGAAGTGGTTCTATGACAGAACGAAGCGCCGTGACCGACCTGACCGACTGCCTGACCATGCGAACCCGACCGCCCCAGCTGGCGCTGCGCTCGCCGATCAACCAGTTCGGCTACGACTACTGGCAGCGCAAGCGTGGCGGCCGCCCAATGCCGGCGCACGGCGATATCGATTCCGCCGAGATCGCGAAGATCCTGCCCCATGTCTTCCTGCTGGATGTGCGCCATCAGCCGCTGGATTTCCGCTACCGCCTGGTCGGCACCAAGATGGATGAGCACATGCTGGGCCGCTACACCGGGCTTTGGATGAGCCAGATCGAACACCAGCGCGCGCCGAGCCGCATCTGGTCCAACTGCCGGCGGGTCGCCCAGGAAGGTCTGCCGTTTAGCGGCGACACCCCCTACGTCGGCAAGAACAAGGCGTTCCTCACCACCGAAGACCTCATCATGCCGCTCGGCGACGACGGCGCCACGGTGGACATGCTGTTCGTCACCGTGGGTTTCGTTTAAGAGCCCGGCGCCCGCGACACAAGCCGCTACATCGGCGTGCAGGCGCCGAACACCACGAAAGCCACGTCCTCTCCAGCGACCGCCAAAACCAGGGCTCCGCTGTTTTGGCCGATCGTCGCACTCCAGGCACGCCCGGCCTGAGTGCCTTGAAGGATCAACTGCCCTCCACCCTCTTTGGTCGCCGTGATTTCTGACGTCCGTTCCTCCCCACCGGCACGAACCGTCCGGGCCATGCCTTTGTCGAAGTCGAGGAAGAAGAACTGCGGCGCGTCGATCGCCTCGGCGAGGCCCCGGATGCATCGGCTCCCCGGCTCGCAGTCGAAGGTTTCGACGGTGGAACAGACCAGCAGCGACTTGCCATCGATCTCCTGTGCCAATGCGGCGTGGGGCATCCCTATCAGGGCTAGGCCCAAGACCATACTCGCCAGCTTGTTCATATCCGCCTCCTAGCTGATCGTGTAGCCCCGCCCTTCCAGGCAGGCTTTCATGGCCCGGTTGTAGGTGTCGCGGCCCGAGGCGTTGGCGGGCTGGGCCTGCATCTGGGCCTGCTGCCGGCGGTAGGCTTCCTGCTGCGCGGCCTGCTGGCGGCGCTGGTCGTGCCGCCTGAAGCCGCCGAACAGCGCACCGGTCGCCGCGCCGGCCGCGGCACCCTTGCCGGCATCACCAAAGATGGCGCCGCCGACGGCACCGACAGCGGCGCCGCGCGCGGCACCACGAACCAACCCGCCTTCTGGTGCCTGGGCTGAGGGCGGCGGCGAGGCCGCGGGCTGCGGAGCCGCCGCAGCCGCGGTCGTGGGATCGAAGCCGGACTGCTGCACCGCCCAGGTGTGGCACTCATAACGGTCCTTATCCTGCTGGTCCTGGCTCTGGCCCTGGCTTGGATATACGATTAGCTGCTGCGCCAGGGCGGCATCACCCAGAAACCCGGCCAGCAAAGCGGCCATGGCCAGCGATCTCGAGAAGCGCTTTTCCATGCCGTCTCCTTTCCTGCCTTGCCTCCTGCCCCCCTTGGGGCGCCATTCTAACAAGCGGAGCGGCAAAGGCGCATAAGCCCAGAGGCCTACATACGAAGGGATTTCAGGCGGCGCCGGCTCGCCAAAATCCTTGACCCCTTCGCGCCCCGCCCCTACTTTTCCAAGGCTATGACGACCTCTTACGGACACCTGTCGCTTCGACTTATCGCCCCGGCCGCCTGAACAGCGCGCCGGGTAAAGCCGTCGTCCGACATTTTCCGGGGTCTGCAACAGACCCAAGTCCCTGAGAGAGGTTCGCTCCGATGAGCGACAGTCCGCGAAAAACCCCAGAATATTGCGCTTTCCGCCCGTCCCGGCCGTTCCATGCCTGTCTGAACCGGGCGCTGGCCCCCAATAGCCCGGGAGCCCCGCGACTTAGCGGCGGCCGCTGCGCCTTGCCGGCGCCGCAGCGGCTGTAGCCCCGCCCGCATCCCGACATTACCGAAACAAAAGGCCCGGCAGCGGGCAGAGCGCCCCGAAGAGCGGCGCCGCCCCGCCCGGCGAGAAGGAACAAAGATCATGAGTAGCAAGCAACGGCGTGTAAATCCGGCCGAGAAGTACACCGCCTTCAAGCCCATCGACCTGCCCGACCGTCAGTGGCCCGGCCGGGTCATCACCGAGCCGCCGATCTGGTGCTCGGTCGACCTGCGCGACGGCAACCAAGCCCTGATCGAGCCAATGGACGGCGCCCGCAAGCGGCGCATGTTCAAGCTGCTGGTCGAGATGGGCTACAAGGAGATCGAGGTGGGCTTCCCCTCCGCCTCGCAGACCGATTTCGACTTCGTGCGCGAGCTCATCGAGCAGGACATGATCCCCGGTGACGTCACCATCCAGGTGTTGACCCAGTCGCGCGACCATCTGATCGACCGCACCTTCGAGGCCATCCGGGGCGCACGCCGGGTCATCGTCCACCTCTACAACTCGACCTCCACCCTGCAGCGCCGCGTCGTGTTCGGCCTGGACCGGGCGGGCATCGTCGACATCGCGGTGAAGGGCGCCCAGCGGGTGCGCGACCTGGCGGCGCAGATGGAACAGGAGAGCGATACCGAGATCGTCTACCAGTACTCGCCGGAGAGCTTCACCGGCACCGAGATGGACTTCGCCAAGGAGATCTGCGAGGCGGTGATGGACGTCTGGCAGCCGACGCCGCAAAAGAAAACCATCCTGAACCTGCCGGCCACGGTGGAGATGTCGACGCCGAACATCTATGCCGATCAGATCGAGTGGTTCCATCGCAACATCCGGGACCGCGAGTCCATCGTGCTGTCGCTGCATCCGCACAACGACCGCGGCACCGGCGTCGCCGCCGCCGAGCTGGGCGTCATGGCCGGCGCCGACCGCATCGAGGGCACGTTGTTCGGCAACGGCGAGCGCACCGGCAACGTCGACCTGGTGACCCTGGGCCTCAACATGTTTACCCAGGGCATCGATCCGGGCATCGACTTCTCAGACATCGACCGCATCCGCGAGACCGCCGAATACTGCAACCAGCTGCCGGTGCCCGAGCGCCATCCTTATGCCGGCGACCTGGTGTTCACCGCTTTCTCCGGTTCCCACCAGGACGCCATCAAGAAGGGCATGGTGGCGATGAAACAGAGCAATTCCGGCCAGTGGGAGGTTCCCTACCTGCCGATCGACCCGCGCGATGTCGGGCGCTCCTACGAGGCCGTGGTGCGCATCAACAGCCAGTCGGGCAAGGGCGGCATCGCCTATATCCTGCAAGCCGAGTACGGCCTGGAACTGCCGAGGAAGCTGCAGGTGGCGTTCAGCCAGAAGGTGCAGCAAGAGGCCGACCGCAGCGGCAAGGAAATCACGCCGCAGCAGATCTGGAACCTCTTCGACGCGACCTACCTGGCGCCGCGCGACCCCTATGCCTTCATTGAGCACCGCTCGGTGCCCGACACCCACGCCTCTGAGATGCGGCAACTCACTGCCGTCATCGAGGAGAGCGGCTCACGCCGCGAGATCCAGGGCAGCGGCAACGGTCCCATCGCCGCTTTCGTCAACGCCCTGCGCAAGGACTGCGGCGTCGAGATCAAGGTGCATGACTATCACGAGCACGCGGTGGGGGCCGGTGCCGATGCCAAGGCGGTCGCCTACGTCGAGGCCGAGGCGGCAGACGGTGCCGTCTTCTGGGGCGTCGGCCAGCACGCCAACATCGTGGTCGCCTGCCTCAAAGCGGTGGTGAGCGCCGCCAACCAGATGGCCGCCGCCGCCGAACCGGACAGCGCCGGCAAAGCCGCGTAACCCCTTTTTGTCTGACCTCTTGCAGAAGGCCGGGACCGCAGGGTCCCGGCCTTCTTCGTGACCTCTGTGTGGCTGCCGCAGGGCGCCGCCCACTGTTTCGCCTTAGCCGCGCCAGAACATTTGCCGGCATACTGTCTTTGGGTGGTGAATCTCCTGTGAGAGGTGCCCTTCATGACCGCCGGCCGACTTCTGCGCCTGGCCACAGCAAGCGAATGCGGCAGCCTTTCGGCTCTGGCCCTGCGATCCAAAGCCTATTGGGGCTACGATCCCCTCTTCCTGCAGGCCTGTCGCGAGGAGCTCACCGTCGATCCCAAGGCCGCCACCGCCGGGCGCGTGGTGGTGCTGGTGGAGGAAGAGACCACCCTCGGCTTCTACGCCCTCTCCCCCGGCGAGCGGCGCGAGGAGGCGGAGATCAGCCTGCTGTTCGTCGAGCCGGCCGTCATCGGCCACGGCATCGGCAGAGCCCTCTGGGAGCACGCCGTCGCCAAGGCACGCGCTCAGGGCCTGAAGCGTCTGAAAGTACTGAGCGATCCTTTCGCACTGGGGTTCTACCGCGCCGTCGGCGCCACCCTCTCCGGCAAGATCCGCTCCGCCGTGCGCGCGCCCGACGGCAGCGAACGCTGCCTGCCGGTGCTGCATTTCGAGCTCTAAGCCCCTATATTCCCTGCAGCAGCACGCCCGCCCCTTCCCTCCCCGCACCAGAGAGGCCTTATGACCGCAACGGATGATCCGCTTTCCCTCTTGGGCGATCTCATCGCCAAAGCCAAGAAGGCCGGCGCAGAGGCCGCCGATGCCGTGCATTTCAGTTCCATCGGCCTGTCCCACGCCCAGCGCCTTGGCCAGCCGGAGCGCCTGGAGCGCGAGGAAAGCCACGACATCGGCCTCCGCGTCATGCTGGGCCGGCGCCAGGCCATCGTGTCCTCCACCGACACGGCCGCCGACAGCCTGGACGAGCTGGTCGAGCGTGCGCTGGCCATGGCCAAGGTGGTGCCGGATGACCCCTATTGTGGGCTCGCCGCGCCGGACGAACTGGCCAAGACGGTGCCCGACATCGACATCCTGGACAGCGACGAGCCGGCGCCCGAAGTGCTGATCGAGCGCGCCCGCGTCTGCGAAGAGGCCGCCCGCGCCGTCTCCGGCGTCACCAACTCCGAAGGCGCCGAGGCGAGCTGGAGCCGCGTCGAGATCGCGCTGGTGACCTCCAACGGCTTCGCGCAAGGCTACGCCCGCTCAGGCCACTCGGTCGGCGTCTCGGTGATCGCCGGCGAAGGCCTGGGCATGGAGAGCGACTACGAGTTCGCCTCCGCCGTCTATGGCCGGGAGCTGGACGATCCCGCCAAAGTCGGCCGGCGCGCCGGCGAACGGGCGGTGAAGCGCCTGGGCGCCAAGAAGCCGCCGACCCGGCGGCTGCCGGTGGTCTACGACCCCAGGGTTTCCAACAGTATGCTGCGCCACCTGGCCGGCGCCATCTCCGGCCCCTCGATCGCGCGCGGCACCTCGTTCCTGAAGGACAAGCTGGACCAGCAGATCTTCGCCCCGGGGATCACCGTGGTCGACGACCCGCACCGGCCGCACGGCCTTGCTTCCAAGCCCTTCGACGGCGAAGGGCTGGCCAACCGGCGCATGAACATCGTCGAGCAGGGGCGCCTCACCACCTGGATCCTGGACCTGAGTTCGGCGCGCCAGCTGGGCCTGACATCCACCGGCCATGCGGCGCGCGGCACCTCCAGCCCGCCCTCACCCTCGACCTCCAACCTCTACATGGAGCCGGGGACTCTCACGCCCGAGCAACTGATCGGCGAGATCGACGAGGGCTTCTATATCACCGGGATGATGGGCATGGGCATCAACGGCGTCACCGGCGACTATTCGCGTGGCGCCTCGGGCTTCCGCATCGAAAAGGGCGAACTGACCGTGCCGATCAGCGAAGCCACCGTCGCCGGCAACCTGAAGGAAATGTTCCTGAAGCTGACCCCGGCCAACGACCTGGTGTTCAAGTACGCGGTGAACGCGCCGACCCTGCGCATCGACGGCATGATGCTGGCCGGGAACTAAGCCGTCCTATTTCCGGCTAGTCCCGGTCGGGGGCGCCGAGGGGGAACAGCGGCCGGAAGGGCCGCGCCTCGTCGACGGCTCTGGCGAAGGACGGCCGGGCGAGCAAACGCCGGCGATAGGCCCGCACCGACGCGAAGTCTTCGCCGATGGGATGCACCCAGTCGGCATAGAACAGCGCCGGCGCCGCCGCGCAGTCGGCCAGGCTGAAGTCGCCGCCGGCCCCCCAGTCGCGCGCCGCCATGACGCCGTCGAGCCAGCGATAGGCCGTATCCAGCATCGCCCTGGCTTCCCCGACCCCGTAGGGATCGCGGCTCGCCTCCGGGCGCAGGCTGTCGCCCACCACTTTCTGCATCGGCGTCATCACGTAGATGTCGAAGAAGCGGTCCATCTTGCGTGCCTCCAGGGCCGCCGCCGGATCCTCGGGCAACAGGCGCCGCGGCCCCGGCCGCTTCAGCATGAGATGCTCGATGATGATGCTGCTTTCGATCACCGTCTCGCCGCCGTCGACCAGCACGGGAAAGCGCTTCATGGGCCAGAGAGCCGCAAGCTCGGCTCCCGCCGCCGGGTCGTCCGGGCCGAGTATCCGGTAATCGAAGGGCGTCTCGTTCTCATAGAGGGCGATGAGCACCTTCTGGCAGTAAGACGAGAAGGGATGGGCATAGAGGACCGGCGGCATCGGCTTCGTCCCGGCTGCTGTTCAGAAGCCTCTTTCTACCGATTCTGCTTTTATTTTGCAACCAGTTGCGAGGCCGGTCGCCGCCGGCCGGATCAGCCAGCCGTGACCATTCGCAGGGCGTCGGGCAGCGCGAAGATGCGCACCGGCAGCTGGGCGATGATGTCGCCGTCGGCCTGCAGCGGCGCGGCGGGATCACCCTCGATGTGGATGTCGCGGCCGGTGACGATGCGGAAGGTGTCGTCCTGGCGCAGCCGGCCGCACTGCAGCGCCATGGCGTAGCGCAGGATGTGGCAGGTGTCGCCATGACGAAACAGGCAGACGTGCAGCAGCGGATCAGCCAGCCGCGCCTCCGGCGCCAGCAGATAGCGTCCCCCATAGAAGCGCGCATTGCTGACCACCACGGAGGCCGCCTCGTAGATCCGGCCGTCGATCGTCACCTTCAGCGGCGGCGGCTTTTCCCGGCTCATCTGATAAAGCCCCTGCAGGACATAGGCGCCCTTGCCGATGAGGCGCTTCACGCGCAGGTCGATGCCGGCCACCACGCGGGCGTCGAAGCCGGCCCCGGCCATGAGGGAGAAGGCGCGGCCCTCGCCGTTGGCGGCCTCGGCACGGCCCAGGGAGACCGGCAGTGCCGGCCCCTCGGCAATCACCCGGGCGATCTGCGCCGGATCGAGGTCGAGCCCCAGCTCGGCGGCCAGCACGTTGGCGGTGCCGAGCGGCAGCACGGCCAGGGGTGGCGCCGCCTCGCCCTCCTCTCTGTTGAGGGTGATCAGGCCGTTGACCACCTCGTTGATGGTGCCGTCGCCGCCGGCGGCGACCACCAGGTCGTGGGCGGCCGGATCCGCCGTCCGCGCGAAGACCGCCGCGTCGCCCGCCGCCGTGGTGGGGCGCACGTCCATCTGACAGCCGCGGTCGGCGAGCCCCGCCAGCACGGCTTCGAAGCGCCGGCGGCGGCGGCCTCCGGCGGTCGGGTTGTAGATCACCAACAGACGCCGCGGGGCGCCGGGCCTGAGCTGCGAATCGGGCATGGTGGCCGCGATCATAAGGCTTCAGGCGTTAAAATCCATGACCACGTTGCCCTGGAAGCCCCGGAAAAGGCGGCTTTTGGCCGCGTGACGCCCAAGCAGGCTGCATGGTAAACTGCGGTCTTCATCAACGGCTGACGGCGCCTCTTAAAGGGCCCCCGGACGATTTGTCGGACAAACCCCACATTTCCAAAGAGCCCCGCGCTTCCAAACAGAAAGTCGATCTGCGCGACGAGCACACAAAGGTGCTGGTCCGCCGCCTTGTGCGCGACTACGTCGCCCGGCACAAGGGCCGCATCGCCCTCGCCCTCTTGGGCATGGGCATCGTCGCCGGCACCACCGCGGCCTTCACCCAGCTGATCAAGCCGGTGGTGAACGAGATCTTCATCAACAAAGAATCCACGCTGCTCTATCCCATCGCGCTGGCCACCATTGCCGTCTTCACGCTGCGCGGCTTTGCCGCGTACAGCCAGGCGGTGCTGATGAGCTATGTCGGCCACCGCGTCGTCGCCAGGATCCAGCAGCAGCTGTTCGACAAGCTGGTCGGCGCCGACCTGGCGTTCTTCCACCACAACGCGCCGGGCACACTGATCTCTCACTTCATCAACGACGTGAACCTGCTGCGCAACATGGCCTCCAACACCCTGACGGCCATCGGTAAGGACAGCCTGACGGCGATCTTCCTGATCGGCGTCATGTTCGCGGAGGACTGGCTGCTGGCGCTGATCACCACGGTGATCCTGCCGCTGGCGATCCTGCCGTCGGTGCGCATCGGGCGATCCATGCGCAAGGTCTCCGGCAAGAACCAGGTGCAGGTCGGGCGCCTCACCACGCTGTTGGACGAGGCTTTCCAGGGTATCCGCCACGTGAAGGCCTACGTCATGGAGCGCTATGAATCGAAGCGCGCCGACGATGCCATCGAGGAAGTCTTTCGACTCAATCAGAAATCGGCGCGGGTCAGCAACATCATCCATCCGGTGATGGAGGCGCTCGGCGGCTTCGCCATCGCGGCGGTCATCCTCTACGGCGGCAGCGAAGTGATCAGCGGCGACCGCGACGCAGGCTCGCTCTTCACTTTCATTTTCGCGCTGCTGCTCGCCTACGAACCCTTGAAGCGACTGAGCAAGCTGAACGCCATGCTGCAGAACGGCCTCGCCGCCGCGCAGCGTGTTTTCGCGCTGCTCGACCTGCCGCCGCAGATCGTTGACGCGCCTGACGCCAAGCCGCTGAAAATAGAGGTCGGCGAGGTACGCTTTTCCGGCGTGCATTTCTCTTACGATGGCGCCAAGGCAGCGCTGCACGGCATCAGCCTGGAGGCGCCCGGCGGCAAGACGGTGGCGCTGGTCGGCCCCTCCGGCGCCGGCAAGTCGACCATCCTGAACCTCATCCCGCGCTTCTACGACCCGGAGCAGGGCCGCGTCACCATCGACGGCCAGGATCTGCGCCACGTCACGCTCGACTCGCTGCGCCATGCCATCGCCCTGGTCAGCCAGGAGATCCTGCTGTTCGACGACACGGTGCGCGCCAACATCGCCTACGGCCGCCCCGGCGCCAGCGACGCAGCCATCGAAGAGGCGGCGCGCATGGCCGGTGCACATGATTTCATCTCCGGCTTCGCCGAGGGCTACGAAACCCAGGTCGGCCCGCGCGGTTCGAACCTCTCCGGCGGTCAGCGCCAGCGCATCGCCATCGCGCGGGCGATGCTGAAGGACGCGCCGATCCTGCTGCTCGACGAGGCGACCTCGGCCCTCGACAGCGAGTCCGAACGCCACGTGCAGCGGGCCCTCAATCAGCTGATGAGCGGACGCACAACCTTCGTCATCGCCCACCGCCTCTCGACCGTGGTCGACGCCGACCTCATCTATGTCATCGAGGACGGCCGGATCATCGAGCGCGGCAGCCATACCGAACTGCTGGCGCGCGGCGGCCACTACGCGCGGCTCTATGCCCTGCAGTTCGCCGAGCAGGAGGACGGCGCCTCTAAAGAGCCTGCCAAAGACCTCCGCATCCAGGCCTAAGCGGCCGCAGCGGTCTTCCACGCAGATGAAGCTGTTCTCCAACGCGATCAGATCGGAACCGGTGCAGCGGCTGCTCGGCGGCGGCGTCGCGGCCATGATGTGGCTGTTCCACCTCACGGTGCGCTGGCGTCGCGACATCCATCCGGAAACCCAGGCGCTGCTCGATGACGGGAAGCCGGTCATCCTCTGCCTGTGGCACGGCCGTATGTTCTTCCTCTCCGGCGGCTGGGCGAAGCCGCCCGAGCGCCTCGGCGTGCTGGCCTCCGGCCATCGCGATGGCCAGCTGATCGCCCGTGGCGCCAAATCCTTCGGCGGCTACGACACGGTGTCGGGCTCCAGCCGGCGTGGCGGGGTCACCGCCTTGCGCGGTATGAGCCGGCTGCTCGACCAGGGCATTACCGTCGTGATTACACCCGACGGCCCGAAAGGCCCCCGCATGCGCTTCAAAGCCGGCGCGGTGAAGGCGGCGCAGATGACCGGTGCGCCGCTGGTGGCGCTGACCGGCAGCGCCCGGCCGCGCAAGGTTTTCGACACCTGGGACCGCTTCTGCGTGCCACTGCCCTTCGCGCGCGCGGTCATTCACTTCGGCCCCCCGGTCTACGTGCCGCGCGACGCTGACGACGCGGTGCAGGAGCGCTGCCGCCAGGCCGCCGAGGACAGCCTCAACGATCTCACCAATGCCGCCGAGCGCACGCTCGGCCAGGAGGAAATCAAGGCGGCCCCCACTGACTCCCTGCACCGCGGCACCGGCCATGCGCGCGCCTGAATTCTGGCGCCACGACGGCCTGACCGCCCGCCTGCTGGGCCCACTCGGCCTCGCCTACCACGGCGCCGGCATCCTGCGCCGCGCCCTCACCAGGCCGTGGCGGTCCCCGGTACCGGTGATCTGCGTCGGCAACCTGGTCGCCGGCGGCGCCGGCAAGACCCCGGTGGTGCTGTCCCTGCTGGCGATCCTCGCGGAGCGCGGCCTGCGGCCGGTGGCGCTGACCCGCGGCTACGGCGGCTCGACGGCCGGGCCGCTGCGCGTCGACCCGGAACGCCACGACGCCCGCAAGGTGGGTGACGAAGCGCTGCTGCTGGCGGCAACCGCCACCACCTGGGTCGCGCGCGACCGCGTCGACGGCGCCAAGGAAGCGGTCGAGGAAGGCGCCGGTGCCCTCGTCATGGACGACGGCTTCCAGAATGCCAGCCTGAAGAAGGACCTGTCGCTGCTGGTGGTCGATGCCGCCTACGGTTTCGGCAACGGCCGGGTGATGCCGGCCGGGCCGTTGCGCGAGACGGTCGAGAGCGGCCTTGCCCGCGCCGACGCGGTGGTGCTGATCGGGGACAGGGCCCTCGGCGAGACGGAGCACCAGCGCTTCGCGGGGCGGCCGGTGCTGCGCGCATGCCTGGAGCCGCGGGACCGCCGCCTCGCGGGCCGGCGCGTCTTCGCTTTCGCCGGCATCGGCCGGCCGGAGAAGTTTTTCGACACGCTTCGCGCCCTGGGCGCCGAGGTCGCCGGCAGCGAGGCCTTCGCCGACCACCAGCCCTACGATGCCGCGATGCTGGCGCGCTTGCGTCGTGCCGCCGCCGCCGCGAAGGCGCAGCTCGTCACCACCGCCAAGGACGCCGCACGGCTTGGCGCGCTGCTGTCGCCCGACATTGCCGTGCTTGACGTCACCCTGGTGTGGGAGGACAAGGACGCCCTGCTCCGCCTGCTGGAGGGGCTTGCCGAAAAACCCAAAAGGACGGCGGTTTCATGACCGGCTGGGCTCACAAGCACCAACCCTGGCGCAAGGCGCTGCGGTCGTTCCGCCATGCCGCCGAGGCGCTGCTGCAGGCTCTGCTCATGGGCTTCTTCTGGCTGCTGCCGGTCGACTGGGCCTCCGGTCTCGGCGGCTGGCTGACGCGCCAGATCGGCACCCGCCTTTCGACCAGCCGGCGCGCAATGAAACACCTGGCCATCGCCTTCCCGGAGATGCCGGAGGCCGAGCGCAGGGTCGTCGTGGCCAGCATGTGGGACAACCTCGGCCGCATGATCGCCGAGTATCCGCATCTCGGCACCATCGCCGATCCCGCCTCGGGTCGCGTCGAGGTGCTGCATGCCGAGCGCATGGTCGGTGTGCAGCAGGGCGGCAAGCCCTTCATCGGCTTTTCCGCCCACATGGCGAATTTCGAGCTGATGCCGATCGTCGCCTATAACCACGGCCTCAACCTCACCGTGGTCTCGCGCCCGGTGAACAACCCCTTCATCCAGCGCATTCTGCTGTACTTCCGCGAAAGGCCCACCGGCAATTGGGGGAAGGTGCCCAAGGGCATCGAAGGCGGCCGCCAGACCGTGAAGCTGCTCGATCAGGGACTCAACCTCGGCGTCCTGGTCGACCAGCGCACCAGCCAGGGCGTTGCCCTGCCGCTGTTCGGACACCCGGCGCGCACCACCCTCGGCATCGCCAAGCTGGCCATCGACAAGGACCTGCCGATCGTGCCGGTACACCTTGAGCGCCTCGGCGGCGCACGCTTCCGCATCACCCTGGAAGAGCCGGTCGCCGTTCCCCGCCTGGGCGACCGGCAGGAGGAAGCCAAGGCGATGATGACCGAGGTGAACCGCATCATCGAGCGCTGGGTCCGCCAGCGCCCCGGCGACTGGCTGTGGCTGCACCGCCGGTGGGACCGGCCGTAGCCTACTCGGTCTTCGGCATCGGCGGCACCAGCAGCGCGGGATCGATGCGCTCGTCGTGCCAGTTCATGCGCCAGTCGAGGTGCGCACCGGTGACGCGGCCCGACTTGCCCATCAGCGCCACCACCTCGCCCTGCTTCACCCGCTGGCCTTCCGTCACCAGGATCTTGTCCAGGTGCAGGAAGGACGACGACAGGCCGTGGCCGTGATCCATGATGAGGGTGGCACCGGAGAAATACATCTCGGGATGGGCGAGAGTGACCACGCCGTCGGCCGGCGCCATCACCGGCGTGCCGACGGGTCCGGCGATGTCGACGCCGTAATGCGGCTGGCGCGGCTCGCCGTTGAGGATGCGCTGGGAACCGTAGACGCCGGAGATAGGCCCCTGGGCCGGCCAGATGAAGCCCGAGTCGAAGTCGGTCTCCGGGCGGTCGGCCTCGCGCGCCTTGGCCGCCGCCGCGGCATCGGCGCGAATGCGCGCCAGCACTTCCTCGGGCGGGCTCACGTAGTCTTTCTGGATGCCGTCGATGCGCTGGATGTCGTAGTCGCGCTGCGCGATCTCCAGCGCGCGAGTCTCCACCGAACCGTCCGGCGCGGTCACGCTCAACGTGGCGGTCGGCGCCGCCTCGCGTCCGAAGCCGAAGATGAAGCGGCCATCCGAGGTCAGGCGCAGCGGTCTGCCGTCCAGGCTGGCGGTCGCGCCCGGCACCGCCTGGCCGAAGACCAAGCCGCCCTGGGTGAAGCTGCCCTTCAGCATCACCTCTGCCGCCTGCGCTTGCATGGCGGCGAAACAGAAAACAGCGGCAGCAAGGGTGCGGATCATAGTCCCGTTCATAACAGCGAGCCCTGTGGGTCGTCCGAAGACGCCTTTTTCCTGCCTGCCGCCGGCTTCGGCGCGGGTTGCGGCGGCGCGCTCGACACCGGCTGGTCGGCGCCGCCAGTGGCCGCGGCCCGACCGGTGGCGAACTCCAGTTCGAGCGCCAGGCCCGGCGTGACGCCGTCCGGCCTGGTGATGGCACCCTGCGGCCCGCGCACCACGGCATAACCGCGCTGCAGCACCTTTTTGTATGAGACGCTCTCTAACACCCGGTTAAGACCGTCGATCTCGCGGGCCCGGTCGGACAAGAGCCGCGGACGGATATAGTCGAGCCGCGCCGCAGGGCTGGAGAGTTGCTCCGCCTTCACCGCCAGCAGCTGGCGCGGATGCGGCAGGCTGGCGCGCAGGTGGTCGACGCGGCCCTGACGTTCCTTGATGAAGGCGTTCCAGCAGTTCCGCAAACGCTCGGCACGCTCGTCCAGGCGCTGGCTCATGTCCTCCAGCAGGCGCTTGGGGTCGACGAGGCCGCGGCCCAGGCCGTCCAGGCGCTCGCGGCGCTCCGTCACCATGCGGGTGGCAGCCCCCAGCAGGCGGCGCTCCAACTCGCCGGTCTGGATGAGAAGCTCGCGGCGCACCGGCACCGCCATCTCCGCGGCCGCGGTCGGCGTCGGCGCACGGCGGTCGGCGGCGTAGTCGATGAGGGTGGTATCGGTCTCGTGGCCGACGGCGGAGATCAGCGGGATCGCCGATTCGGCGGCGGCGCGCACCACGACTTCCTCGTTGAAGGCCCAGAGATCCTCCAGCGATCCGCCGCCACGCGCGACAATCAGCAGATCCGGGCGCGGGAGCTTTCCCCCTTCGGCAAAGGCGTTGAAGCCACGGATGGCGGCGGCGACCTGCGCGGCCGCACCCTCGCCCTGCACCAGCACCGGCCACACCAGCACGCGGCGCGGGAAGCGGTCGGCCAGGCGGTGCAGGATGTCGCGGATGACCGCGCCGGTCGGCGAAGTGACCACGCCGATGACGTCCGGCAGGAACGGCAGCGCCCGCTTGCGCGACTCGTCGAAGAGACCTTCCTCGGCCAGCTTGCGGCGGCGGTCCTCCAGCAGCTTCAGGAGGGCACCCTCGCCGGCCAGTTCCAGCGACTCCACGACGATCTGGTACTTGGAGCGGCCCGGATAGCTGGTGATGCGCCCGACGGCGATCACTTCCATGCCGTCCTCCGGCGCGATGGCGAGACGGCCGGCGTTGCCGCGCCAGCACACGGCATCGAGGACCGCGTTCTCGTCCTTCAGCGCCATGTAGAGGTGGCCGGAAGCGGCGCGCTTGAAACCGGAAATCTCGCCGCGCACGCGCACCCGCTCGAAGGTGCCCTCGAGGGTGCGCTTGACGGCCATGGAGATTTCCGAGACGGAAAACTCCGGCACGTTCCCTGTGAGGCCGGCGTCGCCGGGGCCCGAATCTGGATAAAAATCGCTCATGTCACTGCCCGCTATGCTACAAGAGCGCCGCCGTGCAAGCCATGGCGGAGAGACGGATTTCCTGAGGATAATGGGGACGAAAGCAGCATGAAGGTACTGGTTGTGGGCGGCGGCGGGCGCGAGCACGCGCTGTGCTGGACCATCGCGGCCTCTCCCCTCTGCCACAAGCTCTACTGCGCGCCGGGCAACGCCGGCATCGCCGAGGAGGCCGAGTGCGTGCCCATCGGCGCCGAGGACGTCGACGCTCTGGTCGCCTTCGCCCAGAAGGAGGCCATCGACTTCGTGGTGGTCGGCCCGGAAGGCGCCCTGGTGCTGGGCCTGGTCGACCGCCTCGCCGAAATCGGCGTGAAGGCCTTCGGCCCCTCTGCCGCCGCCGCGCGGCTGGAAGGCTCCAAGGGGTTCACCAAGGACCTCTGTGCGAAATACGACATCCCGACCGCCGCCTACGCCCGCTTCACCGACGCCGAGGCCGCCAAGGCCTACGTGCGCGACCAGGGTGCGCCCATCGTGGTGAAGGCCGACGGCCTGGCCGCCGGCAAGGGCGTCACCGTCGCCATGACCGAGGCCGAGGCCCTGGCGGCCATCGACGAGGCCATGGCGGGCGGCGCCTTCGGCGCGGCCGGCGCCGAACTGGTCGTCGAGGCCTTCCTGGAAGGCGAGGAGGCGAGCTTCTTCGCCCTGGTCGACGGCGAGACCGCCCTGCCCCTGGTGACCGCGCAGGACCATAAGCGCGCCTACGACGGCGACGAGGGGCCCAACACCGGCGGCATGGGCGCCTATTCGCCGGCGCCGGTGATGACCCGGGCGCTCATCGACCGCACCATGGCCGAGATCATCGAGCCCACCGTCAAGGCGATGCAGGCCGAGGGCTGCCCCTTCAAGGGGGTACTCTACGCCGGGCTGATGATCACCAAAAAAGGCCCCGAGTTGATCGAGTACAACGTGCGCTTCGGCGATCCGGAGTGCCAAGTGATCCTCATGCGCCTGATGTCCGACCTGCTGCCGGCCCTCATCGCCAGCGCCGACGGCGTACTGTCGTCCTTCGACCTGCGCTGGTACGACGAGGCGGCGCTGACCGTGGTCATGGCCGCCAAGGGCTATCCAGGATCCTACGAAAAAGGCACCGAGATCCGCGGCCTCGACGTCGCGCCGGGCAACTCCGACGACGTGAAGGTGTTCCACGCCGGAACGAAGCGCGGCGAGGCCGGCGCGCTGCTCGCGACCGGCGGGCGGGTATTGAACGTCACCGCCATGGCGCCGACCATCAAGGAGGCTCAGGCGCGTGCCTACGTCGCCGTCGACAAGATCGACTGGCCGGGTGGCTTTTGCCGCCGCGATATCGGCTGGCGTGCCATTGCGCGCGGCTGAGCTGCTAGCACGTGCGCGACGTCCCCAACCTCACCACCAAGCGGCTGCGGCTGCGCGGCCATACCCGCGATGACTTCGACCATCTCACTGCACTGTGGGGTGATCCAGAGGTGGTGCGCCATATTACCGGCTCGGTCTCAAGCGCGTCCGACAGCTGGATGCGACTGCTGAACAGCGCCGGCCACTGGGCCTTGCAGGGTTTCGGCTACTGGGCGGTGGAGGAGCGGGGAAGCGGCTGTTTCGTCGGCCAGGTCGGCCTCGCCGACTTCAAGCGCGGCCTCGGACCGCGTTTCGACGGTATGCCCGAAGCCGGCTGGGTGCTGTCGCCCGCCTTCCACGGCAAGGGCTACGCCACCGAAGCGGTGGAGACCGTCCTGGCCTGGGGCGAAGCGAACATCGCCATGACGCGCTGCGTCTGCATGATCTCGCCCGATCACGCGGCCTCGTTACGCGTCGCCGAGAAATGCGGCTTCACGCCCTTCGCCGAGACGGAGTTCAAGGGCTCGCCGGTCGTCTTGCTGGAGCGGCTGAAGTAGCTCCTTACCCAGCCAGCTCCGCGATGTAGTTCGGCAGGGCAAAGGCGGCTTGATGGACCGCCGGATTGTAATAGCGCGTCGTGATGCCTGAGGCCTTGTAGCGCCGCTTCAGCGTCGCAAGGTCGACCCGCCGCTTTGCCGCATCGCCGCTGCCCCAGCCGAAGGCCATCGGGCCGCCGGTGTAGCTCGGCACCGTCGCCAGGTAGCAGGCGGCATCGGCGAAGAGCGCCTTGAAGGCGCGCATCGTGTTCTTGAGCTCGTCGCCCTGCAGGAAAGGCACGCCATTCTGGGTGACAAGAATACCGCCCGGCGTCAGGCAATCCTTCGCCTTGCCATAGAAGGTTTCGCTGAACAGCACTTCGCCGGGGCCGATCGGATCGGTCGAGTCGACGAGAACGACGTCGTAGCGCTCCGCGCACTGCGCGACGAAATCGAGGCCGTCGGCGATCACCAGGTCGAGGCGCGGATCGTCGTAGGCGGCCTTGCAGATCGAGGACAGATACTGCCGTGAGAAATCGACCACGCCGGCGTCGATCTCCACCTGAGTCACCTTCTCGATGCCGGAATGCTTCAGCACCTCTTCCAGCAGGCCGCCGTCGCCGCCGCCCACGATCAGCACCTTCTTCGCCGCGCCGTGCGCAAGGACCGGCAGGTGGGCCAGCATCTCGTGGTAGATGTACTCATCGCCTTCAGTCGTCTGCACGACGCCGTCCAGCGTCAGCACGCGACCGAAGGTCGCGTTCTCGAACAGCACGAGGCGTTGCTTGTCTGTCTCGCTGTCGTAGAGGATTTTGTCGGCCTTCAGCGCGGTGCGGAAATCGGCGTGCAGCGACTCCTCGATCCAGCGGCTCACAGGCCGCTGCCCCGCCGGTGCTCCGTCACCGCGACGTGGTCCGGCTTGAAGCGGTCGCGCAGCACCGCCACGGCGCGATGCGGCTTGGCCCCCCCGCACATGAAGATATCGAGTGCGGCGTAGCCCGACTCCGGCCAGGAGTGGATCGAGATATGGGATTCCGCCAGCACCGCGACACCGGAGATGCCGTCGTTGGGCGTGAAGTGGTGCAGGTGGATATGCAGCAGCGTCGCCTCGGCGGCATCAACGCATTCACGCAGAGTATCTTCGACGTAGGAGAGATCGTCGATCCGCTCGGCGCCCCACAGGTCGACGATCAGATGCGTGCCGGCGAAACGCTCGCCGTCACGCTCGATAAAGAAATCCTTGCGCTCCTCGTCCTCTAAGGTCGGGTGAGCGGCGGTGATGTGTTCTTCCGTTTTGGAGGCGCTTGGGTTCTCGTCCAAGTCGATCCCCAGTTGGAAGAGGGCGCGTGTGCGTGCCATCGGTCCTCCAACGCAACCAGCAGATTGACCCAGCAAAAAACTGAGGCGCGCGTTGTCGCGTCTTTTGCCCCCTCGACGCAAGGAAAAATTGGTCTTTAGTCTTGATAAATCAATGCGCAAGCGCAGGAGGCGCAGTTTTCCGCGCCGCCCGTTAACCCTGTGGCACGCGGATTCTTGCATTCGGCAGCGGGATCGCCTATCACATCAGCGGTTCGTAGGGGAGTAGCCGCCTCGATTTCACACTCTGTGATCTACGAGGCTCCGCATCAACAGACTTGTGCCGGCGTGCAACGCTCGGGACGTGGTGCGGAGAGATCCTTTGGATTTGGCGAGACCTACGGCGTTCCGCGGGGCAATAAGGAGCCGGCCCGCGCGGTGCGCCGTAGCGTTGAAAGCCGGCTCCGGAGAGATCAAGAAAAATGTCCCAAATCCTTGCCATCTTCGCGACCGTCTTCCTGGCGGAACTGGGCGACAAGACCCAACTGGCCACCGTCCTCTTTGCCGCCGGCAAGGAGACGCCGGCCTTCACGGTGTTTCTCGCCGCCGCCGCCGCCCTGGTGCTGTCGACCGCCTGTGCCGTCGCCCTAGGGGTCGCTGCCGAGCGCTACCTCGCCGTCCTGCCGCTGAAGCTCATCGCCGGCGCCGGCTTCGTCGTCCTCGGCCTGTGGACCATCTGGGATCACATGAAGTCCGTGCCGACAGCGTAAGAGTTTATTCCAGCGCCGCGAAGTTCAACGCCGCCTTGTCGCCAAGCCAGATCGCGTGATCGCGGTGGTCGGGCAGTGCATCACCGGTGTTGGGATGCACGAAGACCGTCAGGCCGCCGCGGTTAAGCGCCAGCCAGGGCACCAGCGTCGCAAAGATTTCGGGCGCGAAGGCGACCTGATAGCTCCATCGCGGATGCGGGCCGATCGGGCGATCGTGCCAGCGCCCCAGCCGCACGTCGAACTGGGCCTCGATTGCTGCGCGCAGCGCCTCGGCCGCCGGCTTCGACTCGGCATCGTAGTAAACGTGGGCGTGGTAGTCCGTGATGGCGCCGATTTCGCGCGGTGTCATGCCATTCCTCTCAACGGCGGGCCCCTCAACGGCGGGCCTGGAAGAAGTCGCGCAGCAGGGCGCCGCAGGCCTGCTCCTGCACGCCGCCGACCACCTCCGGGCGGTGATGGCAGGTCGGCTGCTGGAAGATGCGCGGCCCGTGGTCGACGCCGCCCCCCTTGGGATCGTAAGCGCCGAAGATCACCCGGCGCAACCGGGCGAAGGCGATCGCCTGGGCGCACATGGGGCAAGGCTCCAGCGTCACGTAGAGATCGGCCTCGGTGAGGCGCTTCAGGCCGCTGCCCGAGGCCGCGGCGCGGATCGCCAGCAGCTCGGCATGGGCGGTCGGGTCGGCGTCGCGCTCCACCCGGTTGTGCGCTCGGGCGAGGATTTCGCCGCTGGTGGCATCGACCAGAACGGCACCAACCGGGACCTCGCCGGCCGTAGCGGCGAGGCGGGCCTCGGCCAGAGCCTCGGCCATGTAGTCGGGGCGGGGTGTGGCAGCCGTCTGGGTCATGGCGCGCGGAGCCTGCCCGCCACGGGAACCGCGGTCAAGGGTGGGCGTTTGGCGGTAAGGGGCGATTGCTTTAAGTCAATGTCGGGCAACCGGCTGGCCCTTAATCTTTTAGATTGGAAAAGCGGCAGAACAGCTGCCGGCGACGATGTCACAGAGTGAGGCATGGAAGGAACGAAGCCCATGGTAGCCAGGCAAGAAGCCGATCCCGATACCCCTGAGATCGCCCTGGAAATCGACCCCGGCACGGTCGCTTTCCTGATCGCCAAGGCGCGCGCCTTCGACGCAAAGGTCGCGCCCGCCGACCGCGACGAGATCTCGCAGCCGGGCGAGGACGAGGACCACGACGCGCTGGAGGACTACGGCGACGACCCGGTTGCCGAGGAAATCGCCGCCGTTATCAACGAGCTGAATGTGGATGAACAGGTCGAACTGGTGGCGATGACCTGGATCGGGCGCGGTGACTTTGCCGTGGAGGAGTGGGAGGAGGCCCTGGAAGCCGCCCGCGAGCGCCGCGTCGGCTCGACCTCAAAGTATCTCCTGGGCATGCCGCTCTTGGGTGACATGCTGGAAGAGGGATTCGTCGCCCTGGGCTACACCCTCGAGGACTACGAGATCCCGGTCTAGGCGGCGCCTCCCTCGCCCATTCCCAGGTTGTGGCGGCGACCCGGCGCGCCTAGATTGCGGCCATGGCGAGCCGATCTTCCTCCCTGCCCGTTGTGGGCATCACCTTGGACTCCGAACCGGCCGGCGGCTGGTCGAAGTATCCTTGGTATGCCGTGCGCGAGAATTACTGCGCCGCGGTGGCCGAGGCGGGTGGTCTGCCCATCCTGCTGCCGCACGAACCGGACAAGGCCGAGGCCTACCTGGAGCGCATCGACGCCCTGCTCGTCACCGGCGGCGCCTTCGACCTCGATCCCGCCTTGTTCGGCGCCAACACACGCCATGAGACGGTGCGCACCAAGGACCGCCGCACTGCCTTCGAGGCCGCGGTCACCCGCGGCGCGCTGGAGCGCGACCTGCCGCTGCTCGGCATCTGCGGCGGTCAGCAGCTGCTGAACGTGGTGCTGGGCGGCACGCTGATCCAGCACATCCCCGACGAGGTGGAGAACGCCCTGGCGCACGAGCAGCCCAACCCCCGCCACGAGGCCGGCCATCCGGTGGCGATCACCGCCGCCGGCCTGCTGAAATCGATCTGCCGCGCCGCCGAGCTGCCGGTGAACTCGGCACACCACCAGGCGGTGAAGGGCGTGGGACCCGGGGTGGTGGTGAACGCGGTGGCACCCGACGGCGTCATCGAAGGCATCGAGGCGCCCGGCTACCGCTTCTGCCTGGGTGTGCAGTGGCACCCGGAATTCGCCGTCAGCCCCGGCGACAGCGCCATCTTCAAGGCTTTCGTCGCCGCGGCGGCGTAAAAGGAAGCAGCATGAGTGAAATCGAGAAAGGCGAACGCGTCGCCAAGGTCATCGCCCGTGCGGGGCTGTGCTCGCGGCGCGATGCCGAGGCCTGGATCCTCGCCGGCCGCGTGAAGGTCGACGGCAAGGTACTGACCAGCCCGGCCGCGACGGTGACCGTCGCCAGCCGCATCGAGGTCGACGGCGAGGCACTGCCCGCCGCCGAGGCGCCGCGCCTCTTCCGCTACCACAAGCCGAGGGGCGAGATCACCACCGAGCGCGATCCCCAAGGCCGCCTCACGGTGTTCGACCGCCTGCCCGCCGGCCTGCCGCGCCTGCAGGCGGTGGGGCGCCTCGACATCAACTCCGAGGGCCTGTTGCTGCTCACCAACGACGGCGGGCTGAAGCGGCAGCTCGAACTGCCCTCCAGCGGCTGGCAGCGCAAGTACCGCGTACGCGCCCATGGCACCGTGCATCCCGACCGCCTGGCGGCGCTGGCCAAGGGCATCACGGTGGACGGCGTCGACTACGGCCCGGTCGAGGCGACCCTCGACCGCCAGGTCGGCGCCAATGCCTGGCTGACTTTCGCCCTGAAGGAGGGCAAGAACCGCGAGGTGCGCAAGATCTGCGCCCACCTCGGCCTCTACGTGAACCGCCTCATCCGCATCGCCTACGGGCCCTTCACCCTCGGCACCCTGCCCAAGCGGTCGCTGGAAGAGGTCGATCCCAAACGCCTGCGCCAGGCCCTCGGCCTGGAGCCGAAGGAAAAGAAGCAGCACCGCAAGGGCTTCGCCAAGGCCAAGCCGAAGGCGAATCGGCCGGGCTCCAAGCGCGGCTTCAAGCACCAGCGCGAAGCCGCCGAGACAGGCGAGCCGCGCGAAAAACGCCAGCGGCGCAGCCCTAAGGCCGAGGCCGCGCAGCGCAAGGCCGCCGCCGAGAAAAAGGCAGCGGCCCGCAAGGCCCCGAAGAAGGCCGCTCCGAAGAAAGCCGTCGCTGCGAAAGCCGCGCCGCAAATGCCGGCGACCCCGAAGCCCGCTGCCAAGAAATTCGCGGCCAAGAAACGCGTCATAAAGCCGACGGTGAAGAAAGCATCGGCCAAACGGCCCGCCGGCCGCTCGGCAACAACACCCAAGAGTCATGCGAATCGTCGCCGGCCGTCATAGGGGCCGCAGCCTCAAGACGCCGGACGACCTCGCCGTGCGGCCAACCGCGGACCGCACCCGCGAGGCACTGTTCAACATCCTGGTGAGCGGCAAGCTGAGCGACGGGCACCGCCTCGCCGATGCGCGCGTGCTGGACGCCTTCGCCGGCACCGGCGCCTTGGGCCTGGAGGCCCTCTCGCGCGGCGCGGCGCATGCGGTCTTCATGGAGAACTATGCGCCGGCCATCGAAATCTGCCGCGCCAATATCAAGAATCTCGGTGAAGGCGAACGCGCCGAGCTCATCGCCTGCGACGTGCTGCACCCACGCCCGGCGCCGGCGCCCTGCGACCTCGTCTTTCTCGATCCGCCCTACAACCAGGGCTTCGCGGAAAAGGCGCTGACGAGCCTGGTGAAGGCCGGCTGGATCGCGCCGGGCACGTTGGTATGCGTCGAGATGATGAAGAACGAGGCGTTCGAGACGCCCGAAGGCTTCAGCGAGATCGACGCCCGCAAATACGGCAAGGCCAAGCTGGTGTTCCTGAAATACGCAGACTGAGCTGCGTTCACCGCCGGCCGAACAGCTTCTCGATGTCGGCGAGCTTCAGTTCGACGTAGGTTGGACGGCCATGGTTGCACTGGCCGCTGTGGGGCGTCGCCTCCATCTGGCGCAGCAGCGCGTTCATCTCGTTCACGTTGAGGAGGCGTCCTGCGCGCACCGAGCCGTGGCAGGCCATGGTGCCGCAGACGTGCTCCAATTTTTCTTTGAGCGCCAGCGCCTCACCCAGTTCGGCCAGCTCGTCGGCGAGATCGCGGATGAGGCCGTGCACGTCGACGTCGCCCAGCAGCGCCGGCACCTCGCGCACCACCACGGCGCCGGAGCCGAAAGCCTCCACCACCAGGCCCAGTTCTTCCAGTTCCTCGGCGCGCTCGGCGACGCGCTGGGCCGCCGGCTCGTCGAGTTCGACCACCTCGGGCAGCAGCAGCATCTGGCGCTGCACGCCGCGCTCGCCGAGCTGCTGCTTCATGCGCTCGTAGACCAGGCGCTCGTGGGCGGCGTGCTGGTCAACGATGACGATGCCGTCGGCCGTCTGTGCCACTACGTAGGTGCCGTGCACCTGCGCGCGTGCTGCGCCGAGCGGATAGCGCTGAGCCTCCGGGTCGGAAGCCTCCCGCGCCACTGCCTGCACGGCGGCAGCCACCGCCGCCGGCGCGGCGTCCAGTCCGGGCAACGTCCCTGCGCCCTGCGGCTGGCCCCAGGTGTCGTGCAGCGGCGCGGCATAGGTGGCCGTCGCCTCGGCGAGGCCGCGCGGCAGGAAAGTCCGCTGGCTGCCCCAGCCCGACTGATAGTTCGCCGGCGCCGTCTGCGGGCGGAAGGCCCCCAAGGCGCTCTCCGACACTGTGGTGGAGGCGCGGTGCCCTGCCTGGGCGAGGGCGTGCTTGGTCGCCGAGACGATGAGGCCGCGCACCAGCCCGGGATCGCGAAAGCGCACCTCCGCCTTGGCCGGGTGCACGTTCACGTCGACTTCCTCCGGCGGCAGTTCCACGAACAGGGCGACCAGCGGATGGCGGTCGCGGGCGAGGAAATCCTGGTAGGCGCCACGGATGGCGCCGTACAGCAGCTTGTCGCGCACCGGGCGGCCGTTCACGAAGAGGTACTGGTGCTGCGCATTGCCACGATTGAGGGTCGGCAGGCCGACGTAGCCGGTCAGCCTGATCCCCTCTCGCATCGCGTCGATCGGCAGCGCGTTGTCGGCGAAGTCGCGGCCCATAAGGGATGAAAGGCGCCTGAGGCGGCCCTCGAAGAGTTCGTCCTCGGCAGGCGCCAAGCTGACCAGCTTGCGCTCACCGTCGGAGAGGGTGAAGCCGACGTGGGGGTGCGCCATGGCGAGGCGGTTCACCGTGTCCTGCGCGTGGGAAACCTCGGTGCGCGCCGCCTTCAGGAACTTGAGGCGCGCCGGCGTCGCGAAGAAGAGGTCGCGCACCTCGACGCGGGTGCCCTTGGGGTGCGCCGCCGGCTGCGGCCGGCCCAGCTTTCCGCCTTCGACCGCGAGGCTCCAGGCCTCATCCGCCCCGGCCGGGCGGCTGGTCACCGCGAGGCGTGCGACGGCGCCGATGGAGGGCAGCGCCTCGCCGCGGAAACCGAGCGAGGCGATATGAACCAGGTCGTCATCAGGCAGCTTGGAGGTGGCGTGACGCTCCACAGCGAGGGTGAGTTCCTCCGGGGTCATGCCGCAGCCGTCGTCGGTGACGGCAATGAGCGCCCGCCCGCCGTCGCGCAGCATCACGTCGATATGGCGCGCCCCGGCGTCGAGGGCGTTCTCGACCAGTTCCTTCACCGCGGCGGCCGGACGCTCCACCACCTCGCCGGCGGCGATCTGGTTCACCAGGGTTTCCGGCAGGCGGCGAATCGGCATGAATACTGGGATCTCCGGTTGGGCTGCCGAAGCTTAGCAGACCCGCCGGAGTCGCGGAAAGCCGCCGCCCTGCCCGACTCGACCGCCGGACCTCAACCGCTTAGGCGATGCCGTAGGATAGCACCACGGCCACCACCACCACGGCAACAACCGTAATGCCCCATAGCTGCCAGCCCTTCATGCGCCGGAAGCTGAAGGATTCTTGGGCATACTTGTCCTGATCGCGCTTATCCGGTTCCTGTGCCATGTCTTCCTCCCGGGTTCGGGGTTCACATACAACACGCGTTTCGCGCTTATCCGAAAAACAGCGGCGGCACCGGCAGGGTTCCGGGAAAGGCCAGCGATAGGCGGATGTTCCTTGGAGCGGCGGTGTATAGTGGCTCGTAATGCCGACTCACGAGGCCATCCCCATGATCACCCGTATCGACCACGTCGTACTAACCGTGCGCGACATTGAGCGCGCGGTGGCCTTCTACTCCCGGGTTTTGAAGATGGAGGCGGTGACCTTCGCCGGCGGCCGCCGGGCGCTGAAATTCGGGCAGCAGAAGATCAACCTGCAGACCCTGGGGATGGAGACCCGCAACTATGCCGGCATCGGGTCCGGCGACCTCTGCCTGATCACCGAGTGGCCGCCGGAGCAGGTGGTCGCCCACCTGCAGGCCGAAGGGGTGGAGATCGTCGAAGGACCTATTGGGAAGACAGGTGCCGTCGGGACCATCGTCTCGGTCTATTTCAACGATCCCGACGGCAATCTTGTCGAGGTCAGCAGCTATCCGGGCGAGACGTAGAGGCGCGCGCCCTCAAGTTCCGTCGCCGGGGGCGTCGCGGGTGGGGGTGACGCCGTCCGGCGCACCGACCACCACCACGGTCAGCGCGTCGGGCCGGTAGAGCCGCTTGGCGACGCGCTTGGCGTCGTCAAGTGTCACCGCCTCGACGTAGTCGTTGCGCTTTTCCAGGTAGTCGATGCCGAGATCTTCCATCTGCATGCCGACCAGCATGCCGGCGATGTTGGCGGAGCTGGAGAAGCGCAGCGGGAAGGAACCGGTGAGATAGCGCTTGGCGTCGTCGAGTTCCTCAGCCGTCGGGCCGTCCTCGGCCATGCGGCGCCACTCCTGCCGGATGAGGTCGAGGGACTCGCCGACACGGGCGTTCTGGGTCGCGGTGCCGGCATAGATCATCGAGCCGTGATCGAAGGGGGCCAGATAGGAATAGACCGAATAGGCGAGGCCGCGCTTCTCGCGCACCTCCTCGACGAGGCGCGAGGCGAAGCCGCCGCCGCCCAGGATGTAATTCACCACGTAGGCGGCGTAGTAGTCGGGATCGTCGCGGCGGATGCCGTCCTGCCCCAGGGCGACCACCGACTGCGGGATCGGCTTGGCGATGACGACGGTTTCGCCGCCGTTCGCCGCCTCGACGGCGGGGATGCTGAAGGGCGCCGCCTTCTCCGGCAGCATGCCGAAGGTGTCGTCCAGCGCCTTGGCCAATTCGTCCGGCGTGATGTCGCCGACCACCCCGACAAACAGCCGGTCTCGACCGAAACGCTGCTGCACAAAGCTGCGCAGGTCGTCGGCGGTGATGCGGGCGATGGAGGCCTCGGTGCCGTTGGCCGGGCGCGCATAAGGATGCTCGCCGTACATCAGGCGGCGCAGCACGCGGCTGGCGATATAGTCCGGGTCTTCCGACTGGCGCGACAGGCTGGCGACGATCTGGCTGCGGATGCGCTCCACCGGCTCCGCGTCGAAACGCGGCTCGGTGAGCGCCAGGCGCAGCAGTTCGAAGGCGCGGTCGCGGTTCTCGGTGAGGGTCTCCAGCGAACCGCTGAAGCTGTCCAGACCGGCGTCGAACTTCAGGCTGATGGAAAGATTGTCGAGTTCGCCCTGGAAAGCCTGGGAATCGAGCGGGCCCGCGCCCTCGTCAATGGTGCTGGAAACCATGTAGGCAAGACCTGCCTTGTCCTCGGGATCCAACGCCCCGCCGCCGCGAAAGGCCAGTTCCAGCGCGATGATCGGGTTGGTGTGGTCCTCCACCAGCCAGGCCTCGATGCCGCCGGGGCTGACCACGCGCTGGACCTCCACGGCGCGCGCCTGGAACGCGGTGAGCAAGGCCGTCAGGGCGATCAGCAGGGCGACGGTCCAGGCCATCAGCGGCGACGTGCCGGATGCCCGACGGGCAACCGCCTGGGAAGCCACCCTGTTCTTCTCGCTGCGCATATCCACGGCGGATCCTTTCGCTGGGTCTTTAGTCTGGAGCCTTGTCCGGCATTCAGGGGCGGCCGGGACCTCTCAGCTGGTCAGCTGGTCGGGTCCGGCAGCAGGTAGCTGGTGACCGACTGCTCGTCGCGCAGCACCACCTTCAGCGCCGCGTTCACCTGATCGGCCGTTACTTCGGCGATGCGCTCGGGCCAGGACTCGACCTGTTCCAGGCTGCCGCCCGTCGTGAGCGCGGCTCCGATGACGCGCGGCGCCGTGCTGAGGTTGTCGCGGGCAAAGACGGCACCGGCGACCAGGCGCTTCTTGGCGGCGGCCACCTCTTCTTCCGTCACGCCGCTTTCCAGCAGCTTGGCGATCTCCTGGCGCAGCGCCGCCTCGGCGGGCTCGATCTCCTGGCCCGGGCGCGGCGCCACGTAGAACTCGAAGGTCGAGTAGTCGTAGTTGTTCGCGCCGTAGCCGGCCCCGGCGCTGCCGGCGACACCCTGCTCCACCACCAGCCGGCTGTAGAGCCGCGCAGTGGCACCGCCGCCGACGATCTCCGAGGCGACCTGCAGCGCATAGGCCTCTGCAGGATCGCCGTCCTCTGCGGCCTGTCGGTAGCTCGGCGCCAGATAGCTGATCGAGACCTGCGGCTGGCGCACGCGCGCGCTGGTCAGGCGCACCTCGCGCGGCGCGTTCTGCGGCGGCTCGATGACGCGCTGACGCTCGGGGATGTCCTTGGCCGGAATCACACCGTAGTACTTCTCGGCCAGGACACGCACCTCTTCGGGTTCGACGTCGCCGGCGATGATGAGGATCGCGTTGTTCGGCGCGTACCACTTGTCATAGAAGGCGATGGCCGCCTCGGTCGAGAGCTGCTCGATCTCGTGGTCCCAGCCGATGATGGGGATGCGGTAGGGGTGGTTGAGGAACTGCACCGCGCGGCTGATCTCACCGAGCTGGCTGGCCGGCTCGTTGTCGGTGCGGCTGCGGCGCTCCTCACGCACAACCTCGCGCTCCGGCAGCACCACCGCGTCGGTGAGCCGAAGATTGGCCATGCGGTCGGCCTCGTTCTTCATCATGATTTCCAGGCGGTCGGCGGCGACCGTCTGGTAGTAAGCGGTGTAGTCCCAGGAAGTGAAGGCGTTCTCGCGCCCGCCGTTGGCGGCGATGATGTCGGAGAACTCGCCCGGCGCCAGGTTCTCGGTTCCCTTGAACATGAGGTGCTCGAGGAAATGGGCGAGGCCGGACTCGCCGGCCTTCTCGTCGGCGGCGCCGACCCGGTACCAGACCGAGTGGTAGACGATGGGCGCGCGGTGGTTTTCAACCACGACCACCTGCAAGCCGTTGGCCAAGGTGAAGCTGACGGGATCGAAAACCCTCGCCTGCGCCGCCTGACCGAAGGCCGCGGCAAGAACAACCGACAATGCCGCGAACACAGGGGCAAGCAACCGGACAGGACGGCGCGAGTCTGCCATTTTTCAGGACCTCCCTTCAGCGTTTCAGGCCGCCAGCGTTGTAAAGACGGCCTGCCGCTAAACCAGAATGATTCTATTGAGCATCTATATGGCACGAAACCGGACGCCCGCAAGCGGAGGCCCGGTCGCATTATGGTGAACAATCGTTAATGACCGGTCAGCGAACCGGCGCGCCGCGACGATTCCGGCCCTCGGCGGATCGGGGCCGAATGGGATCGGTTTCAGCGATTCGTCGTCTCGGAGAACCTGATCTAACCATTTGAAGTAGAACAGATTCTCGGAGGCAGTTTTAGAACAGGCCTTCCAGCGGGGCCTTGCGACGACGCTCGATCTGCGGCGTCGCGCCGGTGGTCGGCGGCTGGCCCAGGGCGGCGTTCTCCTGCAGGCGGCGGGTCTCCGCCACCGGGTCGACGACGGTGCCGGCCGGGGTGGTGTTGTTCCAGAACACCAAGCTGTCCACGAAGTAGTCGGCCTCTTCGTTGATCTGATTGGTCTCGCGGTTCACGATCTGGCGGATGTTGGGATCAGCCTCGGTGGCGCCAGCGGCCTGCAGCAGCGCGGCCTCGCCGGCCGTGCGCGGCACGATGGTTCGCTGCTGCAAGCCAGGGTTCTGGCTGTTGGCAAAGACCGCGCGCTCGGCCTGCTGGGCCGGCGTGCCGACTTGCGGGCGCGGCGCGCCCGGCTCCGGCGGACGCAGGCTGTAGTCCGGCGGCAGGGTCAGCGGCGCGCGCGATACGACGCGGAATTCGTCGGGTGACTGCTTGTTCAGCCCCAACTGTTCGCGAAAGCCGCCGCAGGCGGAAACCGCCAGCGTCAGCCCGGCGATGATGAGAAGCCTCACGGTCATGGCACGATCCATTTTAGACGTCCTCCCTATCCCCGCCCCTTCTTACTCCGCCTGCCCGGCTGGAACAACCCATCCGCAACGATCAGGACAACACCGCAGACGATGGCGCTGTCCGCAAGGTTGAAGGCCGGCCAGTGCCAGCCGGCGAGGTGGAAGTCCAGGAAATCCGCGACCCCCGGTAGGTAGAGGCGGTCGACGGCATTGCCCAGCGCCCCGCCGACCACCAGGCCGACGGCAACCGGCAGCAGGCCCGCGCCGGTTCCGGCACGGCTCTCCTTGCGGAGCCAGACCAAGAGGCCGAGGGAGACGATGACGTTCACCGCGATGAGCAAGAACGGCTTCCAGGCGGCATCGCCCTGGAACATGCCGAAACTGACGCCAGTGTTGTAGGTCAGCACCAGGTTGAAGAAGCCGGTGACCTCGATCACCCGCGGCGGCTGCATCACCACCTTGAGGATGACCCACTTGCTGATCTGATCGCCCAGCAGGACGGCGGTGGCGAGGTAGAGCGCGCTTTGCATCGGGTTCGGGGCGGCGGCTACTGCGCCGCAGCGCCCAAGTGCTGCACCGCATCGGCGCAGCGCGAACAGGTTTCAGGCGCCTCTGCCACCTTGCCGACTTCGGGCAGAACCTTCCAGCAGCGCTCGCACTTCTCGCCCTCGGCCGTGGCGGCGACCACGGCGACTCCGGCAACCTCCGGCAGGCGGAAGGCGCCAGCGGGCGCGGCCGCATCGGTCAACGTGATGTCGGACGTGATGGCCACGTCGGTGAAGTCCACCGCGGCGACGGCATCCATCAGTTCCGGGCGCTCGATATGGACCACCGGGTGGGCCTGCAGACTGGAGCCGATCCGCTTGGCCGCGCGCTCGACCTCCAGCGCACCGGTCACCACGCGGCGCACCTCGCGCACCTTGGCCCACTTGGCCGACAGCTCCTTGTCGAGCCACTCGGCCGGCACTTCCGGGAAGGTGCGCAGATGCACCGAGGGCTCTTTGCCGGTGCCGCGCGCCCACCAGGCCTCCTCCGCCGTGAAGCAGATGATCGGGGCGAGCCAAGCGGTGAGGCAGGAGAACAGTTCGTCCAGCACCGTGCGGCAGGCGCGCCGGCGCAGCGCGTCCGGACGGTCGCAGTACAGGACGTCCTTGCGCACGTCGAAGTAGAAGGCGGAGAGGTCGACCGCGCAGAAGGTATAGACCGCCTGGTAGAGGGCGTGGAAGTCGAAGTCCTCGACGTTCTTACGCACCTGGGCATCCAACTCGGCGAGTCGGTGCAGCACCCAACGCTCCAGCTCCGGCATGTCCTTAGCCGCCACGCGCTCGCTCTCCTCGAAACCGTCGAGGTTGCCCAGCAGGTAACGCAGGGTGTTGCGCAGGCGGCGGTAGGCGTCGCCCTGGTGCTTGAGGATATCGGGACCGAAGCGCAGGTCTTCCTCGTAGTTGGAGGCGACCACCCAGAGACGCAGGATGTCCGCGCCCTGGCTGTCGACCACGTCCTGCGGCGAGAGAGCGTTGCCCTTCGACTTGGACATCTTCTCCTTTCCCTGCTCCTCCAGGATGAAGCCGTGCGTCAGCACGGCGTCATAGGGCGCACGTCCGCGCGTGCCGGCGGACTCCAGGAGCGAGGAATGGAACCAACCGCGATGCTGGTCGGAGCCCTCCAGGTAAAGGTCGGCCGGCCACTTCAGCTCGGGCCGCGCCTCCAGCACGAAGGCGTGGGTCGATCCGGAATCGAACCACACCTCGACCACATCGGTCACCTGCTCGAAGTCACCAGCGCTGTAGTCGTTGCCGAGGAAGCGCTGCGGGTCGCTGGCGAACCACGCATCACCGCCTTCGGCCGCGAAAGCCTCGGCGACGCGTTCGATCACCTTGGCGTCGCGCAGCGGCTCGCCGGTCCTCTTGTCGACGAAGATCGGCAACGGCACGCCCCACAGCCGCTGGCGCGAGATGCACCAGTCGGGGCGCTGCTCGATCATCGAGCGCAGGCGGTTGCGCCCGGTGCCCGGCACGAAGCGCGTGTCGTCGATCGCCTTCAACGCCTTCCCGCGCAGCTCGTTCGTCTCCATGGAGATGAACCACTGCGAGGTGTTGCGGAAGATCAGCGGCGCCTTGGAGCGCCAGGAATGCGGATAGCTGTGCTTCAGCTTGCCCTTGTGCAGCAGGCGCCCGGCCTCGACGAGGCACTTGATGACCTTGCCGTTGGCATCGCCCGGCTTGCCGTCGGCGTCGTAGACCACCGCGCCGGCCAGAAGCGGTACATGGTCGTAGAAATGACCGGCGCCATCGACCGTCTGCGGAATCTCGATGCCGTGCTTCAGGCCCAGCGCCCAGTCGTCGGCGCCGTGGCCCGGGGCGATGTGCACGAAGCCGGTGCCCTGCTCGGTGGTGACGAAGTCGCCCATCAGCACCGGCACGTCGAAATCGTAGCCGCCGCCGGCTTCCGGCGCACCGCGCCAGGGATGCGCGACCACGGTGCCGGCCAGATCACCGGCCTCGCCCAGCAGCGTCCAGGAATCGATTTTGGCATCGGCCTTCACCTGCTCGGCGAGGTCCTTGGCCAGCACCAGCTTCTCACCGGGGATCGCGGCGCTGCCTTCCGCCACCGCGTCGACACGGAACACGCCGTAGGCGATCTCCTCGCCATAGGCGACCGCGCGGTTTCCGGGAATGGTCCAGGGCGTGGTCGTCCAGATCAGCACGGCGGCGCCGTCGAGCAGCGGGTTCGCGCTCTTGGCCACCGGGAAGCGCACCCAGATGGTGGTCGAGGTGTGGTCGTGATACTCGACCTCGGCATCGGCGAGCGCCGTCTTCTCGACCACCGACCACAGCACCGGGCGCGAGCCCTTGTAGATGCCGCCGTTCAGCAGGAACTTGCCGATCTCGCGCACGATCTGCGCTTCGGCGTCGAACGACATGGTGGTGTAGGGGCGCTGCCAGTTGCCGATCACGCCCAGGCGCTTGAACTCCTCGGTCTGGATCTTCACCCATTTCTCGGCGAATTCGCGGCACTCGCGGCGGAACTCGACGACCGGCACGGCGTCCTTGTCCTTGCCGGCGGCGCGGTACTGCTCCTCGATCTTCCATTCGATCGGCAGGCCGTGACAATCCCAGCCGGGGACGTAATGGGCATCCTTGCCCAGCATCTGGTGGGCGCGGTTGATGAGGTCCTTGAGGATCTTGTTGAGCGCGTGGCCGATATGCAGGTGGCCGTTGGCGTAGGGCGGGCCGTCGTGCAGGATGAATTTCTCGCGGCCCTGGGAAACCGCGCGAAGCTGCGTGAAGAGCTCCATCTCGCTCCAGCGCTGCAGGGTCTTCGGCTCGTTCTCGGCCAGGCCCGCGCGCATCGGGAAGTCGGTCTTCGGCAGGAAGACGGTGGATCGGTAGTCGACGGTCATGCCGTGGCTCTTCTCACGCTTGGCCCGGGTCAGGCCCCGGGCAAGGCAAAGGGGGTGTCGGCCAGGATCTCGCGGGCCTGGCCGCAATCGAGGGCGATTTGTGCCCGCAAAGCCTCAAGGCCGTCAAACTTCTTTTCCGGCCGGAGGAAGTCGATCAGGCGCACCCGCAGCATCTCGCCATAGAGGTCGCCTGCGAAATCGAAGATATGCACCTCCAGGCGGACGCCCTCGCCGGCCACCGTGGGGCGGTGGCCAAGATTGGCGACGCCCGGCAGCCAGCGGGTCTCGCCGCCGTGCTCGACGCCGGGATCGCGCCCGGCCAACACCGCGTAGACTCCGAGCGCCGGGCAGAGGAACTCGCCGAGGCCCATGTTGGCGGTGGGAAAGCCGATGGTGCGGCCGCGCTGCTCGCCGCGCTCGACCCGGCCCTCGATCTCCCAGGGACGGCCCAGCAGCTCGGCGGCCTTGGCCGGGCGTCCTTCGCGCAGGTGGGTGCGGATGATGGAAGAGGAATAGACCTCACCTTCGCCGGTCATCACCGGGTCCACGGCAGTGACGCCGAAGCCGTGCTGGGCGCCCATCGACTTCAAGAGCGCGGCATTGCCGGCCCGTTTGTGGCCGAAGCAGAAATCCCAACCGACCACCACGTGGCGCGCCGCCAGATCGCCGACCAGGATGTCCTGCACGAAGGCCTCGGCCGGCTTCAGCGAAAAGGCGCGGTCGAAGTGCAGCACGAAGAGGTCGTCGACGCCGGCGTCCTGCAAGGCGTGTGCCTTGGCGCGCAGGGAGGTCAGGCGAAAGGGCGGCTGGTCCGGCAGAAAGACGCTGCGCGGGTGCGGCTCGAAGGTCAGCACCGCGAGGGGCACGCCCAGGGCATCCGCCTGGCTGCGCGCATCGGCCAGCAGCAGCTGGTGGCCGCGATGCACGCCGTCGAAATTGCCGATGACCACCACCGCGCCGCGGACGGCGGCGGGAAGGTCCTGGGTATGCCGGAAAATAGCCATAAGACCGGCTGGTCTGACGCCTTCGGCGGGGTCTGTCAACGAAAGAAGCTTGCGCCGCAACGCCTTGGGGGCAGCGCGGCGCGGCGGCGGCTCAGCCGGCACTCATTCGGCGGCCTGGGGGGCTTTCGCTGCGGCTTTGTTCCCGGCGCCCCGATCGTTTCCGGGGGTGCCGGCCATGTCCTGGCGGCTGGCCACCATCAGGGTCGCCTCGCCCTCCAGCACCACCGTGGTCCCGACGGTACAGACGGTGTCGAAGACCACCCGCTTCTTCTCCGATTGGATCTCCTTCACCGTGACCCGCGCCTCCACCGTGTCGCCAATCTTCACCGGCGCCTTGAAGCGCAGATCCTGGCGCAGGTAGATGCAGCCGGGGCCCGGCAGGCGGGTGCCAAAGACCGTCGAGATGAAGCTGGCCGAGAGCATGCCGTGGGCGATGCGCCCGCCGAACATGGTCTTCTCCGCAAAGCTCTGGTCCAGGTGAACCGGGTTGGTATCGCCGGAAATGCCGGCAAACATGGTGATATCGGCTTCCGTCACCGTCTTCCCGAAGACCGCCGTCATGCCGACCGTGAGGTCCTCGAGGAAGTAGCCGTGCTTTTCCTGCATCGGATCGACTCTCTCCGCCACTGTAATTATCTTACGATCAGAGAACTGACCGGGTAATTTTATTGTTGCTACTCTAGGGGACCACTCCCCCATTCGCAAGTGCGATTTTGCAGTCGCGAACAAGCCGGACTCTGGCACTTTTTGGTGAATTTTTGCCTTACGGGAACGCGCGGGTCGGGCGTTGGTTGCGCGGCGCAAAAAGAACGCTAGCGGCGGCGAAGCGGGCCGGCCATGGCGGCCAGGTCGCGGTCCATCTGGTCGCGGATCGCCTCCACCGGCAGGGTCGCGGTGGGGGCGCTGACAGTCGAGGCCACCGGCACGCTGGCGCCCTGCTCCTCCAGCGGTAGCGGCGCCCGGCGCAGCATGCGATAGAGGGCGAAGATGCCGATGGCGGCATGCACCGCCCCGATACAGATGAAGAAGCCCTCGCCACCCATCTGGCGCATCAGCAGCGATACCGCGATGGGCCCGAAGACCGCCCCGGCGCCGCCGACCATCATCAAGGTGCCGCTGGCGGAGACCATCTGCTTGGGGGTCAGGTAGTCGTTGGTGTGGGCGATACACAGCGAGTACATGGGCAGGCTCATGCCGCCCAGCAGAAACATCATGGCATAGAGAGCGATGGGTTCGCCGCTGCCGGCCTGGCCGGCGGCGAAGCTGGCGGCCACAGCTGCGAGCGCGCCGGCGAAGGTGACGCCGGTGAGCACGCGGCGGCGGTCGAGCTTGTCCGACAGGCGGCCGATTGGCCACTGGAAGGCCATGCCGCCGAGAATGCTGGCACTGACGAAGACGGCGATCTGCGGCACGCTGAGGCCGACCGCGCCGGCATAGACTGCCGACATGGCGTAGATCGCCGCGTTGGCCATGCCGGTACCCATGGCGCCAATCATGCCAAGCGGCGAGGTCCGGTAGAGCGCGCGCAGGCCGAGCGGCTCCGGCGCGGTGAAGTCAGGCGTCGGCGCGACCGAGACTGAGATCGGCACCAGCGCCATGGAGACCAGCACCGAGGCCACCACGAACAGGACGAAGCTGTTGGGGTCGGCGAGGTTCAACAAGAACTGGCTGGCAGCCAGGCCGCCCAGAACCACCAGCATGTAAACCGACAGGAGAGTGCCTCGGGTTTCGTTGGTGGCGCGGTCGTTGAGCCAGGATTCGGCAACCACGTAGAGGCCGGCGTAGCAGAAGCCGGTGACCATGCGCATCGCGCTCCAACTCCAGGGGTCAACGAAGACCGCATGGAGCAGTGCAGCGGTGGAAGCCGTGGAAGCGAGAGCGGCGAATACGCGCACGTGGCCGACGTTGCCAACCACCTTGGGCGTTACCAGGGCACCGACAAGAAGACCGACGTAGTAGCTGGCCATGATCAGGCCCGTCGCCTCGGTAGAGAAGGCTTCCTGGCCGGCGCGGATGCCGAGCAGCGAGTTCTGCAGGCCGTTGCCAAGCATCAGCATGCCGAGCCCGACGAAGAGCGCCCAAGCGGATTTGACGGCTACCAGCATGCAAGACCTGTTCAGGGAAAGGGTAACGGACCAGCCGGCCCGTTCCAGCCGGCCCGTTTACGTGGCGCTCTCCGGTTATGCAACGCCGCCCGACGGCACCGCTAGCGGATTTGCGCCGCCCCTAGGCGCGGACGGGCGCGTTCGGCGGCAGGCCTATGCCAGCGCCTTCAGGGCCGCCTGCTCGTCCGGCCCGAAGCCGACCAACAGGCGGTCGCCTGCCTCCACGACCGGCCGCTTGACGAGTGTGGGGTGGCGTTCCAGCAGCCGGGCGGCCTTGGCAGCATCCAGGCCGGCCTTTTCCGCCTCCGGCAAGTCGCGCCAGGTGGTGCTGCGCCGATTCAACAGGACCTCCCAGCCCGCCGCAGCGAGCCAAGAGCCCAAGCGCTCGCGCGGCAGGCCGTCGGCGCGCAGGTCGTGAAAGCGGAAGGGCCGCCCGCCTGCCTCCAGCAGCTTCACCGCCTTGCGGCAGCTGTCACAATTCTTCAGGCCGTAGATGACAATCACCCGTGCAATGCTCCCCTCCAATCAGGACTTGCCCTATAGCCGAGCACAGGGCGCCGCGTCGACCCCCTTTCCCTGTCTGCTCCCTGTCTGCCGGCATGCCCCCTTCGGGCCACTCCGTCGGCAGCCCTTTAGGACGGTTGACAGAGCGCACCGGCAGGCCTTCTCTAGGCGGAATGAATGCCGCCCAGACACAATCCGAGACTGACTGCAGGACCATGCTGGCCGGGCAGGTCATCGTCCTGCTGGAGGACGACGAATTGATCCGCCGGGCGACCGAGCGCATGTTGCGCCGCTTCGGCGCCGAGGTGGTGATCGGCACCAGCAGCAGCGAGGCCTTGGAAGCCGCCGCCGCAAGAAACTTAACCCCGAGTTGCATCATCGCGGACTACTGGCTGAGCCCCCAGGAAGACGGCCTGAGCGCCGCCGCCGCAGTCCGCGCCGCGGTCCGCGCCGCGACTGCGAAGCCCCTGCGCGGCCTCATCATCACCGGCGATCTTTCCAAGGAAGTCGCGGAGGACGTCCGCCGCGCCGGCTTCGTCCTGCTGCGCAAGCCGGTAAATGTGGATAAATTTCTCGACGCGCTCACCGGTCCTGTCTAATCAATTCGTGCAGATCACCAGCCTTTCGGACCAACTTCTTACTAAATTACAATCTATGGGTGTGTTTGACTGGGATTGAATTCGCACCGAGCCTGGAAGTCGCGGTAGCTGATAAGCAATTTCCAGCTGTTCTCGACCCAACGACAGCCCCGGCGGCACTCGTTTTGTAGTTGAAAAGCCAGCGAAAATTCGGAATATACCAGTCGTACAGGGGCGTCAGATGCTATGCTGATTCATGTTGTGTCGTTCGAACCTTCGGCGGCCAATGGATTGGCTCAAGATCAATTCGGGGAAAATTCTGATGCCCGGTGCCAATGAAATCCGGCCCGTCGATGACCGGAAGATGCAACGAATTTCAGGGTTCTCTAAAACATGAAGGTCCTCTACGCCGACGATCACTGGATTACACGCAGCGCCGCGAAGCATCTGATTGACCGGCTGGAGCCTGGCAGCGAGCTGCTCGAAGCGGCGGACTTTCGGCAGGCTCTCGAGATCGCGTCCGGCAACCCCGACCTGGATCTGATCCTGCTCGACCTGCTGATGCCCGGCATGAAGCGCTTCGAAGGCCTTCGCGCAATGCGTGAGTGCCTGCCGCAGGTGCCGGTGGTCGTCATGTCAGCCATCGAGGACCGTGACGAGATCCTGCGCTGCATCGAAGCCGGCGCCATGGGCTACATCCCGAAATCGGCTCAGGCCGACGAGATCGAGTCCGCGCTGCAGACGGTGCTCTCCGGCGGCGTCGCCTTCCCGCGCCGGCTGCTGGAGCAGCGTAACCCGGCCAAGAAAGCGCCGGTCTACGGCTTCGGCAGCGAGAAGTCGCTGGAGGATGTCGCCAACGCGCTGACCAAGCGCCAGCTGCAGGTCTACAAATATCTCGGCCAGGGCATGTCGAATGCCCAAGTGGCCGAGTCCCTCGGCCTTTCAGAGCACACCGTGCGGGTGCACGTCTCCGCCATCGTGAAGCGGCTGAACCTCGACAGCCGCACCCAGGCGGCCATCAGCGCCGCTGCGCAGGTCCGCGCGATGGAAGAGGCCGAAGCGGCCAATTTCTAAGCCGCCGCCGCAAGAAGCCATCGACAAGGGCCGCGCGCCATCGGGTGCGCGGCCCTTTTCTTTGCCGGCCAGGCTGGTGCCGGCTAACGGCGCGACAGCACGTAGTGGCAAAGCGCGCGCAGGCGCGCCGGCCTGACCGGCCGGAGCAGCACCTGCGCGACGGCAGCGAGAGGATCGCCCGGCACCAACGGCGCATCGGCAAGCAGGATGACCGGCGGCCCGCCATCGGCAGGCACATCCCAGCGCGCCCCGGCATCGAAGGCCGCCCGGTCGGCGATCACCAGGGCACCGTCACGCTCCAGGGCCACCGCCAGGCCGGCCGGCGGCACCACATGCACCTTGGCGCCCCAACCTTCCAGACAGGCCTGCAGCGCCGGCGCGTCCACCCCTTCCAGCACCACCACGTCGGCCCCCGCCAGGGGATTGCCGACGGCGGCGTCGAGCGGCTCCGCCGGCTTGCCGGCGGTTTCCACCGCGCCGGCCGCCGCCTCATCCGCACGCGGTACCGACAAAGCGAAGCAGGATCCCTTGCCGAGCGTAGAGGCGACCGTCAGCGGGTCACCGGCCAGTTCGGCGAGCTGTCGGGCATAGGTCAGCCCCAGACCGAGGCCACGCTCGCGCGGCCGCACTTCGTTTTCTAAACGGAAGAACGGCTCGAAGAGATGCTTCAACTGGTTCTCGGCGATGCCGAGGCCGCTGTCCCAGACCTCGATGCGCCAGCGGCTGCAGTCGCGCCGGCAGCCTAGCAGCACCTTGCCCTCGCGGGTGAACTTGGCGGCATTGTCGAGGAGGATGGCGAGGAGGTTGCGGAGGACCACCGGGTCGGCGCGCACCACGGCACGGGTCGGCGCCACCTTGAGAGTGAGGCCCAGTCCGGTGAAGTGCGGCGTGAAGTCTTCGCGCAACCGGTCGAACAGCGTGCGCAGCGGCACGTCCTCGACCTGCAAGGAAAGCAGACCCTGACGCGCACGCTCGACGTTGGCCAGCGATTCGAGCCAGGCGTTCGAGAGGGCCACGGCATAGCGCATGTCATCGGCGATGAGCGTCAGTTCATGCTGGTCGGGCCCCTGGCGCAGCTCTCCGATCAGCAGGCTGAGGGCATTCAGCGGCTGGCGCAGCTGATGCTCGGCATCCAGGAACAGGCCTCGCGAATGCCCTTTGCCCGGCCGGTCCAAGTCAGCCCTCCCTTGCCATGGTCCCCAAGCTCCGACACAAGGCCGGAAGCCCCGCTCACGCGCTGCCAGCATAAGCCGATCGGCGAAGGGGTGAAACGCTATGTCCTTTCGCGCGGCAGCAACGCGCCCGTCAATGGTTGCCTTCGGGCCGCGAGGTGCCGGCAGCCGGCCGGTTGTGGCTGAGATGATCGCCGCCGTCGAGGCCGATCATCTGCCCGGTCATCGAGGGGCTGGCGATGATGAAGCGCAACGCCTGGGCGATCTCCGCCGGGCTGGCGCCGTCGCCCAGCGGCAAGCCGGCACGCCGCGCCGCGAAATCGGCGTCACTCTGGCCGCGCGAGGGCAGTGTGGGGCCGGGGCCGATGGCGTTGACCCGGATGCGCGGCGCGAGCGCCTGCGCCAAGGTCTGGGTCAAGGTCCACAGCCCGGCCTTGGAAAGGGTGTAGCTGAGATATCCCGGGGCCAGGTTCCACACCCGCGTGTCGAGCAGATTGATCACCAGGCCCTTGGCCTCCGCCGGCAGCGCTGCGGCGAAGCGCTGGGTCAGCACGAAGGGCGCGCGCAGATTGACCTCGAGGTGCGCGTCCCAGCTCGCGCGGTCGCAGCTGGCGTGGTCGTCGAACTCGAAGATCGAGGCATTGTTGACCAGCAGGCCCAGCGGGCCGAGGGCCGCCGCCGCGCGGTCGATCAGCGGCGTCACGGCCGCCTCGTCGCCGAGGTCGGCCTGCAGCGCGACGGCGCGGCCGCCGGCAGCGGCGATCTCCGCTGCCAGGGCCTCGGCCTCGTCCCGGGAGGACTGGTAGTGCAGCGCCACGGCCCAGCCTTGCGCCGCGAGGTCGCGCGCCATCGCCGCGCCGATGCGGCGGGCGGCACCGGTCACCAGCGCGGCATTCGGGCCCTTAAACGGGAGAAGGCCCGGCGGCGGCGAAAAAGCGTCTTCGGTGGCGGTCATGGGAAATCCGGGAAGAGGACGAAATCGGCGGCTATCTGCCGATCATGCCGAGGAATTCGCGCCGCGTCTTGGGATCGTCGCGGAACACGCCCAGCATACGGCTGGTCACCATGGTGACGCCCGGCTTGTGCACGCCGCGGGTGGTCATGCACTGGTGCGCGGCGTCGATCACCACGGCAACGCCGTGCGGCTGCAGCACGTCGTCGATGGTATTGGCGATCTGAGCGGTCATCTTCTCCTGGATCTGCAGGCGGCGGGCATAGACCTCGACGACGCGCGCCAGCTTGGAGATGCCGACGACGCGGCGCCGGGGCATATAGGCGACATGGGCGACGCCGATGATCGGCGCCAGGTGATGCTCGCAGTGGCTCTCGAAGCGGATGTCGCGCAGCAGCACCATTTCGTCGTAGCCGCCGGTCTCCTCGAAGGTGCGCTGCAGGATCTCGACCGGGTCCTGGGAGTAGCCGGCGAAGAACTCCTCGTAGGCGCGCGCGACGCGCCCCGGCGTGCCGAGCAGGCCCTCGCGTGCCGGGTCGTCGCCGGCCCAGCGCAGCAGCGTGCGCACCGCAGCCTCGGCCTCCTCCCGGCTCGGCCGGCCCGTGGGATCGGCCTCTGTGGCCGCGGCCGCCCCGGCGATGTTTCGCGTCATGCTGATACTCCCCAGCCCATCATTCAATCGCTCCCGCAGGACAAATAGCCCATCGGCCCCAGATTCCAAGCGCCTCGCGGCCCGAACAGGCAAACGATGAGATGGGAACCACCCATGCCTCGGACATGCCGCCGAAACCGCGCAAACAGTCATGGGGTCAGGTCTTGCACAGATTCGGAGCAAGCATGCTGCACGCGGGTGCTCGCTTGCCGACCACGGCAGAAGCGGACAACCAACCTGTCCATGTTTGCGATCGTTGGATGGTGCCCCTGGCCTGACTCGAACAGGCACTCCCTTGCGGGAAACAGATTTTGAGTCTGTCGCGTCTACCAATTCCGCCACAGGGGCCCCTAAGAGGGGAGCCCGGGCGGGGCGGCACAGCGCCTCCGTTTCCGGGCCGGAGCGCATCATAGCCGGGGCCGCGCGCTTGGCAACCGGGGACTGCTGTCCAAGAGACCCGGCTGGCGTCCGCCGGGCCGCTCACCCCGGCCGGCGGCCCGCCGGGCCGCTCACAAGGATTTCTATAGCACTGACTTGGCAGACACGTTTAAATGCAACGTCCGTATGCGACGATCAGGTTGTGCCAAACTGGACGAGCGTGGCCCTCAGGCTGGCCGCAGAAGGCCACAAGGCGCCCCGACCGACGCCCGGACCTGGAGGACGAAGGCTAGGTAGAGCACGGAGTAGGACCTTAATGGTGGATGGGCGCGAGGGGTCACGCCCCCCGCGCCGTAAAGGGAAGAACCTGGCATCGCGACAGCGGGACGAACGGCAGGTCCCGCCGGTTTGCCTTCACCGGGCGTGTGAGTCACTCGGCATGGTCGTTACCCGGCGCTTTTGGGTGCCGGCGTTCAAGTTACCGGGCATGTGACACGGTTTCTCACGGGAACGGGTTCGGAGATTGCGGACAGGGCGGAAGGCCGCCGCCGAGCTTCCCAACATTGCGATGGCTGCAGGACGTAGGAAAGGGTCTCCCTTGCTTGTCTTGGAGTGGCCGTTGTGATGAATAATGATCATGATTTCGACAGGGACGAAATCACCCACCGTAACGTGAAGGCCGTGGTCAAGTGGTTCAACGCGACCAAGGGCTTCGGCTTCGTACAACTGAGCGAGGGCGCCCCCGACGCCTTTCTGCATATTTCCGTGGTCGAACGCACGGGCCATCGTGAACTGTATGAAGGCGCAGCCATCGTCTGCGACCTGATGCAGGGCCGCAAAGGCCTGCAAGTCGCCGAAATCCATAGCGTGGAAGCCGGTGCCGGGCCCGCCCCGAGCGCCGGACGAAGTTTCGGCGGCGGCGGCCACAGCAGCGGCCACGGCGGCGGCATGGCCGGCGCGACCGAGGTCATCGAAGGAACCGTGAAGTTCTTCAATACTGAAAAGGGCTTCGGTTTCGTCATCCCGGACAACGGCGGCAAAGACATCTTCGTCTCCGGCCGCACGCTGGAGCGCTTCGGTCTGCCCGCTTTGCAGCCGAACCAGCGGGTGCGGCTGCACTGCCGCATGGGTCAGAAGGGACCGATGGCCGAGCAGGTCGAACTGCTCTAGGGAGCAGCGGCTACGGCAGCAAATGAGGCCGGAAAGCGCCCGCCGGAAGGGCGATGCGATTCCGGTTGCCGGCGCCGGTGAACATCAGGGAAGGCTCATTCAAGCGTCCCTTGAGATTTCCTCCCGGCCTTGCCGAGGAGGCGGCTATTGGAGGCGGCTTTCCTCCTCTTCCGGCAAATCCGCCGGCGGCATGTTGCAGGGGCCGGCATGGTGATGCACCAGCTTCCAGCCGCCGTCCTCCAGCACGAAGACGTTGGTCGCCGCCAGCAGACTTTCCCCGATCATCTCGTAACAGGTGACGAAGGCGGTTTCGCCGTAGCGCCGCGCCTTGGCGCCGCGCATGGCGACGCCTTGGTTGTCGGGGTTGTTGAGGATCGCCGCCCAGCTCTGCATCACCTGGTCGCGCCCGCTTAAGGAAGGCCAGCCCGGATGGGTGCAGGCCACCGGAACGCGCTGTGCCCAGAGCGCCTCCATCGCCTCCATGTCCTTCAGCTGGAAGGCGAAGTAGAAGGCCTCGTTGGCGAAAAGGATCTCGGCGTGTTCCTGCATGGGCTCCCGAAGCGGTTATCCATCGGCACCGTTGCACCGGCCGGCGGGAGCCTAGCATGATCGCCGGGCAGCCGCCCCCCTGAAGCTTGGCCCCCTGAAGCTTGGCCCCCGGAAGCTTGCCCCCGTCAAGCGGCCCTGCTAAACGGGCGGCACAACAACGGGCGGCCGGAACCATTGCGCCGGCATGAGGAAAGGGTCTGATCGGACGTGCTGCGGCGACTCTATGATTGGACCATGGACCTGGCGGCCCATCGCCACGCCCTGGCGGCCCTGGCCTTCATCTCCTTCATCGAATCCTCGGTCTTTCCGATCCCGCCGGATGTGCTGCTGATTCCGATGATCCTGGCAGCGCGCGATCGCGCTTGGCTGATCGCCGCGGTCTGCACCGCCGCCTCGGTGGCCGGCGGCGTCGCCGGCTATGGTATCGGCGCCCTGCTGTTCGATACCGTCGGCCAGCCGATCGTCGCGTTCTATGGCTACCTCGATCGCTTCGAGGAATTCCAGGCACGCTACGAGGAATGGGGCGCCTGGATCGTCGCCGGCGCCGGCTTCACGCCGTTTCCCTATAAGGTGATCACCATCACCTCTGGTGTCATGAAGCTGGACTTCGGTGTCTTCATGACCGCCTCGGTGATCTCGCGCGGCGCCCGCTTCTTTCTGCTCGCCGCCCTGCTGTGGTACTTCGGGCCACCGATTCGCCGCTTCATCGAGCGCTACCTGCCGCAGCTCACCATTCTTTTCTTCGTGCTGCTGCTCGGCGGCTTCGTCGCTCTGCGCTACCTCTTCTAGCCCCCACAAAGGCCGGTCGACGCACCATGGACGCTCTCTTCCGCAATCCCCGCACCCTGCCGGCGCTGCTCGTTGCCGCCTGCCTCGGCGCCCTGGGCACCGCGCTCGCCTCGCAGTACTGGGGCGGACTCTATCCCTGCGTGCTATGCATCTACCAGCGCTACGCCTACGGCGCCGCGATGGCTCTGGCGGCGCTCGCCTTCCTGCTCGCTGCCGCGCCGGCCGGACGCCGCCTGGCGCTGATCGGCAGCGGCCTCGCCTTCACCGCGGGCATCGCCATCGCTGTTTTCCACGTCGGCGTCGAACAGAAGTGGTGGCAGGGCACCGCCCAATGCCATGCGCCGCAGCTGCCGGAGAACGCCACCGTCGAGCAGCTCCGCGAGATCCTGCTGAACCAGCCCTTCGCACCCTGCGACCGCATCCCCTGGGAGCTCTTCGGCGTCTCCATGGCCGGCTACAACGTCCTGGCCTACGCCCTGCTCGCCGCGCTAACCTTCTGGGCAGCCTTCCGGCCTACGCAAGGACGCTAAGCGATGAGCGAAAGCCCGCAGGACAAAAACCCCAACAGCGGCGCCGACCGCAGCCTGCCCGGCGACCTCGACGCGCAAGAGCGCCTGGCCCGCATGATCCGCGTCGACCATGCCGGCGAATACGGCGCCCGGCGCATCTACGAGGGCCAGCTGGCGGTGCTGGGCAAGAGCGCCTGCGCGCCGACCCTGAAGCACATGCACGAGCAGGAACTGCACCATCTGCGCACCTTCGAGAACCTGATGGTGGAAAACCGCGTGCGCCCCACCGCGCTGCAGCCGGTGTGGCACGTCGCCGGCTTCGCGCTGGGCGCCGCCACCGCACTGCTCGGCGAGAAGGCGGCCATGGCCTGTACCGTCGCGGTGGAAGAAGTGATCGACGAGCACTATGCCGGCCAGCACGCCGAACTGGCCGACGACCAAGCCAACCTCAAGGACACCATCGAGACCTTCCGCCAGGAAGAGCTGGAGCACCGCGACATCGGCCTGCAGCACGGCGCCGAGGAGACGCCGGGCTACGAGCTGCTGACCGGTGCGGTTAAGGCCGGCTCGCGCCTGGCGATCTGGCTGTCGGAACGATTCTGAGATCCACCGCAGGCACTATGCGCATCGTGCTGATCCTGCTGGGGGTGGTCATTTCCGTTGGAGCGCTGGTGTTCTGGCTCACGCTGAATGGCTTGGCGCGCGAAGGGTTGCCGAACGACGCTGAATTCTCGATCAATTGGCTGAGCGAGAGTGCCCTGATCTACTTCTGGCTATCCTTCCTGGCGGGCTGCGCCCTAGCCACCATGGCCGGAAAGCCGCGCAAGAGGCAGTAACAGGAGGCGGGCTGCTCAGGACTCCAGTTCGCTGTCCCAGTAAAGAAAATCCCGCCAACTTTCGTGGAGGAAGTTTGGCGGGAAGCAGCGACCGTTCTCCTGCAGCTGGTAGGTCGTAGGCTCTTCGACCGGCCTCAAGAGCGACATGCCGCTCTCTTTCAGCATACGGTTGCCCTTGACCAGATTACACTCCTGGCAGGCGGTCACCACGTTCTCCCAAGAGGTACGGCCGCCGCGCGAGCGTGGGACGATGTGGTCGAAGGTCAACTCCTCCGCCGGCAGTTCGTCGCCGCAATATTGGCATTCGAAGCTGTCCCGCAGGAACACGTTGAAACGGGTGAAGGCGGGCCGGCGGTCCAGGCTGACGTACTGCTTCAGCGAGATGACGCTGGGCAGCTTCATCTCGAAGCTGGGCGAGCGCACCACGGTGTCGTATTCCGAGACGATGTTCACCCGGTCGAGGAAGACCGCCTTGATGGAATCCTGCCAGGACCACAAGGACAAGGGGAAGTAGCTCAACGGCCGGAAATCGGCGTTGAGGACGAGAGCCGGATAAGCTTGCGCGGCACCGGTCATGTCCGGTCCATCCTCCCTCTGCGTCGCGTCTCATACTGGGATGCCAGGCCCAGGGACGCGCTATAAATACTAAATGCCGCCGCCACACACAAGATATTGGGAATTGCGGCGCCGGCAGTCGGGGTAAATTTCATGCAACCGTCATCCCCGGCGCCGGCCGCTGGCGGGCCACCGCCCAAGGCGACCCGCGGACCCTAATCATATTGATACGAATAATTAAACTTTAAAGCACTAGAGTAGTGTCGCAGCTATTTACACCATAAATGTGTCTTTGCAGGGAGACCCCCTCTCATCATGCCCGCCCCCGTCGGATCGAACAAAACCAACAATCTAGGGAGTCCGGTCCGGCGCGTCGGCAAGCTGACGATTGCGCGGAAGCTGCCGCTGGTCATCGTCGCCACGGCCCTGGTGTCCGCCATCGCGGTCGGTCTTGCGAGCTACCTGGAAGCGTCTTCGGCGATGCGCCGGGAGGCGGAAGTGAAGCTGACCGCCCTCATGCAGGTGCGCCGCACCGCCCTCACGGACTACCTCGACTCCATCCGCCAGGACCTGCGCACCCTGGCCTCCAACGAGGTGGTCCAGCGCGCGGCGGTGGATCTGGCCGCCGCCTACGGGGAGTTCGGTCCGGAGGCAAAAGACCGACTGCAGCAGGCCTACATTGCCGATAACCCGCATCCGGTCGGCCACAAGGAAGAGCTCGATGCCGCCGACGACGGCTCGCTCTACGGCATCTACCACGGCAACTATCATCCCTGGTTCCGCGGCTTCCTGCGCGAGCGCGGATATTACGACATCTTCCTCTTCGATCCGCACGGGAACGTGGTCTACACGGTGTTCAAGGAGCTCGACTTCGCCACCAACGTGATCACCGGCGAATGGAAGGACAGCGACCTCGGCAATGCCTTCCGGGCCGCCGTCGCCGAGCCGACCATCGGCCACCAAGCCTTCTTCGACTTCGCCCCCTACGCGCCGAGCAACGACGCACCGGCCGGATTCATTGCCACGCCCCTGCTGGACAAGAATGGGGTACTGATCGGCGTGCTCGCTTTCCAGATGCCGATCGACAAGATGAACGGCGTGATGCAGGACGTCGCCGGACTTGGCGAGCTCGGACAGTCTTTCATCGTCGGCAGCGATCTGCTGATGCGCAGCGATTCACGTTTCAGCCAGGAAACAACGATTCTCAAGCAGCGGGTCGACAATGACGCCGTCGCCAAGGCGCTGAGCGGCGCGGAAGGCGTCGCCGAACTGACCAACTATAGCGGCCACGAGTCGCTCACGGCCTATGGTTCGCTCGACTTCCTCGGCACCCGCTGGGCTTTGATCGCAGAGGACCAAAGCGAAGAGATCTTTGCCAGTGTCACCGCGATGCGCGACAGAAGCGTGGTCGTGACCCTGATCACCCTGCTCTTCGTCTCCGGTCTCGGATACCTGCTGTCGCGCGGCATCGTGCGGCCCCTCGTCGCGATGACTGGTGCCATGCGCGAGCTCGCCGCCGGAAACAAGGAGATCGTCATCCCCGCCCAGGGACGCACCGACGAACTGGGCGAGATGTCCGCTGCCGTGCAGGTCTTCAAGGAGACCGCCATCGAGGCTGACCGCCTGGCCGCCGAACAGGCCGCGCGCGACGCCCGTGCCGAACAGGAAAAGCGGCAGGCGACCCTGAAGCTGGCCGACGAGTTGGAAGGGAGCATCAAGTCCGTGGTCGACGCAGTCTCAGCCGCCGTCGGCCAGATGCAGACCGCCGCAAAGGGCCTTAACAAGAGCGCCCAGCGCACCGACGCCCAGGCGACCGAAGTGGCGACAGCCGCCGCAGAGGCTTCGGCCAATGTCCAGACTGTCGCCTCGGCCTCCGAAGAACTGGCCAGTTCGATCGAGGAGATCAGCCGCCAGGTCAGCCAGTCGACCGGGATATCCAGCGAGGCCGTCGAGCTGGCCGAACGCACCGGCACCACTGTGGAGGGCCTCTCGGAAGATGCCCGGAAGATCGGCGACGTGGTGCAGCTGATCAACGATATCGCCGAGCAGACCAACCTGCTGGCCCTCAACGCCACCATCGAGGCGGCGCGCGCGGGCGACGCGGGCAAGGGCTTCGCTGTGGTCGCCAACGAGGTGAAGTCGCTGGCCACCCAGACCGCCAAGGCGACCGAGGAGATTTCTCAGCAGGTCGGCAGCATGCAGCACGCCACCGAACAAACCGTCGCCGCCATAGAGGACCTGCGCGCCGCCATCGATCGCGTCAGCCAGGTCAGCGCCAGCATCGCCTCAGCGGTGGAAGAGCAGAACGCCGCCACGCTGGAGATCTCCCGCAACGTGCAGGAAGCCGCCGAAGGGACCAAGCGGGTGACAGGCAACATTCACGGCGTGACGGAAACCGCTGCCGAGACCGGTGCCTCCGCCGGCCAGGTGTCGAGCGCAACGGAGGCGCTGTCGTCGGAGGCCGAGCGCCTGCGCAGCTCGGTCGAGCGCATCCTCTCCTCCATGCGGGCCGCTTGAGGGCTATCCTCGGGAAGAAGTAAGGCGGGCTGCCCACGCACGCGCCCGGCGGATTGCCGCCTTGGCGGTCTCGCGCACCTTTGGAGAGCCGACGGCCAGCAGCAGCACGCCCAGCGGGATCATCCAGAACCCCAGCACGGGGAGAAAGCCGAAGACGCCACCCACGATCAGCAGCAGGCCGACGCTCCAGCGCAGCGGCGGCGGGGCCTGCAGGGCCCAGCTGTAGAGGGGGTTCGGTTTCTGCATGGGGCGGAGGGCTCCTCTCTTACTGCCCCAAACGTTCAGGAGCCGGATTTCGTTCCTGCCGCGTCCCCAGCACCCGCCATGGTTTCCGGAAACAGGTGCTGAACCAGGGCGACGGCGCAGAGCTGCAAACCTTCCTGGTCGATACCGTGGCCGAGGCCCGGGCGGGCATAGGCGGCGACCGGCACACCGTTCAGGCTCATCGCCTCTTCGGCGATCGCCATGGCCTCGAAGGGCACCACCGGATCGGCGTCGCCGTGAACCAGCAGCACCGGCGGGCGGCTGGCGATCTCCTCGCCCAGGATCTCGGGCGTCAGCAGTGCACCGGAAAAGCCGACCACCACCGCGCAGGCCCGCGGCCGGCGCAGCGCCGTATGCAGCGCGGTCATGGTGCCTTGAGAGAAACCGACGAGGGCAAGGCGATCGTCGCTCAGGCCCCGTTTTTCCAACTCGGCATCAAGGAAGGCATTGAGGCTGGGTGTCACGCCGGCGACGCCCTCCCGCAGCACCTCGGGATCGCGGTCCTGCAGGCTGAACCACTGGCGGCCCATCGGCGCCATGTCACAAGGAAAAGGGGCGTGGGGCGACACGAAGGCGGTATCGGGCAGCAGCGGTGCCAGCAAAGGCGCCAGCGAGATGAGGTCGTTGCCGTCGGCCCCCAGGCCGTGCAGGAACACCACCAGGGCACGCGCCTTGCCCGAGCTCTCATGTCGCGGGCCTTCCAGTTGCATCAGGTCACTCACTGCGGACCAATCCTTCCCTATCGAGACAAAAAATTCACGCCGTCCGCTTCACGGAACGCCCCAGGGCGACACCGGGATGGCGGTAGAGGTGCCAGAGAAAGCGCGCCGCGGCGCTGCGGTGCGGCCGCCAGGCCTCGGCCAGCGCCGTCATCACCTTAGGATCGGGGCGGGTCTCCAGCTTTTTCAGGTGCTGCGCCGCGACGCAGAGCGCGAGATCGCCCGCCGGCATGACGTCCGGCCGCCCCATGGCGAACAGCAGATAGATTTCCGCCGTCCAGCGCCCGATCCCCTTCACGCGGGTGAGCGCCGCCAGCACCGCCGCGTCGTCGAGGGCCTCAAGACCGTCGATGTCCAGCGTGCCGCCGGCGATCTCTTCGGCCAGGATGCGGCCGTAGCGCATCTTGGGGCGGCTGAAGCCCACGGCACGCAGGTCGTCTTCGCTGAGCGTCAGGAACCGATCCGCTGTCAGCGGCTCGACGCGCGCTTCCAGCCGCGCGATGATGGCCGCCGCCGACTGCACCGAGACTTGCTGGCCGGCAATCATCCGGATCAGGCCGGCAAAGCCCGGCGCGCTGCCGCGCACCGGCGGCAGGCCGCAGCGACCGTAGGCCTCGGCGATGTCGGGGTCGGCGGCGGCGAGCGCCTCCAGGGCCGGGCGCAGCCGCTCGTCGGGTACAGGTTCAGGGATCATCGCTGGACTTTAACCGCTGCTTGGCTTACGGCCAATCGCATGTCGCGCCCGGAAACCAACCCCAACGTCACCCGTTTCGCCCCCTCGCCCAGCGGCTACCTCCACCTGGGCCACGCCTACGCGGCACTGTTCGCCACCCGGGCGGCCGGCGCGGGAGGCCGCTTGCTGCTGCGCATCGAGGACATCGACGCCGACCGCGCCCGGTCCGCCTACGAGGCGGCGATCTTCGAGGATCTCGCCTGGCTGGGCCTCGCCTGGGAGCAACCGGTGCGCCGCCAGTCCGAACATCTGGCCGACTACTTACGAGCCCTCGCTGCATTGGATGCGCGCGGGCTGGTCTACCCCTGCTTCTGCACCCGCAAGGAGATCGCCGCCGAGATCGCCCGCGCCGGCGCGGCGCCGCACGGCCCGGCGGAGAGCCTCTATCCCGGCACCTGCCGCCGGCTCGCGGCAGCGGAGCGCAGGGCGCGCAAGGAGGCGGGCACGCCCTTTGCGGTACGCCTCGACGTCGAAATGGCAGTGGAAGCGGCGGAGTCCGCCCACGGCGGGCCGCTCACCTGGCACGATCGCGGGCGCGGCCTCCAGGTCTGCGATCCGCGTCCCCAGGGCGACGTGGTGCTGGCCCGCAAGGACATCGCCACCAGCTATCACCTGAGCGTGGTGGTCGACGACGCCGCCCAGGGTATCACCCTGGTGACCCGCGGCGAGGACCTCTTCGAGGCGACCCACGTCCACCGCCTGCTGCAGGCCCTGCTGGATCTGCCGGTGCCCGACTATCACCACCACCGCCTGATCACCGACGAGCACGGCCAGCGCCTCGCCAAGCGCAGCGACGCACTCTCGATCCGTGCCCTGCGCGAAGCCGGCCGCAGCGCGGCGGCGGTCGTGGCGCTGATCGGCCTGGAGGAGATCCCGACGGGAAACTAAGGCGCGCTACGCCTCTGCCGCCACCGCTTCGCTGGCGCCGAGTTCGGCGAGTTGGGCGGCCGCCTCGCGCAGCACGGGGACGTGGGTCATCGCCTGGTCGAGCGACATCCGCATGACCGGCGCATGGACAGCCAGGGCGGCGAAGAAGCGCCCCGCCGCGTCGGTGACCGGCACGGCCACCGCGACCATGCCTTCCAGGAACTCCTGGTTATCGGTGCCGACCTGGGTCTTGCGGATGGTGTCGAGCGCCGTGTTCAAGTCGTCACGATCGGTGAGGGTGTTCGGTCCGGGGGCGTTCAGGGTCAGGCTGCGCAGCACCGCCGCGCGCGGCGCCGGTGGGAGGCTGGAGAGGAACAGCTTGCCGCTGGCCGTGCAGTGCAGCGGCACGCGCGTGCCGACCGGCAGCTGCAAGCGCAGGGGCCATTCCGATTCGACGCGGTCGAGATAGACCATCTCGCCGTCCTTGGGGATCGAGAGGTTGCAGGTCTCGCCGATGCGCCGGGCGGCGGCGGCGAGGATGGCGTGGCGCGCGGCAGCCAGGCTGGCGCCGCCAATGAGGCTCTGCGCCAGGGCCAAGAGGCGCGGGCCGGCCACCAGGCCGCGGCCGCCCAGCTCCTTGCGCAGGTAGCCGTCCGCCTCCAGGGTGGCGCAGATGCGGTAAGCCGTCGCCTTCGGCAGGCCCGAAAGCTCGGTGATCTCCTGCACCGAGGCGGGTCGGTCCATGCCGGCCACCAGTTCGAGCAGTTCCAGCACCCGCGCTGAGCGCGATTTTGCCGCGGTCGGCTTTGCCAAGGCTAGATCCTCCCCTTCCTGTACCTCCTGCTATATGCCTGCCAGCGGCGAGGCAACATATGCTTTGGGCCCTTCCCACAGCGACCCTACTGCAGTTGCCCTACTGCAACTGGTAGACGCCGGCCCCCTTGTTCACCAGCAGGATGGTGGAGAGCTCGGGGATGAAGGCAATCAGCAGCCAAGCGACGATCAGCGCCCCAAGGTAGGGCATGGTGTACTTCAGCAGCCGGAAATAGGGGATGCCCGTGATACCGCTGGCGACGTAGAGGTTGAGGCCGTAGGGCGGCGTGATGAAGCCGATGGCGTCGCCGACCAGGAAGATGACGGCGAAGTGAATCGGATCGACGCCGATGCTGGCGGCAATGGGCGCCAGGATCGGCGCCAGGATGATGGTGTTGGGCAGCGACTCCAGCACCGTGCCGGCCAGCAGCACGATAAGCATGCAGGCGAACAGGATCGCGTAGTAGCCGCCGAGACCGCTCAGCGCCTCGGTCACGAAGGCATCGGCACCGAGCAGCGAGAGCAGCTGCTGCATCACCACGGAGACGGCGATGAGCGGCGCCAGCAAGCCGGTGATCTGGCCCGAGCGCATGATGACGCCGGGCAATTCGGCGAAGCTGAAGCCGGGGATGAGGAGGCGCTGCAGAAAGCCGGCATCGTCCGGCAGGGCACCCGGCGAGCCGTCACTGGCCGGCAGCAGGCGCTTGGCGAAGGGGTACATGATCAGGCCGACCAGAAGGCAGAAACCGGCGGTGACGCCCGCCGCCTCCGTCGGCGAGAAGGCGCCGGTATAGATGCCCCAGATGACCAGCAGGATGGCGAAGAAGCCGAGCCATGCACCGACGGCCATCTTCGCGCTGCGCAGCAGCTGGAAGGTGATGAGATGGCCCCAGCCGTTACGCTGGCAGATGAACCAGCACACCGTCTGCATGGCGACGACCATGAGGCAACCGGGAATGAGGCCGCCGATGAACAGATCGCTGATCGACAGGTTCATGAGGAACCCGTAGACGATGAAGATGATCGAGGGCGGAATGATGATGCCGACCGTACCGCCGGCCGCAGCGGTGGCGGCGGCGAAGTTCTTGTCGTAGCCGCCCTTGACCATCTCCGGGTGCATGATCGAGCCGATGGTCGCGGTGGTCGCGGAGTTGGAGCCGGAAATCGCGGCGAAGAGGCCGCAGGCGCCGAGCGAGGCCATGGCGAGACCGCCGCGCAGCCAGCCGAGGATTGAGTAGGCGAAATCGGAGAGGCGCTTGGCGATGCCGGCCGACTTGATGAGGTCGCCGGTCAGGATGAACAGCGGCAGCGCGAGGAGGCCGAAGAAGTTGAGGCCCTCGTACAGCGTCACGCCGATGTTGGCGAGGGTGAAGTCGATGACTAGGCTGACGCCGACCACCCAGAAGCCGATGACCAGGAATATCGGCACCCCGAGCAGGAAGAGACCCGTGACGCCGAGCGAGATGAGGGTGATCCAGAGTCCGTCCATGGCTCCTCAATCCCCGAAAATGTTGGCGTGCAGGTTGAACGGCCGCCCGGCACGGAAGTCGGCGTAGTCGGACCAGAGGTTCTGCAACACGCGGAAGACCAGCAGGCTCCAGGCGAAGGGCGTGGCGAGGTAGAACCACCACTGCATCACGTCGTCGGTCCCCTGGACGATGGCGAAGTTGTCGTAAGACAGCCACACCTGCTCGGTGGTGTAGGTGATGACGATGGCGGCAAAGGTGATCCATAGCACGGCATCGAGGCAGAGGCAGGCGAACTGCCCGCCATAGGGCAGCCGCAGGCGCAGTTCGTCGAAGCGCAAATGGGCGCGGATCTTGACGTTGTAGGTGCAGCCCAGCCAGACGATCCACAAGAACAGGTAGACAGGCACCGTGGTGCTCCAGGGCACCTGCTCGTTGAAGAGGAAACGACGGAACACCTCAACAAAGATGATGCCCGCCATGGTCACGTAGCAGATCAGGATGAAGATCTTCTCGACGTTCGCGTCGAGCCACCGCAATAGCACCATCTGTACTCTCGCCAGCCTACCCTGTTGTCGCGTGCGGGACGCTGCTTCGCCAGCAGCCCGGTCTGTGTCGCGCCGGCCCGCCCGCGATTCCAACGATTATCCTGTATCGGCGGGAACCGGCGGGGAAAGGGAAAGCTGTTCTTTCCCCGCCGGCCTAGCCGTCCCGGCTTACGCCTGGGACTTCCACCAACGCCGCGGCTCGACATTTTCCGGCAGCGTGTCCTTGGGGATCTCTCGGGCGATGTCGTAGATGAACTTGTAGGTGTCCATCCCGCCGGCCCAGCCGTTGAGGCGTTCGCGCCACTGTTCCCAGTCGGCCGGATGGAACTCCGGCGAGCACATCTCCTCGGCCTCGCGTTTGGCCTCGTCGCTCAGCATGGCGACCCGCGTGCCGGTCTTGGCGAAGATGGTGTTCGGCAGCTGCGGGTCGGAGAAACCGACAGTGTTGACCAGCGCCGCTTCGTTGGCCGCCTGTACGTGGACCTGAGTCAGGTAGGCCGATTCCATCACGGCGTCCTGCAGATCTCCTTCCAGCTTGTCGAAGACATCGGCATTCATCGCCGTATGCTCGGTACCGCAGAAGAACTCCAGGTTCACCACCTGGGAGACCACCGGCGCCATGTTGGCGTAGGCCACCGCGGAGGCCCAAGTCTCGGCACCGTCGATGAGGCCCTGCTTCAGGCCGTCGAGGGTCTCCTCCCAGGCGATCGGCGCCGGGTTCAGCTGCATCTTCTCCATGGCGATGCGACCCAGCTGCGTGCCGGTGACGCGGTTCTTGGTGCCGGCCAGTTCGGTCACGCTCTTGACCAGCGGCTTGTCCTTCCACTTGAGGCCCAGCTGGATGCCGCGCAGCTCCGCGTGGCTGAACAGGAAGTGCAGGTTGTGGCGCTGGCGCAAAGGTTCGCGCAGCACCTTCTCGCTGCCCGGGTGATAGAGGAAGTAGTACTGCGATGCCCGGCTCGGGAACATGTAAGCGTAGTCGAGCACGTTCAGGTAGGGCGCACCGCCGGCCGAGTTCTGTGTCGAGGCGGCGAAGATGTCGACGATGCCCTGCTGCGTCTTCTTCACGCAGTCGAGCTGGCCGCAGATCTGGTTGCTGCCGATGAACTCGACGCGGATGGCACCGTCGGTGCGCTCCTCCAGGTCGGCGGCGAACTGCAGGCAGCCGGCGCGTTCGATCAGCAGGTTGCGCTCGTTGAAGCCGGCGGCGCCGAATTTCAGGGTGTGTTTGGCTTCGGTCTTGAAACGCTTTTCGTAGGTCGAGTTCGCGGCCTCGGCGAGGCGCGCGAGCGAGACGGTACCCGTCAGGGCGCCGGCCGCCAGCAAGGTCGAGGTGATGCCGTACTGCCTGGTCAGGCGCAACAGGTCACGGCGCGATACGTGCGTGAGTTTTTCGCTAAGCATGGTTCCTCCCATTTCCCCGTGGGCCTTTTGACCCCGGCCGCTTGTGTTGCGGTGTTTCTCATTTAACGAGACTTATAGTTTCATTATTGCGATTGCACGCGCGGAAGGCAAGCGATATGTAATATTCGTGCCTTCTAGGAAGCACCAATGATCGAAAGTTGTTCTGCAAAAGCAGTTCGCACGTGGGGGGAAGGAGTTCGGCCCGGTGATCGCAGAGGATCAAGCGACTACGACACCGCCGCAGAGCGGTGAAGCGTCCGCGTCCGACGCCGCCGCTTATGACTACATCGTGGTCGGCGCCGGTTCGGCCGGCTGCGTGCTGGCCAATCGCCTCTCGTCCAACCCGGCGGCGCGGGTGCTGCTGCTGGAGGCCGGTGGGCGCGACTGGAATCCCTGGATCCACATCCCGGTCGGTTACTTCAAGACCATGCATAACCCGGGCACCGACTGGTGCTACAAGACCGAGCCGGACAAAGGCCTGAACGGGCGCCGCCTCGACTGGCCGCGCGGAAAAGTGCTGGGCGGTTCCTCCTCGATCAACGGCCTGCTCTACATCCGCGGCCAGAAGGAGGACTACGACCAGTGGCGCCAGCTCGGCAACACCGGCTGGTCCTATGACGATGTCCTGCCCTACTTCATCCGCTCGGAAGACCAGGAGCGCGGCGGCGACGACTACCACGGCGTCGGCGGCCCGCTGGCGGTCTCCAACATGCGCATCCGCCGCGAACTCTGCGACAAATTCATCGAGGCGGCGGGCGAACTGGGCATTCCACCCAGCGACGACTTCAACGGCGCCGCGCAGGAAGGCGCCGGCTATTTCCAGCTTACCGCCAGAAACGGCCGCCGCTGCAGTACCGCCGTCGGTTACCTGAAGCCGGCGAAGCGGCGTCCCAATCTCACCATCGTCACCCATGCGCAGACGGAACGGGTGATCTTCGAGGGCCGCCGCGCCGTCGGCGTCGCCTACCGCCGCAAAGACAAGTCCCTGGAGGCGCGCTGTCGCGGCGAGGTGATCCTCTCGGCGGGCGCCATCGGCTCGCCGCAGATCCTCATGCTGTCAGGCGTCGGCCCCGGCGCTCAGCTGCAGGGCTTCGATATCCCGGTGGTCCACGACCTGCCCGGCGTCGGCCGTAACCTGCAGGACCACCTGCAGGTGCGCATGGTGTTCAAGACCAGGGTTCCGATCACTATGAACGACCAGGTCCACAACCCCATCAAGAAGATGCTGATGGGCCTGGATTACATTTTCTTCCGTCGTGGGCCGCTGACCATGGGCGCCAGCCAGGTCTGCGTCTTCGCGCGCACCACGCCGGAGGCGGCAACGCCGGACATCCAGTTCCACCTGCAGCCCTTGAGCGCCGACAAGCCCGGCGAAGGCCTGCACCGGTTCTCCGCCTTCACATCCTCGACCTGCCAGCTGCGCCCCGAGAGCCGCGGCGTCATCGAACTGCGCAGCCCTTTCGCCCAGGACTACCCGGCGATCCATCCGAACTACCTGGCGACGGTGAAGGACCAGCAGGTGACCGTGGCCGGCATGAAACTGTCGCGCGCTATCGCCGCCACTTCTACGCTGGCGCCGCTGATCGAGAGTGAGCTGTCGCCGGGCACCGAGGCGGCGAGCGATGCGCAGCTGCTGGAGGCCGCGCGCAACATAAGCCAGACCATCTATCACCCGGTCGGCACCTGCAAGATGGGCCCCGACGAAACCGCGGTGGTCGACGAGCGCCTGCGCGTCCGCGGCCTTCAGGGGCTGCGCGTGGTCGACGCGTCGATCATGCCGACGCTGGTTTCCGGCAACACCAACGCTCCCACCATCATGATCGCCGAGAAGGCGAGCGACATGATCCTGGCGGACAGCCGCGCCTGATCGTGAACCCTCGCCGCGTGTGAGGGTGACGGTTGGTGTGGAAAGAACGGTGCGCCGATCGGCCGACCGCGCGCTCAGTCCTCGAACCGCCCCTGCAGCCCTTCAACGATCGCCTGATAGGCGGGCTCGCGGTCGGGGTTCAGCATGCCATGGCGCAGCGCGAAGTGCAGGTTCACCAGCGCGACGTTGAACTTGAAATCGTCGCTTTCCCTGATCCGCTCCAGCACCTGGTCCATGGACCACAGCGCGAAGGACTCGACCTCGTCGTCGTTAGGCGTCGGCTGAAAATCCCCCGGGAGTTCCAGGTCGAAGCAGAACACGACGTCGTTGCGCAGGCCCTCCTCACGCTCGCAGAGGTAGCGCAGCGCACCGACCGGCCGGGCAAGTCGCGCAAGGTCGGCGGGCACGCTGGCCTCCTCCTGCGCCTCTTTCACCACGTTCTCCATCAGCGAGAGGCCCAAGGGCTGGCCGCCGGCGACCAGGTGGTCGAGCTTGCCGGGCGCCACCGCCTTGTGCGCGGCGCGCTTGCCGACCCACAAGCGGGGACCGTCGTCGCCCATCACGTAGCCGTTCACGTGCACGCCGTAGGCCAGCACACCGAACAGCGGCACCGCGCCCCGCTCCATGCGGAACAGCGGCGGCGCCCCCCACCGCCGACCGATGCCGTAGTCCTCGCCGCGCCATTTCGGAATCTCGCCGGCGGCGTGGAGCTCTCTCAGTGCTTCCTCCAGCACCGCCGAGCGCGATTCGAAATCGCCGTAGCGCGCGGGCAGCAGCACCGCGGCTTCGGTGACGGTGAAGGCACTGGGGAAGTCTTTCAGACGCGCGGCGAAGTCATGCCCCACCCAACCCAAGGGCTGCGTGTCGCCTTCCAGCAGAAAGGGCCGGTAGCGTTCCGGCCGCCACTGGTGGCAGATCCTGATGCGGTCGAGGTAGCTCATGGCGCGGAGACTAAGCGGCGGTGCGCCGGAAAGCCACGGCTTTTGCGGGCCCCTGCGCGCTAACCGCTGCCGCTCAGCATCGCCGTGTAACGGTGCTGCATCTCCTCGGGCTCAACCGCTTCGATGGAATGGCCGATCATCCAGTCGTAGCCGAAGGGGTCGCGCAGGGTGCCGGAACGCTCGCCATAGAAATGGTCCTGTGGTGCGCGCAGCAGGCGGGCACCGGCTGCGACCGCCTTGTCGATCATCGCATCGGCGTCATCGACATGCAGATGAATGACGAAGCTGCTGGGCGCTTCGGGATCAGGGGCATGGATATCGAACTCCGGGAACTCATCAGACAGCATCAGGGTCGTGCCGCCAAGTTCAAGCTCCACATGGCCGATGCGCCCGCTTGGCTCGACGAGGCGGAACTTCTCCGTCGCGCCGAACACCCGCTTGTAGAAATCGACTGCCTTGTCGGCCGACTTCGCACGCAGATAGACGAAAAGCTCGTGCACGCTCATGGGGAAACTCCTTCGGTCTTCTCTGGCGCTCAGTCTCACCCTTCTCTTCGCCCGGGTCTTGAACGAAATCGACCCCGGGGAGTGCTGGGGCTACAGCGTGACGTGGCGGGCATTGGCGGGCGCACGCCGCCGGTAGTCGCCCGGCGAGAGGCCGGCGAAGGCCCGGAAGTCGCGGGTGAAGTGGGCCTGGTCGGCATATCCCTCGGCGGCGGCGAGTTCAGCCCAGGCAATGGCCGGTTCCGCCGCCAGACGGTCGAGAGCCCGACCGAAGCGCACCACACGGCCCCACAGCTTCGGCTTTAAGCCCGCTGCCGCACGGAAGCGCTGGGTGAAATGACGGTGGCTGAGACCGCATTCCGCCGCCACCTCGCAGACCGGCACGGCGAACCTGAGGCGGGTGACGGCGTGGGCGATGAGCGGATCGATCCGGCGCAGCCCGTCCAGGCGGGCGAGCAGCGCCGCCTCGAAGAGATCGAGGCGGCCCGCCAGGGAGGGCGCCTCGGCCAGGCGGTTGCCCAGGGTATCGACCGCCGCGCGGCCCCAGACGTCCACCAGCGGCGTATGCGCCCCGGCGAATTCGCCGGCGGGCGCGCCGGCCAGAAAGGCAGCGGCACCGGGGCGCAGCAGCGCGCCCACGCTGGGCACCGGGTGGGAGATGTCCTTCAGGTAGGGCGCAGCGCGAGGGCCGCCGACCACCGCCGTGCCAAGGGTAAAGCCCACGCGGTCGCCGGCATCGCGGAATACCCGCAGCGGCCGATCCGCAAGCCGAACGACGAGATGGAGGGATCCGGTCGGCAGCACCAGTTCGCGCCGCGGCACCGCCGGACTGTCGCTGGGCCCAGCCTCGCCGGCCCAGACCCGCTCGACGAAGGGCTGCAGCGTGGCGATGGGAGGGCGGCTGAGATGCATCGATCGGCTCCGGAGCACAAGAGGCGCAGACAGCATAGGGGAGCATAGCCGCTTGGGAAATCTCCCTGCGGCGGCTATAGCTGGCGCGCATCCAACGCGGAAGGAAAAGGCATGGATACCGCCGATCTCGCCTGGCGGGCCGAGGAGGCCTGCATGAACGCTTGGCCGTCGCCGCGCGAAGCGATTCTCGATGGCTGGCGGCTGCGCGCGGCGGGCGGTGCCGTCCGGCGTACCAACTCGGTGAACCCGCTGCGCGGCGAGCGGGGCGACCCGCGCGCGATCATCTCCCTGGCCGAGGCGGTCTATACACGCCTGGGGCAGGCGAGCCTCTTCCGGGTGCCTTCTCTGACGGCGGACGTGGACGAGGCTCTGGACGCCGCAGGCTATGCGGCCGAGGGCCACACCCTGACCCTCTTTGCGGAGCTGCGGGCGCGCGCGGCTTTGCCGCACGGTGCCGAGATCTCGGCGACGCCAAGCATAGAATGGCTCTCAGCCCGTCAACGCCTGAACGGCGTCGATGCGCGCGAACAGCGGATCTACGAAACCATGCTGGACAGCATCCTGCTGCCCAAGTCCTTCGCCGCTGCCCGCGTGGACGCCGACATTGCCGCCCTTGCCTATGGCGTGGTGTGCGACGGACTGGCGGTTATTGAGTCAGTGATCACCGATGCGGCCTGGCGCGGACGCGGCCTCGGCAAGCAGGTCGTCGGCGCCCTGCTTGATTGGGCGCGTGAGGCCGGTGCGGCGGGCGCCTGCCTGCAGGTGGTGGCCGACAACGCGCCCGCCGTGGCGCTCTATCGCTCGCTCGGCTTCCAGCGCGAACTCTATCGCTACCACTACCGGCGCCTGCCGTTGGAAAGTCAGCGGCAGGCGTAGGTGACCTCGTAGCCGCCCGGCTCGCGGTCGGTATCGAGTTCGACGGCGTCCCTGCCGTAGGCTTCCTCGCAGTAGTTGTCGGCATACTCATCGGCCAGCGCCCGATCCGAGCTGTCGATGTAGCTGTACTTGATCACCGGTGCGTTCGCCGGCGGCGGCTCGTCGTCGGCCCGGTAGCCGCTGCTGCAGGCGGCCGGCAAGGCGGCCAGAGCCACCGCGCAGGTGGCCAGTATCAGGCTGCGCATTCTCATCTCCATCGCTGTGCTTGGGCTTGTGCGAAGAAACGCCCGAGTGTTTCGCCGGTTCCTCCCAAGTTACGGGACGCGAAAGGTGCGAATGGCGGTTCCGTGCGCGTCTCGGAAAATCAGCGGCAGGCGAAAGTCGCTTCGTAGCCGCCGGAGGTCTTGTCGGTGTCGATCAGGTAGGCGTCCGTGTCGTAGCGGTCGTCGCAGTAGTCGTCGGCCTTGTCGGCGACCTGCTCGGCCTCTTCCGCCTGGGTGTAGTTGAAGCTGACCGTCGGTTCCGTCGTTTCGGTGGTGTTGTAGACGGTGCAGGCGGCGGGCAGTGAGAGCAGTGCCGCCGCAGCGGCCAGCATGCTGAGCTTTGACATCGGGGGATCTCCTAGCGCTTTCAGGCTTCGATTGGCCTGTCAACGCGCGATTGATCGCCGGAGTTCCCATCGCTCCGCAGGTTACCCGGTTCTGTGGGAGTCCACCATGCGCTGCAGCAGCGGGGCGTAATGGGCAAAGGAGGGCGTTGCGCGGCCCGCGACCTTGGCCGCGTCGTCCCAGATGCGCACGCGCAGGATGTCGTCGAGGTTCGCCAGCTTGTGGAAATCCTCGATCTCGGACGGGCTCATCGGGCCGCCTTGCAGCTTCAGGGTCAGTACCGAAGCTTCGGAAAGGCGGGCGAAGTAGCCGGGATCGGTAGCACAGAGATAGCGCTTGGCCGGTACGTGGTAACGGACGCAGTCGGTGACGCGTTTCGGGAAGTAGGGCGCCAGCACGGCGGCACCCGCGACATCGTGGCGATTGTCGATACCCTGGTCCTGGGCGTCCGGCGGGAACTCGCTGGTGTAGTGGCCGATGTCGTGCAGCAGCGCGGCGGCGACCAGCGAGTCGTCGGCCCCCACCTGCTCTGCCAGATACGCGCTCTGCAGCATGTGCTCCGACATGGTTACCGCTTCACCGAGATAGGAATCGGCGCCGCGCCGGTCGAAGATATCGGCGATGAAGTCGACGATGCTCTCCGCGTCGAGTTTCGTCCTGTCGCGAACCGTCATGACGCGGCCTCCTCCAGCACACGCAGGGTGGACAGCAGGCCGTCCTTGTCGGCGTAGCAGCCCTGCAGCCAGCGCGAGCCCTCGCCGGAGAAGCCATGGCGCGCGTGCAGCACCCGCGTGTTGTCGACGATGAAGCACTCACCCGGCTGGAGCTTGAAGCTCACCTGCAGGCCTTCATCCTCAATGATCTCGCCGAAGCGGCGATAAGCCGCGTAATAGGCTTCCATCTCGTGGTAGGGCACATCGGTGATCGGCGCCGCCGAGCGATTGTTGAAACGCACCGCGATCATCTCGCCGTCGGGATTGAGCTCGATCATCGGACGCCGCGCGGCGAGATGCACCTCGGCGGAGCCGGCATAGTCGAAACGTGCGCAGTAGCGCGTCAGCAGGCCGAAGGCTGCCGGATCCTCGTCGCGCAGACACCGGGCGGCATGGAATCCATCGACCACGAAGGAGTCGCCGCCTTCGGCCGAGTTCTCCAGGCAGTAGAGGATCTGCAGGGTGGGCACCGGGTCGCGGTAGGGATTGTCGGTGTGGGCCTGCAGGCCGAGGCCGGTATAGGCGAGGTTGGTGGGGTTCACCTCGGCGCGCACCTCGAACCACTTGCCGTAGTTGGTCTCGCGCACGAAGCCGAAGAAACCCGCCACCGTCACCAGCGCGCCACTTTCGGCAGGGCCGCCCGAGAGCTTGGCAAAGCCATAGCGCCGCACCTGGGCCAACCAGTCGCGCCGCGCTGCCCCGCCCGCGGCAACCGCGTCATAACGCCCTTCGGGTACTTCAGCCGAAAGGGATGCGTCCCAGGTCTCGATCTCGGGCGCCGTCCAGCCGGCTTCGCGAGGGGCAGCGCCGTCGTAGCCATGGCGCCACAGCCAGGCGAGCGGGAAGCGCGTGCTGTGTTGCTCTGGCGCGAAGGTCACCTGCAATTCGTCGCCCTGCAGGGCGGCGGCGGCGATGCGGGTGTCCGCCGGGATCTGCTGCAGCGTCACCAGGCGCTGGCCGTTCTGCGGCGAGCGCGTGCTGTCGTCGAGGGCATTATCCCGCAGCCAGATGGCGTGGAAGCGCCGGCACTCTCCATCGTCCGAACTCATGGCGAGTGCCCTGCCGCCCTCGATCACCTCGACCCTTTGCGTCCCTCCGTTCTCTGTCGCAAGCGCTATCGCCATTGACGGTCCCCCACCCAGATTATGTCCGGTCGACATTTTCGGGGTCACAAGCCATAATGACAATTAAGCTATCTGACCCCTTTGACTAAATTTTTATTATGCCTTCGCGCAAACCTCCGGCGTCGCTGCCGCCGCTCGAATGGCTACGGGTCTTCGAGGCGGCAGGGCGCAGCGGCAGCTTCACCGCCGCCGCCGCGGAACTGGGGCTGACCCAGGCCGCCGTCAGCCAGCGCATGCGCAACCTGGAAACCCGGCTGGACGTCCGCCTGTTCGTGCGCAAGCCGCGCGGCATCGAGCTGACCGCCGACGGCGAGGCCTACCTGCCGCACGTGCAGAGCGCCCTGACGGCCCTGCAGCGCAGCACCGCCGACCTCTTCGCCGCCCCGCGCCGCAAGATCACCATCGCCACGCCTTCGTCGGTGGCACAGCTGTGGATTGCCCCGCGCCTGGCCGGGCTGGCCCGCGCGCTGCCCAACCTGCAAGTTGCCCTCGGCACGGTCCAGCGCCCGGCGGACTACGACATCATCGATGGGGATTTCGAAGTGCGCTTCGGCAGCGGCGCCTGGCCGCGGCGGCGCGCGGTACCGCTGTTCGACGAAGTGCTGGCGCCGGTCGCCGCCCCCGCCCTGCTGAAAGCGGCGCCGGATTGGCGGATGCTGCCGCAGATTGCCGTGGCGGGTCCGCGCGACGGCTGGCTCGAGTGGGCGTCGGCCGCCGGCACCGCGCCGCCTCGCCCGCCGTCACTGCGCTTCGACACCTTCGTTCACGCGCTGGCGGCCGCGCTCGACGGCGCCGGCGTTCTGCTCGCCTCCCTTGCCCTGATCGAACCGCAGCTGCGGTCCGGCGCCCTGCGCCGCCTGCCGGAGCCTGAATCCCGGATGCAGACGGCCTACTGGTTGGCCTGGCGCGAAGAGGATGCCGGTTTCGCCGAACGAGGCGGCGTCGTTGCCTGCCTCAGCGCGCCACGTGCTTCTGTGACGTGAGCACGGTCTCGACCTGGTAGACCTGGCGAAGGCAGCGGGCGATGTAGTCGCCGGTGGCGACGTCCAGGCCGTTCACCTGCACGTCGATGGCGAGCTCGCGGCCCTCGCCTGGCTTCTTCGGCCCGGTCACGTCGCTGTGCCAGCGGGTCGGCGTGAGGCCGCGCTTGGCGAAGAGCTCCAGCACGCGCGGCATGACCCCGGGCTCGGCTTCGGCGAGGATCGAGAAGCAGTAGACGGTCTCCGCCGCGGCCAGCGGCGCGGGAGCGGCAGAACTTCGATCGGAATCGAAAAACTCGGAAAAGGAAGGATGAGCGGCCATCGAAGGGCCCTCCTGTACGGTCACATCGAAAGACGAATCACGGAACGCCCGGCTACCCCCTGGGTGCCGGGTCCATAATTCGAATGATGAGGCCGAACGGAAGATCAGTGCTCATGACGAGGCGATGAAACGCCTTGGCAGCCGAGATGTCAACTGAGGAAGGCATTAACCAAAGGCCCCTCACCCCCGGCCCTCTTCCCCACCGTGAGAGGGAGGGGGCCCGCAGAGCGGAAGGGTGAGGGGGAACTTGGCGGCGGCTAACCCTCCCACACCATGCGGCGCTGGCGCAGCATGGCTTCCTCGAAGGAGCCCTGGTAGTGCGCCGCCTTCCCGGCAAAGTCCATGAAGGACGCGTGGATCTTGCGGGTGAGATCGTCGGTCTCGCCGATCTCCTCGATCACCGCCATGGCGATTTTGCCGAGGCGGGCGATGATCTCGTCGGAGAAGCTCCTGAGCTCAACGCCGTAGTCGGCGACCAGCGGGCCGAAGGCCTGGATGTTGTGGAAGGTGAAGTCGGTGGTGGTGTCCTGCGCCACGGCGGCGGCGGCAAAACGCACGATGGCCTTGAGGTCGGCCGGCAGGGCCTCAAACTTCGCCTTGTTCACCGAGACCTCGAGACCCGGCCCCGGCTCGTGGAAGGCCGGCACGTAGTAGTACTTGGCGACTTTCTGCAGGCCGAAGGCGATGTCGTTCCACGGGCCGATCCACTCCGCCGCGTCGATGGCGCCCGACTGCATGGCCGGCAGGATCTCGCCCGGCGGCAGCAGCACGACCGAGGAGCCGGCACGCCGCATCATCTCGCCGCCCAGCCCGGCCATGCGGATCTTCAGGCCCTGCAGGTCCTCCCAGGTGTTGATCTCGCGGGTGAACCAGCCGCCCGCCTGGGTGCAGCTCGATCCGGCGTAGAAGGGCTGCAGGCCGAAGTCGGCGTAGGCCTCCTCCCACAGCTCCTGGCCGCCGCCGTAGCTGAGCCAGGCCGGCAGTTCGATCGCGTTGAGGCCGAAGGGGATGGTGGTGAAGTAGTTGAAGGCCTTCGACTTGCCGACCCAATAATAGGGCGTACCGTGCAGCAGATCCGCCGTGCCGCCCTGCACCGCGTCGAAGCACTCGAAGGGGGGCACCAGCTCGCCGGCGGCAAAGAGTCTGATGACGAGGCGCCCGCCGCTCATCGCGTTCACCCGGTCGGCGAAGCGCTGCGCGTTCACGCCGACGCCCGGTGCGCCCTTCGGCCAAGGCGTCACCATGTTCCACTCGATGCGCTCCTGGGCAATCGCCGGCGCTGCCAGGGCCCCGGCAGCGGCAGCCAGTCCCGCGCCCTTCACGAATTCACGGCGTTTCATTCTTGTCTCCTCCCAAGGGCCGGACGCGCCTTAGCGGCGGCCCGGTGTCCTGAATTGGGCGGGAGATTAGCGGGCTTGGCAGGAGAAAACTAGGCCGCCTCTTGGGTCGCCCGGTCGACGATCTCGACGATGCTCTCGAGGATGGCCGTGAGGTCGTAGTCCTTGGGCGTGTAGACGGCGGCGACGCCGGCCTTCTTCAGAGCCGCGGCGTCCTCCGTCGGAATGATGCCGCCGGCGACCAGCGGCACACGGCCGAGACCGGCCTTCTCCATGCGTTCCAGCACCTCGCCGACGAGGGCGACGTGGGAACCGGAGAGGATCGAGAGGCCCACCACGTGGACGCCCTCCTCCAGGGCCGCGCCGACGATCTGCGCGGGGGTAAGGCGGATGCCCTCGTAGACCACCTCGAAGCCGGCGTCGCGGGCGCGCACGGCGATCTGCTCGGCACCGTTGGAGTGGCCGTCGAGGCCCGGCTTGCCGACCAGGATCTTCAGGCGGCGGCCGATGCGGCGCGACACCGCCTCGACCTTCGCCCGCACCGGCGCCAAGACATCTTCCTCCGCCGGGGACTGTGTGGCGGCGCCGCCGACACCGGTCGGTGCGCGGTATTCACCGAAAACCCGGCGCAGCACTTCGCCCCACTCGCCGGTGGTGACTCCGGCGTGGGCGCAGGCGATGGAGGGCTCCATGATATTGGCGCCGTCGCGCGCGGCTGCCTCCAGCGTGGCGAGCGTCCGCCGCACGGCCGAGGCGTCGCGCCCCTGGCGCCAGGCCTCGAGGTTGCCGATCTGCTCGGCCTCGGCCTTGGGATCGGGCGCCAGAAAGCCGCCGTCGGCACCTTGCGTCAGCGGCGAGGGCTCGCTCTCCCGGTAGGCGTTCACCCCGACCACCGTCTGCTGACCCGTCTCGATGGCCTCCAGGCGCTTGGCCGCGCTTTCGACCAGCTGCTGTTTCATGTAGGCGTTCTCGACCGCCACGATGGCGCCGCCCATCGCATCGATGCGCGCCAGTTCAGCGCGCGCCTCGGTCTTCAGGTCTTCGACCTTGGCGGTGATTACCGTGGAACCGTCAAAGATGTCCTCGTAGTCCAGCAAGTCCGTTTCGAAAGCGACGATCTGTTGCAGGCGCAGCGACCACTGCTGGTCCCAGGGCCGCGGCAGGCCCAGTGCCTCATTCCACGCCGGCAGCTGCACCGCGCGGGCACGGGCGTTCTTGGAGAGCGTCACCGCCAGCATCTCCAGGAGGATGCGATAGACGTTGTTCTCCGGCTGCTGCTCGGTGAGGCCGAGGGAGTTCACCTGCACGCCGTAGCGGAAGCGGCGGTACTTCTCCTCCTCGATGCCGTAGCGCTCGCGGCAGATCTCGTCCCACAGCTCAGTGAAGGCGCGCATCTTGCAGAGCTCGGTGATGAAGCGCAGGCCCGCGTTCACGAAGAAGGAGATGCGGCCGACCACCTGCGGGAACTCCGCCTCCGGCACCTGGCCGGCGTCGCGCAGGGAATCGAGCACCGCGACCGCCGTCGCCAACGCGAAGGCGAGTTCCTGCACCGGCGTCGCCCCGGCTTCCTGCAAATGGTAGGAGCAGACGTTGGTCGGGTTCCACCTCGGCACCTCACGGTAGGTGAAGGCGATCACGTCGGTGATCAGCTTCAGCGAGGGCTGCGGCGGGAAGATGTAGGTCCCGCGGGACAGGTACTCTTTGATGATGTCGTTCTGCACCGTGCCGGTCAGCTGGCCGCGGGCGGCGCCCTGCTTTTCCGCACAGGCGATGTAAAGCGCCAGCAGCCAGGGAGCCGTCGCGTTGATGGTCATCGAGGTGTTCATCTGGTCGAGCGGAATGCCGTCGAACAGCTTCTCCATGTCGCCCAGATGGCTGATCGGCACGCCGACCTTGCCGACCTCGCCCTTGGCCAGCGCGTGGTCGGAGTCGTAGCCGGTCTGGGTCGGCAGGTCGAAGGCGACCGAGAGGCCGGTTTGCCCGCGCGCCAGGTTCTTGCGGTAGAGCGCGTTGGAGGCCGCGGCGGTGGAATGGCCGGCGTAGGTGCGGATCAGCCAGGGCTTATCCCGTTTGGAGGCCGCCTCTTGGCTCTTGCTTTGCCTGTCGTCGCTCACGCTTCCATCCTCGCTTCCAACCCAAGCTTTTCTATGTTCTCCGGTTCCTCGCTGCGCCGCAACCAAACGCCGTGGCGAGGGCCGAAGATGACCAATTTTAGGTTATCATATTTCGCCTGGCAGCCAAAAATGACAGAAAGTTCCAAAAAAGTCGCTGTCGACGTAAAAAAGAGTACCGTTGTGCATTGCAAAAAAGCGATTGAGCGTCTATGAGTCAAGGAAAATACGGCACTGCAATGAGGGTTTCCCTAGGGTATTTCGGGCCGAGAGCCGCAGTTTTCTGCGGCTTCCCGAATTTACCCACCGCAGATGCGAAGGAACAGGCAGGGCGGCCCCGCCGTTTTTCGAACAGGGGCTGGCGAAACTGGAGGGTTTGAGCGATGGCTAAGGTGCTTGCCGGGACTGCGAGCGGAACGCAAACCGAGGCGGCCCAGGGAGAGTCTCCCGAGGGCCAAATCGGGGCGCCCCTGAAGGACCTCTACGAGGTTGGCGAGATCCCGCCGCTGGGCCACGTGCCGAGTAAAATGCACGCCTGGGTCATCCGCCGCGAGCGCCATGGCGAGCCGGAAAAGGCCATGCAGATTGAAGTGGTCGACACCCCCGCCCTCGACAGCCACGACGTCCTCGTCATGGTGATGGCCGCCGGTGTGAACTACAACGGCGTGTGGGCCGGCCTCGGCGTGCCGATCTCGCCCTTCGACGTGCACAAGGCGCCCTACCACATCGCCGGCTCCGACGCGGCCGGGGTTGTCTGGGCCGTCGGCGCCCAGGTGAAGCGCTGGAAGGTCGGCGACGAGGTGGTGGTCCATTGTAACCAGGACGACGGCGACGACGAGGAGTGCAACGGCGGCGACCCGATGTTCTCCCCCTCTCAGCGCATCTGGGGCTACGAGACGCCGGATGGCTCCTTCGCCCAGTTCGCCCGCGTGCAGGACCGCCAGCTGATGCCGCGCCCGCGCCATCTGACGTGGGAGGAGAGCGGCTGCTACACCCTGACGCTGGCCACCGCCTACCGCATGCTGTTCGGCCACCGTCCGCACATCCTGAGGCCCGGCCACAACGTGCTGGTCTGGGGCGCTTCCGGCGGCCTCGGCTCGATGGCGATCCAGCTCATCTCGACCGCCGGCGCCAACGCGATCGGCGTGATCTCAGACGAGGACAAGCGCGAGTTCGTCATGTCGCTGGGCGCCAAGGGCGTCATCAACCGCAAGGACTTCGACTGCTGGGGCCAGCTGCCGCCGGTGAACGGCGAGGGCTTCGGCGACTACATGCGCAAGGTGCGCGAGTTCGGCAAAGCGATCTGGCAGATCACCGGCAAGGGCAACGACGTCGACTTCGTGTTCGAACATCCCGGCGAGCAGACCTTCCCGGTCAGCTGCATGGTCGTGAAGCGTGGCGGCATGGTGGTGTTCTGCGCCGGGACCACCGGCTACAACCTCACCTTCGACGCGCGTTTCGTGTGGATGCGCCAGAAGCGCATCCAGGGCAGCCACTTCGCCAACCTGATGCAGGCCGCCCAGGCCAACAACCTGATGGTGGAGCGGCGCATCGACCCCTGCATGTCGGAGGTCTTCGCCTGGCGCGACATCCCGCGCGCCCATACCAAGATGATGAAGAACCAGCACCGCCCCGGCAACATGGCCGTGCTGGTCCAGGCCAAGCGGCCAGGGCTGCGCACCCTGGAAGACGCCGCGGCGGACGACTGAGGCGGCGGCAAGGAGAAGTGTCATGGCACTAGCCTGTCTGGCAGCCGAGGCCGAAGGCGCCGGCGACAAGCTCGTCCGGCGCGGCTACGCCCTGATCGACGGCTCGGCGGTGGACCTGACGGCCGCCGTCGCCGCCTTCGATCGGCTGCAGGGAAACTCCGGCGAGCCGCTGCAGATCGCACCGGACCACCCGCTGGTCGCCGCCCTGCTGGAGCAGCCCGCCGTCAGTGACCTGGTGGCCGAGGCCGTCGGGCCCAAGGCCAAGGTTGTCAGAGGGGTCGCCTTCGACCAGCAGGGTCATGCCAGTTGGTTCGTGCCCTGGCACCAGGCGGGCCGCGACGCAGAGGCGGCACAGCGCCTGATCCTGCGCTGGCACCTGGATCTCATCGGTCCCGCCGACGGCGGCCTGCGCGTGCTGCCCGGCAGCCACGTGAAGGGCCGGCTCACCGCCGAAGCCATCGACCGCCTTGCCGCCGAGACCCCGTCCATGGAACTGGCGGTTTCCGCCGGCACGGTGCTGGCTCTGCGGCCCCTGGTGGTGCAGGGTGCGCGCCGCCGCACGACCCGCGGCCACCGCCGCATCCTGCAGGTCGAGCTGGCGCCGCGCGGCTGAGCCCGGCATTCCCCGAGATGTCGAAGGTCCGAGAGATGGTCACCCCACACTCAGAATGTCATCCCGGCCAAGGGAGCGCCAGCGACCGCGAGCCGGGAACCATAGATGGGCCGGGCGCCAGGCGGCGCCATGGACCCCGGATCGCGCTCGCTGCGCTCGCTTGTCCGGGGTGACAGCGGTGGTATCGGGCGCCGTGCGTGCGAGCGCCGCCCCGAAGTGATAGTGGTAGAATGAAGAAGAAGGTTAGAGAGATGCCCGCCGTGCAAGTCATGGCCTGCTGCGAAGCCATAAGCCGCCCCGGCGATCTCCTCGCCCGCGACGGCTACGCGGTGATCGACGGCGCCGGTGCCGACCTGAGGGAGGCTGTCGCCGCCTTCGACAGACTGCGCAGCGACAGCGACGAGTCCGAGCGCATCGCGCCGGACCATCCGCTGATCGCAATGTTGCTCGGCACGCCTGCCATCCGCGATCTCGTCGCCCAGGCAGTCGGCACCGCCGCCCGACCGGTCCGCGCCATTGCCTTCGACAAGACCGGGCAACGCAACTGGTTCGTGCCCTGGCACCAGGATCGCACCATCGCGGTGAACGCGCGTGACGAGATCGCCGCCGTGACCCACTGGACCGTAAAGGCGGGCGTGCCCCACTGCGAGGCACCCATTCCCATGCTAGAGCGCATGCTGACGCTGCGCTGGCACCTTGATCCCGTCGGTCCTGCCGACGGCGGCTTGCGCGTGCTGCCCGGCAGCCACTGCCGTGGTCGGCTGACGTCGGAGGACATCCGCTCTCTTGCCGCCGCGACCCCAGCGGTGGAACTTGCGGCCGCATCGGGCAGCGTACTGGCCATGCGCTCGCTGCTGGTGCATGGCTCGCGCCGCCGCACAACGCAGGGGCACCGCCGTATTCTGCATGTCGAGCTGGCCGCCGGCGATCCGCCCGCGCCGCTGCATTGGGCCTGGGCCTAGGTGCGGGCCTGCCGTGATAAGGTGAAAAGACGAAGAAGGTAGAAAGATGCCTGCCGTGCACGCAGAGGCCCATTCCGAGAGCCTGATCCTTCCCGACCTGTTGCCGCTCTGCGCCGAGGCGCTGGCCGCCGTCGAGGGCTTCGGCGCCGCTGCCCGGCGCGCCGTCGCGCGGAAGGTGGCCCCAGGGGGCAAGGTGGACGCGACGCTGCTGGAGCAGGAGCAGTTCGCCGCCCACGGCTATGCCTGGCTCGCGACCTACGTCGCCGCTCTGCGCGAGATGCTGCACTGGGCCGAGCGCCTGCAGGCGGCGGGACAGCTCGGCGAAATTGAGAAGTTGATGCTGCAGGCCGCCTACGGCGAGTACCTGAACCAGCTGGCCGGCGGCCTTGCCCTCAGCCAGGTGGAGATCCTCCGCCCCGCCGACCTCGGCCTCGGCGGTGAAGACATCCGCGCGCTGGCAACGCCTGCCGTGACCAAGCTGATGGCGGGGGGCAACGGCAATGCCCTGCGCATGGCCATCGCACAGCACCTGGTCGATGGCCGCTTCGGCGAGGCCGGCCTGGCCGACGAGATGCTGGAGATGATCCGCGACCAGTTCCGCAAAGTGGCCGAGGATCACAAGGAAGCCGCCCACGAATGGCACCTGAAGGATGAACTCATCCCGCTGGAGGTCGTCGAGCAGCTCGCCGGCCTCGGTGTCTTCGGTCTGACGGTGCCCGAAGAATTCGGCGGCGCGGGGCTCGGCAAGCTCGCCATGTGTGTCGTCACCGAGGAACTCTCGCGCGGCTACATCGGCCTCGGCTCACTGGGGACGCGCTCGGAGATCGCCGCCGAGCTGATCCGCCTGGGCGGCACGCCGGCACAGCAGGAGAAGTGGCTGCCGCGCATCGCCTCCGGCGAGATCCTGCCGACCGCCGTCTTCACCGAACCCAACACCGGCTCCGACCTCGGCTCCCTGCGCACCCGCGCGATCCGTGACGGCGACGTCTACAGGGTGACCGGGAACAAGACCTGGATCACCCACGCGGCGCGCAGCGACCTCATGACGCTGCTGGCACGCAGCGATGCACAGTCGGGCGATTACCGCGGGCTTTCCATGTTCCTGGCGGAAAAGCCGCGCGGCACGGAGGCCGATCCCTTCCCCGCCCCAGGCATGACCGGCGGCGAGATCAAGGTGCTGGGCTATCGCGGCATGAAGGAATACGAGCTGGGCTTCGACGGCTTCGAAGTGAAGGTCGAGAACCTCTTGGGCGGCGTCGAGGGCCAGGGCTTCAAGCAGCTGATGGCGACCTTCGAGTCGGCGCGCATCCAGACCGCGGCGCGCGCCGTCGGCGTGGCGCAGTGCGCGCTGGAGCTGGGCCTGGAGTACGCCCGTGACCGCAAGCAGTTCGGCAAGGCAATCGTCGAATTTCCGCGCGTCGCCGGCAAGCTCGCCTGGATGGCGGTGGAGACTATGATTGCGCGCCAACTCACCTACTTCGCCGCGCGCGAGAAGGATTCCGAGCGGCGCTGCGACATCGAGGCCGGCATGGCCAAGCTGCTGGGCGCGCGCGTCGCCTGGGCCAACGCCGACAACGCGCTGCAGGTGCACGGCGGCAACGGCTATGCGGAGGAATACAAGATCTCCCGCGTGCTCTGCGACGCCCGCATCCTCAACATCTTCGAAGGCGCCGCCGAGATCCAGGCACAAGTCATCGCCCGCGGCCTGCTGTCAGGGCGGAATTAGCCTGAACGGACGGAGGCGGCCTGCGTCGGCCGCCGTGCCTCACGGCATCTCGACGAAGTCGGCCACCAGGCTGAGCAGGCCGTCGAGCGCCTGGCCGGTCAGCGTCATCGCGACGATGCCGGCGATGGACACGAGGGCGGCGATCAGTCCGTATTCGATCGCCGCCGCACCCGCTTCGTCTTTGGCGAAGCTTGTCAGAGCGTTTCGCATATCCTGTAGCACCCAAGTAACTCGCACCGCTTACCAGACTGCGCTTTTCGGCTTAGGATTCCGTGAAAAATCGCCGCGATTTTCGGGGTTTTCCTGCTGTATTCGCTGCAACTCCGCAAGCGGTTGAAACGCCGGCCTATCCCGCTTGCGGCGACACAATGGCACGCTGCATTGCCGCCGCCGTTTCGCCGTCGGCGGGAAAGAAGGTCTCGATGGTAAGCTCCGCGAGGCCGATGTCGAGGGCAGTGCCGAAGACGGTCGTGGCGCTGAGAAAACGCAGCACGCCGCCTTCCGTTCTCATCTCCAGCGGCACGGCGACGCCGCCCAGCGGGTCGGTTCCCGCGGCGCGGTACGGCTTGGCGTCGGGCGGCAGCGCATAGCCCTTCAGTTCCTCGCGTAGCGCGACGAGCTCGGCGTCGCCGGTTGCCTCGATCTGCCGCTCCAGGCGCTCGATGATGTGCGCGCGCCATTCGCGGATGTTGGCAATGCGTCCCGCAAGGCCCGAGGGATGCAGGCTGAGGCGCAGCACGTTCAGCGGCGGCTTGAGCAGGGCCTCGTCAGCGCCGGCCATCAATGGCGCGACGGCCTTGTTGGCAAAGACCAGATTCCAGTGGCGGTCGACGGCGAGCGCCGGATGCGGTTCGTGGCCGGTGAGGATCAGTTCCACCGCATGGCGGGCGGCGGCGAAACGCGGATCGTCGGCCGCTCGCTCGTGGTAGACCGGCGCGAAGCCGGCGGCCGCCAACAGCGCGTTGCGCTCGCGCAGAGGAACGGAAAGTGGCTCCGCAAGGCGCAGCACCATGTCGCGGCTGGGCGCTGCGCGGCCGGACTCGATGAAGCTGAGGTGGCGCTGCGAGACCTCGGCGGCGAGCGCGAGGTCGAGCTGGGTCAGGCGGCGCCGCTTGCGCCAGTCGCGCAGCAGGCCGCCGATGGGGGAGAGTGTGTCGGCGGTCATGACGCGACACTAGCGCCGGCGAATTCGCCGGTCCATTACCTGCGAGGTAATCGACCTGCAGCGGAATGCGGCCGATCTTCCGACTCAGGCGCCGCGGCCTGCGGCGCCAGCCAATCGGAGGAACCCGCCATGCCCAAGCTGCTGACACTGCGCCCCTTGCTGATCATCGACGCGGCCACCTGCGCCGCCATGGGCCTCGCCCTCTCCATCGGCGCGGCGCCGCTGTCCGCCCTCACCGGTCTGCCCGCGGCGCTGCTGTTTTACGCCGGGCTCAGCCTGCTGCCCATCGCCGTCTTCATGGCACTTGTCGCCTGGCGTCCGCATCCCGGGACGGTGCGGCTGGCCGTCCTCGGCAATGCCGCCTGGGTCGCCGCCAGCCTGCTGCTGCTGGCCTCCGGCCCCCTCTTCAGCTGGGTGGCGCCCAACGCCTTCGGCATTGCGCTTGTCAGCGTCCAGGCTATCGGCGTGGCGGCCCTGGCTCTGCTGGAACAGACCGCTGCGCGCGCTGCACGGCCCCAAGCCGCCTAAGTCTCTTTCCCAAACCAGGATCACATCATGACCGCGCCTCTCAAAGCCTATGCCATCGCCCACCTGCGCCAGGTGGACTTCGGCGCCGGCATCATCGAGTATCTGAAGCGCATCGACGCCACCCTGGAGCCCTTCGGCGGCCGCTACGTGGTGCACGGCGGACGACCGACCGTGCTGGAAGGTGGCTGGGTGGGCGATCTCGTCATCATCGGCTTTCCCGACCGGCAGAGCGCCGAGGCCTGGTACCACTCCCCGGCCTACCGGGAGATCATCGCCCTTCGCACCGACAACAGCGCGGGCGACGTCATCCTGGTCGAGGGGGTGAAGGAAGGCCATTGCGCGACCGGGCTGCTGGCGGAACTCGGCGTCTAGAGGCCTCGGGCCTTGCATCGGCGGGCAACATGGGCCACACCTGCCGCCGAAGTCGCCGCACCCGACTTCGGAGCCTGCCGTGACTGCGCTAAAGAGCCCCTTCCGCCCCGCCACCCCCGCGGATGCCGCCGTCCTTGCCGAGCTGGTGAACCACGCCGGGGAAAGCCTGCCGCTTTATCTCTGGGACAAGATGAAGGAGCCCGGCGAGACCGCCTGGGACGTCGGGCTGCGGCGTGCCGCGCGCGACGAGGGCGCCTTCTCCTACCGCAACGCGGTGATGATCGAGCATGACGGCAGAGCCGCCGGTGCCCTCATCGGCTACGGCATCGCCGACGAGCCTGAGCCGGTCGCGGCGGACATCCCGCCGATGTTCCGCCCGCTGCAGGAACTGGAGAACCTGGCGACCGGCACCTGGTACGTGAACGTGCTGGCGGTGTTGCCGGCCTTCCGCAATTTGGGGCTCGGCGGCAGGCTGCTGACTGTGGCCGAAGAAATCGGCCGCGCCGACGGCAAGACCGGTATGAGCATCATCGTCTCCGACGCCAATGCGGGCGCCCGCCGCCTCTACGAGCGCCTCGGCTATCGCTTCGTGGCCGAGCGGCCGATGGTGAAGGAAGACTGGCTCAACCCAGGCCACAACTGGCTGCTGCTGGTGAAGTGATCCGGCCGCGTCAGCCCACCCAGAGCTGAAACAGTAGGCCGGCGGCAAACGAGCCGGCGAGCGCCAGGGCGAGGTAGAGCAGGAAAACGCGCAGCTTCACCAGCGCGAAGACGGCGATCGCAGCGGGCAGCGAGGTAACGCCGCCGGCGACCAGGAAGGCGAGACCGGCGCCGGGCGCCATGCCCTGGCCGATGAGGCCGCCGACCAGCGGTAGCGCGGCGTAGCCGTTCAGGTAGGCGGGTACGCCGACCAGAGTTGCCGAGACGATGGGCAGCAGGCCCTCGCCGCCGAGCGCCGAGGCGACCCACTCCGCCGGCACGTAGGCCAGCATCAGGCTCTCGATGAGGAAGGCGAGCGTCAGCCACTTGGCGAGGAACAGCGTCGTCTTCCAGCCCTCGCGCGCGAACTTGGCGACCCGGGCGTCCTCCTGCCAGAAACGCCACACGACCGGCTTGGCACTGCGCACCTTGGCGCCGCCGCAGCCGCCGTTGCCGACGCCCTCGCGCAGGGGTTCGGCGAGCCCGCCCGCACGCATCAGCCCCAAGGTGGCGAAGCCGCCGAAGAGGCCGAGACCCACGGCGGCGAGCGTCTTGGCGACGGCGAACTCGCCGCCCAGCACGCCTGTGGTGAGGACGAACATGGAAGGATCCATCACCGGCGAGGCGAGCCAGAAGGCCATGACGGCAGAGAGCGGCACGCCCATGGCGAGCAGCGCGGCGATCAAGGGAATCACACCGCAGGAGCAGAAGGGTGAGAGGCCGCCTGCCAGCGCCGCCAGCAGGATCATCAAGGCCGGCGAGCCGGTGAAGGCGCGGGCGATGAGGTTGTCGGCGCCCGAGGCCCCGGCATAGGCGGCGATGCCGATGGAGAGCAGCAGGTAGGGCGCGGTGTGCAGCAGCGCATCCAAAGTGAAGGTCGCGCTGGCACTGCCCTGGGCCGGGTCGGCGGCGAAGGTCAGCGCCAGGATGACGGCCGCGGCGAGCCAGACGCGGGCGTCGCCCCAGGCAAAGCGGACGGCCTCCATCCCGAAGCTGCGGGCGCGCAGGGCAAGTTCGGTCATCGCGACACCTCTAGGTTTCTAGTTTTTTCAAGCCAAAGAAAAACGCTCGTCCCCCTCACGCCGCCGCCTCCCCTGCTGAGATCTCTTGGGAAAGGCTGACGCCGGCGCAGCATTTGTCGGTGAGGAACCCGACGGTGCGCCGCATGGCGTCGTAGTCGGCGCGGTTCACCACCTCGCGGCCCTGACGCTCCTGGATCACCAATCCGGCGGCAACCAGGGTGGAGAGATGATGGGCCAGGGTCGAGGCCGGCATCTTCAGGTGGGTGGCGATCTCGCCCACGTTCAGCCCGTCTTCTCCCGCACGCACCAGCAGGCGGTAGATGGCGAGACGCGCCTCGTGGCCTAGGGCGGCAAGGGCGCGGGCGATGGCGGCGTTCTGTGACATGGCAAAACTATATAACTAGATTTATAGTTTTGTCAAGCGACCCGGACCACCCGGTGTCATACGCCTGCCATGCAACTTTCGTAAGCTGGCCGCAAGACGTCGCTCAACAGATTGATATTACAGAAATCGCCCAGCGGCGCGGAAGCCTGCGGCGGTACAAGGTTAAGAACTGCGACGGCAGTGTGCATTTCATGATGGGACTTGCGGGAAACCCCGCGCCGTGGAAACTTCTCGCGCACTTGCCGCATTGCTGATGAAGCAGGACCACCGCCCGCAACGACGGACGGTGCTGAAAAACAAGCATTGAGCCCAAGAGGAATTGCCCTTCTATCTGTCCGCCGCGCGAGTGCGGCACAAGGAAGGAGCCTTCGTCCATGCTCGACATCAGCCCGCGCGGCGCCATCACCCGATCAGCCGACCGTCTCGATCCGCCTCCAGCGGCGTGGCGCCGCGAGGCCGCAGCCGGTGAAGTCAGTCTCGAGCGCCATAACGCGTTACGGGACGCGGCCGATTGCCTGAACACATTGCGCGTGAACCAGCCGCCGGCACCGGCGCAGGCGCCGCAGCAGCTGCGCATCGCCGCCTGGAACCTGGAGCGTTGCCGCCACGTCGGGGAATCCGCCCGGCTGCTGAAGCGCGCCGGCGCCGACATCTGCCTGTTGAGCGAGATGGACCTGGGCATGGCGCGCAGCGGCAACCGCGATACCGCCGCCGAGCTCGCCGCCGCGCTGGACATGGGCCACGCCTACGGCGTCGAGTTCATTGAGCTGGATCACGGCGACGCCCGCGAAGCGGCGGCCCACGGCGAAACGCCGAACGCGGCCGGCCTGCACGGCAATGCCATCGCCAGCCGCTTTGCCATCGACCGCGCGGCGATGCTGCCGCTGGATAACGGCGGCTTGTGGTTCGCCGGCGACGCCAAGGGCCGCCAGCGCCGCATCGGCGGGCGCATGGCGCTGGCCGTGCGCCACCTGCTGCCACAGCCGCTGTGGGTGGTGGCGGTGCACTTCGAAAGCCGTATGGACCCACTGGACCGCGACCGCGAAGCGCGGGTACTGCTGAGCCACGTCGGCGCGCTCTGCGGCGACGAGGCGGTGCTCCTCGGCGGCGATTTCAACTGCAAGTCCATCAAGGAGAACGGCCTGCTGGGCGAGCAGGTGCTGAAGACGCCGCAGGACACTGAGCCGATGTTCAGCCGCCTGGCCGAGGCCGGCTTCGACTGGTGGCACAGCAACAGCCCCGGCGTGACGACCCGGCGCCACCCCTGGCAGGACCCGGCCGAGCCGCGCCGCAAGCTGGACTGGTTCTTCTCGCGGGGTCTGACCTGCCACGATCCGCGGGTCGTCGCGGCGGCCGACCGCAGCCAGGGCAACCTCTCCGACCACGAACTGATCCTCGTCAGCGTCGACCTGTAGGGCCGGGGAGACCCGGGGAGACCCAGGGGCTATTGGGCCACGGGTGCGGCGCCCTTTTCCTGCGCCGCGCGGCGCGCCGCCAGGCTTTGCATGCTGCCCTGGTAGGCGATGTAGTACTTGAAGATGTTGCTGACGTAGCGCACCGGCTCGCGACCGACATCCTTGGCCACGACGTACTCCACGTTGTGGAACCAGCGGTTCGGGTCGTAGCCCTGCGCCGCCGCCTTCTCTCGCAGCTTGGCGATGCGGTTGGGCCCTGCATTGTAGGAGGCCAGGGCGAAGAGGCCGCGGTTCAACGCATCGAGTTCGTCCGGATGTATATAGTTGTCGAGCATGAAGCGCATGTACTTCGTGCCGGCATGCACGTTGTTCTCGATGGTGCTGATGTCCTTGATCCCGACGCTGGGATCGGCGGCGGTGGCCGGCAGCACCTGCATGATGCCGACGGCCCCGGCCTTTGACTTCACGCTCTGGTCGAGGCCGGATTCCTGATAGGCCTGGGCGATCAGCAACAGCCAGTCGAAATCGTAGGTCTCGGCGTACTGCTGGAATACCGGCGCGGTGTCGTGGAAGCGGTCGAGGCCGTCTTCGGAAAGGGCCTTGCCGACCCACTTGGTGGAACCGAAATAACGCTTGATGAGGATGTTGCCGAGCTGGGTGCCTTTCTTCGAGGTTTTCACGAAGTCGTTCAGCGCCGCCGCGAGCTGCGGACTGTCCTTGCGGATCGCCCAGGCGATCTGGCCACCCTGGCGCAGCGGCACGGCCTCGTGGATCTGCAGGTTATCCAGCACGCCGGTCCAGAAGTCGACCTGATGGCGGTCGACCACCACGGCGGGAATCATCTCTCCGTTGACCATTTCGAGCAGGTCCTCGTCGTCGAGCAGTTCGTTAGCCTCGACGATCACGGCCGGCTTCTGACCGGCGGCCTTGAGCCGCTCGTTCAGCGCCAGCAGGCTCTCGTGGTAGCTGCTGGAAGGGCGCACGGAGATCTCACGGCCAGCAAGGTCGGCTTCCGTCGCGATCGCCGCCGCCGACTTCGGCGTCACCACCACTTCGCTCACGTCGCTATAGAGCGGGTCGGTGAAGTCGACGGCGCCCAGCCGACCCTCGGTGATCGTCAGGTTGCCGGCGGCGATGTCGCCGTATCCCTCGGCGACGCCGGAGATCAGGCGGTCGAAGGGCGTCGGAATGATCGCGACCTCGACGCGCAACGCCTTGGTCTTCAGCTTCTTGTTGAGCTGTTCCTCGAAGGCGCGGGAAAACTCGTAGGTAATGCCGCGCTGGGTCGCCCCGTCCAGGAAGTAGAAGGTCTTGCTGTAGGGCACCAACATGCGGATCACCCGGCGCTCGACCATTTCGTCGAGATCGCCGGTCCAGGGCTTCAGGGCCGGCAGCGGCCCGGATTGTGCCAGGGCCGCCGGTATCGGCATCAGTCCGGCGGCGCCAAAGGCGGCGAGCAACAGCGCGGCCAGCGGCGCACAAAGCCTACGACTGAACAGGGTACCCACCAGCACAGACATCCGCCGTCTCCTCAGGCCCGCATATGCCTTCAGCTTAGCAGACGTCTAATCAATTTGATAATCCGTGAAGATGGCTATTTGGGCTGTACTTCCGTCCCCGAGACTGTCTTTGCTTGCTCCACGAACCTCAAAAGGCAGGACCTTCGCCCATGCTCGCCGTCAATCCGGAACTCTTCGCCGGCTTCCTCTTCGCCGTCGTCGTGCTGATCCTCATGCCGGGGCCGATCGTCACCCTGGTGATCGCCAATTCCCTGGCCTACGGGCAGCGCACCGGTCTGGCCACCGTCGCCGGATCGAGCAGCGGCAACGCCCTGCTGGTCGCCGCCGGGGCGCTGGGGCTCACCACCCTGCTGGCGCTGGCGGCCGAGCTGTTCGAGGTGCTGCGCTGGGCCGGCGTCGCCTACCTGGTCTACCTGGGCGTCCGGCAGTGGCGCCTGGTGTTCAGCGCCGGTGCCATGCCGACCATGCCGGCCATGCCGTCGCGCCGCGGCGTTTTCTGGCAGGGCGTGCTGGTGGCCGTCACCAACCCCAAGACAATCTTCTTCTACGCTGCCTTCTTCCCGCAGTTCATCGACCCGGCGCTGGCGATCGGCCCGCAGCTGGTCGCCATGTCCATCGCCATGGTGGTGATCGCGACCGCGCTGGACAGCGGCTACGCCTTGCTGGCCGGGCGGGTGCGCGGACTCTTCGCCTCGGCGCGCGCCAACCGGGTGCGCCACGGCATCACCGGCACGCTGCTGCTGGGGACGGGCCTGGGCTTGGCGCTGGCGCGGCGCTAGCAGGCTGCTGAAACAGGACGATAGAGCGCTTGGCCATCCTTCGAGACAACCCCTTGCGGGGCTTCCTCAGGATGAGGTTTTTGATTTAATATCAATAGGGTAACCTCATGCTGAAGAGGCGCGAAGCGCCGTCTCGAAGCATCTGTGCGCCGATCGAGCGACTTTTTCCGCACCCTGCTAGGGTAGAGGCCGACCGGGCGGGCCGAAATCCTGCCAGCGGTCGCCCCATACAATAATCTCGTACCCACCGCCCCGCTCGACGGGTTCGGTATCAAAATCGAGCGCAATCCCGTCGCGACCGTCATGACTTACCGCAAAGACGGTATCTCCATCAAAATCCAGTAGATCCAGCGCTTTGATCCAAAAGGCAGAGATCCGCAGTTCGATTCCACCCATAAACCAGTGGTGAGACAAAAACACGAAGCATTGCGCATCAGGGCAACCTAACTGAACGTCGCTAAGGATCGACTTCAGGTCACTCCGATCCGCTCGCCCGGATCGAAATTTCGGCGGAATACCTTTTTGCAGCTGGTCATAAAGACTGACCGACTTTTCAAGCTGCATGTATCGCGGCTTAACGATCCCGCAGGCTATCGCCAGGTCACGCTCGAAAGCCACCAATGCCATCTTCCGCTGGTTTCGGATAAGGGGTAGTCGCAGGCGGGACACAGGACTTCCTGAAGTCTAATGGACCAGTGATCGCTCACTACATATCTGAACATCGACCATAGTCATCGAATTTTGCGTTACAAACGGCTGCAGTGCGGGAGCAGCGAAAAAAACCACCCCCAGGGGGTACATCGTTTCGAATTTGACGCGAATTCAGGGCAATTTGTCGCGGCCGCTCCCGGGAAATCGCTGGCATCCCCCCGATCCGCGGGTTTAAGGTCCCGGGCATGAAAACTGTCATGTTCATCCTCGTGCTGATCGCCATGTTCGTCACCCTCGGGGTGCTGGCCACCGGCATTATCGGCATGGCGCGCGGCGGCGAGTTCAACGCCAAGTACGGCAACAAGCTGATGCGCGCCCGCGTGATCGCTCAGGGCGTCGCCCTGGCGCTGTTCGCCATCGCCGTCCTCGTCGGCAGCCAGGACTGACCACCCCTAGGGCCCGAGGCCAGAAAGCGACGTCCGGCGGCATGGTCAAGCTCACGCGCATCTACACCAAAGGCGGCGACAAAGGTAAGACGGCGCTGGGCAGCGGCAAGCGCGTGGTAAAGCACCACCCGCGTGTCGCAGCCTACGGCACGGTCGACGAAACCAATGCCGCCGTCGGCCTCGCCCGGCTGCACACAGCGACGCTGGACGATCCGGAGATCGACGCCATCCTGGGACGCGTGCAGAACGATCTCTTCGACCTCGGCGCCGACCTGGCGACGCCCGAAGTGGAGAACCCGGAGTTTCCGCCGCTGCGCATCGTGGCCGAGCAGGTCGAGCGCCTGGAGCGCGAGATCGACCGCCTGAACGCCGAACTCGCCCCGCTGAACTCTTTCGTGCTGCCCGGCGGCAGCGCCGCCGCAGCTTACCTGCACCTGGCGCGCACCGTGGCGCGCCGTGCCGAGCGCGAAATCACCGAACTGGCCGAAAGCGACACGATCAACCCCCAGGCCATCCGCTATATCAACCGCCTCTCCGACCTGTTCTTCGTCATGAGCCGCAGCGTGAACGACCGCGGCGCCGGCGACGTGCTGTGGGAGCCGGGGGCGACCCGCGGCGGCAAGTAGCCGTGACGCGGACGGGCCGGCGGGCGGCGCTGGCAAGCAGGCTGCAAAGCGGCGGAAACCCTAGGGTTGGGGCGGTCTGGTGGCGTTGACAGTATACAGCCATGCTCCTATTGTGCGGCTGCGAGATAGGCAGCTAAGTTTCCGTATGTCCGGCGCCCGGGGGTTCTGCGCAACGATCTTGCGCGGCCGTTGGCGGCGGATTCTTTGACAGCATCAAGAAAAAGGGTGGTCGCAGGGTTGCGATGAAAGTTCTCGTTCCGATCAAGCGCGTCATCGACGCCAACGTGAAGGTCCGCGTAAAGGCGGATAAGACCGGGGTGGAAACGGCCAACGTGAAGATGGCCATGAATCCCTTCTGCGAAATCGCCGTCGAGGAGGCCGTGCGCCTGAAAGAGGCCGGCACCGCGACCGAGGTGATCGTGGTCTCCGCTGGCTCCGCCCAGGCGCAGGAGACCCTGCGCACGGGCCTGGCCATGGGCGCCGACCGCGGCATCCTGATCCAGTGCGAGGGCGACCCGGAGCCGCTGGCCGTCGCCAAGCTGTTGAAGGCAGTGGTCGAGAAGGAAGGCCCTGAACTGGTCATCCTGGGCAAGCAGGCCGTCGACAACGACAACAACCAGACCGGCCAGATGCTGGCCGCGCTGCTCGGCTGGCCACAGGGCACCTTCATCTCCAAGATCGAGAAGGGCGGCGCCGGCTTCGCCATCACCCGCGAGGTCGACGGCGGCCTGGAAAAGCTGGAACTCAAGACGCCGGCGGTGGTCACCACCGACCTGCGCCTCAACGAGCCGCGCTACGCCTCGCTGCCCAACATCATGAAGGCGAAGAAAAAGCCGATCGACACCATGACGCCGGCCGACCTGGGCGTCGACGTCAGCCCGCGCCTGACCATCGTCGCGGTGAACGAACCGCCGGCGCGCCAGGCGGGTGTCAAGGTCGCCTCCGTCGCCGAACTGGTCGATAAACTGCGTAACGAAGCGAAGGTGATCTGATGTCCACGCTGATCGTCGCCGAGCACGACAACGCGGACGTCAAGCCCGCCACGCTCAACGCCGTCACCGCCGCACAGCAATTGCCCGGCGAGACCCACATCCTGGTGGCCGGTGCCGGCTGCGACGCCGCCGCGCAAGCCGCCGCGAAGATTCCCGGTGTCGACAAGGTGCTGAAGGCCGACGACACGGCCTACGACCACCACCTGGCCGAAAACCTGGCGCCGCTGGTGGCCAAGCTTTCTTCCGGCTACAGCCACGTGATCGCCGCCGCGACGACGTCGGGCAAGAACGTGATGCCGCGCGCAGCTGCACTGATGGATGTGCAGCAGATCTCCGATGTCTCGGCCATCGAGGGCGAGGACACCTTCGTGCGCCCGATCTACGCCGGCAACGCGCTGGCCACGGTCAAATCGTCCGACAAGGTGAAGGTGCTGACCATCCGCGCCACGGCCTTCGACGCCGCCGCGGCCGAGGGCGGCTCGGCCGCCGTCGAGGCGGTCGAGGGCACCGGCGACACGGGCCTGACCGTCTTCAAGGGCCAGGAGCTCACCAAGTCCGAGCGGCCTGAGCTCACCACCGCCGGCATCGTCATCTCCGGCGGCCGCGGCATGCAGAGCGGCGACAACTTCGTCATGCTGGAGCGCGTCGCCGACAAGCTGGGCGCCGCCGTCGGCGCCAGCCGCGCGGCGGTCGACGCGGGCTTCGTGCCCAACGACTACCAGGTCGGCCAGACCGGCAAGGTGGTCGCACCCGACCTCTACATCGCCATCGGCATCTCCGGCGCCATCCAGCATCTGGCGGGCATGAAGGACTCCAAGGTCATCGTCGCCATCAACAAGGACGAGGAGGCGCCGATCTTCCAGGTCGCCGACTACGGCCTGGTGGCCGACCTCTTCGAGGCGGTTCCCGAATTGGAAAAAGAACTGGGTTGAGGCGGTCGCGTCGTGGGGACGCCGGTCGAACCTGGTTTCGTGAGAGCAAAGGTATCTTGAACCACATGGCACAACAGGACGCGCCCGCCCCGGGCCTGACCGAGATCAAGTCCATCGGCGTCATCGGCGCCGGACAGATGGGCAGCGGCATCGCGCACGTCTGTGCCCTGGCCGGTTATGACGTGAAGATCTCCGATGTTTCCGCCGAGGCGGCGAAGAAGGCGATCAATATCATCACCAAGAACATGGATCGCCAGGTCAAGCGCGAGAAGATCAGCGAGGCGGACAAGCAGGCCGCGCTGAAGCGGATCTCCACCGGCACTGGCCTGGAGATGTTCGCCGATTCGGACATTGTGATCGAAGCGGCAAGCGAGAACGAGGAGGTCAAGCGGGAGATCTTCAAGGCGCTCTGTCCGATGCTGAAGCCCTCGGCCATCATCTGCTCCAACACCTCGTCGATCTCCATCACCCGGCTCGCCTCCGTCACCGATCGCCCGGCGAAGTTCATGGGCATGCACTTCATGAACCCGGTGCCGCTGATGCAGCTGGTCGAGTTGATCCGCGGCATCGCCACCGACGAGCCGACCTTCGAGACGGTACGCCAGCTCTCCGACCGGCTCGGCAAGACGACGGCGACGGCGGAAGATTTTCCGGCCTTCATCGTGAACCGCATCCTGCTGCCGATGATCAACGAGGCGGTCTACACCCTCTACGAGGGCGTTGGCTCGGTGGCCTCCATCGACACCGCGATGAAGCTCGGCGCCAACCATCCGATGGGCCCGCTGGAACTGGCCGACTTCATCGGTCTCGACACCTGTCTGTCGATCATGTCGGTGCTCTACGACGGCCTCGCCGACAGCAAGTACCGGCCCTGTCCGCTGCTGGTGAAGTACGTCGAGGCCGGCTGGCTCGGCAAGAAGGTCGGCCGCGGCTTCTACGACTATTCCACGGACACACCCGTCCCGACGCGGTAGGTCGGTCGATCAGGCTCCTACAACAGCGGTCGCCGTCGCGCCGGCGGCACTTCCCGCGCTAGCGGCGGACATACTCGAAGGTCTCGCCTTCGGCGCCTTCGTACTTGATCTTCAGCAGCTCGCCGCCCGGTCCGTACCAGAGGTCGCGGTCGATCTCGCCCGTCAGCTTGTAGTGCTCGGCCTCGATCTCGCCGCCCTTGGCTTCGATGGTTTCTTTGCCCAGCAAATCGCTACGCACGCGATAGACGCTGTCGCTGGCCGCCGAGAACAGCTTGCCGGCGGTCAGGCGGTCCTTGCTCCACAGGCTGTCGACCTTCACCGGCCCGGCGATTTCCTCTTCGGTGCCATTTACCGTGCGGCTGTAGTGACCCTCCTTGCGCACGATGGATATCTCGTATTCCTGCCCGTCGTCGTTGGTGATGCCGGCCAGCGATTCCAGCGTGCCGTCGCGCCAACGTTCGACGCGCTTGTGCTCGTAGCGGAACAGGGTGACGAAGGCGAAGGACACCGACATGGCGGTCTCCACCGAGACCTTTAGAGTGTCGTCGTCCTGGGGCTCGAAGACCAGGCGGTGCTCACCGACCTTGCTGCCGTCGCGCAGCACGTCGAAGACCACCGGCGAGTCGGGCGGCGGCACGGCGGCTTCCTGGGCCACCTGCCTGTCCGCCTGCTGCGCGGCAGCGGGGAGGCCCACGGCGGCCAGCAGCGGCGGCCCGAAAAGCAGGGCAGCGATCACCACGGCGGCGGGCGGCACCACCCGAAGGCGGCGCAGAAAGAAGCCCGAAGAAGCGGGAAATGCAGGCGATACGGCGGAATCCATGGTCAGGACCTCCCTCACGGGACAGCGGCGAACCAATACGTCTGCGAACGGCTATCTTGGCGGGAGACGGCCGGGCTCACAAGCGTGCCGTGCATTCGGCTTGTGATATTTGCGTAATTCAACCGGAAGTGTTCGTAACATCAGCCTGGGGGGCGCCCTCCGGCGCGTCGTTGCCTTGGCCTTTCAGATAGTGGCGCATGAAGTCGAGCGCCTCCGGCGAATCCCACTGCGCCGGCCCGACCAAGCCGGCCCGCACCTGTCCCGCACGGTCGATGACGAAGCTGGTCGGCAGGCCTTTCAAGGCGAACTGGCGGGCCAGCACCCCCTTGGGGTCGAGGTAAACCGGCAGACGCTGGAGATCGAGGCGGGCGAGGAAGGGCGCCACCACGCCGGAGCCGCCGCGATCCTGGGAGATCGCCAATACGGCAAAGCCCTCGTCCTTCAGGGCGGCATGCAGGCGCTCCAGGCTCGGCATCTCTTCCACGCAGGGCGCACACCAGGTGGCCCAGAAATTCACCAGGACCACCTGGCCGCGAAAGTCGTCAAGGTTCGCCGTTTCGCCGTTCAGGCTCTGAAAGGCCGCGCTCGGCGCTGGCACCGGCGGGTTCGAGAAGGTAAAGTTCTCGGCAAACGGGCCCTTTGGGGCCGAGGGCGCGCCCCCGGACGCTGCCGATTGCCCCTGCGCCGGCCCCTGCTGGGCCGCCACCGGGCCGGCGGCTAACACCAGCGCGGCAAGCCCGACGGCCGCGAGGGTTTTTCTTATGACCCCTTCTATATCGAGCATGGACGCGAGAGCCTCCTAAGGGCCGAATGAACGCAAAGACCGGACAACTGCCTGCGGACGATGCAGGTGCCAATACCATGTGGGGCGGACGCTTCGCCGCCGGCCCGGCCGAGGTGATGGAGCAGATCAACGCCTCCATCGGCTTCGACCGGCGACTCTACGCCCAGGACATCGCGGGGTCCAAGGCACACTGCGTCATGCTGGTCCACCAGCGCATCATCAGCCAGGAAGACGGCGCGGCCATCCTGTCAGGCCTGGACACCATCCTGGCAGAGATCGAGGCTGGCGACTTTCAGTTCAAGACCAGCCTGGAAGACATTCACATGAACGTGGAGGCGCGCCTCAGCGCGCTGATCGGCGAGCCGGCCGGCCGGCTGCACACCGCGCGCTCGCGCAACGACCAGGTGGCGACCGACGTGCGCCTGTGGACGCGCGACGCCGTCGACCGCCTGGAAGCGGCCCTGCGCGAGTTGCAGGCGGCGCTGATCGCCCAGGCCGAGGCCGAGGCCGACACCGTCATGCCCGGCTACACCCACCTGCAGGCCGCGCAGCCGGTGACCTTCGGCCACCACATGCTGGCCTACGTGGAGATGCTGGGGCGCGACCGCGGCCGCCTGCAGGACTGCCGCAAGCGCATGAACGAATCGCCGCTGGGCGCCGCCGCGCTGGCCGGCACCTCCTTCGACATTGACCGGGCGGCGACCGCCTCGACGCTCAGCTTCGACCGGCCCATGGCCAACTCCATCGACGCGGTCTCGGATCGGGACTACGTGCTGGAGTTCCTTTCCGCCGGCGCCATCATCGCCATGCACCTCTCACGGCTGTCCGAGGAGATCGTGCTGTGGTGCTCGGCCGGCTTCCGCTTCGTGCAGCTCTCGGATGCCTTCACCACCGGCAGTTCGATCATGCCGCAGAAGCGCAATCCCGATGCCGCCGAGCTGATTCGCGGCAAGGCGGGCCGCGTGATCGGCGCCCTGGCGAGCCTTCTGATCGTCATGAAGGGACTGCCGCTCAGCTACGGCAAGGACATGCAGGAGGACAAGGAGCCACTGTTCGACGCCGCCGACACCCTGCAGCTCTGCGTCACCGCGATGACCGGCATGATCGCCGACATGAAAGCGGACCGCGCCGCGCTGAAGGCGGCGACCGCCCACGGCTTCCTCACCGCAACCGATCTCGCCGACTGGCTGGTGCGGGTGCTCGGCATGCCGTTCCGCCAGGCCCACCACGTCACCGGCAGCATCGTGAAGCTGGCCGAGGAGCGCGGCTGCGGTCTGGAGGATCTGCCGCTGGCCGAGATGCAGAAGGTCGAACCCGGCATCACCGAGGACATTTTTTCCGTGCTCTCCGTCGAGAACGCCGTCGCCAGCCGCCTGAGCACCGGCGGCACCGCGCCGGCACGGGTGCGCGAGGCCGTCGCCGCCGCCAAGGAGCGTTTCCTATGATCCCGAGTGCACTCGGCCGAAGCCCGCGTCTGCTGCTGACCGCCGTTCTCGCCGGGGGCCTGCTGTTCGGCCTTGCGGCCTGCGGCAAGAAAGGCTCGCCCAAACCGCCCGAGGACCAGGAGGATCAGTACACCTACCCGCAGGACTATCCGGCGCCCTCCACCGTGGTCCCGAACGGCCAGGCGCAGCCGGAGGAGAACGCGGGGCCGCTGTCGATCTTCAACGACGACAACCGCACCAAGACGAAAACCTACTGAGATTGCGCCGTTGCGCGCGGCCGGGAGATCCGGGCCGCTGCGCTGCGGCGGGAAGAATGCAGGAGCCGATGAGCAATCGTTATTTCAGTTACCGCAATGGACGGCTCCACGCCAGCGGCGTGGCGCTCGAGCGCCTGGCGGCCGAGGTCGGTACACCCTTCTACTGCTATTCCGCCGACGCGCTGGAGCACGGCTACCGCCATTTCGCGGCGGCGCTGAAGGGCCTGCCGGCAACCATCTGCTATGCGCTGAAGGCCAACTCCAACCAGGCGGTCATTGCCACCTTTGCCGCGCTGGGCGCCGGTGCCGACGTGGTTTCCGAAGGCGAACTGCGCCGCGCCCTGGCCGCTGGCGTGCCGGCGCAGAAGATCGTCTTCGCCGGCGTCGGCAAGACCGCGAAGGAACTGGCCGCCGGCCTCGACGCCGGCATCATGCAGTTCAATATCGAGTCGCTTTCCGAGCTGAAGCTGCTGTCGGAGGTCGCGGCGGCACGCGGGGTGATCGCGCCGGTGGCTCTGCGCGTGAACCCCGACGTCGACGCCGGCACGCACGCCAAGATCACCACCGGCCGCGCCGACACTAAGTTCGGCATCGACGCCGGCGAGGCGCGCGCCTTCCTGCTTGCCAACCGCGACATTCCGGGCATCCGCATCGAAGGCCTCGCGGTCCACATCGGTTCGCAACTCACCGACATCGCGCCGTACCGCCTCGCCTTCGAGCGGCTCATCGCGCTCTACAAGGACCTGCGCGCGGCGGGGCTGCCATTGAAGCGGCTGGATTTCGGCGGCGGGATCGGCATCAGCTACCAGCACGGGCCCCTGACCGAGGAAGGCGGCGGCGAGGAGATTGATACCGCCGACGCCCGGGTCGACGCCTATGCGGGGATGGTGCGCGAGTTGGTTGAAGGTCTCGACGCCGAGTTCGTCTTCGAGCCGGGACGCCTGCTGGTCGGCAATGCCGGCATGCTGGTGACCCGCGTGCTCTATCTCAAGGACAACGGCCCGCGCCGCTTCGTCATCATCGATGCGGCGATGAATGACCTGATCCGCCCTTCGCTCTACGACGCCTGGCACGAGATCGTGCCGCTGAAGGCGCCGACGCCGGGCGCCGAACTCAGGCCTGTCGACGTCGTCGGCCCGGTCTGCGAATCGACCGACACCTTCGCCAAGCAGCGCCCGCTGCCGCCGGTCGCCGAGGGCGACCTGCTGGCCTTCTCCACGGCTGGAGCCTACGCATTTGTGATGGCGTCGACCTACAACTCACGGCCTCTGGCCCCGGAAATCCTGGTCCGCGGCGACCGCTATGCGATAGTGCGCCCGCGCATGGACTATGACACAATGATTGGACAGGATCGCCTGCCGGACTGGCTGGAAGATGCCGCACGGCAGGACCGCGACGCGGAGAAAACAGGGGAAACGCGCGGCGCGGCCTAGGTTTCGTCACGGAACGCTCTAGTTCCGTGAAAGGTAATACATAGCCTGCGGCTTTCCGGGGGCGTCACCGCAGGCGCCTGGACCACGAACAGGAAGCACGCATGAGCGAGACCGAGCGCACGCGCCCTTCTTCCCCGCCCCAGCCTTCGGGGGCCACTGCTCCTGGCGGCCGGCCGGGCCCTGACCACATCCGGCGGGCAGAGACCCGTTTTGGTTTCCTGCTGGCCCTGGCCCGCGGCGCCGTCGCCTGGGAGACCATCTGGCCGGCGCTGTGGCCGCTCTTCGCCGTCCTCGGCCTGTTCCTCGCCGTGGCGCTCTCCGGCCTGCTGCCGGCGCTCAGCGGCTGGCTGCACAGCCTCGCCCTCGCCGCCTTCGCCGTGGCGCTCCTCGCCGCCCTGGTGCATGCGGCGCGGCGCATCTCTCTGCCCGACGAGCTGGCCGGCAAGCGCCGGTTGGAGCGCGACAGCGGCCTCGACCACCGCCCGCTGACCGCCCTCGACGACCGCATGGCGACGGGCACCGGCGACGCCCAGGCGCGGGCGCTGTGGCGCGCCCACCAGCGCCGCGTCATCGCCCGCCTGAAGGGCCTGCGAGTCGGACTGCCGCGTCCCGGCATGGCCGCCTTCGATCCCTGGGCCCTACGCGGCCTGGTCGTGCTGCTGGTTCTCGTGGGCTTTGCCGCCAGCGACGGCAACGTCGGCGGGCGGCTGGCGGCCGCGGTGGCACCGAGCTTCAACCGCATCCCGCAGCTACCGCCCAGCCTGGATGCCTGGATCAACCCGCCCGCCTACACCGGCATGGCGCCGGTCTACCTGGAGGCCGTCGCCCCGGGCCCGAACGGCGGGAACGCCGGCGGCGAGCTGCCCAGCAGCGAAACGGCGGCGCCGGCTGCGGCCGAACGGCTGCGCGTGCCGGCCGGCAGCGTGCTGCTGGCCCAGGTGCAGGGCGGCGATGGCGAGCCCAGCCTGCAGGTCGGTAGCGCCAACCTGCCGTTCGAGAACTTCGCCCACGAGGCCTACCGCCTGGAGCACAGCCTGACCGAGGGCGACAGCCTGGCCATTGTGCAGAACGGCGAGACCCTGGCGGCCTGGCCGCTGGAACTGGTGCCCGACAACCCGCCGGAGATCGTCTTCCAGGAAGCCCCGGCGCGCACCGAGCGCTCGGCCCTGCGCCTGACCTATGCCGCCAAGGACGACTACGGCCTGGCCGAGGTGAAAGCGGTGGTGCGCCGTCTCGACCAGCCGGAGGCCGAGCCGCTGGAGCTCGACCTGGTGCTGCCCGGCGCCACGCCCGAGACCAGCGAGGCGACCAGCTACCACGACCTGACTCCGCATCCCTGGGCCGGACTGGCGGTGGAGATCCAGTTGGTGGCCAAAGACCAGCCGGGACAGGAGGGCCGCAGCGAGGCGCTGCGCACCGTGATCCCGGAGCGCATCTTCAACCACCCCGTGGCGCGCGCCCTGGTCGAGCTGCGCAAGCAGCTGACGCTAAACCCGGACCGCCGCCTGCCAGTGGTGCAGACGCTGAGCGCCATCTACGAGCACCCTGAACACTTCTATCACGACATTGTCGTGGCGCTGACCATCCGCTCGGCCGAGCGGCGGCTGATTCACGATTCCTCCGACGAGGCCATCGGCCAGGTGCAGGAACTGCTGTGGGACGCTGCCCTGCGCATCGAGGAAGGCGAGCTGGCGGTCGCCGAGCGCGAGCTGCGCGAGGCTCAGGAAGCGTTGATGGAAGCACTGGCGCGCGACGCGCCCGACGAAGAGATCGAACGCCTGATCGAAGAGCTGCAGCAGGCGATGAACGAGTTCCTCGACCAGATGATCGAGCAGATGCGCGAGCAGATGGCCCAGGAATCCATGCCGATGGAAAACCAGGAACTGCCGCCGAACAGCCAGATGCTGAATCGTCAGGACCTGATGGAAATGTTGGAGAAGGCCCGCGAGTTGGCCAAGGCCGGCGCAAAGGACGCGGCGCGCGAGCTGCTGTCGCAACTGCGCGAGATGTTGGAGAACCTCAAGGCCAATCCTTACGCCCAGCAGATGAACCAGGACATGCAGAACGCCTCGCGCATGATGCGGGAAATGGAAGACATGATGCGCGAACAGCAGGAGTTGCTGGACCGCAGCTTCGAGCGTTCGCAGCAACAGGGACAGCAGGGTGAAGGCCAGCAGCAGCAACAGGGCGACAACCAGGGCGATGCGCAGCGCCAGGAGCAGCTGCGCCGTCAGCTCGGCGAGCTGATGCGCCAGCTGGGCGACGCGCTGGGTGAGATCCCGCGCCCGCTGGGCCGCGCCGAACGCGAGATGCGCGACGCGCGCGACGCCCTCGGCAACGAACAGCCGGGCCAGGCTGTGCCCTCGCAGACTCGCTCCCTCGACCAGCTGCAGCAGGGCATGCAGTCGGCCATGGAGCAGTTCATGGAGATGTTCGGCCCCGGCGAGGGGGAAGGCGGCGAGGTCGGCTCACGCGGGCGCGACAACCAGCGCGACCCCTTGGGCCGCGAGTCGCAGGAAGGTCCCAACGGTCAGATGAGCGACAACACCGACGGCGTGCAGATTCCCGACCAGATGGAACTGCGCCGCACCCGCGAGATCGTCGACGAGCTGCGCCGCCGGCGCGGCGAACGCGAGCGGCCGCCGCTGGAGCTCGACTATCTCGACCGCCTGCTGGATCAGTTCTGACAGGATGTATGGAAGCTTTCGGCGCTGCCGGAGCGCCGGTCCCGAAGGGTGAAGCGACGGGGCCTCGACGGGGCCTCAGTGGCAGGTCATCTCTTCGGCGGTCAGCGCCGCCTCGGCGGCCTCGCAGATTTCCTGCAGGGTGAACGGCTTGGTGATGACCTCGCAGATCAGGACCTCGAGGTTGTGGGCGCGCTGGCGCTCGGCGGAATAGCCGGTCATCAGCAGCACCGGCAGCGACGGGAAGTCCTTCGCCACCTTCAGCGCCAGTCCGATGCCGTCCAGGCTGGGCATTACGATGTCGGTAATCAGCAGATCGAAATTGTCACCGCCAAGGGCTTCCAGCGCCTGCACGCCGTCTTCGACGGAGGTGACCTTGTGGCCTCGATGGGTGAGGGCTCGGCTGACAAAGCTCTTAACGGCCATGTCGTCTTCGGCGACCAGGATGCGCGCCATGGGATCTCCGTCTCCTGCGGGCTTGCGGGCGAGGCGACGGCCGCAAGTTACCGGCCGTTTCCTCTCCGGCCAAACTGCCACCCGCGTGGTTAAGCAAGGCTTAATGGGGCGCCGTGAGATGGTGGATAGACGGTGGATAGAAGCACTTGGTGGGACGGCGAATCCGGCAATCCCGAGAACGCGGCGCTCACTGCGCCGCGGAGTCCTCGACCGGTTGCGCCTGCCCTGCAAAAGTCACCGAGACGCTGCTGGCCGAGGGCGGCGGATTCTTGGTCACCGTCTCAAAGCTGACGGTCTCGCCGGCATCCAGCGCACCCTCAGGCACATCGAAGAACCACTCGGTGACCACCGCACCCGCCCCGTCGCTGAGCTGGATGCGCAGCGGCGGCAGCGTCTGCTTGCGTTTCGAGATATTGGCGAGCTGTCCGCGCACCGTGATCACGTCGTCGCCGTCGACCGCCGTCCGGCTGGTCGTCACGTTGCTGAGCTGCAGCGAGGCCCCCGATTCGGGCAACGGGATGCCCAACAGGTTGTACACGTCGGCAAGCTGCGGGAACTGGGTGACGATGCGCGCGCGCTCGAACCAGCCCACGGCGGCGACTCCGCCGATGAAGGCGAGCAGCAGCAGCCAACCGACCAGCACGCCCCTGCCCTTCTTCTTGGGGGGCGGCGCTGCACGACGGCGCGGCGGCGGGGGCGGCACGTCGGCCAGCCCCGCCCGCGGGTCATTTTCCGGCATCTGGTGCCAGCAGTTGCTGCACTTGCCGCAACGGACGATACGTCCGTCATAGCCGAGCTGCTCCTCATCGACTTGGAAGCGGCTCTCGCAGGCAGGACAGGAAACGATCATAGACGACTGCGCCCCTCCGAAGAGCTGTCACGGTAACCTTATATGGAGGAGGTATAAGCAAAGCAAGGAATGAGCAGGGGCCTTTACGGGACTGACTTGGCTATGCCATTTTCGAATCGGACTTCCGAGAAAAGGAAAAATGCACCTTGGTTCGCTTCGAGGACGTCGTGCTGCGCTATGGAAACGGGCCGGAAATCCTGAAGCGAGTCTCCCTGCAGTTCGACCCGGGATCCTACCATTTCCTGCTCGGCCCCAGCGGCGCCGGCAAATCGTCGCTGCTGCGCATGATGTTCCTCGCCCAGCGGCCGAGCGAGGGTCGAGTCGCGCTTTTCGGCCGTGACGTGGCCGGTCTCAGCCGGCGGGAAACCGCGCTGATGCGCCGGCGAATCGGAGTCGTTTTCCAGGATTTCCGCCTGCTCGACCACCTTACCGCGCGCGAGAACGTCGCCCTGCCGCTACGCATCGGCGGCCAGGCGGCGCTGCGCGGCGACAAGGGGCGCAGCGAAAGGGACGTCGAGGAGCTGCTGGCCTGGGTCGGACTGGCCGACCACATGGACGCCCTGCCGCCGACGCTGTCCGGCGGCCAGCAACAGCGGGTCGCCATCGCCCGCGCGGTGATCGCCCGCCCCAGCCTGCTGCTGGCCGACGAGCCGACCGGCAACCTGGATGACCGCATGGCCGTGCGCCTGCTCTACCTCTTCGAGGAGTTGAACAAGATCGGCACCACCGTGGTGATCGCCACCCATAACGAATCGCTGGTGCGCCGCTTTCCCCACCCGGTCACCCGGCTGCTCGACGGAGCGGTCGATACCTCCGAAGACACGCCGCCCGCCGGGGCTGCCGCCGGCAGCCTGCGCGGCGGGCGCTGAGCCATGGCCAAGTCCGACAGATCCAAGGGCGGCAAGCCCAAAGCCAGCAGACCCAAGTCCGGCAGAAGGGGCCGCCCGGCCGTTCCCCTCGACCGCGACGCCTCCGGACGCTACATGCCGCTGCTGGTCGCCATCATGGTCTACCTCGCCGCGCTGGCGCTGGCCGGGGCGCTGTCGATGAACAAGCTGGCCGTCCGCTGGGATACCGGGCTCGCCGGGACGCTGACCGTGCAGCTGCCGGCGGAGGCCGGCGGCGCCGACAGCCCCCAGCTCGCCGCCGTGCTGGCCGCCCTCGCCGAGACCCCCGGCGTCGTCAGCGTCGAGGCGATGGACGACGACGCCATGACCGCTCTGCTGGAGCCCTGGCTGGGCGAGGCGATGCTGACCGGCGACCTGCCGCTGCCGCGCCTCATCGCCGTCACCTTCGATCCAGCAGACCCACCGGACCTCGGCGCCCTCGACGCCCGTCTTGAGACGCTGGTGCCCGGCACCCAGGTGGACGACCATCAGCGCTGGCTGTCGCGCCTGCTGGATGTTGCCCGCGCGGTCGAGGTTATGGCGCTGGTGGTGGTGGTGCTGGTGGTGCTGGCGGCCTGCATCATGGTCGCCTTCGTCACGCGCATGGGCCTCGCCGCGCACGAGCAGGCGATCGAACTGCTGCATCTGATCGGTGCCCAGGACTCCTACGTCGCGCGCCAGTTCCAGAACCACGCGCTCAGCCTGGGCCTGCGCGGCGGGCTCATTGGCCTCGCCTTCGCGCTGCCGACCCTCTATCTCGCACGCCTGCTGCTGCAGCGCGTCGGCAGCGGCCTGCTGCCGGAGCTGAACTTCGTGCCCTACGAATGGTCGTTCTTCGCGCTGCTGCCGGTGGCCGCCGCCGGAGTCACCATGCTGACGGCCCGCGTCACGGTGCTGCGCACCTTGACGCGGATGCCCTGACGGGAGGGCACAATGGGGCTTCGCAGCCTACGGCAGGATCGCGGCAAGGCGCCCACGCGAGGTTGGCGCCGCCTGAAACGCCTGACCGTCCTGGCCGCCGGGCTGCTGATCGCCTATGGCATCGGCTTCCTGTGGTTCACCACGCTGCTGCCGACCGAGGCCGAGAGCGACCCGCGCCCGACCGACGCCGTCGTGGTGCTGACCGGCGGCAGCGACCGCCTGGGTGTCGCCCTCGACCTGCTGAGCGAAGACAAGGGGAAAAAGCTTTTCGTTTCCGGGGTCTACCGCGGCGTCGACGTGCGCCAACTGCTCGATCTCTCGCAGCACTCACCGGAAGATCTTTCCTGCTGCGTGGTGCTGGGCTACGAGGCCGACAATACCCGCGGCAATGCCGTCGAGACGGCGGCGTGGATGAAGGAACAGGGCTTCACCTCGCTGCGCCTGGTGACGGCGACCTACCACATGCCCCGCTCGCTGCTGGAGTTTCGCCGCCTGATGCCGGCGATCGAGATCGTGCCGCACCCGGTGTTTCCCGAGCACTTCAAGCGTGAGAACTGGTGGATGTGGCCCGGCAGCAGCACCCTACTGATCACCGAGTACACCAAGTACCTGGTCGCCCTGGTGCGCGGGGTCTTCGACCCCCTGCTCGACCGCCTCGCCCTGATGTTCTGATGACCGCCCTGCGCTCGCTGCTCTTCAACGGCTTCTTCTACGGCTGGACGGCGCTCTGCGTCTTTGCCGGGCTGCCGCTGCTGCTTGGACCGCGCGCCGGCATCTACTATCTGGGCCGTGTCTGGGCGCACCCGATCATCGCGGCGCTGGGCATCCTCTGCGGCCTGCGCTACCGGGTGCGCGGGCGCGAGAACCTGCCGGACGGCGCCGTGCTGATCGCCGCCAAGCACCAGTCGGCCTGGGACACCATCATCTTCTCCATCCTGCTGTGGGATCACAGCTTCGTTCTGAAGCAAGAACTGACCCGCATCCCGCTGTTCGGCCTCTACCTGATCCGCGCCGGCCTCATTCCCGTCGACCGCAAGGGCGGCGCCAAAGCCCTGCGCAAGATGGTGGCCGCCGCCAAAGCGGCCGCCGCCCTCGGCCGCCCCATCGTGATCTTCCCGGAAGGCACCAGGGTGGCCCCCGAACAGCACCGCCCCTACCACCCGGGCGTCGCCGCCCTTTACGGCCAGTTGCAGGTGCCGGTGGTGCCGGTGGCGCTCAATTCCGGGATTTTTTGGCGCCGCAACAGCTTCTGGAAGCGGCCCGGGACGATCACCCTGGAGTTCCTGCCGCCGATCGAGCCCGGCTTGCAGCGCCGGGACTTCCTCGCACGCCTGGAAACCGCCATCGAGGGGCGCAGCCGCGCCCTGGCCGCCGAGCCGGCCGGTGGGGACGGCGGCTTCGCCGATTCCACCCGCGGATCATAACGCCCGCAAACGCAAGCCCTTGACCGCGAAATTGCTGTGCGCACATCTGTGGATAGCTTTAGTGGTCTGCCCGCTCGTAGTGGAATGGCACTTGCCAACTCGGAATCTTAAAGCGACTCGGATAGATTGAAACGAAGCAGGAACGTTCGCTTGACCAGCCCCCGGGCCGCACCTATCGTCAGGCGAGCATTTCTGCCAAATATCGACGCGTCTGCCGCGACTGGCGGCCCGCGAAAGGCGGTGAAATGACCAAACTGACGGCCCTGTCCCAGGAAATCTGGGACATGAAGTACCGCCTGAAGACCGCTTCCGGCGAGCCTGTGGACAAAACCATCGCCGAGACCTGGCGCCGCATTGCCTGCGCCCTGGCCGCCGCTGAGGCCCCTGGCGAGCCCCACGAGCGTCGCCGCAAGGCTATGGAATCTCAGTTCTTTAGCGCCCTGGAGGATTTCCGTTTCCTGCCCGCCGGACGCATCCAGGCGGGCGCCGGCACCGACCGCAAGGTCACCCTGTTCAACTGCTTCGTCATGGGGACCATCCCCGACGACATGGGCGGCATCTTCGAGCACCTGAAGGAGGCCGCCCTGACCATGCAGCAGGGCGGCGGCATCGGCTACGACTTCTCCACCCTGCGGCCCAAGGGCGCGGTGGTGCACGGCATCGGCGCCGACGCTTCCGGCCCCTTGAGCTTCATGGACGTGTGGGATGCCATGTGCCGCACCATCATGTCCGCCGGCTCGCGGCGCGGCGCCATGATGGCGACGCTGGCCTGCGACCACCCGGACATCGAGGCCTTCATCGCCGCCAAGCAGGAGCCCGGCCGGCTTTCCATGTTCAATCTCTCGGTGCTGGTGAGCGACGCCTTCATGCAGGCGGTGCGCGAGGACCAGCCCTGGGACCTCGTCTTCGCCGGCACGGTCTACCGCACCGTCCCCGCCCGCGCCCTGTGGGACAAGATCATGCGCGCGACCTATGCCGCCGCCGAGCCGGGCGTGATCTTCATCGACCGCATCAACCAGCGCAACAACCTCGCCTACTGCGAGGACATCCGTGCCACCAACCCCTGCGGCGAGCAGCCGCTGCCGCCCTACGGCGCCTGCCTGCTCGGTTCGGTGAACCTCATGGCGCTGGTGAAGCAGCCCTTCGAGGAAGGCGCCGACGTGGATGTGGAGGCCCTGGCCGAGCTGGTGCCGACGGCGGTGCGCATGCTCGACAACGCCATCGACGTTTCGCGATTCCCGCTGGAGGCACAGCACCAGGAAGCCCACGCCAAGCGCCGCATCGGCCTCGGCATCACTGGCCTGGCCGACGCCCTCATCGCCTGCGGACTGCGCTACGGCAGCGCCGAGGCGGTGAAGGCGACCGAGCGCTGGCTCGCCGCTTTCCGCCGCCACGCCTACCTCGCCTCGGTCGAACTCGCCAAGGAAAAAGGCCCCTTCCCGCTTTACGACCGCGACGCCTACCTCGCCGGCGAAACCATCCGGGAACTCGACGCCGACGTGCAGGAGGCGATCCGCGCGCACGGGATCCGCAACGCGCTGGTCACCTCGGTCGCGCCGACCGGCACCATCTCGCTCTTGGCCGACAACATCTCCTCCGGCCTGGAGCCGGTATTCAGCTTCACCTACAAGCGCCGCATCCTGCAGGCCAACGGCAGCCGCCGCGAGGAGCAGGTGAGCGACTACGCCTACCGCCTGTTCCGCCGCCTGAAGGGCGAAGACGCGGCACTGCCGCCCGCCTTCGTAAACGCGCAGACCCTGGAGCCGGCCGCCCATGTGGTCATGCAGGCCGCCGTGCAGCGCTATATCGACAGCTCGGTCTCCAAGACCATCAACCTGCCGGCCGACATTTCCTTCGAGGCCTTCAAGGACGTCTACCAGCAGGCTTACGACCTGGGCTGCAAGGGCTGCACAACCTATCGGCCCAATGACATCACCGGCGCGGTACTCTCGCTCGGCGCCGAGGGTCATCCGGCGGCGACGACGGAACTGGTGGCGGCGCCCCCGGCCGGCGCCCCGACTGCGACCGTCCCGCCAAGCGGCGACGTCGTCTACATGACCGCACCGCTGGCCCGTCCCGAGGTCCTGCCGGGGCGCTCCTACAAACTGCGCTGGCCGGAGAGCGACCACGCGATCTACATCACGATCAACGACATCGTGGAGGAAGGGGCGGTCAAGCCGGGAGGGGGCAAGGAGCCGCGCCGGCGGCCCTTCGAGATCTTCATCAATTCCAAGAACATGGAGCACTACGCCTGGACCGTGGCGCTCACGCGCATGATCTCGGCCGTGTTCCGCCGCGGCGGCGACGTCTCCTTCGTGGTCGACGAACTGAAGGCGGTGTTCGACCCGCGCGGCGGCGCCTGGATGGAAGGCCGCTACGTGCCCTCGCTGCTGGCCGCCATCGGCGGCGTCATCGAGCGCCACATGATCGACATCGGCTTCCTGCAGGCAGCCAAGCCGGCGGCAGGCGAGGAGCAGAAGGCCGTGGTGAACCTGGGTGGTCCGGCCGGCGGCACCCGATTCGCCCAGTGCCCCAAGTGCGGCAGCGCCGGCCTGATCCGCCAGGAAGGCTGCGACCTCTGCACCAACTGCGGCTATTCCAAGTGCGGGTAGCGCGGGGCGGTTAGGCTGTTGCGTGCCGTTTGGACAGATTCGCCCTGAGCTGCTTTCCCAACACCCAGTCCAACGAAACGGCACCCGCGCCCTTCACCACCAGCACCAGAAGCAGGAAGATCCAGAAGGCGCGCTGGTCGAGGATCGTCGCGTCGGGCAGGCGGTCGAACCAGCTGCCGATGGTCTTGGCATCGACACCGTGGAAGGCGATGTCGACGTAGCTCTGCACCAGCGTGAAGCCGATCATCCCGAGCGCGGCGAGGCGCGTGAAGAGACCCAGCACGATCAGCAGCGGCAGGATGAACTCCGCATAGGTGCCGGCAAAGACAATAATGTCCCAGGGGAAGAACGGCACCTGCGAGGCGTCGTAGCCGTAGGCCTCGACCACGCTGGGCAGGATCTGGAAGTAGGCGTTGTCGCCGACGGCGAAGAAACCGGCGATCCCGTCCCCCACCTTGGTCGCAGCGGAGTTCAGGTAGTAGACCAACAGCACCGCAGCGAAGACGAAGCGCGCGAGAAGGCCAAGGAACCAGCCGTCAAGCGCGGCCTCGGCCCGCTCGACACTGCGGCCGTAGAGATCAATCAGCTTGGTGATCATTTTGCCGGACTATGCTTGTTGTGAAAAAGAGTCGGGAAGATGGATCGCGGCGACAGCCCCCAGGGCGAACAGCCCCTGCAGGTGCCGGGCGAGATCGAACTGGTCGTCGATGGTAAGCGCGCGCTCGGCGGCGACACTGAGGCTGTTGCCGGCGGCAAGCGCGAAGAGAAATGCGTAGCCATCGGGCAGCAGCACGCGGACCTCGACCGAGAGCATCGGGCGCAGCACCGCCACCGCTTCGCCCGCCTTCATATCGACCGCGCGCGATGGGTCGGCACCGCTGGTGACCGCCCACAGCGAGGCGGCGGGCCAGCGCGAATTCAGCAGATGCAGTGAGGGGTGGAGCGCAAAGCGCAGCTCCGGCAACAGTTCCTGCGGCAACTCGGCAACGCGCGCGATGGAAAGCGGCTCCGCGTCGGCGGCGTGATAGGCGGCCAGACGCACCCATTCCAGCCGCGCCACGTCGCCGAGGTAGGGCACGCCCGCCGCCGGTTCAAAATCCTCGAGGAAATCGCCGAAGCTCTCGCCATAAAGCAACAGCACCGGCGTCCGCGGCGGGAAACGTCGGATGTAGGACTTGGCCACCGCTTTGAAGAAATCGTTGCCGACCAGCCGCTGCACCACCGGAAAGGCTGCCTCCATCGCCTCGATGAGACTGACCATCCGGTTGTTGCGGTAGACGTCGAAGCGCCGGCTCTGCGCAAGCACCGTCTGGCGCTTGAGCCCCGCCGGGGCCGGCAGCGACGGATCGGCGAGCGCCGCCGCGAAGTCCGCCTGCAGATCAGCCAGCTGCGGCATGGGCCATCTCCGCTTGAAGAGCGTACTGGGTCACCATGATGCGCTCGGCGGTGCGCGCTTCGGCAAAGAGTGTCTTCCAGGCAGGCACATCATTGTCCCATTCGATGAGCGTCGGCGTCATCCCGGCGCGCGCAATGGACCGCGCGTAAAGCGACCACACCTTGTCGTCGACCGCGCGGTCGTGCGCATCGATCAGCAGCACGTTGCCGGCATCGTCGCGGTCGCGCGCATGGCCGGCGAGGTGGATTTCGCGCACTGCTTCCATGGGGAAGGCGTCGATATAGTCTTCCGCGCTGAAGTTTTGATTCGTCGCCGAGACCAGGACGTTGTTCACGTCGAGCAGCAGGTAACAGCCGGTCCGCAGCGACACCGCCTGCAAGAAGTCGAGCTCGCTCATCTCGCTTACCTCGAAGCTGACGTAGGTCGAGGGGTTTTCCAGCAGGATGCGGCGGCCGAGCACGCTCTGCACGCGGTCGATGTGCTCGCTGACATGCGCCACCGCCTCGCCGGTATAGGGCAGCGGCAGCAGATCGTTGAAGAAGACGCCGCCGTGGCTCGACCAGGCGAGATGTTCGCTGACCAAGCCCGGCTCGTAGCGGTCATTCAACACCTTCAGACGCTGCAGGTGTGATTCGTCAAGAGGCCGGTCGGCACCGATCGAAAGGCCGACGCCGTGCAGCGAGATCGGGTAGTCGCGGCGGATGGCCTCCAGATAGTGATGCGGCGGGCCGCCGGCGCCCATGTAGTTCTCCGCATGGACCTCGAACCAGCCGATGTCTGGCCGCTGGCCGAGGATGTCCTCGTAGTGCTGCGCCTTCAAGCCGACGCCGGCGCGTGCCGGAGCTGCTGCCGAGACCGTCATACCCGCCATCCTTCCGCCTGCACGATGAGAACAAAAGAAAGGGTGGGGCACCGGCTGCTTGAGGGGCAAGCGGCCGGTGCCCTTCTCCGCCAGCCGTCAGGCCGGCAGATCGCGCTGGAGCGCATCCAGCGAGCCCTTGCGGTCGCCCGGCAGCTCGTATTCGGCAGTCGATTCCTCGACGCCGTACTTCATGCAGTCGCCGGCGGGCACCAGCTTCCAGGCGTTGCCCTGGTAGTCCACCGTCGAGGTGCCGGCGCAGGTGGTGCCGGGGCCGGCGGCGCAGTCGTTCTGGCCCGCCAGTGAGATGCCGAAGCACTTCTCCTTCGCCTGTGCGGCGGCGGGGCTGACATCGACGCTCGCCGACACCGCCAGCGCCACGGCACCGGCGATCATGGCGGCACTCAGGATCTTGGTGTTCTCAGCCATTCTCGGAAACTCCTTGCTCAATCTCTCTATTGGAACGATGGGATTGGAAGTCAGTTCGTGACCGGCGCGGACACCGTGTAAGTGTCCTTGTTGTCCTCGATCGCCTTCCAGCTCTTGGTCGAAGCCGGCGCGGCTTCCTTGGCCTGCCAGTTGGACTCCGCCTTGGTCAGGTTGCCGGGGATGTCACTCTCCCAGAATCCGACCACGGTCGGCGTGATGTTCAGGTAGAGCTTGCCGTCGACGATGCGCCAGAGGTTCGGGTTGCCCGGCACCTTGCCGCCCTGGGCGATGCCGTAGGCACAGTGGCCATCGTAGGCCGGGACATACTTTGCCGGATCGGCGAGGAACTTGTCTCGGTGCGCCTCGCTGGCGAAGGCCCACTTGGCGCCGTTGTATTCGGCAGTGATGCCGGCCTTGCCCGGCACCGCCTCCGGCTGATGCTCGCCCGTCGGGGCCTGCTTCAGGTCGAAGTAGGCGACGGGATCGTAGCCGCTAAGAGCAAAGCCGCTCTCGTCGACATACTGTTCGCCGGCCTGGGCGGCGCCCAGGGTGAACGCGGAAAACGCCGAGGCCAGAAGAAGTCTTCGAATCATGGGGACCTCATATCTCCTGTTGCTTGTGGCGGCTTGTTGCCTGCCCTTCGCTAGAGATATTCGGCGGGCCCTGTTGCGATCAAATCACGTCACTACACTAAAATGTGACGGCGTAAGCCCTTGGATATCAGCCGAAATCGACGGCCGTGGTATTGGCCCCGCAGAGCAGCACGGCGACCCGCTCGCCCTCGGCCGGGACGTAGCGGCCGGACAGCAGCGCAGCCATGGCAGCGGCGCCGCCCGGCTCGACCACCACCCGCAGGACATCCCAGAGCGCCTGCTGAGCGGCACGGATGGCGTCGTCGGTCACCAAGACGGAACGCTCGACGTACTTCTGGGCCAGCGGGAACATCAGGCGGCCGACCTGTTTGGGCGCCAGGGAGTCGGCGGCAATGCCCTCGGTCGGCGCATCGACGGGCTTGCCAGCGGCCAGCGCGTCGTGCAGCGTCGGCGCGCCTTCCGGCTCCACTGCGACGATGCGGATGCGCCCGGCGAACCACGCGGCGGTGCCGCCGATCAGGCCGCCGCCGCCGGTCGCCACCAGCAGGGTGTCGATATGGGGCAGTTGCGCCTCGATCTCCAGCCCGACGCTGCCCTGACCCAGGAGGGTTTCCGGCTGGTCGAAGGCGTGCACCGGCAGGGCACCGCTGTCGGCGACGAAAGCCTCGCTGGCGGCCAGGGCATCGGCATAGCGATCGCCGCCGACCACCAGCCTGGCGCCATAGCGCTCGATGCGCGCGGCCTTGGCCGGCGAGGTGACCGAGGGCAGAAAGATGGTCGCCGGGATGCCCAGCTTCATCGCGGCATAGGCGACGGCGGCGCCATGGTTGCCGCCGGAAGCCGCCGCCACCCCCGCCGACGGGACGTCGCGGGTCAGGAGATTGGAGAAGGCGCCGCGCGCCTTGAAGGAACCGGAGTGCTGCAGGAACTCCAGCTTCAGGTCGAGAGGATGCGGCGCGGCATCGAAGTCGGCGAGATCGGCCGCCAGCACGGGCGTGTGGCGTACGAAGGGGCGGATCCGCCGTTCGGTCTCGACGATGCGCTCGCGGGTGATGCCCGAGTCGATAATGTTCACGTCTGGTCTCCTTGCCCGCGCAGCTTCCCGTCCCGGATGCGGCGCGCTTCCTTCAGCAGGCGTTCGAGGGCGCGGTCCCTGAGGCCCAACGCATGCAGGTGGTACACGGTGTTCTCCAGGTATTCGATGCAGGGGCCGCGGTTGCCGCAGCCCTGAAGGATCAGCGCCACCACGGAGTCGTGGTCCAAAGCGCCGGCGTATTGGCGGTGCTCGCGGTCCGCCACGAAGGTCATGGCGGTGACTCGCCCCGCCTCTGTCTCCGCCCGGCGCCAGGTCGGGTGGTACACGCCGGTCACCATCTCGCGCTCGTCGAGGTAGTCCAGCACCGCCTCGCTCTCTGCCGCCGGCACGCGGAACACCATGCCCTGGCAGGACCCGCCGCGGTCAAGGCCGAGGACCAGCCCGGGCGACTCCGGCGTGCCGCGATAGCGGTGCGAGTAGACGCAGAAGCTGCGGTGCAGGCCGCGCAGCCGCGCGACGCGCACCTCGATGTGCGGGAAGCCTGGGTGCCACATGAGCGAACCGTAGCCAAAGACCCAGAAATCCTCGCCCGGGGGCGGCGTCAGGCGGCGCGCCGCGCGCTCCTCCGCCGAGAGGGACGGCAGCGTTTCCAGGTTCGGCTGTTTCTGGAGGCTCATGAAATCCGGCAGTCTGATGGTGCTACCCCAATGTTAGGGGTGGGGCCCGGCGATGCAAGCCGCGCCCGGACATAACTGCCTTTTCGGGGCTGCCATTTCGGGGCTGCGGCGGCCGCCCGCGCCTTCTATCATGCGGCCCATGCGTCGCTACCGCCTCGCCATCTCCGTCACCCTCGTGCTGCTCGTCGCCTCGGCTGCGGTGGTCGGCACCTGGCTGTGGGCGCGCCACGCCCTGGGCGAGGGCATCGCCCGCTGGCGGGACGAGCAGATCGAGCGCGGCTACACCGTCGACTACCAGGGACCAGAGTTCGGCGGCTTTCCCTTCGCCCTTTCGGTCAGCTTCCGGACGCCGCGAGTGACCACGCCACAGGGTCTCACCTGGCAGGGACCGCCTGTGCTGGGGACAGCGAAGCTGTGGGACCCCTTCACCATAGACCTGCATTTTCCCGGCCTGCACCGCCTCAACGCTTCCGAAGAGGCAATCCCGGCGGCTGCGGATGTCGAGTTGCCGCGCCAGGCGGACATCGCCGCCGAGGCCGCCGCCGGCCGCGTGGTGCTGCGGCGCGACGGCAAGGTGGAGAGCGCCAGCATCGACCTCGCCAGCCTGGTGGCCAGCGGCCCGAAGATCGAGACCGTCACCCTGCAGAGGCTCACCGCGCGGCTGGGGCCGCTGCGCCCCGGAGACAGCGGTCCAAGCGGCGACACCTTGGAACAGCTGGACCTGGTCGGCGAGGTGCTGGGGGTCGGCCTGCCGGCAGAGCGCGGCGGCCTCTTGGGCGACCGGGTCGACCGCCTTTCGTTCGATTCGACGCTGGTCGGCGGCATTCCACCGGGCAAGCCCGAGACGGCGCTGCCGGCCTGGCGCGAGCGCGGCGGGCGCTGGCAGTTTCGCCGCCTCGCCGTCCTGTGGGGGCCCTTGGACCTCACGGCCGACGGGGTGCTGACGCTGGACGAGGCGATGCGCCCGGCGGGCGAGTTCGAGACCAAGATGAAGGGCGCCGGCAAGATCATCGACCGGCTGATCGCGACCGGCGAGATCAAGCCGGAGGCCGCCTTCGCGGCGCGCCTGGCGCTGGCGGCCATGGGCCGCCCGGACAGCGTTACGGGAGAATCGGTGCTGGCGGCACCGATCAGTCTTCGCCAGGGGATGCTTTACCTGGGGCCGATCCCACTAGTCCCGATCGCTCCGGTTCTCTAGCGTCGAAGGAACCGGCCTGGTGGGCGTCGATGACCCCGCGGCGGATCTCCCGCGTGCGGCGGAAGAGGCCTTCCAGTGTTTCTCCCTCGCCCCAGCGGATCGCGCGCTGCAGTGCGGTGATATCCTCCGAGAAACGCTGCAGCATTTCCAGCACCGCCTCGCGGTTGTTGAGGAAGACATCGCGCCACATCACCGGGTCGGAGCCGGCAATGCGGGTGAAGTCGCGGAAGCCGCCGGCGGAGAACTTCACCACCTCGGCGCGGGTGCTCTCCTCCAGATCAACGGCGGTGCCGACGATGGTGTAGGCGATGAGGTGCGGCAGGTGCGAGGTGATCGCCAGTACCTTGTCGTGGTGGCCGGCATCCATGATCTGCACGGTGGAGCCGCAGCGTTGCCAGAAGGCCGTAAGCCTCTCGACCGCCGCCTCCGGTGTGCCGGGGACCGGCGTCAGGATGCACCAGCGCTGCTCGAAGAGGTCGCCGAAGCCCGCCTCCGGCCCGGAGTGCTCGGTGCCGGCAATGGGGTGGCCCGGGATGAACTCGACGCCGTCGGGCAGATGGGGACCGATGTCGCGGATCACCGCCTGCTTCACCGAGCCAACGTCGGTGACGATGGTGCCGGGGGCGAGGTGCGGGCCGGCTGCCCTGGCCACCGCCTCGTTGGCGCCGACCGGCACGCAGAAGATCACCAGGTCTGCCCCTTCGACGGCCTCGCTGGGCTCGGCATGGAGCGAATCGGCAAAGCCCATGATGTCGATGACCTCGCGGGTTTCGGCGCGGCGCGAGTAGGCCGCGACATGGTCGGCGAGGCCGCGCTCGCGGATCGCCCACGCCAGCGAGGAGCCGATCAGGCCGGCGCCGAGGAGTGCCACCCGCTGGAACAGCGGTTCGCCCGTTACCTTGTTGGGCAGGGCGGCGCTCATTGCACGGCCTCGGCCAGGGCGTCCCCAAGGGCTTCAGCCGTGGCGCGCATGTCCTCTTCGGTGCCAATGGTGACACGCAGGCAATCGGGCAGGCCGTAGCCGACCATGGTGCGCAGCAGGATGCCCTGGCGCTTGGTGGCGGCCAGCACCGCCTCTGCCTGCGCCTTGCCGCCGGGAAAGCGCAGCAGCACAAAGTTGCCGGCGCTGGGCAGCGCCTCGATGCCGGACTTGGCGACCGCCGCGCTGAACCACGCCAGCCATTTTGCATTGTGCGCGACCGAACGTGCGACATGATCGCGGTCGCGTACCGCGGCGATACCGGCGGCCTGGGCAGCCTGGCTGACGTTGAAGGGCCCGCGCACGCGGTTCAGCACGTCGGCCACCGCCGGCGGCATATAGCCCCAGCCCAGGCGCAGCGCGGCGAGACCGTGGATCTTGGAGAAGGTGCGCAGCATGACGACGTTGTCGCTTGCCTCCACCAGCGGCGCCGACTGCGGATAGTCGGGCGCCGCCACGTATTCGGCATAGGCCGCGTCGATCACCAGCAGCACGTGGTCCGGCAGGCCTTTGTGCAGGCGCCGGAGCGCGCTTTCCGAGAGGTAGCTGCCGGTCGGATTGTTCGGATTGGCCAGGAACAGCAGGCGCGTGCGCTCGGTGACGCGCGCCAAGAGGCCGTCGACATCGGCGGTGAGATTCGCCTCCGGCGCCGCCACCGGCGTCGCGCCGACGGTCTTCGCCGAGATCGCGTACATGAGGAATCCGTGCTCGCTGTACAGCACCTCGTCGCCCGGGCCGGCGTAGGCGCGCACCAAGAGGCTGATCAGTTCGTCGGAGCCGGCGCCGCAGACGATGTTGGCGGCGTCCAGTGACTCCGCCTCGGCAATCGCGCGGCGCAGCTCCGTCGCACCGCCGTCGGGATAGCGGTGCAGCTGGTTCTTCTCCGCCTCGTAGGCGGCAATCGCCGCCGGGCTGGGGCCCAGCGGGTTCTCGTTGGAGGCCAGACGGATGACGCGGTTGGCCCCGGCGGCCTTGGACTCGCCGCCGACATAGGGCGCGATGTCGAGGATGCCGGGACGCGGTTTGATGGTCATGACATGACCCGCGCGCTGGTAGTGGCGAGGTCCTCGGCGGTGAGCGGCACGGCAAAGCTGCCGACCGACCAGGCATGCTTCACGGCATCGGCCTCTGCCTGCAGGGCGGCGATGCGCGAATCGTCGGCCGCCAGGAAGCCCTGCACCTCGACGAGGTGGAGGGTGCGGTCGGGCGAGTCGACCCAGGCCTGGATGTCGCAGACCTCGAAGCCGGCGTCCGACAGCAAGGTCTTCAGCGCGCCGCGCGAAACCGCCTCGTCGAGTTCGACGATCATGTAGCCGTGGTCGTCGCCGCTCTCTTCGGGCTCGGCCAGGGAAACCACGACGGCCTGCGGGCTATCGCCGCGCCCGCCGTCCAGCGCGGCGAAGGGCAGCTTGGCGATGATCTTGGGTGTCGCCTTGCCGTGGCGCGCCAGCTTCGGCCACCAGGGAGTGCCGCGGTCGGCCTCCGGCAACGGCAGCACGCCGATGTTGGCCTTGCCGCCGGAGACGGCGCGCAGCACGCCCATCTCGGACTCGAAGCGGGTGACCGGGGTCAGCGAGCCGAAATGGTCGCGGGTCAGGCCAAAAAGATCGGGTCCTTCCTGGGGGGCGTAGGCAGCCGCGGCGAAAGGGCCCTGAAGACGGGTGAAAACGGAGACGATCTCGCGCCAGATGCGCGCGACCACGGGCTTCGGGAAGGCACCCTGGTGGCGCGCCACCAGGCGGCGCAGCACGCGCGCTTCGCGGCCGGGGCGCATGAAGACGGCGCCCTGGCCCTTGGCACGGCCAATCTGCCGCGCCAGCTCGGTGCGGCGCATCAGCAAATCGTGTATGGCGTTGTCGATCTCGTCGATTTGACGACGCAGATCGTCCAGGGATGGTGTTTTGTCGGACATCTGGCCCCAATACCTGCAGGCTAGGCGGAGCTACTGATAGTCGCTGAACCGGCGAAAATCAAAGAAAACCTTGCGTTCAGCCCCCGTGCTGCCGAGGGTCTGCCCTGCGTCGGGCGGAAGGCTGGAGGCCCCCCGGAATCGCGGAGGAAAAAGCCAAGAAAGCGTTGACAGCCGCGGCCCCGGCTTCCTAGCTAGGCCCCCCCGGAAATGCCGCTTGGCCCCCGCCCCAAAAGTCGCGGACGCGGGCCGGACGCCGGGGGTGACGGTCGAGGATCTTACCCATGGTGATGGACGAACCGAAGACGGCGGCTGCCAGTCCACAACCGGCGACGGGCGCGCGCGGCCCGACCCCGCCGCACCTGGCCCCGCCGGGCTCGACCCAACAGGGCCTTGCGTGGGAATTCGGTCACGACGCCCCCCTGATACTGGACTGCGGCATCGGTCTAAGCCCTGTCACCCTGGCCTACCAGACCTACGGCACGCTCAACGCCGACAAGTCCAACGCCATCCTGGTCTGCCACGCGCTGACCGGCGACCAGTTCATGGCCGGTACCCACCCGGTGACCGGCAAGGACGGCTGGTGGAGCCTGATGGTGGGGCCGGGCCTGCCGCTTGATACCGAGCGCTACTTCCTCATCTGCATCAACGTTCTGGGCGGCTGCATGGGCTCGACCGGCCCCAAGTCGGTGAACCCGGCGACCGGCGAGCCCTGGGCGCTGGATTTTCCGGTGATCACCGTCGCCGACATGGTGCGCGCGCAGAAGCGGCTGATCGACCACCTGGGCATCGACAAGCTGTTCTGCGTCATCGGCGGCTCGATGGGCGGCATGCAGGTGCTGGAGTGGGCGGCCAAATACCCGCAGAAGGTGTTCGCCGCGGTGCCGATCGCCACGGCCGCCCACCACACGGCGCAGAACATCGCCTTCCACGAGGTCGGCCGCCAGGCGATCATGGCGGACCTCGACTGGTGCGGCGGGCGCTATATCGCCGAAGGCAGGAACCCCGACCGCGGGCTGGCCGTCGCGCGCATGACCGCGCACATCACCTACCTGTCGGAGCCGGCGCTGCACCGCAAGTTCGGCCGCCGCCTGCAGGACCGCAGCGGCCTCACCTTCGGTTTCGAGGCCGACTTCCAGGTCGAAAGCTACCTGCGCCACCAGGGAGCCAGCTTCGTGCAGCGCTTCGACGCCAACTCCTACCTCTACATCACCCGCGCCATGGACTACTTCGACCTGGCGCGCGAGCACGGCGGCAAGCTGGCAAACGCCTTCCGCGATACGCCGGTGCGCTTCTGCGTCGTATCCTTCACCAGCGACTGGCTGTTCCCCACCTCCGAAAACCGCGACATCGTGCACGCCCTCAATGCCGTCGCCGCCGACGTCAGCTTCGTCGAGATTGAAAGCGATGCCGGCCACGACGCCTTCCTGCTGGACGAGCCGGAGTTCCGCGACACCCTGGCCGGCTTCATCGCCGGCTGCGCCGAGCACCGCGGTTTGAAGAGCCGATGAGCCCCTTGGACGACGCCAGCGCGAAGAGGGCAGGAATGGCGCGCACGCCGCTGCGCCCCGACCTCGCGCTGATCGCCGGGATGGTCGAGCCCGGCAGCCGCGTACTCGACATCGGCTGCGGCGAGGGCGTGCTGCTGGAGCACCTCACCGCGGAGCGCGGCGTCGTCGCCCGCGGCATGGAACTGCAGCAGAAGAACGTGAACGCCAGCGTCGCCCGCGGCCTCTCGGTCATCCAAGGCGATGCCGACACCGACCTGGTCGAATATCCCGCCGACGCCTTCGACTACGCGATCCTCTCGCTCACCCTGCAGGCGACGCGCGACCCGCGCCGGGTGCTGGAGCAGATGGTGCGCATCGGACGGTATGCGATCGTTTCCTTGCCCAACTTCGGCCACTGGCGGGTGCGATTGCACCTGCTGTTCCAGGGCCGCATGCCGGTGACCGACGCCCTGCCGGAGCCGTGGTACGAGACCCCCAACATCCACCTCTGCACGCTGCAGGACTTTACCGCGCTCTGCACCGATTGCGGGATCGCGATCGAGCAAGCCGTGGTGCTGAACGACCGCCAGCGGCGCAGCGCCCTCAACACGCCCCGCCTGGCCAATCTCTTCGGCCAGAAGGCAATCTTTCGCCTGAGGAAAGATCACGAAAGACACTAGTCGGGCATTCGACCTGACGCGACAACGGGCGGCACGAGGCCGCCAAAAGGAAAGGCTGTGCATGACGACGGACAACAAGACGCGGCGCATCGTGTTCCTGGACCGCGAGACCCTGCCCGACGCGGTGACCGTGCGGCGTCCCGGCTTCGCCCACGACTGGCAGGAGCACCCGCGCAGCAGGCCGGAGGACGTCGTAGAGCGCGCCCGGGACGCCGAGATCGTCATCACCAACAAGGTGCCGCTGCGCGCCGACACCCTGGCTGAGCTGCCCGCGTTGAAACTCATCGCCGTCGCCGCCACCGGCACCGACGTCATCGACCTCGCCGCCTGCCGGGAGCGCGGCATCACCGTCTCCAACATCCGCGGCTATGCCGAGGCGACGGTACCGGAGCATACCTTTGCCCTCATACTCTCGCTGATGCGCTCGGTGGCGCCCTACCACCAGTCGGTCGCGAAAGGGCGCTGGGGCGAGGCGGCGCAGTTCTGCTACTTCGACTATCCGATCTTCAATCTGAAGGGCAAGGTGCTGGGCGTCATCGGCGACGGCGTGCTGGGCAAGGCCGTCGCCAGGATCGGCGAGGCCTTCGGCATGGACGTGCGCTTCTCGTCGTACAAAGGCGTCGACGGCATGGGGCCGCTCTACACGCCCTTCGAGACCATCCTCGCCGAGAGCGACGTCATCACGCTGCACTGCCCGCTGATGCCGCAGACCCGCAACCTGATCGGCCCGGCGGAGTTCGCAGCCATGAGGAAGCGACCCCTCGTCATCAACACCGCGCGCGGCGGCCTGGTGGACGAAGCGGCCCTCGCTGAAGCCTTGAAGAAAGGCCAGATCGCCGGCGCCGGCTTCGACGTGGTGACCAAGGAGCCGATCGCCGCCGACCATCCCTTCATGGACTTGATGGACCGCCCCGACTTCATCCTCACACCGCACGTCGCCTGGGCCGGGCGCGAGGCGATTCAGGCGCTCAGCGACCAGCTGATCGACAACATCGAGGCTTTCGTTGCCGGCAAGCCGCGCAACGTGGTGGGGGGCTGAAGGGCTGAGGCGCTAGTCTTCGTCGCGCTCGCGGTGCATGCGCCCGGCCGCCTGCGGCAGGGAGACCACCACCGGGCGGCGCAGCCTGCGCTGCTTGGCGGGTTTCATGGAGCCAGCGTAGAGCTGCTTGCCGGCCTCGATCATCACCACGCCGGAGAAGGTGGGGAAGAAGCGTGCGCCCATGCGCTCCCAAGCCGGGGCGGAGCGCAGGAAGGTATAGTTGGCGATCGGCGGCACGTAGAGCGCCCGCTCGGTGCGGGTCGGCGTGAACATGTTGTCGCGCAGTGCGCGGGAAAGCTGGGCCGCGCTGTAGGGGTGGCCCCAGCCGAGCGGCGTGCGGTCGGAGCGTGACCAGATGCCGCGGCGGTTGGGCACGACGACCAGGATGCGGCCATCCCCGGTCAGGACGCGCCAGATCTCGCGCAGCTGGCCGCGCAGGGAATCGGCGTTCTCCAGGCCGTGCACCAAAAGAACGCGGTCGACCGAGTAGTCGGGCAGCGGCAGGTCGGTTTCCTCCACCAGGCTGACCAGCCCCGGACCTTCCTGCGGCCAGTGCATGACGCCCTGGGAAGCCGGCATGAAGGCGAGCACGCGCTCGGCCTCGCTCATGAACTGCCTGAGGTAGGGAGTGGCAAAGCCGAGCCCCAGCAGCCGCTGGCCCTTCACGTCCGGCCAAACGGAGCGCACGGCACGGCGCACCATATGGCGCGCCACCTGGCCGCGGCGGCTTTCGTAAAACTCCCTGAGATCGACAACGTCATGCCACATGATGCAGAGAGCCTAACACATCCGGGGTAGATCCCGCGACAGCCTGATCTGTTATGCTAAACAGCAGGTTAACACAGTTCACGGAGGACCGGCGCGCCCATGACCGATGGCCCCCAAAACGTCCCTGGCGATGCCCCCGGCGATGCTGCGGCGATCATCCGCCTGCTCGGCCTGCAGCCGCACCCGGAGGGTGGCCACTATCGCGAGACCTTCCGCGACCCCGTCCGGGCCGGCGAGGACGCGGCCGCGCGCGGCGCCTCGACGGCGATCTACTACCTGCTGCAGGCCGGGGAGTGGTCGCACTGGCACCGTGTCGACGCGGCGGAGGTCTGGCACTGGTATGCCGGCGCACCGTTGGAACTGCTGATCTCCGCCGACGGCAAGGACACAGAGACCCTGAGGCTGGGCATCAACCTCGCCGCCGGGGAACGCCCGCAGGGCGTGGTGCCCGCCAAAGCCTGGCAGGGTGCCCGCAGCCTGGGCGACTGGACCCTGGTCGGCTGCACCGTGGCGCCGGCCTTCCGGTTCGAGGGCTTCGAGATGGCCCCGCCGGACTGGCGGCCGGGCCGGCCTGCGCCGAGGGAGCGATAAGGGCCCGGCAGAGGCGGAGGAAACTCCTCCTTGCCGGATCGGGCCAGCATGCCCACCTGGGACAGGCGACACCGCCATTAAGCCCTTGGCAAGCTTAGCATGCCTATGTTCTGCCTGCCGCGATCCGGCGAAGGGAGCCGGCGAAGCAGGCTGGCGACGGGGATCGAAGAGGCGTCTCGGACCTTCCGACCCAGGAGTCTCGACCGATGCTGTACTACCTGCACGAAATGGCGCGCCTTTCCATGGCCCCTGCGCGGGCGATGAGTGAAGGCATGCGCTTTGCACTGAACAGCCCCTTCAACCCCATGGTCGACACGCCGATGGTACGGGCGCTGGCGTCCACGGCCGATATCTTCGAGCACCTGACGCGCAGCTACGGCAAGCCGCACTGGGCCCTCGACACCACCACAATCGGCGGCGAAGAGGTCGCGGTCGAAGAGGAGGTGCTGATCAAGCGCACCTACTGCGACCTGTTGCACTTCAAGCGCGCGCAACAGCGCGACGGCCAGCGTAAGGACCCCAAACTGCTGATCGTGGCGCCGCTGTCCGGCCACTACGCAACCCTGGTGCGCGGCACTGTCGAGGCGATGCTGCCCGACCACGACGTCTATATCACCGACTGGCGCGACTGCCGGATGATCCCGGTGACCCAAGACCGCTTCAACCTGAACGACTATATCGACTACCTGATCGACTTCCTGCACGTGCTGGGGCCGAACACCCACATGATCGCGGTGTGCCAGCCCTCGGTCCCCGCGCTGGCCGCCGTATCGGTGATGTCGGCCTGGGGAGACAACTGCCTGCCGGCGAGCCTCACGATGATCGGCGGGCCGATCGACACGCGCAAGTCGCCGACGCAGGTGAACAAGCTGGCGATGGAACATCCCATCGAGTGGTTCGAGCGCAACGTCGTGGTGCAGGTGCCGCCGCCCTACCCCGGCGTGTTCCGCAAGGTCTACCCGGGCTTCATCCAGCTGACCAACTTCATCGCCATGAATTACGAGCGTCACCTGGAGTCCTATGGCCAGCTGTTCGACCACCTGGTCCAGGGCGACGACGAAGCCGCCGACAAAAAGCGCGCCTTCTACGAGGAATACCGCGCGGTGATGGACCTACCGGCGGAGTTCTACCTGCAGACCGTCGAGACCGTGTTCCAGAAACATTCCCTGCCCAAGGGCGAGATGATCGCCCGTTGGCATCCCGTGCTGCCGGCGCACATCACCCGCACCGCCCTGATGTGCATCGAGGGCGAGTTGGACGACATCTCCGGCATCGGCCAGACCAAAGCGGCGCTTGAGATCACGCCCAACCTGGCTGACGACAAGAAGGCCTACATGCTGGCCAAGGGCGTCGGGCACTACGGCCTGTTCAACGGCGGCAAGTGGCGCGAGAAGATCGCCCCGGCGATCAAGCAGTTCATCCGCACCCACGACCACGAGATCGGGGCCGGCGCGAAGGGCGCGGCCAAGTCTTCGTGGCAGGGTATCGATCGGCGGGGCGGTAACCGCAGAGGTTAGCGGCGCCGGCGCAGCATTTCCTTGGAGGCTAGCACCGCGCCGGCGACGATGAGCAGGCAGGCGAGGCCCACCTGCCACGTCGCCTCGGCCTGGCCGAAGGCAATGAGGATGAGAGTGGAGAGCAGCGGCGCGGCATAGGAAAGCGCACCCAGTACCTGAATGTTGCCGTGCTTGGTCCCGTAGTCCCAAACGAAGAAGGCGGCACCCACCGGCCCCAGGCCGAGACCGAGGATCGCCAGCCACTGCACGCCCTGAGGGGTGACGGTGGTTTCCAGCGCCAGATGGCAGATGAGCCCGAGCAGCGCGACGGCGCCGCAGAAGCCGCCGACCACCTCTGTCGGCACCGCGCCGAAGCGGCGGTTGGTGACGGAGTAGGTCGACCAGGTGAGCGCGCAGGCGGCCGCCGCGAGGTAGCCAAGGGTGTATCGCGCGTCGAAGGCGAGCGTGCCGCCCTTGGTGACCAGCAACCCGGCACCGGCGAGCCCCATGACGGCACCGGCGAGGTGGAACCAGCGCAGCCGTTCGCCCGGCAGCAGGGCCGACAACACCACGATGAGCAGCGGCCAGAGATAGGCGATGAGGCTGGCATCCACCGCCGGCGCGTTGCCCAGCGCGACGAAATAGAAAAAGTGGTAGCCGAAGAGGCCGCCGACCCCCAGCGCCCAGACCGGCCAGGGTTGGCGCCACGCGGCGAAGGCACGGGCGCCGCGCGTCGCCAGCACAGCGAGGCTGACGACGAAGGCGACGGCGAAGGTCATGGCCAGCAGCTGGAAGGGCGGAATGCCCGCCGCGCCGGTGGTGAAGAGGGCGAGCAGCGCCCACAGCAGCACCGCGATGCCGCCGATGAGGGTCGCCTTCACGCGCCGCGCCGCCAGCGCCGCATCTGGAGCCACACAGGTCATGGCACCGCTGATAACCGCCCCGCCGCGCGCTGGCAAGTCAGGGCTTGTTTCGTTTCTGCATCGCCAGCGCGATGATGCGCTGCGTCTCCTGCCAGAGATTGTAGGGGGCGAGATCGCCGGGATCGGCCCAGGCGACCTCGGCGGCGTCGTGGCCGGCCACGACCTCACCCGAGCGCCACTCGGCCAGCACGTCGACCAGGGTGTAGTGGTACTGCACGGTGCCGGCGGCGTCGTGTGTGATGGAATCGACGACGTCCACCAGGGGCCCGACCTCGATCACGATCCCCGCCTCCTCCGCCACTTCGCGCTCTGCGGCCTCGGCGACGCGCTCGCCCAGCCGCTGGCGCCCGCCGGGCAGCGACCACTGGCCCTCGCGCGGCGGCTTGCCGCGGCGGATCAGCAGCACGCGGTCGTCCTTGAACACCACGACGCCGACGCCGATGAGCGGGCGGTTGGGATAGTCGTTCATGCGGCGGTCAGCCGGCCTCGCCATGGGCGACGGCGCGCAGCTTCGGATCGACCGGCACGCGGTAGCCGTTGACCAGCGCATTGGTCTCGTTGGCCATGCCGACCACCGCCAGCAGTTCGTGCAGCATCGCGTCGGTCATGCCCTTCTGGATGGCGCCGGCGGTGTGCGACGTGATGCAGTACTCGCAGTTGTTGGTGACGCTGACGGCGATGTAGAGCATCTCCTTGGTCAGCGGATCGAGGGCGCCCGGCGCCATCACCTGCTTCACGCTCGCCCAGGTGCGCTCCAAAGTCTCCGGGTTCTGCGCCAGCGCCTTCCAGAAGTTGTTCACCCAGTCGGTCTTGCGGGTGGCCATGATGTCGTCGTAGACGGCGCGCACCTCCGGCGAGGCATCCTCATATTCGATCAGGCGGCCGAGGGGCATGGCGGTTCCTCCAAATCTTCCTTGGGACGCCGAGACTAGTCGAGATACTTGAAGCTGTCCGCCCCGTCGTAGTGCCGCAAGGGAATGCCGGCCACGTCCCGCGGCTCCAGGAGACGCGTGTTGACGCCCATGCGGTTCTCGGGCCGCGAAACGAGGCGTTGCCAATGCGTGATACAGCCGCAGGTGCGGCAGCGGTGGAAGGCCAGGGTGCGGTCGCCCCAAGCGTAGGCCTCCGTCGCGCTCGGATGCCCGGCGAAGCGCACCTCCTCTTCGCGGAAATAACCCCAGAGCGTGCCAAGCCGCCGGCAGATGGAGCAGTTGCATTCGCTGCGCCATTCCGGCGGCCGCGCCAGTTCGAAGGTCACGGCACCGCAATGACAGGAGCCTTTCAGCATGTCGATCATCCTTCCTCGGGAACGAGGTCGCCATGATAGCGCACCAGGAGGCCGATGAGCGGCAGGGCGATGGAGACCTCGAAACGGTAGGTCGCCGCCGCCGCCGTCGCATCGCCGACCACGGCCGGCCACAGCCAGCGCGGCAGGGGTACGCCGAAAATCCGCGCGCCGGTGAGCGCGAAACTGAGCCCGCGCTCCGAGGGGCGCGGGTCGATGGTGAAGTGCCCCGGGCCGAAACGCTCGTAGAGCCAGCCGGGGCGCCCCGCCACCTCGCCTTGCAGGGAGGCAAGGCGGTGGCCGGCAAAGTCTCGCTCCCAGCGTTCGCCCGCGCCCTCGGCGGTGATCTGGACCCGCAGCGGTACGTCGTTACCGGCCGGCGGGAAGCCGAACAAGGCCGCCAGCAGCCGGGCCAGGGGGTTGTCGCCCCGCTCCACGCGGCAGCGGCCGGATGCCACCACGCGCCCCGGGTTGTCATGCAGCGCCTTCACCGGCGCCGGCAGGCGCGCGAAGTCGGCCCCTAGCACACGCCCGTAAAGAGGCGGCCCGCTCCCCGGCTGTCCACTCATGACGGGAAGCGCCGCCGGAGCTCGGCATCAGGTACCATGCAGGTGTCATAGCGGCCGAAGATGCTGTAGCGGTTCCGCGCCAGCCGGTCGTAGGCCCAGTCGCGCCAGCGCCGCGGCAGGAAGCGGATTACCGCGTAACACGACCACGGCGCCTTCAACTGCCGGGCCAGGCGCAGCGTCGCGTCGGACTTCAGGAAGTAGCGGCCGGCATCGATGACCACGACACTGTCATTGCCGTCGTCCGGCTGGCCCAGCGCCGCCAGCACCCTCTGGCCGAGGGCTGATTGCACCGGCGCGAAGCTGAACTCCGGCGCCTTTTCGTGGCGCAGGATGAACTGCACCGCACCGCTGCACAGCACGCAGACGCCGTCGAACACCATCAGTTGGGGCGGCACCGCAAGGCCCAGGGACGAAATACCGGGCGGCAAGGGCTCGCCGCGCATCGTCACGGTCTCGGCAACTCCCGACCCTGGCGCCTCAGGTCATGTACTGACCGCCGTTGGCGGTCAGCGTCGCCCCCGTGATGAAGCCCGCCTCTTCGGCCGCCAGGAAGACCACACAGCGCGCGATCTCCTCCGGCTCGCCGAGGCGCCCGGTCGGGATGAGCGGCAGAATCTTGGTTTTCAGCACCTCTTCCGGCACCGCCTTCACCATTTCGGTGGCGATATAGCCCGGCGCGATGGCGTTCACGGTGACGCCCTTGGCGGCATTTTCCTGGGCCACCGCCTTGGTAAAGCCGAACACGCCGGCCTTGGCGGCGGAGTAGTTGGCCTGGCCGAACTGGCCCTTCTGGCCGTTGATCGAGGAAATCGAAATGATGCGGCCGTAGTTGCGGTTGCGCATGCCCTCGATGACGTTGCGCGTCATGTTGAACAGCGAGTCGAGATTGGTGGCGATCACCGCGCGCCAAGCCGCCGGGTCCATGCGGTGCAGCACGCCGTCGCGGGTGATGCCGGCGTTGTTGACCAGCACGTCGACGGGCCCCAAGTCGGCCTCGACCTTGGCGATGCCGTCCTTGCAGGCCTCGAAGTCGCCGACGTCCCACTTGTAGACGTGGATGCCGGTGTCGTCCCGGAACTTGTGCGCGGCCTCGTCATTGCCGCCGTAGGTCGCCGCTACGGTATAGCCGGCGGCCTTCAGAGCCACGGAGATCGCCTCGCCGATCCCCCGCGTCCCCCCTGTAACCAACGCCACGCGCGCCATCATCGTCCTCCCCGCTAAGACTGGTCCTTGCCGCCTGGGCCGGCGGTCTGAATTGCGGATCTATCAAACCACGGATGAACCCTGCCGCCAACCGCTGCCCGCCCGTGTCCGGTGCATCGGGCGCCATTTCGCCCGCTTGGCATGAAGATGCCACCGCCCGGCGGCGACCTGAACGAGACCGCGGCCCACCCCTTTTTTAGGGACGGGCCGCGGCAGCGTCATGACGCTTCGGTTGCGACGCTTCGTCGCGCCGGCGAAACGATTGAGACTCAGTCCCTTTCGAGGCACATGGCGATACCCATGCCGCCGCCGATGCAGAGGGTGGCGAGGCCCTTTTTGGCGTCGCGCTTGGCCATCTCATGCAGCAGGGTGACCAGCACGCGGGCGCCGGAGGCCCCGATCGGGTGCCCGATGGCGATCGCCCCGCCGTTCACATTCACCTTGGCGGGATCCCAGCCCATGTCCTTGTTCACCGCCAGGGCCTGGGCGGCGAAAGCCTCGTTGGCCTCGACCAGGTCGAGGTCATCGACCGACCAGCCGGCCCTTTCCAGGGCGCGGCGGCTGGACGGGATCGGGCCGGTGCCCATGATTGCCGGGTCGACGCCGCAGGTCGCCCACGAGACGATACGGGCCAGCGGCGCGACGCCGCGCTTGGCGGCATCCTCGGCCGACATCAGCACCACCGCAGCGGCGCCGTCGTTGATGCCGCTGGCGTTGCCGGCCGTTACCGAGCCCTCACGGTCGAAGGCGGGACGCAGGCCGGCGAGGGATTCCGCGGTGACGCCGTGGCGCGGATACTCGTCGGCATCCACCACGGTCTCCCCCTTGCGCGACTTGATGGTGACGGGGACGATCTCGTCGCTGAAGCGGCCGGCCTTCTGCGCCGCCTCAGCCTTGTTCTGCGAGGCCGCGGCGAAAGCATCCTGCTCCTCGCGGGTGATCTGCCACTGCTTGGCGACGTTCTCGGCCGTGTTGCCCATATGGTAGCCGTTGAAAGCATCCCACAGGCCGTCCTTGATCATCGAGTCGACCATCTGGAAGTCGCCCATCTTCACGCCGTTGCGCAGGTGCGCGACGTGCGGGGCCTGGCTCATGCTCTCCTGCCCGCCACAGACCACGACGCGGGTGTCGCCGAGCTTCACACCCTGGGAACCGATCGCCACGGCACGCAGGCCCGAACCGCAGAGCTGGTTGATCTGGTAGGCGGTCTTCTCGTAGGGGATGCCAGCCTCGACGGCGGCTTGGCGCGCCGGGTTCTGGCCGGCGCCGGCGATGAGGATCTGGCCCAGGATGGCCTCGTCGACTTCCGCGGCCTCGACCTTGGCGCGCTTCATCGCCTCCTTGATCGCGACTGCGCCCAAGTGGGAGGCCGGCACGGAGGAAAGGCTGCCGCTGAACGAACCGACCGGGGTACGGGCGGCACCTGCGATTACGACTTCGGTCATCTTCGGAGTTCTCCCTTCTGGCGGACACGCAAGCACCGCTGAGCGACGCAAGGAAAGCCGCGATGTCGGCGCGCGCCCCCACGTCTTGTGCGCAGGTGCCGCCCGCTCATTCGTTAATCTCTGCCCAGATATAAGGACAGTCGACCGCCCGGTGCAAGCCGCGCCTGGGGACAGCCCGATGACAATTGATTAATCGGCGCGCTTTGCCTGCGCCGTGATCCAGCTCAATAGCGGGCGCCACACGGCAGCCTCCGCCTGGGCACTGACCACCATGCCGATATGGCCGGCCGCCGGCATAATCCGTTCCGCGCCGGCAATGGCATTGGCCAGAGCGGCAGCCGAGGCCGGCGGCACGATACGGTCCTGCGCCGGGATGACCGCGAGCGTCGGCAGGCGGAGGCGGCCGGGATCGACCGCCGCCCCGGCGATCCGCCAACGGCCGGCCGCCGTTGCGTTCTCGCCGTACCAGCGCCCGAGGCATTCGCGCGCCACCGCGGCGGCCAGCGGCACACCGTCGTTCAGCCAGTCCTCCAGCGCAACGAAATCGCGCGCTTTGGCGCTGGTCGGATCGAGCCGCCCGAAGGCGAGGAACTTGCGCACCACCAGGTGCGGGTCGAGGCTGGCAAACAGCGCCTGCAGCAAGTCGACCGGCATTTCCCCGGTGAGGTCCAAGATCGGCGCCACCAGCGGCAGGCTGGCGGCGGCAAGGCGGCAGTGCGGTGCGTTTTCCGCATGGAAGTCCCACGGCGTTGCCAACAGGACCAGGCCCGCGAGCTCGTCCTGGCGGCGCAGCGCGAGGCCGAGGGCCAAGAGGCCGCCCATGCAGTAGCCCAGCACCAGCGGCGGCTCGCCGGTCTCGGCCCGCAGCACGTCGAGGGCGCGCTCCAGCCGCCCGGCGATGTAGTCGGTGAGCGTGAAGCCCCGTTCCTCGTCGCCGGGACCGCCCCAGTCGAGCAGCAGCGGGCGCACGCCCTGGCGCGCCAGCCAGCGCAGCAGCGAGCGCTGGGCCGTGAGGTCCAGCACGTAGGCGCGGTTGATCAGCGAGGGCACCACCAGGACCGTGGGGCCACCCGCCTTGGCCTCAGGGATCGCACCGTAGTCGAGCAGCCGGCAGGAACCTTCCTGCCAGAGCACCGGCGGATCGGCGAGGTCGCGGCGGTAAGGATGGTGGCGGTAGGCCTCGATGCCCGCGGCCAGATCCTTCAGGCGCCGGGCGACCTCGGCGTCGACCGCGGCGGCGAAAATGACGGGGTCAGTTCCGTTCAGGCTTTGCCGCAGATCCCTTCGCAGGCTTTCGGCGCGCTCGGCCAGATCTCCCTTCCAAGGAAGCGACCCGCTGTTCCAGAGTGGCAAGCCGCTCTTGGAGGACGCCCAGGTCAGTCCCGCCGCCATCAGATGCAGCGGCAGCGGCCGCGGGCCCAGCCGCGGCGGCGCTTGCTGCCCCGTTGTCGCGCTTTGCGCCTGCTGGCTCACCATGGATCTCCTGTCCACCCTCTTGACTGGGCCGCGCCGCCGCCATCACCGTGTTCATCGCGGCGGGCCAAGCGCCCCATAAGGCCGGCAGGCCGCCGGCCACGCCGCCCATGGCGGCCATCACCTTTTGGAGGGAGTCGGCGAACTCCGGGTCGGACGCCAGCGACGTCATCTGGTCCTGCCAGAGATCCACGTAGCGCCGCGCGAGCTCTTCCAAATCCCCATGCTGGTTCTGCGGCGGCTCCTTCGACTCGTCTGCCGGCATCCGTCCTCCCCCGTTCGAAACCCCAGTATAACGGCCCCCGGCGGTGCCTGGCCAGGGAGCGGAAAATGTCCGCTGGACTGCGCTCCAGGCCAGTGCCGCCCGCCGCTTAGCGGGCCGGTTTCCAGGGCCGGGTTTCTAGACGTTGACAGTCCTTGACGCGGCGCAGCAATATCCCTTTAGCATATGCGGTATAATAAACCGACTAGCCGGCAGCGACCGCCACGCGTGGCGACCGGCCAAAGGCGAGCGGAAGGACGACGACCCAAACCGCAAGGGCCCAGATCGCTGGGCCCCCAACCGCAGGGACCGAAACCGCAGGGAAACACGTCCCACCCGCCCGCAAAGCCCCGCCCAGAGGAAGCGACCGTGAGGAAGCAGCGCCGGGGGAAGCGCCCCAAGACTCCGTCTGGGCCTCTAGGGAATAGGGCTTTGCTGCAGGGTGCTTGACGGGAAAGGCATTGGAACTTGGCTGGCACTGAGAAAATCGGCAAGAAGCAGGCTAACGGCGACGGACCGATCGTCATCAAAAAGTACGCCAACCGGCGGCTCTATAACACGGCCACCAGCAGCTACGTGACCCTGGACCATCTCTGCCAGATGGTGCAGGAGGACGTCGACTTCGTGGTCTTCGATGCCAAGAGCGGCGAGGACATCACGCGCTCGGTGCTGACGCAGATCATCGTCGAAGAGGAGTCGAAGGGGCAGAACCTGCTGCCCATCACCTTTCTGCGCCAGCTGATCTCGTTCTACGGCGATTCAATGCAGTGGATGGTACCGCAGTACCTCGAGCACATGATGGGAGCCTTCTCGCAGAACCAGGACCGCATGCGCCAGTCGATGCAGGAAACCTTCGGCGGCATGTTTCCCTTCGGCAACCTGGAGGAAATGAGCAAGCAGAACATGGCGCTGTTCGAAAGCGCCATGCGCATGTTCTCGCCCTTCGGCGGCGCCGACGGAAAAGGTGGCGAAGCCAAGCCGGGCGGCGGCGAGGCGACCAGGCACGCCGGCGGCGCGCCCGCGGCTGGCGGCGCATCGGAAAGCGCCAAGGAATCGCTGGATGCCCTGAAGGCGCAGATCGATCAGCTGCAGCAGCAGATCGATACCCTCAACAAGGACAAGCCCTGATTTCGTCAAGAAACCGGCGCCGGCCGCCGGTCAGTTGCCCGCGCCGGCCGCGGCCGGAAGGGCGATGATGGAGGCTGCCTGTTTGCGGCTGGCATGGCCCGCCACTTCCGGACGGCCGAAGTAGTAGCCCTGCAGCAGATCGACGCCGACGCCGGAGAGATAATCGGCATCCTCACTCGTCTCCACGCATTCTGCGACGGTCGACACGCCAAGCGCGCGCGCCAGTGCCAGCAGGTTGTGGATGAAGATCTGGTTTTCCGTGTCCGTGGTGATGTCGCGGATGAAAGAGCCGTCGATCTTTACCACGTCGACGGTCAGTGCCTTCAGATGGTGGAAGGTGGTGAAGCCGGAGCCGAAGTCGTCCAGCGCCACCTTGCAGCCAAGTGCCCGCAGAGAGGAGACAAAGCGCGAGGTCTCGTCAATATCCTGCAGCGCGGTCGTCTCGGTGATCTCGACGATGAGGCGCGTGGCGAGATCGCGGCGCTCCTTCAGGCGCGCGACAAGGCCCCGGAACCACGAGCGTTCGGTGGCGGTGAGGCCCGAGATGTTGATCGCCAGCGCCACGTCGGGATTTAGTTCCAGCTCGCGGATGGCGAGATCGCGGACGCGGTTGTCGATGGAACGCATGAGCCCGAGCTGTTCGATCGCCGGCACGAAGTGCGCGGCGGGCACCAGCTTGCCGCTGCGGTCGAACATGCGGACCAGGCACTCGTAGTAGCGCACCTCGTGGTTCGTAGCGTCGACCACCGGCTGGTGGGCAAGGACGATACGGTTCTCCTTCAGCGCCAGCTGCACCTCCTCGCCGATGTCCATGCTGGCGCGATAGCCCTGGCGCTGAGCCTCGGAGAGGGCGAAGAACCGCAGGCAGTCGCGCCCGGCGGCCTTGGCCTGCTGCATGGCGCTTTCCGCCTTGGTCATGGCGTCGACGGCGGTCTTGGACTCGGCCGGGAAAGCGACGGCGCCGATGGAGACGGTGACGTGCACCTTGTCGGCGCCAACGGTGATCGGATGGTCGCGCATCGACTGCAGCACGCGCTCGGCGGCAATCTGCGCCGCCTCTTCGCTGCATGCGCTGAGGATCGCCCCGAAAAAATCGCCGCCCGGCCGGCCGATGACGTCGGCGGCGCGCAGATAATTGTCGAGGCGGCGGCCCAGTTCGACCAGCACCGCATTACCAGTCTCGTAGCCGTAACCGGTATTGATGCGGTCAAGGTGGTCGACGCCGACCACCATGTAGACGCCGGTCTGGCCGAATCGCTGCGATTGCGCGAGCGCATGCTCCAGCGCCTCGCGCAATCGTACCTTGTTGAAGTGGCCCGTCAGGTCGTCGAAGTTGGCGAGATATTCGAGACGCTCCTCCTGCTGCTTGCGCAGGGTGACGAGACGGATAACGCCCGCCATGCGGGCCGGCGTACCGGCGGGAGAGAACTCGACCGCGCCACGGTCGTGCAGCCATTGGAACTCGCCCTGCCGGGTGCGCAGGCGGAACTCGCAGTCATAGGCTGAGGCGCCGGCGAAATGATCGGAGAGTGCGCGGCGGCGGCGCGGCACGTCTTCGGGATTGATGCGTGCCTGCAGGGCCTCACCCGTCTGGGGCGCATCGCTGCCGCCGGCAGAGAACAGGGAAGTGACATCGCCCGTGAAGACCAGCTGGTCGGTCGCCAGGTCCCACTCGTAAACCACGTCGCCGGACGCGCGCAGGGCCGTCTCCAGGCGAGTCAGCGCCTGCAGGCAATCTTCCTTCGCCATGGTCTGCGGTACGGCGGCTTTGGTCACGGCTTCCCGTCTCCTACCTGAAGTCGGCCTCCGGGAGGAGGCCCAGCCGATCCGGGCAATTTCTGATGCCCGCAATGAGAGTCGAATGTGACAGTCGGCCCTTAATGAAGGGTGAAATACTGCAGCGCGAAGCTTGCTGTCCGAATAAAATCTGTAGTTTGTCTTTAGTTAATGGAGAAACAGAGGGAAACACTAAGAAATCATGCTTAATTTATATGGTTAATTTGTAAACTACGATAGATTCAATGCTTGATAAATTTTTCACAAGATGCATTTATTGTATGGTCTGAAATAGGATATCCACAGGCTCCCTGGCATGACCGGAGTTCCACGGCTTCAGCAGCTTCCGGTTCCCGCCGCTTCGGCGGGGGCGTTGACTGTTGCCGCCCCGGACCAGGCCAACGGCGGCCCGCGGATCAAGGCAGTGACCCCGGTCACGCCGACGCAGCGCCACCCACAGCGCCCCGACGGATCGGAGACCGCCCAGGGCCGCGAAGCCCGGCGCAACGACCCTCAGCGCAATGACCCCTGGCGTGACGATCCCCAGGCCGACGACTTTCAGGCTGGTCGGCGCAGCAGCGTTGCCGCCGCGCAGGAGGCTGCCAGCGGCAAGCTGATCAACTTCTCGCGCCTGTCGTCGATGCCTTTCATGGTGCAGGTGCTGGGCCAGCAGGCGACAGCGGGGCGCGCCCAAGCGAGCGCGCCGCAGACCAGCCTCACGGGCCACCGCGACGCCGCGCTCCTGGGCAGCGACACCTACCGCCGTGCCGGCGGCGAGCCCGAATTCCTGCCGGACTCGGCGACCTTCGTGCGCTTGGCCGTCTAAGCGGCTTTTCCTGAACAGATTCTAGCGCAGCTTGCCGGCCCCGGGACCGGACACGATCTCCTGCGCACTGGACGCCGCGGTGCCGGCAGCGGGCTTGTGGCCGGTCTGCTGGCGTTCCTCGCGCGGCATCTTGTGGAAGAACTCGCGGTAGCATTTGGAAAAGTGCGAGGCCGAGACGAAGCCGCAGGCCAGCGCGACATTGAGAATCGACATCGCCGTCTGGGTCAGCAGAGCACGCGCGCGATGCAGGCGCAGTTCCAGGTAATAACGCGTCGGCGTGCGTCCGAGATATCGGCGGAACAGGCGCTCGAGCTGGCGCGTCGACAAGCCGGCGCGGCGTGCCAGCTCGGCGCGCGCCAAGGGTTCCTCCAGGTGTGCCTCCATCATGGCGATGACCTGCAGCAGCTTCGGATGGCTGATGCCGAGACGACCCTGCAGGCTCATGCGCTGATGGTCATGGGTGTCGCGGATGCGTTCGTGGATGAACTGCTCGGCGACCTGCGCTGCGAGATCGCGGCCGTGCGACTGAGCGATCAGCGACAACATCATGTCCAGCGACGCGGTGCCGCCGGAACAGGTCAGCCGCGGACCGTCAATTTCGAAGAGTTCTCCGGTCACCTCGAGGTCGGGAAAGTCCTCGCGGAAGGCATCGAGGTTTTCCCAGTGCACCGTGCAGCGAAAGCCGTCGAGCAGGCCGGCCCAGGCCAGCAGGTAGCTGCCCGTGGACAGCGCGCCCAGCCGGCAGCCGCCGCGCGCCAGGCGCCGCAGCGCGGCGATCACCGCCGGGTCCCGCAGACGCTGCACCGCCAGGCCCGCCACGACGAAAAGGAAGTCGAGCCGGCCGCAGTCGTCCGGTCCGCCGCCCAATGCCCCATCCGGCAGCAGATGCATACGGCTGGAGGAATGGATGGGCCGGCCGTCGGCGGTTAGTATGCGCCAGTCGTACAGCGCCCGGCCGGACAGTCGGTTGGCCGCGCGGAGCGGCTCCACCGCCGAGCTGAAGGCCAGCATGGAAAACTCCGGCAGCAGCAGGAATCCGAAAGTCTGCTGCGCTTCGCGGCCGCTGCCCGCGCCGTTCACCACCTGGCCCCCTCTCGCATCTCTCGTCTCTCGCCTCTTGCGGCCGCTCGCCGGGCGGCCCGGCGGCAAGCTTAGCACGACAAGCTGTGCCGACCCTACACGCGGCGGCTTTCCGGCGGCACACCCACCTGCCAGGTGAGGCGGCCGAGTTCGCGGTAGATGAGATCGAGATTGGAGTCGCGCAGCGTCGGCAGGTGGTAGCGCGCCGTCAACACGGCTTGGAAATCCAGTTCGGCGAAGATGATCTCCTCGCCGTCGCCGGCCTGCGCCAGGACGTTGCCGTAGGGGTCCAGCACGCGGCTGCCGCCCCAGAACTGCGCACCGTTCTGCTTGCTCGCAAAGTTCGCCATCGCCAGCGGCATGCCGTAAACCATGGCGTAGAAGTCGAGTGCGCGCTGCCAGCCGACCGGGTTGGAGAACTCACCGCCGACCACGCCGAGCGCCGAGGCGACCGGCAGCAGCAACAGCGTCGCGCCCTGCACCGCCGCGAGGTGCACCAGCGCCGGATTCCAGCTGTCGGCGCAGATCAGTGTGCCGGCACGCCAGCGGGGGCCGAGGTTGAAGGTTTCCAGATAGCGCCCGGCGGCGAAGTGCTTGCCCTCCTCCAATTGACCAAAGGTGGCGAGGTTCAGCTTGCGGTGCAGGAAGGCGACGGCGCCGCCGTGCAGCACCGCCAGGGAGTTGTGGATCTGCGCCGCGACGCCTTCTTCGATGAAGCCGACCACGGTCCAGAGATCACCGCTGGCCGCGGCGAGACGCTGGATGACCGGGTGGTCGCGCGGCAGCGCCAGCGGCAGACTCCGTTCGCCGACGCAGTAGCCGGTCAGCGACAGCTCCGGAAAGATCAGCACCTCGGCACCACCGGCTCGCGCCGCGGCAATCATCGCGAGGTGCGTCTCCAGGTTGGCCGCGATGTCGCCGTAATGCGCCGCGGTCTGTGCGACCGCGATCTTCAGCTTGCGGCCAGTCTCGCTGGCGGTCCCGCCGGGGGTATCGATGGCACTGGGCACTGGCGTCTTTCCCTTTCCTCGCGAGGCGCGCCGCGGCGGGCACACGAAGCGCAAGTCAGCCGGGCGGCCACCGCCCTGTCCCGCGCGCAGGCGACTTTCCTTGTCGCCCTGGGATCACCCCGGGGTTGCCCTGGATCAATTTTGTGCTCGCCCTCAGGGCCGTCCGCCCTTTATTTGCCCCTGGCAGCGGACCCTCAGAGTTCCAACTATTTCATCTAGAGCGTTATTTTGTGGAACCGGCGGTGCCATCCGGTGGTTGGGTTCCAAAGAGCGCCAACGGGGTAGCTCTTAGATTGAGGCGCCTGCGGTAGTGGCGATGGAACGATCTTGGACCCACCGTGCTGACCGCTGACAAAACATTGGATCTGTTCATGTTTACCGCGCGCACGGTGCCTGGAGACGGCAAACCAGCCCAACTCCGGGATGTCGGTTCCGTTAATATCACAAGCCCCACTGGCGAAAAACTGCTTGTCTAATTTACTCGATGAAGTGATTATATATTTCATCATTTTGATTAGCTCTGCAGATTACTTAGATCCTTTGGGTGCAACTCCAACCTGAATGGTGAGATAGCGTGGAAACTGTGTCTGCAAACATCCAGAGCGTTGAGAAGTACGTTGGTCAGCGCATCCGCGAACGCCGCACCATGCTGGGCCTCACCCAGCAGCAGCTGGCGGAGATGATCGGCGTGACCTACCAGCAGGCCCACAAGTACGAACGCGGCATCAACCGCGTATCGGCGGGTCGGCTGTTCGAGATCTCGAAGGTCCTCGGCGTCGACATCGGCTTCTTCTACGAGGGGCTGAACAGTGAAGACAGCCGCCTGAACGAGCGCCAGCGCATGTGCCTCGATCTGGCGCGCAACTTCACGCGCATCAGCAACGACCGTCACCAGGAAGCGGTGAGCCAGCTCTGCCGGGTCCTCGCCGACGGCGTTCAGCACTGAGGCGTCTCGCAGCCTGAGCATTGGCGGCCCTAAGTCTCTTGGGTGGCCGTGCCGGTCTGTACGTCCAGCGTCGGACCCGCCGGTTGTTCCTGACTTCGCCCCGCCGTCCGGAGGCTCGCACCCCGCGTGGTAACGCGCTAAGCTGAAAGAGTCGTTCGGGCGATGCGCCGAACACGGAGCATCGCCCTTGTCCTTTCTCGCTGCAGAAACTGGCTCGTCCTCTCCTTTGTCCTCTCTCCTCCCCCAGCAGCAGCTGGTCCTTGAGCTGCTCCGCATGTCCGGTGAAATCGGCGTCACCGAACAGACCGGTGAGACCATCCTGTGGCGTACCCTCAGGGAATGCCGGTCCAAGGGCTGGATCGCCACCACCGAGGTCAGCCCGGGCGTCTATTCCGTCGCGCTGACCCCTTCCGGCCGCCGCCGCATCGAGGCCGCCTCCGCCTGAGCGTCAGCCGAAAAGGCAGAACAGCGCGTAGCAACGGTCGAAGAGGCCGGTGAAGACCGCATAGAGCAGCAGATCGACGACGATGCCGACCGCCAGGACCGGCAGACAGAAATACAGGACGAAGTAGTAGGCGGCCCAGCGCGTGAAGCGGCGCTTGGGAATCACGTGGCCCAAAACGGTCGCGCCCTCCGGGGCAGGATCCTGCTGTCTCATGGCGCCGAGACTAGCCGTTGCCGCCTGCCCGGAAAACCGGGAAACTGCCGGCCATGCTGGCCGAATCGCACAGTCTTTCAACCGCCGAGGTGACCTGGGAGCCCTGCACGCGTGGGCGCTGGGAGGAACTCTACGGCGCCGCCGGCAAGACCTCGCTGGAACAGGCCTGGGCCTACGGCGAGGCAGTGGCCGCGCAACATGGGCAAGCCGTCGAGCGCCATCTGCTGTCGGACGGCGGCATTCCAGTCGCCCTGTTGCAAGCCTTCCGCAAGCGGTACTGGACGGTCGGCGTGACGCGCATCCTGCGCGGACCGGTTTGGCTGATCGATCCGCTGGCGGACGCCCGCGCGGCAGAGGTCTGCCGCAGCATCGCCCGGCACTGCCGCGGCCGCCGCCTCGACTTCCTGTCCTGGCTGCCGGAACTGCCCGACACCCGCGCAGGCGCGGCGATGGTCGAAGCCACCGGGCTGCGCCGCGTCGTCACCGGCTATTCCTCCGCCTGGCTCGACCTGCGTCCCGGCCTCGACACTCTGCTGGCTGGCCTCAACGGCAAGTGGCGCAACGCGTTGCGCAAGGGGGAGCGCGAAGGCCTTGAGGTTACACGCGACCGCAAGGAGCGACAGCGCCAGAGCGCGCTGATGCTCTATGACACCTTCCGCCACAAGAAGCGCTTCGTGGGTCCCGCCGGCGATTTCATCGCCGCTGTAGCGGATGCCGACAAGGACGCGCTGCTGTCGCTGTCCGCCCGGCGCGACGGCACCCTGGTGGCCGGTGTCATCCTGCTGCGCCACGGCGTCTCGGCCACCTACATGGCGTCCTGGACCTCGGCCGCCGGGCGCGAGGGCCAGGCGCATAACCTTTTGCTGTGGCGCGCAATCGAGACATTGAAGGAAGACGGCACGCAGTGGCTCGATCTCGGCGGCCTCAACACCGAGAGCCAGCAAGGCCTTGCCCGTTTCAAGCTCGGCCTCGGCGGCGCGGTCTTCACCCTGACTGGAAGCTATCTCTAGCCTTTGCAGCCGGGATCGAGTGCCGTCAGGGTCGCGTCGTGGAAGCGCAGCAGGATGCGCCGCGGCATGGAGCGGCGGAGGTTGCGCCGCACCTTGCGCTCGATGACCAGGGGATCGATCTCGGCCTCGGGATCGCGTGAGAAGACCGCGGTGGTGGAGAAGTCGAGGAACTTGGCGTGCAGCGTGGTGGTCGCGAAACGCCAGGTGAGCTGATAGTCCAGGGGTTCCCCGCCGCTCTTCGCCTGCGTGCAGACTTCGTCGGGCGGGCCGTAGCTACCTTCCAGCGAATCGATCAGCGCGTCGAAGGCGCCCGGCACGGCCTGGGTGCGCCGACGTTCCAGCAGCACCTGCTGCAGCCGGTGGCTCTCGGCATTCATCTGCAGGTAGGCAGTGAAGGCAAGACCGCCGACGGCAGCATCCTCGACGGCAAGATCGGCATAAGCATGGCCGTAGAGCCAGCGCCCCGGCAGCCGCATGGTGCGGTCGCCCAGGGCGCTCTTGATCTCCTCCTGCGTCATGCCCCAGCGCGTTGCATCCCAGCCGGCAACGTCCTCCCGCGCGACCGCCGCGCCCCCCAGCACCATCAGGCCGAGCAGCAGGACGGGCGCACGCAGCAGGGTGCGCATCAGCCAAGGGCATCCTTGAGGCCGTAGTGGGCGTAGGCCCCGGTGAGGTAGACCTTGCGCAGAAAGGGCAAGGGAAAGCGCGGCAAGGCGCCGCGCACCACCGCCGGCAGCGCATCCGCGCCCTGCACGCCGGCGACCTGGGCGGCCACCGCCCGGCCGGCCCAGGCGGAGAACGAAACGCCGTTGCCATGGTAGGCCAGCGAAGCGTAGAGCCCCTCCTCCTCCAGCCTGCCGACGAAGGGCACCAGTGGCTTGGAGAGACAGACGAGGCCGCGCCAGAAGAACTCGGTCTCGACATGGCGCCAAGCCGGGAAATGGTGCTCGAAAGAGCGCCTGAGGCGCTGCTGCGCGCGCGCTGCCGAGGCCGGCGAGCCCGAAATGCCGCCGCGCCCGCCCCACAGAAAGCGGCCGTCGGGCAGCAGGCGGAAGTAGTGCAGCAGCTTGCGGGTGTCAGCCACCGTCACCGTGGAGGTCCAGCCCTGGGCGGCGCGCTCCGCCGCGCTCAGCGGGCGCGTCACGATGATGCTGGAAAGCGCCGGCAGCAGGCGGCCGGCCAGCTGGGGCAGAGATTCCTCCTCGCTGTAGCCGTTGGTGGCGACGATGACCTTGCGCGCGGTGAGGCGCCCCGCCGGGGTGACCAGGACGAAGTTCGCACCCTCGCGGCGGATCGCGCCGACCGGCGAGTGGCCGTGCACGACGACGCCGGCGTCGATGGCGACACGCGCCAGTCCGCGCAGGTATTTCAAGGGATGCAGACCGACGCCGAGCGGCAGTTCGAGGCCGCCGTGGAAACCGCTGGCCGTGAGCCCACGCTCCGCCAGTGCCGCGTCGTCGAGGAAGCTGCACTCAAGACCCAGCAGTTTCATCATCTCCGCGCGCTCCTCGCGCAGCGCGGTGGCGCGGTTCGGCTTGTGCGCCAGCAGGATCTCGCCGCCGCCGGTGATGTCGGCGTCGATACCCCGGGCGGCACAGGTTTCCTTCACCAGGTCGATGGCCTCCATCTGGACCGCGAAGAAGCGGCGCATCTCGTCGACGCCGTAGCGCGTGGCCATGACGTCGTAGCCCAGCTTGGCGCCCCCCAGGCAGCAGAAGCCGCCGTTGCGGCCCGAGGCGCCCCAGCCGGGCGTACCGGCCTCCAGCACCGTCACCGACGCGCCGTGCTGCTCCACCAGGGTGAGCGCGGCGGTCAGCCCCGTGTAGCCGGCGCCGATCACCGCCACCTCCGTCATCGCCTCACCGCTCAGCGCCGGAGTCTCACGGCCCAGCGGTGGGGCCGAGGCCTCCCAGTAGCTGCCGACGGACTGCGCGCGGTCGTAGAGCGCGGGATGGTAGAGGCTGCTCAAGGAAGGTCTCCTGCCTGAAAACACCGCAGTATGGCAAATACCGCTGAAGGGGATGCTTTGCCAAGAGGATCACAGGAACGGGTAGGAAGAAAGCCTTCCACGCGCTAACCTGTCATGCATAAGAAAGCACCCAAAAATCGAGCAGACGGGGAAGGCGACCATGGGCCTGTTGAGCAAGCTTTTCGGCGGCGGCAAGAGCAGCGACGCCGGGAACCGGGGCAGCGGCGGCAAGGAAGGCGCCGAGGTCGACTACAACGGCTTCAAGATCACGGCCGCCGCCCGGCCCCAGAACGGCCAGTGGCTGACCGCCGGCATCATCCGCAAGGAAATCGCCGGCGAGGTGAAGGAGCATAGATTCCTGCGTGCCGACACGCACGCTTCGCCGGAATCCGCCAACGACTTCGCCGTCGTCAAGGCGCGCCAGATCATCGATGAGCAGGGCGAAGGAATTTTCCGCGACTAGAAAGCGAACCGGAGCCGCACCTATGAACCTGAAGGCCTTTCGCGCCAGCCTGAACGACCCGGAACCGCCCAGCGGCCTCACAGCGCTGCAGCACGCCCTGTGGCACGCCGCGCGCGGCGAGTGGGACCTCGCCCACCGCCTGGCGCAGGACGACGGCAGCGCCGAGGGTGCCTGGGTGCATGCCTACCTGCACCGGGTCGAAGGCGACGAAGGCAATGCCGGCTACTGGTACCGCCGCGCCGGCAAGCCGCACTGCCACGACAGCCTGGACGCCGAGTGGACGGCCATCGCCGAGAGCCTGCTGCAGCCCGCGCCGCTCTAAACCTGCCGCTTCCGCGGTACGCCGATGCGCGGCACGGCCTCCAGCAGCGCGCGCGTATAGGGATGCTGCGGCGCGCGGAACACGGCCTCGGTCGCGCCCCCTTCCACGATCTTCCCGTCGCGCATGACGATCACCCGGTCCGCCACCTGGCGCACCACCGCCAAGTCGTGGCTGATGAAGAGATAGCTCAAGCCCAGCTGCTCCCTCAGGTCCATGAAGAGGTTCAGCACCTGCGCCTGCACCGAGACGTCCAAGGCCGAGACCGCCTCGTCGGCGACGATGAGGTCGGGCCGGGTGATGAGAGCGCGCGCGATGGCGATACGCTGACGCTGACCGCCGGAGAATTCGTGCGGAAACTTGTCGGCATCGCCCGGCCTGAGACCGACGGAGGTCAGCGCCCCGGCGATGCGTGCGCGGCGCTCGTCACGGCCGACCGCCTCCAAAGCGTCGAGCGGCTCGGCGACGATCCAGCCGACCTTGCGGCGCGGGTCGAGGGAGCCGTAGGGGTCCTGGAACACCATCTGCGCATGGCGCCTCAGCGCGCGCAGTTCGGACATGGAGAGCGCGAAGACATCGCGGCCCAAAAAAATGACGCGACCGGCGCTCGGCTTCTCCAGCGCCAAGACGCTACGCGCAAGGGTCGACTTGCCGCTGCCCGACTCGCCGACCACCGCCAGGCTCTCGCCCTTCGCCAGGGTGAGGCTGACATCGTCGAGGGCGCGATGCACCGGTGCCGGCGTGAAGAGGTGACGGCGCGGTAGCGCATAGTCGAGGATAAGGTTCTCCACCCGCAGCAGTTCGCTCACAGCGGAGTCTCCTCGCGGTGCGGGTGCAGACAGGCGACGGCGTGGCCGTCAATGGCGAAGTCCGCGGGCTGCGCGGGCAGGCAGTCGTCCTGCACCCGCGGGCAGCGTCCTGCGAAGACGCAGCCGGCCGGCCGGTGCCGCGGATCCGGCACCGTACCGGGAATCGTGGCAAACCGGCGGCCGGCAGGCAGAGGGGCGTCGAGCGCGCCCGGCGAAGCGGCCAGGAGGCCGCGTGTGTAGGGGTGAGCCATGCGCTGGAATACCGCCGCCGTCGCCCCGCGCTCCACCACGCGCCCGGCATACATCACCAGCATCGCGGCGGTGTTCTGCCAGACGACGGCGAGATCGTGAGTGATCAGCACGAGGGCGAGGCCGGCCTCTTCGGCCACCTCGGCCAGCAGGTCGAGGATCGCGGCCTGGCTTGTGACATCGAGCGCCGTCGTCGGCTCGTCGGCGATCAAGAGCGCCGGTTCGCAGGCCAGGGCCATGGCGATCACCACGCGCTGGCGCTGGCCGCCGGAGAGCTGGTGCGGATAGAGGCCGGGCGAGAAGCGCGGCTGCGGCAGGCCGACGCGGTCGAGCAGCTTCACCGCCCGCGCCTCGGCGTCCCCTCGCGCAAGGCCGAGGTGCCAGCGCAGCCCCTCGGCGACCTGGAAGCCGATGGTCTTTACCGGGTTCAGGGCGGTCATCGGTTCCTGAAACACCATGGCGAGCCGGCGGCCGCGAATCCTGCATAGCTCGGCTTCGGAAAGCGCCAGCAGGTCTTCGCCCTCGAAGACGATCTCGCCTGAAGCCCGCGCGCCTTCCGGCAGCAGCCCCATGATGGCGAGCGCCGTCATCGACTTGCCGCAGCCCGACTCGCCGACAATGCCGAGGCTCCCGCCCGCCGCGAGGTCGAAGCTCACGGCCTCCAGAATCGGTGCCGGACCCAGCTTGACCGAGAGATCGCGCACCGAGAGCAAGCTCATCGCTGCCTCCTGAGCCGCGGGTCGAGCAGGTCGCGCAGGCCGTCGCCCAGCAGGTTCAGGCCCAGCACCGTCACCATGATGGCGACGCCCGGAAAGATCGCGAGATGCGGCGCCAGAACCATGAGGGTCTGCGCCTCGTTCAGCATCTTGCCCCAGGAAGGCGCCGGCGGCTGGGTGCCGAGCCCGAGGTAGCTGAGGCCCGCCTCGGCGAGAATGGCGAGGGCGAACTGGATGGTCATCTGCACGATGAGCAGGCTGGCGATGTTCGGCAGGATGTGCTCGGCGGTGATGCGCGTCCTGCCCTTGCCAGCGACGCGCGCGGCCATGACGAAGTCGCGCTGCCACAGGCTGAGCGCCGCCCCGCGCGTCAGGCGCGCGAAGACAGGGATGTTGAAGATGCCGATGGCGATGATGGAGTTGATCGCACCGGGACCGAGGATCGCCGTGATCATCACAGCCGAGAGCAGCGCCGGGAAGGCGAAGGTGAAGTCGTTGAAGCGCATCACCACTTCCTCGACCAGGCCGCGCCGTGCCGCGGCCAGCGCCCCCAACGGCACGCCTAGCCCTGCGCCGATGCCAACGGCGACCAGGGAGACAGCCAGCGAATTCACCGCCCCGCCTATGAGCCGCGAGAGCACGTCCCGTCCGAACTGATCGGTGCCCAGCCAGTGGGCCGCCGAGGGCGGCTGCAGCTTGGCAGGAATGTTCATGACGTCGACCGGATAGGGCGTCCAGATCAGCGAGAGGAGCGCCACCGCGACCAGCGCCAAGGTGACCGTCAAACCGAAGACGAAGGCGGCGGAGCGGCGCCCGCGCAGCCAGTACTCACGCCAGATCTCCCGCGACCCGTGATCGCTCCCAAGGTCGCTCCCGAGGTTGCTCCCGGGGTCTCTCATGGCGCAGACCTCCCGCGCAGGCGCGGATCGAGCACGGCGTAGAGCAGGTCGACGACGAAGTTCACCACGATCACCGCGGCGGCCAGCAGGATCACCAGATCCTTCACGACGATGAGATCGTGCTGGGCGATAGCCTGGAAGATAAGGCGCCCGAGCCCCGGCAGGTAGAAGACGTTCTCGATGATGATGGTGCCGGCGAGCAGAAAGGAGAACTGCAGACCCATGATGGTGACCACGGGAATGAGGGCATTGCGCACCGCATGGCGCCACAGCGCCGCGCTGCGGGTGAGGCCCTTGGCCCGCGCCGTCCTCACGTAGTCCTCGCCCAGAGTCTCCAGCACGGAGGACCGGGTGACGCGGGCCAGGATCGCCGCCTGCGGCAGCGCCAGCGCCACGGCGGGCAGCAGCAGGCTCTGCAAGGCGGGCCAGACACCCTCCTCCCAGCCGGCAAAGCCGCCCGCCGGCAGCACCTGCCAGTGCACGGCGAAGAGCAGGATCAAGAGGATGGCGAACCAGAAGTTCGGCACCGCGATGCCGAGCTGCGTGAAGCCCATGACGCCAACGTCCGTCGCCCTGCCCCGCTTTGCCGCTGCCAGCACGCCGAGCGGAATCGCAAGGACCGTGGAGAGCAGGATGGCTAAGAGGGCGAGCGGCAGGGAAAGGCTCAAGCGTTCACGCACCAGTTCCCACACCGGCACGCCGTAGGTCACACTGGTACCGAGATCCCCGGTGACCAAGCCGCCGATCCAGGTCAGATAACGCGTCACTGCCGGCTCGTTGAGCCCCATCTGCTCACGCAGCGCCGCCAGGGTGTCCGGCCGCGCGTTCATCCCCAGCATGATGGAGGCGGGATCGCCCGGCAGCACCTCCATCACCAGGAAAACGACCAGGCTGGCGACCAGCAGAGTGATGACCAGGGCGGCGAGACGCTGCAGGAGGAACAGGGCCATGGCTCAGTGCCGACGATCAACGCAGAAGCGGTTGCCGCCACCCGGGGTGTCGTCCCGGGGCTTGACCCCGGGGCCCATCGGCGTCAATCGCACGCGCAGTCGTGCGAACCTTGCATCCTGACCAGCAGCCTGTGCGACGGTGGAGTCAATGGATCCCGGCAACAAGTGCCGGGATGACAGTTTTCGTGTGGGGAGGCCGAGACTCTCCGCCACGCTACTGCCAGTAAACTTCGGTCAGGTCGTTGCCGGGCGTGGGCGTGTTCTCCCAGAGGCCCATGACGTCCTTGTTCCAGACGCCATGCTTAGCAAGCTGGAAAAGAAAGACATTCACGCAGTCCTCCGCCAAGGTTTCCTGTGCTTCGGCAAAGATCGCATAGCGGCTTTTCTCGTCCACCGTCGTATCCAGCTTCGCCATCAGCGCTTTGAAATCCGCGTCGTGATAGTCGAAATAGTAGTCGTCGCGGGCGTAGATGCCGATGTCCATCGGTTCAACGTGAGACACGATGGTGAGATCGTAGTCCTTGGCCTTGAAAACCTGCTCCAGCCAGGGTTTCCATTCCAACTGGGTGATTTCCGTCTTCACGCCGATCGCGGCGAGCTGTGCGGCGACGATCTCCCCACCACGTCGCGCGTAGCTGGGGGGCGGCAGCATGAGGCTGAGGGTCACGCCATCGGCATAGCCGGCTTCGGCCAGCAATGCCTTAGCCTTGGCCATGTCGTAAGGATAGCGCCCCGTAAGATCCACGTAGGCCGGATGATGCGGCGCGAAGTGACTGCCGATCGGCGTGCCGTAGCCGAACATGGCGCCGTCGATGACGGCCTTGCGATCGACGGCATGGGCCAGGGCACGGCGCACACGGACGTCCTTCAAAGCGCCACGCCCATTGTTCATGGCGAGAATGGTCTCACCCTCGGTGGAGCCGATCACCACGGTGAAGCGCGGGTCGGCCTCGAACTGCGCCAACGCCTCCGGAGCCGGCACGTTGGGAAAGGCATCGACATCCCCCGCCATCAGCGCCGCGGTCGCCGCCGAAGGATCCGGGATGATCTTGATCGTCGCCTTGGCCAGCTTGGCCGGCGTACCCCAATAGTCGGGGTTCTTTACCAGTTCGACGCGGTCGCCCTTTACCCAGCGCTCGAACTTGAAAGGCCCGGTGCCGACGGGATTGTTCTTGTTCTCCGCCGCGCTTTCCGGCGCGACGATGACCGCATCGCCCCAGCCGAGATTAAACAGCAGGTTTCCGGTGGGCTGCTTCACCGTGATGACCACGGTCCCGGGGTCCGGGGCCGCCACCGAGGCGATGGAGGCGAAGAGCCCCTTCTGCGCATTGGTCGAGTCCTCCGCCATGGCGCGGTCGAGCGAGAACTTCACGTCGGCGGAGTCGAAGTCCGTGCCGTCGTGGAATTTCACACCCTGGTGCAGGGCGAAGGTATAGGTGAGGCCATCGTCGCTGACCGTCCAGCTTTCCGCCAGCGCCGGCTTCACCGCGCCGTTGCGGTCGATGCGCGTCAGCCCCTCGAAAATGTTGGCGTAGACCACCTCGTCGATGGCCGCGGCAGCGCCCGCCGTCGGATCGAGGTGCGGCGGCTCCAGCACCATGCCGAGGGTAAGGCTGTCCTTGGCGGCGAAAGCCCCCGACGCGCCGCCCAGGAGACCCGTTCCAAGAACGCTGGCGGCGAGGAAAGCTGCGGTGAAAGTCCGCTGGACACGCTGCTTCATGACTGCACTGCCTCCGTCATCTGCGGTCCGCGCTTGGCGCCTTCCGCTTTTTCTGCGTGAGCGGGAGTTTAGCGGCGCCCTGCTTCCCCCAAAAGCGCCAAAGTCGCGGCGGCCATCACCTTGGCCGAGGCCACCATGTCGTCGATGCCGACGTATTCGTCGGGCTGGTGCGCGAGGTCGAGGATGCCGGGGCCGTAGGCGATGCAGTCTTCCAGCTGGCCGACGCGCACGATGTGTTTCTGGTCGTAGGTGCCCGGCGAGACCACCTGCTCGGCCGGTCTGCCGAGCACTTCCTGGATTGCGGCGGAGACCGCGCGCACCACCGGCGCCTCGGGATCGGTCATGGTCGGCTGGAAGGCCAGAACCTCGCGCAGGGCATAGTCGAAGCCCTGGCGGTCGTGCTTAAGCCCTTCCAGCAGGGCGACGATCTCGCGCTTCACCTCCTCCGGGTCTTCCTCGATGAGATAGCGGCGGTCGAGCACCAGGCGGCAGGAGTCCGGCACCAGCGGCGCCGGCAGGCCGTCATAGTCCTCGGTGAGACCGCCGTGGATGGAGTTGATGTTGAGGGTCGACTGCCGCGCGCCCTCCGGTACCACCGGCATCTCGGTGCGCTTGCCCGCCAGCGCCGGGTAGAGCTCGCTTTCCAGCCTCTGCAGGAAAGCGCCCATGTGGCGCACCGCGCAGTCGCCGAGGAAGGGCATGGAGCCGTGGGCGATGCGCCCGTGGGTCTCGACCTCCGCCCACCAGACGCCGCGGTGGCCGATGCAGACGCGGTCGACGTTCAGCGGTTCAGGGATGATCACGTGGTCGACCCGCGGCCGGGAGAAGAAACCTTGCTTCGCCAGGTAGCCGACGCCGCCATAGCCGCCGGACTCCTCGTCCACGGTGCCGGAGATCTCCAGCGCGCCCGGCAGACCGTTGTGTTCCTCCAAAAGAGCCTCGACGGCGATAACGGCGGCCGCGATGCCGCCCTTCATATCGCAGGCACCGCGCCCGTAGACCTTGCCGTCGCGCACCAGCCCCTCGAAGGGATCGACGCTCCAGCCGTGGCCGACCGAGACCACGTCGATGTGGCCGTTGAAGTGGACGCAGGGGCCCGGCGCCGTGCCCTCCTTGCGCGCCACTAGGTTGGTGCGCGGGTAGCGGTCGGAATCGCCGGCCTCCCCCTCGCCCCGGTGATAGCCGACCTCGAAGCCGCGCGCCCTCAAACGGTTGCCGAGGAACTCGGCGCAGGGCGTATAGGCCTCGCCCGGCGGGTTCACCGTGGGAAAACGAATGAGATCCTGGGTCAGCGCGACCAGGTCGTCGCGCTTGGCCTCGATGCGGGCAAAGAGGGAATCGTGCATGGTCCCAGCCTAGTACCACTGGCACCCGGCCCGCCAAGGAAAAAGAACCAGATAGCCTGCCAGACGGCACTGCTATTACCATTGGATGATCCGCCGGCTTGAACAGGAAACAGATGCCAACGCTCCGATATTCTGCGATTTGCTTGGCGCTGGCGGTAGCCATGCCGGCAATGGCGACCGCCAAGCCCTCACGCAGCGAATGCATGGTGGGGTATCGGCTCGACTGGTCCAGCATACAAAAAGATAGAGGGGGACGTGGCCAACTCGATCGCGGCCGCGAATAGAGCTCTCGCAGATGAAACCCTGGCCGGCCTGATGTTTCAAAAACACCACAGCGAGCTGTATTTGATCTTCAGGGCGGACTGCGAAAACAAAGCGGCGAAAGCTGCCACGCTTTTCGACGGCTGGCGGGAGAATGGGATCGAACTACCAGATCTCGCGCGCATCCCGGACCCAATCATTCCGTCTACGCAGACTTTGGATGTTCAAGGGCCTTTTTGGCGTGATGGTATGCCCGATGGGATCCCACCCAGCCAATTCAGCGTGCCTCCCGCAGATCAGCAGATCTGATCGCTCTGCCCAGTGTGAGCGAGCAAGCTCAACCCTCGAGCGCCCGCAGCACCTCATAGCAGGCGCCCATGGTGTGGTAGTCGGTCTTGCCGGCGGGGGATTTCAGGTCGTCGTATTTGCGGTTGTCCTGCGTCAAGATGCGGAACCAGGCGCCGTGGTGGTGATCGACCATGTGGTCCCAGGAATAGCGCCAGATCCGGGCGTACCAATCACGGTAAGCTGGATCGCCGGTCGCCAGTTCCAGCAGCTTGGCCGCCGCGAAGCTTTCCGCCTGAACCCAGAAGTACTTGTCGCCGTCGCAGACGCGCCCCTCGGGATCGAAGCCGTAGCAGAGGCCGCCGTGTTCCGCGTCCCAGGCGGTTTCCACCGAACGGTCGAAGAGGCTGCGCGCCGTCGGCAAGTGCCAGTCGGCTGGGGCGTGGCGGTGGAGGATCAGCAGCAGCTTCGCCCACTCGGTCTGGTGGCCCGGCTGGAAGCCCCAGGGGCGGAACAGGTGCTTAGGGTCATCGCGGTTGTAGGCCCAGTCGACGGTCCAATCTTCATGATAGTGCTCCCAGACCAAGCCGCCGGCCAATGACGCCTGGCGCCGCGTCACGGTATCGGCGAGCAGCGCCGCGCGATCCAGGTAGCGGCGCTCCCGGGTTGCCTCGAAGGCCCAGATGAGGGCCTCGCAGGCGTGCATGTTGGCGTTCTGGCCGCGATAGGCGCTGATCTTCGAGAAGTCGAGCGAGGCCTCGTCCTTGTAGAGGCCGTGTTCGGCCTCCCAGAAATGGCGCTCCATGAGATCCCAGGCCTGCTCAAGGACCGGGCGCCCCTGCGGCAACCCGGCGAGCAGTGCCGTCGCGCCCGCCAGCATGACGAAGGCCAGGCCGTAGCAGTGGTTGGTGGCATCCGCCACCTGCTCGCCGTCGAGAACCCAGGCATAGCCGCCGGTGGGCTGGCGGTGGCGGTCCTCCAGGAAAGCGAGACCGTGCAGCGCCAGGGCAAGATGCTGCCCGCCGCCGAAGCGCCGCGCCGCCATGGCCTCGTTGAAGACGAAACGGGCGCTCGACACCAAGTGCCGTGTCTTCCGCTCATAGACGCTGCCATCGTCGCGGAAATGCTGGAAAAAGCCGCCCGCCGGATCGAAGGCGCTCGGCTGATAGAACGCCAGCGTCCGCCGGATGTGTTCTTCCAGAAAGCCGGGATCGGAGAAATCGATGTCCACCCGGATCGCCTCCCGCGCCGTCGAGGGTGCTGAAGTGCACCCTGACGCGCGCGGGCGCGATGGGCAAGGCCGCCAGCCAGCCTCTCACGCCGCGCAGCGCGGCGCCTCCGGCTTGGCGGCAACCGGCTCCAGGCCGAGGGCAAGGCGGCCGGTAAAGAGCTGCTGGCGCTTTTCCGGCAGCGGGTGGAACTGCGCGCCGTGGGCGTCGCGCAGCAGGCGTTCCAGCCCCAGCTTGCGGTAGAGACCGCTGCCGCCCGCCGTCTCCAACGCCTTTTCCGCCGTGGCGATGACGGCGTTGGCGGCGATGGTCTTGCGGACCAGCACCTTGCTGGCCAGATCGGGCGACGGCGCGAAATCGAAGCCGTTGGCCAGGCGGACCATGTCGTCGACGGCGATCTCCGCCGTGGTCAACAGGTTCTCCATCTCGCCGACCAGGAAGGGCGCCACCGGGTCGTCGCCGCGCGACTTGGCGCGGTCGCGGGCAATGGCCGCCGCCGCCCCGGCGACGCCGAGGTAGACGGACATAATGATCGGCATGGCCACGGTGACGATGACCGCGAAGGCCGGGTGGAACGGCCCCTGGGGCCGCTTCAGGGCCACCGCCGCCTCGGGCACGAAAACGCCGTCCAGCTTCACGGTTTGCGAGCCGGTGCCGCGCATGGTCATGGTCTGCCAGTCGTCGAGGAAGCGCACGCCCTCGGCCTTCAGCGACACCGGGAAGTGCATGACCTGCGGCCCCTCCGCGGGGTCGACGTAGACGGCCGAGGTGATCAGCAGATCGCCCAGCGGCGAGCCGCTGGCGAAGGGCTTCACCGCCGTGACACGGTAGCCGCCGTCGACACGCTCGACCCGGCCGTTGGACTCGAGCCAGTCGGCGGCACCGGTGGAGACCAGGATGGCGTCCTCCGCCACCACCTTGTCGAGCAGCTTGCGGCCCGGGCGCCCGGCGCGGTCGTTGGCGACCGCCGCGGCGACCAGATGCTGGTGCATGGCGAGCGCCAGAGCCGTCGCCGGGCAGTAGCCGGCAAGCCCGCGCAGGAAGGCGCAGACCTCGGCATGGCCCGCCCCGCCGCCGCCGATCTCCAGCGGAATCAGGGCGGTGAACACCTTGGCACGCTTGAGGGCCTGGTAGTTCTCGGCAACGAAGCTGTCACCGGCGTCGTGCGCGGCGGCGCGGGCAGCGAAACGAGGGCCGAGTTCGGCGAGTACGGCGGTCAGGTCGATCTTCTGGGGCATCGGAATGCCTCCTTTTCCATGTCAGGGCGGCGACGTCGTGATCATCACGGGCAAAGGCGGCGGCAATCAACTTCAGGAACTGAAGCTGCACGGCGATTTCAGAGGGACTAGCCTTTATTGCCAAGGCTTACCCGAAAGGTCAGACCGGCCGCTCCCGCCCGCGCGTCAGGGCCAGAGCCACCACCCGGTGCAGCCACCAGCCGCAGCCCCAGGGGTGGACGGCGCGGCACCAGCGACGCCAGCCGGTGACAGGCGGGTCGGCCGCTTCCAGTTTCACCAGCCGCAACGCCTTCACCGACGGACGCTCGGGATCGGCAGGCTGCTCGACCGCCTGGATGCCGTCGTCGGCCAGCGTCACGCGCAGACTGACCGGCGCTTCGCCACGGCGCGGATCGTAAAGCCAGAGCCGCACCCGCTCGACGCCGTCGCGCCCGAGGCTCAGTTCCTCCTCCAGGCGATAGACCACCGCGAGGTCGACGGCCGGCAGGTCGTCCTCGGCATCGCGGATCAGCTCGACGGGGCAGGCCTCGCGCCGGTCCAGGCGGCGGCGCAGCTCGGCCAAGGCCCCCTTCGCCTGCATGGCGATCCAGCGCCCGCCGCCCGCGACCGGCGGGTTCAGCTCCAGCGTCACCTCCACGGTGTCGAACAGGCCGCTGGCGTTCAGTTCCTGCTGCATGGCACGGGTCAGCTGGGCGACCGGCGCCCAGTTGTCGGCCACGCGCGCGAAGATGGCGCGCCACATGAGGGCCTCGGCGGCGTTGTCGCGCAGCAGCGCGGTGGCCCGGCGAACCAGGTACGGCTGCAGTGCTTTCCAGCGCCGGGCGTTGGCGGGATTGGCGAGGCCGCCGGGCGCGGCGCGCGGCGGCGTCAGGCGCAGGTGGTGATGATCGCAGGCGGCCAGTACCAGTGCCGCCCGCTGCAGCTCTTCTTCCGGCAGGGCAGCCGCCGCCATGGCCTCGACCAGGGCGACCGCGCCGAAAGTGTCGCTGTGCGCGCCGTAGAGATTGGTGAGGCGCTCCCCGGCCACCCGTCCGCCGTCGGCCAGCGCGGCGGCGAAGCCCGCGCCTTCCGCCGCCGTCAGCTCCCAAGCGGGCCAGGCGCCCGGATCGTCGAGCCCCAAGTGATCGAGCCAGGGACGGAAGCGGCTTTGGAAGATCGACAAGGCGGGCCCGGGAGGAGAAGGGGAACGGGGACGAAAGCTGCACCGCTGTGCAGGGTGCTGCCAGTCATCTTGGAATCCTCCCGGCCCCGGCGCAACTCCGGCAAACCGGTTCTCAGAACTCGCGCGCCAGCTTGGCTTTGCCGGTGATGATCCGAAGCATCGAGTTCAGAGTGGGCTCGTCGTTGTCGAAGCCGCCGTGGGTGCTGCTACAGGAATCGAGTTTCAGGCTGACCGGCACGTTCTGCGTGCGGATTACGGTCTTGCCGTTCTCGGCCTTGGGCGCACCGATGACGCGCTTCACACGCGCCACCTGCTTGCGATCTGCTTCCGGCGCGGCATCAAGCCGCTTCTTGGGGGGATTGACGAAGGCTTCCATGCCCAGCAACGGAGCGCGATGGCGCGGCTCGAAGCTCTCGGAGACCAGGTAAAGCAGGCTCTTGTGGTAGACCGGCCCGACGCAGTCGTCGCGCTCGACGCTGTCGACGAGATTGAACTGGGCGTAACGCTCGATGCGCTTGCCTATATGAGGGGCGATCTTGGCCTCGAAGAGGTCCAGGGTGCAGGCCGGCGCGAAGAGGGTCAGCGACTTCACAGGCAGGTCCAGGAGGTGCAGCACCTCCATCAGATGGGCAATGAAGATACTGCCGGCGCTGTGGCCGACGAGGTGCAGTTCCGCCTCGTCGCCCAACGCCTCGAAGCAGGCGGCGATCTTCGCCGCAGTGAAGCTGGCGCCGCCGCCGTCGTCCGAGGCGCGCAAGGCATTGTCCTTCATCTGCGCCCAGACCGGCCTTCCCAGCGGGCGCGCCGCCAGCTCGATGCCTTCGTCCAGCAGGTCGTAAAAGCGCTCCTTCATGTCATCGGTCCAGCCCTGGAACCGGCCGCGGCGGAAAGCGTCCTGCACGATGCCACGCGCGGACTCGAGGATGCCCGTCTCCCACATGAAGTGCAGCGGGTAGATCTGGTTGTCGAGGAAGTAGCGCTGCATCGAGGAGATGCGCGCCGCCGAGGCCTTCTCGTTGTTGAGGCCGCCGTGGCAGTAGATCATCAGGCGCCGGGCGCCGGCCCAGTCCTTCGACATCTCCTTGAAGCCGGCCAGCACCACATTCTCGACGTCTTCCTCGTCGCTGGAATAGAGGCCGGACTGCGAGAAGCGGCCATCGTTGCCGAGGTTCACGAAGTGCGGGCGGATGGTCTCCAGCACAACCGACTCGTCTGCCACGAAGCCAAACTCGGCGGCACGGCCGTGCTCCAGCGACGGGTCCCCGGCCAAGGTCAGCGTCGGCACGCCGAGACGCGCCACCCAACAGTCGTAGGCGTTCTCCAGCCAGTCGTCGTAGCCGATGTAGCAGAAGCCCTTGTTGCCCCACGTCGGACCCCAGGAGTTCTGGATCCAAAAGCCGCCGCGGTCGTATCCGACGATGGCGAAGGCATGGCCGCCGATCATGGTCTTGCTGTAGGGGACGACGCCGTCTTTGCCAACCTTCTGCCAGCCTTCGTGGACCTGGGCACTGGCGTAGAGGATGCCGGCCTCGGTGAGCGCCGCCTGCATCTGGTTGAGGTGCAGATGGCGCACCCGGTAGTAGGCGCCGAGCGGGCGGTCGAGGGCGGCGCGCTGGCGCTGCGGCGTGAGGCGGCCCGGCTTCTTGGCGTCGTAGGGCCAGTCGGCCCAGGCGCACACGCCGTGACGCGACCAGCCCTTCATGGCGCCGCGGATCGAGGAACCCTCGTAGTTCTCGCCCTGCCACTCGTCGTAGCGCTTGGCCATCTCATAGAGCATGCGGGCGCTGGCGCCCTTTTCTTTGTTGGCGACCGGCTTGGTCTTGGGCGGCGCGGAATCCAGTCGGTTGTGCAGGTGGTAGTTCACCACGGCCGCAAGCCCGAAGCCGGTGCAGGCGCCCTCCTGTCCCTGGTCGAGGATCACCGGCACGTTCTTGCGGTTGTCGACCTTGAACGGCAGCTCGAAGAGCCCGCTTTCGTAGATGAGGTCGCGCAGGTCGAGCGGATCCTTGACGACGCCGCCGTAGCTGTTGGAGTCCGCCATGGCACACCTCCCCCTTTCGCAATCCGACTGATTGGAGCGGAGTCTCCGGCCAAGCGAGCCGTCGCGTCAACGGCCCTAGCGCCAAATAGCCGGCCTTACCTCTAAAGACGGCGCCTTAAGACGGCGGGGAAGGCACGCTATTGCAGATGGAAGACGGGCCCGAGCGGCGGTTCGAAGGGCGTCGCGAAGCCGTCTCCCCTCTCCGCCACCGAAGCATAGCTCTGCGATGCGTAGGTAAGGGTGCGCAGGTGTTCGGTGAGCGCTCGGCGGTCTCGCAGGTGCGCGAGCTGAGCGTAGCGCAGCGGCGCGCCGATATTGACGGCGACTTCTCGGTCCATCTTGTTCACCACCTCGCGGAACAGCAGCGAGAGGCGCAGGGTCATCGAGACCTGGCTGACGAGTTGGAAAAGCCGGCTGTTCTGTCCCTCGAAAAACACCGGCACCACCGTCGCCTGCGACTCCTGCACCAGGCGGCCGACAAAGGGTTTCCACTCCGGATCGGCGGCACGGCCGAGCGGCGAGGCCGCGGTCGACACCGTCCCACCCGGGAAGATCGCGATGGCCCGCCCGGCGGCGAGGTCGGCGCGGGCCTGGCGCCGCGTTTCCAGATTGACCGCCTGCGCCTCGCGCGTCTCCGCGAAGTCGACGGGCAGCAGGAAAGGCTGCAGCTCCGGCAGGCGGTAGAGCACGGAATTCACCACGATGCGAAAGTCGGGCCGCACCCGCGACAGCAGATAGCCGAGCACGATGCCGTCGACGACGCCGAAGGGATGATTGGCAACCACCACCAGGGGGCCTTCGCAGGGGATGCGCGCGAGGGCACGACGCTCGATTGAAAGACCGAGCGACAGCCGCTCGACCGCCTCAGCGAAGAAGTCGCCCGCCCCCGACCCCTCTCGGCCCTGGGCGCCCGAGCAGTACTCGGCATAGAGGCGCCACAGCCGCGGCTTGCCGGTCAGCTGTTCGATACCGTGGATGACGGCCCGTCGCCAGGCGGCATCGTCGGGCGCGGCGTAGGTAAAGTCTTCGGCGGGGCTAAGGAATCGCATGTCGTTTCCCGGAGCGGCGCGAGGCGTTGTCACCTGCTGGCCATGAATCCGTTCTCTTAACCCTCCTGCATGACTTTCTCGCGACCTTGGGATGACAGCTTCGTGATCCGGCGGCCCCGCGGACTTTCGCGGCTTTCGCGGGCATTTTGACAACCTCGCGGTTGGGTTGTGGCGCTGCCGCCCTCTGCGCACTTGACTCCGCCAGCGCCCGAAGGCTAATGGCGCGGTATTCGACGGCGGCGGCCGAATATTCAAAGCCAGACAAATTCAACCTAACGGTCTCAGGCCCCGCCCGCGCAAAGCTGTAATGTGTTCTCACTGCCGAGCCCGGGCCTGACAGGTCCGGCCGACGTCGCCGCTTATGACGCTGGAGAGAAGTGCCTTCATGGCTTCAACTGGCATACAGAATTTGGGCAAACAGCACTTTGCCGAGCGGCAGGCCCTGCAGCCCTTCGACCTGTTGAACACGCCGATCTGGGTATTCGACGCGGAGCACCACACCATGTGGTGGGCCAACCGGCGTGCGTTAAGGTTCTGGCGCGCGCAGACGCTGGACGAGTTGCTGGCGCGCGACTTCAGCAACGACAGCCCGACGGTGCGCCAGCGCATCGCCCAGGTGATCGCCAATACCCCGCCGGGCGAGGTGGTGACCGAGGCCTGGACGCTTTATCCCGACAACGTGCCGACGCCGCTGCTGCTGGCGATCACCCCGGTGACCATCGCCGAGGGAAGCGACGCCATCCTGATCGAAACTTCGGCGCCGCTGGACATGAGCGGCAATGACGAGGCTCTGCGCCTCCTGGAGGCGACGCGCTACACCTCGCTGATGGTCAGCACCTATTCGATCGGCGGCCAGCTGCTGTCACGCAACCCTGCCGCCGTCGAGACCTACAGCCAGAGCCGGGACACGACGGCGGGCAGCGACCTCGCCGAGCATCTCAGCGATCCGCAGATCCTGCGGGCCATGCGCGAGTGCGTTGCCGCGGGCACCCCGTTCCTGCGCGACCTCAAGGTGCGCACCGCCAGGGGTCTGCGCTGGCATCAGGTGCAGGCGCGGCGCGGGCGCGACCCGCGCACCGGCGAATGGGTGGTGGTCGTCACCGAGACCGACGTGACCGAACGCGTCCAGGCAGAAGCACGCCTCGCCAACCTCAACATCGACCTGGAAAAGCGTGTGCGCCAGCGCACCGCCGCCCTGCAGCGCAGCAGCGAGGAAGCCATCGCCGCGCGCAATGAGGCCGAGCACGCCAACCGCACCAAGTCGAAGTTCCTCGCCAACATGAGCCACGAACTGCGCACGCCGCTGAATGCCATCATGGGCTTCTCGGAGATCATCCGCCTGGGCGTGTTCGGCGAGGTGAACGAGCGCTACCAGGAGTACGTAAACGACATCAACGCCTCGGCAGTGCATTTGCTGGGCCTCATCGATGGCCTGCTCGATCTCGCCAAGATCGAGTCCGGCAAGATGATTCTGCAGGAATCCGAGATCGATCTGCGCAGCCTGCTCGACGACACCTTGCAGATGATCGCCGCCACCAATCAGGGCCGCGACAAGGAAATGCTGCTGACCTGCGCGCTGCCGCGGGTAACGCTGATCGCCGACCCTCGCCTGATGAAGCAGGTCGCGCTGAACCTGTTGTCCAACGCCGCAAAGTTCACGCCGGAGCATGGCCGCATCGAGGTCACCGTCGCCGTGGACGCGGGCGGCGCGGAAGTGCGTTTCGCCGACAACGGCGTCGGCATCGATGCCGACAAGCTGGACCTGGTATTCCACCCTTATGAACACGGCGCAAACCTGGTGAGCGGCATGAAGAGCACCGGCCTCGGCCTGCCGATCGCGCGCTCCTTCGTCGAGCTCCACGGCGGCTCCCTGCACCTGGAGAGCGTGTCCGGTGCCGGCACCACCGCCGTGCTGCGCCTGCCGCTGGGCCGGGTGCTGACCGCGCCGCCGAGCGGCGATCACGGTTCCGGCGGCCACGGCGCCCGTGGCCGGAATCCCGCCAATCAGGATTCTGCCGAACACGATCCCGCCCAACACCATCCAGCTGGGCAGGACGGAAACGCCGGCAAGCGCAGCCTCAGCGCAGGTTGAAGTTCACCGGCACGGTGTAGATGAAGCGGCCATCCGTCGGATCGCCCGGCACCGGCGGCAGCGGCGCGGCCCGCTCGATCATCGCGGTCACCTCTTCGTCGAGCAGCTTGTAGCCCGAGCTCTTATCCAGGCGATACTCCAGCAGGCGGCCGTCGCGGTCGATCACGAAGCTGAGATAGGCCGTGCCCTCCTGGCGCCGCAACTTGGCGCGGCGCGGGTATTCCTTGTGCTTTTCCAGCCAGGCCATCAGCAGTGCTTTGTAATCGGCCGACTGCCCCGGCATACCGCCGGCGCTCTGGCCGCGCTCCATGCCGGTGGCCGCGGTGTCGCCCTTGCCCGCCTTGCCGCCGGTGCCGACCAGCGCGTCGGGGGCCGTCTCGCCGACCACAGGCGCGCGCGATGCCGAGGTCACTTCCGACTCGGCATGCCGTTGTACCTCGGCCGCCGGCTGCGGCCGCGCCGCCACCTCCTGCGGTTTTTCCGGCTCGCGCTGCGGCTTGCGCGGCGGCAGCGCCGGGGTGGCCATGGCGGGCGCGGCGGTGGTCTCCTCCACTGGCTCGGCCGCCGTTTCGGCCGGCGGCGGTACGACCTCGGCGACCTCGGCCACTTCCGGCTCGGCAGGCTCTTCCGGCGCGTAGAGCGGGACCTCGGCCGCCACGACCTCGCTTGGCGCTTCGGGTGCCACGGTCTCTGTCGGCGCCGCAACGGGGGCTTCGGCGGCCTCGGTCACCTCGGATACGGTCTCGGTCGGCACGCTTTCGGCCACCGCTTCGGTGACTGCCTCGGGGTCGACCGTCTCCGCCTCCGGCACGGAGGCCGCCTCACTGGTCGCCTCGTCGAATTCGACTGCCTTGGCCTCACCCGGCGAGCCGCCGGCAGTGCCGAGATCCACCGCGACGCCGCCGAGGCCCACGGCCACCGCGCCGGAAGCTTCCTGCAAACCGAAATAGAGCGCCACCCCGGCATGCAGCGCCAGCGCGCTGCCCAACGCGATCATCCAGTGCCGCGTCCTGATGCCGGTATCCAGGGAATTCATGGCTGGGCTCCCGTGGCCTGAGACGGCTCCTGCAGCTGAGGTGCTGCTTGGGCGAAGAGCTGCAGGCGGCGCACGCCGGCATCGCGCAGCGATTCCATCACCGCCACCACGGCGGTGGCTTCCGCCTCGGCGTCGGCCTTCAGGTGGACAGGGGTCGCCGGGTCTGTCGCCAGCCGCTCGGCAAGCTGCGCCTTCAGCGCCGCCGCATCCAGCACCGCGCCGTCCAGCGCCATGCGACCGTCGGCGGCGAGCCAGATCACCGTCTCCTGCGGCCTGTCGTCCCCGGCCGTCTGCGGCGCTCCGGCGGCCGCCGATTCCGGCGGCGCGACGTCGAAGGGCGCCGCGACGGTCAGACGGCCCGCGAGCATGAAGAAGATCAGCAGCAGGAAAACCACGTTGATGAGCGGCAGAATACCTTCCTCCGCGTCTGCCTTTCTCGCTGGTCGCATGAAACGCATCGCTTCAACCTCCTCAGCGCGCCGAATTTGGGACGCCGGGGTCACGTACAAAGGAGACTTGCGTCAGCCCCGCCGCCGTGATGCGGTCGATCAGCGCAACCGCGCCCTGCAGAGACACACCCGGTGCCGGCTTGATGAGCACACGCTGCTCGGGATTGCGCGCGGCATGCTCGGCCAGTCGGGACGCCAGTTGATCGGCTGTGAGCCGCTGGCCGGCTAGGCGCAGGCCGTCGCCGCGCAACTCGACCAGCAGGGCGCCTGCCATCGAGCTGCCGCCGACAGCCGCCGCGGGCGCATCGACCTTCAGGGCACGCTCGTCGAGAAAGCTGGAAGCAAGCATGAAAAAGACCAGCAGGATGAAGACGACATCGATCAGCGGCGTGAGGCTGATGCGCGCACGATGCCGCCGACCGCCTGCGAAGCCGCTGGCGCCGATTCCTCTGACCCCAGGGCCGCCCGGTGCGAAGCGGTCACTCGGCGCCGGCGAGGCGGAGACTTGCGCTGTCATTGCTTTGTTCCGGACTCCGCTCAGGCCGCTGCGGGCGCCGCGGCGTGAGATCCTGCGTAAAGACCTGGGTCACCAGGCTGTCCATCTCCTGCGCCACGCGGTCGATGCGACGCTCGAACCAGTTGAACAGCACCACCACGGGAATGGCGACGGCGAGGCCGACGGCGGTGGTCAGCAGCGCTTCCCAGATGCCGCCGGAAAGGATCGAGGGATCGACCTGGTTGCCGGCCTCGGCAAGGCGGCGGAAAGCCTCGATCATGCCCAGCACGGTGCCGAAGAGTCCGAGCAGCGGCGCGATGCCGCCGATGACCTCCAGCACCCCGAGGTGGCTGCGCAGGCTCTCGATCACTTCGTTGCCGCTGCGCCAGACTTCCTCGCGCACCACGCTTTCCGGCAGATCGCGGCGCTGGCGGCCATGGATGGCGCGGGCGACCACCTGCGCCACCGGGTTGGGCGAGCCCGCCAGCACGGCGAGGGCTTCCTCGGCCCGACCCTCGCGCAGCAGCGCGATAGCCCGTGGCGCACGCCGCCGCTCCCCCAGCCGCACCTTATGGAACTGCCACAGCTTCACCAGGATGATGGCGAGCGCCACCACCGAGCAGGCCAGCAGGATCATCACCACCGGGCCGCCGGCATCGAGAAACGCCAGCAGCCGATCGAGCGTGCCGTCTGCCGGCAGCGGCGCCGCCAGCATCGCATCGCTGCTCGCGCCGCCGGCCGTCGCGCCGTCCAGGGCAGTCCCGTCGGAGGCAGTGCCGTCGGGGGCCGCGGCGCCGTTTTCCACAGTGTCGTTCATAACGGACAACAACTTCCTTCAAGTCTTCGCCGCGCCGCCCGCGCGACACTCATTTGATGAAAGGCACATCCCCGCGCGCCGAGGCGGCAATCAGGCCCAGGCAACCGGCGCCGTCTTGCGGCGCCGGCGCGCAGTCCAGCACGTCGTTCAGCAGGATCGAACCGATGCCGGCGCAATCATGCCCGGTGATGTCGAAGACCTTCAGACTGGTCTTGCCGACCGGCAGCGGCGCCGCCTGCACGGCCAGGCGCTTGGCGACGACGCCATCGCGGTCGAACATCACCAGGTCGAGCTTCAGCGACTCGAATGCCGCAGCGTCGGCATTCTTCACCACCAGGTAGGCACGACAGGCTTCGCCGTTGGGCTCCAGCTTGTTCAGTTCGATGGCGACGCCGCGCGCCGCCTCTTCGGATTGGGCCCAGGAGGCACCCGGCAGCGCCACCACTGCCGCCAGCGCCAAGGCCCGTAAAAGTCTATCAGCCATACGCCTCATGATCTCCCGCCCGCCTTCTCCCGGAACTCCAGATTTCCTTGGGATTCCCGGCGTTCCGCGGCGCAACTTCTCCAGCGGGGTTAGTCCAATCCGCTAGATTTTGCGATTGCGAGTCATTTTCATGCGCAGTTCCTATCATGCTTTTCCGGGTGGCTCCAGGGAGATTTGCCGGCCGCCGGCCCGCCGGCACCGCCCCCTTGAGAATCGGGCGGACCTGTCCGGCGGACGGCCGGCAGCGCCTCCCCGCGCCGCTGCGGACCGGAGGCGCGCCTTGGACGCGGCCGATGGTAGCGATACCAAGTTGTTATTGTAGCGGCTTCGCGATTGGCTTAGGCTCCCACATCGAAGGCGCGGGAGCACAGCGCCGATAGCCGCGCGCCGCCGCAACGGCGCATTGCAGATGAATAGGGAGGAACATGATGAAAGTTCTCAAATGCGCCGCCGTGGCGGCGGCGACTTCGGTCTTTGGCCTCTCCTCGGCCCTTGCCGCGGACTACACCCTCAGAATCCAGACCCACTACGGGCCGGAGCAGACCTCCGGTAAGCTGGCCCAGCAGTTCGTCGACGACGTGGAGACCATGTCGGGCGGCCGGCTGGACATCGAGATGTTCTTCTCCTCCTCCGTCGTCAAGACGGTCGAGACCTTCGACGCAGCAGCCAGCGGCATCCTGGACGGCGACATGACTGGCGGCGCTTACCAGATCGGCAAGAACCCGGGCTTCCAGTTCGTCGGCGACATCATGGGCGGCTACGACACGCCCTGGCAGCAGTATGCCTGGCTCTACAACAACGGCGGCTACAAGACCGCGAATGAGCTCTACAACGAGTTCGACATGCAGTTGATCGGCTGGTGGATCTACGGCCAGGAGTCGCTGTCGTCGTCGACGCCGATCGCCGGGCCGGAAGACCTGAAGGACTGGAAGTTCCGTTCGCCGCCGGGCATGGAGACCGAGATCTTCGCCAATCTGGGCGCCAGCCCGATCGTGATGGACTTCACCGAGGTGTTCACCGCGATGGAGACCGGCATCATCGAGGGCACCGACTATTCCGGCCTCGCCAACAACGTCTCGATCGGCCTCTACGATCTGGTCAAGCACGCCACCTATCCCGGCTTCCACTCGATGCCGTCGGACCATCTGGCGATCCGCAAGGACGCCTGGGACGCCCTGCCCGACGACCTGAAGCGCATCGTCGAGGTCGCCATGCAGAAGCTGTCGTTCCAGACCGCGCTGACCTTCGAGGTGGCGAACAACGAGGCGGCCGCGAAGCTGCGCGAGCAGGGCGTCACCCTGCATGAGTGGTCGGCCGAAGACCGCGCGACCTTCCGCCAGGCGGCGCAGGCCTCGTGGCAGGAGTGGGCGAAGAAGTCGCCGGAGGCGAAGTCCCTCGTCGACAGCCACGTCGCCTTCATGAAAACCCTCGGCCTCATCCAGTAACCCGCCGGCACATCGGCGCGGGAAAGCAACCGGCCACGGTCCCTGTCAGGGCCGTGGCCGGTTCGACGATTGCCAGCAGGCGACCCGCGCGCCTTGTGCTAACCTTTTCCCCCGCGCCCGTGGGGCGAGCGGCAGACCCAGGAAAAGTCAGGGAACCAGCCGATGGTGGAACACCAAGCAGAGAACTGGATGGACCGCATCAGCATCGCGATCAGCCGGGTCGCGATGTTCCTGATCGTGTGGGTCGTGGCGGTCATGTTCTACGAAGTCGTCATGCGCTACGTCTTCGGCAAGCCGACCCTCTGGGTCAACGAGATGTCGCTGTGGACGGCCGGCGCGGTCTACCTGCTCGCCGGCCTGTACGTGATGCAGCAGCGCGGCCACATCCGCATCTTCATCCTCTACGACATGGTCTCGCGCAACTGGCAGCGCGCCTTCGACGTCGTCTCGACCCTGCTGATCTGCCTGTTCGCGGCCGGCGTGGTGTGGGGCGGATTCAACGAGGCCTACGCCAAGCTGATGCGCTGGGAAACCTTCGGCACCGCCTGGGATCCGCCGATCCCGGCCACCATGAAGCCGCTCGTCCTGTTGATCGTGACGCTGGTCGCTGTGCAGGCCGTGGTGAACCTGATTGCCGACTGGAACAAGGAAAAGCAGTCTCACGACCTCGTCGAGGAAGTGCTGCAAGAACACGTCGACTGACGCGAAAGCCCACAACGGTCGCGATTCGAGGAACTGCCTTTCATGGATATCGGAACGATCTCGCTGATCCTGCTGATCGGGATTTTCGTCCTGCTCGCGATCGGCATGCCGTTGGGCTTCGCCTCCGGCTTCCTCGCGCTCGCCGTCCTGATGATGAAGTTCGGCCCGGACCTGCTGTTCCGCTCCTTCGGCACCGGCCCCCTGAATATCCTCGCACAGCGCATGTACGGCTTGATGACCGACTACGTGCTGATATCCGTGCCGCTGTTCATTTTCATGGCCTGTCTGCTGGAAAGATCGAACATCGCGCGCGACATGTTCGACAGCCTGAACGTCTGGCTCAGCCGCACGCGCGGCGGCATCGCCATTGTCACCGCGATCATGGCGATCATCATGGCGGCGATGTCCGGCATCATCGGCGGCGAGATCGTGCTGCTGGGCCTCATCGCGCTGCCCAACATGCTGCGACTGGGCTACAACCAGAACCTGGCCATCGGCACGATCTGCGCCTCGGGCAGCCTCGGCACCATGATCCCGCCCTCGATCGTGCTGATCATCTACGGCCTGGTCACCGAGACATCGATCTACGCGCTGTTCCAGGCCGCCTTCGTGCCCGGCTTCATCCTGGGCGGCTGCTACATCATCTACATCATCATCCGCACCCGGCTGCATCCGGAACAGGCGCCGCTGCCCCCGGGCGGCGAGAGCGTGACCTTCGCGGACAAGCTGCGCGCGCTGCCCGGCCTGGTGCCGCCGCTGCTGATCGTCTTCGTCGTCCTGGGATCGATCTACGGCGGCATCACCGGCATCACCGAGGCCGCCGGCATGGGCGTGGTGGCGGTTCTGCTGCTGATCACCCTGCGCGGCGAGCTGTCCTGGCGCCTGTTCCTCGACGCCCTCATGCGCACCTACAAGTCGACCGGCACGATCCTGTGGATCACCTTCGGCGCCACCGCGCTCGCCGGCGCCTATTCGATCGCCGGCGGGCCGACCTACGTCGCCAACCTGATCGTCGGCGCCGACCTGCCGACCTTCGGCATCCTGCTGGTCATGATGCTGATCTTCCTGTTCCTGGGCGCCATCATGGACTGGGTCGGCATCGTGCTGCTGGTCATGCCGGTCTTCCTGCCGATCGTGCTGAAGCTGCCTGTCGAGGAACTGGGCCTCACCGGCGGCCTTGCCGCCGCGCCCGGCTTCGTCGCCGTGTGGTTCGGCATCCTGTTCTGCGTGAACATGCAGGTGAGCTTCCTCAGCCCGCCGTTCGGCCCCGCCGCCTTTTACCTGAAATCGGTGGCGCCGCCGCACATCACGCTGCCGGACATCTTCCGCGGCTTCCTGCCGTTCATCGCCATTCAGCTCCTCGTGCTGGCGATGGTGCTGCTGTTCCCGGAGATCACCATGGTCTTCGCGAAGTAGATCAGGCGATGCCCAGCGCCGCGCGGGCGTCCTTGGCGAGTTGCACCAGCCGCGGCCGCATCTCCTGCGGCGACGTGAGCGGCGTGTCGAACCACAGCCGCTCCACGCGGTCGCCGAACACCAGATCGAGGCCTTCGGGATCGAGCCCCGCGAGGCGCCAGGGGCCGGCCTCGGCCTGGCAGAAGGCGCGGGCGTAGAGTGCCACCGCGTCGGCATGGTCTTCGTTCATGTGGGCGACCGCACCGCCCTCGAAATCCATCAGCGCTTCCAGGCCGCCCATATCGCTGAGCACATCGGCCGGCGCCATCCCGTAGGCGCGCCCGAAGCCGCCGTTGAGGCTGGCGCGCTGGATCTCCAGGCGCCAGAAGCCGAAGTCCGCAAAGTCGACGTACAGTTCCGCCTTCGGGTGACGCGCCAGGTAGCGCCGCTTCAGGCGCTCGCGCGCGGGATCGCCGCCCGCGTCCGGGCCGGCGATGCGCCGCGCCCTGCCGCTGATTGTCAGGCGCGGATGGGCCAGCGGGTCGCCCTTGCCGGGCTCCCCCACCAGCAGAGAGCAGCGCGCATCGGCCAGGAGGGCCTGGGTGTGCGTCGAGAGCGTCGAGGTCAGGAACACCGGCGCGCCGTCCATGTCGGTCGCCAGCGCCGTGCGCGTGGCCAGCGGCATGCCGTCGGCGGGATCGAGGGTCGCCAGGGCGCCGTGCCGCGCCCGGCGCAGCAGGTCCTTGGCCAGGCGCCGCGCGTCGTCGTCGACGGGCAGCAGTGGGTCCTTCTTCTTGACGGCCGATTCCGCAGGGTCGCTCATGCGCGCCAGTATAGGCGCGCCGAAACTCGCCGCAACGCCCGCCCTAAAGCCCGAGGTCGGACAGCCCCGGATGATCGGCGGGGCGCGGGCCCTGAGGCCAGAAGTACTTGCGCTCCGCTTCGGCGATCGGCTTGTCGTTGATGGAGGCGAAGCGCCGCTGCATCAAGCCGTTCTCGTCGAACTCCCAGTTCTCGTTGCCGTAGGAGCGAAACCACTGGCCGCTGTCGTCGCGCCACTCGTAAGCAAAGCGCACGGCAATGCGGTTGCCGGCAAAGGTCCAGAGCTCTTTGATCAGGCGGTAGTCGAGTTCGCGGGCCCACTTGCGGGTGAGGAACTCGACGATCTGCGCCCGGCCCACCGGAAACTCCGCCCGATTCCGCCACCGGCTGTCGACGGTATAGGCCAGCGAAACCCGCTCGGGATCGCGGCTGTTCCAGGCGTCCTCGGCCATGCGGACCTTCCGGATCGCGGTTTCCTCGGTGAAGGGCGGCAGCGGGGGTTTCTGGGCAGAGAGCTGGCTCATGAGGGATCTCCTTCTCGCGGCGCCTCGGTTTACTGATCGGTACAGTTTGTGATAAAGTGAACAGATCGGTAAACTTTGTCAAGCGACACGCCAGCGTGTCCTCGGCTATAATCCCGGCCGGCAAACCAACGGGGGAAACCATGCGCCCGACGAAACGGGACGAACTGGTCGGCAAGGCCCTGAAGACCTTCTACGCCCATGGCTTTCACGCCACCGGCATGGACCGCCTGGTCGAGGAAACGGGGATTTCCAAGACCTCCATGTACAAGCACTTCCGCAGCAAGGAAGACCTGATCCTGGCGGCGCTGAGGCTGCGCGATGCGCAGTTCCGCGACTGGCTGTTCCACCGGATGGCGGCGCTCGGCAAGACGCCGCGCGAGCAGCTGGTCGGCCTGTTCGACGCGCTGGCCGAGTGGTTTGCCGAACCCGGCTTCCGCGGCTGCATGTTCGTGAAGGCGGCCTCCGAATACCAGGAGGCCCAGGACCCCATCCACGCCCAGGCCGCCGCCCACAAGGCGCTGCTGTTCGAACACCTGCACGGACTTGCCTCCGAGGCGGGCGCCCGCGACCCCGGCCTGCTGGCGCGCCAGCTGCTGATCCTGAAGGAAGGGGCCATCGTCACGGCCCAGATCGAAGGGCGCCCCGAGGCGGCAGCGGAAGCCAAGGCTGCGGCGGCCTGCCTGCTGGACGCCGCGCTGGCGCACTAGCTGTCGGGCGTCACCTTGGCGAGCTGCGCCTCGATGGCCTCGGTTACCTTGGGCGCGGTGGGCTTGGTGACGGTGGAGAACCAGTCGGCGATCTGGCCATCCGGTCCGATGAGGTACTTGTGGAAATTCCAGCGCGGCTTGGCAGCGAACCCGAGCTGCTCTGCCGCCCAGCGGTAGAAAGGATGCGCGGCGTCGCCGACCACGTGTTCCTTGGTGGTCAGCGGAAAGTCGATGCTGAAATTCACCTCGCAGAACTCTTTGATCTCCGACGCGCTGCCCGGCTCCTGTCCGCCGAAGTCGTTCGACGGCACGCCCAGCACCACCAGGCCGCGCTCGCGGTAGCGTTCCCAAACCGCCTGCAGATCGTCGTACTGCGGGGTGAAGCCGCAGAGCGAGGCCGTGTTCACCAGCAGCACCACCTTTCCCTTGTACTTGGAAAGCGGCAGCGGATCCCCCTCGATGGCGGTGAAGCTGAAATCATGCGCCGACGGCGCCAAGCCCGCCGCCGCCGGACCAGCGAAGAGCGAAAGAAGCGAAAACACCAGAACCCCCCTTAGGACGGTCGTGCGCGCAAGAGCGATTGGCGAAAGGGTCATTCTAGGCTCCACCATGAGCTTCAGGCATGGACTTCGGGAAATTCCTTCCCAGATTATCCTACAAGCCATGAGGTAGCACGGCGGCGCTCCGAATCAACGCGCCGCCATCGCAGCTCTGGCAAACGCAACTGGCAGACGACGATGTTCAACCCGCCCGGCGACAGCTTGGCCGCGCCCGCGCTCGCCTCCTTCGGAGTCGGGCTCTCCACCGTGGTCATCGGCGCTTCCGGCGGCATCGGCGGTGCCTTCGCCGCCGCGCTGGAGCGTGCGCCCGCCGTCGACCGCGTGTTCGCCCTCTCGCGCCGCCCGCTGGCACCTGACTGCCCGAAGACGACCTGGCAGGGCATCGACCTGGAGGACGAGGAGTCCATCGCGCGTGCCGCGACGGCCGTGAAGGCGGCGGCCGGGCCGCTGCATCTCGTCATCGTTGCCTCCGGGGTGCTGCACGGCAAAGACCTGCAGCCGGAGAAGTCTTGGCGCGCGCTCAGTGCCGACACGCTGCAGCGCGCCTTCACCGTGAACACCATCGGCCCGGCATTGGCCGCCAAGCACTTCCTGCCGCTGCTGGCCGACGACCGCAAGGCGGCCTTCGCCGTGCTGTCGGCACGGGTCGGCAGCATCGCCGACAACCGCCTCGGCGGCTGGCATGCCTACCGCGCCTCCAAGGCCGCCCTCAACATGCTGGTGCGCACCCTGGCGGTGGAGCTGGCCCGGCGCAACGACCGCGCGCTCTGCGTCGCGCTGCACCCCGGGACGGTAGACACCGACCTCTCGCGGCCGTTCCAGACCCAGGTGCCGCAGGAAAAGCTGTTCACGCCGGCGCGCGCCGCCGGGCAGCTGCTGGATGTCCTCGACGGCCTGTCGCCCGGCCATTCCGGCGGGCTCTTCGCCTGGGACGGCCAGCGCATTCCCTATTAGAGGGCCGGCTCCAGCGCGATCTTGGCCGCCGCCACCCGGCCGCCGTCGAGATCCTGGAAGGCAGCGAGCCCGCTCTCGAGCGGACGGCGCTCCACCCAGCCCAGTGCGCCGAGGCGCCCTTCGGCCAAGGCCGCGAGGGCGCTCGCGAAGTCGGACATGGTATAGGTGTAGGTGCCGATGAAGGTGACCTCCTGCAGGGTCATCTTGCGAATATCGAGCCCGCCGACGTTGTCGCCGAGGCCGATGTGCAGGATGACGCCGCCGGGCGCCACCCAGCGCGTGGCGGCCGCGCGGGTACCCTCATAGCCGACCGCGTCCATCACCAGCTCGGCGCTGCCCTCACCGGGCTCCGCCGCCGTCGGGTCGAAGACCTCGAAGCCCTCCGCCGCCACGGTTTGCCGGCGCAGCGGATTGGTTTCCGCCACGCGCAGGCCGGCACAACCGAAGGCGCGCAGCGTCAGCGCCGACAGCAGCCCGATGGCGCCGCCGCCGATGACCAGCGCGCGGGCCTCCGCCAAGGGACGGTGCAGCGCGCGCGCCGCCGTCACCACGCCGTGCCAGGCGGTGGCGGCAGGTTCGGTGAGCGCCGCATGGACCGGCGACAGTCCCTCGGGCACCTCCAGCACGTTGCCGTCGGGCGCCGTCACCAGTTCGGCGAAGCTGCCGGGCCGGTTCATCGACATCATCTGCCGCTTGCCGCAGAGATTTCCGCGCCCCTCGCGGCAGTGCTTGCAGGTCCCGCAGGAGACCAGCGGATTGATCACGACGCGGCGACCCCTGCGTGCTCCCTCGATCACCGTGCCGACGGCTTCGTGGCCGAGGATGAGCGGCGGCTTGCGGCGCTCGTCCTTGCCGTGGAAGGCGTGCATGTCGGAGCCGCAGATGCAGCAGGCCTCCACCTTCAGCAGGGATTCGCCCGTCAGCGGCCGCGGGTCTTCGACCTCGCGGTAATCCAGCGTGCCGGGGCCGGTGTAGACGAGTGCTTTCATTGGAGCGCCTTCATTTCGCGGTGAAACCGCCGATCATTTCGCGGTGAAACCGCCGTCCACGTAGATGACCTGGCCGGTGATGTAAGCGGCCGCCGCCGAGGCCAGGAACACGGTGATACCGTCCAGGTCCTCCAGCCGCCCGTTGCGCCCGATGGCGGTCTGCGCCGCCAGCCCGGCCGCCCGCGTTTCATCCTGGAACACCGGCCCGGTAAGCTCGGTGGGGAAGAAACCGGGCGCCACGGCATTGGCGGTGATGCCGCCGGCGGACCAGGCCTCCGCCATGGCGCGGGTCAGCTGCGCCACGCCACCCTTGGAGGCGCCATAGGCCATGCCGTTGGGCATCGCGCGCTCGGACTGCAGCGAGGCGATGTTGAGGATGCGACCGCCGCCCTTGGCTTGCATGCCGGGCACGCAGGCGCGCGCCAGAAAAAAGGGAATGGTGAGGTTCAGCGTCAGCGTCTTGTGCCATGACTCCGGGGTGATCGCCTCCGGCGCCTCGCGCAGGTTTACCCCCGCCGCGTTCACCAGGATATCCGGTGCACCGAAGCTCTCCGCCGCCTCGGCCGCCAAGGCATCCATTTCGTCTGGGTTGGAGAGATCGCGCGCGAGGCCCGCCGCCGTGCCGCCGGCCGCCTTCACCGCCGCCACGGCGTCGGCCAGCTGCGGCGCGCGGCGGGCGACCAGCACCACCGCGGCGCCGGCGCCGGCCAAGGCCTGCCCCATGCGCCGGCCGATACCGCTGGAGCCGCCGGTGACCAGCGCCACGCGTCCCGTCAGATCGAACAAGTCGCGCGAGCCCTTCATGCTGCTCCCCTCACGCGGCGGCCGTATCGAAGTCTTCGTCAGGGAAGTACTTGGCGAGGCGATCGTCGCCGGTGCGCGCATGCGCCTCCATGCCTTCCAGGCGGGAAATCCGCGCGGTAACCTGCGCCACCTCGCGGTTGGCCTCGCGGGTCATGCGCTGGTAGGTCACGGTCTTGATGAACTTGTGCACCGAGAGGCCGCCGGTGTAGCGCCCGGCGCCCTTGGTCGGCAGGATGTGGTTGGTGCCGGAGCATTTGTCGCCGAACGCCACGGTGGTCTCCTCGCCGAGGAACAGCGAGCCGTAATTGGCGAGATGCTGCAGCCACCAGTCGAGGTCTTCAGCCTGCACTTCCAGGTGCTCCGGCGCGTAGCGGTCGGAGACCACGCAGGCCTCCTCCCGCGTCTCGCAGAGCACCACCTCGCCGTAGTCGCGCCAGGCCGCGGTGGCGGCGTTGCGCTGGGTCTCCGGCAGGGTCGCGATGACTTCCGGCATCAGTGCCATGACGTCTTCGGCCAGCTTGCGGTCCAGCGTCACCAGCCACGCCGGCGAGTCGGGACCGTGCTCGGCCTGGCCGGCCAGGTCGGACGCGACGATGCGCGGATCCGCCGTGTGGTCGGCGATCACCAGGATCTCGGTGGGCCCGGCGAAGAGGTCGATGCCGACCTGGCCGAACAGCATGCGCTTGGCCTCGGCCACGAAGCGGTTGCCCGGCCCCACCAGGATGTCGGCGGGATGGCCGGTGAAGAGGCCGTAGGCCATGGCGGCGATGCCCTGCACACCGCCCAGGTTCAGGATGTGATCGGCACCGCAGAGATCCATGGTGTAGAGGATGCCGGGATGGATGCCGCCGTGCCCGGCGGTCGGCACCGAGCAGGCTACGATGTTCTCGACCCCGGCGACCTTGGCAGTGGCGATCGACATGATGGCCGAGGCGACGTGGGCATAACGCCCGCCCGGGACGTAGCAGCCCGCCGTCTTCACCGGAATGAGGCGCTGGCCGGCGAAGAGCCCGGGCGACAGCTCGGCCTCGAAATCCGTCACCGAGTCGCGCTGGCGCCGGGCGAAGTCGCGCACCCGTTGGTAGGCGAAGTCGATATCCGCCTTGAGGCGCGCAGGCACCTTGGCGGCGGCGGCTTCAATGGCGTCACGGCCGACCAGGATGTCGCCTTCCCACTTGTCGAAATCGGCGGCATAGCGGCGCACCCGCTTCTCGCCGCCCTCGCGGATGTTCTCCAGAATCTCGCCGACGATGCGGCGGGTGTCAGCTTCGCCGCTGGTCGGCTGCCTGCTGGCCTTCTTCAGGTATTCGGTCGCCATCTCGGATGTCCCGTGCGGTCTCTGCGAATTATGTAAACGTTTACATAAAATGCCCTGAGGGGCTTGGGGAGACAAGTGGATTCATGTAGTCCAGGTGCGGTAAACGGTTGCGCAAGTTGCGCTCAGCCGAGGGCCCAGAGCGAGAGCGCCGGCACGAAGGCGAGCAGCAGCACCACCGCCAGCATGGCGATCACGTAGGGCACCGCCTGGCGGGCGATGCCCATCACCGGCTCGCCGGTGAGGCCCGCCAGGACGAAGAGATTGAGGCCCAGGGGCGGCGTGACGAAACCGACCCCCAGCGCCGTCACCATGAAGATGCAGAAGTGGATCTCGTTCATCCCGATGTTTTCGGCCAGCGGCAGCATGATCGGCGCCAGGATGACGATGTTGGGGGTCGTCTCCATGACGCAGCCGGCGAGGATGAAGATGCCCAGCATGAGGAGGATGATAAGGGTCGGGTCCTCGGTGAAGGCGGTGATCGCCTGCACGAAGGTCTGCGGCACCTCCAGCGCCGCCAGGGCCTGGGCCAGCGGCAGGGCGAAGGCGATGATCGGCACGATGACGCCGTTCACCTTCGCCGAGCTGAGCAGCATCTTGGGGAAGTCGTCGAGCGTCAGCGTGCCCTGCAGCAGGCCGATGACGATGGTGGTAACCACCGCGACAGCCGCCGCCTCGGTCGGGGTGAAGACGCCGGAGTAGATGCCGCCCAGGATGATGAAGGGGATCATCAGCGCGTACTTGCCGCTCCACACCGCCTTGACCCAGCGCTTGAACGAGAACTTCACGTCGGAGAACTCGTAGCCTTTGCGCCGGTTGATGACGATGTTGGTCAGCATGATCGAGACCATGATCATCACGCCGGGAATTGCCGCGGCGAGGAACAGCGTCGAAGCGGAGATGCCGAGGATGAGGCCGATGATGATGTAGGCGATCGACGGCGGAATGAGGATGCCGGTGCAGGCGCCGGAGGCGACCAGCGCACAGGCGTAGGGCCTGGGGTAGCCGGCCTTCACCAGCCGGGCATAGGTGATGCGGCCGACCGCCGCAGCGCCGGCGGCGTCGGAGCCGGAGATGCAGGCGAAGAAACCGCAGCCGAGGATGGTCGAGGTGCCAAAGCCGCTCTTCAGGCTGCCCATGGTCGCCTCGGCGACGTCGAGCAGCTTGTCCGAGAGGCCGGAGCGCGCCAGCACGTCGCCGGTCAGGATGAACAACGGAATGGCGATGAGCGCGAAGGTGTCGATGCCGGAAAACAGCGCCTCGCCGAAGAGCGTGAGCGGCATGACGTCGGTCATCACCAGAAGACCGATGGCGCCGAAGCCGAGCGCCACCCATACCGGCACAGCGAGGCACAGCAACACCACGATGGCGAGCAGCGGCAGGCCAACCTCCCAGCCGAACTCGGTCGACGCCTCTGGGATGCCGTAGAGCTGGTACATGTCGCTTGGGGAACCTTTCAGTCGAACAGCCGGCGGCCGGTGAAGTGCGGGCGGCCGTAGCGCAGGTCGTCGATGTCGCGCCGGATCGACTGGCCGAGGCGCAGCAGCATGATGGTGAAGCCGACGGGCACGGCGAGGAGGAACCAGACCCGGATGATGCGCAGTCCATCGGTCACGTTGCCGTACTGCCACGAGACCAGCACAGGGTCGAGCGACCAGTAGATTGCGAGGCAGGCCAGCGCCACCGTGAGGATGTCGGACAGCAGGTAGATCAGCGCGGCGCCGCGCGGCGGCAGCATGTGGGTGATGACGTCGATGCGAATGTGCGCGCGGTCGCGCACCGCCACGGCGGCGCCGATCCACACCAGGTAGATGAAGGCGAAGCGTGCGGTCTCCTCACCCCACACCGATGAGTACATCAGCACGAAGCGCCTGATGACCTCGATGGCGATGACCAGCACGATGAAGCTGTAGAGAAAGAGCAGCAGCACACGCTCCCCGTTCTCGTCCAGCCATTTCACGGCGTCACGCATGGTATGTCCCGCTGTCGTTCTGATGCATCGGGCGGGCGCGGCGCCAAGCCGCCCCCGCCCGACGCGATGGCTCCCGCCCTAGACGTCGTGGACGAAATAGGGGCTCGCCGTGTTAGCCGCCTCGAGCAGCTTGTCGAAGGTCTCCATCGAGCCGGCAAGATCCTTCTTCCAGCTGTCCCACTCCGGGCGCTGGTGGCCGCAGGCCTCCCCCCAGGCGGCGATCTCGTCTGCCGTCGGCACGTAGAACTGCACGCCGGCCTTGGCCATCTCGGCCATCGCATAGGCGCGCGAAGCCGGCACCTGGGAGAGGTTCTGCAGGAAGGTGATGTGGCTGGCGTGCGCGATGGCCTCGCGCAGCTCGCCGGAGAGTCCCTGCAGCCACTGCGTATTGGCGGCATAGACTTGGCTGTCCGGCACCGGGGCGTTGAAGGTGACCCAGGAGAGGATGTCCTTGAATCCGAAGGCGTAGAGCGCACCGATCGAGGGGTCGAGGGCATCGGCGACACCCTGCTTGATCGCCGCGGGCGTCTCGCCCCAGGCAACCGGCGTCGGGTTGGCGCCGGCAAGCTGATAGAACTGCTGCAGGATCTTCGAACCCGGCACGCGGACCTTCATGCCCGCGAGGTCGCCCGGCGTCTTGATCGGCCCATTCACGCCCTGACGGATCGCCATGGTGCGCGGGTCGATGCAGAAATAAAACAGGGGCGTGAAGCCCTTGGCTTCGACGCGGCTGTTCACCTCGGTCTTCCAGGCCTCGGACGTCACCAGGTTCACGAACTTCTGGTTCGGACCGACCCAGTAAGGGATGTTGATGAGATCCACCGCCGGCGCGAAAGGCGAGAAGTTGGACAGCGAGAACTGTCCGGCCTGCACGGTGCCGGCCTGCACCTTCTCCGCCAGCTTCGTGCCGACGCCGAGCTGGCCGCCCGGGGAGAGTTTCACGTAGATCTGGCCGTTCGAGACGTTCTGGATGTTCTCCTTCACGTTCAGCTGCATGACGGGATACGATCGCGTGGTACCGATGCGGTACTCCGTCGCGATGGTCATGGTTTCCTTGGCCGCGGCCTGGCGTTCCTTCTCCTCCTCCGCGGTCTGCGCGAGGGCGGCGTCGCTCATCAGGCTGTTGGCGCCGAGGGCCACCAGCGCCGTGGTTGCGCCATAGCGCTTGGCGGCACGGAAGAACTCCCGGCGCTCCGGCTGGCTGACCGTCTTCGTTTCGGTCTTGTCGTTCATCTCAGGTCCTCCCTTTAGTCTTGTCGGTTGTTATGGTTTTCAGACGTCTTCGTCGGCGGATCCGTCGCGGCTGCCCACCGCCTTCTCGCGCGCCAGCGTCGCCAGGGTGAAGAACAGCGCGGCGCTGAGCAGCAGCAGAAACTCCGGCACGTCGCGCAGCAGGAAGGGCAGATCCAGTCCGAAGCTGATGCGCGCCTTGCCGAGCAGCACGTTGAGGCAGAACAGAAGGAAAAGCAGCGCGCAGACCGCCATCAGCAGGCGCGCGCGGCGCGCGGACCGCGGATCCGCCACCGGCTTCCGGGCCGGCGTTTGGAGGGGGCGCTTCGGCATTTCCCGTTCCCGTCGGGCTCGTCCCCGCGCGGCTCCCTGAGTGGGAAGCCGCGCCCGGAGCGCACCCGTTGTTGTCTTTATCGTGGCGCCGACCCGCCCCGGCCAGCCGGCCCGGATCGGGTAAGCGCTTACATTATTGAAGGCAGTGTACCGAAAGACGGCCCGGTCCTGTCAACTGAGAATCACGACCGCGGCGCGGCCTGATTGGTTGACCCCATTCATGTGTTGCTAAAATATGGGCACAACCCGGGCATGAGGCGGGATACGGCCCGGTATCGTCCGGACACCGTGCGGCCAGCGGACGGTGAAGGTCGGGAGCAGATTTTGAGCAAGCGCTTACAGAAAGTGACCCCAAAGAAGGCGCCGCCGCCGGCGCCCGCCGGAGCGGACCGGGTCCCGCAAAGCCGCGCCAAGCGCAACGACCGGCCGAGTGCGACCCTGAAAGACGTCGCCGAGCGCGCCGGGGTATCAACCGCCACGGTGAGCCGGGTGCTGAATGCCCAGGGCAAGGTGAACCGCGAGACCGAGGCGCGGGTCAGCGCGGCGGTCGCCGCGCTCGGTTACGTGCCGCACGCCGCCGCGCGCGCGCTGGCATCGCGCCGCTCGCGTACCGTTGGCGCGGTCACCGCCGCCCTCGACAATCCGATCTTCGCGCGCGGCATCCAGGCGCTGGAGCACCGCCTTGAACAGTCCGGCTACGGCCTGCTGGTCGCCTCCTCCAACTACGAGCCGGCGCGTGAACTGAAGCAGGTGCGCACCATGGTGGAGCGCGGCATCGACGCCATCATGCTGCAGGGCGACAGCCACCTGCCGGAGGTCTACGCCCTGCTGCAGCGCAAGGGCATCGCCTACATCAACACCTGGATCTACGACGCCCAGGCGCCGCACCCCTGCTGCGGCTTCAACAACGAGCAGGCCGGGCGCCACCTCGCCGACTACCTGCTGGAGCTCGGCCACCGCGACATCGCCATGGTTGCCGGCGTTACCGCCGGCAACGATCGTGCGCTGAACCGCATCAAGGGGGTGAAGGCGGCGCTGAAAGCACGCGGGCTCGAACTCCCGCCCGGCCGCGTCGTCGAGCGCCCCTATTCGGTCAGCGACGGACGCGACGGCCTGCGGGCCTTGCTGTCGGCGCCGGGCCCGCGCCCGAGCGCCGTCATCGGCGGCAACGATCTCCTGGCCATCGGCGTCATGCTGGAGGCGCAGCAGTCGGGCCTCACGGTGCCGGGCGACCTTTCCGTCGCCGGCTTCGACGACATCGAGTTGGCGGCCAACATCTCTCCCGCGCTGACCACCATCCACGTGCCGGTGGAGGAGATCTGCACGCTGGCCGGCGACTACCTCGTCGCCCGTATCGAAGGCCGCCCGGCACGCGACCACGTCTCGCTGGAAGCCCGCCTGGTGGTGCGCCAGAGTACGGCGCGGCCCGGCGCGCCCCCGCGCGGGCAGTAGATCAGCCCGCATCCTGTTTCGCGCTTGCGCGCGCGCCTTTGCCACGGTGGGTGTCGCGACCGGGATCACCTAAAGAAAACATCCGACGCACGGGCGCGGCCTGTGCCAAAATATGGTGGCAGCGGGGACATTGCGAGGAGATTGGGCCATGAGATGGCGCGGGCGTCGCGAGAGTTCCAACATCGAGGATCGCCGCGGGGGCGGCTTCGGCGGCGGCTTCGGCCGCAGCCTGGGTGGCGGCCTGGGGCGCATCCGCATTCCCAGCGGGCGTGGCGGACGCCGCGGTGCCGGCATTGGCGGCCTTGGCCTTGTCGCCTTCATCGTCATCGCCCTGCTGATGGGATTCGACCCCAGCATGCTGCTGACCGGTGGACAGAACTCCGGCAGCGGTCCTGCCCCCTATCCTTCCTCCTCCTCCTCCTCGACGGGCGCCCCCGACGATCCGCTGCGCGACTTCGTCGCCGTGGTGCTGGCCGACACTGAGGACGTCTGGCATGCGCAGTTCCGCCAGGAGGTCAACGGGGACTACCAGGAACCGGCACTGGTGCTGTTCAACGGCGGCGTCGATTCCGCCTGCGGCTTCGCCGGCTCCGCCGTCGGTCCCTTCTATTGCCCGGGCGACCGCAAGGTCTACCTGGATCTCGGTTTCTTCCGCACCCTGCGCGATCGCTTCGGCGCACCGGGCGACTTCGCCCAGGCCTACGTCATCGCCCATGAGGTCGGCCACCACGTGCAGACCCTGCTGGGCATCAGCGAGCAAGTCCATGCCGCCCAACGCAGCCGCCCGGAGGCGGAGGCCAATGCGCTTTCCGTCATGCTCGAGTTGCAGGCCGACTGCCTGGCCGGCGTCTGGGCCCATCACGCCGACGCGACGAAGGGCATTCTGGAGGCCGGCGATGTCGAGGAAGCACTGGGCGCCGCCAGCGCGATCGGTGACGACACTCTGCAGCGCCAGGCGCGCGGCCAGGTAACGCCCGATTCCTTCACCCACGGCACCTCCGCACAGCGCCAGCACTGGTTCAGCCGAGGCCTGGAACAAGGAACGATGGCCGCCTGCGACACCTTCAACGCGCCGTCGCAATAGCGGCGTGAGCCGGGGCGCCGCTGCAGGTTAGGGTGGCGCCGTCGTTCGCGGAGTCTGCCGATGCCCATCAAAGTCGACCTGCTGCCCCATGATCCACAGTGGCGCGACCAGGCCGAGGCCGAAGCGGCGCGGCTGCACGCAGCCCTCGGCGCGGTGCTGGTGAAGGTGCATCACATCGGCTCCACCGCCATCCCCGGCATCCGCGCGAAGCCGGTCGTCGACCTGATTCCCGTCGTCTCCAGCCTAGACCGCCTGGACGCGCTGCAGGACGCGGTCGAAGGGCTGGGCTACCGCTGGCGCGGCGAACTGGGGCTGCCGGGCCGCCGCTATTGCAGCAAGGACGATCCGGCAAGCGGCCGGCGCCTGTTCCAGCTTCACGGCTACCAGGAGGGCTCGCCGGAGATCACCCGACATCTGGCGTTCCGCGACTGCCTGCGCGCGAACCCCGCCTTGGCGCGGGCCTACGAAGCCGAAAAGCAGCGTTGCCAGGCGCTGCGCCCGGACGACAGTTATGCTTACACCGACTGCAAGAATGCGTGGATCCGCAGCGTCGAAGCCGCGGCCCTGCGCGCTCTAGGCGAAGCATGAGCGCACCGCTTCGCGCCGATATCCGCGACGCGGCGCAGAGCGATCTGTCCGGCATTCTGCGGATCCACCAGCAGGCGTTCGGCCAGGCGGAGGAAGCCGCGCTGGTCCGCGCGATCCTCAGCGACCCGACAGCGCAGCCGACGCTGTCGCTGCTCGCGGAGGCGGAAGGCCGGCCGCTGGGCCACATCCTGTTCTCCCGCGCCCGCCTGGGCTCGGCACCGCCAGACCGGGCCGCCGCCATCCTGGCGCCGCTGGCGGTAGTGCCGGAAGCCCAGGGCAAGCGCATCGGCGGCGCGCTGATCGCCGCAGGCGTCGAGCGCCTCTGCGCGGCGGGGACCGCTCTGGTCTTCGTGCTCGGCCATCCCGGTTACTACCGCCGCTTCGGCTTCGAGCCGGCCGGGCGTCTGGGCCTCGACGCCCCCTACCCGATCCCCGCAGCGCAGGCCGAGGCCTGGATGGTGCATGCGCTGCGGCCCGGCCTGATCGGCACGCTCCGCGGCACGGTCGCCTGCTGCGACGCGCTGATGCGGCCCGAACTCTGGCGGGAATAGCGGCTACTGCGCCGCCAGCTGGTAGGTTTGATCCAGCCTGGCGCTGCCGGCGCTGTCGCGCGGCAGCAACAGCGAGAGCAGCGGCGGAATGATCGCCAAGGTCAGCACGGCGGAGAGGCTGAGGCCGCCGATCACCACCGAACCGAGGCCGCGGTAGAGTTCCGATCCGGCGCCGGGAAAGACCGCCAGCGGCAGCAACCCGAACACCGAGGTCATGGTCGACATGAAGATCGGGCGGATGCGGTTGCGCGTCGCTTGCAGGATCGCTTCGCTGGAGCCCATGCCGGCGCGGCTGTTCTGCAGTGCCTGGTCGACCAGCAGGATGGCGTTGTTCACCACGATGCCGATGAGGATGACGAACCCAAGCATGGTCAGCATGTCCAGCGGCTGGGCGATGTAGACGTTGAGCAGCGCGAGGCCGAGCAAACCGCCGGCGGTGGCCAGCGGCACCGAGAGCATGATGATCGCCGGATAGACCAGGCTCTCGTAGAGCACCGAGATCACCAGGTAGACAATGATCAGGGCGACGACGAGATTCAGCTGCAGCGCACCCCAAGTCTCCGACAGGTCGTCGGCGGCGCCGCTGAGGCTGAGCTTCATGCCCGGTGCCAGCCACTCCGCCTCCAGCGGCGCCACGACCTCGTTGCGGACGATCTCAATGGCGTCCTGCAGCGGCATCGACTTGGGCGGGCTGACCGTGATGGTGATGGCGCGCTCGCGATCGACGTGAAGGATCTCCGTCGGGCCGCTGGTGATCTCGATGTCGGCCAGCGAGTCGGCCGGCAGCACCAGCCCGGTGGCGGTGACGATGGGCAGCGCGTTGATGCCCTGGGTGTTGGTCACCAGCCCCTCGGGGCCCTGCAGGACGACGTCGATGCGGCGGCTGCCGCGATTGATCTCGCCCGCCCGCGCGCCGTCGTTCATGACGTCGATGGAGACGGCGAGATCGCGCGCCGAGAGTCCGGCCTTGGCGAGGCGGCGCAGGTCGGGCGTCACGCGAATTTCCGGGGCACCGAGATCCAGACCCGGCTCGATACGCGTCTGCGCGCCACTTTCCTCGGGGAACGCCTCGGCCAGCAACTGGTCGGCGCGCTTGGCGGTCTCGAGGATCGCGGCCATGTCGGGGCCGGTCACGTTCAGGTTGATGGCGCGCGAGCCGCCCACCGAACGGCCGAAGATCGACGACTGCGACACGAAGCCCTTGGTCCCCGGGTCGGCCGCGTTGATCGCCTTGCGCAGCACCGGCACCAGCTCGCCCGCGCGTTCGATATCGGCACTGCTGGCGCCGACGAACATGATGTCGCGGAAGGTGACGAAGAAGAAATTCTCCATGCTCGGCGGGCCGTCCCGCCCGTCGTCGACCGCGCCGGTGGCGCGCCACAGCGGCTTGGTCGCCGCCTCGATGCGCTCGGCGATCTGGTAGGTGGTGTCCAGGTTGTAGCCCGGCGGCGGCTGGACGCGCGAGTAGACGAAGTTGCGGTTGCCGTCGGGCAGGTAGTCGAGCCGCGGCATGAAGACGTAGGTGGCGAGCGCCGCCCCGCCGCAGATCACGCCGACCAGGGCCACCGAGGCCACGCGGCTGGTGATGACGGCGCGCAGCATGGCCATGACGCCGCGCACGAAAAGCCCCGCCAGATCGTCCAGGACCGGCACGCGCAGGCGCTTGGTGAAATCGGCGTGCGGCCGCCCCAGCATACGGTTGGCGAGGGTCGGGATCACCGTGATGGCGACCAGCAGCGACAACAGCACCGACACCGAGATGGCGACGGCGATATCGCGGAACAGCTGGCCGGCCGGCAGCTCCAGCAGCAGGATCGGTATGAACACTACCACGGTGGTGAGCGCGGAGGCGAGAATGGCCCCCCACACCTGCCTGGCGCCCTCGCGAGCGGCCGCCGCCGAGGGGGCCCCGCCCTGGCGCAGGCGGAAGATGTTCTCCAGCACGACGATGGCGGCATCGACCACCATGCCGACGGCGAAGGCGATGCCGGCCAGCGAGATGACGTTCAGCGAGCGCCCGACCACAGCCATGGCCACGAAGGTGGCGATCACCGAGATCGGGATCGCGACGATGACGACCAGGGTGGCGCGCCAGGAGCGCAGAAACAGCATGAGAATGAAGGCGGCCAGCGCGCCCCCGACGAAGATGTTCTGGCGCACCAGGTCGATCGCCGAATCTATGTAGAGCGTCTCGTCGTAATAGACCTCGAGCTCGACCTGCTCAAAGCGCAGCGGCCCTTCGTTCAGCTCGCGTACCGCCGTGCGCAGGTTGTTCATGGTCGCGATGACGTTGGCACCGCTCTCGCGCACCACGTTGAGGCTGATCATGGGCTCGCCGTTGAAACGGCGATTGCTGGTCGGCTCCTCGTAGTCGAGCTGCACCTCGGCGATGTCGCCGACGGTGACCTCGGCCATGCGGCTGCCGCCGCCGCCGTCGGCGTCACCGTTTGGCGTATAGGACGTCTGCAGCACAATGGAGCGCACACGCTCCACGGTCGCGGTTTCCGAATCGGTGCGCACGATGTAGCGGCGCTTGCCCTCATCGACCGCGCCGGCGGTCAGCGAGACGTTGGCATCGCGCAGCGCCTGCATCACCCTTGGCACGGTGAGGCCGTAGCCGGCCAGGACCGCGGGCTCGATGATGACCTGCAGTTCGCGCCCGCTGCCACCGGAATAGTCGACCTGGGAAACGCCGGACACGCGCTGCAGGCGGTCGGCCACCAGGTCCTCCAGCAGGTCGCCGTAGGTTTCGATGTCGCGGGTGTTGCCGGGCAGCCGGCGCATCGCCATGCGGGCGATCGGCACGTCCTCGGAGCCAGAGGTGCGGATCGACGGCTCGCCCGCCTCGTCGGGCAGGTCGGAGACATTGCCCAAGCGGTTCGACACCAGCATGAAGGCGCGGTCCATGTTCTGGCCGATGTCGAATTCCAGGGTGATGCGGCTGCGCCCCAGCCCGGAATCGCTCGACATCTCGGCGACGCCCTCGATGCCGGTCAGTTCCTCCTCGATGCGATTGGTGAGTTCGCGCTCGACTTCCAGCGGCGACGCGCCCGACCAGGAGGTGGTGATCTGCAGCACCGGGCGGCGCACGTCCGGGGTAAGCTGAATCGGAATCGTCTGCAGAGCGACGAGGCCGAGCGCCAGCACGATAAGCACAGCCGCAGCAACCGCCGTTGGCCGCTTGATCGCGAGCCCGATGAGATCCATTCAGGTCAACCCGCCGTAAGCTGGCACCCATCAGCCAGCGGTTGCGATTATGAGGCCCCCCTTCCAACTAGCGCAATGGCTTCCTGCGGCAAGCGGCGGCCCCGAATTTGCGGAAATCCGCGGATTTGCGTTGTCGCTTGTGCGGCGCCCGTCGCTGAATCATCCCCGCCGGGCCTCTGACTTTCCGGGGCCGCTGCGCCCCTGTCGATATCCTTGTATTTGTGAATTTGCGGCATGAATTAAGTTCCAAAGACCCCCATTTTACCCGAAAGCGGCAGCCTTATCTGCAAAAGGGACCCAAAGAGTGGAGCCCGCCAGGCTGAGCAGAGGAGCAAACCGCCATGAACCAGACCGCCACCGCCCTTGAGCCGCGCGACCGGACCTTTCAGTCCGACACCGGCTTACGCGCCGCCTTGACCTTCATCCGCCCGCAGGCCGAGAAACCGGTCCTCCACAGCGCCGCGCTGACCGGCGGCGCGCCGAAATACTTTTTCGAGACCGAGGCGCGCGAGGTTTCCATCCACGATCTGCGGCCGCTGGCTGCCTCCTTCTCGCTCGACCGTGAGGGCTTCGCCCTGCACCGCGCGCCGACGGCGGCCGGCGACCTTCACGACGACGACGCCGTCGAGCAACGATATGTGCCGGAGACCGAGGCGCTGCTGGCGCGCCTGTTCGGCGCGAGCCGGGTCGTTGTCTTCGACGTCACGCGGCGCTCCGACGACGGCAAGGGCGCAGCCAACCGTGACGGCGCGCGCGGGCCGGCAGGCCGCGTGCATGTCGACTACACCGCCGGCAGCGGCCCGCGCCGCGCGGCCGACGTCCTCGGAGAAGCGGAGTTCGCCCGTCTCACCGCGGCCGGTGCGCGCATCCTGCAAGTGAACGTCTGGCGGCCGATCCGCGGTCCCGTCGAGCGCTCTCCGCTTACCCTGGCTGATGCCTCGACCGTGCATCCGGACGACCTCGTCGCCACCGACCAGGTTTTTCCCGATCGTGTCGGCGAGATCTATCACCTCGCCCATAATCCGGCGCAGCGCTGGTACTACGCCCCCCGCATGACGCCGGACGAAGTGCTGCTGATCAAGGGTTGGGACAGCCTGGACGACGGCCGCGCCCGCTTCACCCCGCACAGCGCTTTCCAGCCGCCGCAGTTGCGCAGCGACGCCCCGCCGCGCGAGAGCATCGAACTGCGCAGTTTCGTGGTGGTCGATTGAGCGCCGCCGGGCCGAGCGGACTTCGTCTCTAGGGTATGGGGCTTGCCGGCATGGCGCCGGCAGCCGCTATTGCCAAATGGCATTACATTTGCTATATAATGCCATATTGCAGGAGCATCCCATGCCTCACTTGCTGCCCATCGACACCCGGCCATCCGAATTCGTAGCCGGGCCCATCACCGACGAAGAAGCGGCGGCCCTGTTCCGTGCCACGCTCAATCTGTTCAGGCACTGGGAAATCACGGACGAGCAGGCGGCGATTCTGCTGGACCTGCCCGTCAGAACCTATCGCCGCTGGAAGGCCGAGGGCCCGGGCCGGATCACGCGTGACGGGAAGGCGCGGTTGTCCAACATCATCGGCATCCACAAGGCGCTTCGCATCGTCTTTCGCGAGCCTCAGCGGGCCTACGCCTGGATCAAGGCACCCAACGCCGCGTTCGCGGGACACACGGCACTTGAGATCATGCTGGGCGGCGAACTCACCGACCTGATGCGCGTGCGCCGCTATCTGGACGCAGAACGCGGCGCCTGGTGACCGACACCGCGGCGATACCGGTTTCGACCGTCGCATGGCGGGGCGCCGTGCGCATCATCAGGAGCCTCCATCCGCCCATTGATCTGTTCGAGGACATTGCCGATCCGGCGGACTGGCCGCTCCTGATCTCCGCCGAGCAGAAGACGAACCCGCGATTGATGGCGACCATCGGCAATCTGGACCTCGTTCCCGAGGCGCGGCGGGTGGGCGGCCCCGGCGCCACCTATCTGATGGCCCCCTTCACCCATGTCAGTCCCGATCGCCCGAGCCGGTTCGGCAACGGCTCTTTCGGCGTTCTCTATGCCGGGAATCGCTTCGATGTCGCTCTGCTCGAGACGGCTTACCACCACGGCCGCTTCATGGCCCGAACCCATGAGCGGGAGGGCTGGACGTCCCAGTTTCGCGAAATCGTCCTCGACGTGACGGCCGATCTGCATGATCTGCGCCCCGGGGCCTCGGCCCACGCCGACATCCTCGATCCGGACGACTATGCGGCCGCCCAGGCCCTGGGCGACCGGCTGCGCGCGTCCGGCGCCGACGGCATCGTCTATCCAAGCGTCCGCTGTGCAGGCGGGGAATGCGTCGGACTCTTCTATCCCGACGTTGCCGCCGCACCGCTGCAGGGGCGCCACCTCGATTACCATTGGGACGGCGCGCGGGTGGACCTGTATCGGGACGCCGGATCCGGCCAAGTCTATCGGATCGTCTGAGCCGCTTTGCGGCGCACCCCTGCCGATGCCGGCACGAACAGCGCTTGGGTCACCGACCGACCATCCTCATAGCAACAGAGCCCCGGGAAAACCGGGGCTCTGTTGCTATGGCGGAGGGGGAGGGATTCGAACCCTCGGTACGCTCTCGCGCACAACGGTTTTCGAGACCGTCCCGTTCAGCCACTCCGGCACCCCTCCGCAAGCTAGGGCGCGGCGGAATCCAGTGCGAAAGACCCGCCGCGAACGGCGCGCCCTTACTAGCGAAGCACCGCCGTGCTGGCAAGCGCAGGCTTTGCCGGGGGCGCCCCGAGCGATCCCCGGCCGTCCCCCGAGTACCCTTGGGGCTGGCGCCACGGCGATCCGCGCCCATTCTATCGACAGCGGGGAGCATTCAGCCCCCGGCGGCCGACCGGGAAAACGTGTTTCCCGTGGGGCCGTTAACCCTTTTCCGGCTTCGCCTGAAACCGGCGGAAAACGGGGCCCGGGAAGCCTTAAAATCGGGGCCAGAATCGCGTTGACAGGCCGGGCGTGAGAGCTATAGTGCGCGCCCATCAACCGTGGCTCCTTGGGCCGCGGTGCTTCATTTTGGGCCTTCCCGGCGGCGATGTTCGCGCCAGATGGCCCTCCAAAGGCTAACGATTAGGCCGAGAACCAGGCGAGCCCGCGCAATGTTTGCAGTGATCAAAACCGGCGGCAAGCAGTACAAAGTCGCTAAGGACGATGTCATCGTCGTCGAGAAGTTGAATGGCGAGGCCGGCGAAGTCGTGGCCTTCGACTCCGTGCTGATGGTCGGCGAAGGCGCCGATACCAAGGCCGGCGCCCCCTTCATCGAGGGGGTCTGCGTGGCCGGTGAGGTCATCGAGCAGACCCGCGGCGACAAGATCCTGGTGTTCAAGAAGAAGCGCCGCCAGAACTACCGCCGCACCGCCGGCCATCGCCAGGATCTGACGGTGGTCCGCATCACCGATATCCTGACCGACGGCAAGAAGCCGGAGGCCAAGCCGAAGAAGGCCGCCGAAGCCAAGAAGTCGGACGAAGCCGAAGGCGACGCGCCGAAGAAGGCCTCTGGCAAGAAGGCGGCCAAAAAGCCGGCTGCCGCGAAGAAGGCGCCTGCCAAGAAGGCCCCGGCCAAGAAGGCGGCCGCCAAGAAGACCACTGCCAAGAAGGCAGCTTCGAAGAAGAAGGAAGACTAAGCCATGGCACATAAAAAGGCTGGCGGTAGCTCTCGCAACGGACGCGATTCCGCCGGACGCCGTCTCGGCGTCAAGAAATTCGGCGGCGAAGTCGTCGTGCCGGGCAACATCCTGGTACGCCAGCGTGGGACCAAGTTCCACCCGGGCCGCAACGTCGGCCTTGGCAAGGACCACACCATCTTCGCTCTGGTCGAGGGCGCGGTTTCTTTCGAGACCAAGCGCGGCGGGCGGACCTACGTGTCCGTCGACGCCGCTGAGCAGCCGTCGCCGAGCGCCGCTGAATAACGCCGGTGGGTGCCACCGGGCGCCCATCTGCCAACAGCCGACTGAAGGAGGGAGATGGGTCGCCATCTCCCTTTTTCTATGTCCTCCTGAACGTGCGGCAGAGTGCAGTGGTTCGATGAGCGTCAGACTGGAAACGAAGCGATTGATCCTGCGGCCCTTCGCGGCCGAGGACGCCGCGGCGGTGCCTGCTTTCGCCGGGCGCTGGGAGGTCGCGCAGATGACCGCGCGCATCCCCCACCCCTATCCCGAAGACGCCGCCGCCGCGTGGATCGCCGGCCATGCCGAGGCCCGCAGCACGGACAGCGAATACACCTTTGCGGTTACCCTGAAAGACGACGGCCAGGTGATCGGCGCCGCCGGCCTGCGCCGCACCGAGCCCGGCAACATGGAACTCGGCTATGTGCTGGCCCCGGAGCACTGGGGCCGCGGCCTCGCCACCGAGGCGGCCCAGGCGCTGGTGGTCTACGGCTTCGAAAAGCTGGACGCCGAGGCGCTCACCTCCGGCCACTTCGCCGACAATCCCGCCTCCGGCCGGGTGCTGGAAAAGGCCGGCTTCGCCGCCAATGGCATTGCCCGCCAATGGAGCGAGGCACGCCAGGACTTCGTCGCCGCCAACCGCTTCCTGCTGACCCGCCAGACCTGGCGGCAGGCACGCGAGGCGACCACCGCAGGAACCGGATCATGAAATTCCTCGACGAGGCCAAGGTCTTCCTGAAGAGCGGCGACGGCGGCAACGGCTGCGTCTCCTTCCGGCGGGAGAAGTTCGTCGAGTTCGGCGGCCCCAACGGCGGCGACGGCGGACGCGGCGGCGACATCGTCTTCGAGGCGGTCGACAGCCTGAACACCCTCATCGACTTCCGCTACCGCCAGCACTTCAAGGCCAAGCGGGGCGACGGCGGCATGGGCAAGAACATGACCGGCGCCGCCGCGCCGCCCATCGTCATCAAGGTGCCCGCCGGCACCCAGATCCTCAGCGAGGACAAGGAGACCGTGCTGGCCGACCTGACCGACGCGGGCCAGCGCCTGGTCTTCCTGAAGGGCGGCGACGGCGGCTTCGGCAATACCCGCTTCAAGTCGTCAACCAACCAGGCGCCGCGCCGCGCCGACCCCGGCTGGCCGGGCGAGGAGATGTGGGTCTGGCTGCGCCTGAAGCTCATTGCCGATGCCGGGCTGCTGGGGCTGCCCAACGCCGGCAAGTCGACCTTCCTGGCCGCCGTCTCGCGCGCGCGGCCGAAGATCGGCGACTATCCCTTCACTACGCTGCACCCCAACCTGGGCGTGGTCAGCATCGGCGAGAACGAGTTCATCGTCGCCGACATCCCCGGCCTCATCGAGGGTGCCCACGAGGGCAGCGGCCTGGGCGACCGCTTCCTCGGCCACATCGAGCGCTGCGGCGTGCTGCTGCACCTGATCGACGGCACCCAGGACGACGTGGTCGGCGCCTACCGCACCATCCGCCACGAACTGGCCGCCTACGGCGGCGGCCTGGACGAGAAGACCGAGGTGATCGGCCTCAACAAGATCGACGCCCTGGACGAGGACGCCCGCAAGGAAAAGCAGGCGGCGCTGAAAAAGGCGTCCGGGGCCGAGGTGCTGTGCCTATCCGGTGTCTCCGGGGCCGGCATCGACACCGTCGTCGCCCGCCTGTGGCAGCATATCCAGGCCGAGCGGCAGCGCCGCAAGGAAGAGGCCGAAGAGGCGGCCGAACGTGCGGAGAGTTTCCGGCCATGACCAGGCCCTCTTCGCAGGAAGGGGCTGCTGAAAGTGCCCAGCCCGGCATTTCCAGCGCTCGCCGCCTGGTGGTGAAGATCGGCTCTGCCCTGCTGGTGGACGACAGTGGCACCATCCGCCGCGAATGGCTGGACGCCCTCACCGACGACGTCGCCCAGCTGATGCGCCGGGGCACCGAGGTGCTGCTGGTCTCCTCCGGGGCCATCGCCGTCGGGCGGCGCCACCTGGGCCTCACCCAGAAGACCCTGCGCCTGGAAGAAAAGCAGGCGGCCGCCGCCACCGGCCAGATCCGCCTCGCCCATGCCTACCAGGAGTCCCTCGCCCGCCACGACATCACCGTGGCGCAGATCCTGCTGACCCTGGAAGACACCGAGGTGCGCCGCCGCCATCTGAACGCGCGCGCCACCCTGAACACCCTGCTGCGCTTCGGCACCCTGCCGGTGATCAACGAGAACGACACCGTGGCGACCACCGAGATCCGAGTCGGCGACAACGACCGCCTGGCCGCCCGCGTGGCCGCGATGCTGGGCGCCGACACCCTGGTGCTGCTGTCTGACATCGACGGGCTCTACAGCGCCGACCCGCGCCTCGAGCCCGACGCAACCTTCTTCCCCGAGGTCGCCGAGATCACGCCCGACATCGAGGCCATGGCGGGCGTCGCCCCCACCGGCTACTCCTCCGGCGGCATGGTGACCAAGCTGGTCGCCGGCAAGATCGCCACCGGCGCCGGCTGCCGCATGGCCATCGCCAACGGCCGGCGCATGCACCCGCTGAACGCCGTCGAGGCCGGCGCGCGCTGCACCTGGTTCCTCGCCGCCGTGGAGCCGCGCACCGCGCGCAAGCGCTGGATTGCCGGCAGCCTGAAGCCCGCCGGGCGGGTCACCGTCGACGGCGGCGCCCTGCAGGCCCTCAGAAGCGGCAAGTCGCTGCTGCCCGCCGGGGTCACCGCCGTCGAGGGCCGCTTCGAGCGGGGCGACGCCGTGCTGGTCTGCGACGCCGACGGCAACGAGGTGGCCCGCGGCCTGGCCGCCTACTCCGCCGCCGACGCCCAGCGAATCAAGGGCCACAAGAGCCGTGAAATCGAAGCGGTTCTCGGCTACCGTGGCCGTGAGGAGCTGATCCACCGGGACGACCTCGTGCTGTCGTAAAATATTGAAGTAGCTGGAGTTTTTAGCCATGCCCGCCGAAGCCGCTCTCAAGCAGGAAGACCTGCAGGCCGTGATGACGGACCTCGGCCGGGCGGCCCGCGCGGCCGCCGCCGAGCTGGCCTTGGCCGACCCGGCGACCAAGACCCGGGCGCTGAAGGCCGCCGCCGGGGCGATCCGCGCCGATGCCGCGAAAATCGCCGCCGCCAATGCCAAGGACATGGCCGCCGCGCGCGCCAAGGGGCTGACGCCGGCGCTGCTCGACCGCCTGGAACTGACCTCCGATCGCATCGAGGCCATGGCCAAAGGCGTCGAAGACGTCGCCGGGCTGCCCGATCCGGTCGGCCGGGTGCTGGCCGAGTGGGAGCGCCCCAACGGCCTGAAGGTCGCCCGCGTCTCGGTGCCGCTGGGGGTGATCGGCATCATCTACGAGAGCCGGCCCAACGTGACCGCCGATGCCGGCGCGCTGTGCCTGAAATCGGGCAACGCCGCCATCCTGCGCGGCGGTTCCGAGAGCTTCCATTCCGCCGGCGCCATCCTGGACTGCCTGCAGGCGGGCCTGCGGGAAGCCGGTCTGCCCGCGGCGGCGATCCAGCGCATCCCCACCACCGACCGTGCCGCCGTCGGCATCCTGCTGACCATGACCGACTTCGTCGACGTCATCGTGCCGCGCGGCGGGCGCGGCCTCATCGAGCGGGTGCAGCGCGAGAGCCGCATCCCAGTGTTCAGCCACCTGGACGGCATGGTGCACACCTACGTGCACGCCGCCGCCGACCCCGAGATGGCGGTCGACGTGGTGGTCAACGCCAAGATGCGGCGCACCGGCATCTGCGGCGCGACCGAGACCCTGCTGGTCGATAAGGCACTGGCCGACAGCCTGCTCCCGCGGCTGCTGAAAGCGCTCGCCGACGCCCACTGCGCCATCCGCGGCGATGCCATCGTACGCCGGGTGATGCCCGAGGCCGAGGCGGCGACCGAGGCGGATTGGGAGACCGAATATCTCGCCCCCATCATCGCGGTGAAGGTGGTCGAGGACCTCGATGAGGCGATCGCCCACATCAACCGCCACGGCTCCCACCACACCGAGGCGATCCTCACCGAGGATGCCGCGGCCGCGGCGCGTTTCCTCGACGAGGTCGACGCCGGAATCGTGATGCACAACGCCTCGACCCAGTTCGCCGACGGCGGCGAGTTCGGCATGGGCGCCGAGATCGGCATCTCCACCGGCAAGCTGCACGCCCGCGGGCCCGTGGGTGCCGAGCAGTTGACCAGCTACAAGTATAAGGTGCAGGGTCAGGGGCAGACCCGACCGTGATGTTTGACCGGCCGGCGCTGCCGGGTCCGCGGAAAAAGGCGAGGGATTCCGGTGATTGCCGGCCTCGGGCCCTTTAAGCGCTGCGTCACGGCATCGTCATTGACAGGTAATTTGCCCGCCATTTAGCTTGCAAGTCCAGAAGCGGCGCGCTATCGCGCCACAGCCGCAATCAAGACAACAAGTCGACAACGGCTCTAGCAGGGAGTTCACCATGCATAAGAAGTTTAGCACCACAGCGCTCGGCCTGATTATGGCCATGAGCGTGAGCCTGGCAGCCGAGGCGAAGACCCTGGTCTTCTGCTCGGAAGGCAGCCCCGAGGGTTTCAACCCTTCGCTGTACACCGCCGGCACCACCTTCGACGCCTCCTCGCGCCAGGTCTTCAACAAGCTGGTCGAGTTCACCACCGGCACCACCAACATCGAGCCGGGCCTCGCCGAATCCTGGGACGTATCCGAGGACGGCCTGGAGTACACCTTCCACCTGCGCCAGGGTGTGAAATGGCAGACCACCGAGGGCTTCACGCCGAGCCGTGAGTTCAACGCCGACGACGTGGTCTATTCCTTCGCCCGCCAGTGGGACAAGAACCATCCCTATCACGGCGTTTCGGGCGGCTCCTACGAGTACTTCAACGGCATGTCGATGCCCGACCTGATCAAGGACATCGTGAAGGTCGACGACTACACCGTGAAGTTCGTCCTCAACCGGCCCGAGGCGCCGATGATCGCCAACCTGGCGATGGACTTCGCCTCCATCCTCTCGGCCGAGTACGCCGACAAGATGATGGAAGCCGGCACGCCGGAGAAGGTCGACCTGGAGCCGGTCGGCACCGGTCCCTTCCAGCTGGTCGCCTACCAGAAGGACGCGGTGATCCGCTTCAAGGCGCACCCGGACTATTGGCGCGGCAAGGCGGCCATCGACAACCTGATTTTCGCCATCACGCCGGATGCGAGCGTCCGCTATCAGAAGCTGAAGGCCGGCGAGTGCCATGTCATGCCGTATCCGAACCCGGCCGACCTGGACGCCATGAAGGCCGATGCTGACATCAACCTGATGCAGCAGGAAGGCCTCAACGTCGGCTATCTGGCCTATAACACCCAGAAGGCGCCGTTCGACAATCCGGCCGTGCGCAAGGCGCTGAACATGGCGATCAATAAGGAAGCCATCATCGATGCCGTGTTCCAGGGGGCCGGCAAGGTCGCCAAGAACCCGATCCCGCCGACCATCTGGTCGTATAACGAGACGACGGTCGACGACGCCTACAATCCGGAAGCCGCCAAGGCCCTGCTGGCGGAAGCCGGCGTCACCGACCTGAAGACCTCGGTCTGGGCCATGCCGGTGCAGCGCCCCTACAACCCCAACGCCCGCCGCATGGCCGAACTGATCCAGGCCGACTGGAAGGCCGTCGGCGTCGATGCCGAGATCGTCAGCTTCGAGTGGGGCGAGTACCTGGAGCGGTCCAAGGATGTGAACCGCGACGGTGCCGTGCTGCTGGGCTGGACCGGCGACAACGGCGACCCGGACAACTTCCTGGCCGTGCTGCTGGGCTGTGACGCCGTCGGCGGTGCCAACCGCGCCCAGTGGTGCTACCAGCCCTTCGAGGACCTGATCCAGGAAGCCAAGACGGTCAGCGATCACGACAAGCGGGCCGAGCTCTACAAGAAGGCTCAGATCGTCTTCAAGGAGCAGGCCCCCTGGGCGACCATCGCGCACTCCGTCGTGTTCAAGCCGGTGCGCAAGGAAGTGAAGAACTTCAAGATCGATCCCTTCGGTGGTCACGTCTTCTACGGCGTCGACATCGAGTAGGAACCCGGAAGCGCCCGTAAAGCGCGCAAGGGACGGGAGGAGCACAGGCTCCTCCCGTTCGCGCTTCGGCCCTTCCGCTTCGATACTATGTTTCGTTTCGTCATTACCCGGCTCAGCCAGCTGATCCCGACCTTCTTAGGGATCACCATCCTGGCCTTCGCCTTCATCCGGCTGTTGCCGGGCGACCCGGTCACCCTGCTGGCCGGCGAGCGCGGCGTCACGCCCGAGCGCCATGCCGAGCTGATGAGCCAGTTCGGCTTCGACAAGCCGATCTGGCAGCAGTACTTCCTCTATGTCGCCGACATACTTCAGGGCGATCTCGGCAACTCCCTGGTCACCAGACGGCCGGTGCTGCAGGAATTCTTCACGCTGTTCCCGGCGACGCTGGAGCTGTCGTTCTGCGCCATCGTCTTTGCCATCGTCCTCGGCCTGCCGGCCGGCGTCATCGCCGCAGTGAAACGCGGCTCGTGGTTCGACCACAGCCTGATGGGCGTCGCGCTGACCGGCTACTCCATGCCGATTTTCTGGTGGGCGCTGATCCTCATCATTCTGTTCTCGACGCCGCCGCTTTCCTGGACGCCGGTGTCGGGGCGCATCGACATCCTCTATTTCTTCGACCAGCCGACCGGCTTCATGCTGATCGACAGCCTGCTGTCCGGCGAGAAGGGCGCCTTCACCTCGGCGTTGCGCCACCTCATCCTGCCGACCATCGCGCTAGGCACCATCCCGCTGGCGGTCATCGCGCGGCAGACCCGCTCGGCCATGCTGGAGGTGTTGAGTGAAGACTACGTTCGCACGGCGCGCGCGAAGGGCCTGGCGCCCTGGCGGGTCGTCGGCCTGCATGCGCTGCGCAATGCGCTCATCCCGGTCATCACGGTGATCGGGCTTTCGGTCGGCGTGCTGCTGGCCGGCGCCATCCTGACCGAAACGATCTTCGCCTGGCCGGGCATCGGCAAGTGGATGGTCGATTCGATCTTCCGCCGCGACTATCCCTCGGTGCAGGGCGGCCTGCTGCTGATCGCCGGCATCGTGATGATCGTCAACCTGAGCGTCGACCTCATGTACGGCCTCATCAACCCGCGCATCCGGCATCGGCGCTAGGAGGAGAGCCCATGGCGAGCAGCGAAGACAGCCTGAAGATCCCCGCCGCCGAGCGCAATGTGCATGCCGAGCGCCTGCGCGAGTTCTGGCATTACTTCTCGGAGAACAACGGCGCCGTCGCCGGCCTCGCCATCGTCGTGTTGCTGATCCTGCTGGCGATCTTCGCCGACGTGGTGGCACCGCACTCGCCCATCCAGCAGTACCGCGAGCATTTCCTGCAGCCGCCGGTGTGGATGGAGGGCGGCAGCTGGACGTTCGTCCTGGGCACCGACGCGGTCGGCCGCGACATCTTCTCGCGCCTCATCCACGGCGCGCGCTATTCGCTCTACGTCGGCACCATCGTCGTCGCCATCGCCTTTTCCGCCGGCATCACCCTGGGCCTCGTCGCCGGATTCTTCCGCGGCTTCGTCGAGACCATGATCATGCGGCTGATGGACATCATCCTCGCCTTCCCCTCCATCCTGCTGGCGCTGGTGCTGGTGGCGCTGCTGGGTCCCAGCCTGACCAACGCGATGATCGCGGTCTCCGTGGTGGTACTGCCGCACTTCGTGCGCCTGACCCGCGCCTCGGTGATCTCGGAAAGCGCGCGCGACTATGTCACCTCCGCGCGGGTCGCCGGCGCCGGCCTGCCGCGCCTGATGTTCATCACCGTGCTGCCCAACTGCATGGCGCCGCTCATCGTGCAGGGGACCCTCAGCTTTTCCACTGCGATCCTCGACGCCGCGGCGCTCGGCTTCCTCGGCCAGGGCGCCCAGCCGCCGACGCCGGAGTGGGGCGCCATGCTGGCCGACGCCCGCGAGTTCATCACCCGCGCCTGGTGGGTGGTGACCTTCCCGGGTCTGGCCATCCTCGTCACGGTGCTTGCCATCAACCTCTTCGGCGACGGGCTGCGCGACGCGCTGGACCCGAAGATGAAACGCTCGTGAGCGCACCATGAGCCTGCTCGAGATCCGCAACCTCTCGGTCGACTTCCAGACCGCCCACGGCCTGTTCCGCGCCGTCGACGGCGTCGAGCTGGACGTCGACGAAGGCGACCTGGTCGCCATCGTCGGCGAGTCGGGCTCGGGCAAGTCGGTCTCCATGCTGGCGCTGATGGGCCTGCTGCCGTGGACCGCCAAGGTGACCGCGGACCGCCTGGCCTTCGACGGCCGTGACCTGCTGGCCATGCCGCCCCGCGAACGCCGCAAGATCATCGGCAAGGACATGGCGATGATCTTCCAGGAGCCGATGACCTCGCTGAACCCCTGCTTCACCGTCGGCTTCCAGATCACCGAATCCCTGAAGACCCACCTCGGCGGCTCGCGCAGCGAGCACCGCCGCCGCGCCATCGAACTGCTCGATCTGGTCGGCATCCCGGCGCCCGATACCCGGCTCTCCGCCTTCCCGCACCAGATGTCCGGCGGCATGAACCAGCGCGTGATGATCGCCATCGCGATTGCCTGCAACCCGCGCCTGCTGATCGCCGACGAGCCGACCACGGCGCTGGACGTCACCATCCAGGCGCAGATCCTGGAACTGCTGGTCGAGCTGCAGCAGGAACGCGACATGGCCCTGGTGCTGATCACCCACGACATGGGCGTGGTGGCTGAAACCGCCGAGCGCGTCGTCGTCCAGTACGCCGGCCAGCAGGTCGAGAAGCAGTCGGTCGCGGGCCTTTTTGCCGACCCGCACCACCCCTATACCGCCGCGCTGCTGGCCGCCCTGCCGGAGCGCGCGACCTCCAAGCGCCTGCCGTCGATCCCCGGCGTGGTGCCCGGCCAGTTCGACCGGCCCTCGGGCTGCCTGTTCAATCCGCGCTGCGGCTTCGCCACCGAGCATTGCCGCCGCGAGGAGCCGGCCCTCGACGGCCCGCCGCTGCCCGGTGTGCGCTGCCACTACGCCTTGCGGCAGGGCGTGCCGCAAGGGCACCCGGAGCCCCACGGACGCAGGGTTGGAGAGCCGGCATGAGCGCCCAGGCAGAAGTGCGCGCCAAGGGGCGCCAGGTGCTGGCGGCCGATGACCTCAAGCGGCACTACCACGTCGGCGGCGGCCTGTTCTCCGCCAGCCGCGTCCTGAAGGCGGTCGACGGCGCCAGCTTCACGCTGGCCGCCGGCAAGACCCTGGCGGTGGTCGGCGAATCGGGCTGCGGCAAGTCGACCCTGGCCCGCATGGTGACGCTGATCGAGCGGCCGACCGCCGGCACCCTGACCCTCAACGGCGTCGACGTCACCCAGGCCACGGGCGAAACCCAGCGCAAGCTGCGCCAGTCGGTGCAGATCGTGTTCCAGGACCCCTACGGTTCGCTGAATCCGCGCCAGAAGATCGGCACCATCCTGGAGGAACCGCTGGTCATCAACAGGAAGCTGTCCGCGGCCGAGCGGCGCCGGGCGGCGGAGGCCATGATGGCCAGGGTCGGCCTGCGCCCCGAGCACTACGAGCGCTATCCGCACATGTTCTCCGGCGGCCAGCGCCAGCGCATCGCCATCGCCCGCGCGCTGATGCTGAACCCGGACATCGTGGTGCTGGACGAGCCGGTCTCCGCCCTCGACGTGTCGATCCAGGCGCAGGTGCTGAACCTGCTGGCCGACCTGCAGCAGGAATTCGACCTCGCCTATCTCTTCATCTCCCACGACCTCTCAGTGGTGCGCCACATCGCCGACGACGTGATCGTGATGTACCTCGGCCATCCGGTGGAACAGGGGCCGCGCGACGCCGTCTTCGCCAATCCGCAGCACCCCTATACCCGGGCCCTCTTGTCGGCGACCCCCAAGGCCGACCCGGCGCAGAAGCGCCAGCGCATCAAGCTGACCGGCGAGTTGCCCTCGCCACTGAATCCGCCCGACGGCTGCACCTTCAACCCGCGCTGCCCCTATGCCAACGAGCGCTGCCGCGTCGAACCGCCGGTCATGCTGCCGTCCCCCGAAAGTGGCGGCGCCGTGGTCGCCTGCCACGCCGTGCAAGAGCGTCGACTGCCGCGAGAATCGGCGGTTTAGGCCTTGATTCTTAGGCCTTGTTTCCGGGGCGTGGCTGGTTTCTCATCCTCCCCGCCATGAAACCTGCCGTCGAAAACCCATGAGCGCGCCGCTGCCCAGCCTGACCCCCGCCGCTTTGAGCGCGGCACTGGACGGTCACCTGCCGCCGCCGGGCGCGCGCATCGGCCTGCTGGGCGGCTCCTTCAACCCGGCCCACGACGGCCACCGCGAGATCTCCGGGGAGGCGCTGAAGCGCCTCGGCCTCGACCGGGTGTGGTGGCTGGTCTCGCCGCAGAACCCCCTGAAGCCGGCCGACGACATGGCGCCCCAGGCCCAGCGCATTGCCGCCGCGCGCCAGGTCGCCGGCGACCGGCGCATCCTGGTGACCGGCCTGGAGGCCCGGCTGGGCAGCACCTACACCGCCGACACCCTGAGGGCACTGACCCACTTGCTGCCGCGGGTCCGCTTCGTCTGGCTCATGGGGGCGGATAACTTGATTCAAGTTGATCAGTGGCAGGACTGGCCACAAATCTTTAATCGCCTACCCGTTGCGGTTTTTGACCGGCCCTCCTATTCTTTAAGAGCGTTGTCAGGCAAGGCAGCGCGCGCCTTTGCCCGGCACCGGCTGGATGACCGTTCGGTGCGGCGTCTGGCCGAGGCACAGCCGCCGGCTTGGGCATTCATCCGTTGCCGTTTGAACCCCCAGTCAGCGACCGAGATCAGGGCCCGTCAGCCGGTCCCCCGCTAGGCTTTTGGGGGTGCCGCCGGCAGGCGTCAGGCCCATGGCAACAACAGACAGGAGACTTAGGGTCATACTGCAGGAGACCAAGGCCCGCCGGGCCGCTGAGCAGGACGTCCTCGCCGAGAGCCGGCGCCTGCTATCCGTTATCCAGTCGTCCCTGGAAGACGACAAGGCTGACGACATCGTCGTCATCGAGCTCGCCGACAAATCCAGCATCGCAGACTTCATGGTGATCGCCTCCGGCCGTTCGGTCCGGCAGGTCGGTGCCATGGCCGACCACCTGCGCGAAACCCTCAAGGCCGAGGGTTGCGACGGCGTTTCGGCCGAGGGCATGGAGCGCTGCGACTGGGTGCTGGTCGACGCCGGTGACGTCATCGTCCATCTCTTCCGACCGGAAGTGCGCGCGTTCTACAATCTGGAGAAGATGTGGGGCGTGAACCTGGTGCCACTCGGCCCAGAGACGACCGGGCGAACGGCCGGGGAGACGGCCGGAGACACGCAACGGGGCGCGACTTCCGCCTGAGGCCGGCTCTGAGGATCTGAAGAGCCGCCAGGGCGTTGCCGCCCTCGCGTGCGAGGGGCAGGGAAGCGCAGGTGGACGCATGCGAGTGACGCTGGTGGCCGTCGGCCGAATGAAGGCCGGCCCCGCCCAGGAACTCTATGAGCTTTACGCCGCGCGGCTGCGCCGGCGCATCGTTCTGAAGGAAGTGGAGGAAAAGCGCAGCCTGCCGCCCGAGGCGCTGAAACAGCAGGAAGGCGCGCTGATCCTGGCGGCGCTGCCGAAAGGCGCCAGAGTGGTCGCGCTCGACGAGGGCGGCCGCGAAATGACCAGCCGCGATTTTGCCGAACGCCTCGGCGTCTGGCAGGACGAAGGGACCCAGGATCTGGCCTTCGTCATCGGCGGCGCCGACGGTCTGTCAAATGAGGTGCGCGAGGCGGCCGACCTCATTCTCTCCTTGGGCCGCCTGACCTGGCCCCATATGTTGGTACGAGGCCTTCTGGCCGAACAGCTGTTCCGCGCCGAGAGCATCCTGGCCGGGCACCCCTATCACCGGGACTGAGCAGGCTGGGGACTGAGCAGGCTTGAGATTGAACGGGTTTTTCGAGTTAGAGTAGCGCCATGATCAAGAAATCGCCGCCCCGCCCCGTGATTCTCTGCATCCTGGATGGCTGGGGCCACCGCGAGAGCTGTGAGAACAACGCGATCTGCGAGGGCCGCAAGCCGAACCTCGACCGCCTCTTCGCCGACATGCCGCACGCCCTGATCGACGCCTCCGAGGGCGAGGTCGGCCTACCGGTCGGGCAGATGGGCAACTCCGAGGTCGGCCACATGAATCTGGGCGCCGGCCGGGTGGTGATGCAGGACCTGCCGCGCATCGACGCCGCCATCGCCGACGGCAGCTTTGCACAGAACCCGCTGCTGACCGACGCCGTCGCGGCGCTGAAAAAGTCCGGCGGCACCGCTCACGTCATGGGGCTGCTGTCGCCCGGCGGCGTGCATTCGCACCAGGACCAGATCGCACACCTCGCCGAGGTGCTGGCCGAGGCCGGCGTGCCGGTCGCCGTGCACGCCTTCCTGGACGGCCGCGACACGCCGCCGCGCAGTGCCCTCGACTACCTGAAGCGCTTTCAACAGAAGGCGCCGAAGGCCACCATCGCCACGGTCTCCGGGCGCTACTACGCAATGGACCGCGACAAGCGCTGGGCACGCGTCGAGAAGGCCTACAAGGCACTCACCGCCGCCGAGGGCGAGCGGGCCGCCGATGCCTTGCAGGCCGTCGAGCAGAGCTACGCCGCCGGCACCAACGACGAATTCGTGCTGCCGACGGTGATCGGCGGCTACGCCGGTATGCAGGATGGCGACGGCCTCTTCATGGCCAACTTCCGCGCCGACCGCGCGCGCGAAATCCTCACCGCGCTGCTCGATCCGGCCTTCGACGGCTTCGAGGCGACGCCGCGCCCGGCCTTCTGCTGCGCCGTCGGCATGGTCGAATATTCCAATGAGCTCAACCGCTTCCTGAGCGCCCTCTACCCGCCGGAGGATCTCTACGAAACCCTTGGCGAGGTGGTGTCAGAAGCCGGCAAGCGCCAGCTGCGGATTGCCGAGACCGAAAAGTACGCCCACGTCACATTTTTCTTCAACGGCGGCCGCGAGGACGTCTTCGACGGCGAGGAGCGCATCCTGGTGCCCTCGCCCGACGTCGCCACCTATGACCTGAAGCCGGAGATGTCGGCGCCGGAGGTGACCGACCGGCTGGTCGCCGCCATCGAAGGCGGCAGCTTCGATCTCGTCGTGGTGAACTACGCCAACGGCGACATGGTCGGCCACACCGGCGATCTGGTCGCCGCCATCAAGGCGGTCGAGACCGTCGATGCCTGCGTCGGCCGCCTGGCCGAGGCGGTGGAGAAGGTCGGCGGCTGCATCCTGCTGACCGCCGACCACGGCAATGCCGAGCAGATGACCGACAAGGCGACTGGCCAGGCCCACACCGCGCACACCATGAACAAGGTGCCGCTGCTGCTGGTCAACGGCCCGGACCGTGTCACGCGCCTGCGCGACGGGCGGCTGGCCGATATCGCGCCGACGGTGCTGGACCTCATGGGGCTGCCGAGGCCCAAGGCAATGACCGGCCACAGCCTGCTGCAGCCGGCAGCCGCGCGCGGCGAGGCGGCCGCGGAATAGATTTGACCCGCAACCGCCAGCTCCGCAGCCAGGCCCGGCGGCTCGCCGGTGGGTTCTGCTTGTTGGCAGTGGTGGTGTTTGCCGGGCCGGCTCCCGGGCAAGAAGTAGGTCAGCAAGCGGGACAGCAGGCCGACCTGCAGAAGCTTGAGCAGGAACTGGCCGCCGACCGCGCGCGCGCCGAGGAATTGAAGGCCGCCGCCGCGGCACTGGCCCGGGAGATCGAGGATCTGCGCGCCAAGTCTATTGCCGCCGCCAAACGCGCTCAGGACCTGGAGAGCGAGATGACCGCCGCCGAGCGGACCCTGGCTGCGCTGACCGCCGAGGAAGCCGACAAGGCCGCCGCGCTGGAAAAGCGCCGCGACCAGTTGGGCCGTACCCTGGGCGCCCTGCAGCGTCTGGCCCTGCAGCCGCCGGAAGCGGCCCTGGCGCGCAGCGAGGATCCTGTCGATTCCGCGCGCGCCGCCCTGCTGCTGCAGGTCGCGGTGCCGGCCCTGGAAACCAAGGCCGCGAAGCTGCGCGCCGAGCTGGGCGACCTCGCCGTGCTGCGCACCCGTATCGCCCTGGAGCGTAACGACCTCGCCGCCGCAACCGCTTCGCTGGGGATCGAGCGCGACCGGCTCGCCGCCCTTTTGGCGCGCAAGGACCAACTGCAGCAGAGCACCGACGCCGAGCGCCGGGACGCCGAGGCGCGCATCGCCAAGCTGGCCGGGGAAGCGCGCGACCTGCGCGAGCTGACCGAGCGCTTGGAGGCCGAGGCGCGGGCCGAGGCCGCCCGCCGGGAAAAGGCGCGCCAGGAGGCCGCGCGCGCGGCCGAGGCTCAAGCAAAGGCTCAGGCTCAGGCTCAGGCACAGGCTCAGGCCCAGGCCCAGGCAAAAGCGGAGGCGGATGCCCAAGCGCAGGCGCAGGAACAGGCGCGGCAGCAGCTGTCACGCCAAGTTGAACAGCAGAACGAGCAAGTTGCCCGCCTGGTGCCGCCGGACTCGCTGCGCCCCTTTCCGGAGATTGAGGCCAGCCTGACCATGCCGGTGCGCGGCCGGGTGGTGCGGCTTTACGGCCAGGAAAGCGTGGCTGCGGGCGCCACAGACAAGGGAATCTCCATCAGCGCCAGGGCCGGCGCGCAGGTGGTGGCACCCTTCGACGGCAAGATCGCCTATGCCGGGCCGTTCCGCGGCTATGGGCTAATCTTGATCATAGACCACGGCGGGCGATATCATACGATATTGGCCGGTTTCGATCGGATCGACGCCGTGGTCGGGCAGTGGGTACTGGCCGGTGAGCCAGTCGCGCGGATGGGAGATCCCACCGGCGGCAACCCGGAGCTTTATTTTGAACTCCGCCGCACAGGGCAGGCCATCAATCCGCTCCCCTGGTTGGCTACAACGGACGACAAGGTGCGAGGTTAATGCGCAAATATCTGATCACGGCCAGTGCTGCCGCCCTTCTTATTGCCCTGCCGCAGCTTTCGCCTGCCCAGGAGAACGCTTCCGATACCTATCGGCAGCTCAAGCTGTTCAGCGAGGTGTTCGAGCGCGTGCGCGCCGACTACGTCGAGGAAGTCAGCGACCAGCAGCTGATCGAGTACGCCATCCAGGGCATGCTCTCCACGCTCGATCCGCACTCCAGCTATCTGAATGCCGATTCTTTCGGTGACATGCGGGTGCAGACCAAAGGCGAGTTCGGCGGTCTCGGCATCGAGGTCACCATGGAGAACGGCTTCATCAAGGTGGTTTCGCCGATCGACGAGACGCCCGCCGCCAAGGCCGGCGTGAAGCCGGGCGACTACATCACCCACCTGGACGGTGAACCGATCCTCGGCCTCTCGCTCAACGAGGCGGTCGAAAAGATGCGCGGCCCAGTGAACACCGACCTGACGGTGACCATCCGGCGCGAGAACGAAGAGCCCTTCGATCTCACCATCACGCGCGACGTCATCAAGATCCAGTCGGTGCGCAACCGGGTGGAGGACAACGTCGGTTATGTCCGCATCACCACCTTCAACCAGCAGACCATGCCGGGCCTGGAGAAGGCGATGCAGGAGATCAAGGCGGAAGTCGGCGACCAGCTGCGCGGCTATGTCGTCGACCTGCGCAACAACCCGGGCGGCCTGCTCGACCAGGCGGTCGATGTCTCCGACGCCTTCATCGACCAGGGTGAGATCGTCTCCACCCGCGGACGCCAGACGGACGACGCACAGCGCTTCAACGCCACGCCCGGCGACCTTGCCGACGGGCTGCCGGTCATCGTGCTGATCAACGGCGGCTCGGCCTCGGCCTCGGAGATCGTCGCCGGCGCCCTGCAGGACCACCGCCGCGCCATCATCATGGGCACCAAGTCGTTCGGTAAGGGCTCCGTCCAGACCATCATCCCGCTCGGCCTCAGCGGTGCCATGCGGCTGACCACGGCGCGGTACTTCACGCCCTCGGGCCGCTCCATCCAGGCACTCGGCATCGATCCCGACATCCTGGTCGAGCAGGCCACCGTGGAGCAGGCCGCGGCGGCGCGTCCCGGTCGCCGCGAAGCGGACTTGCCCGGCGCCCTGGCCAATCCCAACGAGCAGAACGGCATCGACGAAGGCACGACGCCGGAGGGTGAGGCGCACAATCTCTCCGAGGCGGCCGAGCAGGACTACCAGCTTGCCCGGGCGATTGACCTGCTGCGCGGCCTGGCTCTTTATAATCAGCGGGTCGTGAACTAAAAGAAGGGCTCAGACTCGATACGACCGGCGCGGAGTCGCGCCGCAAAGAGGGCCGGTAGCTGTTCATGACGATCCGTCGTCGATCCCCCCTGCAAGCCTGCGCCGAGCGCATGCCTTGCAGGGGTGCGCGGCGCACGCCCTGAGCTACGGGCGGCCTTGAAGCGCTTTCTCGGAAATTGGGGTGTCCTGGCCACGGCGTGGCTCGCCGTGATCGCCATCATGGCGGCAACGGTGGGTCTTGCCCTGCTGCAGGCCCCGCCGCCGCCCCGCGGCGAACCGGTCACCGTCACCCTCCTGCCCCCGGAGCCGGCGGAAGAGACGCTAACGGCGGACACCGAAGACGCCGAGGGGGGAGAAGCAGAAACCAGTGAAGCCGTCCCGCTGCCGGCGGCGCCGCCGACGGCCGATCCCGGCCAGCCGGGCGACGCGGCGGCAGCCACCGGGGGCGATGCCTCCGCGCAGCCGGCGGAGACACCCGACGCGGGGGCGATCCCCGAGATACCGTCAGATACGCCCCCGGAAACCGCCCCGGAACCCACTCCTGAAACCGCCGGCAAAGCGGCCGACGAAACGGCTGAAGCGCCTGAAGCCGATGCCGGCGACACCGCCCCGCTACAGGCGCCAGCGCCTGCGGAACAGGCGGCACAAGAACAGACGGCGGCAATTCCTCCGCCCCCGGCCGAACCTGACCGGCCGGCAAGCGGAGCACCCGCCACCCCGGAAGCGGCCGCCCCCACGCCCGAGACGCCGGCCGCCGAGGCGCCGCAAGCCCCGGCGGAGGAGCAGATGGTCAATATCCCGGCCGTGCCGCCGGCGCCTGAGCAGCTGCTCTACTGGGAACGCTACCGCCAGCCCTTCAACATGGACGATACGCGGCCGCGCATCGCCGTGGTGCTGAGCGGCCTTGGACTTTCCGACAGCGCGACGGAAGCGGCGATCAATCAGCTGCCGCCGGCAGTCACGCTGTCGTTCAGCCCCTACGCCCGCAACCTGGAGCGCTGGATCGCGCTGGCCCGCGCGCGCGGCCATGAGGTGATGCTGGACCTGCCGATGGAACCGGCCACCTTCCCCAACGAGGATCCCGGGCCGCAGGGCCTGCTGACGACGCTCAGCGCGGAGGAGAATCTCGACCGCCTGGACTGGGTGCTGAGCCGCGGCAGCGCCTATGTCGGCGTCGCCGGCGCCATGGGCTCGCGCTTCACCGCCTCGCGCACCGCCATCGAGCCGGTGCTGCAGGCGGTGAAGGACCGCGGCCTGATCTTCCTCGACCGCCGCACCAGCGAGCATTCCCTGGTGCCGGAACTGGCCGACGAAATCGGCCTGCCGAGCGCGATCAATAACCGCTCGGTCGACGAGCGCCAGGCCAGCCGCGTTGCCATCGACGCGCGCCTTGCGCAGGTCGAGCGCATCGCGCTGACCGACGGCTATGCCGTTGCCATGGCGCAGCCCTATCCCGTGACCCTGGACCGTCTCGCCGAGTGGGCCACCGAGCTCGGCACGCGCGGTCTCGTCATCGCGCCGATCAGCGCCGTCGCCGACCTGCAGAAGGCACCCTGAGCGCCATGCCGAAACCCGAAGAGATCGCCAGGCTGCCCTACCGGGCCTGCGTCGGCATGCTGCTGCTGAACGCTGCGGACAAGGTCTTCGTCGGACGGCGCATCGACACCGCCAAGGAAGGTGACAATATCTGGCAGATGCCGCAGGGCGGCATCGACAAGGGCGAAACGCCCGAGCAGGCGGTGCTGCGCGAGATGGCAGAAGAGATCGGCACCGACAAGGCGGAGATCATCGCCGAGAGCCGCCAGTGGCTGCGCTACGATCTGCCGGACCACCTGGTCGGCAAGGTGTGGAAAGGCAAATACCGGGGCCAGAAGCAGCGCTGGTTCGCGCTGCGCTTCCTGGGGCAGGACAGCGACATCGACCTCGCCACCGCGCACCCGGAGTTCGACGCCTGGCGCTGGGTCGAATTGGAGGATGTGCCGGCCCTGGTGATTCCCTTCAAGCGCGACACCTACCGCGCCGTGGTCGAGGAATTCAGGATGCTGCTCGGCAGAGGCTAGCTCAGGCCGCTTTCAGCATGCGGCCGCGCAGGCGGATGAAGCCATAGGCCGCGCGTGCCGCGATATCGGCGGTGCGGCCCTGGGGATTGAGGCCGGCAGCCTTGAAGATCATTGCCACCGCGCGTTTGACCTGCGGCTCGCGATAGCAGGCGAAGGCCCGCTTCATATAGGCGCGGCCATAGGTCTTGCGGTCGTAGGGCGTTTCCCGGTTTTCGTTGGCGGCATAGAAGGCGTAGGCGAGCTCGTCGTCCTCGCTCTCGCCAATGCGGCTCAGCGCAACGCCGAGGCGCTTCCACTTGCCGATACCTTCGTGGTCCAGGTAGCGGCGCAGGTGGCTGTAGAACAGCTTGTAGTGGCGCAGTTCGTCGGCGGCGATGTTGCGGCAGATCTCACGCAGCACGGGCTCTTGCGTCGTGGCGGCGATGGAGGCGTAGTAGGACGAAGTGCCGACTTCGACGATGCAGCGCGCCACCAGTTCGCCGGAGCGCGAGCCGCGGATCGAGTCGCTGGCTTCGACAGAGATCTTGTAGCCGTCGCGGAAGCGCCCGAAACTTTCATCGAAGTCGAAGGTGGCATCCGCCAGCTTGGCCCAGCGCGCCAGGGCGGCGCCGTGTTGCACCTCTTCCTTGGCCCAGGCGTGCGCGGCCCCCTGGAAGCCGGCATCGTCGCTGAACACATTGCAGAGGTAGGCCGCGTAGTCGCCGCCGTTGTACTCGACCATGCTGGCGGCTTTGACGATCTTCACCAGCTCGGGATCGACCTTGGAGGGATCGAACTTGTCCCAGGGAATGTCGTCTAAGGTCCAGGAACCACCAGTCATCGCAAACGCCCCATCAAACGGCTAACGTCGAATTGGTCGTCTTCCACTTGGTCGTCGTCAACACTGCGGGCAACCCCCGAAAACCGCTTCTATGACGGTTTTGCGAAACCGCAAGCCTATCGAGAAGGCCTTGCCGAATCAACGGCTTCCGACGTCCCGGGCGTAAAGCCCCTGAACCACAACGACTTTCCGGCCCGGAAGGTTCCAGGCCGGAAAGTCGTAAATCCGGAATGACAAGGGGAGGCGAATCCGGCTCAGCCGGCCGCCTTCAGCATCTCCTCGGCGACCTTGATCTGGCGCTCGGCCACGGCCTTGCCGGCGGCATCCTTGGCGTCCAGCAAGTCGTCCTTGGCATCGGCGAGGCGCTGCTCGGTGGCCGCGCGATTGATCTCGCCGACCGGCAGAGCCTCCTCGGCCAGCACGGTGCAGCGCGCCGGGGTTACCTCGGCAAAGCCGCCGGCGACGAAGATGCGCTCGGTGACCGTGCCGCCGTTGTGCACCTGGATGACGCCCGGCCGCAGGGTCGAGATCAACGGTGCATGGCGGGTGAGGACGCCGAAATCGCCCTCCTCGCCCGGCACCACGACCATGTCGACGTCCTCGGAGAGCAGCAGGCGCTCCGGAGAGACCAGTTCGAATGCGACTTTACCTTCGGCCATCTTTGCGCCGTCCGTTCGTTATCGGTTCCCTGACGGAGAGGCCCTTAGGCCGCTTCCGCCGCCAGCTTGCGCGCCTTCTCGACGGCCTGCTCGATCGCCCCGACCATGTAGAAAGCAGCTTCCGGCAGATGGTCGTACTCACCCGCGCAGATGCCCTTGAAGCCGCGCACGGTGTCCTCGATGGACACCTGCACGCCCGGCGAGCCGGTGAACACCTGGGCGACGTCGAAGGGCTGCGACATGAAGCGCTGGATCTTGCGCGCGCGGGCCACCGTCAGCTTGTCCTCTTCGGACAGCTCGTCCATGCCCAGAATGGCGATGATGTCCTGCAGCGCCTTGTAGCTCTGCAGGATGCGCTGCACCTCACGGGCGACCTGGTAGTGCTCCTCGCCGACGACCTGCGGGTCGAGGATTCGGCTGGTGGAGTCGAGCGGGTCGACCGCCGGGTAGATGCCGAGCTCGGCAATCGAGCGGCTCAGCACCGTGGTGGCGTCGAGGTGGGCGAAGGAGGTGGCAGGCGCCGGGTCGGTCAGATCGTCGGCCGGCACGTAAATGGCCTGCACCGAGGTGATCGAGCCCTTCTTCGTCGTGGTGATACGCTCCTGCAAGGTGCCCATGTCGGTGGCCAGCGTCGGCTGATAGCCCACCGCCGAGGGGATGCGGCCCAGCAGCGCCGAGACCTCGGAGCCCGCCTGGGTGAAGCGGAAGATGTTGTCGACGAAGAACAGCACGTCCTGGCCTTCCTCGTCGCGGAAGTACTCCGCCTGCGACAGGCCGGTCAGCGCCACGCGGGCACGCGCGCCCGGCGGCTCGTTCATCTGGCCGAACACCAGCGCCACCTTGGAGTCGCCCTCCAGGTTGATGACGCCGGATTCGATCATCTCGTGATAGAGGTCGTTGCCCTCACGGGTCCGCTCGCCGACGCCGGCGAAGACCGAGTAACCGCCGTGGGTCTTGGCGACGTTGTTGATCAGTTCCTGGATCAGCACCGTCTTGCCCACGCCGGCACCGCCGAACAGGCCGATCTTGCCGCCGCGCGCGTAAGGCGCCAGCAGGTCGACGACCTTGATGCCGGTGACCAGCATCTCAGCTTCGGTCGACTGCTCGTCGAACTCCGGCGCGGCGCGGTGGATCGGCGCCTTCTGCGCGGTGTTGACCGGGCCACGCTCGTCGATCGGCTCGCCGATGACGTTGATGATGCGGCCCAGCATCTCCGGGCCGACCGGCACGGTGATCGGCGCGCCGGTGTCGGTCACCTCCTGGCCGCGGACCAGGCCTTCGGTCGCGTCCATGGCGATGGTGCGCACCACGCTCTCGCCCAGATGCTGGCCCACTTCGAGAACCAGGCGCTTGTCGCCGTTCGTGGTCTCCAGCGCGTTCAGGATCGGCGGCAGGTCGCCGGCGAACTGTACGTCCACCACCGGGCCCATCACCTGGGTAATCTTGCCAACGAGGTTTGCTGCCATCTTCTTGCTCCTTGGTGCCGGCCGGCCCGTTGGGACCCGCCTGCCCTCCACCGTTACATCGCTTCCTTAGCGGAAATAATCTCGATCAGTTCGCCGGTGATCGCCGCCTGACGCGTGCGGTTGTAGATCAGCGTCAGGTTGTTGATCATGTCGCCGGCGTTGCGCGTCGCATTGTCCATGGCGGTCATGCGCGCACCGTGTTCGCTCGCCGCATTCTCCAGCAGAGCCTTGAAGATCTGGATGGAGATGTTGGTCGGCAAGAGGGCGGTGAGGATCTCCTCCTCGCCCGGCTCGTATTCGTAGACGGCGCCGTTGAGGTCCCCGTTCGTGCCTGCGCTCTCGGCTTCCTCGCCGTTCTTGGACTTCGGGGGCGCGAAGGGGATCAGCTGCTGCGGCGTGACGATCTGCGAGATCGCCGAGCGGAACTCGGCGTAGATCATGGTGCAGACGTCGAACTCGCCGGCCGCGAACATCGCCACGATACGCTCGCCGATGGCCGCGGCCTTGTCGAAGCTGAGCTTCGGCCTGGCGACGTCCTCGATCGTCTCGATGATCATGCTGGCATAATCGCGGCGCAGCTGGTCGCGCCCCTTGCGGCCGACGCAGAGGATTTTCACCGTCTTGCCGTCGCTCACCAGGCTGCGGATCAACCGACGCGCCTCGCGCACGATCGAGGTGTTGAAACCGCCGCACAGGCCGCGGTCGGCCGTCGCCACCACGACCAGGTGGGTCTGGTCGCTGCCCGTGCCGGCCAGCAGCTTCGGCGCCCCGGCCTGGCCGGCGGCGGCTGCCGCCAGCGAGCCGAGCATACGCTCCATGCGCTGGGCATAGGGGCGCGACGCCTCGGCCTGCTCCTGGGCACGGCGCAGCTTGGCCGCCGCCACCATCTTCATGGCCGAGGTGATCTTTCGCGTCGACTTGACGCTGTCGATCCGCACCTTGAGGTCTTTGAGATTCGGCATCCGCCGTGCCCCGCTTCGACTTTGCTCAGTTCGCTCGCTTCAGGTCCGCGGGGGTCAGGCCGCGAAGGTCTTCACGAAGGATTCGAGGAAGCTCTTCAGTTTCTGTTCCGTCGCGTCGGAGATGACCTGCTCGCTGCGGATCGCCCCCAGGATGTCAGAGCCCTCGGCGCGCAGCTTGGCCAGAAGCTGGGCCTCGAAGGCGGTCACCTTGTTGACCGGGACCTTGTCGAGGTAGCCGCGCACGCCGGCGAAGATCACCGCCACCTGCTCCTCGACCGCGAGCGGCGAGTACTGCGCCTGCTTCAGCAGCTCGGTCAGGCGCGAACCGCGCGCCAGCAGGCGCTGGGTTGCCGCGTCCAGATCGGAGGCGAACTGCGAGAAGGCCTCCATCTCGCGGAACTGCGCGAGCTCCAGCTTGATGGTGCCGGCCACCTGCTTCATCGCCTTGATCTGGGCGGCCGAGCCGACGCGGCTGACCGACAGGCCGACGTTCAGCGCCGGGCGGACGCCCTTATAGAACAGGCCGGTCTCCAGGAAGATCTGGCCGTCGGTGATCGAAATCACGTTGGTCGGAATGTAGGCCGAAACGTCGCCGGCCTGCGTCTCGATGATCGGCAGGGCGGTCAGGCTGCCGTTGCCGGCCTCGTCGCCCATCTTCGCCGCACGCTCGAGCAGGCGGGAGTGCAGGTAGAACACGTCGCCCGGATAGGCTTCGCGGCCCGGCGGGCGGCGCAGCAGCAGCGACATCTGGCGGTAGGACACCGCCTGCTTGGAAAGATCGTCGTACACGATGACCGCATGGGTGCCGCTGTCGCGGAAGAACTCGCCCATGGTGCAGCCGGTGTAGGGCGCCAGGAACTGCATCGGCGCCGGCTCGGAAGCTGTGGCGGCCACGATGATCGAGTATTCCAGCGCGCCCTGATCTTCCAGGATCTTCACGAACTTGGCGACGCTGGAGCGCTTCTGGCCGATGGCGACGTAGATGCAGTACAGCTTCTTCGACTCGTCGTCGCCCTGATTGATGTTCTTCTGATTGATGATGGTGTCGAGCGCGATGGCGGTCTTGCCGGTCTGGCGGTCGCCGATGATCAGCTCGCGCTGGCCGCGGCCGACGGGGATCAGCGCATCGATCGCCTTGAGGCCCGTCTGCATCGGCTCGTGCACCGATTTGCGCGGGATGATGCCCGGCGCCTTCACCTCGACGCGGCGGCGCTCGGAGCTTTCGATCGGACCCTTGCCGTCGATCGGGTTGCCCAGCGCGTCGACCACGCGGCCCAGGAGCCCGCGGCCGACCGGCACGTCGACGATCTCGCCGGTCCGCTTGACCGTGTCGCCTTCCTTGATGCCGCGGTCTTCGCCGAAGATCACGACGCCGACGTTGTCGACTTCCAGGTTCAGCGCCATGCCCTTGATGCCGCCGGGGAATTCGACCATCTCGCCGGCCTGCACGTTGTCGAGGCCGTAGATGCGGGCCACGCCGTCACCGACCGACAGCACCTGCCCGACCTCGGCGACATCCGCCTCGTTGCCGAAATTTTCGATCTGGTCTTTGAGAATGGCGGAAATTTCCGCGGCGCGGATGTCCATCATCCGACCCCTTTCATGGCGAGTTGAAGTCGTTGCAGTTTGCTGCGCAGGGACGAGTCGATCATGCGGGAGCCGACCTTGACGATCATACCGCCGATGAGGGCGGGGTCGACCTTGAGGTCGAGCTGCACCTTGGAGCCGACAGCGCTGCGCAGCGCATCCAGAAGGGCCGCCTGCTGGGCGTCCGAGAGAGAGCGGGCGGAAGTCACCGCGGCGGTGATTTCGCCGCGGCGGCGCGCCAGCTCGGCCAGATAGCCTTCGATCATCGCCCGCAGGGCGAAGAGGCGGCGGTTGTTGGCGACCACCAGCACGAAGCGCTGGGTCAGCTGCCCGATACCCGCCTTTTCCATCAGCGCCGTCATCGCGCGGCGCTGTTCGTCGCGCGTGATGACCGGGCTGCCCAGCAGCCGGCGCAGGTCTTCGCTCTCGCCAATCATCGACCGCAGGGTCTGCAGGTCGCCGGAGACCTGGTCCAACGCTTTTTGTTCGTCGGCCAGATCGAGCAACGCTGAGGCATAGCGCCCCGCTAGGTCGCTCAAGCTCGTGTTGTCACCAGCCAAGCCCGATGTTCCTCGAAGTCCTAGTTTACGCCCTGGGTTTACGCCCTGGAGATAACGCCCCAGGCTTGCGCCTGGGATCACCCCTGCCCGTGCTGCTGGTCCGTTATCCTTGAATCGGCAACGCCGGACCTTGCACTGAACGGGGCACCCCGTCCACGAGCGCGCGTTTGGTATCATAGGTGCTGGGGTGTTGCAAGGCGCCACGGCCCGCCTTTTTCGGACTTTCTCGGCCCCGAACAGCCAGGCTTCCCCCTTCCCGCGCAGGGGCGTCCGGCAGGGGCAATCGGCCCCCCAATTCTGCCGCTTTTTTGATCACTTCCGCGAGGACGGAACCGGCCGACTACGGCGGCTCAGCCGTCACAAGAAACTGTAAGGATCGATATCCACCTGCAGCCGGACCGCGTTTGGCATCTTCGCCTGCCCAAGCCAGGCGCGCAGCAGCGGCTGCAGGCGGAAGGAACGCGGTGCCTTGACCAGGAAACGGCGGCGGTGACGGCCGCGCAGCACCGCCAGCGGCGCCGGCGCCGGGCCCAGGATGGTGACGCCTTCCACGCGCGGCGCGAGACGGGCCAAGGCGCGCGCCGCCTCGTCGAGCTGACGCGCGTCCGGACCGGAGAGGATAAGAGCGGCCAAACGCCCGAAGGGCGGCAGGCCGGCGGCTTCGCGCGCCGCCGCTTCGGCATCGAAGAAGGTGTCGCGCCCCCCCTCCTGAACGCCCCCTTTGCCAACCGGGGCGGCCAGCGCCTGCATCACCGGGTGATCGGGCTCCGCCGTCTGCAGCAGCACCCGGCCGCGATGCTCGGCACGGCCGGCGCGGCCGGCCACCTGATGCAGCAGTTGGTAGGTACGCTCGGCCGCGCGCAGGTCTCCGCCGTAGAGGCCGAGGTCGGCATCCACCACGCCGACCAGCGTCAGGTGCGGGAAGTGGTGGCCCTTGGCGACGATCTGGGTGCCGATCAGCAGGTCGATCTCGCGCGCCTGCACTTGCCGCATCAGCTCCGCGGCCGCGTCCGGCCCGGTCAGGGTATCGCTGGTCATCATTGCCTGGCGCGCCTGCGGATAGAGCACCTTCACCTCCTCGGCCAGGCGCTCGACGCCCGGGCCGCAGGCGGTCAGCGTCCCCTCGGCGCCGCAGTCGGGGCAGGCCGGGGGCAGCCGCGACGCATGGCCGCAGTGGTGGCACTGCAGGCGGCCGGCCAGGCGGTGCTCGACCAGCCAGGCGGTGCAGTTGGGGCACTGCAGGCGGTGCCCGCAGGCGCGGCAGAGGGTGAGCGGCGCATAGCCGCGGCGGTTGAGGAACAGCAGGACCTGCTCCCCGGCGGCCAGCGTCTCGGTGATCGCCTGCCTGAGGGCCGGCGACAGCCAGCCGGGACCGAGGCCCTGCAGCTTCTCCGGCTTGTCCTGGCGCAGGTCGATCAGGCCGACGTCCGGCAGCACCGCGCCGCCGTGGCGCTCGGGCAGGTGCAGCGCGCGGTAGCGCCCGGTCTTCACGTTGTTGAGGCTCTCCAGCGAGGGCGTCGCCGAGACCAGCACGGCCGGAATGCCGCCCAGCTGCGCGCGCACCACCGCCATGTCGCGGGCGTGGTAGGTGACGCCGTCCTCCTGCTTGAAGGCGCTTTCGTGCTCCTCGTCGACCACGATGAGGCCGAGGTCCGGGTAGGGCAGGAAGAGCGCCGAACGGGCGCCGACCACGACCGGAGCGCGGCCGTGGGCAATGGCGCGCCAGGTCATGCGGCGCTGTGCCGAGGTGAGATCGGAATGCCACAGCGCCGGGGCGACGCCGAAGCGCCGTTCGAAGCGTTCCAGCCACTGCGCCGAGAGGGCGATTTCCGGCAGCAGCACCAGCGCCTGGCGGCCGGCGGCGATGGCCGCGGCGATGGCCTCGAAATAGACCTCGGTCTTGCCGGAGCCGGTAACGCCGTCCAGCAGGGTGACGGAGAACTCCCCGGCGTCCACGGCGCCGCGCAGCGACTCCGCGGCGGCGGCCTGCTGGCCGGACAGCACCGGGCCGGCGCAGTCGAGATCGGGCGCGGCGAAGCGCGGCTCCTGCACCACCTCGAGGGCTTCCAGGACGCCGGCCTCGGTCAGCCCCTTCACCACCGAGGGGCCGACGCCGGCCGCCTGGGCGAGATCGGCGAGGCTGCGCGCCGGGCCTTCGTCCAGTTCCGCCAGCACGCGCTTGCGCGCAGGGGTCAGGCGCAGCGACTCCGAATCGGGCGTATCACAGCGTTGATACAGGGTAATCGGCTTGGGTTCTTCCAGCGCCGAGGGCGACGACAGCGCCATGCGCAGCACCGCACCGGGCGCCGCCAGGGTATAGTCGGCCACCCAGACAAGGAAGCGGCGCGCCACCTCCGTCAGCGGCGGCACGGCCAGGACCTCCAGGATCGGGCGCAGCTTTTCCAGCGGCACCGTCTTGCGCGCCGCCGCCCCGTCTTCTTCCGCCTGATTCAGGGGCGTGTCCCAGACGACGCCGACCAGTTCGCGCCGGGCCAGCGGCACCACGACGACGCTGCCGGGTTCCAGGTTCAACTCCGCCGGCGCCAGGTAGTCGTAAGGCCCGGTCAGCGGCAGCGGCAGCAGCACCTGGACGCGCCGCGCCGGTTCGGCCTGCGGGGCGAGGTCGAGCGGCAGGGTGGCAGTGCTGGCATGGCGGTCTGGCATCCGCTACACTCTAAACGAGGCCGGAAGTGGGGGCCAACGCCGCGACGGCGACGGATTCTCCGGCCCGGATTCTCCGGTACGGAGAAGCGGGAATAAATGCCCGCTGCACACCGTCGGGGGCAAGGTCCACGAGACGGGGCTCACGAAACAGGAAGGACGACCCTGCCAGCATGAAATTCTTCATCGACACCGCCGACATCGCGGAGATCCGTGACCTCGCCCAAACCGGCCTGGTCGACGGCATCACCACCAACCCTTCGCTCATCGCCAAGAGCGGCCGCAACTTCTTTGAAGTGCTGAAGGAGATCTGCGAGGTGGTGCCCGGCCCGGTCAGCGCCGAGGTCACCGCGACCGACTTCGAGAGCATGCTGCGCGAAGGCCACACCCTGGCGAAGCTGGCTGACAACATCGCGGTGAAAGTGCCGCTGACGGTCGACGGCCTCAAGACCTGCAAGGCACTGAGCGACGACGGCATCAAGGTGAACGTCACGCTGTGCTTCTCCGCCGCGCAGGCAATCCTCGCCGCCAAGGCGGGCGCCGCCTTCATCTCGCCCTTCGTCGGGCGCATCGACGACACCGGCGCCGACGGCCTGCAGCTGATCGCCGAGATCGTCGAGATCTACAACTCCTACCCGGACTTCACCACCGAGGTGCTGGTCGCTTCCGTGCGCCACGTCGGCCACGTCATCGAGTCCGCCAAGATGGGCGCCGACGTCGCCACCCTCCCGCCGGCGGTGCTGCGGGCCATGTACAAGCATCCGCTGACCGACAAGGGCCTGGAGGCTTTCCTCGCCGACTGGGCTAAGACCGGCCAGAGCATCCTGAGCGCAAAGGCTGGCGCTGACGGCAAGGAAACGCGCCGCAGTGCCTGAGCGAGAGATTCCCAAGGACAGTCCCGACACGGTGAACGGCGATGCCGCCGCGCGCGACTCCCGCAGCGGCGGCACCTCGCTTGGCGCCCTCGCCCAGCCGATTGCCGCCGATCAGGTCGAAGCCTACCTGCGCCGCCACCCCGATTTCCTGGCCGAACGACCCGATTTGCTGGACGTTCTGACTCCGCCGGCACGGGCGCGCGGCGACGGCGTGGTGGATCTGCAGCAGGCGATGGTGGAGCGTCTGCGTCACAAGCTGAGCGACGTCACGCAGCTGCGCGACGACTTGGTCGCCACCGGGCGCAGCAACCTGGCGATTCAGGCGCGCGTGCACGAAGCGATCCTGGCACTGCTGCGCGCGCACAGCTTCGAGGAGTTCGTCGAGACCATCACCACCGACCTGGCCGTGATTCTGGACCTCGACGTGGTCACCATCGGTGTCGAGCAGGCGGAGAACGGCCAGGCCTGGAAACCGGTCGCCGGCGTCTACTGCCTGAAGGCCGGCACCATCGACGCGGTGCTCGGCCGCGCCGGCAGCATGCTGCTGCGCGATGATATCGCCGGCGATCCGGCGGTCTTCGACGGCGCCGCTGGCCTCGTGCGCTCCGACGCGCTGATCCGCCTCGGCATCGGCAAGAACGCGCCGCCGGCCCTGCTGGCGCTGGGTTCTCGCCAGGCCGGTGCCTTCCACGCCGGCCAAGGCACGGAACTGCTGAACTTCCTGTCGCAAGTGCTGGAGGAAACCTTCCGCGCATGGCTGCATCTGCCGGGCGACGGCTGAACGCCAGAACGCCGGACGCCGAAACGCTGCTGCCTGCGGCACCTGACGTCGGCGCCGCGATGCGCGACTGGCAGGCTTGGCTCGCCGATGAAAAGCGGGCCTCGCCGCATACCTGTCTGGCCTACCGGCGCGACCTCGTCCAATTCCTCGGCTTCGTGAGCGGGCATCTGGGCAAGGCACCGTCGCTCGATGACCTCGCGCGCCTCAGCACCGGCGACTTCCGCGCTTGGCTCGCCGCGCGCAATTCGGAGGGCGTGAAGCGGACTTCTTCTGCGCGTGCGCTCTCGACCCTGCGGGGCTTCTTCCGCTGGCTGAAGCGCCGCGGCCTCGCCGACAACGCCGCGCTCGCCACCCTGCGCACGCCGAAACTCCCGAAGTCGGTGCCCAAGGCGCTCACCGCCGGCGAAGCCGAAGCCGCCATCGGCACGGTCGCCGAACTGAGCGACGAGGACTGGATCGGCAAGCGCGACGTTGCGGTGCTGCTGCTGCTCTACGGCTGCGGCCTGCGCATCGGCGAGGCCCTCGGCCTGACACGCGCCCAGGCGCCGAAACCACGGCAGGATTCGCTGACTGTCACCGGCAAAGGCAACAAGCAGCGCATGGTACCCCTGCTGCCGGTGGTGAGCGCCGCCATCGCCGACTACCTCGCCGCCTGCCCCTTTGCTTTCCAGGACGACACGCCGCTGTTCCGCGCCAAGCGCGGCGGCGCCTTGAGCGCACGCGAGATGCAGCGGCGCATGCAGCAGTTGCGCCTCCTGCTCGGTCTGCCCGAGAGTGCGACGCCGCACGCGCTCAGGCACTCCTTCGCGACGCACCTCCTGGCCGGCGGCGGCGATCTGCGCGCCATCCAGGAACTGCTCGGCCACAGCTCGCTCGCCGCCACCCAGCGCTACACCGAGGTCGACGTCGCCGGCCTGATGGACGTCTACGACAAGGCACACCCGCGGGCCAAAACCACCTACGCGCGCAAAATCCGAACCTAGTGCCACCATCAAATTTCGGGGACACATGGCGGGGCCGAACCGTATAGCCTCATAGGCCAACCTATGGATCGTCGAACGTATTGACTTGGAGACTTTTCGCCATGCTTCGCCTACTGGCAGCCATCCTCGCCCTCAGCCTCGTCGCCGCCACGCCGGCTCTCGCTGACAACGGCAAGGCAAAGGGCAAAGGTAACAACAACCCCGGCAAACCGAACGACGGCATCACATCCCAGGAGGTCATCGAAGGCGTCACCGCCGGGGTGCTCGGCGCGGTGCTGAGCGACGACGAGAGACGCATCATCCACCGCTATTTCGGCGAGCATCCGGATTCCCTCGGCAAGGTGAAGGAACTGCCGCCGGGCATCCGCAAGAAGCTGGCGCGCGGCGGCGCCATGCCGCCGGGCATCGCCAAGCAAGCCCTGCCGGACGGACTTCACCGCCAGCTGCCGCCGCGCAACGGCCAGCACTACGAGATCATCGGCACCGACGTGGTGCTGGTGGAGACGGCCACCCGCATCATCGTCGACGTCCTGAAGGACGTGTTGCGCCGCAGCTAGGCCGGCCGTCAGCTTGCTCTGCGCCGTCCCATCAGCGCCAGAACCAGCGGGCCGGTCAGCACGCCGAGGCCGAGCAGGCCGAAGGCAAGGCCCCAGGCGAGGCTCGACCCGCTGCCGCCGCCGAGATCGAGCACCGCGCCGAAGGCGAGCGGCGCGATGAAGCCTGTCCCGAAGCCCATCAGCGAATGCAGGGCCATGGTGGCGCCGCGGCGATCGGGCGTGGCGGCGATCACTGTGCCCGCGGTCAGCGCGCCGGAATCCATCATGACGACGCAGCCGAATACCACCAGCAGCGTGCCGAGCAGCCACAGCGGCGCCGCGGCGAGAAATCCGAGCGTCAGCGAGATCGCACCGGAAGCGATCATGAACAGCGCGACGCTGCGCCGCCGCCCGAAGAGGGTCGCGATTTCATTGCCGAGGATCGACGCCGGCATGCCGAGCAGCAGGATGACGGTCGCCACCTGAGTCGGCGTCCAGGTTCCATCCTGAAGCAGGGGCTGCTGGGCGAAGACGAAGACTAGGAAGGCCACCAGCCAGGCGCGGAAGCCGAACAGCTCCCAGATGTGCGCGGCATAGCCGAGGGTGTAAGCCATGGCGGGGCCGTTGCGCAGCACCGGGCGGAAGTCGAAGACGTGCGTGTCCCCGGGCGCCTGCGTTTTGCGTTCGAGGGGGCGCACGAAGAACGCGACCAGCACGAAGGCGAGGAAGGAGCCGAGACTGGCGGCGACGAAGGCGGCGGACCAGCCCGCGCGCGTTTCGACCTCGCCGGCGACGAACACCGACAGGCTGGCGCCGATACCGAAGAAGGCGGTGTAGATGGCGACTGCACGCGCACGGCGACGCTCGTCGAGGCGATCGGTCAGCAGCTTCAGGCCGACCATGTAAGTGCCGGCGAGGCTGATGCCGCCCAGCACCCGGAAGATCATCGCGCTCCAGAAGCCGTCGGCCAGGAAAGCGAAGGCGAGCGCGGCCAAGCCGCCGAGCAGGCAGCAAGCGAGGTAGATGGCGCGCGCGTCGGTGCGGTCGGTGATGGTGACCAGCAGCGGCACAGCCGCCGCGTAGCCGGCGTAGTAGATGCCGCTGATCCAGCCGGCCTCGGTCCCGCTCAGGCCCCACAGCGGCTGGAACACCGGGATCAGCGCCGGAAAGGTGGCATTGTGCAGCATGCCCAGCACCTGCGTCGTGCAGAGCAACGCCACCAACCACCAGCCGCGCGCTACGCCCCGCGCTTCACCTTTAGCCGCCTCACTCACCGGAGTGCCTGCACCAATCACCGCCCTCTTGAACAGGGGGTTATAGCGCGCGCCGCCACGTCCGCACGCGCTAATCCTGCGGGGGCTCCATGCATTCCGGGTTGCGCGGCGATCCCTCTGGCGACCGGGCCCGGGCCGGCGGAACCGCCGTTGCCCGCTCAGCGTTGATCTCCCGCTTTATCAGAAGTGCCTCTCACCAGGAGTGACTGCCATGCCCGCGACATCGAAAGCGCAGCAGAAAGCGGCCGGCGCCGCGCTGGCCGCCAAGCGCGGCGAGATGAAGAAGAGTGAACTGAAAGGTGCCTCGAAGGAAATGTACGAGTCGATGACCGAACAGCAGCTCGAGGACTTCGCCGAGACCAAGCGCAAGGACCTGCCGAAAAAGAAATCCTCCGGCTGACCCGCGCTTGGGTTCCGCCTTGAATCAGATGTGAATGGCGCGGCCGTCGGCGGCCATCGCCGCTTCCTTCACCGACTCGCCCATCGAGGGATGCGAGTGGCAGGTACGCGCGATGTCCTCGGCGGTGCCGCCGAACTCCATGACCGCGACGCATTCCGCCAGGATATCGCCGGCCAGCGGCCCCAGGATGTGCACGCCTAGCACCTTGTCCGTGCGCTTGTCGGCCAGCACCTTCACCACGCCGTCGGTGTCGCCCACGGCGCGCGCGCGGCTGTTGGCCATGAAGGGGAACTTGCCGACCTTGTAGTCGACGCCGGCCTCCTTCAGTTGCTCCTCGGTCTTGCCGACGCCGGCGACCTCGGGCCAGGTGTAAACCACGCCCGGCACCAGGTTGTAGTCGACGTGGCTCTTCTGGCCCGCCATGCGCTCGGCGGCGACGACGCCGTCCTCCTCCGCCTTGTGGGCCAGCATCGGGCCGGGGATGCAGTCGCCGATGGCGTAGATGCCCTCGACCGAGGTCTGGAAGTTGCCGTCGACCTCGATGAAGCCGCGGTTGTTCATGGCGACGCCCAGCTCCTTCAGGCCGAGCCCTTCGGTGAAGGGACGGCGGCCGATGGCCACCAGCACCACGTCGGCCTTCAGCTCCTCGACGTCGCCCCCCTTGGCCGGCTCCAGCGTCAGGGTGACACCGTCCTTACCGTTCTTGGCGCCCGTCACCTTGGTGCCGAGCTTGAAGTTGAGGCCCTGCTTGCCGAGCACCCGCTGGGTCTGCTTGCCGATCTCGCCGTCCATGCCCGGCAGGATGCGGTCGAGGAATTCCACCACCGTCACCTCGGCGCCGAGGCGCGACCACACCGATCCCATCTCCAGGCCGATGACGCCGGCGCCGATCACCACCAGGCTGCCCGGCAGCTTGTCCAGCGCCAGCGCGCCGGTGGAGGTGACGATCTGCTTCTCGTCGGTCGCGACACCCGGCAGCGGCGTCGATTCGGAGCCAGTGGCGATGAGGATCTTCTTGGCCGAGAGCGTCTCTTCGCCGCCGTCGTCGAGCTTCACCTTCACGCTGCCCACCGCCGGGATCGAGCCCCAGCCCTTCACGTAGTCGATCTTGTTCTTCTTGAAGAGGAACTCGATGCCGTCCGTGAGACCCTTCACCACCTTGTCCTTGCGGCTCATCATCGCCGCGAGGTCGAGCTTCAGGCCCTCGACCTGAATGCCGTGCTCGGCGAAGTGCTTCGAGGCGTCGGCGAACTTCTCGGAGGACTGCAGCAGCGCCTTGGAGGGAATGCAGCCGACGTTCAGGCAGGTGCCGCCCAGGGCGCCGCGGCCCTCCACGCAGGCGGTCTTCATGCCCAGCTGCGCGGCGCGGATCGCCGCCACGTAGCCGCCGGGACCGCCGCCGATCACCACCAGGTCGTACTGCTTATCGCTCATGATCTGTTTTCCCTCGGGCAGCGCTGGGATAGGTCTGAATTGCCGCCCAACATGCCGCAGCCGCCCGGGAGGGACAAGGCCGCAGGCGGCAGGGCAGCCTCCCGGGATCGTCAAGGCCGGGTGTCAATCCTCGCCCTGGTCCTCATCGTCGGGAACCCGGTGGCCGTGCAGCGGCACCAGGAAGACGAAGCAGGCGAGGAAAAAGAACACGCTGCCGGTCAGTGCCAGCAGGTCGCCCGCCCGCCAGCTCGCCCAGATGTAGAAGACCGCCGAGACGATGAAAAGCACCCAGCCGGCGGTCTCGAACCGCCGTTTCGTGCTGTTGCGCATGGTGATCGGTCCCTTGCTTGCCGACACGGAGGGTGGAGGCTATGACGAAAGGCGGAATCGGCCAAGCAGGCAGCAGCGAAGGATGGCGGCATGAGTGAAACGCGCAGCAAAAAGAGCCTCTACCGCGCCTGCACGCGCTTCCTCTCGCTGGATCCGCCGCCGGACCCGAAGCAGACCCTGACCGAACTGGCGGACTTCCTGCCGGACGGCACGGTAGCCGATCACTACGGCGGCGGCGTCCTCCTCGAGGATTTCGAACAGCGCATCGCCGAGCTGCTGGGCAAGCCCGCCGCCGTCTTCGGGCCCAGCGGCAAGATGCTGCAGAACGCGGCCCTGCGCGCCTGGGCCGACCGCGCCGGCTGCCGCAGTATCGCCCTGCACCCCGACTGCCACATCGCCGCCGACGAGGCCGACGCCTACCGCGAGGTCTTCGGCCTGCAGTCGGTCTGGCTGGGCGAGGCCGGGCGCCTGCCGCTGAGCGCCGACCTGGCAATGGCCGGCGAGCCCTTGGGTGCCGTCACCCTGGAACTGCCGCTGCGCAACATCGGCTGCCAGCTGCCCGGCTGGCCGGAGGTGGAAGCCTTCGCCGCGCTGTGCCGGGAACGCCGGATCGCCCTCCACGCCGATGCCGCGCGGATCTGGGAGATCCAGCCCTACTACGGCAAGAGCCACGCCGAGATCGCCGCGCCCTTCGACTCGCTCTACGTCTCCTTCTACAAGGGTCTCGGCGGCCTTGCCGGCGGCGCCTTGGCAGGGCCTGAAGACCTGGTCGAGGAGGTCCGCCTGTGGCAGCGCCGCTGCGGCGGCCGCCTGCGCCGGCTCTTTCCCTACATCGCCTCGGCGCAACAGGGGCTGGACCGGCGCCTGGCGCGCATGCCGCTCTACCATGAGAAGGCGAAGGCCATCGCCGCCGCCCTGGCCGCGCTGCCCGGCGTGACCATCACGCCCGATCCGCCGCAGGCCAATGCCTTTCAGGTAACCCTGGACGGGAAGGGCGATCTCATGGCGGCGGCCCTCGACGTCGCCGCCGAAGCCGGCTTCTGGCTTTTCGACGAGCCCCTGGCACCGTCAGCCGAGGGCGATGTCCGCTTCGAAGTGACGGTGCGCGAGGCGGCGATGGCGCTGAGCGAGGAGGAGATCGTCGCGGCGGTGGAGCGGCTGCAGGCCGCCCTCGCCCGCCGCAACGGCATGGGCGGGGGCGGCTGAGGTTTGCATTAGCGCAGCGACATGAGGCGGCTCATCAGCCAGGGATCGCCGGGAATCTCGTGGCCGCGGGAGATCACGTCGGCGTCGATGCCGATATCGCGCAGCTGCTCCAGGGTCAGGCTCTCGAGCTGGCGGCGGCTCTCCTGGCGCCGGTACCACGCAAAGACGGCGCGCAGCGCGCCCTGGGTGGCGGTGGTTCCAAGGCTGAAGGCCCGGGTGCTGTGCTGGATCGCGCTGGTGGTCATGGCTCTTACTCCGCTTCGGGGGGGACGGGCCGCCGGGCCCCTGTCTTCCCCTGGTGTCTTGATGTACTCACTTTCCGACCCAGGCGTTTCACGCGGGGGCTGGGCAGCGCGAAATCGCGATGAAATCGCTGCCTCCGAGCGTAAAATCTGCGTAAAATCGGCCCGAAAGTGCCGCTTTGCCGACCAAAAGGCCGACAGCCATGCCCCTCACCCTCCTCGGCGGACTGACCATCGCCGACTCCGCCGGCGCGGCCGTCTCGCTGCCGACCCGCAAGACCGCCCTGGTGCTCGCCGCCCTGGCGCTGCTGGGCGACAAGGGGGCCAGCCGCGAGGCCCTGGTCGAACTGATCTGGCCCGACCGCGGCGACGGCCAGGGCAAGTCGAGCCTGCGCCAGGCGCTGACCGCCATCCGCAAGGTCCTGCCGGCGGTGCTGGAAGGGGCCATTCTGGAGAGCGAGCAGGACAGCATCCGCCTGGCCGGCGCCGGCAGCGGAATCGACCTCCACGCCTTCGAGATCCTGAACGTGTCGGACAGTGCGGCCGGGCGCCGGCAGGCGGCGGACCTCTATGCCGGGGAGCTGCTGGAGGGCATGGCGATGCCGGAGCCTCTGGCCGCCCTGGTCGCCGCCCACCGCGAGCGCCTGCGTCACCAGGCCCTTGCCCTGGTCGAGGCCCTGAGCGAAGCGGACAGCGCCGACGCGGCGGGCCGCGCCGCCTGCGAGGCCCTGGCCAACCGTCTGCTGGCCGGCGACCCGGCGGCGGAGCCGGCGCACCGCGCCCTCATCCGCCTGCGCCTTGCCGAGGGCCAGCCCAATGCCGCCCGGCGCCAGTTCGAGCGCTGCACCGAGGCGGTGCAACGCGAACTCGGCGCGGCGCCGGAGGCGCGCACCGCCGAACTGCTGGGCACCGCCGCGGCAGCATCCGCCCCGGCGGCACCCGCCCCGGCAAGCGACCCGCCCTTGGCGAAGCCGGCCGCCCTGCCGCAGCGCTCCCAGGGCCAGCCCAGCGTGGTGGTCATGCCCTTCGACGATCTGGGCGGCCAGCAGGACGATTTCTTCGCCGACGGCGTGGTCGAGGAGATCACCGCCGCCCTGTCGCGCATCCGCGACTTCTTCGTCATCGCAAGGCAGTCGGCCTATGCCTACAAGGGCCGCTTCGTCGACGTGCGCGAGGTCGGCCGCGACCTCGGCGTCGCCTATGCCGTCGAGGGGACGGTAAGGCGCGGCGGCCAGCGCGTGCGCATCACCGTGCAGCTGGTCGAGACCGAAACCGGCCGCCAGCTGTGGTCGGACCGCTTCGAGGACGCCAGCAGCGGCCTCTTCGACCTGCAGGACCGCATCGCCTCCCAGGTGGCCGGCGCCATCAACCCCAGCATCCGCGCGTCGGAGATCGAGCGGGCCCGTGGCAAGCCGCCCGAGAACCTGCGGGCCTACGACCTGACCCTGCGCGCCCTGCCGCACTTCTGGGCGCACCGGAAGGTGGACAATGAAAAGGCCCTGGCATTGTTCGACCAGGCACTGGCGCAGGACCCCGACTACGGCGTCGCCCTCGCCTTCAAGGCCTGGGCGCACGCTCAGGAGACCGCCTATCTCTGGGCCGCGGATCCTGCGGCCGAGCGTGTAAAGGCGATCGCCGGCGCCGACCGCGCGGCCCAGCTGGTCCACGATCATGCCACCGCGCTGACCGCCATCGGCGCCGCCTACAGTCTCTGCACCACCGATCAGGCACGCGCGGCCACGTTTATCGACCGCGCGCTTGCCATCGACCCGAACAACGCTTGGGGCTGGATGCGCGCAGGCTGGTTGAGAACGCTGAATGCACAGATGAAGGAAGCGATCCCCTGCTTCGAACGCGCGCTCGCCCTCAGCCCCTTCGATCCCTTCACCTTCAACATCTATTTCGGCATGGCCGTCGCCCACGGCGAGCTGTGTGACTTCGCCGGCGCGATCGAGCTGGTGGAGAAGGGCCTCAATAGCGGACCCGGTGTCACCTGGGCCTATCGGATGCTGGCCTCCTACCACGCGCAGGCCGGCAACAAGGAGAAGGCGGCCGCCGCGCTGGCCGAGTTCCTGCGCCACAATCCGGGGATGACCATAGAGAAGCTGCGCCAGGGCATGCCGCCTTCGCTACAGGCCAGCCAGCCGCACTACATGGAAGGCATGCGCAAGGCCGGCATGCCGGAGCGCTGACCGGGAAGCGCTGACCGGAAAGCGTTGAAGCGGATCGGCCGCGAGATGCTAGACCGGCGTCTCGTCGTCATCGGGCAGCAGGCCGTCGAGACTCTCCCCTGCCGCCGGCTCCCTGCCAGCCGGCAGGGTGAGATTGAAACCGGCGCCATAGCGCGGGTCGAGTGGCGCCAGGGTGGCGACGAGGCCGCGCCGCTTCAGGTCCAGCAGGTGGCGCCCGAGGCGTCCGAACAGGGTCTCGCCGCTGTCGGGAGTCGCCGGGTCGATGCGCACCAGCACCGAGCGGCCGACGTCGCGAAAGCGCTGGCGCTCGACCATGCGGTCGACCGAGGCGGCGGCATGGTCGAAGTCGAGGCCGCTGAGGTCGAGCTCGTAGTCGGCCTGACCGTGGCGGTCCAGCAGGCGCGTGAGGCGCCTGCCTTCCGAACCGCCGAGACCCTCTTCCTCGCTCATTACATGCCAATCAGCAGGCGCTGCGGATCCTCGATGGCTTCCTTCACGCGCACCAGGAAGGTGACGGCCTCACGGCCATCGATGATGCGGTGGTCGTAGGACAGCGCCAGGTACATCATCGGCCGGATCTCGACCTGCCCATTGATGGCGACGGGCCGTTCCTGGATCTTGTGCAGGCCGAGGATCGCCGACTGCGGCATGTTGAGGATCGGCGTCGACATCATCGAGCCAAACACGCCGCCGTTGGTGATGGTGAAGGTGCCGCCCTGCATCTCGTCCATGGAGATCTTGCCGTCGCGGCCCTTCTTGGCCAGATCACCCAGCGCCTTCTCGATCTCGGCGAAGGATTTCTTGTCGCAGTCGCGCATCACCGGGACCATCAGGCCATTCGGCGTCGAGACCGCCATGCCGATGTCGTAGTAGTGGGCGTAAACGATCTCGTCGCCGTCGATGCGCGCGTTGACTGCCGGCACCTCCTGCAGCGCGCCGACCACCGCCTTGGTGAAGAACGACGAGAAGCCGAGCTTCACGCCGTGCTTCTTTTCGAAGGCGTCCTTGTACTGGCTACGCAGGGCCATCACCGCGCTCATGTCGCACTCGTTGAACGTGGTGAGCATGGCCGCGGTGTTCTGCGCTTCCTTCAGGCGGCGCGCGATGGTCTGGCGCAGCTTGGTCAGGCGCACGCGCTCTTCGCGCTTGCCGCCCGAGGAGGCGCTTGAGGGTGCCCCCGCAGGCGAGGCGGACGCGGCCGGTGCCGCCGGCTTGGCCGGGGCGGCCAGCGGCTTGGTCTTGCCTTCCACGAAGTTCAGCACGTCTTCCTTGGTGAGGCGGCCGTCTTTGCCGCTCGCCGGGATGACCGCCGGGTCGAGCTGCTTCTCCTCGATCAGCTTGCGCACCGCCGGGCCGAGATCGCCCACGGCCGCGCTTTCCAGGAAGGCCATGAGGTCGGCCTTGGTGATCTTGCCGCCGGTGCGCGGGGCGGCGGCGGGGTCCAGTTTCTTGGCGCCATCCCCCGCAGGTGCAGCCGCGGCGGCGGCAGCCGCCTTCGGCGCCTCGGCCCCGGCAGACTCCTGCTTGGGGGCTTCTGCCTTGGGAGTTTCCGCCTGGGCCGCGGGCGCGCTGCCCGAGGCGCCGGCCGAGAACACGCCGAGCAGCGCGCCGACCTCGACGGTGGCACCTTCCTCGGCGGCGATGGAGGTAAGCGTGCCGGCGGCGGGGGCGTTGACTTCCAGCGTGACCTTGTCGGTTTCCAGCTCGACCACCGGCTCGTCGGCGCCGACGGCCTCACCCGGCTGCTTCAGCCACTTGGCGACCGTGGCCTCGCTGACCGATTCGCCCAGCGTCGGCACGGTGATCTCGACGCTGGCGCCGTTGCCGCCGGATCCGTTGCCGCCCGAGCCGCTGCCGCCAGCGGCGGCCGCTTTCGGAGCTTCGGCGGGAGTCTCCGTTTTGGCGGCTTCGGCCTTGGGGGCTTCGGCCTTGGGGGCTTCCTGCTTCGCCGCCTTGGGCGCTTCCTTGGGGGCCGGCGCGGCGCCTTCGCCTTCGCCGATGCGGCCCAGGATGGCACCGACCTCGACGTTCTCGCCCTCGGCGGCGACGACCTCCGACAGCACGCCGGCGACCGAGGCATTGACCTCCAGCGTGACCTTGTCGGTTTCCAGCTCGACCACCGGCTCGTCGACGGCGACGGCGTCGCCGGGCTGCTTCAGCCATTGGGCGACCGTCGCCTCGCTGACCGACTCGCCCAGGGTGGGCACCACAATATCTGTTGCCATTACTCTCTCACTCTTGCGGGCGCTCCCATCAAAAGGGCGCTCCTTCCAACGTCACTCGCCAACCTCACTTGGCCGAACTTGAGGAACCGGCGCGGCGTTACTCCGCGGCCTGCCCCTTGCTTGTGGTCCGCTGCCGCGCTTCGGTCTGCACCTTGCGCGATTCGATGCGGCCCATGCGCTTCTTGCCCAGGGTGAGGGCGTCGTCGAGCAGGGCGGCCTGCTCTTCGACGTGGCGCTTGTGCGAGCCGGTGGCCGGCGAGGCGGACGACGGCCGGCCGGCGTAGCGCGGCCGCGGCTTGTCGAAGCCGATGCTCTCGGCGACCTCCTCGATGAAGGTCGACACAAAGGCCCAGGGCCCCATGTTGCGGGGTTCTTCCTGGCACCACACCAGATCGCAATGTTTGTAGGCTTCCAGCTCGTGCGACAGGGCGTCCACCGGGAAAGGATAGAGCTGCTCCAGGCGCAGGAAGTGGATGTCCTTGATGCCGCGCTTCTCGCGCTCCTCCAGCAGGTCGTAGTAGACCTTGCCGGAACACAGCACCACCTGCTTGGCGTCCTTGGGCTCGCTCGGCACGTTGTCGCAGTAGAGCACACGGTGGAAGCAGCTGCCCGGGCCAAAGGACTCCAGGTCCGAGACGCAGGCCTTGTGGCGCAGCAGCGACTTCGGCGTGAAGACGATCAGCGGCTTGCGGAACTCGCGGTGCAGCTGGCGCCGCAGCACGTGGAAGAAGTTCGCCGGCGTCGTGCAGTTGACGACCTGCAGGTTGTCCTCGGCACAGAGCTGCAGGTAGCGCTCGATGCGCGCCGAGGAGTGCTCGGGTCCCTGCCCTTCGTAGCCGTGCGGCAGCAGCATGACCACGCCGGAGAGGCGCAGCCACTTGGATTCGCCCGAGGCGATGAATTGGTCGATCATGACCTGGGCGCCGTTGGCGAAGTCGCCGAACTGCGCCTCCCAGACAACCAGCGCGCGCGGCTCGGCCAGCGAGTAGCCGTATTCGAATCCCAGCACCGCCAGCTCGCTGAGCGGCGAGTCGACGATTTCCAGGCGGGCCTGGTCGTCGCGGATGTGGGCCAGCGGCTTGTAGGTCTCCTCGGTCTGCTGGTCGATCAGCGCGGCGTGGCGGTGCGAGAAGGTGCCGCGGTTGCTGTCCTGGCCGGACAGGCGCACCGGATGGCCTTCGACCAGCAGGGTACCGAAGGCCAGGGCCTCCGCCATCGCCCAGTCGATATCCTTGCCGGTCTCCATCATCTTGCGCTTGGCGTCCAGCTGGCGCGCGATCTTGCGGTTCAGATCGAAGTCCCCCGGCACCTTGGTCAGCGCCATGCCGACTTCCTTCAGGGTCTCCATCGCCACCGCCGTCTTGCCGCGGCGCGGGTCGTAGCCGCGCGCGACGGCGAGGCCCGACCAGGCACCTTCCAGCCAGTCGGCCTTGTTGGGCTTGTAGGCCTTGGCGGTCTGGAAGTCCTCTTCCAGGCGGTCGTTCCATTCCTGCAGCAGACTCTCGACCTCGCCCTGGGTGCAGGTGTTCTCCGCGACCAGCTTTTCGGCGTAGATCTGGCGCACCGTCGGGTGCTTGCCGATCGCCTTGTACATCAGCGGCTGGGTGAAGGCCGGCTCGTCGCCCTCGTTGTGGCCGAAGCGGCGATAGCAGAACATGTCGACCACGACGTCCTTGTGGAACGTCTGGCGGAACTCGGTGGCGATGCGCGCCACATGGGTCACCGCCTCGGGGTCGTCGCCGTTCACGTGGAAGATCGGCGCCTGGATGATCTTGGCGACGTCCGAGCAATAGGGGCCGGAGCGCGAGTTGATCGGGTTGGTTGTGAAGCCGATCTGGTTGTTCACGATGAAATGAATGGTGCCGCCGATGCGGTAGCCCTTCAGCTCCGAGAGGTCGAGGGTCTCCGGCACCAGGCCCTGGCCCGCGAAGGCCGCATCGCCGTGCATCAGCAGGGCCATGACCTCGCTGCGGTCCTTGTACTTGCCCTGCTCCTGCTTGGCGCGCACCTTGCCGACCACAACTGGATTCACCGCTTCCAGGTGCGAGGGATTGGCGGTCAGCGACAGGTGGATGCTGTTGCCGTCGAACTCGCGGTCCGACGAGGTGCCGAGGTGGTACTTCACGTCGCCGGACCCGCCGACGTCCTCCGGATGGGCGGCGCCGCCCTCGAACTCCGAGAAGATCGCCGCGAAGGGCTTGCTCATGAAGTTGGCCAGCACGTTCAGGCGGCCGCGGTGCGGCATGCCGATGACGACCTCTTTCAGACCCAGCTGGCCGCCGCGCTTGAGGATCTGCTCCAGCGCCGGGATCATCGCCTCACCGCCGTCCAGGCCGAAGCGCTTGGTGCCGGTGTACTTCTTGTTGAGGAACTGCTCGAAGGTCTCCGCCGCGGTCAGGCGCTCCAGGATGGCGCGCTTGCCGTTCACGGTGAAGTCCGGCTGGTTGCGGATCGATTCGATGCGCTCCTGGATCCAGGCCTTCTGGGCCGGATCCTGGATGTGCATGAACTCGACGCCGATCGAGCCGCAGTAGGTGGCGCGCACGACCTCGACGATCTTGCGCAGCGACGCCGTCTCCAGGCCCAGCACGTTGTCGATGAAGATCGGCCGGTCCATGTCGGCGTCGGTGAAGCCGTAGCTGCGCGGATCGAGCTCCGGGTGCGGCTCCACCGGCTTCAGGCCGAGAGGATCTAGGTTGGCTTCCAGGTGGCCGCGCACGCGGTAGGCGCGGATCAGCATGAGCGCGCGGATGGAATCGAGGGTCGCGGCCCTGACCGAGGCATCGTTCACGTCGGCCCGCCCGGCGGCGCCCGCCGCATAGGCCGCCGCCGGAGCGACCGCCGCAACGGCAGCGGCGGCGCCAGGGGCGCCGCCGTTCAGTTTCTCGATCACGGATCTGGCTTCGTCATCCAGGTCGGCGAAGAAGCCTCTCCACTGCTCGTCCAAAGACCCAGGATCCTGGGTGAACTTGTGGTAGAGACCCGCAAGCATCGACGCTTGGGATTCCGAATAGATCGTCATGGTCTTTCCCGGCCCGGGCCGGGCAACCCCGACCCCAGGCCGCCTTCCGCGTTTAGCGCCGCTAGCCACCCATGGCTTGCAGCATGGTCGAACCCAGACTGGCCGGCGAATCCGCCATCAGGAAGCCGGCCGATTTCAACGCCTCGATCTTGTCGCCGGCACCGCCCTTGCCGCCGGCGATGATCGCCCCGGCATGGCCCATGCGGCGGCCCGGAGGCGCCGTGACGCCGGCGATGAAACCACAGATAGGTTTCTTAACCTTTGACGCCCGGTAGAACTCAGCCGCTTCCTCCTCGGCGGTCCCGCCGATTTCCCCAATCATGATAATACCTTCGGTCTTGGGATCGGCAAGGAAGGCCTCGAGGCAGTCGATGAAATTGGTGCCGTTCACCGGGTCGCCCCCGATGCCGATGCAAGTCGTCTGACCCAGGCCGGCTGCCGTGGTCTGGGCCACGGCCTCATAGGTAAGTGTGCCCGAACGCGAGACAACCCCGATCTTGCCGGCCGAGTGGATGTGACCCGGCATGATGCCGATCTTGCACTCGTCCGGGGTGATGATGCCCGGGCAGTTCGGCCCGATGAGGCGGGACTTGGAGCCGCCCAGCGCGCGCTTCACCTTCACCATGTCCAGCACCGGAATGCCCTCGGTGATGCAGACGATCAGGCCCACCTCGGCGTCGATGGCCTCCAGGATGGCGTCGGCCGCAAAGGGGGGCGGCACGTAGATGACGCTGGCGTTGGCGCCGGTCTTGGCGACCGCGTCCGCCACCGTGTCGAAGACCGGCAGGTCCAGATGGGTGGTGCCACCCTTGCCCGGCGTCACGCCGCCGACCATCTTGGTGCCGTAGGCGATCGCCTGCTCGGAGTGGAAGGTGCCCTGCGCGCCGGTGAAGCCCTGGCAGATGACCTTGGTGTTCTTATTGACCAGCACAGACATCAGGCAGCCTCCCGCACGGCCTTGACCACCTTCTCGGCGGCGTCGGCCAGGTTGTCGGCAGAGATGATCGGCAGGCCGGATTCGGCCAGGATCTTCTTGCCCAATTCCACGTTCGTTCCTTCCAGACGCACCACCAGGGGCACGTGCAGCTTCACCTCGCGGGCGGCGGCCACGACACCCTCGGCGATCACGTCGCATCGCATGATGCCGCCGAAGATGTTGACCAGGATGCCTTCCACGTTGGGATCGGAAAGGATGATCTTGAACGCTGCGGTCACGCGCTCCTTGGTCGCGCCGCCGCCAACGTCGAGGAAGTTGGCCGGCTCGCTGCCGTAGAGCTTGATGATGTCCATGGTCGCCATGGCGAGGCCGGCGCCGTTGACCATGCAGCCGACCTGGCCGTCGAGCTTGATGTAGTTCAACTCGTGCTTGGCGGCCTCGAGTTCCATGGCGTCTTCTTCGTCTTCATCGCGCATCTCGGCCACGTCCTTGTGACGGAAGAGGGCGTTGTCGTCGAAGTTCATCTTGGCGTCGAGCGCGATGACCTCGCCGCCGCCGGTGACCACCAGCGGGTTGATCTCCACGATCGAAGCGTCGAGCGACAGGAAGGCATTGTACATGGCGGTCATGAACTTCACCGCCGCGCCGACCTGCTTGCCTTCCAGGCCCAGGCCGAAGGCGATCTTGCGGCCGTGGAAGGGCATGAAGCCGACGGCCGGGTCGATGGCCAGCTTCAGGATCTTCTCGGGGTGCTCGGCGGCGACCTCCTCGATCTCCATGCCGCCCTCGGTCGAGGCCATCAGGGTGACCCGGCTGGTCGCCCGGTCGATCAGCATGCCGAGGTAGAGCTCGCGCGCGATGTCGCAGCCTTCCTCGATGTAGAGGCGCTTGACCTCCTTGCCCGCCGGGCCGGTCTGCTTGGTCACCAGCACGTGTCCGAGCATCTGGCCGGCGTTGGCCTTGACCTCGTCGACCGACTTCACGACGCGCACGCCGCCCTTGCCGTCGGGGTCGTCCTGGAAGCGCCCGGCGCCGCGGCCGCCCGCATGGATTTGCGATTTCACGACCCAGACGGGCCCGCCCAGATCGCGCGCCGCGCTCTCGGCCTCCTCAGGCGTATAGGCAACCGCCCCCCGGGGCACTGCTACGCCAAACTTCGCCAGCAGGCTCTTGGCCTGATACTCATGGATGTTCATTGACCGTCGCTTCAGTTTGGTTGGAGAAGATCAGGCATACCGGACAGGGCATTCCCACCAATTATTTCCACGTAATTGTAATGCCGTGTATTTGCGCAAAGCCCGCACCGTCGCCTCGCAATCGCCGATGTCGCCGCCGGTCCCAGGGGATCGCCCCAGGGAACCGGCGAAAACCGCCGGGGATCGCTGCGCTCCAGCAGTGTCCGGGACCCGCGATACCTTAACACTCCATACCTTCAGCGCAACCTGGCGAAAGCTTGAAAATCGGCTGTTTTCGGTCCAAAAATCGGCCCAATTCTGGGCTTTATTTCAATCCAGTCCAGCCGTTCCGCCACTTTCCTGCTTACTTCTTCTTGGCTGCTTTCGAAGTGGTCTTTTTAGTTGACGACTTCTTGGCGTCCGCCTCGTTCTTCATCATGCCCTTGCAGGTCTCGACCAGCCCGGCGACGGCGCCAACCGACTTTGCGAGCATGGACTTCTCGCTCTTGGTCAGTTCCAGCTCGACGATGCGCTCGACGCCCTTGGCGCCCAGCACCGCCGGCACGCCGACATACATGTCCTTCACACCGTACTGGCCGGTCAGGTAAGCCGCGCAGGGCAGCACCCGCTTCTTGTCCTTCAGGTAGGACTCGGCCATGAGGATGGCCGAGGAGGCCGGCGCGTAGAAGGCCGAGCCGGTCTTCAGGAGGCCGACGATCTCGGCGCCGCCGTCGCGGGTGCGCTGGACGATCTGGTCCAGGCGGTCCTTCTTCAGCCAGCCCATCTTGATGAGATCCGGCAGCGGGATGCCGGCGACGGTGGAATAGCGCACCATCGGCACCATGGTGTCGCCGTGGCCGCCCAGAACGAAAGCGCTGACGTCTTCTACCGAGACGCTCATTTCATCGGCCAGGAAGTAACGGAAGCGCGCCGAGTCCAGCACGCCGGCCATGCCGACCACCTTGTGGGGCGGCAGGCCGCTGGCCTGCTGCAGCACCCAGACCATGGCGTCCAGCGGATTGGTGATGCAGATGACGAAGGCATTGGGGCAGTTCTTCTTGATGCCCTCGCCGACCGCGTTCATCACCTTGATGTTGATGGCCAGCAGGTCGTCGCGGCTCATGCCGGGCTTGCGGGCGACGCCGGCGGTGACGATGACCACGTCGGCGCCCTTGATCGCCTTGTAGTCGCTGGCGCCGGCGAACTTGGCGTCGTAGCCCTCGACCGGAGTCGACTGGGCGAGATCCAGCGCCTTGCCCTGGGGCACACCGTCGACGATGTCGAAGAGGACGACGTCGCCCAGTTCCTTCAAGCCGGCGAGCAGCGCCAGGGTGCCGCCGATGTTGCCGGCGCCGACCAGCGCGATCTTGTTGCGAGCCATTTCCGTTGATTCCCCAATCGGTGTGTGCGGTCACATTTGGACATGCCGGGGGGCCTCCCCGGGGCCTTCGGATGCCGCCGGGCGTCCGCGGACGCTGCACTGCGACAATGCCGCGTTTCCTAGCGCGATTCAGCAGCAGTAGCAAGGCGCCACGGCGGCGAAATCGTTCACAGGCCGGCTATACTTACAGCCTGCAGTCACGTCATGTGCGCCTTGGCGATGTAGTCGGCCGAGCGCATCTCCTGCAGGCGGCTGACCGTGCGCTGGAACTCAACGGCCCCGTCGCCAGAGGGATACAGCCGCTCGGGCGGCGCGGCGGCCGAAACCACCAGCTTCACCCGGTGCTCGTAGAGCGCGTCGATCAGGGTCATGAAGCGGCGCGCCTCGTTGCGCTTCTCGGCGGAGAGTGCCGGCACGCCGGAGAGAATCACCGTGTGGTAGAGCCCGGCGATGGCCAGGTAGTCGCCGGGGCCGAGCGGCTGTTCGCAGAGCGCGGCGAAGGAAAAGCGCGCGACCCCGCCGGCGGTCAGCGGCACCGGGATCTCGCGGCCCTTGTAGACCACGCTGTCGGGCCGCGGGGCGAGGCCCTCGGTCAGTTCGGCGAAGGCCTTGTCGAGCGCCGCCTCCGCGCGCGGTCCCAGGGGCGCGTGATAGACGGTGATGTCCTTGATGCGCTGCTGGCGGTAGTCGACGCCGCTGTCCAGTTCCAGGACGTCGAGGCGCTCCTTCACCAGTGCGATGAAGGGCAGGAACTGCTCGCGCTGCAGGCCGCCCTCATAGAGCCGGTCCGGCGGCCAGTTGGAGGTCGCGACCACCACCACGCCCGTCGCGAACAATGTCTCGAAGAGGCGGGCGAGGATCATCGCATCCGCGATGTTGACCACGTGGAACTCGTCGAAGCAGAGCAGCCAGGCCTCCTCGGCCAGTTCCCCGGCGATCACCGGCAGCGGATCGGCCTTGCCCTTGTTGGCAGGGTCCTGGCGCCAGGCGTGCAGGCGCTCCTGCACCTCCTGCATGAAGGCGTGGAAGTGGACGCGGCGCTTCCTGTCGACCGGCGCGGTCTTGAAGAAGAGGTCCATCAGCATCGACTTGCCGGTGCCGACGCTGCCAAAGAGGTAGAGGCCCTGCGGCGGCTCGGCCTTGCGGCGGCCGAGACCGAGGCGCGCCTTCCAGCCGCCGCTTCCCACCGGGCTGTAGCCGCGCAGCGCGTTGTGCAGCGACTGCAGCTTCTCCGCAGCCAGCAGCTGGCCGGCGTCGTGACGCAGGTTGCCCCCGCGCCGCAGCGCCCGGTAGGCCGCCAGCGGTCCTGCCGGCTCGCCTTCTTCTGTTTCCGTGTCCAGCCCCATGGCGCGGTTGTTTACGGCAAAGCAGCCCGGAGTGAAAGGGGCGCGGAAAGGGCCGCCTCAGCGGCCCCCGGCGACGCGCAGCACGGCGCCGGTGGTGTAGGAGGCCTTGTCGCTCAGCAGCCAGAGCACCGCCTCGGCGATCTCCTCCGGCTCGGCCGCGCGGCCGATCGGCATGGTCGGCGCCACCTTCTCCAGGCGGTCCGGCATGCCGGAGGCGGCGTGGATCTCCGTGCGCACGAAGCCCGGCGCCACCGCGTTCACGCGGATGCCCTCGCCGGCATTCTCCTTGGCAAGGCCGAGGGTCAGGCTGTCGACGGCACCTTTGGAGGCGGCGTACCAGACGTATTCGCCCGGACTGCCGATGCTCGCGGCACCCGAGGAGAGATTGACGATGGCGCCGCCCCGGCCGCCGTAGCGCCGCGCCATGCGGCGCACCGCGGCCTGGCAGCACCACATGAGGCCCAGCAGGTTGAGATCGAGCACGCCGCGCAGCGTCTCGGTGGAAGCCTCTTCCAGCCGGCTCACCTGGCCGCAGACGCCGGCATTGTTCACCAGTCCGCTGAGCGGTGGCAGTTCGGCGTCGATGGTCGCGAAAAGCCGTTCCACGTCCTCTTCGCAGCCGACGTCGGCCTGCACCGCCCGCGCGCGGCCGCCGGCATTCTCGATCTCGCCGACCACTGCCTCGGCGGCCGCCGCGCCGCTGCGGTAGTTCACGCAGACCGTGTAGCCGGCGGCGGCACCGAGACGCGCCACCGCCGCGCCGATGCCGCGGCTCGCGCCGGTGACCAGCAGGGTTCCCGTCATGAACTTTCCCCTTCCCTATTCCGCTGCCACCTGCGGCGCCGCCCGCGGGCGCAGCAGCACCAGCAGATTGCCGGCCAGCACCAGCCCCACCCCGGCCAGCGCCAGCGGCGACCAGTGATAGTCCTCAACCACGGTAGAGATCGCCAGGGCGACCAGCGGGAACAGCACCGTGACGTAGCCGGCGCGGTCGGCGCCGATGCGCCCCAGCAGGGTGAGATAGGCACCGAAAGCGAGCACCGAGCCGCAGAGCGCCAGGTAGAGCAGCGCAGTGCTGTAGCTGAGCGTAGCCTCGAAGACGAAAGGGGCACCGCTCAGGAAGGCCACGCCGTACATGGCGACGGCGCCGTAGGTCATGCCCCAGGCGTTGCAGGACAGCACCGGCAGGCCCCGCATCTGGGCACGCGCCGAGGCGATGTTGCCGAGCGAGAAGCACAGCGTGCCGGCGAGCGACAGCAGCAGACCGCGGGCACCGTCATCCGCCAGGTCGAAGCGCTCGATCTCTGGCCAGAACAGCGCGGCGATGCCGGCCAATCCCAGCGCCGCGGCGACCAGGGTGCGCGGCGCCGCGCGGCGGCCGAGGAAGATCCAGCCGTTGAGGATGTTCAGCACCACGGTCATGGAGAACACCACCGCCAGCAGGCCGGAGGTCATGAACGCGGCGGCGCGGTAGAAGAAGTAGAAGTTGAAGGAGAACATGCACAGGCCCATCACCGCCAGCAGCAGGTGGACGCGACCGTCGAAGGCGAGACGCTGGCGTGCGGCCAGCGCCCAGAGGAAGACGACGGCGGCGGCGAGGGTGAAGCGGTAGGCGACCGACAGCTCCGGCGCCACCACGCCGACCTGGTACTTCATGGCGATCCAGGTGGTACCCCAGAACAGCACCGTGGCGGCATAGAGGCCGAGATTGAAAAGAGGGGCGTTGCGCATGGCAGAGGGCGCGCCTTCGGCAAAGGTCCGGGAAGCTGATCAGAGATGGGGTCGGACGCGGCAGAAACCGCCGCGGGCGACGGCGAGCATAGCGCGGCCGCCGTGCGGGCGACAACAAACGCTTTGTCTTCCGACAATTTCCCCTTCTGGGCGCCTTGGCAGACGCCGCCGCCTCGGCCACCATGGCGCCGCGATCATATGCCTTGGGGAATCCGCTCATGGCCCTGGTTCTCTACGAACGGCTCTGTGCCGACGACCGCCGTCCCAGCCCCTACTGCTGGCGCGCGCGCATGGCCCTTGCCCACAAGGGTCTTGCCCCGGAGATCCGCGCGATCAGGTTCACCGAGGGCGACAAGGTCGCCTTCAGCGGCCAGGCCAAGGTCCCGGTGCTGGTGGATGGCGATAAGGTGATTCACGACAGCTGGGGCATTGCCTGCCATCTGGAGGACGCCTATCCCGAGGCGCCCAGCCTCTTTGGCGGGCCCGGCGGGCGGGCGGTGACGCGGGTCTTCAACCACTGCATCGACCAGGGCCTGCAGAAGGCATTGGGCCCGATTCTCATTCCCTATCTGCTGGCGGTCGCCTGTCCGGAGGACCGCGCCTACTACCGCCAGACCCGCGAGGCACGCTTCGGCCTCACCGTGGAACAGTTGGCCGCGCGCCGGCCGGTCTACATGGAGGCGCTGCAGCCGCAGTTGGAGCCGCTGCGTCAGCGGCTGGCGGAGACCTCGTTCCTGTGCGGGGAAAAACCCGGCTATGCCGACTACCTCGCCTTCGGCGAGTTCCAGTGGGCGCGCTCGGTCTGCGATCGCGACATTCTCGCTGCCGAGGACAGCGCCCTGCGCGCCTGGCGCAGCGTCATGCTTGATCTCTTCGCCGGCCTCGCGCGTTCCGTCGTCGCCTTCGACACCGCTGCGTGAGGCGCGTTCCTGGCGGGCGGGTGGGATTTCTAGACGTTGGGTTCCTGGGCGATCTGGACCGGGGCGTTGTGCCAGCCGTCGCCGGAGCTGACCAGGCAGGTCGGTCCGTTGGGGACGGTGATGATGATGGTCCAGGTCCCTTCCGGGCTGGCCAGCACTTCCAGAAGGCTGCCGGTCGCGGTGACGCCGATGCTCACCGGTTCCTCATCATACTTGGACGACAGGCGGTCGAGCACCGCCTCGCGGGCGCCGCACTGGGACGCGGCCTGCGCGTTAGCCGGCTGGGCACCGATTGCTGCAGCGGCCAGCAGGGCCGCCGCGCTCGCCAGGGTCACCAGGAACTCAACCCCCCGGTGGCGATCGCTTTGACGCGTCGAGGGCTTTTCCGAGGACAGGTCGATGGTACGCATGGCTTGCGGCTCCTTGTCTTCGCCCCCAGGGTGAAGGTGGATGGACGATAGGCCAACACCGGGGCTGTTCGGATGGTTCCGGACAGGGACCAGTGTCCCTTGTTCGCCACAGAGCCGCGGTGGGTTTTGCCACAAGATGCGGGAAAAGAAGAGAAAAGCGGAACGCGGCCGCCGGCGTCCCTATTCCGCCGCCTGCTCGACCACGGCGGCGAAGCGCCGCTCCATCTCGCGCCGCGCCGTCACGGTGTCGTTGGCGGCGTCCGCCTCCCCTTCGCCCCAATCCACGTCGTCCCAGGCCAGGCTCTGACCCTTGGCGACCGCGCGGGTGAGCTTCACGCCCTGGGCGAGGCCGAGCGGCAGGGCACCGGCCGCCAGGGAGTCCGCCGCCGAGGAGAGCTTGCCCCACACCGTGTAGCCGCCCTCGCCGTCCAGCGTCTCGCCCGCCTTGAGGTCGCGCTTGGCGGTCGCCACCACGTCGCCGCGCCAGCCGCGCGCGGTCCCGGTCGGCTGGCCGTTGAGCGCCGCGTGGGCCACCGAGATGCCGAGCTCCAGGCCGATCAGATGGTAGGGCTTGTACATCGCCGCATAGCGGCCGCTCGCGTCGGTGGCGAGGCCGTACTCCTTGAAGCAGCGCTTGGCGTAGTCGCTCGGCGCCTCGAAGACGACATAGACGCCCCAGCGCAGGTCGCGTTCGACCGGGCTGCCGTCGCGCTGCAGGCTGGAGATCACCTCGACCTGGCCCTTGCGTTCCAGCACGCCGCCGTCCGCCTTGGGCTTCAGCACCTCGGCGAGGTCATCGCAGCCGACCGGCGGAAAGGCCAGCCCGCCCGCTGCCGGCGCCAGGTCGCAGGCATTGGCGACCGCGGCCATTTCGATCGCCGACTTGGTGCCGTCCATGAAGGAGTTGAACATCTGCGCATTCATGCCGCCGGCCGCCGCTTCCTCGGCGGAGATGCCGTAGTGGTTCCACACATCGTCGGGCGTGAGGTCATGATAGCTCGGCAGATACTTGGTGCCCTTGCCGGCGGCGACCACCGGGAAGCCGCAGGCGCGCGCCCAGTCGACCATCTCGGCAATCAGCGCCGGCTGGTCGCCGTAGGCGAGGCTGTAGACCGTGCCCGCCTCCGCCGCTTCCGCCGCCAGCAGGGGGCCGGCCAGCGCGTCGGCCTCGACGTTCACCATCACCATGTGCTTGCCGCTGCGGCGCGCCGCGCGCGCGTGGCGGATGCCGGCGGGCGGATGGCCGGTGGCGTCGATCACCACCTCGATCTCCGGCGCCGCGAAGATCGCCGCACTGTCGTCGGTCACCCAGGTCGCGCCGGACTTCAGCGCCTGGCCGAGATCGCGCGCGGCAAACTGCTCCGCCGCCCAGCCCGTCGTCTTCAGCGATTCGCGCGCCTTGGCGACATTCAGGTCGGCGACGATGGCCACGTGGAAGCCGGGCGTGAGGCGCGCCTGGGCCAGGAACATGGAGCCGAACTTGCCGGCGCCGATGAGGGCGATGCGGATCGGGCGATGCGCCGCGGCGCGCTGCTGCAACAGGTGATGAAGGTTCATGGACGTTTCCTACTCCGCTGCCTGGCCCGCGGACTTTTGGCCGGCCGCCAGTTCGCTGAGGCAGTCGTCGGCCAGCGGCTCGATCGGCGTGAAATCGCGATGCGCCACCCATTCCGGCCGCTTGAAGCGGCGGATATGGTTGTCGACGTGGCACAGGCTCAGATAGACGATGGTGCGGCCCCAGGGACTGATGTTGGGCGGGCTGGCATGCACGAGGGTGCCGTGGAACATCAGCATCGAGCCGGCCGGGCCGGTCGGTGCGACGATGCCGCCTTCTTCGGCGAGACGCTTCACCGTCGCGCGGTCCAGCGTCCACAGCGGATAGGAGGTCGTCTCCAGGTCATGGCCGGCGTCCTGCACGCCCTGCTTGTGGCTGCGCGGGATGAACATCAGCGGCCCGTTCACCGCCGTCACCTCGTCGAGGAAGACCGAGATGTTCATGGCGCGCGGCTCCGGCATCTCGTCGTCGCGCGCCCAGGTGCCGTAATCCTGATGCCACTGCCAGACCTCGCCGTCGAAGGCCGCCTTGGCGTTCACCTTGTACTGGTGCATGTAGATCGGGCCGTCCAGCAGCTGCATCACCGGCTCAATGAGGCGCGGATGCCGGCCGAGGCGGCGGAAGGGTTCGCTGTAGGTATGCGCGGCGAAGGCGGTGCGCGGCGCGCCGGAGCTTTCACGCCAGACCTCCTCGCGGTCCAGCGCGTAGACGCGCTCGGCCTCCTCGCGCAGCAGGCGGGTTTCCTCGGGCGAGAATACGCTGGGCAGGAAGAGGTAACCTTCGCGGTCGAATTCTTCGAGCTGTTCGGGCGTGAGTCTCATCGGGCGGCGCTCCTTCCTCTGTTCGGGACCTCTTGCGGGCCCTCGCGATCGCCCCAGCATTCCGCAGGCGCCTTGCTTTGGCAAGTAGGGCGCCGAAATCACACAGAAAAATGGAAGCCCTTTCCAACCGCCGCGCGCGCCGCTATCTAGAGGTCCAACCCCCGATATGAGGAGACGACGGATGGACGAAGAAATCTTCAACATGGAACTGCGCAAGTTCCTGAAGAAGGTCGGCGTGACCTCCCAGCGCGAGATCGAAACCGCGGTGCGCGACGCCCTCGACAGCGGCAAGCTGAAGGGCTCCGAGACTCTGAAGGTGAAGGCGGTGCTGACCATCGAGGGCCTCGGCCTCAGCCACGACATCGACGGCGACATCAAGCTGGGCTGAATCTCTCAATAGCCGGGCTTCGTCACCATCAGCACGATGATCCCGCCAACGCTGAGGAAACCGAGCCAGCCGAGCTGCGTCCAGAGCTGGAAGCGGTGACGGAAATCCTCCGGCAGCGCCGTGCCGGCGCGTGCCGCCAGCGCGGCGAGGCGCGCCATGTCCTTCTGCAGCACCACCACGACCAGCCAGGCGGCCCCCGCCAGGGCGTAGAGGATGTAGCTCAGCACCAGCCAGGGCGCGGTGAAGTCGTACCCGGCGAGATGCACGAGCCACAAGCCGGTCACCGGCTGGATGACCGCCGTCGGCGACGTGATCAGCCAATCGGCCTGCACCACCTGCCGCGCGACACGGGCGATGGCCGGAACCTCGCCGCTGCGGCAGGCGAGATACATTTGGAAAGCGGTGCCGAGACCGGTGCCGAACAGCAGCAGCGCGCTGGCGATGTGCAGCAGGCGGGCCAGCAGGTAGGTGTCCATCAACGCTCTTCCGACAGCACCATCTGCACCAGCACGAGCACCAGAATGGGCAGGTTCTTCAACAGCGGGCCGAAGGGGTCGGCCCACAGCGACGGTTCGATCACGGTCAGGAACACACTGTAAGCGGCAATGACGCCGAGCTGCAGCAGACCGAGCGCGCGCGGGCACCAGTTTAGCGCCAGGAGCCCGGCGATGACGAGGTCGAGCAGCGAGCCCGCGGCGCCGACGGCCCAGGCAAGCCCGGCGGGGAGGCCGGCGGCGGCCAAGTGCGGCACCGCGAAGCTGTCGAGCGTCGCCAGCCCCAGCAGGCCCGATACCAGCCACAGCAGCACGAGCACGCCGCGCACCAGAGGGCGCAGCAGGTAGAACCGCGCGTGCCATAGGTCCTGCGGCTGAGCGGGCCTCAGTTGCAGGCGCCTGGCCAGGCGCATCGGCTGGAAACCGATGGTGGCGATGAAACCGGACTCGTGGCCGGCGTTGCCGTACTCGATCTGCTTCAGCGCCGTGGTGGTGAGCGGCCCGCGCCCGAAGAGGTCGCCGATCCGGCAGGCGAAGCGGACCAGCCCCATCGGCAGGTGCAGCGGCCGGGCCGGCGGGCGGCCGAGCCAGGCGCGGTACTGGGCGATGATCGACTTCACCGTCTCCAGCGCCGGGCCGACCGGCTCCAGCACGCGGCGGACGAGGTCCGGGCGCTCCAGGCAGCGCACCACGGTTTCCGCCAGGTCCTCCACGTGCAGTGGGCGAAAGGGCTGGCCACCCTTGCCGACCAGCGGCGTCACGTAGGGAAAAACCGCCAGTGCGCGCAGCATGGCGGTGCCGCCGTAGGCGCCCTCGCCGTAGATCAACGAGGGACGCAGCACGGTCCAGTCGAGGTCGAGCCCCTTCAGGTGGTCGTCGGCCAGCTTCTTGGTGCGCGCGTACTCGGTGCCGGCGGCATCGTCGGCGCTGATGGCGGAAATCTGGATGACGCGCTTCACCCCCGCCTCGCGGCAGGCATCGAACAGCGCCGCCGGCGCGCGGTAGTGGATCGCCGCCATGTCCTGGCCGTGCCCGCCCTGCAAGACGCCGGCGCAGTTGATCACCGCGTCGATGCCATCCAGGCGCGGCAGCCAGGCCGCCGCGGTGACGTCCTGGTTCATGTCCGCGCGGATCGCCTCGGCATCGGGAAAGCGCGCGGCCATGGCCGCCGGCTGGCGCACCGCCGCGACCACGTCATGACCGGCGGCCAGCAGCGCGGCGGTGAGATGGGCGCCGATGAATCCGTTGGCGCCGGTCAGCAAGACGCGCTTCGGGCCCACGTTGTCCCCCCTCTCCCCAGCAACTCAACAACTTAAGCTCGATTGCGCGGCCAGCTTACTCGCCGGCCGATTCAATCGCCAGGGAAAGGGGGTGGTAGTGGCAGGCCCTTTTCGGCCAGAACGCGGCGGGCACGGTCGGGGTAGTCGGTGATGATGCCATCGACGCCGAGGTCGACGAGCGAGGCCATGTCGGCGGGATCGTTCACCGTCCAGGGCACCACGCGCAGACCCAGATGCTGCGCTTCTGCGAGGTCCGCCTCGGTGAGGTCGCGGTAGTAGGGCGACCAGACGGCGCCGCCGGCGCGGTGGATGGCCTGCGGCAGGGACAGCTGCGCCCAGTCGATGGCCAGGCCGCCGATCCAGGGCGACGGCTGCGGATCGCCGCGCCCGAGATTGTCGAGCCAGTCCTGCTCCGCCGTCAGGTAGACCGTGGCGATCTCCGGCGCCAGGCGCTGCACGATCTGGAGGCTGCGCCAGTCGAACGACTGCACCGCCGCGCGGTCAGCGACACCGGCTTCAGTGATAACGGCGACCAGCGCCGTGGCGAAGGCCTGCGGATCGGCCGAGTCCTCGGGTGAGTCCGGCGCGATCTTGGTCTCGATGTTGTAGCGGATGGCGCCGCCGGACAGCGCCTCGGCGCGCGCCAGCACCGCCGCCAGGCTCGGGATGGCGACACCGTCCAGTCCCGGCTGGTCCGGAAAGCTCTGGGCCACCCGGCTGCCGGGCCGGGCGCGGCCGATGTCGTAGCCGGCGAGATCTGCCTCGGTGAGGTCGAGCACGGCCGGCGGCGCGTCCTCCGCGAGCCACGCCCCTGCGGCGTCGCGGGTGCGCTGCGGCGCCAGGCGGCGGTCATGATGCACCACCACGACGCCGTCGGCGGTCAGCACGGTGTCGAGTTCCAGGGTGGTGACGCCGAGCGCCAGCGCCTTCTCGAAGGCCGGCAGCGAGTTCTCCGGCATCAGGCCGCGGGCGCCGCGGTGACCCTGCAGGTCGAAGTCGGGCAGATCGAATGCTGCCGTGTTCTCCGTCGCCGCCTGCTGCGCCGCGGGCGGTTCTGCCGGCCAGAACGCCGTCCAGACCGCCGCCGCGGCCAGCAGCAGGGTGAAGCCGAGCCAGAAGCGCGTGCCGCCGGAGAGGCGGGGTTTCGCACCGATCGGGTTCTGGGCTCTTTCTTCCGGCGCCTGCTTCACGTCGCTTCCGCTATGGCTGTTGCTCCAGCACCCGGCGCATCCACTGGCCGGTGGCCCGCGCCAGCGGGTCCGCCGCCGTCTCCACCACCGCCGTGGCGGCGGCGAACTGCGCCCGCGCCTTATTCTGGCTGAGCTTGGCCTTGGCTTCCAGCCGCGTGACCGGAATCTCGAAAGCGACGAGGCCGCGCAGCATGCCTTCCATGTATTTCTCGGTGAGCCCGGCGGTCGACCACGCCGGCTCGAGTCCGGATTCCTGCACCGCCACCAGCCGATCCAGCAGCGCGCGCTTTGCCACCGCATCCTCGATCACCCGCGGCACGCCGTAGGCGTGCACGGCGAGGTAGTTCCAGGTCGGCACGTTGGGCGACCCCGCGCCGTACCACGTCGGCGAGATATAGCTGTGCGGGCCCTGGAAGATCACCAGCGCCTCCTGCCCGCGCTCGGCCAGGATGGCGAAATCCTGCCACTGCGGGTTGGCGCGCGCCATGTGGGCGTGCAGCGTGCCGTTGGGGCCCGCATCCGGATCGTAGAGGAACGGCAGGTGGCTGGCCTGCGGCACGCCGCCCCCGGACGTATCACAAGTCGCGGTCACCAGCAGGGCGAAGTCGAAGGCGCGCATGACCTCGGCCACGGCGTCGCGGTCGTCCAGGCGGAAAGCCTCGGGCACATACATGGCAAAAACTCACGAAGAATGAAGGCGGCAGCGGACCCTAGGCGGCCGGGCGGTTCCGCGAAAGAGCCAGTCTGCGTCCTGCCGGACGGACCACTAGCGCGTTCCCGCCACCACGCGGTAGACCACCAGCACCGCCAGGGCATAGGTGAAGTTCAGCGCCAGCAGGGTCGGCCAGGCGATGACGGCGCCCAGCGCCAGCTTGGTGGCGAGGCTGGGCAGCAGCGTGAGCAGCAGCAGCGCCACGCCCGCCCCCCAGGCGCCAGGCCTCACGCGGTAGAGCAGCGGGACCAGCACCGCCAAGGCGATGCCGATGAGGTAGCGGTTGGGTGTCCCGGCGAGCTGCCACAGCATCGGGTTGACGAAGAGCGCGGCGGCCGCGGCGTTGGCCAGCACGCCCGCCGCCCCGGCCAGCACGACGGCGAGGACAGTTCGAAGCACCATGCCCCTAGAGATAGAACGCCGCGGCGGCCAACGCCAGGGCAGTGCGGGTAAGGGGAGGTCAGCCCTTGCGCTCGACCATGAGCTTCTTGATCTCGGCGATGGCTTTGGCCGGATTGAGGCTCTTCGGGCAGGTCTTGGTGCAGTTCATGATGGTGTGGCAGCGGTACAGCCGGAAGGGGTCTTCCAGCTGGTCGAGCCGCTCGCCGGTCGCCTCGTCGCGGCTGTCGGCGATCCAGCGGTAGGCCTGCAGCAGGATGGCCGGGCCGAGATAGCGGTCGCCGTTCCACCAGTAGCTGGGACAGGAGGTCGAGCAGCAGAAGCAGAGGATGCACTCCCACAGGCCGTCCAGCTTCTCGCGCTCCTCCGGGCTCTGCGGGCGTTCGCGTTCCGGCGCCGGGGTGTCGGCCTTCAGCCAGGGCTCGATGGAGGCGTACTGCGCGTAGATCTGCGTCAGGTCCGGCACCAGGTCCTTCACCACCGGCATGTGCGGCAGCGGATAGATCTTCACCTCGCCTTCCATGTCGCTGACATACTTGGTGCAGGCCAGGGTGTTGGTGCCGTCGATGTTCATGGCGCAGGAGCCGCAGACACCCTCGCGGCAGGAGCGGCGGAAGGTCAGCGTCGGGTCGATCTCGTTCTTGATCTTGATGAGCGCGTCCAGAACCATCGGGCCGCAGCTGTCGAGGTCGACCTCAAAGGTGTCGATGCGCGGGTTCTCGCCGTCGTCCGGATTCCAGCGGTAGACCCGGAAGGTCTTGGTGTTCTTCGCAGCGGCCGGCTTGGGCCAGGACTTGCCGGCACCGATCTTGGAATTGGCGGGAAGGGCGAACTCGGCCATCGGACTCTTTCTCTAGCGCTTCGCTTGCAGGGATCTCTGTTCTGATCGGCCCTTGGTGAACTCGGGCTCTAGTATACTTGGGGCCTTAGTAAACACGGGCTTTCGGCGGGAAGGCCTGCACTTCATTGGTCAGGGTCTTGAGGCTGACCGGCCGGTCACCGAAGGTGACTTTGCCGTTCTCGCCGCACCACGCCAAGGTGTGCTTCATCCAGTTCACGTCGTCGCGGTCCGGGTAGTCCTCGCGCGCGTGGGCGCCGCGGCTTTCGGTGCGGTTGCCCGCCGACTCCATGGTCACCTTGGCCTGGAACATCAGGTTGTCGAGCTCCAGCGTCTCGACCAGGTCGGAGTTCCAGATGAGCGTGCGGTCGGTGACCTTCACCTGGCCGCGTTTGTCCCATACCGCCTGCAGCTTCTCGACGCCCTCGGAGAGCGACTCGCCGGTGCGGAACACCGCCGCGTGACCCTGCATGGCGCGCTGCATCTCGTCGCGCAGGTCGGCGGTCGGGATATCGCCGTCGGCGTGGCGCAGGCGGTCGAAGCGGTCGAGCGCGGCGTCGCCGGCATCGACGCGCATCGGCGGCTGCTTCTCGCCCGGCGTCAGGATCTCGGCGCAGCGCCGCGCGGCGGAGCGGCCGAAGACCACGAGGTCGAGCAGCGAGTTGGAGCCCAATCGGTTCGCGCCGTGCACCGAGACGCAGGCCGCCTCGCCGATCGCCATCAGGCCGGGCACCGTGGTGTTGGGATCGCCGTTCTGCTCGGTCACCACCTCGCCGCTCCACAGCGCCGGGATGCCGCCCATGTTGTAGTGGCAGGTCGGGATGACCGGGATCGGCTCCTTGGTCACGTCGACGCCGGCGAAGATGCGCGCCGATTCCGAGATGCCCGGCAGGCGCTGGTGCAGCAGCTCCGGCGAGAGGTGCTCCAGGTGCAGGTGGATGTGATCTTTCTGCGCGCCGACGCCGCGGCCTTCGCGGATCTCCATGGTCATCGCGCGGGACACGACATCGCGGCTGGCGAGATCCTTGGCCGAAGGCGCGTAGCGCTCCATGAAGCGCTCGCCCTCGGAGTTGGTGAGGTAGCCGCCCTCGCCGCGCGCGCCCTCGGTGATGAGACAGCCGGCGCCGTAGATCCCCGTCGGATGGAACTGTACGAACTCCATGTCCTGCAGCGGCAGGCCGGCGCGCAGCACCATGGCATTGCCGTCGCCGGTCTGCGTGTGCGCGCCGGTGCAGGAGAAGTAGACGCGCCCGTAGCCGCCGGTGGCGATGATGACCATCTGCGAGCGGAAGCGGTGGATGCTGCCGTCGTCCAGGTTCCACGCCATGATGCCGCGGCACACGCCGTCTTCCATGATGAGGTCGAGGGCGAAGTATTCGATGTAGAACTCGGCGTGCTGGCGCAGGCTCTGCTGGTAGAGCGTGTGCAGCATGGCATGGCCGGTGCGGTCGGCCGCCGCGCAGGTGCGCTGGGCGATGCCCTCGCCGTAGTGCGTCGTCATGCCGCCGAAGGGGCGCTGGTAGATCTTGCCGTCCTCGGTGCGGCTGAACGGCATGCCGTAGTGTTCCAGCTCCAGGATCGCCGGCACCGCCTCGCGCACCATGTACTCGATGGCGTCCTGGTCGCCCAGCCAGTCGGAGCCCTTCACGGTGTCGTACATGTGCCAGCGCCAGTCGTCCTCGCCCATGTTGCCGAGCGAGGCGGAGACGCCGCCCTGTGCCGCCACCGTATGGCTGCGGGTCGGGAACACCTTGGAGATGCAGGCGGTCTTGAGGCCGGCCTCGGCCAGGCCCAGCGTCGCGCGCAGGCCGGCGCCGCCGGCGCCCACCACCACGACGTCGTAGGTGTGATCGATGATCTCGTAGGACTTGGTCATAAGCGGACCTCGAATGGCGCGTGGCGCGAGGATGCGGCCTTACGCGCGGGTAAACAGCAGCGTCAGGACCGAGAGGATGCCGGAGAGCGACAGCACGATGGCCAGTGCCTTCACCGCCAGCAGCAGCGCCAACTTCGTCATCTCATGATGAACATAGTCTTCGATGACGACCTGCAAACCCAGCACGGCATGATAGAAGACCGCCGCGATCAGCAGCACCAGCAGGCCGGCGACCACAGGCGAGGCGATCCACGCGACGACCGCCGGGTACTCGGCGCCGGTCATGGCGATCACCGAGACGCAGAACCAGATGGTGAGCGGGATGAGGGCCAGCGCGGTGAGGCGTTGGGCCCACCAGTGGCCGGTGCCGTCCTTGGCCGAGCCGAGGCCGCGCACGCGGCCGAGCGGGGAGCGCATGCTCATCGCCGTCAGCCCCCCATCATCATGTAGCCGGCGATCCAGCAGATCACCGTCAGCACCACCGCGCCGGCGACGGCGGCCAGGCCGCTGCGCTGCGCGGTCTCGATCTCGAAGCCGTAGCCGGCGTCCCAGAACAGGTGCCGGATGCCGTTGCAGAGGTGATAGAACAGCGCAAAGCTCCAGCCGAACAGCAGCAGCCGCCCGATGAAGGAGCCGATCAGGCCCTGCGCGGTGGCGAAGGCCTCCGGGCCCGAGGCGGCGGCGACCAGCCAGTAAGTCAGCAGCAGCGTGCCGACCGCCAGGGCGATGCCCGTCAGGCGGTGCAGGATCGAGAGGGTGGACGTGATCTGCGGGCGATAGACCTGCAGATGCGGCGACAAAGGCCGGTTCGAAGAGATCATGCGACGGCTGCCTTCAGGCTTTCTGCCCCTACCCTGCGCGCGGTGGGACGGCGCAGTGTACTCCGGAAGTCCCAAGAGACTCTTTTCTTGTTGGTCGGCCTGTGATTTAGACCGCAGCGCAACATAAGTCAACGCGGCCCCCGGTATAGAGGCCCCGCAAAGCCCCCGGGAAAGCCCCCGGGAAAGCGACCAAACCCAACCGGCGGGCGAACCCTCCGCTGCACCTGGCGGCGGCCCTGTGGACAGAACTGTGGGCAAGATGTGAAGGAAATGTGCAGTTCTGAGGAAACTATGCACAAGTTTTCGTAGGCTATCTGGTAATTTTATGTTGTCGCCTTCTGCAAGTTGGGCGAGCATCTCCTTGCACGTGAAAGCGCCGGACGACGGCGGGTGCGGCCCTCTCCCGAGAGCCATGGTTCACCGGAACTTCGGTTCCCCCGAGCCTGGACCGACGGAGAAGCGGCTTGAAGAGCCGGAAGCTTTCGGGCTTTGGGTTCGCCAAGCGGCAGCGGTCTTTGCGGGGACTTCGGTTTCCGCCGGCCTTGCCGACCAGGCCTTCGGGCCCGGCGGGTGAAGGTGCAGCGGCCCTCGGGCCGGAGACCGGCCCGGTTTTTCAGGGAGGTTCCTTCGGGAGCGTCCCGGGTAGATCGGGTGGCACGCCAGCGATTGTCCGGGGACGGAGAGCCCTTTCGGGGGCCATCCGTCCGGTGCCGGAAACCGGGTTGCCCTGCATATCCTGGTTTTCGGAGGGAAGGTGCCGGTCGAGCTTCGACCCTCACCTTTCCGGCGAGGACGGCTTCCCCTCCCCGTGTCGGGAGGCCGACCGATCCGGGACCGCGCGGTTCCCTCGTGGAATTGCGCGAAGGTCTCACCGGCCAAGGAAGGTACCCGCAAGGGCGCCGACCCGGTCCGGGAAGCTCCCCGCAAGGGGCGGCATTGGAGGCCTGGAAAAGACAGCCGGTGCGCCCAGCGCCGCCGACTGTTCGGACGGGATCCCTCGGGACCCTGCCCGCGCCCCGGGACGGTTCTGGACGATACCCCTGAAGGCACCGCCTTCGCGGGAGGACGCCGGGATCGGATGTCGGAAAGGCGGATTGGAGGGCTGACAGGCCCACGCCCGGTGAGTTCGCTCCCCCTCGGGGGAGATCAGCGATCTCGCTGCGCTGTATCGGTCACGCCAGGCCCGGTATCCGCGCGCGATTGCTGATCAAGAACCCATCCGCCGCCGCCGTAACGTTGAGCTGGATCCAGCTCCTGAGGCGTCGGGTGAGTGTCCTCCGGGACACGCCGCAGTCGGAGGAAACTCCTTCTGCAACCCGGCGCCTCACTCATTAGCGCAGCCGATTCACCGATTCAACTAAATTTTGTGGTGCGAATGCAAATTCGCACCAGATGTCGGGGTGGCTTGTCTCTCGTTGTCATCCCCCGCCTCACCCCACGCTCACCGCGGCAGCAGCACCGTGTAGTCGAGGTCCAGCACCACAGCCGGGTGATAGCCGTGGCGGCCTTCCTCGGACACCGCCTTGTAGGGCAGGGTGCCGCAGTCGATGTTCTTCGCCGCCACCGTGCGGATGCGCAGGGCGCCGAGGTCGCTGCGCCCCGGCAACTCGATGCTGTCGAGCACTTCCGACCAGGCGTAGATGGTGTCGCCGCCGAAGCTGGGCGCCGCGTGGGTGCCGCCGTTGATGGCCACCAGCTTCACGGCGTTGCCGAGGCCGTTGAAGCTCAAGGCCCGCGCCAGCGAGATGACGTGGCCGCCGTAGACGATGCGCCGGCCGAAGCGGCCCTGGCTTTCGACGTGCTGGTTGAAGTGCACCCGCGCGGTGTTCTGGTAGAGCCGAGTCGCCAGCTGGTGCTCGGCCTCCTCGATCGTCATGGCATCGCCGTGATCGATCCGCTCGCCGGCCGCGTAGTCGCCCCAGCGGTGCGGGCTGCCCGCCGCCGCGCAATCGAAGTCGGCGAAGTCGAGCCCGTCGGGCACCACGAGGTCGCCGGCCGCGACGGCCTCCGGCAGTTCCGGCAGCACCGCCTCAGGCGCCGGCGCGCCGGCGTCGCGCTTCTTCACCATGACCCAGCGCGTGTACTCGACCACCGCCTCGCCGCGCTGGTTCACCCCGCGGCTGCGCACGTAGACCACGCCGGTCTTGCCGTTGGAGTTTTCCTTCAGGCCAACCACCTCGCTCTCGGCGGACAGCGTGTCGCCAGGATAGACCGGCGCCAGGAAGCGGCCGCCGGCGTAGCCGAGATTGGCGACGGCGTTCAGCGACACGTCGGGCACCGTCTTGCCGAAGACGACGTGGAAGGCCAGCAGGTCGTCGACCGGCGCCGCCGGCAGGCCGCAGGCCTTGGCGAAAACATCGGAAGACTGCAGCGCGAAACGTCCGCCGTAGAGCGCGGTGTAGAGCGCCTGGTCGCCCGCCGTCACCGTGCGCGGCGTGGCATGGCGGATCACCTGGCCGAGGCGGAAGTCCTCGAAGAAGTTGCCCGCTTTGTTCTTTGGATTGTTCATCGGATTGGCCGGCGACATCAGGCGGCGGACTCCAGCTCCTTGATGGCATTGGACAGCGCGACGAGGCGCTTGGCGCTCTCGACGTGCAGGTTCTCGATCAGCTTGCCGTCGACCACCACCACGCCCTGGCCCTCGGCGCTCGCCTGGGCGTGGGCGGCGATGATCTTGTGCGACCAGTCGATCTCTTCCTCGGAGGGCGCGAAGATCTCGTTGGCCTTGGCGATGGTCTTGGGGTGGATCAGGGTCTTGCCGTCGAAGCCCAGTTCCTTGCCCTGGCGGCATTGCGCGGCGAAGCCCTCGTCGTCGGAGAGGTCCAGGTGCACGCCGTCGGTGATGGCGATGCCGTGGGCACGCGCCGCCAGGATGCAGAGGCCGAGACCGGTCAGCACCGGCAGGCGCTGGGGCGTGTGCGCCGCCTGCAGGTCCTTCACCAGGTCGGAGGTGCCCATAACCAGGCAGGTGATGCGCGGGGAGGCCCCGGCCACTTCCTTGGCGTTCAGCATGCCGAGCGGGGTTTCCATCATGCACTGGATGCCCATGGACTTCGGCGCACCGGCCGCGTCCATCAGCTTTTCCAGCGCGTGGATCATCGCCGCGGTCTCCACCTTCGGCAGCAGGATGGCATCGGCGCCAGAAGTCGCGATGGCCTTCACGTCGTCCTTGCCCCAGGCACTGTCGAGGGCGTTCACCCTGACGACGATTTCACGCTTGCCGTAGCCGCCCTGCTGCAGCGCCTCGACGATCTGCCGGCGCGCGGTCTCCTTGGCATCCGGCGCCACCGCGTCCTCAAGATCGAGGATCAGGCCGTCGGCCGGCAGGCCGCGGCCCTTTTCCAGGGCGCGGGCGTTGGAGCCCGGCATGTAGAGAACGGAACGGCGCGGACGGGCGCTGGCGAACATCGGTGGCATCTCCCTGGCAGGTCCCTTAGGCATTTCTTGTTCAGCCGTCGGCAGGCGCCTTTCCCGCGCCTGCGAACGCGTCGGCGACTATAAACGATGACCGGTCTGTGGCAAGCTGCCGCCCCTTTGGGAATCCCGCAAATCCGCCGTTGAACAGGCAAGCGAACCCCCTTTGATGAACGTGATCTCCATCCAGTCCCACGTGGCCTACGGCCACGTCGGTAATGCCGCCGCCGTCTTCGCCCTCCAGCGCCTGGGACTGGAGGTCTGGCCGGTCCACACGGTGCAGTTTTCCAATCACACCGGCTACCCGGAGTTCCAGGGACAGGTGTTCAGCGCGGACGACATTGCCAGGCTGATCGATGGGCTGGAGGCACGCGGCGCGCTGGCGCGCTGCGATGCACTGCTCACCGGCTACGTCGGCGACCCGGCCCTCGGCGCGGTGATCCTCGATGCCGCCCGGCGCATCCGCGCAGCCAACCCCCGGGCGCTCTGGGCCTGCGACCCGGTGATGGGCGACGACGGCAAAGGCCTTTTCGTGCGCCCCGGCATCCCCGGGTTCATGGCGGAAGAGGCCCTGCCCGCCGCCGACATCCTGACCCCCAACCGCTTCGAGCTGGAGATCCTGAGCGCTACGAAATGCAGCAGCCTGCCCGAGGTGCACGATGCCGCGGCCGCGCTGCTGCGACGCGGCCCCAAGGTCGTCCTCGTCACCAGCCTCGCCGCCGAAGGCAACGACGCGGGCGAGATGGAGATGCTCGCGGTCACAGCCGAGGGCGCGTGGCGCGTCGCCTGCCCGCGCCTGCCCTTCGCGCCCAACGGCGCCGGTGATGCGGTCGCCGCCTTTTTTCTCGGATTTTATCTCAAGAGCGGTTCCGTTCCCGAGGCGCTGGGCAAGGCCGCCGCGGCGATTTTCGAGGTGCTGCAGACCACCCTCGACAGCGGCGAAGAGGAGCTGCAGCTCATCGCCGCCCAGGGCCGCCTGGAGGCGCCGCGCCGCCGCTTCACGGCAGAGGCTTTTTAGCGCGGCACGCTCTTTTCAAGTCCGCTGGTGCGGACATAGAATGCCCGCCTCTTCAATGCTGGGAAGCGATCTCCTTTGCCTTCGTAACCGCCGGTCTCATCTGATCCACCGATGAACGCGGCAGCGCCTCCTTCGCGCTGACGAAGTGTAATGCGTGAGTTCGCCACGGTGGCGGTTCGAGACCGGTTTGGCACGGCAGGACCGCGACGGGCAGCTCGGCCGGCCCGCATCCGGCATTCCTCACCCAGACTCCGTCGTCACACCGCGCCTTCCAGGCATCTCGCGACCGCCGTCCTGACGGACTTCCCGATGGGAAGAGCAAACCGGCATGGTCGAAGTCTTTTCTGTCCTTTGGACAGTTATTCCTCAGAGCGCCCCCCAGCCCACCATGAACTGCCGCCGCTGCGGCGCGGCGAGACCCTTCCGCAGCAGCGGAAAGTTCCGGGTGAATGCCAACGGCAAGCAGGTCGATGCCTGGCTCATCTACAAATGCACGACCTGCGACGACACCTGGAACCGGCCCGTCCTGGAACGCCGCAGCGTCGACGGCATCGATCCCTGCCTGCTGGAAGCGCTCCATCGAAACGACCCTGCGCTTGCGGACCGCCTGGCCGGCGACATCGGCGATCTGCGAGGCGGAGCCGCCGCAGCGTCGGCGGCGGTCGCCGTACGCAAGGAGGTGCTATGCGAAGCCCCGTTATCGGCGCCCTGGCTGTCGGTTCGCCTCGCCGTCCCGCAGCCCGTCACGCTGCGCCTGGACCGGCTGCTTGCCGGAGAACTCGGCCTGTCGCGAAAGCGCCTTCAGGCCCTGCAGGAGTCCGGTCGTCTCGACACCGCGCCGAATGGCCCGCGCATGCTGCGCAGGCCCCTGCGCGACGGCACCTGCGTGACCCTCGAGCTCGCGCGGGAATGCGACGGTGCAACGATCTGCGCGGCGGCGGGGGACCTGGCTTAGCCGATCCCCCATCGGCGGCCTGCCGCCGATGGGGCCGGAGTGCCGCCGCGCTTTCGCGCCACGATCAACCTGTAATACTTTTGGCCGACGCCAAGAGCAGCCTGTACGATAACCGGGCCTGCCAGCAGGGAGCACGGAATCATGTCCAAACGCGACGACGACTTGAACCGCTTTGTCAGGGAGGCCTTGTCGAAGGGCATTGCGCGAGCGGAAGTCAGGGAGGCCCTGCTGCACGCCGGCTGGGCGGGCGAGCAGGTCGAAGCGGCGCTGGGCGCCTATTCGGAGGTGACCTTCGCCGTTCCCGTTCCGACGCCCCGCCCGTACATCTCGGCTCAGGAGGCTTTCTTCTATCTCGTCCTGTTCACGACGCTGTATCTCGCCGTCTATGCCCTCGGCAAGCTCAGCTTCAACTTCATCGAACAGGCCTTCCCTGATGCCCTTTACCGGGCCGGCGACACCGAGCGCTCGATCCGCTGGTCCTTGGCCTTGCTGGTCGTCACGCTCCCGGTTTTCCTGTTCACCACCCATCATGTGAATCGGCTGCTGACTCGCGATCCGATCAAGGCCGGGTCGCCGACCCGCAAGTGGCTCACTTACATCGCCCTGTTCATCGCGGTGACATTCCTGATCGGCGACTTCGTCACGCTGGTATTCGGATTGCTGGGGGGCGAGCTGACCCTGCGCTTCCTGCTGAAGGTCGCCACGGTGGCGCTCCTGGCCGGTGCCGTCTTCGGGTACTACCTCCATGACCTGAAGCGCGACGAGCGGGTGCCATGACGAAACCCTCAATCGGCCGGTTCCTCGTGGGCGCCTTCGTCGTCCTGTCCCTGGCGGCCATCACCGCCGGCTTTCTGGTCATAGGGTCGCCGGCCAAACAGCGCCTGCTCGCCCTGGACAGGCAACGCGTTGACAACCTGAGCCAAATCGCCGGTGCCGTCGACATCTACTGGCAGAACAACGAGCGCCTGCCCGCAAGCCTGAACGACCTCGAAGGTGACTGGGTGCGGCAGCTTGCGGATCCGGAGTCCGGCAAGGCCTACACCTACCAAGTGACGGGCGCGCAGGCCTACAGACTCTGTGCAGACTTTGCGCTGCAGAAAGATACACCGGCCGAAGGGCCCTGGGACCGCGACTTCGCAAATCATGGACAGGGACGGCATTGCTTCGACCTGCGCGCGGGAGGGCGCTGGCCACGCATGTCTCTGCCGCCGTTGATCATTCAGTGACGGCGGCGATCGGGACGTCCGATCAGTCCTCGGCCATCTCCACTTCGCGGCGGCGGCCGAGGTCGATCATCCACTGGGCCAGCGCCGGATCGCGGCTCACCTGCCGGCCGTAGTGGCGCTTCAACGCGGCGACCAGGCGGCCCCCACGCCCCAGCAGGTCGTCGGCATAGCCGACCATGACGGAGTTGGGCCAGGCCTGCGGACGGATGTCGCGCAGGCGTTCGAACAGCCGGTCTTCGTTCTCGTCGGCATGGACCTGCGCCAGCAGCGACAGCATCGCCGCCGTCGAGCGCGACACACCCATGTGGCAATGCACCAGCAGGTGGCCCCCGTCGTGTTCGCCGTCGCGGTCGCGCGCCGAGGCCTCCAGTTCCTCGCCGAACTGCAGGATCGAGGCGATGTCGTCGCGCGTCGGCATCGTCCTGCCCGGCTGCGGGTCGATGATGTCGTTGAAGTGCAGCGTCGTGCGGTGATGACGGTCGTAGCTGCGGAAGGCCTCGAGTTCCGGCCAGCCGGGATCGATCAGCGAGAGGACATGAGTGACGCTGCGCTTTTGGTGCGTCGGCAACTCCTCGATGCCGCAGATGGTGAGAACGGAAATGGCAATGGGCTTCATGCGGTCAGCGAATCCTTCTTGTGCCGGCAGGGGCCAGGGCGATCAATGATCGGAGCGGTGCAGCACCTGGTCGGCGAGGCCGGTGTCGTAGGCGAGTGCCGCGGCGCTCAGCATCGCGCCCATGGGATACATGGAGCGCAACAGGCCCTTGCGCTCCAGCACCGCGAAGACGTTGGGGTTGGCAAGGCCGGTGGCGTCGCGCGCCCGCACCACCGCGTCGCCGACGTGGAAATGGTCGCCGTGCGCGGTGGGGAAATTGGAGACGAAGACGCTGCCGTCTTCGTCGCCCGGCTGCGCATGGTTGGGGCTGCGCGCCAGCTGCTGCAGCAGTGTCAGGGTCTTCAGCTGCAGCGTGTTCAGCTTTAGCGGGTTCTTTTTGGCCATATCCGAGATTCAGCGCCTGCGCGCCCTTTCACCGGGAGGTACAGAAAAGCCGGGCGGACGGATCGCCCGCCCGGCGACGCCGGCTACAGGTAGCCGTCTTTGACCAGGGTTTCGGCGATCTGCACGGTGTTGAGCGCCGCGCCCTTGCGCAGGTTGTCGGAGACCACCCAGATGCTGAGGCCGTTCTCGACCGTCGGGTCGCTGCGGATGCGGCTGACGTAGACCGCGTCCTCACCGGCGCACTCGGCCGGGGTGACGTAGCCTTCGTCGGTGCGGTGGTCGATGACGATGACGCCGGCCTGCGCCTTCAGCGCCTTGCGGGCCTCCTCCTCGCTGATCGGGTTCTCGAACTCGATGGTCAGCGCCTCGGCATGGCCGACGAAAACCGGCACCCGCACGCAGGTCGCGGTCAGCTTGATGGACGGGTCAAGAATCTTCTTGGTCTCGACCATCATCTTCCATTCTTCCTTGGTGTAGCCGTCGTCCATGAAGACGTCGATGTGCGGAATCACGTTGAAGGCGATCTGCTTGGTGAACTCCTGCGGCCTCACCGGCTCGTTCACGTAGATGCCGCGGGTCTGGTTGAACAGCTCGTCCATGCCGTCCTTGCCGGCGCCAGAGGTCGACTGGTAGGTCGCCGCGACGACGCGCTTGATCTTGGCGAAATCGTGCAGCGGCTTCAGCGCCACCACCATCTGGATGGTCGAGCAGTTCGGGTTGGCGATGATGTTTTTCTTACTGTAGCCCTTCAGCGCCTGCGGGTTCACCTCGGGCACCACCAGCGGCACGTCCGGGTCCATGCGGAACTGCGAGGTGTTGTCGATCACCACCGCGCCGGCCTTGCCGGCCTTGGGCGAATACTCCGCCGAGACCTTGGCCCCTGGCGAGGAGAACACCATGTCGGTGCCCTTGAAATCGAAGGCGGCGAGGTTCTGGACCTTCACGTCGTCATCGCCGAAGGAGATCTCGCTGCCGACCGAGCGCTCGGAGGCCAGCGCCGCGATGTCGTCGATCGGGAAATTGCGCTCGGCCAGCGTCTTCATCATCTCGCGGCCCACGGCGCCCGTCGCGCCGACCACTGCTACCTTGTATCCCATAACGTCTACCTATCTGCCTTTCGCGTCTGCTGTTTGCTATGCTTGCCGGCCGCAGCCGGTTTCCGGTTTCATCTCTGCGAAGGAGCCGCCGAGCGATGATGCCCCGCTCCAAGACCTATCGTGACTTCTGGCCGCGCTACCTGGGCGAACATGCCCGCGCGCAGACCCGTGCCCTGCACTTCCTCGGCACCGGGCTCGGCCTCTTCCTGCTGGCCGGCGCGGTAGCGGCGGCGGACTGGCGCCTCGCCGTGGCGGCGCTGGTCTGCGGCTACGCCTTCGCCTGGGTCGCCCACGCCGTCGTCGAGCGCAACCGCCCGGCCACCTTCACCCACCCGTGGTGGTCGTTCGTCAGCGACTTCCGCATGTTCTTCGCCTGGCTGGGCGGCGGACGCCGCTAGCCAGCGTGCCGCCAGAATGGCGAACAGGCTGCGCTCGTCTTCGCCTGGATGCTGTCCGCTGGGGGAGGCCCCTAAGGAGAAAGGCCGCCCAGAGGGACGGCCTTTCGTAACGTCCATGGGTTTTTGCGCCTAGTTTTTGGCCGTCTCGGTCGTGGTGGTGGTGACCGGAGTCGACTGGCCGGCGTCGGCGGTAACGGTCGATTTCGTGCTCTGGGCGGTATGGAAGCTGCAGTCCGCAGCGGCAATGCCGGCGAACCCAACGACGCCTGCCGCAACCATAAGGGCGGTAAGGGTCTTCTTCATTACACGATCTCCCATTGAGGAGCCTTTGGAAGCAGGGACTTTAGTTGTCCCCGCCCCCGCCGTCAATTAACCGATTCGTGACCGCTTGTGCAGGCCACTCATGCCGCCCGCTTGTCGAGCGCCGCCAGGATGGCGTCGCCCATCTGGCTGGTCGAGACCACCGGCTGGCCCGGCTTGGCGATGTCGCCGGTGCGCTTGCCCGCGGCGAGCACGTCCTGCACCGCCTGCTCGATGAGGTCGGCATCGTCGCCCAGGTCGAAGGAATAGCGCAGCATCATCGCGAAGCTGAGAAGCGTGGCCAGCGGGTTGGCCTTGTTCTGGCCGGCGATGTCCGGCGCCGAGCCGTGCACCGGCTCGTAGAGCGCCAGGCGGCGGCCGGTGGTCGGGTCGGTGGCGCCCAGCGAGGCCGAGGGCAGCATGCCCAGCGAGCCGGTCAGCATGGCCGCGGCGTCTGACAGGATGTCGCCGAACAGGTTGTCGGTGACGATGACGTCGAACTGCTTGGGGTTGCGTACCAGCTGCATGGCGCAGTTGTCGGCGTACATGTGGCTGAGCTCGACCTCCGGGAACTCGGCCTTGTGCAGCTTGGTCACCTCCTCGCGCCACAGCACGCCGGACTCCATGACGTTGGCCTTCTCGACCGAGCACAGCCGGTTGCCGCGCTTCTTGGCCAGGTCGAAGGCGACGCGGGCGACGCGCTGGATCTCGCCGGTGGTGTAGACCTGGGTGTTGATGCCGCGGCGGCTGCCGTCGGGCAGCGTTTCGATGCCGCGCGGCTCGCCGAAGTAGATGCCGCCGGTCAGCTCGCGCACGATCATGATGTCGAGGCCGGAGACCAGCTCCGGCTTCAGTGCCGAGGCATCGACCAGGGCGTCGAAGCAGAGCGCGGGGCGCAGGTTGGCGAACAGCACCATGTCCTTGCGCAGGCGCAGCAGGCCGCGCTCCGGCTTCTGAGCGAAGGGCAGGTCGTCCCACTTCGGCCCGCCGACGGCACCCAGCAGCACCGCGTCGGCGTTCATCGCCTTTTCCACCGTGGCGTCGCTGACCGGTGCGCCCTCGGCGTCGATGGCGGCGCCGCCGACCAGACCCTCGTCGAGGTCGAAGCCGACCGAGCGGCGCTTGTCCATCCAGTCGATGACCCGGCGCACCTGGGCCATGGCCTCCGGGCCGATGCCGTCACCGGCCAAAATCAAAAGCTTCTTGTTGGACGCCATGGCACGCTTCCCTTTCTTACGTTTGCTTTGGTTCGATCTCTGCGTTGGACTGTCTGCCGCGGCGCTCAGCGCGCGACGAAGGCCGCGGACGCCGCCTTGCCGGCGACTTGGCCGGTCATGTAGGCGCCGTGGGCGGTGGCGTATTCACCGGGCGATGTCGCTTCACCGGCAAAGTACAGGCGGTCGTCGACCGGCACCGCGAGGCCGGCGCGGGCGCCCAACGCGCCGGGACGGGCATAGGAATAGGCGCCGCCGGCCAGCGGATCGCCCATCCAGCCGCTGGCGGCGAAGGCACGCAGGCTGCCGCGCACGGCGGAGCCGAAGTTGAACACCAGCTCCTGCTCCGCGAAGTCCGCCATGGCGGCAAGGCCCGCGGCCTCCAGCTCTCGCGCGATGTCGCCCCCCAAGTAGGCTGCAACAAGAGGTCGACCGAAAGGATGCAGGTGCATGAAGGCGCAGTCGGTGCGGTCGTAGCGGCTGGGCAGCTGCAGGTCGCGCGGCGGCCCGAAAGGGGCACCCTCGACCGCGAGGAACAGCTTCAGGTCGGCGCCCAGCGGCAGGTCGGCGGCGGCCTGCAGCTTTGCAGCCGGCAAGTCCGGGGCGAAGGCGACGGTACCCGCGGCGATCACGTTGGTCGGCAGGGTGACGATCACCCGCTCAGCGGTCAGGCTGCCGGCCGGCGTCCCAACGGTGATGGTCTTGTCGCGCCAGTCGATGCGGGTGACCGGGGTCGACAGACGCAGCGGCAGTCCCTCGGCCAGGGCCGCGATGACGGCGCCGTAGCCGCCCGGCAGGCGCCAGTTCACCTGCAGGTCGTCCATGCGGCCCACGTCGACGGCGGAAAGCTGGTCGAGGCGCCCACCGGTAATCCAGCCGCAGATGGAATCAATCGCCGCCCGCCAGGGCGTGTCCGCCGGCAGCAGGTCGCCGAAGGCGGCATCCGGTCCGCCGGCGGCGGCCAGCGCCTCGGCCTTCTCGAAGAGGGCCTCGGTGGTGCCGCGGAACTCGGCATAGGTCGCCGGACCCAGCTTTTCGGTGTTCCACTCGTTGGCCCAAATGTGCGGATATTCGTCGACCGCGTGGCCGAGGTCGCGCGCCATCGCCACCAGCGGATTGCGCGGCGCCGAGTGCAGCCATTCGCAGCCGAGGTCGATGGGGTAGCCCTCGCCGCTGTCGACGGTCCAGGCCCGCCCGCCGACGCGGTCGCGCGCCTCCAGGATGACGAAGCGGCATCCCGCCTCCGCAAGGGCACGCCCGGCACCGACGCCGGCCGCGCCGGCGCCGACGACCACGACGTCGAACTCTGCACTCTTGCTCATGCGCTTAGAGGTCCGGCGAAGCCGCTCCCCTGCTGCCGCGCAGCCAGGCGCGGATCAGGCCCACGGCTGGCTGACCTTGCGGGCGTCCTCGAAGGCGGCGATCTTGGCGTCCTTCTGCAGAGTCAGGCCGATGTCGTCCAGGCCGTTCAGCAGGCAGTGCTTGCGGAAGGGGTCGATGTCGAAGGTGATGGTGCCGCCGTCCGGGCCGGTGATCTGCTGCTTTTCAAGGTCCACGGTGACAACCGCGTTGGCGCCGCGCGAGGCGTCGTCCATCAGCAGGTCGACCTGCTCCTGCGGCAGCACGATGGGCAGAATGCCGTTCTTGAAACAGTTGTTGTAGAAGATGTCGGCGAAGCTGGGCGCGATGACGCAGCGGATGCCGGCATCCAGCAGCGCCCAGGGCGCGTGCTCCCGGCTGGAGCCGCAGCCGAAATTCTCGCCCGCCACCAGGATCCTGGTGCTCTTGTAGGCCGGCTGGTCGAGCACGAAGCCTTCCTTCGGCGCACCGTTCTCGTCGAAGCGCATCTCGTAGAACAGGCCCTTGGCGAGGCCGGTGCGCTGCACCGTCTTCAGGAACTGCTTGGGGATGATCATATCGGTGTCGATATTGACCAGCGGCAGGGGTGCGGCGACCCCGGTAAGGGTGGTGAACTTATCCATGACTCTCGGATGCCTTTCCTGGACGGAAGCCGGATCATAGAAAATCCGGCGCAAAGGTCAAAACCTTGCTGCGGGACCGCAAGGTCACGACCGCGGAGCCGCGCCGAAACAGCACAACCTAATGGCTTGATCGCGGTTCTAATGGCATCGCCGGAAATCCTTCAGGGTTCCCTCCCCCAGCGTCCGAAGACCCGGAATTTTCCCGTCTAACTCATTTGTTTAAATGGCTTTTTCGGCCCGCCATTAAGATGGGCTTCATCTATTCGGCGCTAGAGATGACCGAGCAACGTCCGGTTGCCGGCCTGCGCAGCCACGGCCGCAACGGCAGCCACCTTTGCCCGACTGGACCCTCCGCCGGCCCCGGCTGGCCCCTGGAACATCGAAGATCAGAGCCATGAACGCTTCCTCCCCGCAAGACACCCGGCCCTCCAAGTCCTTCCCCGGCATCGCGCGCCTGAACCCCGGCAAGCCCGGCATGCGCGCCCTGGGCATCGGCGCGCTGGGTGTCGGCGCCAAGATCTACGCCGGCTTCATCGCGGTCATCCTGCTGCTGGTGGCGCTCGCCGGCGCCTCGTGGCTCGGTTTCGAGCAGACCACCGACGGCATGGCGCTGAGCCAGGAAAGCTCGGACGCGGCGATCACCGCCACGGCGATGGAAGGCCACACCGCCGATGCCCTCTACTACGCCCAGAAGTTCATGGCGGGCGGCGATCCGCAGGACGCCAAGCTGGTGGGCGATCAGCTGGCCGGCGTCCGCGAAGCGGCGACAGCGCTGCGCGATGCGCCCGGCGCCCTGGCGCAAAACCGCGCCCTCAGTGAGGACGTGCTGCGGCTGGTGTCCGGGCTGGACATCGGCTTCACCCGCGTGGCCCAGCTGCGCGATGCGGCCTTCGCGCGCTTTCGCGACGAGTTGGAGCCGGCCGGGCAGCAGATGCGCGAGACGATTTCCGGCGTCATCGAAAAGGGGCTGAGCTGGGAGGAGTTCCAGATCGCCGCCAAGGCCGGGCAGACGCAGGAACTGGTCATGCTGCTGCGCCTGCGCCTGCAGACCTACATGCGCGAGGTCAGCGAGGAGAACGCCGCCAGCATCACCGCGGCGATCAACGACCTTGCCCAGTCGCTCTACGACCTGGAGGGACGCGCGGCCAGCGACGTCGACCGCGCGGCGATCAAGGATATGCGCGAGAACATCCTGCCGGGCTTCGCCGCCGGGATGAAGGACGTCATCGAGACCATGGCCGAGGCGAACGAGATCGACCAGGGCGTGCTGGTCCCCAACGGCGCCGAGATCGCCGCGAAGGTCGGCGAGATCCGCGGCAATGCCCTGAACGCCCGCGGCGAGGCCGCCGCCAGGACCGGCGACAGCGTCGCCTTCGTGCGCATGCTGACCGTGGTCGTCTCGCTGATCGCCGTGGTGTTCGGCGCGGTCACGGCCTTCGTCATCGGCCGCGACATTGCCCGCCCGGTGGTCGCCATGACCGAGGCGATGGGCGCGCTGGCCGGCGGCGACCATGCGATCGAGGTGCCGGGGCGCACGCGCCGCGACGAGATCGGCCGCATGGCCCAGGCGGTCCAGGTGTTCAAGGACAATGCCGTGGAAATGAAGCGGCTGGAGGCCGAGCAGGAGGCGCAGAAGCAGCGCGCCGAAGAGGAGCGCAAGGCCGCGCTCGACCAGATGGCCGATGCTTTCGAGACCAGCGTGAAGGGCATCGTCGATACCCTGAGCTCGGCCTCCACCGAGTTGCAGGCAACCGCCAAGTCGATGTCCGGCACCGCCGACGAGACGGCGCAGCGCTCGACCGCCGCGGCGGCCGCCTCCGAGCAGGCCTCGGCCAGCGTGCACACCGTGGCCGCCGCCGCCGAGGAACTGTCGAGCTCCATCGGCGAGATCAGCCGCCGCGTCGGCGAGTCCAGCAGCATCGCCGGCAAGGCCAGCGAGAATGCCCGCGCGACCAACGAGCAGGTCGAGGGCCTGGCCGCCGCCGCCGAGAAGATCGGCGACGTGGTGAAGCTGATCCAGGACATCGCCGAGCAGACCAACCTCCTGGCGCTGAACGCCACCATCGAGGCGGCGCGCGCCGGCGAGGCGGGCAAGGGCTTCGCCGTGGTCGCCTCCGAGGTGAAATCGCTGGCCATGCAGACGGCCCGGGCGACCGAGGAGATCGGCCAGCAGATCGCCGGCATCCAGTCCGCCACCGGCAGCGCGGTGGGCGCCATCCAGGACATCGCCAAGACCATCGGCGAAATCCATGCGATCTCGACCACCGTCACCAGTGCGGTCGAGGAGCAGTCGGCGGCGACCCAGGAAATCTCGCGCAACGCCCAGGAGGCCGCCGCCGGCACCCAGGAGGTCTCGTCCAACGTCGCCGGCGTGCAGGGCGCGGCCGGCGAGACCGGCGCCGCGGCGAGCCAGGTGCTCTCCTCCTCCGAGGAACTCGCCCGCCAGTCGACGGCGCTGCGCGGCGAGATCGAGCGCTTCCTGGCGACGGTGCGCGCCGCCTAGCAGGGTTGTGAAGAAGGTCTGATTGACCGCACTTCAAACGCCATCCTCATCCTGAGGAACGCCGCGCAGCGGCGTGTCTCGAAGGATAGCCCTCCCGGAAAATCAAAGCGCCCTCTTCCTTGAAGGAAGAGGGCGCTGATCTTTTATGCGGACCGAAGCGGGAAGCGTCGCGGCCTTACGAACCCCAGTGGCGCACGCGGCCGGTGTCGACGTGGACGAAGCCGGACTTGGTGTAGAGGCCGACGCCGCCGGCCTGCAGCGCCAGCGCCGTCTTGTGCAGCGCCTTGAGATCGCGCTCCGGCAGGCGAATGTCGGTCGCCTTGCCCTGCATGTGCAGCGAGCGCTTGGCTACGCCGCCGCTGTTGGACGCCAGGGTGGCGTTCGTCTGGGGGGAGCGGTAGCCGGAGATCAGCTCGAAGGGAGCCGTGCTGTCCATCCGCCGGCGCAGGGCGTAGAGCAGGTCGAAGAGTTGCGGGTCCATGTCCCAGACCTCGCCGCTGCGCCAGTCGCGCAGCACGTGGTTGAGCACCTGCACGCCCTCGGCCTGCAGCTGACCGTCGCGCAGGTAAGTAGCCGCGACCTCCTCCCCGGTGTGCAGCGAGCGGAACGCGAGGCTGCGGGTCGACGGCAGCGCCTTGGCAGCGAAGGCCAGATCGGGCAGCAGGACCATGGTACTGAAGGCGGCGATGCCCGCCCCGGCGGTGGCGAGAAACTGCCGGCGCGTGAACGCGCCCGCCAGGGAAGCTTTGGCCTTCTGGTGCATGCCGCTGCGGGTCCTCTATTGTAGCGGTTCCGGCTAGGAGTCTCGCCGCAGCTTGCGCGCCCAATCGCGAAGAGACCGTTAACGATTGCATGCTTTCACGAGGCGAGGCAACGGAGGACCGCTTAACCGCGGTTTTCCGGGCTTTCACCCCTCTGGCACCGGCACACTAGGCCCGACGATTCGGGCGACAATGAGGCAGCGACGGCGAAGAGGGTTAACAGTCTTCCCGCACTTCTCACGCACGCGAATTCATAGGCACAACCCACGTCATCGCCGCTGGCTGACTTGGCAGCTTGCTGAAAGGTCTGGCGGCCAATCTCATCCTGAGGAAGCCGCGCAGCGGCTGTCTAGAAGGATGGGCCGCCAGCCGGTTCAGCAACCAGCTAACGCAGGCTGTCGGCGCGCGCGCCGAACAGCGCGCCGGCCAGCGCGGCGTCGCGCTCGTAGACATCGTTGCGGAAGTGCACGCTGCCGTCCTTGTTGACCCAGGAGGTCAGGTAGCTGATGTGCACCGGCAGCGGCTGCTTCAGCGTGATGACGGTGCGCTCACCGCTGGCGATGGCCGCGTCGATCCGCGCGCGGTCCCAGCCCGCGGTGCCCTGCAGTACGACTTCGGCCAGCAGGGCCGGATCCTGCACGCGCACGCAGCCGTGGCTGAAGGTGCGCTCCTGGCGGCCGAACAGCGACTTTGCCGGGGTGTCGTGCAGGTAGATGTTGAAGCGGTTGGGGAACATGAACTTCACCCGGCCCAGCGCGTTGCCGTCGCCGGAGTCCTGGCGGATCTTGTAGGGAAAGCTCGCCTTCGAAACCTGCGCCCAGTCGATGCTCTGCGGATCCACCACTGCCGCTCCGCTGCTCCAGTCGCTGAACAGCACATAGTTGTTCTTCGCCAGATAGCTGACGTCGTGCTTGATCTTGGGCAGCAGTTCGTCGCGCGCGATGGAGGGCGGCACGTTCCAGAAGGGATTGATCTCCACGTAGGTCATGACATGGCTGAAGATCGGCGTGTGGTGATAGGGTTTGCCGACCACCACCGGCATGTCGAGCAGCGTCCTCGGCTCGTCGACCAGCTTCAACAGCTGATCGGCGAGGTTCACGAAGATGTGGCGCTGGCCCAGGTCATCGGGCATCCAGCGCCGGCGCTCCAGGTTCAGGATCATCTGCTCGATGCGGGCTTCGATCGGCACGTTGAGCGCCGCAAGGGTCTTGTTGCCGACGGCGCCGTCCTGCGCCAGGCCATGGCGGTACTGCATCCACTTCACCGCCGGCTCCATCGCCGGGTCGTAGAAGTCCGGCGCGCCGCCGCGCTCGGCCGCGTCGTCGGCCGGCTTCAGGTCGCCGACCAGGCGCAGGCGCTTGCGCAGCAGGCCGACGCGCGGATCGGTCATGCCCGGCTTCAGGGTCTCGCCCTCGGGGATCTCCGCCCAGCCGCCCTGCAGCGCCAGCGCGCGGTATTCCGCCAGCGCCACCTTCTGGCGGACGTAGCGCTCGGTCTGCGGGCGGTAGCCGTCGATGAAGCCTTCCAGATCCGTGGCGTCGGCGGCGGCGGCCAGCACGTCTTCCTTCGTCACTTCTTCACGGAACACGAAAAGTTCCGGGTCGGCGACGTGGGGCGTGGTGCGGCCCTGGCCGAGATCACCGGCGTAGCGCACGAGGCCGAGGCTCAGCAGCATCTCCAGCCGCGCCAGGTTCTCCGGGGTGCCTCCACTCTCCGGCGAAAGGGCGGCCAGCAGCCCGGCGATCTGCGGGGCGCGGTAGTCGGCCGGGTCGAGGCCGTCGAGGTCGGCGGCGGCGAGCAGGCGGGCGAGTTTCTCGGCGCGCGGGCCGGCGGCGGCTTCCAGCACCCACAGCGGGCGGTAGCCGCGGGCGCCGTAGAAGCGCTGCAGCACCGTCAGGGTCTCGATTTCCTCGTCGGTGAGCAGGCCATCCGCAGCGGCGTCGGCGCCACCGCCGGTCAGCGCCTGAGACAGCGCCAAGGGCAGAGCCTCGGCCAGCGCCGGGCGCGGCAGGCCACCGGCCAGGACGACGAACACAGCACAGACGATCCAGGCGACACGGCGCATCGGCGAACAGACTCCCAGGAAAAACGCGGCGGGCCAGTGGAGCACAGCGCGCGGCTTCGTGCCACTGCGCTGGCGGCCCGGGAACAGGAACAAAGGGAGCAGCGCGACGCGCAATGCGCCGGCCGGCGTCCCTGAAACGCGGTCAGGGAGAAGACCTGCCCGGCAAGGGCCGGAAATCAGATCCTTCTTCGCGCCGCCGCGCTTTGTTACAGGTCGCGCACGTCGGCCAGGTGGCCCTTCACCGCGGCAGCGGCGGCCATGCCGGGGCTGACCAGATGGGTGCGCCCGCCGCGGCCCTGGCGGCCTTCGAAGTTGCGGTTGGAGGTCGAAGCGCAGCGCTCGCCCGGGGCCAGGCGGTCGGCGTTCATGGCCAGGCACATGGAGCAGCCCGGCTCGCGCCATTCGAAGCCGGCCTCGAGGAAGATCCGGTCGAGGCCTTCCTGCTCGGCCTGCTCCTTCACCAGGCCGGAGCCCGGCACGACCATCGCCTGCACGCCGGCGGCCACCTTCCGGCCCCTGGCGACGGCGGCGGCCTCGCGCAGGTCCTCGATGCGCCCATTGGTGCAGGAGCCGACGAAGACCTTGTCGATCTTCACCTCGGTCATCGGCATGTCGGCCTTGAGGCCCATGTACTGCAGCGAGCGGAGCATCGCCTGGCGCTTGTTCTCGTCGCGCGCGGACTCCGGGTTCGGCACCCGGCCGGTGATCGCCACCACGTCTTCCGGGCTGGTGCCCCAGGTCACCTGCGGGTCGATCTCCGCGACCGCCAGGGTCACTTCCTTGTCGTAGCGCGCGCCGTCGTCGGACGGCAGGCTGCGCCAGTAGGTCACCGCCTGCTCGAAGGCACCGGCCTTGGGCGCCATCGGGCGGCCCTTGATGTAGTCGTAGGTGGTGTCGTCCGGCGCGATGAGCCCGGCGCGCGCGCCGCCCTCGATCGACATGTTGCAGACCGTCATGCGGCCTTCCATGGAAAGGTCGCGGATCGCCTGGCCGGCGTATTCGATGACGTGGCCGGTGCCGCCGGCGGTGCCGATCTTGCCGATGATCGCCAGGATCAGGTCCTTGGCGGTGACGCCGACCGGCAGCGCGCCGTCGACGCTGATGCGCATGTTCTTGGCCGGCGACTGGATCAGGGTCTGGGTGGCCAGCACATGCTCGACCTCGGAGGTGCCGATGCCGAAGGCCAGCGCGCCGAAGGCGCCGTGGGTCGCCGTGTGGCTGTCGCCGCAGACGATGGTCATGCCCGGCAGGGTGAAGCCCTGCTCCGGCCCGATGATGTGGACGATGCCCTGGCGGTGGTCGTTCATCTGGAAGATCGGCACGCCGAAGTCGGCGCAGTTCTTCTCCAGGGTCTCGACCTGGATGCGGCTTTCCTCGTCGGCGATTCCCTTGGTGCGGTCGGTGGTCGGCACGTTGTGGTCCGGCACCGCCAGGGTCGCCTCGGGGTGGCGCAGCTTGCGCCCGGCCAGGCGCAGCCCTTCGAAGGCCTGGGGCGAGGTCACCTCGTGGACGAGGTGGCGGTCGATGTAGATGAGGCAGGTGCCGTCATCCTGACGGTCGACCACATGGCTGTCCCAGATCTTGTCGAATAGCGTACGCGGCGCGGACATCTCTCTCGTTCCTTAACTGCAAGCACGGTTGTTCTTTTAAGGGTGTTCTTTTTGGGCCCGAAAAGACGGGGGCCGGAGGATAGCGCTCCCCCCCGGCCGTTGAAAGGGGTGGAGAAAAGGGCCCCGGAAAAAGGGCCGGAGAAAAGCAAAAGGGGCCCGCTGGCACGCTTGCGGAAAGCGGCCGGCGGAACCCCTCGAAACCCGTTACCCGGCAGCGGTCCCCGCGATCGCGCGGGGCGCCGGCCCGGAAGGCGTCGGCGTCAGGCCTTGGCGGCCTTTTCCTTCTTCGCGGTCTTTGCGGTCGCGGCCTCCTCGCGGGCGGCGGCGTCCAGCTTGCCGCTGTGGCCCGTGGTCTGCTCGCGGATGCGCGCGGCCTTGCCGGTGCGGCCCCGCAGGTAATACAGCTTGGCGCGGCGCACGTCGCCGCGGCGCACCACCTCGATGGAATCGATGCGCGGGCTGTACAGCGGGAAGACGCGCTCGACGCCCTCGCCGTACGACAGCTTGCGCACGGTGAAGGAGGAGTTCAGGCCGCGGTTGCGGCGCGCGATGCAGACGCCTTCGAAAGCCTGGACGCGCTCGCGCGTGCCTTCGACGACCTTCACGTTGACGCGCAGGGTGTCGCCCGGGGCGAAGGCCGGCGGCTCGCCCTCGGCGGTCAGCTTGCCACGCTGCTCGTTCTCGATCTGCTCGATGACGTTCATGACTCTCAATCCTCAGTATGGCCGGCGCTAGCGCTGGCCCTTCGTGTAGCGCGCCCAGAGGTCCGGGCGGCGCGTCCTGGTAATCTCCTCCGCCTGGGCGCGACGCCACTGGCGGACTTTCTCGTGATGCCCGGAGGTCAGCACCTCCGGCACCGTACGGCCCTGCCACTCGGCGGGCCGCGTGTAGAGGGGATACTCCAGCAGCCCCTCGAAACCTTCCGCCCCGAACGATTCCTCGCCGGAGCTCACCTCGTTCCCCATCACCCCCGGCAGCAGGCGGACCACCGCGTCCATCAGCACCAGGGCCGCCGGTTCCCCGCCGGAGAGGATGTAGTCGCCGACGGAAACCTCGAGAACGCCGCGGGCTTCCAGCACCCGTTGATCGACACCCTCGTAGCGGCCGCACAGCAGGGTCACCCCCGGCGCCGCCGCCAGATCCCGCACCAGGTCCTGCGTCAGCAGGCGCCCCCGGGGCGAGAGATAGATCACCGGAACGTCGCCCGCCTGATCCCCAGCCGATTCCCGGGCCAATCCCTGGGCCGGTTCCTGCTGCCACCTTTGCGCGGCGGCGGCGAGAGCCGTGTCCACCACGTCGGGGCGCATCACCATGCCGGCACCCCCGCCGAAGGGGGTATCGTCGACGCTGCGGTGTTTATCGCGCGCGAAATCCCGGATGTCCAGGACGTCGAGCGCCCAGAGCCCGCGCTCCAGAGCCTTGCCGGCCAGGCTCAGCCCCAGCGGTCCCGGGAACATCTCCGGAAAGATCGTCAGGACCTGTGATCGCCATGGCGCCATGGGACCTCTCCCAACCCGCTTTCCGCTACCCTTACCCGGGCCGGCTAGAGCCGAAGCGGCGCTTTATGCCGCCGCGGGACCCTTTTGTCCAGCCCTTCCACCGTCCGCCTCCGCATTTGGGCGGCATTTTCCATGAGCCCGTGGAAGCCCGGAAAAATTAACCTTTTCCCGGTTCTTCCTCGGGTTCTCCCGCCTCGCCCCCGGCCTCTTTGGAAGGCTGGACGACGATCTCCGCCGGCGGCTCGGCCACCAGGCGCCCGCCGGCCAGGTCGACCAGCGGGACCACCGCCTTGGTGAAGGCCAGCAGCAGCGGTTTGCCGTCCGGCGCTTCGATCTCCAGCAGGTCGCCGGCGCCGTGGTTCTCCACCGCCGTCACCCTGCCCAGGGGCCGGCCCTCGCGGTCCTCGACCCGAAGACCGATGAGGTCGGCGTGGTAGAAGGTCTCTTCCTCCTCCAGCGCCGGCAGCGCGGCCCGCGCGACATAGATCTCGGTGCCGTGCAGCGCCTGGGCCGCGTCGCGATCCTTCACGCCCTCGATGCGCACCAGCACCACGCTGTCGGCCTTGCCGGGCGCCGGGCCGGCGACCTGGAGGCGCCACTGGCGGCGCCCGCTCTTGTCGCTGACCGGACCGTAGGCGGCCACATCGGCGGGGTCTTCGGTGAAGGCCTTCACCTTCACCAGGCCGCGCACCCCGTGGGCGCCGACCATGACCCCTAAGCAAACCCGATCGCTAGGGGCGCGATCTTCCGCCATGGTCCGGCGCCTCCGCAGGCCTCGGCCGCCCGTTACTCGGAAGCGGCTTCCTCGGCGGGGGCCTCTTCAGCCGGCGCGGCGGCAGCTTCCTCGGCGGCCTTCTTGGCCTCCTCGGCGGCGGCGGCACGCTCCTGCGCCTTCTGGCCGGGCAGGTGGGCCGTGGTCTGGCGCGGGATGCGGCGCGCCGGCACCAGGTCGGCGGCGGCCAGGAAACGGCTCACGCGGTCGCTCGGCGTGGCGCCGACCGACAGCCAGTGCTTGGCGCGCTCGGTGTCCAGCGTCAGGCGTTCCGGGTGGTCCTTGGCGACCATCGGGTTGTAGGAGCCGATGCGCTCGATGAAGCGGCCGTCGCGCGGGCTGCGCGAGTCGGCGACCACGATGCGGTAATAGGGACGCTTCTTGGCGCCGCCGCGGGACAAACGGATCTTGAGGGACATGTCTGCTACTCGCTTTCTCGTCGGATACTGTTTGATTTCTTAAGTTCGTTCAGGGTCGTTCAGGGGATCAGCCGAAGGGATTTCCGCCGCCCATCAGGCCGCCAAGCCCGCCGCGCATCATGCCCTTCTTCCCCATCTTCTGGACCCGCTTCATGAGCCGGGTCGCATCCTTGTGCTGCTTCAGCAGCTTGTTCACATCCTGCACCGAGGTGCCCGAACCGCTGGCGATGCGCTGCTTGCGCGAGGCCTTGATGAGGTCCGGGTGCTTGCGCTCCTTCGGCGTCATCGACGACAGCACCGCCAGCTGGCGCTTCACCACGCTGTCGTCCAGCTTGGCCTTCTTCATCTGCTGCATCTGCGCCGAGTTCATGCCCGGCAGCATGCCCATCAGGCTGGAGAGGCCACCCATCTTCTGCATCTGCTGCAGCTGCTTGGCGAAGTCGTCGAGGTCGAAGGTGCCCTTCTGCAGCTTCTTGGCGAGCTTCTCGGCCTCTTCGGCCTCGATGGACTCGGCCGCCTTTTCGACCAGGGAGACCACGTCGCCCATGCCGAGGATGCGCGAGGCCACGCGGTCCGGGTGGAAGCCTTCCAGCGCGTCGAGCTTCTCGCCGACGCCGATCAGCTTGATCGGGCAGCCGGTGACCGCGCGCATGGAGAGCGCCGCGCCGCCGCGCGCATCGCCGTCGACGCGGGTCAGCACGATGCCGGTCAGGCCCACGCGGTCCTTGAAGGCGGTCGCGACGTTCACCGCGTCCTGGCCGGTCATGGCATCGGCGACCAGCAGGCTCTCGTGCGGCTTGGCGGCATCGCGCACCGCCGCCACTTCCGCCATCAGCTCCTCGTCGATGGCGAGGCGGCCGGCGGTGTCCAGCATGACCACGTCGTAGCCTTCCAGCGCGCCGGTCTGCATGGCGCGCCGGGCGATGGCGACCGGCGGCTCGCCGGGGACGATCGGCAGGGTGGCGACCAGCGCCTGCTGGCCCAGCACCTTCAGCTGCTCCTGCGCGGCCGGGCGGCGCACGTCGAGGGAGGCCATCAGGACCTTCTTCTTCTCGCGCTCCTGCAGGCGCTTGGCGATCTTGGCACAGCTCGTCGTCTTGCCCGAGCCCTGCAGGCCGACCAGCATGATGCCGACCGGCGCGGTGGCGCGCAGGTCGATGCCGACGCTCTCGCTGCCCAGGGTCTCGACCAGGTGGTCGTGGACGATCTTCACCACCATCTGGCCCGGCGTCACCGAGCGCAGCACTTCCTGGCCGACCGCCTTCTCGCGCACGCCGTCGACGAAGTCCTTCACCACCGGCAGGGCGACGTCGGCCTCCAAGAGGGCGACGCGCACCTCGCGCAGGGCGGCATTGACGTCCGCCTCGCTGAGCGCGCCGCGGCGCGTCAGCTTGTCGAAGACGCCGGAAAGCCGTTCCTGAAGGCTGTCGAACATCGGTCTAGTGCGGTCCTGGTCTCACGGTTTCAAATAGGCCAAACGCAATTCGCGCCAGCGCGCGAAACTCGCGGACTGGCGGGGCCGCCCCAACCTTTTGGGGCTTTAAGCCGGTCAAGTCACCTTGGCCTGAATGGCGCGGAACTTAGGGGCCCGCGCCCGCCCCGTCAAGCCGTATGCAACGAGCGGGAAATCCCGCCGCACAAACGAAAACGGCCGCCCTTACCTGGGCGGCCGGATCGAAAAGCTTTTCGGTCCTGGTGAGGAGACCGTTGGCTTTGGAGCTCAGCCAGCGGCCTGCAGATTCACCGCCTTGGGGCCGCGCGGGTCGGCCTGGACTTCGAAGCTCACCTTCTGGCCTTCGACCAGCGGGGGCATGCCCGAGCGCTCGACGGCGGAGATGTGGACGAACACGTCCTTGGAGCCATCTTCAGGTGCAATGAACCCGAAGCCCTTGGTGGTGTTAAAGAATTTCACGGTTCCCGTGATCATGTCTGGGTCTTTCCTTCGAACTTCAACGTAGTACGTCCCAGGGGGATCTCCCCCAAGGCCGGGTGAAAGCACGAATTGTCGGGAGCATCGAGGGACGGAAGGGCATCCTTGTAAGGCAAGAGCCTAAAGCGATGTAACCGTGCCCGCGGCTTCTGACCTTACGTCCGTCACCGCCTTTACACCTAGAGCCAGACAAGTTGAAAAGCAAGCTGATTCACACGACATTTTTTTGAAAATCCAAAAGGATAAGGCCACTTTTTTGCCCCTTGGCGGCGCCTTTTCGCGGAATCCCCACCGGAATCGGAAGCGTAGAGAGACCCTTGCGTCTACAACCTATGGGAATCACGATCGCGCGAGTATCTAAACCTAGCGGCCGGGCTGGGTCTCCCCGGCCCGGCGCTCGGCGAGCGCCAGGCGCAGGTCGCGCACCATGACCTCGACCTCGCCGGTGAGCCCGGCGACGGCCCGCGCCTCGGCCTCGGCCAGCGCCGAACGGTGGGCATCGCGGCTGTCGCTGACCGTCGTGAGCCGGTGGCTCGGCTTCTCGGCCACCGCCGAGGCGGTGCCGTAGGTGTAGCCGTTGCGCACATCGACCAGCACCGCCTGCGCGAAGCCCTCGGCCGCCACGTTCTCGGTCGGCAGGAAGAAGCCGATGAGCGCCAGCTTGGTCACCGCCAGCGGGTTGCTGCTCTCCTCGGAGTTGCCGAAAGCCTCGTAGATCAGCACCGCATCCAGGTGCTGGCGCGCGGCGCCGAGGCGGACCTGGCGGACAACCCGTGCCAGGCGGTCGGCAGAATTCTCCAGGCAGCCAAAATAGCCGCAGGCCTGTCTTGCCTGTGGCTCCTCGCCCTCCGGCGTCGCCAGGGCGGCGACCAGCGGCGAGACCGGCACGAACTCCCCATACCCGCCGCCCAGACGTCCGGCCAGGGCACGCCAGGAGTCCGCTTCCGCCGCCGGCACCGGCGCCAGCCCCTCCGGGCCGATGCGCGCCAGACCGATGCGGGCCGGAAAGCGCAGCTGCGGCTCGACGCTCGCGGCGGCGGCGATCTCCGCGTCGGTCGCGGCCCCGGCAGCATCGTCGCCTTCGTAGGCGGCCAGATACTGCGAGCCCGAGGTGGTCTGCACAGAGTGCCCGCAGGCGGCGAGCAGGCCGGCGAGGCCGGCCGCCAGGGCCAGCGAGACGAGGCGCTTGGTCATCATATTCTCCCCCTTGCAGCCGCATGGGCCCCCTGCCCGCGCGATGCGACATCGTGAAAGCGAAAACGCGCGTCAAGAGGGCGGCAATTGGGCAACATTGGGGCGGGGCGCTCAGGGCACGTCTGCGCCCAGGACCCTGGACTTTTCGGCCCCCGCGGCCATATAACCCGCCCATGAGCAGCCGCCCCTTCATCAAGATGCACGGGCTGGGCAACGACTTCGTGGTCGTGGATGCCCGCACCGAGCCCTTCCCGCTGACGGACGCCCTGGCCAAGGCCATCGCCGACCGCCGCGAGGGCGTGGGCTGCGACCAGCTGCTGATCCTGGAGCCGCCGGCGAACGGCAGCGCCGACGTCTTCATGCGTATCCGCAACCACGACGGCGGCGAGGTCGGTGCCTGCGGCAACGGCACGCGCTGCGTGGCCGCCCTGGTGATGGGCGAACTGGGGCGCGATGCGATTATCATCGAGACCTCTGCCGGGCTGCTGCGCGCCAAGGCCGCCGGCCCGGGCCGCGTCACCGTGGACATGGGCGAGGCGCGCCTCGGCTGGCGCGACATTCCCCTTTCCGAGGAACGCGACACCCTCGACCTCGGCATCGGCAACGGCCCGCTGCAGGACCCGGTCGGCGTGAACATGGGCAACCCCCACGCCGTCTTCTTCATCGACAACGTGGAAAGCCTGCCGCTGGAAGAGCTGGGCCCGCCGCTGGAGCATCATCCGCTGTTCCCGGAGCGCGCCAACATCGGCGCCGCCGAGGTCATCGGCAAGGACCGGCTGCGCCTGCGCGTGTGGGAGCGCGGCGCGGGCCTAACCCGCGCCTGCGGCACCGGCGCCTGCGCCGCCGCGGTCGCCGCCGCGCGCCGCGGCCTCACCGGACGCAAAGTCGAGGTGGTGCTCGACGGCGGCAGCCTGACCATCGAGTGGCTGGACAACGGCCACGTCGAAATGACCGGTCCGGTCGCCACCGCCTTTCATGGCGCGCTGAACGGGACGCTGCTGTCATGAGCGCCCATCCGACAAAGTCTCCTCGTATCCTCACCTTCGGCTGCCGTCTCAACGCCTACGAGTCCGAGGTCATGCGCGGCCACGCCGAGGCAGCGGGTCTGGGCGACGCCATCATCGTGAACACCTGCGCCGTCACCGGCGAGGCCGAGCGCCAGGCGCGCCAGGCGATCCGCAAGGCGCGGCGTGAGAACCCCGGCGCGCAGATCATCGTCACCGGCTGCGCCGCGCAGATCGACCCGCAAGGCTTCGCCGCCATGGCCGAGGTCGACCGCGTCATCGGCAACGAGGAAAAGCTGAAGCCAGAGAGCTTCGACAAGTCCTTCCTAACCGAAGACCTGCCGCGCGTGCTGGTGAACGACATCATGGCGGTGACGGAAACGGCGCCGCAGCTGATCGACGGTTTCGCCGAGCGCACCCGCGCCTTCGTTCAGGTGCAGCAGGGTTGCGACCACCGCTGCACCTTCTGCATCATCCCCTACGGCCGCGGCAACAGCCGCTCGGTGCCGCTGGGCGAGGTGGTGCGCCAGGTGCGTTCCCTCGTCGAGCAGGGCACTGCCGAGGTGGTGCTGACCGGCGTCGACGTCACCTCCTACGGCGGCGACCTGCCGGGCACCCCGAAGCTGGGCCAGATGCTGCGCCGGCTTCTTTCCCAAGTGCCCGATCTGAAGCGCCTGCGCCTCTCCTCGCTAGACGCCATCGAGCTCGATCCCGATCTCACCCGCCTCCTCGCCGAGGAGCCGCGCCTGATGCCGCACCTGCATCTCTCGCTGCAGGCCGGCGACGACATGATCCTGAAGCGCATGAAGCGCCGCCATTCGCGCCGCGAAGCCGTGGACCTTTGCAACGCGTTGCGTGAACTGCGTCCCGACATCGTCTTCGGCGCCGACCTCATCGCCGGCTTCCCGACCGAGACCGAGGCGATGTTCGAGAACTCGCTGAAGCTGATCGAGGACTGCGGCCTGACCTACCTGCACGTCTTTCCCTACTCCGCCCGCAAGGGCACGCCGGCGGCGAAGATGCCGCAGGTGCCGGGGCCCGTGCGCAAGCAGCGCGCGGCGCGGCTGCGCGCCGCCGGCGAGGCGGCGCTCGGCCGCTTCCTCGATGCACAGCTCGGCCGCACCGCTTCCGTCCTGATCGAGAAGCAGGAAGCCGACGGCCGCTGGTTCGGCCGCAGCGAGACCTTCGCGCCGGTGCTGGTGAACAGCGGCGTTGTCGGCGCCGTCATCGAGGTGACCATCACCGGGCGCGACGGCGACAGCCTCGTCGCGGTTCCCCTGCAACACAAACTCTCCCCGGCAGCGTGAGCGACACGACAGAACAGAAGAAGGGCGGCTGGTTTCAGCGCCTGAAGGCCGGCTTGAGCCGTTCGTCCTCCAAGCTGGGCGACGGCATCACCGGCATCTTCACCAAGCGCAAGCTGGACGACGCGGCGCTGGAGGAATTGGAAGAGCTGCTGATCACCGCCGACCTTGGTGTGACGACGGCCGCGAAGCTGACCGCCAATCTCGCCAAGACCCGCTTCGACAAGGAAGTCGACCCGCGCGAGGTGCGCGAGGCGCTGGCCGCCGACATCACCCGTATCCTCGAGCCGGTCGCGAAGCCGCTGACGATCGATCCTGCGCAGAAGCCGACGGTGGTTCTGGTGGTCGGCGTGAACGGCTCCGGCAAGACCACCACCATCGGCAAGCTGGCGACCCACTACGTGCGCGAGGGCCTGAAGGTGCGCCTTGCCGCCGGCGACACCTTCCGCGCCGCCGCCATCGAGCAGCTGAAGATCTGGGGCGAGCGCGCCGGCTGCCCCGTGGTCGCCGGCAACCAGGGCGCCGACGCGGCGGGCCTCGCCTTCACCGCCGTCGAGCAGGCCAAGGCCGCCGGCGACGACCTGCTGCTGATCGACACCGCCGGGCGCCTGCACAACAAGGCCGAGCTGATGGCCGAGCTGCAGAAGATCGCCCGCGTCATGAAGAAGGTGGAGCCGAGCGCGCCGCACCATGTCGTCCTCGTGCTGGACGCCACCACCGGCCAGAACGCCTTGAGCCAGATCGGCACCTTCAAGGAACTGGTCGACATCACCGGCCTGGTCGTCACCAAGCTCGACGGCTCGGCGCGCGGCGGCGTCCTGGTGGCCCTGGCCGAAAAGTTCGGTCTGCCGGTCCATGTGGTCGGCGTCGGCGAAGGCGCCGAAGACTTCCGCCCCTTCACCGCCCGCGACTTCGCCCGCGCGCTGGTGGGGCTGGAGCAGGCGAAGTAGGCGACATCGGTCGCACGACAGCAGATTGCACTCCGCTGTCGTCCCGGGGCTTGACCCCGGGACCCATTGGCATCAGCACGCGGCATTGTCTTGCCACGATTGCATCCTGCCAGCCGGCCACACCGCATTCCTCAGAGGAAAGACCTCTATGGCGACCGGGGCATTGGGTCCCGGGGTCAAGCCCCGGGACGACAGCTTTGGCGTGGCAGGAGCAAAACTTTTCTCCATGAGATCTGTGCGTCTTCTGGCGCCTGCGCGGGACACAACCGCGCGTCGACGTCGGGCGCAGGCCCGGCGAAGGCCAGACCACTCCGCCGCTAGGCGATCTTCGTCTTCCGACTGGCCTCCGCTCCTCCGTCCTCGAGGTGAAGCGCGAAGCCCTGCGTATCCGCCCCGCCTAGGTCGGGACGCAACGCCATGCTCGGGATCAGATAGTCGCCGCCGTTCTGACGCCGATAGGGAATCGGTGCGATCGTCGCGAGCGTCCGCATCCGCTCGCGCAGGCGCTCGGCGACTGATTCGAACCCGCTCTCATCGAAACGGTCGACCCTGTAGACCACGAAGGGCGGCAGCACGTCATAGCCCGGGTAGTAGAGGATGCCGTGATTGATCGGGAACAGCAGGTCGTCGATCGGGCCGTTGACTCCACGGGCCGCGTAGTGCTCCTCCCAACCGCCGGCGGTCACGATCAGCATCGCGCGCTTGCCCGCCAGGGTGCCCTCGCCGTAGCGGTCGCCCCATCGCCTCTCGCTGTGCTCGCCGACGCCATAGGCGAATCCGTAAGCGAACACCCGGTCGACCCAGCCCTTCAGGATCGCCGGCATCGTGAACCACCACAGCGGAAACTGGAGGATCAGGGTATCGGCCCAGAGCAGCTTCTCGATCTCGGCCTTGACGTCTTGGGTTTGCGTATCGGTCTCAAAGGCCTTCTTGGAGGCCGCGGCCGGAACCAGGCGCTCGTCCCGTGTCAGTGAGGGAAAGTCGGCGCGGTCCACTTCCGATTTCCAGCCGTCGGCGTAGAGGTCGGTGACGCGCACCTCGTGGCCCTGGGCCTCTAGTTCGCGGACCGCGACATCGCGCAGGGCGCCGTTCAGCGAGCGCGGTTCGGGATGGGCGAAGACAAGCAGTACTTTCATGGGTCAGTGCTCCAAGGATTGGCAACCGACCTCTCATCTAGCTAAGGCGCGCGCGATCCACTAGATATAGATAATAGATATTACTGTGCCGAAATATGGATAAGTCAGACATCACCCTCGAGCGCCTGCGCAGCTTCGTTCGCGTGGCCGAGCGCGGCAGCCTGTCGGCGGTCGCGCGTGAACTCGGCGTCGGCCAGTCCACCATCACCCGGCATCTGCGCGAGCTGGAAACGGCCCTGGGCGTGCCCCTGCTCAACCGCACCACCCGACGCGTATCGATGACCGATGAGGGCGCGCGTTACTACGCCAACTGCCTGCAGATCCTGCGCCTCGTGGAGCAGGCGGGCGACGAGGCACGCGCCACGCGCGGTGCGCCCGCCGGCACCATCCGCATATCCTGCACGGCGGCCATCGGCGTCCTGCACGTGACCAGGCTGATCTTCGCCTTTCAGGACCGCCATCCCGACATCGGCATCGACCTCAGCCTCACCGACGAGCGCGTCGATCTGGTGCGCGAGGGTGTCGATGTCGCGCTGCGCCTGGGGCCCCTGACCGACAGCTCGATGAAACTGAGAAATCTCGGCCACAGCCGACGTCTGCTGGTCGCGGCGCCGGACTACCTGGCGGCGCACGGCAGGCCGGCCGCGCCGCAGGACCTTTCCGGCCACGAGGGCATCCGCATGACCAACGTGGCCGGAAGCGACACGCTCGTCCTGCAGGGGCCGGACGGCGCGCGTCATACGGTGCCCTTCGGCGGAAGATTCCGCGTCGACCACGGGCTTGCCGCCCGCGAGGCCCTGGCCGCCGGGCGCGGCATCGGGTCCGCCCACCGCTGGCTGGTAGACGACCTCCTGTCGGCCGGCAGGCTTGAGGTGATCCTCCCCGACTACGTACCGCTCTCCGTGCCGCTCAACATGCTGATCGTGCCGCAACGCACGGGCATTGCCCGCGTCCGCCTGCTGGTCGATTTTCTCGCGGAGCGGATCCGCGCCATTCCGGGAATCGAGCAGACGCGGTAGGCGCCCCAGTCGCACCTCCGGCCCTCCCCCCAATCGTCACCCCGGACAAGTGAGCGCGAGCGAACGCGATCCGGGGCCCACGGATGGGCCTGGCGCCCTGCCTCTGCCATGGATCCCCGCCTGCGCGGGGATGACGGGTGATGGGTGCAACAGCCGCCGAGCGAACCCAGGTGCTACGCTGCGGCCTTTGATACACGCGGCCTTTCGTACAGGATGGTTGCAACTGGCCGACGCGGACATCTTCGGGGGACAAGCACTTTGAGATTTCCAACACTTGCGGCGATCGTCCTGGCCGCCATGCTGACGGCATGCACCGCGGCATCAAGCGGCGATCCGACGGCACGCACCGCGACACTAAGCAGCGATCCGTCGGGCGACGATCTCTCCACGTCGGAGACCCAGTTCTATTCCTTCCAGCGGCTCCTGCCCTTGCCGGTGTCTACAGCGCCCGGCGATACGATCTACCGCAACCCGATGCTGGCCATCGACGTTCTCGAAGTGCTGGCCGACGGTCGCCCGGTCGCGGCCGTGCCCTCCTTGGTTCTGTTCGTCGGCATAGACACGTCGGCGGTCACCGTTCACAGCGGCATCTATATCTACACCATTCACTTAGACCGATTGCTTTTCTTGAAGCAGCCAAATCAGTGGTTCGTCGAATACTCGATCCCGGAAGCCACCGAGGTCCTGGTGATCCGCTACCGGCTGGTGCGCTACGACGGCGACCCGGAACCGCGCGTCTACACCCTGACGGCGCGCCGCGCCGGCTGACCTATCCGCGAGAACAAGCGCACCGACGGTTCCACCTCCTCCTCACGTCACCCTCGGGCTTGACCCGAGGGTCCATTCATCGGTGCGCAAGGTCCTGTGCGGGCGTCGCAATGGATTGCCGGGTCAAGCCCGGCAATGACGACCAAGGGAAGCGGTGGCGACAGCAGGAGAGCAGCGCTGCGTCACGCCGCCGCCTCGAAAGGCGAATCAAAAGGTGTCTTGGGGCCCGGCGGGATCAGCGACGGGTTGGTGACGCCAAGGTCGTCGTAGTAGTGCCGCTTCACATGGTTCAGCTTCACCGTCGCGGCAACGCCGGGCCAGGCGTAGAGGCGCCGCGTGTGCGCCTCCAGCAGCGGATAGTCCGACAGGCGTTTCAGGTTCACCTTCAAGGCGCCGGCATAGGCCGCGTCGAGGCGCACCAGCGTCGGGAACAGCAGCCAGTCGGCCTCGGTGGCGCAGCGCCCCAAGAGGTAGGGCCGCCCGTCGCCGAGCAACGCTTCCAAATGGTCCAGCGCGGCGAAGAACTCTTTCACCGCGGCATCGAATGAATCCTGGTCGGCGGCGAAGCCCGCCTTGTAGACGCCGCCGTTCACGCGGCGCCTGATAAATCCGCCCAGCGCGTCGATGTCGTCGCGCAGGCGCCCGGGATAGAACGTCAGATCGTTGTGGCGCAGACGGGCGAAGCCGAGATCCAGCATGCGCATGATGTCGGCGGACTCGGTGCTGACGATGGTCTGCGTCTCAGTATCCCACAGCAGCGGCACGGTGACCTTGCCGGTGAAGGCCGGCGCCGCCTTCACGTAAAGCTGCCACAGCGCGCCCAGACCGTTCGCGCGATCTTCCGTCACCTCGGGAAAGCAGGCATCGGGCGTGAAGGTCCAGCCGTCGGAGCCGCTCCAGCGCGGGTGCACCACCGACATCGGCAGCACCGCTTCCAGGCCGAAAAGCGCGCGGTAGAGAATCGTGCGGTGGGCGAAGGGACAGGCGTAGGAGACGTAGAGGTGATAGCGCCCGGCCTCTGCCGGGAAAGCCGCCGCCGGATCGGCGTTCACCCAGTTGTGGAAGAGGTTTTCCGGCTGTTGGGCACGCGCCGTCTCGTAGGCGGTGCGTTCCTTGACATCAGAATGCCAGCGGCCGTGGATCAGGGCTTTCATCGTTGTCTCCTCCGGAATGAAAAAGGCCGCGCGCTGCAGAGGTTTCGGATCGGCAGCGCGCGGCCAGCACTCAAGACACCGGACTTGGAAGCGACGCCGGTCAGGCGGGGACCTTCTGACCGAGGAACGCCGGGCCCTTCACCGCGTAGGCGCCGCTGCCCAAGAGGGCCTGCACCAGCGCGGCGACGGTGAGGAACAGCGGATACTCCCAGCCGCCGCCCTCGGCGGAGAACACCCAGCCGTTGCCGGCGTGCACCCAGGTGGCGCCGAGCAGCACCGGGATCACCGCCAGGGCCACCAGGCGGGTCTGGAAGCCGAGGATGAGGGCGATGCCGCCGCCGATCTCCGCCAGCAGGGTGAGGTAGGCGGCGATGGCCGGCAGGCCGAGGCTCTCGAAGAAGCCGACGGTGCCGGGCACGCTGAACACGATGACCTTCAGGTAAAGGCTGTGGGCCAGGAACATGACGCCCAGGGAAACGCGCAGCAGCAGGGCGGCGTAGGGGGCGGTCTTGCTGTCGATCATGGAAATTCTCCAGTCTCAAGGACGCCCCTTCGAACTCGGGATGGCGTCGGGTTGCGATGACGGGGAAGGTATGGTTTGCTCATGCGCACGTCGATCCGCGATCTTTGCAAGTTTCCATTGCATCTGTGCAAACACCTGAATGAGCCCTACCCCCGACATCACCGCCGACCTGGCTACCCTGCTGGCCATCGCCCGCGAAGGCACCCTGGCCGGCGCGGCGCGGCGCCTGCGGGTGAACCACTCCACCGTGTTCCGCCGACTCGGCACCATCGAGGCCCGGCTCGGCACCCGCCTGTTCGAGCGCCAGGGCGGCAGCTATGTGACCACCGCCGCCGGCGAGGACCTGCTGCGTACCGCCGAGCGCGTGGAAGCCGAAGTGGAGGCGCTGGAGCGCCGGCTGAGCGGCCAGGACCTGCGCCTGACCGGCAGCCTCAGGCTCACGGCGCCCGACGACCTGGCCGAGGTGGTGGCCATGCCGCTGCTCGCCCAGTTTCGTCGCCAGTACCCGGAGATCGTGCTGGAGCTGGTGCTCGACAACCGCATGCTGAACCTCACCCGGCGCGAGGCGGACGTTGCCTTGCGCCCGACGCGTCAGCCGCCGGAGACCTTGGCCGGGCGCCGCGTCACCGGGCTGGCGAGCGCCGTCTACGCCAACGCCGGCCAGCCGCCGCCCAAGGATCCCGCCGGCCCGGAAGTGCGCTGGGTCGCCTGGGAGGAAGGCGCCGGGCCGCCGCTGGTGGCGCGCTGGCTGGCCGCCAATGTCGACCGCCACGCCATCGCCTACCGCTCCAACTCCATGTTCAACCAGGCCAGCGCCGCGCGGAACGGCCTCGGCCTCGCGGTGCTGCCGTGCTTCCTGGGCGACAGCGACCCGCGGCTGCAGCGCGCTACCCCGCCCCTGTCCGACCTCACCACCGAGCTGTGGCTGCTCACCCATCCCGACCTGCAGCGCACGGCGCGCATCCGCGCGCTGCTCGACCTGCTCTACGACTCTCTGCGCCGCCAGCGCCGCCTCTTCGAAGGCGCATGAGCCCCGGCGATAATCGTTTACCATGTAAACTAATTTTCGAACCCTCATGAAGACCGTGTGACGGATCCGTGACGCGAACCACAAACATTTCTTAACTACCAGCGGTTTAGCGTCCGCGCTTAAGATTTCCCAACCGACCGAGATGCTGCGCGCATGGTTCCCGCCCCCGCTCCCTCGCCCGACCCCGCCGGCCCGGTCAACGGGGCCGGCTTCGCGGCAACGGAAGACTCCCTGCGCGCGCAGCTGCTGGCGATCGACGCGCCGGCGGTGCCGCCGCAGATGACCTGCAGCGAGGTGCACGGCCTGCTGCGCAGCGACGAGCGCCTCGTCGCCGTCGCCGTGGTCTCGGGCGAGCGCCCCGTCGGCCTGGTCGGCCGCCTGGAGTTTCTCGCCAACATGGCCAGGCCCTTCTGGCCCGAGCTGTTCAACCGCAAGCCCATCGCGAAGCTGATGGACCCGGCGCCGCTGGTGGTCGAGTGGGACAACCGCATCGACCAGGTGAGCGACCTGCTGCTGACCTGCAAGCCCAAGGCGATGACCGACGGCTTCATCGTGACGCGCAAGGGCCGCTACGCCGGCGTCGGCTCGGCCGCGCAGCTGATGCGCATGACCTCGGAGCTCGCCGCGCTGCGCTTCGAGCGGCTGAGCCAGGCGCTGCACCAGGTGACCGAGGCCAATGCGGCGAAATCGAAGTTTCTCGCCAACGTGTCGCACGAACTGCGCACGCCGCTCAACGCCATCATCGGCTTCTCGGAACTGCTGCAGCGCCGGCTCTACGGCCCGCTCTCCGACCAGCAGGTCGAACACATCGGCCACATCCACCAGAGCGGCCAGCTGCTGCTGACCCTGGTCGACGACCTGCTCGATCTCGCCGTTGCCGAGTCCGGGCGCGACCTGCACGAAGACCTGGTCGACCTCGGCGCGCTGCTCGCCGGCTGCGTGAAGCTGCTGGAGCCGCGCGCCGGCGCCAACGGTGTGCATCTGGCGCTCGATCTCCCCGACACGCGCATCGAGGTCGTCGGCGACGAGGTGAAGCTGAAACAGGTGTTCCTGAACCTCCTGACCAACGCGGTGAAATTCACCCCGCCCGGCGGCGGCGTCACCGCGGGCCTGCGCGAAGGCGCCGGGGGCGCGCCCGCCGTCGTCATTGCCGATACCGGCATCGGCATCAGCGAGGCGGAGATCGACCACATCCTGCAGCCCTTCGGCCAGGCGCACGACCGCCGTGCCCACCCGAACCAGGGCGCCGGCCTGGGCCTGCCGCTGGCCAAGGCGCTGGTCGAGCTGCACGGCGGCAGCCTCGGCATCGAAAGCCGCCTCGACCACGGCACCTCCGTGGAAGTGAGCCTGCCCGCCGCGCGGCGCCACGCCGCCGAGGCGCGCCGGACCGCCCGCGCGTCCTGACGCCCCTTCCTCGAGCCCCCCATGCTGCCGCTTCTTCTTGAAGCGCAGCCCGGCGCCCCTCATCTAGTCCGGCAAGTCTCGGAACTGGACAGGGCGGGCGCGGGCGACCATGACGGCGGACAGTACGACCAAGACGGCCGCGGCACAGCCGCGGCTGCAGCGCTTTCTCGAATCCGCCGGCTTCCGGCACTTCATCACGGTACTGATCCTGATCAACGCGGTGATCCTGGGTCTGGAGACCTCCGCCACCGCCACGGCCGCCGCCGGCGACCTGCTGGTCGCCCTGGACCGCGTCATCATCGCTGTCTTCGTGTTGGAGATCGCGGCCAAGCTGTGGGTCTACCGCAAACGCTTCTTCCGCGATCCCTGGAACCTCTTCGACTTCACCGTGGTGGCGATCAGCCTGGCGCCCGCCTCGGCCGCCTTCTCCGTGCTGCGGGCCCTGCGCGTCCTGCGCGTCCTGCGCCTGATCTCCGTGGTGCCGTCGATGCGCAAGGTGGTGCAGGCGCTGCTCGGCGCGATCCCGGGCATGGCCTCCATCGTCGCCCTGCTGTCGCTGATCTACTATGTCTCCTCGGTGATCGCGACCAAGCTGTTCGGCGCCGCCTTTCCGGAGTGGTTCGGCACCATCGGCGCCTCGGCGTACTCGCTGTTCCAGATCATGACCCTGGAGAGCTGGTCAATGGGCATCGTGCGCCCGGTGATGGAGGTCTATCCCTTCGCCTGGGCCTTCTTCGTGCCCTTCATCCTGATCACCAGCTTTGCCGTGCTGAACCTCTTCATCGCCATCATCGTGAACGCCATGCAGGCCCAGCACGACGCGGAGAACAAAGAGGCGCTGGAAGCCTTCAGCCAGAAGTCGCACGGCGACGCCCAGCGTCTGGAAGACGACCTGAAGGCAATGCGCGAAGAGCTGCACGCGCTGCGCCGCCTGCTGGAGGATCAGCGCACCGGCGAAGGCGCCTCGAGCAAGCGTTCCTCGAAGCGGGCCGACCCCTCCGCGCAGGGCCGGTAGATCGACAGCGCATAGGCGACCGCGCCGTCGCCCTTCAGCACACCGCGCGCCGGATTGTCGTCCAGGTGATCGCGCACCACGCCCAGCAACTCGTCCAGAGTCTCCCGGCCGGTCAGGCAGGCCTCGAGCCCGTCGATGCGCGCGCCGGCGCCGCCCAGCATGTCGGCGACCGCCATGACATAGCCGGCGCAGCGCCCTTGCGCGACGGGCTCATCGGAACGGCAGTCGTCGAGCAGTTCGCCGCCGCTGCGATAGCGCGGCAGTTCGTGGGCGAAGAGAGGATCGGCGGCCGCCGCGGGCGAGGCCGCACCGTCAAGCAGCGGCAGCAAGACGCCCGCCGCCAAGAGCCGCCGGTACCCCTGTGCCATGGCGTGGTCTCCTTTCCTGCCTCTCTCCTCGGGAACGAACCGCCCCTCAGGGATGACTCCGGCCGCCGTCCTCTCCAGGGGGGTTGCCGCGCGGGGCAAAGACCGCCTGGCCGCGGACCGCGCGGTGGTCCTTCAAGGCCCAGTGTACCGAGGGAAAGGCCAGTTGGTCCCAGGGAATGGCGTCCCAGGTGAAGAGGTCGAGCTCCAGGGTCTCCGGCCCGGCGGCGACTTCCGGCGTGATCAGCCCGGCGCGGTAGATGAGCTGGATCTGCGAGATGCGTGGGATCGAATAGACCGCCAGCAACTGGTCGATCTCGAGGCGCGCACGCGCCTCCTCCCAGGCCTCGCGCCTGGCCCCCGCGGCGGCCTCCTCGTGGAGTTCCAGGTAGCCGGCCGGCAGGGTCCAGAAGCCGCGCCGCGGCTCTATCGCGCGGCGGCACAGCAGGATGCGGTCTTGCCAGGTCGCCACCGAGCCGACCACGATCTTCGGGTTCTCATAGTTCACGAAGCCGCAGTCGCGGCAGACCAGGCGGGTGCGGTCGTCGCCCGCGGGCACCTTGCGCTCGAAGCGGTGCTCCTGCTCCGCGGCCGTAGGGTCTTCGGAAGCGCTCATGGCGCTACTGTGGCGCAGCCGCACCCCAGCAACAAGGCCGCCAGAATGCTTAAGTCAGAGGAGGATCAGGCCCGCAGGTCGACGAAGCTGCCGCGTGGCGGCAGCGGTCCACCGCCGACAGCGGCGACCGGCTGCGTTGCGGCAGACAGGTCCGGCCCGGACGCATTGGGGGACGCACTGGGGGCCGCCTTGGCGGACGCCTGGGGCGCCGTCGCCTGAAAAGTCCCGGTCCTTGCCGCCGCGGTTGCGCGCGGATCGCCCGGCGTCGCGGCCGCGCCGGACGGGGCGGCGTTGTGGGCGCCGCCTTGGGCGCCGAGCGCCTTCAAAAGGGAGGGTGAGAGGGCCGAGGGGCCAGAGCCGATCTGCATAACGACAGTATCCACCCGGCCGGTTAAGGGCGCGTGAATCGGACGGAAAGACTTCCCTGGTTGGTCCGGCTGGTCACAGGTAATCAATCATTCTTATTATATAATCGTTTCAGCTAGTAATCTGAATGCAGTACTTGGGCCGGGGTCACCGCAATCCCTTGCCGAGGCTTGCCGGAAGAAATCTCAATAAGACATTGATTCTACAAGATATTATGACCAAGACCGCAGCGCCGACCAAGCCGATTTCACGAGATTGTAACGTTCCGAGGACTATATTTCCCTGCGTTGATCCGACTACTTACAAGTCGCGGCCGTAAATCGATAGAATAAATAAAGATCAAACTTCACATTGTTTTTACCTTGATTTACTATTTTTAAGGGGTGCCGGCCGTCTTGTCTGCGGCGACAGGGGATGAAATAGACAGTCCATCTGCCGCGGACGGGTTTTAACGACCAGCCGTTTTCGGGAAGGGCCGAATGAACGATCACGAACAGGATCTTCATTCTCTGTTGAAGCTTGCTCTCGACAAGTCGATCGAGGGTCGCGAGCAGTTGACGGCGCGCATCGCGCAGCTGTCGCTGGAACGCGAGCACATGCTGAGCGATCAGGAACGCGACCTGATCTTCGAGATCCTCGACAAGCTGATCCACGAATTCGAGCTGCCGATCCGCAAGCGCCTCGCCGACCGCCTGTCGCGCAACCCGGCGGCGCCGCGCGCCCTGGTCATCGCGCTGGCCAACGATGAGTTCGCCGTCGCCCAGCCGGTGCTGCTGCGCTCCACCCTGCTGACGGACGAAGAGCTGATCAGCATCATCCACCACCGCAGCCGGCAGCATCAGATCGCCATCGCCCGCCGCCGCGACCTGAGCGAGGCGGTCAGCGACGAGCTGGTCGGGACCAAGGACAGCGACGTCATCACCGCGCTGCTGGAAAACACCAGCGCCCGCATCTCCGAGGCGACGCTGGCCTACCTGACCGAGCAGGCCCAGCACATCGACAGTTATCAGGAACCCCTGGTGCGCCGCCAGGACCTCACCAACGATCTCGCCATGCGGCTCTACTGGGTCGTCGCCGCCAACCTGCGCGCCGAGATACTGGCGAGCTACGACATCCACCCGACCGCCCTGGACGACGCGCTGGAGACCAGCGTGCTGGAGATGGCCGACGATCTGCGCGGCGGCGGCCCCAACCTGGAACAAACCGCCGCCGACCTGGCGCGCTGCATGGCGCGCGAGCAGCAGGTGACCGCGGGCATGCTGATCAAGACGCTGCGCCAGGGCCAGGTGCCGCTGTTCGAGGCCCTGTTCGAGGAATGGAGCGGCATCACCCAGCCGCGCCGCACCGAGATTCTCTACGGATCCGGCGGCGAGGGACTGGCCATCGCCTGTATCGCGCTGGGCGTTTCCAAGCAGGACTTTGCGACGCTGTTCCTGCTGAGCCGAAGCGCCGGTTCCGGTGGCCAGAAGACCTCGCCCGGCGACCTGGCGCGGGCCACACGCATCTTCGACAAGACCAAGCGCGAGGACGCCCAGCACGTCCTGCGCAGCTGGCAGCGCGTCCCGGCCTTCCAGGCCGCCGTGCGCGATCTCGAAATGAACAAGACAAAACCAAGCAGGGGCTGAGCGGGGCCGGTGACGACCGATGTAAGCAAGCCGAAGATGGTGGCGCGCAATGCCGAGTCCGGCGGCGCGCCGAAAACGGCCACGCTGAAGGTGGCCGACCCGCCGCAGCAGGCCCGGGGGAGCGACGAGACCGGCGATCTGCTGGTGTCGCTGCAGCGCGAGCTGCTGGAGGAAGGCCCGCCGACCTGCCTGGTGTCGCCGGACGGCACGGTGCTGTACGGTAACAAGGCCTATCACAAGATCAGCGGCGCGCTGGCCGAGGCCGGCGCCTTGCCCAGCCAGTCCACACTGGGCCTGCTGCCGCAGAGCAGCGACTTCCTGCCCCTTGCCGTCAGCCAGGAGCACAAGCTGACCATCGACGGGCGAACCGAATACTACCGCGCCAAGCGCCGCTCGCTGCGCGCTGCCGACGGCAGTATCCGTGCCACCGCCCTGGTCTATGAATCCACAACCAAGCTGAAGGCGACCGCCACCGCCCTGGTGCAGGCGACCACGCGGTTGGACGATACCACCCGCCTGGTTTCCGACTGGGTGTGGGAAACCGACCGCAACCTGGTGCTCACCTTCGTGTCCCCGCGCGTGCATGACGCCCTGGGCTTTCACCCGCGCGAGATCATCGGCCGTCCGCTGAATGACCTGCCCGAGGAACTGTCGCCCAAGCTGATGTCGCTCGCGACCAGCGAGCGCCACGCCCCGTTCCGCGACATCGAGATCGCGGTACGCCACCGCAGCGGCGAGACCCTGCTGTTCCGCCTCAACGGCCTGCCGGTCTACTGCCCGGACAGTGGCAACTTCCTGGGCTATCGCGGCACGGCGGAAAACATCACCGCGCTGCGCCAGCGCGAGGAAGCGCTGATCGGCGCCAAGGAGAGCGCCGAGCTGGCCAACCGCGCCAAGACCGAGTTCCTCGCCAACATGAGCCACGAGTTGCGGACGCCGCTGAACGCGGTGATCGGCTTTTCGGAGATCATGGAGAGCGAACTGCTCGGTCCGCTGGGCAGCAACCAGTACAAGAGCTACGCCGCCGACATCCACGAGAGCGCCCAGCACCTGCTGACCCTGATCAACGACATCCTGGACGTCGCCAAGATCGAGGCGGGCGCCCACGAGCTGCGCGAGGAGGAAGTCGACCCGGCCGACGTGGTCGGCGCCGTCGAGCGGCTGGTCGTCGAACGCGCCAAGCGCGCCGGGCTGGATCTCAGCATCCACCTGCCGGAGCATCTGCCGCACCTGCGCGCCGACGAGCGCAAGCTGAAGCAGGTGCTGCTGAACCTGATGTCCAACGCCATCAAGTTCACGCCGGAGGGCGGCCGCGTCGCCCTGGCGGCGCGCTACGAGGCCGGCGGCGGCTTCGTTTTCGAGGTGAGCGATACCGGCATCGGCATCGCGGCGGAAGACATCCCGCGCGCCTTCGCTCCCTTCGAGCAGGTCGACAGCCGCCTCAGTCGCCAGTTCGAGGGCACCGGCCTGGGCCTGCCGCTGTCCGACGGCTTCGTGAAGCTGCATGGTGGCCGCCTGGACCTGGAAAGCACGCCCGGCAAGGGCACCACGGCCATCGTGCGTCTGCCCGCCGAACGGGTGATCTGAACCGACCTGCTGAATGAGCACCCGGCTGGCGGCCCATCCTTCGAGACGGCGCTGACGCGCCTCCTCAGGATGAGGACCTTGTTCTATGGAAGCAGCAAGGAAAGCGCCGGTTTAAACTCAAGCCTCATCCTGAGGAGGGCCGACAGGCCCGTCTCGAAGGACGAGGCGTCCGTCCGGCTGCACGGCAAAGCGCCGAACCTCCTTGGCTACCCTCGTGATCTCAGCCGAAGCCCGTGAGGACAATCCGGCCGCCAAGCTTTACGGCGCAAGCCGCCGGAGCGCCGTCCGGTCACGGGCCGAGCAATCCGGCCAGCAGTTCGCGCAGCTCGGCGGCGCGCACCGGCTTGACCACGACGCCGGCCATGCGCAGGGAATGAGCCTCGCCGAGCAGCTGCGCGGATTCCATCATCTGCGGATTGAAGCCGCTCATCAGGACGATCTGCGCGCGGCTGCCTTCCGCCGCCAGGAAATGCAGCAGCTCGATGCCGTCGGTGTTCGGCATCACCATGTCGAGCACCACGACGTCGGGCCGGACCTCGCGGTAGAGCGGGGCAAAGCCGTTGGCGTGCGCGGTAAAGTGCATGCGGTAACCCAGACCCTCGGCGATCCGCCGCACGAAGTCGCCGACCTGCGGCTCGTCGTCGCACATCAAGAGCTGCTTCGCCGTCACGATTCGCCACCTCCCGCGTCGAGCACCTCGCGCAGTTTGCGTGCGAGCTCGTCCTTGCGGTAAGGCTTGCTGAGCAGACTGCCGTCGAGACCGGCACCAGGCGCGCTGCCGATAGCACTCTCGGCGTAGCCCGAGGTGAAGAGGACCTTCAGGTCCGGCCGGCGCTTACGCGCCGCCTGTGCCAGCTGGGGCCCGGACATTCCGCCGGGCATGACGACATCGGTGAACAGCAGGTCGATGGTATCGTCGGCCGCCAGGGTCTCCAGGGCCTCGCGGCCACTGGTGGCTTCGACGACGCGGTAGCCGAAAGCGCGCAGGTGGTTCACCGCGACCTGACGCACCGCGGCGCTGTCCTCTACCACCAGAATCTTGGCGTCGCCGCCCGGGACAGGGCTCTCGGTTCCTACCGCCACGGCATCTTCGCGCTGCCTGCCATCGCCGCACGGCAGGTAGAGGCGCACCGTGGTGCCGTAGTCGATCTCGCTGTAGATCTTCACGTGCCCACCGGACTGCTTGGCAAAGCCATAGACCATGCTGAGGCCGAGGCCGGTGCCCTGGCCCATCTCCTTGGTCGTGAAGAAGGGATCGAAGACCTTGTCGAGGATCGCGGGAGCGATACCGGCGCCGCTGTCGGACACCGCCAGCATGACGTAGCTGCCGGGTGCGACGTCGGCGTTCTGCGCGACGTAGTCATCGTCAAGCTGCTTGTTCGCCGTCTCGATGACGAGGCGGCCGCCGCCGGGCATGGCATCGCGCGCGTTGATCGCCAGGTTGGCGAAGGCCGATTCGAGCTGCGCCGGATCGGCCAGCACCGGCCAGAGATCGGCGGCGAACTGGGTCTCTATTTCCACCGGCTCGCCGAGAGTCCGGCGCAGCAGCTCGATGGTGCTGGCGATGCGCTCGTTCATGTCGAAGGCCTTCGGCTCCAGCCGCTGGCGGCGCGCGAAGGCGAGCAGCTGGCGGGTCAGGTCGGCACCGCGCAGGCTGGCCTCCAGCGCCACGCGCGCCATCGCCGCGACCTCGCTGTCCCGGTCTATGCGCTCCAGCAGGAGATCGAGATTGCCGATCATCACCGTCAACAGGTTGTTGAAGTCGTGCGCCAGGCCGCCGGTCAGCTGGCCGACCGCTTCCATACGCTGCGCCTGCCTCAACTGGGCTTCCAGCGCCCTGCGCTCGCTGACGTCGCGGATGACGGTCATGAAGGTGACATGGCCGTCCTCGACGAGCTTCGAGATGGCTGCCTCCGCCGGGAATTCCTCACCATCCTTGCGCCGGCCGAAGATCTCGATCCGTTCGTTCATTCGCTGCACGCCGCCGGGCAGAGCCGCGAAATCGGACATGTGGTCACGGTGGTTCGCGACGAAGCGCGCCGGCAGCAGCAGGTCCAGCGGCTGGCCGATGGCTTCCTCCGCGCTGTGGCCGAACAGCGCCTCGGCCGCCCGATTGTAGAGTGTGATACGGAAGGCGCCGTCGGCGGCGACGATCGCATCCGGAGCCATTGCCAGCACCTCGCGAAAGCGCCGCTCTGCCAGCGCGCGCTGCTGCCGATCGCGGGCCTGTTCGTGGCGCGCGGTGGCGTCGCGCAGCTCGCGCTCGACCGCCGGCACCAGACGCTTCAGGCGGTCCTTCACGATGTAGTCGTGCGCACCGGCGCGCATCGCCGCGACCGCCATCTCCTCTGTCAGGGTGCCGGAAACGAAGATGAAGGGGATATCGATTCCCCGCCGGTGCAGAATCTCGAGTGCTTCGGCGCCGCTGAAACCCGGCATGGTGAAATCGCAGAGGATAATGTCCCAGTCGCCTTCTTCCAGCGCGCCCGTAAAGCTTTCACGAGATGCGACGCGGCGACTCTCCGGCTGAAACCCGCCGCGTTTGAGCTCCCACATGAGGAGGTCGGCGTCGTCGGCGGAGTCTTCGACCAGAAGGACACGAATTTGACTACCCATGCCTGCGGCGCCTCCTTAGCCGGAACGGCGCGGCGGCGCCTCGTTCAGCAGCAGCCAGTAGAGGCCGAGCTGGCGGGCCGCTTCGAGGAAATCGTCGAAGTTGACCGGCTTGCGCACGTAGCTGTTGGCGCCGAGACGATAGCCCTGCACGAGATCCTGTTCCTCGCGCGAAGACGTGAGGATGACGACCGGCAACAGTTCGGTACGCGTGTCGGCGCGGATGCGGCGCAGCACCTCCAGGCCGTCGACCTTGGGCAGCTTCAGATCGAGCAGCACGAGCTGCGGCAGATCGTTGGTGTCGCGTCCTTCGTAGGCGCCTTCGGCGAAGAGATAGTCGAGCGCCTCGGCACCGTCGCGCGCCACCACCACCTGGTTCTTGATGTTGTTCTTGGCGAAGGCGCGCAGGGTGAGGACCTCGTCGTCGGCATTGTCCTCCACCAGCAGTATCGTCTTCTCGATCATCAAAAATCCTTTACTCCAGCGTGAAATAGAAGGTCGCGCCCTTGTCGACCTCGCCGGCCGCCCAGATGCGGCCGCCGTGCTTGGTGACGATGCGCTGGACCGTGGCGAGACCGATGCCGGTGCCGGGAAACCGCGCCGCGTCGTGCAGCCTCTGGAAAGCGCGGAACAGCTGATCGGCATGCGCCATGTCGAATCCGGCGCCGTTGTCGCGGATGAAGTAGGCCTCGCCTTTGTCCTGGCGGCAGGATCCGAACTCGATGCGCGTCGGCGTCCGCCCGGCGGTGAACTTCCAGGCGTTTCCCAGCAGGTTTTCCAGCACGATCTGGATGAGGCGCGCGTCGCACTGCGCCGTCAGCCCGCCGGTGATCGCGAAATCGGCCATGCGGGCCGGATCTCGCGCGCGCAGATCTTCTGCGATGCCCTGGGCCAGTGCGCTGAGGTCGACCTGCCGCAGGTGCATGTCGGCCCGGGTGACGCGGGACAGCATGATGAGGTCGTCGATCAGGACGCCCATGCGCTGCGCCGCGCGGCGCACCCGGTTCAGATAGTCGCGGCCGGTATCGTCGAGCTGGTCGGCGGAGTCCTCCAGCAGCGCCTGGCTGAAGCCATCGATGGCGCGCAGCGGCGCGCGCAGGTCGTGGGAGACCGAGTAGCTGAAGGACTCCAGCTCCTTGTTCACCGCCGCCAGTTCCGTGTTGTCGCGCAGCAGCCGCTCGTTCAGCGTCTCGATTTCGTGGCGGGCCCGCTGTCGGTCGGTGACGTCGCGCACCGCGGCGATGATCAGCGTCCCCTGCTCCGTGTGTACCGGGCTGAGGCTGATCTCGACCGGAAACTCGCTGCCGTCGGCGCGCTGGCCGAACAATTCGCGGTTCTCACCCATGGGGCGGACGCGGGGCGCGGCGATGAAGGCGTCGCGGTAGGCGACATGCCCGCGGCGGATGCGTTCGGGGACCAGGATCTCGATCGGCTGGCCGATCAGGCGGTCGCGCGAATAGCCGAACAGCCGTTCGGTCTGCGCGTTTACCAGTTCGATGCGGCCTTGAGTGTCGGCGATGACGATCGCATCGGGCGCCGCCTCCAGCAGAGCGCGAAAGCGGGTCTCGCGGTCGCGCACCTCTTTTTCCGCCTGCTTGGCCCGGGTGACGTCGCGGATGGCGGCGATGACCAGCGTGCCCTCGTCGGTATCGGCCGGGCTGAGGCTGATGGCGATCGGGAACTCGCTGCCGTCGGCACGCCGCCCCGACAGCTCCAGGCCTTCGCCCATCGGCCGCACCCGCGGCGCGGCCACGAAGCCGAGGCGGTGACCGACATGGCGGTCGTGCAGGCGCTCAGGCACCAGGATCTCCACCGGCCGGCCGATGAGGTCGCGGCGCGCATAGCCGAACAGGCGCTCGGTCTGGACGTTGACCAGCACGATATTGCCGTCGCCGTCGGTGATCACCACGGCGTCCGGTGCCGCTTCCAGCAGGGCACGGAAGTGCGCCTCGCGGCTGGGGGTGGTCACCGGCACGCGCTTGCCAGCCTGCGCGCGCCATCCGGGATCTGCCCCCCCTGACAGAGGACAAACCGGTGGCGAAGCGGAACGAGCAAAACTAATAGACGCAGCGGCACATAATCGTCACCGGTTGTGCCGAGCCGATCCTCAATCTCAATCACAGACGCTCCCAGCCGGAATCCCGACCCCATCAAAAAAGGCCGAGACCCCTTCCCAATACGTCTCCGCTTGACTGCCGATTTATCCCTACAACTGATAGGGGCTTGTTTTGCTTTGGTACCATCTCCACGCGTATTGTTGCCTGGTAACCGACTAATTTTCTAGACAATTCTGAGCGTTGAGTTCCCTCTGCCGCGCTGGTACCGCCAGCCGCCAGGGATCTGCATGGCAGCCCTGTCCGATTAACGGCTGGCCCGCCCCCTGAGGCGCCGCTAGCTTTGCGGGCGATGCCCGTCCCCAGCGACTCGCCCGCAAAGTCCGACCCCGCCGCTCATCCTTCCGGTGCCTTCACCTCGCCGCGCGCCGCGGCGCTGGCCGGCCTGAAGGATTCGCTCGGCGTGCCGATGCTGGTGCTCGGCGCCTCCTATGTCGGCTTCGGCTCACTGGTGCACGGCGCCGGCCTCGACGTCTGGCTCGGCATCTTCTCCACCTTTTCCGGCTGGGCGCTGCCCGGACAGATCGTCGTCGTCGAGCTCTACAGCCTGGGCGGCTCGCTGCTGCTGGTCGCCGCCGCCGTCGGCATGACCAACGCGCGCCTGCTGCCGATGACGGTATCGCTGATGCCCTACCTGCGCGCCCGCGGCACCCCCGCCTGGGCCTACTACCTCGTCTCGCACTACGTGGCGGTGACCGCCTGGGCGGCCGGCATGCGGGTCTGCCCGACGCTGCCGCCCGAGCAGCGCCTGCCCTACTTCGCCGCCTTCGGCACCGCGCTGTGGGCGATGTGCCTGGTCACCACCGCCCTCGGCTTCTACCTGACCGGCCTGCTGCCCGGCTACGTCACCCTGGGGCTGGTGTTCCTCAACCCGATCTACTTCATGCTGGTCTTCGTCGCCGACGCGCGCCACCGCGCGCGCATCCTGGCGCTGGTGGTCGGCGCCCTGCTGGGCCCGCCGCTGCACCTGGTCTCGCCGGACTGGGGCCTCTTGGCGACCGGCGTCGCGGCCGGCTCCATCGCCTTCGGCCTCGACCTCGTGCTGCCGTCCAGGCCGAAGGGCCGCGGCGATGCTTGAGCAAAGCCTGAACGGCGGCCCCTGGTGGCCCTATGCCATGGTCATCGTCGGTGGCCTGGCGACCTATTTCTGGCGCGCCCTGGGCGTCGCGCTGTCCGGGCGCATCGACGCCGGCAGCCGCCTCTTCGAGTGGGTGGCCTGCGTCGCCTACGCCATGCTGGCCGGGCTCATCGCCCGCATGATCCTGCTGCCCAACGGGCCCCTGGCGCAGACCGCCACGGCGGACCGCATCGCCGGCGCCGTCATCGCGCTGGCGATCTTCTTCGTCGCCCGCCGCAGCATCGGCCTGGGCGTCGCCGCCGGAGCCGGCGCCCTGGTGCTGATTTCCTGGGGCCGCGCCGTCTTCTGAGCCGGCTTCCGGGCCCGCCTTGCACCCGGCGGGGAGTCGCCCTATACCGGGAGCAGCGAAACCTGCGAGCGGCAGATGACCACCCTCCTCGACAGCCTGCTGGCGCCCCTCGACCGCGACACCTTCTTCCGCGAGTACTTCGGCAGGAAGCACCTGCACGTGAAGGGCACGCCCGAGCGCAGCGCCGCCATCATGACCCTCGCCGGCCTCAACGGCCTGATGTCGATGACCTCGGTGTGGTCGCCCCAGACCCTGAAGGTCATGATGGACCGCAACCCGGTGCCGCTGCCCGACTACTGCACGCGAACCTTGGCGCTGGGGCCCGAGGGCAGCGCGCTGCGGCCCGATCCGGATCTGGTGCAGCGCTGGATCGGCAAGGGCGCCTCGGTGATCCTCAACGACGTCGACGCGCTGTCGCCCGGCGTGCGCCAGTTCGCCAACGAGCTGCAGGAGGCGACCGGCGGCCGCAGCCAGGCCAACGTGTACTTCTCCATGTCGCAGCACCAGGCCTTCGGCCCGCACTGCGACGTGCACGAGGTCTTCGCCGTGCACTGCAACGGCGAGAAGGTGTGGAACATCTACGAGAACCGCGAGGGCACGCCGATCAACCACCCGAGCTTCCAGTTCGGCGACGCCGAGCGCGAACGCCGCGCCGGCAAGGTGGCCGAGCAGGTGAAGATGCAGCCGGGCGATCTGCTGTACATCCCGCGCGGGCGCTATCACGACGCCCTGGCCTCGGCGAACGGCGCGCTCCACATCGCCTTCGGCGTGACGATGCCCAAGCCGCTGGACCTGCTGGGCATCATCTGGGAAGCCGCCGTGCAGGACCCCGAGCTGCGCGCCGACCTGCCGCACCGGGCCGATGCCGCCGCGCTCGGCACGCTGCTGAAGAAGATGGGCAGGAAGGTCGAGACAATCCTCGCCGGCAAGGCCGCGCAGGACGCCGCGGTGAAGGCGGTCGAGTCCTGGCCTTACGCCTTCAAGAGCTACGACCTGGAAAGCCAGGTGAAGATGCCCTGCGCCCCGGCCAAGGCGGCAAAGGGCGGCGACTACCGCGTCAGCAAGCAGGTGCGCGTGGTGCAGCAGAACGGCCGCCCCATGCTGACCGACGGCAAGCAGCACGTCGAGGTGCCCAAGGCCGTCGCCAAGCAGGTGAGCTTCATCATGAGCCGCGACACGGTCAGCGCCACCTCCCTGCGGCAGCAGTTCCCGGAGATGTCGGAAGCCGCCGTCGCCGAGCTGATCGAGAACATGAAGGCGATGCGCGCGATTGCGTAGATTCCCTCTCCCCTTTGTGGGAGAGGCAGGGGCCCGCGTAAGCGGGAGGGTGAGGGGTGGCGACGCCGCTCTGTCGTCTAAGGTTTGGCAAGACTGCTGCCCCCTCACCCAGCTTCGGCTAAGCTCGCTTCACTCGCCAAGCCTGCGCATCCCTCTCCCACGAGGGGAGAGGAAAGGAAAAAGTGATGATCGCTGACGTGAACCTGCCGCTCATCCTGCTGGCCGCGCTGATCGCCACGGCCAGCCCCGGCCCGGCGACGCTGGCCATCGCCGGCACCTCGATGGCCTCGGGCCGGCCCTACGGACTGGCGCTGGCCTCGGGCATCACCACGGGCTCGCTCACCTGGTCGATCGGCGCGGCAGCCGGCCTCAGCGTCATCATGCTGGCCAATGCCTGGGTGTTCGAGGCGATGCGCTACCTCGGTGCCGCCTACCTGCTGTTCCTGGCGGTCAAGTCGGCCCGTTCGGCCTTGCGCCGGGAAGTTCCCGTCGCCACGAAGGTCGCGGCGCCTTCCCTCGGGTCGGCCTACCGCCGCGGCCTGCTGCTGCATCTCACCAATCCGAAGGCGATCCTGTTCTTCGGCTCGCTCTATGCCGTCGGCGTGCCGGCAGGCACGTCAGCCGCGACGCTGGCGCTCGTCATCGCCGCCATCGGCCTGCAGAGCTTCGTGCTGTTTCACGCCTACGCGCTGCTGTTCTCCAGCCCGCCGATGGCCGCCGGCTACGCCAGGCTGCGCCGCTGGTTCGAGGCGGTCTTCGCCATCGCCTTCGCCGCCGCGGGAATCAAGATCCTGACGGCGCGGCTGGGGTGAGAACCCTCTCCCCCTCGTGGGAGAGGGAGGGGCCCGCGAAGCGGGAGGGTGAGGGGGCGTCGCGCCGCCGTTCACCCCTCACCCAGCTACGCCTAGCCTCGTTTCACTCGCCAAGGCTTCGCATCCCTCTCCCGCAAGGGGAGAGGAAGAAGAAAATCACGCAGCGTCCTCGAGGGCCTTCACGCCGGGTAGGGTCTTGCCTTCCAGCCATTCCAGGAAGGCGCCGCCGGCCGTCGACACATAGGAGAAGTCGTCGATGACGCCGGCATGGGCGAGCGCGGCCACGGTGTCGCCGCCGCCGGCCACGGTCAGCAGCTTGCCGTCTTTCGTCAGCTTCGCCGCCGCTTGCGCCACGCTGTTGGTCGCCTTGTCGAAAGGCGGAATCTCGAAGGCCCCCAAAGGCCCGTTCCACACCAGGGTCGCGCAGTCGGTGAGACGCTTGGCGAGGTGCTCGGCGGTCGCCGGGCCGCAGTCGAGGATCATCTTGTCGGAGGGCACCGCCTTCACCGAGACGACGTCGCTGGGCGCACCGGCCTTGAACTCGGCCGCCACCACCGCGTCGGTCGGCAACACCACGTCGCAGCCGGCGGCCTTGGCCTTGGCGAGAATCTCCTTCGCGGTGTCCGCCAGGTCGTGCTCGCAGAGCGACTTGCCGACGTCGACGCCGACGGCGTTGAGGAAAGTGTTGGCCATGCCGCCGCCGATCACCAGCATGTCGACCTTGGCGACGAGGTTGCCCAGCAGGTCCAGCTTGGTGGAGATCTTGGCGCCACCGACGATCGCCGCCACCGGGCGTTTCGGCTTTTCCAGCGCCGCGGTGAGATGCTCCAGTTCGGCCTGCATGAGGCGCCCGGCCGCCGCCGGAAGCAGGCGCGCGATGCCTTCCGTCGAGGCGTGCGCGCGGTGCGCCGCCGAGAAGGCGTCGCTCACGTAGGCGTCGCCCAGCGCCGCCAGGGCCTTCACGAAGGCGACGTCGTTGGCTTCCTCGCCGGCGTGGAAGCGCAGGTTCTCCAGCAGCGCGACGCCGCCGGCTTTGAGGCCTTTGGCGACCGTTTCCGCCTTGGCACCAATGCAGTCCTCGGCAAAGGCGACGTCATGGCCCAGCACCTTTTCGATCGCCGGCACCAGCGGCTTCAGCGACATCTCCGGGTTCGGCTTGCCCTTGGGCCGGCCGAAGTGGGAGAGCAGCAGCACCTTGGCGCCCTTGGCCGTCAGGTCCTGGATGGTCGGCGCCGCGCGCTCGATGCGCGTCGCGTCGCTCACCTTGCCGCCGGACATCGGCACGTTGAAGTCGACGCGCACCAGCACGGTCTTGCCGGCGACGTCGAGGTCGTCGAGGGTCTTGAACTTCGGCATAGGGGGCCTCGCTGAAATTGGCTGGACGGCGCGCCTTCAAGCGGCGGCTCTTGGTCTGTCGAGCGGGCCGGAGTGTCGCGGAAAGCCCGGCAGACGGCAAGAGTTCAGGCGGTGTCCATTCTGCGGCCTGTGGTCGCAAGCCCGGGCGGCGCGCCTCAATGCCTGGGCACTCATGCCGCCAATCCAGCGGGCTGCTGAAAAAGGGCGCCCGATCTGTGGCCCATCCTTCGAGACGCCGCCTTGCGGCGGCTCCTCAGGATGAGGCTTCGAGACGCCGCCTTGCGGCGGCTCCTCAGGATGATGGTGGAGTATGAAATGATTGACCTCATGCTAAGGAGCCTGCGCAGCAGGCGTCTCGAAGCACGCGGTCAATCAGGCCGTTGGGAGCAGCCTGCTAGGACTCCGTGCGGCCTTTGGCGGTGCGGTCGCGCTCGTAGCGCTTGGCGACGTCGAAAGGCGGCAGCCAGGCCTCGCGGCGGATCGTCCAGCTCTCGTAGGTGGGCGTAAGCTGGTCGGGGAAGTCGAGGCAGCCGGCGTGCAATTCGAACTCGTCGTCCCAGCGGTCAAACAGTGGTGAGCCGCAGGTCGGGCAGAAGGACCGGGTTTTGAATTCGCGCGTCTCGCCGGTAACCGTCACCGCATCCAGGGGGAAGACGGCGAAGCTGTGGAACAGCGCGCCCTGGCGCTTGCGGCAATCCAGGCAATGGCAAATTCCGACACGATAGGGCGCGGCGGTGATCTCGATCCGCACCGCTCCGCACAGGCATCCGCCGGTGTAGGGGGGCATGGCTGACCTCCAGCGTGGTGGCTGACGGAAACTAGCGGGGGAGCGGGCGCGCTGCAACACACCCCTCCCGCCCGTGTACCCACCGGATGAACACCGGCCGGCAGATGAGCGGACCAGGCAGGCGGGCCTAGGCCAGGGCGGCTTGCACCTGACCCTCGAGGTGCTGAACCAACGCGCCGGGCAGCGCCAGGCGGCTGGCCAGCGCTTCCAGATAGGCCTGTTCCATCGGATGGTCGGGGTCGATGGCGATGCGCGAGGCGAGGTAGAGTTCCGCCGCCTGCTCCTGGCCCTGTGCGAGGTTGGCGATGTCCTGCAGGCTGGGCGGCTTGGCGAGCGCGTCGAAGACGAAGCCCTTGTCCTCGGCATCGAGGGGCAGCTGGCCGACGCGATCGAAGATCGCCTTCTGCTCGTCGGGGCCGATGTGGCCGTCGGCGTTGGCCGCGGCGATCATCGCCAGCACCAGCGCCAGCTCGAAGGGCCGCCCGTCGCTGGCCGGCGCGTTTGCCGGCAGGAACTTGGAGTCCGCCGGGGGCGGCGCGCTGGGCAGCGCGGCCGGTGCCGGCTGGGCACCCGAAGCAGTCACCTGTTGGGGTCCCTGCTTGCCGGCCTGCCAGTTCTGATAGGCCTTGTAGGCGAGCGCGCCGAGCACCGCGGCGCCGCCGTAGCCGACGGCACCGCCGGCCAGCTTGCCGACGGACTTGCGCGCCTTCTTGTTCCCGAGCAGCAGCCCGAGCACGCCACCGGCCGCGAGGCCGCCGGCGACCCCGCCCATACCGCTGTTGTTCAGCTTGCCGCGGGCCTGATCCATCAAGCCGCCGGCCGAGCGGGCCGCGTCCGGCCCGAGGAACTGCTCAAGAAGACTCTGGGGGTTCATCCGCTGCCTGCCTCTCTGTTCTTGCATTCGAGAGGTGAGATAGGAACGCGCGGCGGCGATGGCAATCGATTGCGGCGCTCAGACCGCCTGCCCTGCCGCGTGGCCGGAGGACCAGGCCCACTGAAAGTTGTAGCCGCCGAGCCAGCCGGTGACGTCGAGGCATTCGCCGATGAAGAAGAGGCCGGGGACCGTCTTCGCCTCGAAGGTCTTGGAGGAAATCTCGTCGGTGTCGACGCCGCCGGCGGTCACCTCCGCCGTGCGATAGCCCTCGGTGCCGCCGGGTTTCAGGCGCCAGCGGTTCACCAGGTCGGCAAGCCCCCGCAGCTTTTTGTCGGAGAGATCGGCGAGGCGACCGGCCAGGCCCGCTTCCTCGCAGAGCATCACGGCCAGGCGTCGCGGCAGCAGATCCGCCAGCCAGTTGTGCAGTTCCAGCTTCGGCTTCTCGGCGCGTGCCTTGCGCAGGTCTTCGAAGGCGTCGCGGCCCGGCAGCAGATCGATGACGATCTCGTCGCCCGGATGCCAGTAGGAGGAGATCTGCAGAATCGCGGGGCCGCTGAGGCCGCGGTGGGTGAACAGCAGCGCCTCGCGGAACTTCGTCTTGCCGCAGGAGACCACCGCCTCGGCGGAAACGCCGCTCAAGGGTTTCAGCTTCTCCAGTACCAGCGGGTCGAAGGTAAAGGGCACCAGCGCGGGCCTGGGCGGCACCACCTTCAAGCCGAACTGCCGCGCGAGATCGTAGGCGAAGCCGGTGGCGCCCATCTTGGGGATCGAGGGGCCGCCGGTCGCCACCACCAGGGACACACCGTCGTAAGCGCCGCGATCGGTCGTCAGGTGAAAGCGGTCGCCGCGCCTTTCCACCGCGGTGGTCGCGACCGCCGTCTCGATCGTCACCCCCGCCGCCGCGCAGTCGCGCAGCAGCAGGTCGATGATCTGCTGGGAGGAGCCGTCGCAGAACAGCTGGCCCAGCGTCTTTTCGTGCCAGGCAATGCCCGCCGCCTCGACGCGGGCGAGGAAATCCCGCTGCGTGAAGCGCTTCAGCGCCGAGACGCAGAAGCGCGGATTGTTCGAGAGAAAGTTCGCCGGGCCTGTGTGGAGGTTGGTGAAGTTGCAGCGCCCGCCACCGGAGATGCGGATCTTCTCCGCCGCTTTCTTCGACTTTTCGATCACCAGGACCGAGCGGCCGCGCTTGCCGGCCTCGGCCGCCGCCATGAGGCCGGCGGCCCCGGCACCGAGAACGATGACATCGACGCTGCGCGACATGGAACTCCCAAACCCGGAACCAGAATCCTTGCCTCTCTCTCGCAGCTTTGCCACAGAAGGGAAAGCGCGAAGGAGCAGCCCCACCCATGACCGACCCGACTGCCGAGGACTCGAGGCTGATCGAGGCCCTGCGCCGCGAACTCATCGCCTGCGCCGCGGCCGGCGAGACCGTGACCTACCAGGATCTCGCCCGCCGCCTGCCCATGCCGGGTCCGCACGCCATCCACCGCCTGACGATCCTGCTGGAAGATGTGGTGCGCGAGGACCACGCCGCCGGCCGGCCCCTGCTGGCGGCCCTCGCCGTCAGCCGCGCCCAGAGGGGCGCCGACGGGCGCGGGGTTCCGGGCCGCGGCTTCTTTCAGCTGCTGAGCGAACTCGGCCGCTATCACGGCCCCGACCGGGGTCCGGAGGCCGCGGCCCACCATGCCGAGGAACTGCGCGCGGCGCTCGACCACTGGGGCCGCGCAGCGTCACCTTGACAACGCCCCGCATTGAGCGTCGAATCGCGGGGTTCGGGGACCCGCGATCTCCCCGTCAGGCAGCGTGCCCAAGCATCGCGTTCTCATCCTGTCTTGGGAGGAACGCATCCATGCCTGACCGAACGACACTTTCACCAAAAGACCTGCTGGACCGTATCGGCACAGCCGACTGCCCCGTCATCGTCGATACCCGCACCGACGAGGACTTCAGTGCCGACCCGCGCCTGATCCCCGCCGCGGTGCGCAGACCCGGTCTGCGTGCGGCCGAATGGGCCCAGGACTACGCCGACAGCAACGTCATTGTGTACTGCGACCGTGGCCTGAAGATCAGTCAGGGCGCGATCGCCTGGCTGCGCCATGCGGGCGCCCAAGCGGCCAGCCTGGAGGGCGGCTTCCAGGCCTGGAAGGCCGCCGGCCTGCCGCTGGTGCCGCAGGCAAAGCTGCCGCCACGCGATGCCGATGGACGCACCCTGTGGGTCACCCGCGCGCGCCCGAAGATCGACCGCATCGCCTGTCCCTGGCTGATCCGCCGCTTCGTCGACCCCCGCGCCGTCTTCCTGTTCGTCGAGGCCTCGCAGGCCACGGCAGTGGCGGAGCGCTTCGGCGCCACGCCCTTCGACATCGAAGGCGTGTTCTGGAGCCACCGCGGCGAGCGCTGCACCTTCGATACCATGGTCGCGGAGTTCGGCCTCGGCACCGACGCCCTGCAGCGCCTCGCCACTATCGTGCGTGGCGCAGATACCGCGCGGCCCGACCTGGCCCCCGAGGCGGCAGGGCTGCTCGCCGCGTCACTCGGACTATCGCGGATGTTCGCGGACGACCTGGCGCAGCTGGAGGCCGGCATGGTGCTCTACGACGCCTTCTACCTCTGGACCCGCGACGCCGCGACCGAGACCCACAACTGGCCGGCCGCCAGGCCGGAGCCCACCCCGGAGTCCGCCTATGTCTGAAATCGCGACTCTGGACTCTCGCCCCCTGGGCGCCGACGGCCGCCCCTGGCCCGGGTTCGCCGAAGCCGTGGCGGTGTGGACGCGCATCGCCCTGCTGAGCTTCGGCGGCCCGGCGGGACAGATCGCCGTCATGCACCGCATCCTGGTCGAGGAGAAACGCTGGCTCGGTGAGGCGCGCTTCCTGCACGCGCTGAACTTCTGCATGCTGCTGCCGGGGCCGGAGGCCCAGCAGCTGGCCGTCTACATCGGCTGGCTGCTGCACCGCACCGCCGGCGGGCTGATCGCCGGCCTGCTGTTCGTGCTGCCGGGAATGGCCGCCATCATGGTCCTCAGCATCATCTATGCGCTGTTCGGCGACGTCGGCTTCGTCGCCGCGCTGTTCTTCGGGCTGAAGGCGGCGGTGCTCGCCATCGTGCTGCAGGCCGTCGTGCGTATCGGCAAGCGCGCCCTGAAGAACACGGCGATGGTGGCGCTGGCGGCGGCCTCCTTCATCGCCATCTTCTGTTTCGCCGCGCCCTTCCCCGCCATCATTCTGGCGGCCGGCGCCATCGGCTTCTTCGGCGCCCGCAGCGGGCACAGGGTCTTCGCCGGCAACGGCGGCCATGGCGCGTCCAGCGCGCGCGGCGTGGACGATGCCGACACCCTGCTGGGCACCGGGGTGCCGGACCACGCCCGGCCCGGGCGCGGGCATTCGCTGAAGCTGGCAACGGTGCTGCTGGCCCTGTGGCTGGGGCCGACCGCCCTGTTGCTGGCGCTGCTCGGCCCGGACAACGTGTTCAGCGACATCGCCGTGTTTTTCAGCCAGATGGCGGTGGTGACCTTCGGCGGCGCCTATGCGGTGCTGGCCTATGTCGCCCAGGCGGCCGTCGGCTCCTACGGCTGGCTGGCGCCGGGCGAGATGCTGGACGGCCTCGGCATGGCCGAGACCACGCCCGGTCCGCTCATCATGGTGACCCAGTTCGTCGGCTTCATGGGCGCCTTCCGCGACCCCGGCGGCCTTGCACCGCTGACCGCCGGGGTACTCGGCGGGCTGCTGACCACCTGGGTGACCTTCGCACCCTGCTTCCTGTGGATCTTCCTCGGCGCGCCCTATATCGAGCGGCTGCGCGGCAACCGCGCGCTGTCTGGGGCGCTCACCGCCATCACCGCCGCGGTGGTCGGCGTGATCCTCAACCTCGCCATCTGGTTCGCCCTCCATGTGGTGTTCCGCGAGGTGGGCGTCTTTGAAGGCTTCGGACTGCGCGTGGCCGTGCCCGATCCCGCCTCGATCGATTGGGCGGCGGCGGCCCTGGCCGCGGCGGCGCTGATCGCCGTGTTCCGCTACAGGCTGGCGACCGGCCCTCTGCTGGGCGGCGCGGCGCTGCTGGGCCTGGCCTTGCACGCGGCCGAACTGGTAGTGCCCTGAGGCAGTCTCTCCTGGTCTTTGCCCCTCGATGTTTTGCGTGCGCTCATCGTTCCGGCTATCTTGGCGCCGCCGCGCGAGCCGGGAGACGAGACGATGCAGCACGATATCCGGGGCCTGGCGCAGACGGCGGCCAGGGCCGAAGCCCAGCGGGCCTTCGATGCCACGGTGGAAGCCTACCTGGGCTTCCAGCTGGCGACCGGCGACCGCCTGAAGGAGACCCTGGCGCTCGATCCGGCGATGCCGCTGGCGCACGCGCTGAAGGGCTGCTTTCTGCTGCTGTTCGCCAAGCGCGATCTCGCCGCACGCGCCGCAAAGGCGCTGGCCGACGCGCAGGCCGCCGGCGCCGAGGCGGGGCTGGTTCCGCGCGAGGCGCAGCACCTGAGCGCCCTGGAGGCCTGGCTGTCGGGCGACATGGCGGCGGCGGCCGACTGCTACGACGCCATCCTGCTGGATCATCCGCATGACATCGTGGCGCTGAAGCTGGCGCAGTACCTGCACTTCTATCTGGGCGACGCCGCGGCGATGCGCGGCTCGGTCGCGCGGCCCTTCCATGCCTGGAGCGAGGCCGTGCCGGGTTACGGCTACGTGCTGGGCCTCAAGGCCTTCGCCCTGGAAGAGACGGGCGACTATGCCGCCGCCGAGGCCACCGGGCGCGCGGCGGTGGAACGCAATCCCAGCGACATCTGGGCCGCCCACGCCGTCGCCCACGTGATGGAGATGCAGGACCGCCCGGGCGAGGGCGCGCCCTGGATCGACGGCCTGGAAGAGCACTGGGCCGGCTGCAACAACTTCGCCTACCACGTCTACTGGCACCGCTGCCTGTTCCTGCTGGAGCAGGGCCGCAGCGACGCGGTGCTGGCGCACTACGACACCAAGGTGCGCGGCGATCTCTCCGAAGAGTATCTGGATATCAGCAACGCCGTCGCCCTGCTGTGGCGCCTGGAGCAGCGCGGGATCGACGTCGGCGGGCGCTGGGCCGAGCTGGCCGAGAAATCGGCGCGCCTGGCCGAGGACCACATGCTGGTCTTCGCCGACGCCCACTTCCTGATGGCTTCGGCCGCCGCCGGGCGCCCGGGCGAGGCGGAGCGCCTGCTGGAAAGCCTGGAGCGCTTCGCAACCGGATACGGCACCGAGGCCGATGTCGCCCACGAAGTCGGCCTGCCGCTGTGCCGGGCGGTGCTGGCCCACCGGCGCGCACGCTACGGCGAGGCGGTCGACGCCCTGCTGCCGCACCGCGCCGCGCTGAACCGCATCGGCGGCAGTCGCGCCCAGCGCGACCTCTTCGAGCAGCTGTTGATCGACGCGGCGGTGAAGGGCGGCAAGCCGGCGCTGGCGCGCGCCCTGCTGTCCGAGCGTGCCGACGTCAGGCGCGACAACGCCTGGAATCGGCAGATGGCGGCACGCATAGACGACTAATAAGGGAGACCCGCACCATGCCGCGCGGCAAGGAACATCACTACGAAGCCCACGTCACCTGGACCGGCGTCGCGGGCGGCAGCACCAAAACCTACCAGGGATACTCGCGCGAATACCGCGCCGAATTCCCCGGCAAGCCGCCGGTCACCGGTTCGGCCGATCCCGCCTTCCGCGGCGACCCCAAGCTGCACAACCCGGAGGACATGCTGGTGCTGTCCCTGTCGGCCTGCCACATGCTGTCCTACCTGGCACTCGCCGCGCTGGAAGGCCTGGAGGTCGTCGCCTACGAAGATGACGCCGGCGGCACCATGCAGCAGGAGGGCAAGGGCGGGCGCTTCACCGAGGTGGTGCTGCGCCCCAGGGTGACGCTTGCCGCCGGCAGCGATGTGGCGCGCGGCGAGGCGCTGCACGAAGAGGCGCACCGGACTTGCTTCATTGCCAACTCGGTGAACTTCCCGGTGCGCCACGAGGCGGAGGTGCGCTGCGCCTGAGCGGGGCTCCGGCGGCCGGCAAATCCGTGGTAGGTATCAATGCGAGGCGACAAAGCGGCCCCTTAGTCTATGATGGGGCAGCCGTGAGGTTATGGCCTTAGGCTCTGAAAAGTCTGGGAAAATGGCGACGAAGGGGATTGCCGGCATGCCGGAGCGGTACCGGCGGAGACGAGCGTGAGCGCCGCCGAGGATCTCGGCCTGGGCGCCGGCGCGGCGTCGACCTTGCAGCTGCGGCGTGAGGGCGCCGTGCTGCGCCTCGGATTCGCCGGCGCCTGGACGACCCAGGAGCTGGCGCGCCACGACCCGGTACTGCGCAAGCTTGACCTGGACGGTGCGCGCGAGGCCGTCGTCGACCTGACCGCCTGCAGCGCGCTGGACAGCGCCGGCGCCTGGGTGCTGGACCGCACCCTTGACGACCTGAAGCAGCGCGGCGCCACCGTCACCCTGGTCGGCAGCACGCCCGCCATCGAGACCCTGCTGGGCACCATCGCAAGGCAGCACTGCGAGCTTCCGCCGGCGCCGCCGCCCGACAACCCGCTGATCGCCGTCGCGCTGAGGATCGGCCGGGAGACGGTGCGCATCGGCAAGGAGGCCGCCGACCTGCTGTCCTTCCTGGGCCTGACGGTGACGGTGCTCCTGCGCACCCTGCTGCGGCCGTGGCGCATCCGATTGGTGCCGCTGATCGCCCACATGGAGCAGACGGGCCTGAACGCCCTGCCCATCGTCGGCCTGATCTCCTTCCTGGTCGGTATCGTGCTGGCCTACCAGGGCGCCGACCAACTGGCCCGCTTCGGCGCGCAGATCTTCACGGTGGACCTGGTCGCCGTCGGCGTGCTGCGCGAGATGGGCATCCTGTTGACCGCGATCATCGTCGCCGGACGTTCCGGCTCCTCCTTCACCGCTCAGATCGGCACCATGAAGGTGAACGAGGAGATCGACGCCATGCAGACCCTGGGGCTCGATCCCATGGAAGTGCTGGTGATGCCGCGGGTCTTCGCGCTGGTGCTGGTGCTGCCGCTGCTGACCTTCTACGCCGACCTCATGGGCCTGCTGGGCGGCGCGGTGATGGCGACCATCGTGCTCGACATCTCGTTCTTCCAGTTCGCCCGCCAGCTGAGCGACGCGGTCACCCTGTGGACCTTCTGGATCGGCATCATCAAGGCGCCGCTGTTCGCCTTCATCATCGGCATGATCGGCTGCTACGAGGGCCTGCAGGTATCGCGCAGCGCCGAGTCCGTCGGCCGTCAGACGACGCGCGCGGTGGTCGAATCGATCTTCCTGGTCATCGTGCTCGACGCCATGCTGTCGATCTTCTTCTCGGTCATCGGGGTCTGAGCATGAGCGAGGCGGCGACCCTCTCCAACGGCGGCGGCCAGATCGGGTCGGGACGCATCCGGCGCGGCGAGGAGATCCTTTCGGTCACCGGCCTGAGAACGCAGTTCGGACCGACGGTCATTCACGACAACCTGGATTTCTCGGTACGCGCCGGCGAGGTGATGGGCGTGGTCGGCGGCTCGGGCACAGGCAAGTCGGTGCTGATCCGCACCATCATCGGACTCAACAAGGCGCGCGCCGGCCGCATCGTCGTCTTCGGCCAGGACCTGGCGGCCCTCGGCGATGCCGCGATGCGCGACCTGCAGGCGCGCTGGGGCGTGCTGTTCCAGGACGGCGCCCTGTTCTCCTCGCTGACCGTGGCGCAGAACATCGAGGTGCCGATGAAGGAGCACAGCGACCTGCCGCCGGCGCTGCGCCACGAGCTGATCGAGGTGAAGCTCGCCATGGTCGGCCTACCGCCCGACGCGGCGCACAAGTTTCCGGCCGAGCTGTCCGGCGGCATGCGCAAGCGCGCCGGCCTGGCCCGCGCGCTGGCGCTGGATGCCGACATCCTGTTCCTCGACGAGCCGACGGCGGGTCTCGACCCCATCGGCGCGGCCAACTTCGACTCTCTGATCGGCGACCTGCAGCGCGCCCTGGGATTGACCGTGGTCATGGTCACCCACGACCTCGACTCGCTCTACGCCATCTGCGACCGTGTCTCCGTGCTGGTGAACAAACGTGTTAAGGTGGGCACCATCGACGAACTGATGCGCGAGCCCGATCCTTGGATCCAGGAATACTTCGGCGGCCCCCGCGGGCGCGCCGCCGCCGGCAGCGCCCAGCGCAGCGCGCAAGAAGACCACCGCGCGGCCCGGCACAACCAATCGCAAGCGACGCCGCAAGAAGGGGCCTGAGAAGTCGTCATGGAGACACGCGCCAACTACATCATGGTCGGCTTCTTCGTCCTGCTGCTGGCCTTCGGCCTGCTCGGCTTCGTGCTGTGGCTCGCCAAGTTCCAGTTCGAAGAGGAATTCGAGCGCTACGACATCGTCTTCGAGAGCACGGTAACGGGCCTGCGCGAGGGCAGCGCCGTGCGCTACAGCGGCGTGCGCGTCGGCGAGGTGATCTCCGTCGACCTGGACGAGGACCGGCCGACCGCCATCCGCGTGACCATCGAGGTGCAGAAGCGCACGCCGGTGCGCGCCGACAGCATCGCGACGCTGGAGCTGGAAGGTCTGACCGGCGGGCGCTACGTGCAGCTGTCCGGCGGTTCGCCCTCGGCCCCGCCGCTGGAGCCGCCGCCGGGGCGCAAGCTGGCGGAGATCCGGCCCGGGCACTCCTCTTTCGAGCAGGTGCTGGAAGACGCACCGGAGATCCTGGAGAACGTCAACATCCTGCTGCTGCGCGCCCAGGCGCTGCTCAGCGACCGCAACCTGCAGAACGTCGAGAACCTGGTGGGCAACCTGACCGAAATCACCGCCGCCTTCGCCGAGAACCGCGGCAGCATCGAGAAGCTGATCGGCGACGCGGCGCTGACCATGGAGAACCTGCGCGACGCGACCGGCAGCCTGGAGACCATGGCGGGCTCACTGCAGACCAATGTCGAGACGCTGACCGAGCGCGCCGACAGTACCCTGAGCAGCTTCGAGGATATGGCCGGCAGCATCGACCGCGAGGTGACCCTGACCAGCACGGACGCGCGCAAGCTGATCGCCAGCCTGCAGACCACCGCCGGCCACCTGAACGGCGCCACGACGCAGCTGGAAGCGATGATTTCCGAAAACCGCGAGCCGATCCGCGACTTCACCAACACCGGCCTCTACGAGCTGAGCAACCTCTTGACCGAGGCGCGCGAGCTGATCGTGGTGCTGAACCGCGTCACCACGGAGGTGCAGCGCGACCCCGCCCGCTTTATCTTCGGCGACCAGCAGCAAGGCTATGAAGCGGAGCCAGGCTACGGTGGTCAACAGTAAGCTTATGGAGCCGATATCCCGATGACCCAAGCAACGCCCTCCAGCAATCTGCTCGACGCCCGGCTCGGCCGGCGGCGCCTGCTGCGCGCGGTCGCCGCCCTGCCGGTGGTGGCACTGGCGCCGGGCTGCAGCCTGCCGGTGCCGGGCCAGGGACCACCGCCGGAGCTGTTCCGCCTGACGCCCAAGAGCTCCTTCGAGGACGACCTGCCGACGGTCGACTGGCAGCTGGTGCTGGAGCCGCCGGTGGCCGATGCCGGCCTCAACACCACGCGCATCGCGCTGCAGCGCAGCCCGACGCAGATCGAGTACTACGCGCGTTCCGGCTGGGCCGACCGTGCGCCGCTGATGATTCAGACCCTCATGGTGGAATCCTTCGAGAATTCGCAGAAGATCGTCTCCATCGGCCGCGAGTCGATCGGCCTGCGCGCTGACTTCATCCTGAAAACGGAGCTGCGCGAATTGCAGGCGATCTATTACAACGGGGGCGCGCCGGAGACCTGGGTCAGCATCAACGCCAAGCTGGTGCAGATGCCGCGCCGTGCCATTGTCGCCTCGCAGTCCTTCGACGGACGCGTTACGGCCGCCGCCGACAGCCTGCCGCAGATCATCGAGGCCTTCGACGAGGCGGCCGGCAAGGTGCTGCGCCGTCTCGTGGAATGGACCCTGATCGAGGGAGAGCGTGCCTACCGCGCCGAGAGGCGCGGTTCCTGAGGCCAAAACCCGGGAAAAAGCGCACTCCGCCGCCGTTCCGAGGGCGCGCCGCGGACCTTAACAGCCGTGGTAAACAAATTCTTGCCATTAGGAAAAAGCTTACCTTTTCCTGGCAGGCTGCAGGGGTCAGCAGTTAAGAGGCCCCCCAGGAAATGACCGAAATCAACGACCTGCGTGAACGTGTTGAGGCCGCCGAGAAGCGCTTCGGCCTGATGGACGAGCAGCAGCGCCACTACAGCCAGCGCGTGATCGGCCTGATCGAAACGATCGAGGCGCAGCTCGCCGCGGCGCGCGACGAAATCGAAAAGCAGATCGACGACAACCAGCGCCTGCGTGAGGAGCTTGCGGCGGCGCGCGGCGAGATCGAAAAGCGGACCGCCGAGAACGAGCGCCTGACGCAGGAGAACGAGCGCCTGGCGCAAGAGAACGAAGAGCTGCGCAGCATGCTGCACTCGATGCTGCGCGCCATCGAAGAGAAGACCTTCACCGAAACCCTGCAGAACCTGGAATCGCGCGTCAGTGCGCTGGTAGCCGGGGCCGCCGGCGCCGCCGCTGCCGCGGACGCCGAAGCCGTCGGGGCGACGGAAGACGACGCGGCGGACGATGACGCCCTCGCCGCCACCCTGGATGCCGTGGTCGAGCCCGAGACGGATGACACCCCGGCCGAAGCGGCGGCGCTGATCGTCGAGGCCGAAGCAGAACCGGAAGCCGAGGGCGAGACCGAGGGCGAAGGCGAGACCGGGGCCGAGGCCGCCGCTGACGAAGCCGCCGATGAAGCCTTCGATGCCACCGCCGACGGCGACGGCGAGGTGGACGAGATCGCCGGCGACGAGATCCCCGGCGACGAGATGGCCAGCGACGAGACGCCCGTGGAAGCGATGGCGGACGACGCGATGGCGGCGGACGACGCCGCCGAGGCCATCGGCGACGCCGGGGCCGAAGCCGAGGGCGACGCGCCGGAGCTGGCCGCCGCCGACAGCGAGATGACCGATGACGAGATGGCCGGTGACGAGATGGCCGGTGACGAGACGGCCGGTGACGAGATGACCGGCGACGAGACGACCGGCGAAGGCGGCGACGAGCCGGCGATGGCCGAAGAGGTGGCCGAAGAGGCGGCCGACGAGCTGGGCATGGATGAGACCGATATGGACGACTCCGCGGCCGAGACTGAGGCGGAGCCGTCCGTGATGGAATCCCCCGAGGCCGAGACGGCCGACGAGACGGGATCCGAGACGGCCGACGATGGCGTCGATGGGATCCTCGCCGCCATGGCGGAGCTGAACGCCGCCGACGAGGCCTTCGTCGAGACGGTCGCCGAAGGCGCCGAAACCATGCCGGAAGAGCCGGAGATGGCCGAGCCGGAGATGGCCGAGCCCGAGATGGCCGGGCCCGAAGCCGCGGCCGAAGACCATGCCGCCGCGGAGGAAGAAGCCGCCGCGGAAGCGCCGGCCGATACGGCACCGACGGTGAAGGAGATCATCCGCCGCGTCGGCGACCTGGCGCGCGAACTGGAGCGGGCCGAAGCGGCGCGCCGCACCTCGCTGGACCGGGCGGACAGCGGCGGCGAGCCTCCTGCGGAAGCCCCCCCGCTGGGTCACGCCGCCAACGGCTGACGGCGCCCTTTCATCTCACGTATCGAAGCGGCCCTTTACGGGCCGCTTCTTTTTTGGGGCGACAGCGCCGGTCCATCCGCGTTAAGACCCCGGTCCTTCCCCATCACCGTCCAGCGGGAGGCCGTCATGAATGGGCCGGAGATCGATTTCGCCTGGGGCGGCGCCGGATTGACCGCGCTGCACGAGCGCTGCGACGCCTTCGTCATTGTCGACGCACTCTGCTTCAGCACCTCGGTCGACGTCGCCGTGGCGCGCGGCGCCGAGGTGCTGCCCTTTCCCCTCGGCAAGTACGGCGCGGACGAGGCGGCGCGGCAGGGTGCCGCGGTGCTGGCAAGGCCGCGCCGGGACGCCGCCGGCGGGCCCAGCCTGTCGCCCGCCTCGCTCACCGCCCTGGCGCCCGGCACCCGCCTGCTGCTGCCCTCGCCCAATGGTTCGGCGCTCTCGGCCATGCTGCGCGACCGGCGCGGCTTCGCCGGCTGCCTGCGCAACGCCACCGCCGTCGCCGCCGCCGTGCAGCAGGCCGGTGAGAAGATCGCCGTCATCGCAGCCGGGGAACACTGGCCCGGCGGCAGCCTGCGTCCGGCGATCGAGGACCTGCTGGGCGCCGGCGCCATCCTGGCCCGCCTGGAGGGCAGCTTGAGCGCCGAGGCGCGGGCCGCCCGGGCGGCCTACCGGGAGATGAAGGACGAGCTGCCCGCGACTTTCCGCGCCAGCCTGTCTGGCCAGGAGCTGATCGAGGCCGGTTTTCCCGACGACGTGGAGATCGCCGCGCAGGAGGACGTCAGCGCCGCGGTGCCCGCGCTGCAGGACGGCCGCTACCGCGACCTGGCACGGCGCTAGGCCGTCTCAGCTGCGCCAGCGCAGGGTGCACGGCTTGACCGGATTCTCGAAGGGGCGGCCTTCCTCGGCCGCGCGCAGCCATTCGCGCTTCAGGCGGTAGAACCACTTGGCCTGGGTGTCGGCGTCGTCGATCAGCATGAGGCTGGGATTGTGCGCGAGGCCCTGCTGCTGCATGTCGACCACGCGGCGGTCCTGGGTCAGGAAGACGTTGGCGAGATAGCGCGCGAGCGGCCTGAGCGGCGCCGCCCAGGGCAGCGTCCAGTAGAGCGCCTGGTGCACCATGGTGCGGCTGTCGCCGAGCGGGGTAATGGCGGTGAGGCCGGCGGCGCGGTGCCGGTCGCCCTCGATCAACTCGATGCGCAGGCCGGGCAGCGCGTAGCTGATCTCCGTCGTCACCCCCTTGCCGAGCAGGTGGTAGACGCGGTTCTGCGGTGGCAGCGCGTGGCGCTTCATGCGCCAGCCGAGCGGCGCCGGCTCGAAGTGCTTTTCCTTCTGCCTGAGCTTGCGGGCGTTCTTCTTCCACCACCAAGAGGTATGCACGAAGGCGGCGTGGGTCGGGTCCATCAGGCCGAAGGCGGCGGTGTCGGCGTCGCAGTCGAAGACCTGGGCGATGGCGACCTGCGGCGCGGCGTCGCCGAAGCCCGGCAGTTCCGGGACCGGCGGCAGGCCTTCCAGCGAGGACTGCGGCAGGCGCGCCGCCTTCTCCGCCATGTAGACCCAGATATTGCCCTGCACCTCGCGGCAGGGATAGGCACCGCAGCGGATGCGTTCCACCGCGAGGTCCTGGTCCGGCGTCAGCGAGGGGATCGCGGTGCAGTGTCCGTCGGCGCCGAAACGCCAGCCGTGGTAGCAGCACTCGACCTCGCGGCCGTCGAATTTTCCGTGGGAAAGCGGGATGCCGCGGTGCGGGCAGATGTCGCGCAGCGCGAACACGCCGCCGTCGGCCCCGCGGCACAGCAGAACGGGGTCGCCCAGCAGGGTCGTCGCCCGGGTCTTGCCGCGCGGCAGCTCCCGGCCCGCCAAAGCCAGGTACCAGAAGTTCCGCAGGGGCGGCTGCACGCTGTCGAGCATCGGTTTCCTTTCCGGACGCCCCCGGCGCCACGGGGATCCGGGGGTTGCATACACCATGGTGGCCGCATAGGCGAGAGGGGGGCGAGAGGGGGGGCGAGAGGCGGGGGTGAGAGCGGGGTGAGGTTGTCAGAGCGCCGCAGCGGGCCCATATTTTCCAGCATGAGCGGACAGGATCTGGTGCCCTACAATCCCGCCCAGGACCCCAAGGCCCAGGAGCCGGAGGTCATGCGGCGCAATGAGGCCAGGGTCGCGCGCAGCTTCTGGGCGAAGCTGCGCCGCGGTGTCGGGCGCGTGCCCTTCGTGGAGGACGCCGTCAGCGCCTATTTCTGCGCTTTCGACCCGGCGACGCCGCGCCCGGCGAAGGCCATGCTGCTGGCGGCGCTGGCTTATTTCGTGGTGCCCAGCGATCTGATCCCCGATTTCATCGCCGGACTGGGCTTTACCGATGACGCCACCGTGCTGTTCGCCACCCTGCGCCTGGTCGCCGGCAACATCACGCCGCGCCACCGCCGCCTGGCGCGCCGGCGCCTCGCCGCGCTGGGTCTGCGCGAGGCAGCCGCTGCCGATCCGGACAAGTCCGGCGTCCAATCCCCCGCCAAATCCGCCAGCAGTGACTGACCCCGCCGCCGTCGGGCCTGCCGCAAGGGCAAACCTCACAGACGTGCCGCGTCCGGCCCTGGTGCTGGGCTTTGCCGGGCTGCTGCCTTTCCTCGCCGGCGCCGCCGGCGCCTGGGCCGCCGGAAGCCCCGCCTACATCATCGTCATCAACATGCAGATGGCCTACGGCGCCGTCATCCTGTCTTTCCTGGGCGCGGTGCACTGGGGCGTGGCCCTGGCGCAGGACGACGCGGCGCGCTGGCGACGCCTGGGATTCCCGGTCGCCCCGGCGCTCGCCGGCTGGCTGGCGCTGATAATGCCCAATCCCCTGGGCCTGGTGCTGCTGATCCTCGGCTTCGTGGCGGTCTTCTTCGCGGATCTCCGCAGCCCAGGGGTGCCAGCCTGGTACAAGGCGCTACGCAAGCCGCTGACCCTGGTGACGATCCTCTGCCTCGGCGCCAGCTACGCGGCGCTGGTCGCCCGCCTGTAGGCCCGGCTGTAGACCCGTTATCCGAGGGGGGCCAGCGGCGCCTTGGCCGCGGCCTTCTTCAGCCGGCTGGCCTGCACCGCCTCGCGGCGGGCGATGTAGAGCGCCGCGCCGACGATGACGGCAGCGCCGAGCAGCGTCCACGGCCCCGGCACCTCGCCGAAGACGAGAAAACCGATGGCACCGGCCAGAATCAGCTTCAGATAATCAAAAGGCGCAACGAAGCTCGCCTCGCCGGCGCTGTAGGCGCGGATGATCATCGCCTGGGAAACCACGCCCAGGGTGCCGACGCCGGCCAGCAGCAGCCACTGGTCGAGGCTGGGCGGAGTCCAGTAGACCAGTGCCGGCAGCGCGGTGATCGCCAGCGACATGAGGCAGAAGTAGGCCAGCATGGTGGTGTGGCTCTCGCCCACCGGCAGGCGTTTCACCATGCAGACCGCGACGGCAATGCCGGCGACCGAGGTGAGCGCAACAAGGGCCGCCGGATCGAAGCTGCCCGCGCCGGGGCGCACCATGATGAGCACGCCGGCAAAGCCCACCGCCGTCGCCAGCCAGCGCCGCCAGCGCACCACCTCGCCCAGAAGAATGACGGCCAAGAGCGTGACGAAAAGCGGCTGGGTGAAGCTGAGCGCGGTGAAGTCGGCGAGCTGCAGGTGGCCGACCGCGTAGAAGCCGCAGACCATGGCGGCGGCACCGGCGAAGGCGCGGATGCCGTGCAGGAAGGGATGCCGGGTTTTCAGCGCCGAGGGCCCGGCGCGCAGCAGGAAGGGCACCACCAGCGCGAAGGAGAACAGCGCCCGGGCGAAAGCGACCTGAAAGGCATCCAGGCCACCCCCTTCTGGGCCGCCGGCGATCAAGGTCTTCACCATCGCGGAGTTGACGGTAAAGCCGAAGCTGGCAGCGATCATCCAGAGCGCGCCGCGGTGATTAGGGGACAGTCTGCCCCAGCCGCCGGCGAGCCGGGCCGCGACGCCGGAGCGGCTCGGCGGCGCTGGGATCACGGGCGGTTTTTCGGCGCTTCGGCGCTGACCTGCAGGGTCGGCCGCACGCGCGCGATGCGCGCTTCGCGCTGGGCGATGTAGATGGCGGCGCCGGCGATGACCGCCGCGCCGACCCAGGTCCAGACATCCGGCACCTCGGCGAACAGCACGAAGCCGAGGATGGCGACGAAGGGCAGGCGCGCGTAGTCGAGCGGCAGGATCGCCGAGGCATCGGCCAGCTTGAAGGCGCGGGTGAAAGCATTGTGAGCCAGCGCCGCGCAGAAGCCGATGAAGATGCCGAGGGCGAGCTCGGTCAGGGTCGGCCAGCGCCACACGAAGAGCGCCGGCACCAGCGAGAGCGGCGTCAGCAGCAGGTTCATGTAGAGCACCACCGCCGCCGGCTGCTCGGTGCGCGACAGCGACTTCACGATCAGCACGGAACAGGCCATGAAACAGGCGGCGATGACCGGCAGGGTCATCACGGGGGTGAACTCGGTAAAGCCGGGCCGCAGGATGATCAGCATGCCGACGAAGCCGACGATCGTCGCCGTCCAGCGCCGCGCGCGCACCACCTCCCCCAGGACCAGGGCGGCACCGGCGGTGGCAAAGAGCGGCGCCGTGAAGTTCAGCGCCACGGCCTCGGCCAGCGGCAGGTAGGCGATGGCGGAGAACCAGGTGAGCATGGCGATGAGGCCGACCCCGGCGCGCCAGAAGTGCATATGCAGGCGCTGGGTGTACAGCGCGACGCGGCCGTGGTGCATGAGCCAGGGCAGCATGAAGGCCAGCGCGAAGAGATTGCGGAAGAAGGCGATCTGGAAGGGGTGCATGCTCTCGCCGGTCCCGCCGTCCAGCGCATTGCCCCAGCCGTCGCCGAGCAGGCGGATCGCCCCGTTCATCACGGCGAAGAGGAACGAGGCCGCGGTCATGTAGAGCGCGCCCCGCACCGGGGCGGACAGGCTGCTGCCGCGCGTGAGGAGGGATCGAGAGGATGGCATCCGGCGGCCATCTTAGGCGCCGCGCCGGGTCGCCACCACCCCCAGCGCCGCAGGCCAGCCATGCGGGCACCCTGGGCGGCGTGCCGCGGAGGACGCCGGGCCGCAGCCCGGGCTTGCATTCCCGGGCCCCGGCGGCATAACCAAGGGGAAAGACCAGCCGGGCCGCGCGCAAAGCGGCCCGCGATCACGGGAGCGCAGCATGACCGGACCCCTGAAGGCCGAACCGCTTTGGCAGCCGTCCGCGGCGCGCATCGCCGCGGCCAACCTCAGCGCCTTCATGCGCCGGCTGAAGGAGACCCAGGGCCTCGCCTTCCGGGACTACGACGACCTCTACGACTGGTCGGTCCGGGATCTCGAGGGCTTCTGGGCGGCGGTGTGGGACTTCTGCGGGGTGATTGCCGATCCTGATCGGGGAGCGGTGGTCGTCGATGCCGGCAAGATGCCCGGCGCGCGTTTCTTCCCGGAAGCCAGGCTCAACTTCGCGGAGAACCTGCTGCGCCGGCGTGACGCCAGCGACGCCGTGGTGTTCTGGGGCGAGGACAAGGTGAAGCGCCGCCTCTCGCACGGGGATCTCTACGACCGCGTCTCGCGCGTGGCCCAGGCCTTGGCCGCCGAGGGCGTCGGCCCCGGCGACCGCGTCGCCGGTTTCATGCCCAACATGCCGGAGGCGGTGATCGCCATGCTGGCCACGACCTCCCTGGGCGCGGTGTGGTCGTCCTGCTCGCCGGATTTCGGCGTGCAGGGCGTGCTCGACCGCTTCGGCCAGATCGAGCCCAAGGTGCTGTTCTGCCCCGACGGCTACTACTACAACGGCAAGACCATCGACTCGCGCCCGCGCGTCGCCGAGTTCACCGCCGAGCTGCCGAGCCTCAGCAGGGTCGTCGTGGTGCCCTACGTCTCGGCGACGCCCGACGTCTCTTCAATCGGCAAGGCGGTGGCTCTCGACGACTTCGTCGCGCCCTACAAGGCAGGGGAGATCGCCTTTACGCGCCTGCCGTTCAATGCGCCGCTCTACATCATGTTCTCCAGCGGCACCACCGGGAAGCCCAAGTGCATCGTGCACGGCATCGGCGGCACCCTGCTGCAGCACCTGAAGGAGCACATCCTGCTGTGCGACGTGAAGCGCGACGACCGCGTCTTCTACTTCACCACCTGCGGCTGGATGATGTGGAACTGGCTGGTCTCGGCGCTGGCCGCGGAAGCGACGCTGCTGCTCTACGACGGCTCGCCCTTCGCGCCCGACGGCAACATCCTGTTCGACTATGCCGACGCCGAGAAGATGACCCTGTTCGGCACCTCGGCGAAGTACATCGACGCGCTGAACAAGGCCGGACTCGATCCCAAGTCGACGCACGATCTCTCGACGCTGCGGCTGCTCACCTCCACCGGCTCGCCACTGGTGCCTGAGGGCTTCGACTACGTCTACGCGCACATCAAGGACGACATCTGCCTGTCGTCGATCGCCGGCGGCACCGACATCATCTCCTGCTTCGTCGGCGGCAACCCCATCGGTCCGGTGTGGCGCGGCGAGATCCAGCGCCGCGGCCTGGGCATGGCGGTCGAGGTCTACGACGACAGCGGCAAGCCGGTGCAGGGGGAAAAGGGCGAACTGGTCTGCGTGAAGCCGTTTCCCTGCATGCCCATCGGGTTCTGGAACGACCCCGACGGCGCGCGCTACCGCGCGGCCTACTTCGAGACCTATGCCAACATCTGGCACCACGGCGACTTCGTGGAGCTGACCGAGCATCAGGGCATCATCGTCTACGGGCGCTCCGACGCGACGCTGAACCCCGGCGGCGTGCGCATCGGCACGGCGGAGATCTACCGCCAGGTCGAGAAGCTGGAGCAGGTCGAAGAATCCATCGTCATCGGCCAGGACTGGGAAGGCGACGTGCGCGTGGTGCTGTTCGTGAAGCTGCGGCCCGGCATCGTGCTGGATGACGCGCTCACCCAGCGCATCAGGACGCAGATCCGCAACGGCTGCACGCCGCGCCACGTGCCGGCCAAGGTGGTGCAGGTCGCCGATATCCCGCGCACCAAGAGCGGCAAGATCGTGGAACTCGCGGTGCGCGACGTGGTGCACGGCCGGACGGTGAAGAACAAGGAAGCGCTGGCCAATCCCGAGGCCCTCGACCTCTACCGGGAACTGCCCGAACTCAGCACCTGACGTTCAATCGCCGGCCGGCGCTTGCGTGCCGGCCGGCGTGGGAGCCGGCTTGCCGCCGGCCTTCTCGCGCAGCCACTGGAAGACGACGTAGAGCATCGGGATGAAGAAGATGCCGATCAGCGAGGCCGCGATCATGCCGCCGAAGACGGCGGTGCCGACCGCGCGGCGGCTGGCCGCGCCGGCGCCCTCGGCGATCACCAGCGGCAGCAGGCCCAGGATGAAGGCGAAGCTGGTCATCAGGATGGGGCGAATGCGCAGGCGCGAGCCGGTCACCGCGGCTTCCAGCAGCGGCACGCCCTTCTCGCGCTCCGCCTTGGCGAACTCGACGATGAGGATGGCGTTCTTGCTGGCCAGTGCGATCAGCACGACGATGCCGATCTGCGCGTAGACGTCGTTGCTGAGCCCGGCGATCAGCAGCGCCAGCAGAGCGCCGGCAAGCCCGACGGTGACCGAGAGCAGCACCGGGATCGGGATGTTCCAGCTCTCGTAGAGGGCGACGAGGAAGAGGAAGGCAAAGAGCACGGCGAGGCCGAGGATGATCGGGGTCTTGCCGGCGGCTTCCTTTTCCTGCTGGGCCGTGCCGGTCCACTGGTAGCCGTAGCCCTGCGGCAGCGATTCGGCGGAGATCCGCTCCATCGCCGCCAGGGCCTCACCGCTGCTGCGGCCCGGCGCCGGCTCGCCGTTGATCGTGACGCTGCGGTAGTTGTTGTAGCGGGTCAGCGAAGCCGGCGCGAGGATGAGCCGGGCATCGGCCAGCGAGCGCAGCGGCACCATCTCCCCCTGATCGTTACGCACATTGATGCGGTAGATGTCCGTCACCCGGCTGCGGTCGGCCTGCTCGCCCTGGATGTTGACCTGCCAGGTGCGCCCGAAGAGGTTGAGGTCGTTCACGTAGTAGCCGCCCAGCGTCGCCTGCAGGGCCTGGAAGACGTCGCTGACCGAGACGCCCAGCGTCTGCGCCTTGTTGCGGTCGATGTCGAGGTAGATCTGCGGCGTGTTGGAGGCGAAGGTGCTGAAGACGTTGCGCAGCTCCGGCTGCTGGTTGGCGGTGAACACGAGCCCGCGCATCGCCGCCGCGAGGTCGGCGGCGCTGCCGCCGGCGAGGTCCTGCAGCTGGTACTCGAAGCCGCCGGTGGTGCCCAGGCCGATGATCGGCGGCAGGCCGAAGGCCACCACGTTGGCCTCGTGAATGGCGGCGGTGTCGGCGCGGACCTGGCGCAGGATGCCATCGACTGAAAGCGCGGGATCGAGACGCTCCTCGAAGGGCGCCAAGGTGACGATGAGGAAGGCCCGGTTCGACTGGGCCAGGCCGTTCAGGAAGCTGTAGCCGATCACCGAGGTGACGTCGACGATGCCCGGCACCGGCGCCAGGATCTGCTCGACCCGCGCGGCTGTGGCGACCGTGCGGTTGGTCGAGGCACCCTCGGGCAGCTGCAGCTCGATGAAGAAGGCGCCCTGGTCTTCCTGCGGCAGGAAGCCGCTGGGTACCTGCGCGTTCAAGAAGACGACGGCAACGACGACACCCACGAGGCCGGCGAGCACCAGCACGGCGCGCCGCACCAGCCGGGCGACGATGCGGGCATAGCCGTCGCAGGCGCGCTCGATGCCGCCGAGGACATAGCGCATCGGGCCGCGCCGAGGGCCCGTATGCGGCTTCAGCAGGATCGCGCAGAGCGCCGGGCTGAGGGTGAGCGCGTTGATCGCCGAGATCAGCATGGAGACCGAGACCGCAACGGCGAATTGCTTGTAGAGCTCGCCGGTGAGGCCCGGAATGAAGCCGACCGGCACGAAGACGGACAGCAGCACCAGCGTGATGGCGATGATCGGCGCGGTGATCTGCCCCATCGCCTTTTTCGCCGCCTCCTTGGGCGGCAGCTTCTCGTGCTCCATGATGTGCTCGACCGCCTCGACCACGACGATGGCATCGTCGACCACGATGCCGATGGCCAGCACGAGGGCCAGCAGCGAGACGGTGTTGGCGGAAAAGCCCAGCACCAGCAGCACGGCGAAGGTGCCGATCAGCGAGACCGGCACGGCGATGATCGGGATCAGGGTCGCGCGCAGGCTGCCGAGGAAGAGGAAGACGACGATGGAGACCAGCGCGAAGGCCTCCAGCAGGGTCTTGATGACCTCGTCGATGGTGGCGCTGACGAAGACGGTGGTGTCGTAGACGACCTTGTATTCCAGGTCGTCGGGGAAACGCTCGGCGAGGCGGTCCATCGTCGCGCGCACGCCCTGGGCGACCGCCACCGCGTTGGCGCCCGGCGCCTGGGCGACGTAAAGGATGGCGCCGGGGCTGCCGTTGAGGCGCCCGTAGGAATCGGAGGACTGCGCGCCCAGCTCGACCCGGCCGATGTCGCGCACCCGCACGATGGAACCGTCGGGATTGGCGCGCACGACCACCTGCTCGAACTCCTGCACGTCGGTCAGGCGGCCTTTGGTGCGGATGGTGAACTGGAACTGCTGGTCGGCGGCCAGGGGCGCGGCGCCGATGCGTCCGACCGCGGCCTGGGTGTTCTGGCTCTGGATCGCCTGGATGACGTCGTTGGGCGAGAGGCCCAGGGTGGTCAGCCGGTTGGAGTCGAGCCACACCCGCATGGAGTAGTTGAGCGGGCCGTAGATGCCGGCATCGCCGACGCCGGGAATGCGCGCCAGCTCGTCGATGACGTTGATGGTGGCGTAGTTGCTGAGGAACAGCGCGTCGTAGCTGCCCTTGGGCGACGAGAGCCCGACGACCAGCAGCAGCGCCGAGGACTTCTTCTTGATCGACAGGCCCTGGCGGCTCACCTCTTCCGGCAGCTTGGCCATCGCCAGCTGGGCGCGGTTCTGCACATTCACGGTGTTGATGTCCGGGTCCGTCCCCAGGGCGAAGGTGACGGTCAGGGTGTAGCTGCCGTCGTTGCCGCTGGTCGACTTCATGTACAGCATCTGATCGACGCCGTTGATCTGCGACTCGATCGGCTGGGCGACGGTCGCCTCGACCACATCGGCGCTGGCGCCGGGATAGACGGCGGTGACCGACACCTGGGGCGGCACGATCTCGGGGAACTGCGCGACGGGAATGCCGAGGATCGCCAGTGCCCCGGCAAGGGTGATGACAATGGCGATCACCATCGCCAGCCGCGGGCGGTCGATGAAGACTGCCGAAATCATCGCCTCATCCCGATCCGCCGACCGATCCGGCAGCGGGAGCGGCCGTCGGCGAAGGGACCTCGGTCGGCTGCACCGCCAGGCCGGGGCGCACTTTTTGAATGCCGTCGACGATCACCCGGTCGCCCGCGCTGAGCCCTTGCTGGACGATCATCTCGCTGCCGATCGTCGCGCCGAGGGTGAGCCGGCGCACCTCCACCGTGTTGTCGGCGGTCACCACGAGGGCGAAGGGACCAGCCTGGTCGATCTGCAGCGCGGCCTGGGGGATGAGCAGCGCCGGGGTCGGCGTGCCGCGCTCGATGCTGACATTCACGAAGGCGCCGTCGGTCAGCAGGCGATCGGGATTGGCGAAGGCCGCGCGCACGGTCGCCGTGTCGGTGCCCGGGTCGACCTGGATGCCGAGGAAGTTGACCTTGCCGACCTCGGGATAGTCGCTGCCGTCGGGCAACTTCAGCCGCACCACCAGCGCGGAAGTGTCCGAGCCTTCCGCCGCCATGCGGCGCTGGGCGGCCAGGATCTCGCGCTGACTGACCGGGAAGGTGACGTAGATGGGATCCTGGCTGACGATGGTCGCCAGCGTGCCGGAATCCGGTCCGACCAGGTTGCCCTCGGAGTAGGTCGACAGCCCGATGCGGCCAGCGAGCGGTGCCTTGATCTCGGTGTAGGTCAGATTGATCTGCGCCACGTCGAGGGCGGCCTGACTGTCCTGAACGCGCGCCCTTGCCATGGCGAGGTCGGCGGCGCGGTCGTCACGCGTCGCAACGGCCACGGTCTGCCTCTTGACCAGCTGCTCGGCACGGTCGAGTTGAAGCTGCGCGTTGTGCGCATCGGCCTCGGCGCTGGCGACATCGGCCTGGGCCTGCTTCACCGCGGCCTCGAAGGGCTCCGGCTCGATGCGGAACAGCGTGTCGCCGGCGGCGACGTCCTGACCTTCGGTGAAGAGGCGCTGCTGCAGGAAGCCCTGGACGCGGGCGCGCAGTTCCACCTTGTCGGCGGCGACCACCCGGCCGACGAACTCGGTCGCCGGCGTGACGTCCTTCTGTTCCACCACCAGCACACTGACAGCCGGCGGCGGCGGTGCCGCCGCTTCCTCTTCCGCCTCACCGCAGGAGGCGGTTCCCAGGGCTATCAGCAAGAGCGCGCCGGCCCAACAGCACGGGCGCCGAGACATCGCGATCATCGAACGGACTTCCCCCATCGGCGAACAATTCCGTCGGCAAGAGTATGGAAGCAATCGGATAGAAGCGCACGAGGAATCCGATCAATTACGATTACGCGAAACGCTTGTTGCGGCTTTCCACACGACGGGCTGTACAGAACGGCCGGGCGGCAGCACAAATGGCGTGGTGGCCTTGCGCCACCATCCGCACCATTCAGGCTGAGCCGAGGTCACAGAATTGCCCCGTCCCATTCACGCAGGCGCCAGAACATCCCCGACACTTGAAACCCGACGCGCGTCATGAACGGGCCCGGACAAGACCGCCCGCGTCCAGCGCCGCTCAACCCGACAGCAGCGGGCCTTGCCCCGTCGAAGATCGTCGAGGTCTGGCAGATGGGCTTTGACGTCGAGAACCTCATTGCGCTGTTCGTCGGCGAAGGCGACGAGCCGACGCCGGCCTTCATCAGCGACGCGGCGGCGCGCGCGCTGGCCGACGGGCGCACCTTCTACACCCCCAAGCGCGGCATCCCGGAGCTGCGCCGGGCGCTCAGTGACTACCTGTCGCGCCACTTCGGCGCCGCGGTGGACGCCGAGCGCATCACCGTCACCTCTTCCGGCATGAACGCCATCATGCTGACGCTGCAGGCCGTCCTCGCGCCGGGCACGAGCCTGGTGGCACCGACGCCGGTGTGGCCCAACGTGCTCTCCGCCGCCGAGATCGCCGGCGGCCACGTGAAGACCGTGCCGATGACCGTGCTGCCGGAAGGCGGCTTCAAGCTGGACCTCGATCGCCTGTTCGACGCCTGCGACGAGACCGCCCGTGCGCTCTTCATCGTCTCGCCCTCCAATCCCACCGGCTGGGTGATCAGCCGGGAGGAGCAGGAAGCCGTGCTCGCGTTCTGCCGCCGGCGCGGCCTGTGGCTGATCGCCGACGAGGTCTATCACCGCTTCGTCTTCGACCCGGCGCGCTTTCCCGCCGGCGTCGCACCCTCCTTCCTGGAGATCGCCGAGGCCGACGACCCGCTGGTGGTGGTGAACTCCTTTTCCAAGGCCTGGTGCATGACCGGCTGGCGCCAGGGCTGGCTGGTGCATCCACCCGCCCTGGGCGACATCCTCGGCAACCTCATCGAATACAACACCTCCGGCGGCCAGAGCTTTTTGCAGGCCGGTTGCCTGGCGGCCCTCAGCGAGGGCGAGCCCTTCGTGGAGAGCCTGGTGGCGCGCTGCGGTCAGGCGGCGGAGATGGTTTTCCAGCAGCTCGCCTCGCTGCCGCGGGTGAGCCTCGCTCGCCCGGCGGCCTCCTTCTATGCCTTCTTCCGGGTCGACGGGATCGACGACAGCCTGGCCTTCGCCAAGCGGATTCTGGCGGAAACCGGGGTCGGCCTCGCCCCGGGGTCGGCCTTCGGGGCGGCCGGCGAAGGCCACCTGAGGCTGTGTTTCGCGGGTTCTCCCGCGCATCTGGCAGCCGGCCTGGACCGGCTCCGACCGGTTTTGTCTTGAACGCGACAAGTGACTGAATTCATTAAAGTTATGTGAATTCGAGCCATGCTCCGGCTGCATGTCGAGACTGTCCAGGCGGCATTTGTCCACAGGCACAAAAACGCTTATCTCCCCGCCAGCACTATTGGCACACATGCAGCGGCCCGGCCCACAAGCGCCGACCCACCGTCGACCCCCAAGGGGGACCGCTGGCGATTTAGATAAGGAGAACGGACGATGGCCAACGTTATCTTCACGGCTCGTCCCTATATGCCCGGTCAGATTCTTGGCGAACTGCTGGGCCGGATCGTCATGGGAACTTATGACCTGGCGGTCGAACTGAGCGACGCCTACGTGGCCGAGCGCAAGGCCCAGAAGCTGGCGCGGGCGACCCGCCACCTGGACCGTCGCCTGCTGCGCGACATCGGCCTGGATCTCGGCGCCAGCTGAAGACGCCGCTGCCCGCGCCTTTGCGCGGGCGATCACAGGACCGATCCGAGGAAACAAGAAGAGCGGCCCCGAGGCTTTCGGGGCCGCTCTTCACGTTTGCCTGAAACCAGCCCTCAGACCGGATAGCGCACCAGCAGGTGGTTGAGGCCGCCGAGCACCTGGTAGAGCTGGTCGAATTGCGCCTTGAAGTGATCCCAGTCCTGGCGCGGGTCGAGGCTCTGCAGGGCCCGCTGGATCTCGCCCAGCGAGGTGCGCCCGTCGATCCACGGCAGCACCGCCGGCGCCAGCCGAGGCAGCGGAAACTTCAGCGCCAGGCCGTCGAACTCTCCCTTCAGCACCAGATCGCGCTGCACCGCCTTGGCCAGCCTGGCGCCGTCCAGCACCCGCAGGCTGGGAATCGCCTCCGGGCTGTCCGGCCAGGCCAGGGTGTCGGCCGCCGTCAGGCGCGAGAGATAGAACACATGGGTCTTCAGGTTGCCGGCGAGCTGCTCGGCCAGCGTCGCGCGCTCCAGCGGGGCGAGGCCGGCAAGCTGGCGCAGCAGCACCGGATCGCGCAGGTAGGTCGCCGGGTCGTAGCGCAGCGGCTCGACAAAGGAGATCAGATTGAGCCCGGCGCCGGCGACCAGCTCGGCAACCTGCGGCACCGTGTAGGAGCGATCCTGGCTGTGCAGCAGCAGGTCGACCAGTTCGGCGTCGCTGCCGGCATGATCGCGCAGGATGGGATTGCGCGCGAAGAGGTTGGTCGCCGGCAGGCTGCCCAGCAGGCGGCGGGCGAAACTCACCTGCTCCGATAGAGGGCGCTCGCCGACCAGGGCGCGCAGCGCCGCCTGCAGCGAATAGATGCCGCTGCGCCCGTAGGTGCCGTAGACCATGATGCCCATGCCGCCGTCCTCGGTCAGCACGGCGGCCAGCGCCGCCAGCCCGGCATCCGGATCGGGCAGATGATGCAGCACGCCGCAGCAGTCGATGTAATCGAAGGGCCCGAGATCCAGCGCCGCGAGGTCCAGCAGCGAGCCGGTGACAAAACGGATGTTGGTGAGGCCGCGCGCGGCGGCACGCGCCTCGGCAACCGCGCGCGACGAGGCCGAGAGATCGAGATAGACCACCTCGCCCGCCGGCCCCGTGCCGGCCGCCCTGGCGGCGTCGGCGAGCTGCTGGGCCAGCATGATCGTGGCATCGCCGGTGCCCCCGCCCGCCACCAGGGCACGGAACGGCTTGGTGAAATCGCGCCGCCCGGCGAAGAGGTAGTGGTTGACCTCCAACAGGCTGCTGGGCGAGCCGACGATGAGACGCTTGGCCTCGTCGGCGGGATCGCGCGAGGGATAGGGATAGGCTTCGTACTGATCGCGAACTTTGTCGTTCATCGCTCGATCACTGGGACTCGGTCACTGTTGCGCTGAGAAATCGGGGCGCTGGGAAAACGGGGCGCTGGAAAAACGGGGCGCTGGGAAAACGGGCGCGGCGAACGCGGGAGCCCGCGGCCCGTTTCGGGAAGCAGTCTAGGCCGCGCCGGTGGTGAGAACCACCTTGCCGGTGGATCGCCGCTCCAGCAGCAGTGCCATGGCTTCGGCCGCCTGTTGGAGGTCAAGCTTATGTGAAACATGTGGCTTAAGACGGCGCGTCTCGACCCAGCCGAACAGCTCGCGGAATTCCGCTACCAGCCGCTCCGGCGCGTGCTTGCGGTAGGAGCCCCAGTAGACGCCCATCACCGCGATGTTCTTCACCAGCAGGATGTTGGCCGGGATCTGCGGCACGCGGCCCGCCGCGAAACCGATGACCAGGATACGCCCGGACCAGGCGATGCAGCGCAGCGAGGCATCGAAGACGTCGCCGCCGACGGGATCGAACACCACGTCGGCGCCCTTGCCGGCGGTGAGTTCCTTCACCCGCTCGCGGATGTCCTCCTCGCGATAGTCGATCAGGTGGTCGGCGCCGTGCGCCTGGGCGACCGCCAGCTTGTCCGCTCCGCCGGCGGTGGCGATGACCGTGGCGCCGATCGCCTTGCCGATCTCGACCGCCGCAAGCCCGACGCCGCCGGCCGCACCGTGCACCAGCAGCACCTCGCCCGGCTGCAGGTCGGCGTGCCAGCGCAACGCACAGTGCGCGGTGCCGTAGGTGATCGGAAAACCGGCAGCCTCCGCCCAGCCGAAACGCTCGGGCCCCAGGGAGTCTGGAATGGCGTAGACGTCGCCCGCGCGCGCCAGCGCGGCCTCGGCATAGCCGCCGTAGTCGGTCAACGCCATCACCCGCTGGCCCGCCCTGAGGCCGCTGACGTTGCTGCCCAGAGCGCGGACCGTGCCGGTGATCTCCAGCCCCGGCGAAAAGGGAAACGGCGGCTTCTCCTGGTACTTGCCGGCGATCATCAGGGTGTCGGCGAAGTTGACGCCGGCGGCGCCGACGTCGATCAGCACCTGATCGGGGCCGGGCTCGGGCAACGGCACCTCTTCGACGCTCAGGCTCTCGGGGCCGCCCCAGTCGCGGCAGATGACGGCTTTCATCGCCCCGGCCCCTTCAGAACGGACTCTGCGCGGCCGGGCGGATCTCGCCCACCGTGCTGCCGGCACGGTTGGTCACCGGCGCCGTGAAGAGGCCGCCGAGCTTATCGACCTCCGCCGCGCCGAGGATCCCGAAGTGCGCCAGCAGGCGGCCCATGATGATCTCCGCCGCGCGCCCGGCCCCGTCGTCGACCTTTACCGCGACGCCGAGGCCCAGGTCCGGCAGGGCGGCGCAATAGACGCCCTCGGCGCCGGTCTTGATGAAGGCCTTCTCGCCGGTCAGCGCCATCACCCGGGTGTCGAAACGCCCGCTGCCGGCGACCATGAAGGGATGCGCCGCCACCGCACGGCGCAGGCGCCGGCAGGCGTCCTGGCGCGCCTCCGGCTGATCGTCGGGGGCGCCGAGGCGGGCCATGGCGAGCGCCAGGTTGCCGAGCGGCACGCCGATCACCGGAATGCCGCAGCCGTCGATGCCGCGCGGCGCGGCGCCGAGGTCGAGGCCGGTCATGGCCTCCAGCACACCGAGGATGCGCTGCTGCACCGGATGTTCGTAATTGATGTAGCCCTTGGTCGGTACGCCGAGGTGGCGGGCGAGCGTCAGGAAGCCGCTGTGCTTGCCCGAGCAGTTGTTGTGGGCCGCCGTCGCCGCGCCGCCACCGGCCAGCAGGTCGATCAGCGCCGGTTCGTAACCCGGCAGCTGCGGACCGCATTCCAGGTCGGCGGGCGACAGGCCGACGCGGGCGAGCCAGGCGGTCACCGCGTTGACGTGGCGCGGCTCGCCGCTGTGGCTGGCGCAGGCCAGCGCCAGTTCGAGCTCGGACACCGCGAAGGCATCGGCCGCGCCGCTCTCGACCAGGGCGATCGCCTGCAGCGACTTGATCGCCGAGCGGGGGTAGACCGGGCGGTCGGTGTCGCCGGCGGCGAGCACCACCTTGCCCGCCGTGTCGACCACGGCGACGGCGGCGCGGTGGCGGCTCTCCACCTGACTGCCGCGGGTGACCTCGACCAGCAGCGGGTTGGCGGTATCCTGGGCAGGGGGTGTGACGGGGGTTTGGGAGGTCATGGCGGGGGCCGGGCTGTTGCGGTCAGCCCCGCCCATAGCATTGGGGCGGGCAGCTGCCAAGCCGCTTGCCTCCGCCCTGCGCGCCATGCAAGTTCTGCCGCCATGCGCGGATACTTTGCCATCGGCGCCGAAGGCATCAGCAAGCCCATGAACCTGGGCAGCCTGATCCGCTCGGCCCACGCCTTCGGGGCGAGCTTCTTCTTTGCCGTCCAGCCGGCCTTCAACGCCCGCGAGGTGAAGCAGTCGGACACCTCCGACGCGGCCAAGCACCTGCCGCTCTACACCTTCGGGTCGGTGGAGGAGCTGATGCTGCCGCGCGGCTGCGCCCTGGTCGGCATCGAGCTGACGGAAGACGCCGTCGAACTGCCGAGCTTCTTCCACCCGCAGGCGGCGGCCTATGTGCTGGGGCCGGAGCGCGGCAGCCTGTCGGCGGCGATGCAGGCGCGCTGCGACCACCTGGTGAAGATCCCGACCAAGTTCTGCATCAACGTCGGTACCGCCGGCGCCATCGTCATGTACGACCGCATGATCAGCCTGGGCCGCTTCGCGCGGCGCCCGGTGAACCCGCGCGCCGCCCCGCACCCGCTGCCCGAGCACGTCCAGGGCGCCCAGAAGATCCGCCGCAAGAAGGCCTGAAGGGTCCGCCGCTTAGATCGACGACACGATCGGGGTCAGCGGCACCGCCTTCATGGGCGCATCGTAGTAGGCAAGGCAGAGACAAGTCTCGTCCGGCAGCGCCACCGGGGCGTGGGTGACCGAGGCGTCGACGATCCAGGCATCGCCGCGCTCGTACTGGCCGAACTGGTCGGCAAAGCCGCCCTGCAGGATCACCGTCGCCTCGATCCCCTCGTGGGTGTGGCGCGGTGCCATCGCGCCCGGCGCCAGCCGCACCAGCAGGACCTGGGTGCGCATTGGCCAGGCCGGCGCCGCCAGCGGATGCAGGGCCGCCGCATCGACGCCGGCGGCGAGCGGCTGCCAGTCGAGTGCCGCCGGATCCTCGCCCAGATAAGCCACCAGGGGGCCGGGCAGCCGCCACTCCGCCGCGGCGCCTGGCGGCGGCGGGCTTGCAGCCGCCTCCTCCGCGTCGAGGCGGGCGAGCGTGCGCTCAAGGGCGTCCGGCGCCAGCACCGCCGGCGCGATCTCCGCCAGAAGCGCGCCTCCCGCCGCTTCGGCGGCCGCGACCGTGCCGCGGCAGATCTCGCAGAGTGCCACATGGCTGGCCACCACCAGGGCCAACGCTTCGCCAAGGGCGCCGGTGGCGTAGTCGAACAGCAACGCGTCGTCGAGATGGTGGGCGGGCGGATGGTGGGCTGAAAGCCGGGCCGTCATAGCGCGTCCTCCCCCACGGCCTTGCGAAGGCGCCCGAGCGCGAGGCGCAGGCGGGACTTGACGGTGCCGAGAGGCAGCGCCGTCTCCTCGGCGATGCGCCCGTGGGCCTTGTCCTCGAAATAGGCCATCCTGACCAGCTCCGCCTGTTCGGCGGGCAGCGCCGCGATGGCCTGGGACAAGCGCTCGGCCTGCTGGGCCGCCACCGCCGCCCGGTCGGCGGCCTCGGGGGCCGCGGGTTCCAACGCCGCCGCGACCGCCGGGTCTTGCGGGTCGTATTCCGGGTGCCGCTCGCGTCGCAGCGCGTCGATGCGCTTGTTGCGGGCGATGGTGAAGATCCAGGTGCTCGCCCCTGCCTTGGCCGGGGCGTAGGTCGCCGCGCGGCGCCACACCATGATCATGGCTTCCTGCGCCAGTTCCTCGGCCTCGCCCGGGGCGGTGCCGCGCTTGATGAGGTAGGCCTTGATGCGCGGCGCGAAGTACGCGAACAGCTCGGCGAAGGCCGCGCGGTCGCGCCGCGCGCCGACCGCCACGATAAGCTCCGCCAGCCGGGCCGGGTCCGGCGGCGAGGCCGCCTGGCGCTGAAGTGCCGCCATGCTAGCCCCCCGGCCGCGCGACCACGGCGAATCGGCAGGGCAGCCACCGCGCGCCGCGCGCCGTGAGACCACCCGCCGCGCCCTTCCCAAGGGTCATCGGGCACCACATGGCTGGCGCATTTCTGCCGTTGCTAGGCATATTTCCGGCGAATTACCGGCTCCTTGAACGCAAGGGTGGCGGCGCGGCCCGCGCTTCCTATAATATCCGCCATGCTCAAGAATAACATCCCATCCGCACGGACCATGACGCTTCGCAAAGCTTCCTTCCTGCTCGCCGCCCTCGCCGCCGCCCTCAGCCTCAGCGCCCTGCCCACGGCCGGCGCGCAGGCCCAGGCGATCGAACGGCTGGGCGACTTCTCAGATTGGAGCGCTTTCAAGTACGAAGAAAGCGGCAATCTGATCTGCTTCATGGCCAGCGAGCCGACCAAGGCCGAGGGCAGCTATTCCAAGCGTGGCGAGATCCACGCTATGGTAACACACCGTCCCGGCGAAAAGCGCATCGACGAGGTCTCCATCCAGGCGGGCTATCCCTATCAGGAGACGTCCATGGTCGACATCCAGGTCGGCACCCTGAAGGAGCGCCTGTTCACCCAGGGCGAGTCGGCCTGGACAGTGGACAAGGACACCGACAAGCGCCTGGTGCAGGCCATGATCAAGGGCAGCACCATGACCGTCCAGGGCACCTCGGCGCGCGGTACCACCACCAAGGACACCTATTCGCTGTCCGGTTTCACGCGGGCCTACCAGGCGATCAACCAGGCCTGCGGCCAGTAAAGGGGAAGTCGTCGGCCCCCTGCGGGTCCCGGGTGCTTGGCGACCCTCCGTATGAAGGCCGACACCGGAATCCGCTGGTTTTAACCCTTCGAGAGTCCTATCTAGGGCGCTATGAGCCGGCACGCCGACGTCTTTGCCCCGCCTTCCGAGGCCTTGGGCGCCGCCCACGACGGGAAACGCAATCTCGCCGGGCTGTCGCGCGACCAGCTGCTGGCGGAACTCGCCGGCCTGGGCGAAAAGCCCTTCCGCGCCAAGCAGCTGTGGCACTGGATCTACCACCGCGGGGTCACCGACTTCGCGGAGATGACGACCCTGTCCAAGGATTTCCGCGCCCGCCTGGCCGAGACGCACGTGGTGCGCCGGCCGGAGGTCGCCGTCGCGCAGGTGTCCCAGGACGGCACCCGCAAGTGGCTGCTGCGCCTCGCCGACGGCCAGGAAGTCGAGACGGTCTACATCCCCGAGGAAGACCGCGGCACGCTCTGCGTCTCCAGCCAAGTCGGCTGCACCCTGACCTGCAAGTTCTGCCACACCGGCACCCAGCGCCTGGTGCGCAACCTGTCGCCGGCGGAGATCGTCGGCCAGATCATGGTGGCGCGCGACGGCCTGGGCGAATGGCCGGCGCCGGCGGAAGGCCGCCTGATCACCAACATCGTGCTCATGGGCATGGGCGAGCCGCTCTACAACTACGACAACGTCGCCACGGCGATGAAGATCGCCATGGACGGCGAAGGCCTCTCCATCTCCAAGCGCAAGATCACGCTGTCGACCTCCGGCGTGGTGCCGGAGATGGAACGCTGCGGGCGCGAGCTGGACGTGAACCTCGCGGTGTCGCTGCACGCGACCACCGACGAGACCCGCGACATGATCATGCCGATCAACAAGAAGTATCCGCTGAAGATGCTGCTGGACGCCTGCCGCAACTATCCCGGCACGCACAATGCCCGCCGCATCACCTTCGAGTACGTCATGCTGAAGGGCGTCAACGACAGCGAGGACGACGCGCGGCGCCTCATCAGGCTGCTGAAGGACATCCCGGCCAAGGTGAACCTCATCCCCTTCAATCCCTGGCCCGGCAGCTTCTTCGAGTGCTCCGACAAGGCGACCATCACGCGCTTTGCCGACATCCTCTCCGCCGCCCACATCTCCAGCCCGGTGCGCGCCACCCGCGGCGACGACATCCTGGCCGCCTGCGGCCAGCTGAAGTCCGCCTCCGAGCGCAAGAAGAAGGCCGAGCGCACCGCGGCGCAGGCCGCGCCCTAGGTTCCGTCCGGCGGCCGGCGCCTGACGGCCCTCCCCGGACCGCCACTCCCCTTGCCCTCACCCACGCGATGCCTATACTCCGCGCGGATTTTTAGCTAGGGGCGTACCGCCATCATGTCCGAGATCAAGAAAGTCGTGCTCGCCTACTCCGGCGGCCTGGATACCTCCGTCATCCTGAAGTGGCTGCAGACCACCTATAACTGCGAGGTGGTGACCTTCACCGCCGACCTGGGCCAGGGCGAGGAGCTGGAGCCGGCGCGCAAGAAGGCCGAGATGCTGGGCATCAAGCCGCAGAACATCTACATCGAGGACCTGCGCGAGACCTTCGTGCGCGACTACGTCTTCCCGATGTTCCGCGCCAACGCGCTGTACGAGGGCGTCTACCTGCTGGGCACCTCCATCGCGCGCCCGCTGATCGCCAAGCGCCAGATCGAGATCGCCGAGGCGACCGGCGCCGACGCGGTCTGCCACGGCGCCACCGGCAAGGGCAACGACCAGGTGCGCTTCGAACTGGGCTACTACGCTCTGAAGCCGGACATCAAGGTGATCGCCCCCTGGCGCGAGTGGAACCTGACCAGCCGCACCAAGCTGATCGACTTCGCCGAGCAGCACCAGATCCCCATCGCCAAGGACAAGCGCGGCGAGGCGCCCTTCTCGGTCGACGCCAACCTCTTGCACATCTCGGCGGAGGGCAAGGTGCTGGAAGATCCCTGGGACGCGCCGGAGGAGTACGTCTTCTCGCGCAGCGTCTCGCCGGAGGCGGCGCCCGACACGCCGACCGTCATCACCATCGACTTCGAAAAAGGCGATGCGGTGGCCGTCGACGGCGAGAAACTGTCACCGGCGGCGCTGCTGACGAAGCTCAACAAGCTGGGCGGCGACAACGGCATCGGCCGCCTGGACCTGGTGGAGAACCGCTTCGTCGGCATGAAGAGCCGCGGCGTCTACGAAACGCCCGGCGGCACCATCCTGTCGGTGGCGCACCGGGCGATGGAATCCATTACCCTCGACCGCGGCGCGGCCCACCTGAAAGATGAGCTGATGCCGCGCTACGCCGAGCTGATCTACAACGGCTTCTGGTGGTCGCCCGAGCGCGAGATGCTGCAGGCCCTGATCGACCGCAGCCAGCAGCAGGTGAACGGCACGGTGCGCCTGAAGCTCTACAAGGGCAACGTGATCGTCGAAGGCCGCAAGTCGCCGGACTCGCTCTACTCCATGGAGCACGTGACCTTCGAAGAGGACACGGTCTACGACCAGCGCGATGCCGCCGGCTTCATCAAGCTGAATGCCCTGCGCCTGCGCCTGCTGAATCGCCAGAAGCGCTAATCCCAAACACACAGATGCCAGACGCGCAAAAGCAGGCGGCGCCTCTCGGGCGCCGTCGCGGCAACGGCTGGACGGCTGGCGAGGTTACTCCCCGGCGACCCCGCCTTCGGGCTCTGACTGGCCGAAGTTGGCTTCACCGGTCGGGTCGGTTTCGACCCGTCCGGCCATCACTTCGAAGGCCTGGGCGTTGTGGTCCATGTGCTCCTTGAGCGGCGGATTCTGCTCGCCGACCGAGCGGAAGAAGCCGGCGGCGTCGCGCAGCAGGCGCGCAGCAATTTCAGCATTGGTTGCCATGGAAGCTCCCAAATCAAAGATGTTGGCAAATGAAGGATTGGTCTCGCTGCCAAGCCTAACATAGCGCCGCCGGGCCTGTCGCCCCTTTGGGGCGAAGTATTTGCCCTTCAGCCGAGAAGCATCCGCAGCACCACGACGCCGAGACAGCCGCCCGCCACCGCGACGATCAGCGGCAGGCGCAGCGCCAGCAGGACCGTCAGCAAGGCGGCACCGCTTTCTGCTGCGCCGGTGGCAAAGGCCATCGGCGCGATGATGGCGGTGAGAATCGCCCCCGGCACGGCGTCGAGGGCGGCGGCCAGGCGACCGCTGACGGTCGCGCGCCGCACCAGCCAATAGCCGGCGAAACGCGTCAGCCAGGTGGCCAGCGCCATGGCGGCGATGGCGCCCAGGGTCAGCGGGTCGATCTGCCAGATATCAGACGGCATCGCGGGCCTCCCGCGGGGCGGGGTCCTGCAGGGCGCCCGCCAGGGTGCCGGCGAGGCCGCCGAGGGCGATGTACCAGACGCCCGGCAGCCAGGCGTAGGCGGCGGCCGCCACCACAGCGCTGGCGGCCCAGGGCAGCAGGCTGCGCCGGCCCTGCCACATCCCGACGAGGAGGGTCAGGAAGACGGCGGTGAAGGCGAAGTCGAGGCCATAGCGCGCCGGATCCGCCAGCACGCCGCCGAAGATGGTGCCGAAGAAGGTGCACACGATCCAGCCGACGTAGAGCGGCAGGGCGAGCCCCAGGTAATAGGCCGGCGTCAGCGGCGCCGTGGCGCCGCGCCGCAGCGCGAAGGCCCAGTTCTCGTCAGCCATCATGTAGAGCGAAAGAGCGGTCGCGCCGCGCGGCCAGCCTTTGAGGAAGGGCGCCAGGGCCGCCCCCATCAGCACGTGGCGCAGGTTCACCATGAGCGCCGTCGCCGCAAGCAGCAAGACCGCCGGCGGCGAGGTCCAGATCTCCACCGCGACGAACTGCGAGGCGCCGGCGAAGACCGTGGCGCTCATGATCGCCACCTCCATTGGCGACAGGCCTTTCTGCGCCGCCAGGGTGCCGAACAGCAGGCCATAGACCACCACCGCCACCAGCAGCGGCAGAATGGTGAGGACGCCGGCGGCAAAGTCGCCACGGCCGGCGGCAGCGGGGGAATGCATGGCTTGCCTCTAGGGATCGTTCGCGATCAGCCGCGCAGCATGGCGGCGGCGAGAGCCCCCGTATTGTAGGGAATTGCCCCGTCGCGGTAGGACAATCTGGATGCGAATTCTGCTGGGCTCTTCGCGTTTCAGGATTTAGGTTTAGGCGAATCCAGACCGGTCGGGGAAGCGGCTGCCGCAGGACGAGAGGGCCGGGCGCCGGTTTGGGCCAACGCGAGGGGGCTTCGCCGACGAGCCGCCACGAAACTGCGGGTCGAAGACTTTATGGTGATGTCCGAAATCTCCCTTGAGCGTGTGGCCGAGGCGATTCAGCGCCATCTCACCAAGGGAGGCGAGATTGCCAAGGTTTCCGCGGCCTTGAACCATGAGGTGAAGGACATTGCCCTGCACCGCGAGCCATCGGAGGCGGACCTGCCGCTGAAGGAACTGCGCAGCGTGCTGCGCTACTGGCAAGCCCTGCCGAAGGTGGACGGTGTCGCGGAAGTCCTGAAGATCGACCCCCTGGAGCTGCGCGGGTCCCTCGGCTACCTGATGCTGGTCGACTCCGGGCCGGGCGAGAACGAGTTCCGCTACGCCCTCTACGGCAGCAAGATCGCCGCCGTCGCCGGCTTCGACATGACCGGCAAGACCGTGTGGCAGGTCGCCACCTCCTCTGCCGTGCAGACTTTCTTCGCCGCCTGCTACCGCGCAGTGCTGATATTGCGCTGCCCGCTCTACACCGTGCACAAGGCGCCGCCGCAGATCACCGCCAGCCACTGGCACCGCCTGATCCTGCCGCTGGGCCCCAACGGCGTGGTAAAGCGCTTCCTGGTCTGCAACACGCCGATTCAGGACGGACACCTGGTCTGACAGCTTTCGGCAGCTTCAGGCCGCCAGGCGGGCGCCGCGGCGGTACTGGCCTGGGGTGACGCCGGTGCAGCCCTTGAAAGAGCGCGAGAAGTGGCTCTGGTCGTAGAAGCCGCAGGCCAGCGCCACCTCGCTGAGCGGCTGGTCGCCGGCGAGGAGTCCCTTGGCGGCGGCAATGCGCCGGCCGGTCAGGTAGGCATGCGGCGTGACCCCGACCTCGCGCCGGAAGGCACGCAGGAAGTAGTAGCGGCTGAGCCCCGCCGCCGCCGCCAGTTCATCCAGGGTCAGGTCTTGCATATAGAGATCGTCGGCCAGCCTTCGCGCGCGGCGGATCGGCGCCGCTTCCTGGCCCAGGCGGCGGCCCTGAGGCCGGCTCTCGCTGTGGCGGCGGACCAGGAGGGAGAGCGCAGCGGTGAAGGCCTGGTCGACCGCCAGCCGGTCGGCCCCCATCATGGAATGCGCCTCCATCAGGGCGTGCGCCTCGCTGAGACCGCACGCGACCTCCGCATCCTCCATCACCGGGGTGATGAAGGCCGGAAAGCCGGCAGGGCGGTCGTCCAGATCGTCGGCGACGGCCTGCACCAGGGCGACCGAGGGATAGAGCATGCGGTAGGCGAAGCTGTCCCCGGCCGGGGCGCCGTCGTGCAGTTCGTCCGGGTTCACCGCCACCACGCTGCCGGCCGGCGCAACGTGGCGCGCGCCGCGGTAACGGAAGGCCTCGGCGCCGCCCAGGATGACCCCCAGGGCGAAGGTGTCGTGGACGTGGGGCGCGTAGCTGTGGCGGGTGAAGCGGGCCTTCAGGCACTCCAGGTCGTCGAATCGCCGCTCACGCCAGAAGCACACGGAATCCGCCGGCCCGCCGCTTGCGGATAAGCCTTCGGGGCCGCGCCGGGAAAGCGCGTAGGCCGTCTGCTGGTCGATCGCCATGGCCCTAGTCTAACCGATCGCGGCCCGCCACCCTTGCAGGAAATTGCCCTCTCAGAGCGGCGGCAGCGGCGAGACGCCGATGAGGCCGCGGTGCAGGTGCAGCAGGGCGGCAAAGACCACGAGGCCCAGCAGCGGGCGCCACCAGCCGATGCCGCGCCAGTCGATGGCGGTACGCCCGGCGAGCACGGCGGCGAAGGGAAGCACGCTGGTGGTCAGTTTCATCGGCCCCCAGGTGGCACCCAGGCTGGACTCGCGGCGCTGGTCGATGTGGCTCATGCCGGCGAAGCTGAGGATCGCGATGCCGCCCATCATGACGATGGAACTGATGTCGCCGTTGGCCGCCAGGTGCGACAGCGCCCACAGTCCGGTGCCCCAGAGAAACGGGTGGCGGGTGATCGAAAGGATGCCGACGGCCGGCGAGCCCGGCGCGTCGTCGAGGTAACGCTCGCCGCCCACCAGGGTCGGGTTCGGGCTGGTCAGGCCGCAGACGATGAGAATGCTGGCCAGGGGCATCACCAGCAGCGGCACCCAGGCAAAGGCCGGCGGCGGATACCACAGCGGCACCACCGGCGCGGCGCGGAAGGCGGCCACCATCCAGACCAGCGCCACCGTCATGGCGAGCGAATAGAGGAGCCGGAAGCCGCGCGAGCCGAAACGTTCATGCAGCAGGGGTCTGAGCGGGCGGCTCGACAGCAGGAAGTGGCCGCCGACGAAGGCGAGCGTGGCGGCGATCAGGGCGTTGGTCGTCTCCAGCATGGACGAAACTATGGGTGCGCGGACCGGCGGCGTCCAGACCGAAAAGCCGGCCCGGATGCCGCCATGAAAAGGCGTTACCGAGGCCGCCTGCTGTGCTAAGCAGCGGCCCCATGACGGAACATGAAGATACCAAGCCCGATCCGGTGGCGCTGAAGATCCTGGAGCTGCTGGAGGCCGGCGGTCCCGACCACACGGTGAGCCCCGACGACGTCGCCCGCGCCTTCGCCGAGACCCGGCGCAAGAAGAGCGATCCGCCCGATGTGTGGCGGCGCTACATGAACGCCGTGCGCCAGCAGGCCATTCACCTGGCCCGCGCCGGCCGCATCGTCATCCTGCGCCGCGGCGAGCCGCAGGACCCCCACGCCCCCATCAAGGGCCTCATCCGTCTGGGTCTGCCGCAGGACTGACAGACTTCGGAGCAGCCCCCCGCCGCGCCCTTCGAGACGCGGTCCTCCCGGACCGCTCCTCAGGGTGAGGCGTGCATCCGGATATGCAGCTCGCAGTACGAGATCCGGCGCCTTAAGCGTTTCCACCCAACTCCGGCACCGGCAGGCAGGCCTGGCGGCAGGCGGCGGTGACCGTGTTGGCCAGCAACACGGCAATGGTCATCGGACCGACGCCGCCGGGCACCGGCGTGATGGCGCCGGCCACCGCCGCGGCCTCGTCGAAGGCGACGTCGCCGACCAGGCGCGTCTTGCCGCCCCCCGCGTCGACGCGGTTGATGCCGACGTCGATCACCGTGGCACCGGGCTTCACCCAGTCGCCCTTCACCATCTCCGGCCGGCCGACGGCGGCAATCAGGATATCGGCGCCACGGCACACCGCCGGCAGGTCCCTGGTGCGGCTGTGGGCGATGGTAACGGTGCAGCTCTCCGCCAGCAGCAGCTGGGCCATCGGCTTGCCGACGATGTTGGAGCGCCCGACCACCACGGCGTTCATGCCGGAGAGGTCGCCCAGACGGTCCTTCAGCAGCATGAGACAGCCGAGCGGCGTGCAGGGCACCAGAGGCGCCTCGGCGCCTTTGCCTCCGGTCATCAGGCGCCCGGCGTTGATGACGTGGAAGCCGTCGACGTCCTTGTTCGGATCAATGGCGGCGATCACGGTTTGGGTATCGATCTGCGGCGGCAGCGGCAGCTGGACCAGGATGCCGTGCACGGCGGGATCGGCGTTGAGCTCGGCCACCTTGGCCAGCAGGGTCGCCTGGTCGGTGTCGGCGTCCAGCTTGTGCTCGAAGGAGTTCATGCCGGCTTCGACGGTCTGCTTGCCCTTGGAGCGCACGTAGACCTGGCTGGCCGGATCCGCGCCCACCAGCACCACCGCGAGCCCCGGCGTCAGGCCGTGCCCCGCCTTCAGATCCGCGACCGCGGCGGCCACACGGTCCCTGAGACCGGCGGCGAAGGCCTTGCCGTCGATGAGATCCGCCTGCCCGGCGGACTTGCTGGCTGCGCTGCTGGTCAAGACGTCCCTCCGTGAATTTAGGCAGGCGATTCAAGCCGGGCCAGTTCACCCGACCCGGCCCGCCGGCACCCGCCCGAGAGCGCCGCCCTCTAGTCCAGGCCCGCCAGCCCCAGATCATTCAGCCAGCTTTCCAGTTGCCGCCGCAGGTCCTCGGGATCGCCCGCCACCGCCAGGGTCTTGCGGCGGTCCGTGTGGCCGGCCACCAGGCGCAAGGACGACTTCGGCAGCTCCCAGGCCTTGGCCAGCAGTTTGATGAGCGCGGCGTTGGCCTTGCCGTCTTCCGGCGGCTCGGTGACGCGGACCTTCAGTACACGGACGCCGTCGTCCAGCACGGTGAGGCCGTCGACCCTGGCCCGGCTGGCGCCCGGCTGCAGGCGCAGGTCGACCAGCAGGCAATCTTTCCCGGCGCGAAACGGCGAGCCGTCAGAGCCCACTTTGGTAAAGCATGACGAGCACGTTCTGGAGCACCATCTGCAGGAAATAGATGATGAGAATCAAAATGATGGGGGAGATGTCGATGCCGCCGAGGTTGGGCATGAAGCGGCGGATCGGCCTGAGCGCCGGCTCGGTAATGCGCCACAGGAACTCGCCGATCATGGAGACGACCTGGTTGCGCGTGTTGATGACCCCGAAATGCACCAGCCAGGAGAGGATGGCCGAGGCGATGACCAGGTAGACATAGATCGACAGCGCGAGGCTGAGAATGCGGATAAGCGGATCCAGAATGATCATCGGCCGGCCTTGCCACCCTGTTGTCTTGGGGAATCGAAAGACTTCGGAAATCAGTGGCCGCTACCCTACCCAGCGCCAGGGCCGGAGACAAGCGGCCGAGGTGGCCGGAAAAAGCCCGGATAGTGCGGGGATTTGGCGACAAATCACGGGGTTAACGCCCCGCTTGACAGGACCGGGCCTTGTCCACATTATCCGCCCGCTTGTGGCCGGTTTGCGAAAGCACCGTCCGCTTGCGGTTCCCATGCCGGGGCTTCGCCCCAGGCACGCAGCTTGTGGGGCTGTAGCTCAGATGGGAGAGCGTCGCGTTCGCAATGCGAAGGTCAGGGGTTCGATTCCCCTCAGCTCCACCACTTTCCTCTCCTGTAGGTAATCGCTAGTTTCTGCGCGTTTCTCGCTGAAGATTGCGCAAATTAACGATCTATTAATAAGCTCATCGAAATCACGCTACACCCGACTTAGAACGCTCTACACATCAGCCATGGTCGAGCAGCGCTGGCTAGGGGACCCTATCCCCTTTTTACTGCACCCCTGAGAGCTCGGGGCAGGACAACTTCCACACTTGCACGCTGATTCTGGTCGCACCCGCCGCGGTCGCGAGGGTTTCGGCTCGGCTCAACCTGGAATAATATTCAGGAACAATGGCTGAGTGGATCGATTCACTTTAGTCGATTGCGCATTTCTACGTGGAAAAGGTACGAAAAGAACCCGATGCAGACTGTCCAATGGGTGTCCCAAGAAGCAAACTTCCTCCCCGTCCAAGTAGTATCTTGCGGCCTCCCAGGACTAGTGACAGGGCACTCAGTCGGTGCCACACGCTTGGTTAACATGCCGGTCCAGTGCGCCATGTCGGAAGCATTCAGGCCTCTGGGCTTCCACGCGGCCCTCGCCTCACCGAAACGACAAGATCAACATATTGCCCTTCCGGAGCAGCCGACGGCTACCGGAGACCGGAAGAACAACGCTGAGGGAGCCCGCTGATGCTTGGCCTGAATCTACGACAAGAGTTCAAAGGACGCCGCCTGAAGGGCACGGCGATTGAACTCTCCAACGAGGCAAACACGGGTGCAACACAGGTATCGGCCCAGGATTTTCTTGAGATTACCTATCCCACCCACGACTTGCTGAAAGGGATAGAGGCCGTTGGGCCGAACCAGGGCAGGCCCGTGGTCGTGATCGGTGAGCGAGGCCTCGGCAAGTCTCACCTGATGGCCGCTCTTTATCACACTGTTAGTGATCCTTCCTCAACGGCAGCCTGGCTGAACAACTGGTCCAGCACACTCGGCGACCCTCATATCAGTGGCATCCAATTGCGCAATGGAATGTTGGTCATAGGCGAGAGCTTGCACCGACAGCGTTACAAGTTTCTCTGGGACCTGCTGTTCGAGCGTCATCCTCATGGGACCTACATCAAGGGAAAATGGGAAGGGATGGGTAGTGCCCAGACCGACATCCCGTCCGATCAGCTCATCCTTGAAATGCTGCGACACACGCCGACGATGTTGCTGCTCGACGAGTTTCAGACTTGGTATGACGGCCTCACGAACACCAAGCAATATCCTTGGAAAAATTGGGCCTTCAATTTCATCCAGATTCTGTCGGAAATCGCCAAGGAGCACCCTGATCTCCTTGTCCTTGTCGTGTCTGTTCGCAACGGTGACACGGACGCCTACCAGCAAATACATCGCGTCAATCCTGTCCAAATTGACTTCAAGGCTGGTGGCAGCCCCGAACGTATTCAGCACGACCGTAGGCGAATGCTGCTCCACAGGTTGTTTGAAAATCGCCTTCAGATTTCGCCGGCATCAATCGAAGGGCTGCTCGACAGCCATGTATCCGAATACTTCCGGCATCTTGGAACACCTTCTTCCGAACAAGATCGCAAACGGCGGGAATTTGTCGAAGCCTGGCCCTTTGCCCCGCATCTACTCCAGCTCCTTGAAGATCAGGTGCTGGTCGCCACTGATGCTCAGGAAACACGCGATCTGATCCGCATCCTCGCAAACCTGTTCAAAAGCAGAGGAAAAGACACGCCCATCCTGACTTCGGCAGACTTCCGATTGGACGATGACGCTTCCGGAATTGGGGCCTTGCTTGACTCGGTCGCCAACCAGCAGCATCGCACGCTGCGCGACAAGGCACTGCGGAATGTTACTTCGGTCATTGAAGCAGTTCCTGACCATGCGACTAAAGTGCCTCATCTCCAGGAAATCATGGGCGCTCTATGGCTACGGTCGATTGCGGTGGGCAATTTGGCCGGCGCTGAACCCGCAGTGCTCCAGGTGGATGCAACACAAGACAAGGCGATCGACGACAACGCCTTTCAGGTTGAGCTGGCGACCATCGTCGAAAACAGTTTCAACATTCACCAGGATGGCGCGCGTCTTGTTTTCAAGGAAGAAGAAAACCCGCAAGCCAAGGTCATGGCTTCGGCGCGAAACGACAAGCTGTTCACCGACGGTACCGATCTAGCACAGCTGGCGAAAGAGGTCCGATACGTCATTGGCGGCTCGGAAGAGGTTGCAAAGACATTCCGCGTGATCGCTTTGCCACGCAATTGGTGGAGTGATCCTTGGAGTGGCTTGGATGAGAACGAACAACCGGAGAGATGGGACGACCGGTTGCCCATTCTCGTTCTCCCCGAAGAGCCTGATCACCTGAACGAGCGGCTCGGAGCATGGCTCAAAGAGCGCCTGCAAAAACGCCGCAACACCGTGCGTTTCCTCTTGCCCAGAGCGGGAACGTCAAACGCATTCTACGACCGCGATCTCTTGATTCTGGCGCGCGCCGAGATGAAGGCACAGGAATGGGGCGGCCAGAACGCCGAATACCGCAAGCTTCAGGCAAGATATCAGAATGAGTTGCGCGACATTCTCAAAAAGCGGTTCGACAGATTTGCCATCTTGCACCGCTGGAACTTTGCCGAACCGACAAAATGCGAGTTCCATATCGAGACGCTGCGCGAACAGGGAGCCAAAATCCCGGAGGCAATCGAACAGGCTCTCGTGAACGATCTCTTCGTCCCCGAGGATTTTGAGGACTTGGTCGAGGAAGCCGCTGACGAAAACACTTCCGTTGGTAAACTGTTGCGGGAGCTTCAGGAACCTCGACCGGCCGGGCAGGATTGCATCCCTTGGCTCGGCGAGACAGCCATGAAGGAACGCATTGTGCGCATGTGCGCCCGGGGCAAGATCGCGATCAACCTCCGGGGGATGGAGTACCTCCAAACACAGGCGGGCGAAGACGAGGAGGCCGCCTGGAAGCGCTTGCGGCCGAAAATGGCCTATACGGGACGGCAGCTGGACGAGGTCTTCCTGCTTCAGCCTTCAGCCGCTCCATCCACCGGCGGCTCTACACCTCCAACGCCGCCGGCCGGCGATCCGGTCACTGGCGGTGGCATCTTTGGAGGCAACCCATCTCCGACACCTCCTGCGGAGGGGGGAGACACGCCACCGAACCCAGACCCAACGCAAACTGGCAGTGGAATCTTCGGAGGCGGAGGATCAAGCGGCCCGCGAACGACCCTGTCCAATCCGGCAACCTCACCACTCAACCTTATTGGCAAGATTGAGGGCTGGGGCATAGGACCGGCAACGCCTATCAAAGAAGTGACCCTGAAGGTCCCCGCTGCAACGGGTGCGCAGCTCAAGGAACTTTTGAAGAAGCTGCCTGACGGAATGACCTTCGAGCTGTCTCTCGACAAGGAGGACAGTTGATGGCGCTCGACACCAATCAGCTTCGGGAATTAACGACCGCGGTGTCCGCGGATGCTTGGCGCTCTATCATTGAAAGCACAATCGCACTCTGCGCAGGGCCGCTGTCGCCGAACAGTGCCCCCGGTCAGGTGACGAAACGGGACCGCGCCGTTGGCACATTGGATCATTTCCTGTCGGCGGGCGCCTGGGATCTGTGGGAGTCTTTTGGGGGCGATGTCAAACGCAATGCCGACCAGCTAGCCGATTGGTGGAAGGAGCCTTACAGCGCCAAGGCAATCCTCATCCTCGATGGGCTGAGCCTGCGTGAACTACCTTGGCTCGCTGAGGGCGCAAAAGAACGCGGCTTCACCCTTCACAAAGCAACGGCCTATGGCGCGGAGACACCCAGCGAAACGAACGCCTTCGCCCGCGCCTTGGGCTTCAACAGCCGCAGCCAATTGCAAAACAATGGCGGCGGCGGTTCCCACCGCCTTACCCCCTGCAAGACGGAATGCGTTGACCTGCCTTGGGCCGATTGTGCCGGCCTCATTGACGCCTCCCCCAATTGGGTGTTTTGGCACCAATGGCCTGACAGCAAGTTGCACGACGGCTCGGGAGCGGGGCAAGGTTTGGATACCCTTACCCGTGACATCGCCACACAGCTGACCAGCGACGATTTCTGGAACTTCGTTGAGCGTCTGGCAATGGGCCGCCGATTGGTCATCACGTCGGATCATGGGTATGCCGCAACGGGCCTGTTTTTCGACGCTGCTGACGAACAGGCTGCGTTCCTCAAGAGCACGCTGAAAAGTGGACGCCTTGTCCCGGGCGCGCATGACCCCGGACCTTTCGTGCCGCCTGTCGCCTTACAGGCGAACAGCCCGCACGGGCAACATCTCCTCGCCGTCGGCCGGTGGAAATGGAAAAGCCAGGGCGGTTACCCAACCTTGGCGCATGGCGGGCTTTCCTTGCTGGAAATGCTGTCGCCCTTTGTAGAATTAACGAAATAAGGAAAGCCGTGCATGGCCACGAAGAAGGAACTCATCGCCCAGGAAGTGGCACGCGCGGTCGGCGCCGGCAAAGCAGTAGCGATGGAAACGGTGGATTTCAGCGATCCAAACCGCCCGAAGACCTGCCTTGAAGTGGATTTTCCCATCCTGCCCGTCAACCAGGTGGCGGTTATCGAGGGCAACGCGGGCAAGCCAATCTACCAGATGTCCAAGTGGTGGGCACGCCGCCGGTCGAGCGTATTCCGCTCAATGCTGATAGCGGCCGCGACGAAGGCTCCCGACGACCCGTCGTTGGCTGCCAAACTGGTCTGGGACAACTACTACGCCAACCACCAGAAGAAAGGCGCCTTCAAGAATCTCAAGGTGGCTGACATCTTCATGGGCGGAGGAACGACGCTGGTGGAGGGTTCGCGCCTTGGGATGCAGATGTCCGGTAACGACCTCAATCCTGTGGCGTGGTTCGTCGTCAAACAGGAATTGGCCGATGTCGATCTGGACGCGGTGAAGCGCCTGCTGGCCGATATCGAGGCCGAGGTTAAGCCCCAGATCATGCCGTTCTACTACTGCGACGGGCCAAACGGTGAAAAAGGCATCTGGACGCACAAGCCGAGCGGCAAGGTGATGGGTGCTGGTTTCGATCCGCTGGCGCTGAAGCCCGAAGAGCGGAAGGAATACAGCTACGAGGGGCCTGAAATCATCTACACGTTCTGGGCTAAGCATGGCCCCTGTCAGGTGACGGGTTGCGGCCACCGCACACCGATCATGACCAATCCAGTCATGGCCGTGAAATCCCTGACCGTGAAGCATTGGGAACACACCTGCGCGTCCTGCGGTACCGAATTCGATATCGAAGATGCTGAAGCTCGCATGGCGCCAGACGTACCGCTCTACGTCGCACCAGATGAGAAGCCCTATTCCGTCATCGACCCGAAACGGGGCGTCCTTTGCCCCAGCTGTGGCCACACCGCGATGCTCAAGCTCGGCAAAGGCAAGAACAAAAAGGTCGAACTCTCGCTGCTCGTACATCCCGAATGGCTGGCGGGAAGCCCGAAGTCAGCCCCGGACGGAGCCGACTTCGGCGGAGCGGCGCAAGACAACGCGGCATCGACATCCGCATGGAACTCCGAACGGGCGCGCCACATCCGACTACTGGAGGTACGCGGTAAGCTTCCCGAGATGGTCACTTGCCCAGAATCCAAAGTGATCTTTCCGACCGGCAAGGAGGGCGGAACAGTTCCCAAGCGCTCTACCTTCACCTGTGGAGCCTGCGGTACGCAGCAAGATGTTCTGACTGCAATTCGACCGACCAAAAAGACCGGCCCTTGCGCTGGCTACGCCATTCAAGGCTTCTCGCCGGCTCGAAAGAGCGGTGGCTATTCCTATGGCGGACGTTTTTTTGCTGCGTTTGATGAAAGTCTTGCGCGCCAAGAATCTGCTGCAGAAGCCGAGTGGGAGGCACGAAAGGAACAGGACCTACGAGACTTCTGGCCGAAGAGCGAAGTGCCGTATGGATTTATGACCTCGTTGAATAACGGCGGAATCCCAAATCATGGCTTCACGCATTGGTGGACCATGTTCAACAGCCGTCAGATGCTGGTCTTGTCACAGCTACTGAAGGCAATCGTCAACTGCGGGAAGTACGATTGGCAGACTCGTGAATACGTCCTTGGCGCATTCCAGCAGTACATTCGAAACCAAAATATGTTTTGTTTTTGGGACATCGGATACGACAAACTCGTTCCGCATATGAGTAACAATAACTACCATCCAAAATCGAACATTGTTGAGAACTGCGTCTTTGGTAACCTCGGTCGAGGCAACTGGCTTTCTTGCGCTGAAACGATCGAGGCAGGGCGAGAGTGGTCTGAACATCCGTGGGAAGCAGTTAACGCAGACACACTTTCTGCCTCTCACCCAGTTATCGCCGAGCAAATATCTGGAAAGAGCGAAAAGGTATTCCCTGGCGATCCAGTCAGAGAAACCGAGATATTTCAAGGATCATCGACTGAACTTCGTCAATATGCCGACAACTCGATTGACCTAGTTATTACCGACCCGCCCTTCGGAGGGCTTCTTCACTATTCTGAACTCGCAGACTTTTTCCATGTGTGGCTCCGTCTGGCCCTGAAAGACAGGTATCCAGAATATTTTGGACCCGAATTTACTCCAAAATCTATGGAAGCCGTATCAAACAGAGCCCGAGAACCCGAAGATCCCGATGGCTTCTATCAACGGCTTCTCACTGCATGCTGGCAGGAGGCCAATCGAGTTCTAAAACCTAGCGGCATGCTCGCGTTTACGTTTCATCACAGCGAGGACGCACCTTGGGTTTCGGTTCTCGAATCTCTGTTCGAAGCTGGATTTTTCCTTGAAGCCACCTACCCGATCCGTTCGGATGAAACGAAGGGAGAGGGTAGCAGGCCAGGCACTTTCGGCTCCCAGCAGATCGAGTACGACATCGTTCATGTCTGCCGGAAGCGAACCGAAGAGCCTAAATCAGTCAGCTGGGGTCGCATGCGGCGCGAGGTACTCGCCGACGTGCGCCAGCTCCAGGGGTTGCTTGAAAATCATGCCCGTGCCGGCCTTCCTGCAGCGGACCTCCAGGTCATCAGGCGCGGCAAGGCGCTTGAGTATTTCTCGCGGCACTATGGCAAGGTCTATGTGGACGAAGGCCGTCCGATATCGGTGAAAGATGCTCTTGTCGGCATCAACCAACTGATTGACGAGGATAGCAATAAGTCGGTCGAACCGCCGCCCGTCAACGCGGAGCCGATAACTCGCCAGTTCTTGCGCATTTTCGACGGCAAGCCCGAGCTGGCCCGCGACCAAATGCAGAAAATGCTGCGCGGCTCCGGTATCGCCCCGGACGAATTTGTGAACCGCGGTTGGGTATATGAGGAAAAGAAGATCTTCTACGTGGCCGATCCCCTAGCCATTGCACAAGATTGGCAGGGCCGGCACCGGCGGCGACTGACAGCGGATCTCGATCAGGCGCTAGTTCTGACAGGTGCTTGCTATGACGGCAGCGGCATCAACGCTTCAGACACGCTGAAGAACGAAAACTTCAAGCCGCATCCGGCATTGAAAGGGTTGCTGGAATGGCTGAGCAGACGCGGCCAGACCCAACCGATGCGAAATGCGTCCTCGCGGGCACTGACCATCTACAACAACTGGGCTGCAAGCCACAAAGAAGAAGTGGCGCAGATGTCGCTGTTCCTGGAGGACTGAGCATGAAGCAGTTGCTCGATAGTGTTTGGCAGCGGCGCGGCATTAGCTGGATTTGGGACGACGAGGCACTTGCCGCCGTCACCAAACCGTCGGAGGTCTTCAGCCTACGCCAATTGATGCGCGCAGCAAAAGATTGGCCCGACGACCTGCCGAGCAATGGAGGAAACACGTTGATCGTGGCCGGCCTAGATGCCTGCCTCGACCTCCTAACCCCCTCCGACGCCGACAACTGGCTAGGAAGCGAATTAAAATCGGCCATCCTCTCTTTCCAGGACGCCTATTCAGGTGAAGCAGCGCTGATCTTTTGGCTACCGAAGAGTGAACGGCGCATCCATACCGACATGGCGACCGATGCCATTCGCTGGCGCTGCGCCGCTCCGCATTCGAACGAGAATATCGAGTTTGGCCGCATCCTATGGGGCGAGGCTCGCGAGTACCCGCAAGAAATTATCATGTCCGAGGGGGGCAAGCCGGTCGGTCTGTTCCATCTGCGAATTACCTGAGGCAACCAGATGGAGAGCATTTCCTTTACCCCAGGCGAACGGATCACACACCCGGAGTTCGGTGCCGGTGTTGTACTGGATACGCCGCGCGATGGTTATCTGCGCGCGTTCTTCAGTGTCGGCGAGCGTCGGGTACCGTTGGCCAATATCCAGCGAGAGCTGTCGCGAACCGAGCGCATCTTGCGTTCCGTCGAAGGAACGCCCGAGCGGCTCCGCAATGTCTGGCTTTCTTACGAAGCCCATGCACTGCCAGTTATGGAAAGCGCATCGGCGCTCACCTCTGCACGTATTGACCTCCTGCCCCACCAGGTCGTATTGACGCATCGCATTGCAACGGCATCGCCCCGCCGTTTCCTGATCGCGGACGAGGTGGGCCTCGGCAAGACGATTGAAACCGCGTTGATCCTCCGGGAACTCGCCAGCCGGGGCGAACTGGACCGGGCGCTGATGGTTGTTCCGGCCGGGTTGGTCAACAACTGGCACCGGGAGCTGAATGACGTCTTCAACCTTGATTTCGAGGTATTCGGTTCCGAAGGAGACATCACCGACCGTAAGACAAACGCCTTCGCCAAGCATGACCGACTGATTGCCAGCATCGACACGCTCAAACGTCCGGCCCGCATCAAACGTCTGCTCGAAGCACCCCGGTGGGACTTGGTGGTGTTCGATGAAGCCCATCACCTCACCGCGTACCGTGTCGGCGGAAAGGTTCGTAAAACAGAAAACTACAAGCTCGGCGAAGCGCTGAAGGAGCACACGCGCGACCTGATCCTGCTCTCCGCAACTCCGCATCAGGGCAACCACTTCCAGTTCTGGATGCTGGTTCAGCTACTCAACCCCACCCTTTTCGGCAGCCCAGAGGAGATGATCGAGAACCGGCACCGGTTGAACACCGTCATGTTCCGCCGCACTAAGGCAGATGCCTGCCGGCCTGACGGAGAACCGTTGTTTGCCCGCCGCTGGGTCCATACCGAGTCATTCCTGATGAACGACAGTGAACGGCGGTTTTATGAGAAACTGCGGGAATATCTCGAAGATGGTTTCGATCTCGCCAAGCGACAGGGCAACCAGGGTCGTGCCCTCGGCTTCTTGATGGCGATCTTCCAAAAGATCGCCGCATCGAGCTTCGCCGCGGTGTGTCGGACACTAAGGAGGCGGATGCTCATGCTCACCCTGCACGAGGCGCTTCTTCGCGACCGGGAGCTAGACATCGAGGGGCGAGAGCGGTTGTACGATGAAGCTCGGGAGCTGATCCACGCCGAATGGAATCTCGGCAGAGACCCGATTGGTCGAACAGAAGTCGATCGCGTTATGGCTGACCTCAAGTACCGGCTTGCAAAGAAGCTGGACGAGGAGGCGCTCGAAATGGCGTCGGATCCCTACGGCAGCGAATTTGCCTCTTCGCACATGGAAGACGCTGCATCTGCTGCCGTGGATCTTCATCTGCCGGAGGAACGCCTGCGCATCGCGGAGCTGCTCTCCATGTCCCCCGAACAACGGGAGACCAAGGCGCAGAAACTGCTCGATGGGCTTGGCACGCTATGGCGGCAGAATCCGAACGAGAAGATCGTGATATTCGCGACCTATCTCGGAACCGTTGAATTGCTGGCCAGAGAAATCGAAGAAGTCTATCCGGGTCAGGGCGTCGTCGTACTTCGGGGCGGAGACCACGGGGCTAAGGTCGCTGCCGAACGGCGCTTCAAGATGAAGGACGGGCCGCGCGTGCTCGTCTGCACCGCCGCGGGCCGGGAAGGCATAAACCTCCAGTTCTCGCGCGTCCTGTTCAATTTCGACTTGCCTTGGAATCCGATGGACATGGAACAGCGCATCGGACGCATCCATCGGTATGGGCAAGCGCATACGGCGCAGGTCTACAATTTGGTGCTTTCTGACACCATTGAGGGCCGTATCTTTCTCCTTCTCGACGACAAGCTGACTGAGATCGCCAGAACGCTGGGCAAGGTCGATGACCAAGGGAACATTGCCGAAGACCTCCGCTCCCAGATTCTCGGGCAGCTTTCAGAGCGGCTGAACTATGACCGACTCTATCAGGAAGCACTATCCGATCCTGAACTGAAGCGGACGGCCGTCGAGTTGGAGGCGGCATTGTCCAATGCGCGGGAAGCGCGAGAGGTTGTCTTTGACCTGTTTCAGGACTTGGATGGATTCAGTCTCGACGATTACAAACCATTCTCCGACATTTCGTCGAGCATGGCGAGGCTGGTGAACTTCCTCGCGGCCGCCCTAAGCGAACACAATCAGCGCCTCCACAAGATGGATGACGAAACCTACGAGATGATCAGTGAGGAAACCGAAAGAAGGAAGCGGTTCACACTGGACCGAGACACCGCGACCTCCACAGATAACATCGACCTGATGGGCCTTGATCACCCTCTGGTACAGGATGAACTCGGGAGATGGCGAAGCCTGCCACCCGAAGGTCTAGGAGCTGTGGCGCGGGGGGAAGGCAACGGAACAATACTCCTGTCGTTCTGGTTTGTAGAAGTGTCGGCGGGAAGCGGAGAGCGGCGCGTTGCCCTTCAAACCATTGCAGTCGGTACGGATGGCATTCGCGTTCCTGCCGTCGAGAGGCAAGCGAACCACTACCTGCAGGCCAAACCGGCCTTGCCAAAGCTGACTGAGGAAGAACGTCTAACTCTTTTCACGACGGCCGTAGAGCCCACATTGCAACGCGAGCTGAAGCACAAGGGTGCCGCCAATGGAGACGGCAGCTACTCGGCCGAGCTGATCGGATATGTTGAGATAGTTTGACAGAGAATATGCCAGAGATAGGTATATGAGAGTTGCAATTGGATAGGCTCCCACTTGATTTCAGGAACGCGCGCGATCCGACCAGCATAGCACCAAGTCTAAGAACTGCTCATCATCTCGCCATTCAAGATTGCTATCTTCAATAGTGAGTTTTCTGCGTTTCTGGAAGCGCGCTCGGCATTCCCTGTCTGCTCTACGAAGAGATTCCAGAAAGGGACCAATTTCTGGACGCCGTCTACCTAGAACAAGCAATCAGGTATGGCGAACGGGCACTACATTCTCTCATTTAAAAATCGGTCGTTGAGAACGAACCTGATGCTGTCACATTGTCCCGGATCGCCTTCTAATTGACTATGCACACAAGTTGCAGCTCCTAAGTGCCCACATGTTGAATGCAGCCGACTATCTCATTTGCTTGCACCGGAGTGTCTAGGAGAAATCCGTAACCGTGATCATAAAAGGGAGGAGGGAAGATGGCGTGTGTGTTGAGCATGTCCCCATCTCCTAGCCACGCCAATGCGTTTCGCAAATCGATCCGAATAATATCTGCCGTCTGCGCGTTATAGTCGAGAGGCCTCATGTCTCCTTTCGCTCGCATTCGAAACAGCACACCGTGTTGTGCGTGGGGCCTGAGGAACAAAGAGGGTGCAGCCACCCGGAGATCTACCAGCTCCGTTCGGCTTCCTCTCCACAATCCCGGAATGAAAGGGTCACTTGGAACAGTGTCGGCGGCGACGAGTAGGATAAAGGCGAATGGAACTGACTCATCGGCGGGGTTCCGACGCTCGAAATGCAGAAATCGGTCATGGGTGCCACTCACCAAAGCTCTATGACAGGCAAACCAGAGTGCAACCCAAACGTTGTCGACTAGGTCAATCCAACTGGTATTGAGCCCATAGTGCTGCATCAGCGGCTCATGTGCCGCTGGCGGAACCTTGTCAAATATGGGGTTGGCTTTAGCAATCAACCGACAGCAGGTATTTATTGCTCCTATTCTGTCGGACTGTGTTTTGGGATTTGATACTCCTCGAAACAATGCTGGCGCAAGTCCCTTGTACAATCGACGTTGGCCACGAAAGAATACCGCCTCCTGCTGAATGCCGCGCACATACTTCAGATATCCGGAAGCCTGCGTTAGAGCGTGCGGTGTAGTGACATGAAACACACGAGTGCCAGTTGTTTCGTCAACTTGACGACTACAGCCATCAATATATAGCTTTTCCAGAGTTTGATCACTCAACGCTGCTCCTCCTTGCCTTACTCTGGCCAAAAGCAATGCATTGGCGCCAACCAATAGCTTTCGGGATCTTGTTCTTCCGGCAATCGATCGAGCACCAAGTCCCGGGGCCATCGGCCAGAGAATCCTTCACGCGCCGCAACGGCCGAGATAATTGCATCGCGCTCATGTTGTGCCAAGTTTGCGTCGTTGATTTGGTAGAGATTAAAGAACTTCTGCTCTGAGGACATAAGGGCCTGCAGCAGAGCTTTCGGATGTGCTTCAGTTATTGGAAGGGCCGGATACCTCTTGCGAAGGCCCTCAGCAAAGACCGCCGCCTGCACAATGGCCGCTTCTCGCAGAGAATTTGCTGCCTGCACTGTACCGCTGTGAATGCTGTATGTTCGCCTCAGCCATTGGTCTGCAAGGCGGTCTCCTGATCTGCCTCGCGACCACCACATTGGAGCATCGATACCTACTGCAGCCGGATGCACCTCCAACCAATCCAAGGCTTCTTGGGCACAGGATAGGCAAGCTGTTTCTATGGCACCATCTTCATGCAACAGCGCTACACCGAAGGCTCCCAGACCGCCCGGGTCAGCGCCCAGCCATGCCGTGCTCATCGAGTGATAACCTTGTTCTGCAGAGTCATTTCTACTCTCCTCGGCAGAGCTGCTCAGTGCGGCTCGTCAACGCGATGGCGCGCGGTTACCCCCACTGAATTGAGGTTTTCGATATTTTCGCTAGCTCCATCTCGCCAACACTGCCGAAAGGAATTCGTTTGGCCGAACCAATTCAAACTGCAAAGCTGTCATAGGCAAGCTCCTAAGTTTTGTTTGGCGGGGTTCGTTTGCGAAGAGCGCAATCGAAGCTTGGCGACCAAGGTCTCCTGGGAGGCCTGAAGAGGCTTGCGCCGCCTTCACCCTTTCGCAGGCAGCAATACAGTTAATCATCCGTAGCATGGGCTCAGAAAAGGCGGTATCGGAGGTCAGGGTGGGCAAGTTGTTTTTCGTCGGATCCTTGACGGATTATGCCCAATCCTGTCTGAAGAGCGGCTCCAGGCTTCCCATGCTAGGTGGTAGGTTCCGCTCACATGTCAGGCCAAGGTAGGTAGCAGCACGTGTCGCACCAACATACAAGTATTTATCGAATAGATCGGGACGAGCCTTCGCCAGGCGATCGATACCTACGTAGAAGACGGCCTCGAACTCCAATCCTTTGATGTGTTGGACGTCGAAAACGCGTACAGCGCTATCCCGGCCTCGCACCTTACCTTCCAAACAAGCCTCGACGCTGATGTTGTTATGAGCGAGTGCATCGGCGAGAAGAGCCGCGAGAGGACGAACCTCTTCTTCGCTCTCGACCAGGACGGCAATAGACGGCAGCTCACCGACAAATCGCTCGATCTCATTAATGCGGCTGGCTAGCCACTTTGCGATTTCATGTTTATCCGCAAGGCCCTTCACTAGAACCGGTGGAACACCCTCGTTCTCTGCAAAATCCGGCAACTCCGCATCGGCTTCACTTTCACCAGACAAAGCGGCGATCTGCCGTGCAAGATTGTAAAGCTGGCCGCTCTGCCGATAGGCAATGGTGACCGTCCTGATGCCAATGTCCGGAGCCGCCCACCGCACTTCGTCTTCGGATCGCGTACCCCAGCTTGTGATGCGCTGATTAAAGTCGCCGCATGCGAAGAAAGATCGCATACCCGGCCGCGCTAGAGTCGCCATACATGCCAACTGAATTGGCGAGAAGTCGGTCGCCTCATCTACTAGAACCTGCGTCCGGTAGAGTTGTGCCATCCTTTCCAACGTGGCGTGAGCCGGCGTTCCCAAAGTGGTGAGATTGCGCGCGCCAACTATGAGCTCATCAGTTCCGCGCATCATCGCGAGCAAGATCGCATCGACCTCCAGTGGATGCACATCCGTGGGGCTAAAGCCATCGCTTCTATACCAGCGATCCTCGCTCTGGCGAAGGCGCCGGAATCGGCGGTACCGCGCTGGGACCCCGTCAATGTATCGGCGCACTGGGTTTACGAATACTCTGAGCGCAGATTGCACAACCAAGCTCTCGCCCACTTCTAGGAGTTCCTGATCACCCAATGCTCTTTCGCCCAACCATTCAATGAGACGCCCCGTTGGTCCGCTTTTGGGAAGGCTTCTTCTCCGAGCCCGCGCCCGTGCTGCGGCACGGACGGCACGCATGTAAGCCACGACCGCGGCCGCACGCCCCACGCGCGGTTGACTTGCCTCTTCGTCTTCATCGCCGTCCTGTTCGGTGTCATCCTCTGGCAAATCGTCCAAGCTCACGACGAACGAAGCTAGCTCATCTAGGAAGCTTTTGCTTCGGTTGACCTGAAGATTCAATGCTCCACGAATCTTCTCATCGGTGACTGCTTTCATTTCACTCACTAGAGAAGTTATCTCTTTGCCTACAGCTGCAAGGGAATCAAACGCTGTTGGTCTCAGGGTCGGGCTGGAAGTCTCGATAATAGTGGCGATCTCTTTGCCGCGCTTCGCTACCTTCGGCGACGCATTTCCGCTTAACGTCTTAGCTGCAGCACGCAATTCTTCCAGAAAGGCCGCCTTCTGCCACCCATCGAAATCTGTAAACCAAGAGACCTGCTCGAACTCAAATCCAGATGCTAGGGTTTGCACGCCCTCCTTCATAGTCATTGCACTTCTACTCACTGCCGATCTCAGTATTCGGAAGTCGTTGCGTGCCAGACCTTCACGAAACTCTGTCCAGGTGTGGATACGATCGTCCGGCGCGGGGATGCCTTCGAGATTGAACGCCTCTTTCACATAGAGTCTGAGCAGCTCTGTTGGGGCAAACATGATCCAGCTGTTTGCATGGTCGACATCTGGAGTTCTGCTTACTGCACGCCGCTCGTCCTCCCCCAAATGCTCTAGATCGAGTTTCTGACCGAGACGGTGAATCAACGTTGTGGTTTTTCCCGTACCGGGCGCCCCTAAAATCAAAAGGCGACTATCCAAGGGCATGCGAAAGATCTCGCCCTGGTATTCGTCGAGGACCGGCTGGTTACGCAAGTCCATCCTCGATATGACGGCACGCCGCACTCCATCACGTATGTTGGCGGCCGACTCCTCTTCTCTCAGGAGCCTATCGAGCGCCGTCCCATCATTCTCTTCATCTTTCTTGAAGAGAGCCCGCAGGGACTCGACGGTTAGCGGTCCGTACTCTTCACCATCGAGAATAGAGTTGCGAGAGTCCCATGTGTGACCCGATAGAATTGGTTGGAATCGAGCGTTCTCGATCACCCTAACAAATACAGTCTTGCCGGCTCTTGGTATCTCAAGTTCTTGGCCGACCCTCAATTCTGCCAAACGTCCTACAGGTGACCGATAGCTCGCAAATTTTACGCTCTTATCCGGAAGTGAGATCGGGGTCGCTCGACAGAAGAAATAAGTTGCCTTTGCCCCCTCTTCATCGATCACTACGACACGTGCAATCGCTGGTTCGCGTATCAGAACGCCATACCCTTCTCTGACCGCATGAGTGATCTGCCCAAGGTTTCTGACAGCCTTGTCGTACGTTGCAGTATTTATGGTAGCAAATGAGGAGGCGCCACTTTCCGGAGTACTTCTTGCTAGGCTAGCCCTTGCCGCCTCGGCCACTTCTTCGAATTTGGTCAAGCTTTCATCGGCAACAAAAAGAAGAAGCTTCTCTGGGTCTTGCTCACTTGTCATGCCTTGCCCCCTGCACATGCCTCTCACTGATCATTTTTGAGCTTTGTGGGCTCCACTCGCGGCGATCATGAAAACCCACATATCCCAGCACCTAGGTGTGCGTGCTATCGCTCCGTTCCTTGACTGTAGGTTCTAACCGGATTTGCAAGTCATCCAGTTTTTCTTCACCCAGATTTTGCTTGAAGCACGTCTGGAGGTACTCAACCAGGTCATCCTGTCGCGGTTGTCCAAAGGCGAGTCGATAGATGGTCAAGCTGCGCTTGAGCCAGGCCAGCCTTGTGATTTCCCGACTGAATGGCAGCATGGGTACGCGTCGCTCGACCTTCACTGAACCCTCATAGATCCAATAGGGAATGAGGTCGGTATCAGCGGCTGCTTCCGTGCGCGCCTGCTCGAACATGTGTGCCCAGGGGTCGTGAGGCACCGAATCTCGACCACGAACAACGTCGCGCTGCCGCTCCGCCAGGTTCAGCCGGACGGCATGCCCCTTGAACCGGTGCACCCTACCTTCTCGCTGTTCAAGGTCGACAGGGTTCGAGGGCAGGTTCCAGTGATAGATGCGGTAGCAATAGGGATGGAAATCCAGGCCCTCCTGACCGACCGACGTGGTGGCAAGAACAAAGGGTCGGAACGGCGAGTTGAAAGCCTCCCGAACGGTTCCTAGGCGAGCGACATTTCCCTCTTCATCGCTATAGTCAGAAAGGCGCATCGCAAAGCGACCACGCATTTGAAATCGACCGATCGAAAGCTTGTCTCTATCAAGCACCAGGTCATCAACGTCAATCTGTGAGGGGCGAACGGACAGCGCCGTTACCATCGCGTCTTTAACGCCGGCTACTCGCTTCTCAGGTGGCGCACCTACCAATCCCTCCGCGTCCACCAGATAATGCGCGTACTCATCCAGAACGGCCTGGAGATTGTGCTCGGCGCCATAGGTGAGCACACGGTGCCAGTAGCGTTCCTCCCCCTCCTGCCGAAGTAGCGCGATGGCGTCGTGCTGGTTGAACAACGTGCGAAAAGCCCAAGCAATTTCGGCCGCAGCGCTGAGAAGATTCTCATCGTCCCACGCAAGACTTGGAGCTATGCGGTGCAGCGCACGAAGTGCGCAAACGGCAGGACTGCCAAGAGCAACATCAACAAGGAGGTCGACTTGGCCGGCAGGCAGGATTCCGGCACTGTCTTCGGCAGTAAGCTTCACCAGCTCCGATATGTGCTGGTGAAACGCATCTTCGCTGGCGAGTGCAGACATTCCGTCCGCCGCCTCAAGCCAGCTGGCAGTGCTAGCCCCCAGCATTTGGTCGAGTAGCGCTGGCGCCGCCCACTCCGGCGGCCCCTTTGCGTCATCGCCATCCTTCGTCACCCGGAGAGGGTTTAACACTGCCCGCAGCCGCTCCGCGACATCAGTGCGGACGGCTTCGTAAGACAAGGTGCCGTCTCGCGTGGCGAAGATTGAGAGGGGATCGCCGATCTCCGCCAACTTCGGAGACGGATAGATAAGAAGAAGCGCCCGTAGCCCAGTCAGCCGGCCCTGGTCGTTCCGGAACTGCAGCGGCCTCAACCGATGCTTCTCGAAGTAGCGGCGCCCCGACTCGCCGACCCCCATTCGTCGCTCGGCGTCATAGGAGAGAATGGCAGAGATGGCGTCCGGCACCATCGACCAGGAAGAGAAAACCAGGGCCTTTGTCGGAGGCGGGGCGGACCTCTCCCCCCCGTAATAAGGCATCGAGGGCGGAATCCAGAGATTTTTCTCTAGGCCCTGACCAAAGATGTCGTCCATGAGAGCGCGCATGCGACCGTTAGCCGGGTCCAGCGGTTCGTATCGGTCAACAGCTTCGCGATCAAGCATTGCTGACCTGGCTGCCAAGATCGCCTCCCGTAGGCGTGCCGGAGGCGTGGTTAGCTGCTGCTCTAAAAGTCGCTTCAGGCTGTAGTGCCGCATGAAGTTCAGCAGGTAAGGTGCGGACTTCCAGTATTCGACAATCTCAGGGGCATCGAGCGCCCGGGCGACGTCGGATACGGCAGCTGCCTGCGCTAAATCGCCCGATTCAACTCGGACATCCATAGGCGGTTCTCCGACCATGGAGTCCCTTTTAGCAGTGCTAGAGACCCTTTCCGTCCGTGCCACTACCCGGCGCAGTTTCTCCTCTATAGCGCCACGCGATCGCACAGCATCGTCATGACTGCCAGGCAGCGCGAGCAACAGGCTGCGAAACCTGCGCATCTCGCGCTCCAAATCGGCGGCAATTTGGCGCCCCCGCTCGCGCCCATAAAGGAAGGCTAGTGTCTCGAGGAAATCTTGATAGTGGTCTCCCTCCTCGGCCTCATCGCCGGCGAGCGTCAACATTCGATATGGTGTCGCCGACAGGAGCAGTGTTCGGGCTGCGCCGCCCTCGTCGTCAACGTAATCAAAAAGCTCCCGGGCGAGGACTGCAGCGTCGCTGTCGCCATGTAGAAGCTCCCGGAAGCGCTGAAACTCGTCCATGATGATCAGATCGGGCTCCAGCGCATGAACGCAAGCGCGCGAGAGCTTAGCGCGCAGTCGCCCGATGAGGGCGTTCCGAGGCTGCGTCATTTCCGGTGGGTAATACTCTCGCCGACGTGGAAACATATCGCAGACGCGCTCGAGTTCTTGAAATAGCTCTTGATCTGCGCGTACCGCAGATCGAAAGCGCTCAATAATCCTCTTGTCGATCCCTGCAAGATCCATATCACTGGCTACGCGGTTCCATCCTTCGATGCCGGCGGTTGCCTGGAGCAAGTTGTGGAGGCCGCGCGGAAGCGAGACAGAATCTTCGAGAAGCCGCAGCAAGAGGGCGCGTTCGCGAGTCACCCCGGTGGAGGAGCGGAGATCGAACGTGGTGCCGGGCGTGAGACTGATGAAATTGACCTTGTTAGCCTCCAGCCCATTTTCGCCACGCAGCTGCAATGGAATGAGGGTCATTCGGGTCGGAAGCGCGAGCTGGTCGCGCCCGAGGACATTCAACCGGTTGAGGTTCTGCGCCGCGATCGCCTGGTTGGAGCAGATGTAAAGGACGTCAATCCGCCTCGTCGTATCCCAAAGGTGCTCGATCGTCTTGGCGATCACGCCGCGGGCCACCATGGTCTTGCCGAGGCCAACCTCGTCCGCCACCAGGAACTGCCGCACATGATCATCATCGGCGTAAAGTCGGCGAAAGACGTAATCCACGGTTCGCTGCTGGAATGCCTTGAGCGGCTCTAGGGCCTCTTTGGCAGAGAAGCGTTCAACCTTCATGGGTGTGCTCCCGCGCCCGGAGCGCCGCCCGGAAGGACTCCCAAAGAGCACGAAACTCCGGGGGAACTGGGTCCGACGCTTGCTCCTCAGCCGCCTCCAGCCTCGTGATAAGTCGCTCAATGGCCCGCAGCTGATCACCGCCGCGGCAGAAAGCGTGCACCATCTCTTCGAGCAGCGGCTCGTCGTCGACGCTGCGTCGCCAGCTGCCATTGCCAACCCCGGACTGGGCGGCGAGCGCCGCGGCAAAGGGATCGCCGAGGTCGCTGAGCAGCAGACGCAAATAGCGGAAGAATTGCTCTTTGTTGGCGATCACACGCCGTAGTATGGCGGCATGCCTTTCGGCTGGGAGGCCGTCGATCTCCAGGCGTGTGCTGAAAAGCAACTCTGTCTCGCTGTCGCCGTCCACTAGTTGAAAGGCGAGAAAGCGCGTGAGATCCGCAAGCGGCATTGTCCCAAGATCGACCGCTTGGCCCGAGCGAAGAGCCATCAGCACATCTCGACGGTGCCCCTCGCCTCGCGTGATTAGCCAGGCCCACAACGCGGCTACATCATTTAGTGCGATTGACTCCGTTGCTACCAGCCAGAGGCGCCAAAGAACGCCGTCCACATCCTGCGAGTCGGTTCGCTCACATCGGAGCTTGAGACCGCTTCCGCAAAGAAGTCTTCGTGTCCCCTCAAGTCGCCACTCAGCGGCCAGACGATCGGCGTCAGTAGCCGCCAACTCGCCTGGAATGTAGGGACGAGTCAGCCGCCCAAAGCCTTCGTCCCCAAAAATCTCTTCCACCCCACCCAACTTTGAACGTTTTCCGGTTAGGCTGGCAAAGATTTCCACATTGTGCCCGGAAGTGAGGGCGGGCCGCGTAGCGTTGCCGGATCCGATGGTGAGGGTTGTGCTCCACCCGTTTTCGGCAATGAAGGCTTTGGCGTGAAGACCCTGAAGCGCGGTAGAGTCGGCCTCCTCTCCATCTTCGGTAGCCGCAACGTCGTCCAAAACCGCCACACGATCGAAACGGTCGAGCGTGTCTTGATGGAGAGCAGCGAGTTCGTCAGCGCGACCAATCAGCTGCGCTTTCTCCTTTGCGGGGAGATCCGACAGCATTGACAGGGTAGCGTCATCGCAGAAAGGGGAAATAACCCCAAGCCGCGCGCAAGGCTCTGGGCGCCAAAGCTTACCGCCGAGGCCATTCACTGCGAAGGCAATGCTCTCGAAAGGCTCGGGCAGAGTCCAATCGGCCCGCCGCAGATCCTCTGCCAATCCTTCGGCGAGGGTACGGCTCTCCTGGGGCAGTCCTGCGACAGCCAGCTCCGGCAGTCTGCTGACGAAGTCTACGAGCGGCCGGTTCATAGCCCGCCGGCTTTTCGTGACGATGCCATCCAAAATCAATGAGATATCCCAGGAGCGATCGCGCGTCAGGTTGCGCGACAAGACCAGGAGGCGCACTCGCATTGGGTCTTCCGAGCGAATAGGCTTGTAGCGCAATGCCCACATCTTCGGATGGAACGCCCCTCCTCCCGGCGCCGTGACCTCAACGATCACGTCCTCCAGTAGCGTGCAAAGCCGCCCGTGTGCGCCGGCATCGGCCTGGATGTGGCCCGCATCCGTGAAGATCAGGAGACGGCCGGCAATCCGCTCGGCGCCCTCCAGCAGCGCCAGGGGGTGGGTTAAGATGTCTTCCCGATTCTCCGCGGCGTAGAGCGCAAGGCTTACCGGCACGGCCAGTGCGGTAGCCAAGTCGAGCGAGTAGGTGGTCGCAACCGCCCCGTCGAAGGTGTAGCCGGGCGGTGGCTGGAGACTGGCGCCGTAGAGGGCGCGGTGCTCCGGGTCCAGGCTCCAGTTACTCGGCATCAGCGAGATCCTTGAGATGCGACTGGACCACATCCCAGCGGTAAGAGAACGGCATGGTCCCTGAGGCCCCGCTCCAGCGATCAAGCACTGCGCGATTGACATAGCGGGACTGGGTCGTCTTTAGACGGCGCTCGCGCGCTCGGACCAGATCACGCGCCCGTGTTGAATTCTGAAGCTCGCTGGCGCCGGACAGAGCGAGATCCCGCCATTCCGCGACGAAACGCCTCGCCAATGGCTGGATGGTATGACTGGGATGAGCCACAGCGTCCCAGAAGTCCTCCAGAGACCAGTGTTCTATGGCTGAACCATCGAGCTCTGCGGCCCACTCTTGCATCCACCCCTGGTAATGTTCGATCCATTCCTCGTTCTCGCGGAGCTCGCTGAGCGCCAGGTTGTAGAGCAGTGCAGCGCCATGCATGACGTCCGAGAAAATCTCAGCATGCCCGACGAGCCGGCGGGCGGCTGCCGGAAAATCTGCGAGATTTGGGTGGGTCCAAATGTAGTCGCACTCCGCTTTCATCCGGCTTCTTGCAAGCACAGTTAGGAGCGACTGCCCGTGACTGACCACCAAACGATCAACGATGAACTGAGCTTCATCTGGACTCAGTTTGAAGACAGTGCTTTCCAGCAGGTTTATTGGCATTTCGGGCAGTGTCGGATGCCAGAACCCGTCTTCCCGCTGCCCATCTGCCTTGGCCTCCTTGTCCAATAACAGGCGACGCCGCTTCAGCCCCGGCAGCGAGGCAAAATAGCTATCGATCGAGCCCTCAAAATGACGAATCCCCCAGGCGCCAAGGCCGGCCCAGTAGACGGAGCTTGGCAGGCGCTGCAGCTTGGCTCCGGCATCCCGACCGAAGACGCCGTTGGTTTCCCCCCCGGCCTTGAGAGCCTCCGTGAGCTGCACCTCCATCGCCCGCGCCTGGGCCGCAAGCTCTATTTCCGATCCGTCACGGCCTTCCAAAGAACGGAAGATCCAGGGGACGAACAGCATGTATCGCAGCCGGGTCTGGATGGTGCTGGTACCAGGGAAGAGGTGGTCCGAGATGGAATCGCGGATCGCGCCCAAACCCAACTCGTCGCGGCTGTCCCGTTCCTGAAACAGCGCCATGATACGCTGCGCTCGCTGGCGCTCGGCCTCGTCGAAGTCAATCCAGGCCAGAGTGGACACCCTGCAGCCCCCAATCTCAGGACGCTGCCACGGCCGCCGGAGCGCCGGCAACATCGATGACGGTTCCTGAAGTGAGCAAGACGATCAGTCCCCGCTCGGCGCCTGTCACGTCGAGGTAGGCACTCACCTGGGCCCGGTAATGCTCGACGGTTTCTGGCGCCGGATTGACATCGCTCTTCCAGTCGACGATGACCTGCGGCCGTCCGTCAGCGTCGAAGGCAACAGCGTCCGCCACGCCGGCCGTTACCTCCTCCGTGGCTTCCACCACAGTCGACGCATAGACCGGCAGTTCCGGCGCCAGCCGCGGGCGCAGCTCTGCGATCTCATGAAGAGCGAGGGCTCGAATCACACAGTCGGCAAGCTCGGTCGGGGCGAGGCCAGCGGCGGGGTCTTCTGCGACCGTGTGCCCCACCTCCTCGATGAGGGTGGCCGCGCGGGACTCCAGCGCCGTGCGTTCCTCAGGCGTTTCGCCGGTTAGAACCTCCTCCAGCAGCTTATGGAGGATCCGGCCTCGATCGCGGCCACCCTGGACTGCGGGCGCCAGCGGCGCTTCGATCGTGGCACCGTCAGGGTCCGTCATGAGGATCTCCGGTACCTCTGACCGCAGCACGGGCCCGACTGCACTCTCGCCCCGGCTGGGCGCAGCCCAAGTCAGCTGTCTCTGCTTCGACGTGATTTCTGCAGCCTCCGCAGCGAAGACCTCGCGGGTCTGGCCATTCTCCTCTCCCGCCGCACCCAAGGCGACTTCGGGCGGAAGATGCGAGAGATCCAGCGCAGGGAGCTCCCCCAGTTGAAGGTCGGCAAGCGATATCCAAGCCGAGCTAGCAGGCTTCACGTCCAGCCGTGGCAGGACGAGCATTTCCCGAGCACGGGTCGCAGCCACATACCAAAGGCGGACACGCTCCCGGTCGAGCTCCGCCTTCTCGGCATCTCGTACATCCTCGTACCCTGTCGGCTTGACACCCAAGACAGGGCAATAGAGATGACCGCTTGCTCGGTCGACTACGGCGTTTTCTGGACCCTTTACCTGGGTCATCGTGTTGATCGGGACCACGATCGGCCATTCAAGTCCCTTGGCCGCATGCATGGTGTAGAGGGCCACGGACTCTTCCTGGGCATCGGGGCGCCCTTCGACGGCTCTCGATTCGTCAGCCCAGGCAGCGTTCATCGCCTCGGCAAAGGCCCTGATTCCCCTGACCGAGTAGGTCCGGCTCATGGCAAGGTAGAGGTCGACATTGGCGAGCGCCCGTTCAGCCTGGTCACGGTGTCGTTCCAGCAGGATGGGCCGCAGGCGCAGCACATCGACGGCCTGCGCCAGAAGCTCATGCGGTGTCGTCGAATGGATGCGTCGCCGCAGGGCCTGGAGCTTCTCGATGACGTCGCGAGCCAGGGGATGGGCGATCGCCTCAAGGTCAAGACTGAGATCAAGGCGCGGCAGCTTCTCCGGCGCTTCCTCGCTGCGGGGCAACGCCCAGACGATGTCGAGCAACTCTTCTTCGCTGAGACCGACGACCGGGCCGCGCAGGAGGGCCCCGAGCGCCAAGGTGTCCCTGTGATCGGCGAGCGTCCGGGTGATGGCGATCAGGTCCTGGACTTCCTGGCGCCGGAAAAAGCCCTTGCCCGCCTGGGTTGCCACCGGGATGCCCCGCTGTTCGAGTGCTTCCTCGTAGCGCCAGAGCTCACTGCCCGTCGGGGCCAGGAGGGCAATATCCCCCGGCCGACAGGCCCGCACGTGTCCGGTCTTGCGGTCCAGGATCGATTCGCTACCGATCAGCCGGGCACACATATCCGCCACCGCCTCGGCTTCGCCATCACGCTGCTGCTCTGCCGTGGCTTTCCCCTCTTCATTGGCAACCGCGATGTCGAGAGCAGCAACTGAGAGGCCGCCGTCTCGCGGGGGATGGAAGGAATCTAGAGCGGTGAAGCCGGGCTGGCCATTTTCAGCCGAAAGCAGTGGCTCAAAGCGATCGTTCACGTAGTGGAGAATGGGTGCGCAAGAGCGGAAGTTGGTCGAGATCGGCAAAACGCTATCAGGGTCCTGGGCGAGAAAGGCTTCGCGTGCCAGGAGGTAGGCCGCCACATCGGCGCCCCGGAAACGGTAGATTGCTTGCTTCGGGTCGCCGACCAGGAAGAGCGCGCCGGGCCGGATCCGGAAATCCTGCCAGTTGTCTCCAGACGCCCCCTCTGGCGGCTCACCACAAAGGCGCCAGAAGATTTCGATCTGGTGGGGGTCCGTATCCTGGAACTCGTCGACGAGAACATGGGCGAAGCGGGCTGCAAGTGCCTGGCGGACCGGCTCGTTGCCTCGCAGCAGGTCACGCGCCGCAAAGATCAGGTCATCGAAGTCGAGGAGCGCCGCCGAGCGCTTGTAATCCCGGAAGCGATCGACAACCGGCGCCAACAGGTCGGTGAGATCTGCCAGAACGCGCGTGGCGATGGCCTGCTTCATCTCGTCCCAGGCTGTACAGCAAGCGGTGTAGTGCTCGTTGGCCGCATCATTCAGGCGGCCACCATCGGCCTTCGAGAGGCCCGCCTGTTTGGCCGCCGCCTCCCACTTGCCCTTCTTCTGAAGTTTCCGGAAGCTTCCAGCCTGGGTGCATAGATCCGGATGGGGGTTTGCCAGCAGCAGCAGGACAAGGTCGCCAGACGTTTCGGCCTCGCTGCTCGGACTCACCTCCCCAGCCATCTCGACAAAGTAGTTCGCGATGCTACTGGTTTCCGGCTCTTGGACCTCCGAACCTGCCAGGGATGCAGCAAAGTCGCCTGCCGCCTGCTGGAATGCATCGACAAGAGCTGCCAAGTTCGTAGGTACTTCAACAGCAAGCTCGCGGCGGCTGCGAAAGTGACGGAGGATGGTGTTGACCAGATCCACCGTCTGCACCGGCTCCCGCAGCACCATCTCCGCCAGGAGGCCATCTCCCTCGCCTGAGAGCGCATCTCGGAGCCAGGCATCGGTAACGTCGAAGAAGGCCATGTCCGCCTGATCTCGGTCCATAACGGATGCGCCCGGATCAATATCGGCTTCCACGGGATAGGGCTTGATGAGCTTCTGGCAGAAGCCGTGGATCGTCGAGCAGGTAATCTCGTCGATCGCCACTGTGGCCGCGGCCAACCGTTCGCGCTGCGAGGCCGCTACCCCATCTGGCAAGGCCACCCGCAACTCAGGTGGGACGTGTCCCTCCGCGAGCTCTTCCACAAATTTGCGCACTCGGATTAGGAGCTCGCTCGCAGCAAGCTCGGTGAAGGTCACTGCGGCGATGTGCTTAGGTGCGGCCCCCTCGGCCAGCAGCATAGCAATGCGCCCAGCCATTACCGCTGTTTTGCCAGAACCTGCGCCGGCTTCGACCAACAGAGAGCGATCGAGGGCGATCAGGGCCGTGCAGCGTGCGGCGTCATCGGCGAGGGATTGGGGAGCGGAAGCCATCATGGCGCCTCCCAAATTTCAGCGGCTGGCCCGAGTTGCGCCTTCGCTGCAGGGATCTTTATCTTTGAGTAGGTAGCGCCGGCATTGGCCGGAAGTGCAAAGGCGAGGTCGTCATATCGCCCGCCCGTGTCTGGCCCAAGAACTCCCGACCCCGCCATCAGGCTTGCGCGCGCCGCCCGCAGGGCTTCTCTGATAGTGGCCAGCGTGGCCTCGGGATCGGCAAGCTGTAGGTCGACCTCGTCGCGGAGGTAGAGGAGAGATGCACTGACCTCTACCTGCTCCCCTAGGAGCGCCTTTACCGCGAAGGCATAGAGGCAACGCTGGAGTTCCCGGCCGCCATCGAGCGTGATGTCGTTCCTGGGCGCCTTTCCGGTCTTGTAGTCCCGAACCAGGGCGCGCTGCCCGTTGCCGTCGATATCCAGCCGGTCGATGTAGCCGTTAATCCGGAAGCCTGTTCCCGGAATTTCAACAGGCACTGATGCGTCCCATGGCATCTCGGCTTCGGCCGCGGGCTCGAGGCCACCAAACGGCACTTCGGCAAAGGAGCGGGCGTCCGGGAGCGGTTCGTCGTCGAAGGTGAGGGCCTGGGCACCCATTGCCCGCACGTCGTCCAGGGTACGCCGCCAGATGACCGGCGGCGGCACCGCGTGCTCCATCTCCCAGGACAGCGCCACGTCCTCGGCGGCGACGTCGATGGCAGATGCAATTTGCGCCGCCGTGGCGTTCGCGAGACCGTCTGCCGACTCGAGGCGGCGCAACGCCTGTTCCAAGGTCATATGGACCAGATTTCCCATCGCCAAGGCATCGAGAACCAGGGGGTCTTCGCCGCTCTCCGGTTCGCGCAAACGCAGGCCGTACTGCCAAACGAAACCCAGGGGATTGCGCAACAGCCGGCGCAATGAGCTAGCAGACTGGGTGCGCTCAAGAATCGACTGCAGTACCGGGTGGTCAGCCCGCACCAATCCGTCGTGCGGCGTGAGCTCGTTGCGCCACCAGTCACGCCAGCAGCAAGCAGCCGAAAGAGCCTGGGGCAGGGCGCGGAACTCTTCAGGGCGCGCCATGAGCCGGTCGGTTTCGCTGTAGGCATGGGGCGGCACGCGATTGCGCCGAAGATAGCCTTCCTCGGGTTGCCCCTGCAGCAGGGGGCTGCGTCCGAGGAGCCGGCCATCGCTGTCACGGCGCGCCCGGGACAGGACAACCTGGTGCTCGGTAGTGGCAAGGATGGTCCTGAAGTCCCGGCGATCGGCGGCACTGATCGGCAAGGGGTCTAGCTCGGCCGACGGAATGATGTGGTCCGAGAGGAGGCGGTCATCGGTGATCGGACGCGGCCAGCGCGCAGAGTTGAGGCCAAGGAGGCGCACAAAAGGCCTCGGTGAGGCTGCCAGCGCGCTCGCGGGCATCCAGGCCATGGAGACGCAGGCCTCGAGGCCGTCGTCCTCCTTCAAGGTCTCCAGGGTCTGGTCCAGGGAAGCCGCCGGCCCCGCGGCCAAAGCCTTTTTCCAAATTTTCAGGGCACGGCCGGTCAGCAGCTGCTGTCCCACCTTCTCTGCCACCCCTACACCTTCACCCAGCTGGGCTATCAGTGCTCGGAGTGCCGGCGTGTGGTCGGCCCCGTCAGGCCAGTCTTCGGCCGTCAGGCGGTCAGCTAGCCGATCCCATGCCTCGACCGAAGCCAGTGGCGCGTCGTTCGGCAGCACCCTTGTCCAGCCTTCTGGCAGGGCTTTGAAGAGCTCACCCCCGTCCCCGACGAGTGCCACCAAGCGCCGCATCCGGTTTTGTGAGATGCCGCGCACCAGGATATCCGCCAGGGCGGCCGCGGCCTGGCCTTCGCGACAGGCCGTCACAGGCACCCCGTGCACGAAGTGCAGATCCAAGTTGGCGTCGGAACGGAGCGCCAAGAAATAGTCGTCGTACTCGGCTGGCGTGACGGAGGCGATGGCGACCTCGCCCGGCGCCGCCTGCCCCGTCGCGATCAGGCGGCGCGCCCAGCGCAATGCCTCGATCGCCTCGTGGTACGCGGTAGAAGCGGAGACGGTCTCCACCGCTGGGGTCTTGGCTTCGGTTTGCACCACCTCCACCATCTTGCCATCTAGCCATGACGGCGTCTCACGGGGCCCGGCAACCCAGCGGATCGGCACCTTTGCAGCGAGCGCGTGAAGCAGTGGCCGCCAGCAGGGCGAGAGCTCAGTAATGCCGACGATCTCGACGGGACCGAACAAGGCCTCGGCATGGTCGAGACGCTGCATTCCTGCCGCGACGATATCGGTCGGGCGCAGCATCGATGGGGGCAGAGTACCGAGGACCGCCGCTTCGAGTTGGGCGATAGAGGCCAGGCGGGGTTGATCCCCCGCGCGTGCTTGAAGATCCACCCCTGCACGCCAAGCCTTATGCAGGGTCCCCACGGCGGCGCCGATCATTCCAGGCAAGGTCTTGATGCCATCGAGTTCGCCCAGATCGGCCTCCGCCAAGCACGCCTGGACGGCAGCACGCAGGGTTTCTTCGTCGATGGGTTGGCAGAACCCGCCAGCCAGCCGTACGGCCAACTGCTCGAAGGTCATGACCTGAACGCCATGGTCGCGATGCCGGGCGGATTTGAGGCGCATTTCACGCATCGCAAGCCGCCCATGGGCAACAATTGTGCGGCGCGCGGGTGCTGGCATCCCTCCCCTCCCTATGGTCGGCGTTTCTTCTTTGCGGTTGGCGACGGGGCCCATCCGTCGATGCAACCGCTGGCACATTGAGCCAGTCTCAAAATAAGACTATAAATTATACTGGTCGATTCGTTCTGTCCATATACTTTCTATACTCTTTTGTGAAGAAAGCAGCTGCACCATGAGAAAAGACAGCGCCGAATTGGCATGGGGAGTAGAACGCCGCCTTGAGTTTATCGAGTTTCGATTGTACTGGGAAGGTCGGGTAAACCGGGGCGATATCATGGAAACCTTTGGCGTTTCGGTGCCTCAAGCCTCCAAAGATCTGACGCTCTACCAGGAGCGGGCGCCCGGGAACGCCATCTATGACAAGAGCGCCAAGCGGTATATCCCGAGCGAGGGTTTCCAGCCTCGGTTCACGACGGCCAGCCCCGACGCCTACCTATCGCAACTGCGTTCTGTGGCGGACGGGTTCCTAGAGCCGTCTGCTGCCTGGATCGGGGACGCTCCCCCCTTCGACGCAGCATCCACACCCTTTCGGGCGGTGAGCGGTGAGATACTACGCTCGGTTCTCACCGCAATACGTCGAAGGCAAATGCTGGAGATCAAGTACCAGTCCCTCTCCAGGCCAGAACCGCGGTGGCGCTGGATTGCTCCTCACGCCATCGCTTTCGATGGATTCCGATGGCATGCACGTGCCTTTTGCGACATCGACAAGTCTTTCAAGGATTTCCTCTTATCGCGGATGCTCGCAACCGCCGAAAGCCGACATAGCGACATAGACAACACATCAGATCAGGATTGGCAGCAGCATGTAGTGCTGGAAATTGGGCCCCACCCTGACCTCTCTGAACTCCAGAAGAAGGTCATTGAGCTGGACTACGGTATGCGGGATGGCAAAACGGAAGTGCGAGTTCGTCGCGCCTTCCTCTACTACACACTCAAGAGGTTAGGCCTGGACACCGATACCTCTGAGCGTAGACCCCAAGACCAGCAGATAGTGCTACTGAACGCGCAAACGCTCCGCGCCCATTGATCTGGCCCAAGGTTGCAGTTTGCTAGAGGCAACGGATACCATCCTCGGTCAGGGGGAACCACATGCTTACATTGATTGAATCCCGAAAGGAAAAGCGGGAAGCCAGCGACGAACTTCGGGCGCGGCTCGAAAGTGCTTGGCGTGCTCGTGAAACACGAATTGTGACTTGGCGTCCTGGCAGCCAGCGGATGTCCATACATCACAACGAAAAGTACTGGTACAAATCATCACTGATCAGTCCGGACAAAGGAATTCGACGCTACTCGCACTCATTCGGGCCATACCGGGATAACGGCAACCTTCAGATCAGTGTGGAATTCAATGTGCCAACGGATGCGAATAGCCGAAAAGTATCAGGTTTTTTTGCGAGGGATAGTCAGACGGGTGCTACTTACCTTATGCACGACGGAGGAGTCGGAGGCGGTAAAGCAGGCGTCGGAAGAAAGGCATTTCTCGCATTTTCCGATTGTAAGCTGGTGTCCGTGGCAGACTTGCAAGGTGATACCCGTCTCGGAATCATTGTCACCCCCATCGATTCAGTCCGAAGCGCCGCTAACATTGCCCGCTTCATTGAGATGGTTGTCAGCTTCAAGAACGCTGTGCGAAAGGGGGAAACCACGACACCGCAAGCACGAGCAGCGCAGCGGCGTTATGGAGACTACTATGATGAATTTTCTGGCAGGAAGCGGAGGCAACGTGTCAAAGAACTTGAATACGTCTCTCGTCACGGGGACATCGTGCGTGCGCTGCGGAGCTGGCGGATGCAGTCGATGGCACCACACGAAAGAGTGTTCAAGGATGTTTTTGCCGATCTCGGCGTTCGAGTAAAAGGCGATACTTGCGAAATCTACGAGGTTAAAACAAGCTGCGATCGCCAATCTCTCTACGCAGCTATCGGCCAAATCATCGTCCACGACGATTCGTCGAACCAGACCTGCAAACGGTTTCTTGTGTTGCCTGACGATGGCTTGATTCCGGATGATATAAATCGCGCCCTCGTCCGTTCTCGCATTGCTTTGATTCGATTCGTATTTCAGGGCGATGCAGTTCAGATACGACCTCCGCAGCAGTCGTGAGCAATTTGGGCGGAGAATTGTGGTCGTTTCCGCAGGCGCAACAGCGTTCTCTCCTGCTAGAAAGCTCCCACCGGCAGGTCTCCGCACCATCGCAAGCCTTCTCAGGCACTATCCACTGACTTTCGATAAGGGGCAGTTATGGCAAGTCAGCGGCTGGGGCTCGACAATGACGGGGTGGTTCATTGGCGCGACGGCGGCAAATCATTCTCATCGGAGCGGGTTGAGCCGATTGTGCTCTTCGCTGACCATCTTCAGAGCCGCGGACGGGACGGCTTCGGATATCTGGAAGGATGCATCGATTGTAGCGAATCATCAGCCCGCTGCTTCGCGCCCGCTGACGGATCCGACGCTATGCAGCGGAGCTGGCTTTGCGATTAATGCCGCGTTCCTTCGGGTAAGCCCCACCCACGTCAGTCATCATCTGGTCGATCGCCCCGAGACTGCGTTCCATGTCACGTGCAATAAGTTCCAAGGCGCAAGAAACACGGTCTTCAATGCTAGATGCACGTGCAATTTCAACAATGGCTGCGTGAGCCTCGTTCAAATAGAGCATGTGGTCTCTCATATCGTTTACGAGCTGGTATGCCGCGTCCGGGTTAGACTGGGCATTGGACTTGGTGAGAGACAACTGTGAGTCTTCCGATTTTTGTGCCTTGGTCATGTCATGTTCCTGCGCAATAGCTAGTACGGTCCAACGGGTAGCCTGGATCCAGAGACTGATAGCGCGACGTAGAGCGCGCGGGCCTTTCCTCCTCGGGCAATGCATCGCCCGTCTCCAATAGGCGCATGGCTAAGCGCTCTGTCGGCTGCGGCGTTCGACTACCAGAAGGTTATCGGCTTGGGAGACAATGACGTGACAAGGGTAACGATTTCGTCAACGGATACCTCCCTGTTTATCTTCTGAACGGGCTAAGCCCTGGCGAGGGGCACCGTCTTGAGATGGTTCTCGATTGCCAGGATGGCGGCCGGTGATAGCGGCAGGTTGGCCCTTTCTGACTGCCAATGCTGATGAAATAGCGCCACGGTCTCGCGTGCGGTATGGAGCACCAGCGTTTCGGGGAGCCGCGCTTTGGCCGCGAAATGCGCAAGTTCATCTTCTGTGAAGTCGTCAAAGCGCTTGCTCCGGCTCACATTCAGCGCCGCCTTGTCATCTGGAATATAGGCGATGGTTGAAACAAAATCATAAGCTGGGGCCAGCGCCGCATTGCGCCGATCTGGATAGATCAGCGACCAGTTCTTGAGATGCATGTCGGCATTACCGATCAGCATGTTGAAGGTAAGACGGCGAACAAACTCTGTGATATCCGCCTCGTTGCCTTCCGCAGCAATCACGCGCGCGATACTGCGTGCGCTGGCTTTTTCGTATTTGTCCTTCGGGTAAACGCCGAAGACCTGGGCGAAGTCTTCGATGTGAACGGCGCTTCCATCCGATAGCCGGTCAAAGCGTTCGATGGCAAGAGCCTGGCCCCTCACGTTCTCGAGCCCGCTCGGCAGGTTCCTGACGGCATTTAGCTCTATTAACTGAAGTGCCGGCACATCCATGCCGATGAGTCGGGCGAGCGTCATCATGGCGTACTCGTTCTCGGGAACACCCTCATATTGCAGCGAGGGAAGTTTAACGATCCAGGATCCACCAACGCCTTTGACAGGTATGGTCAACCCGCCAGTGGCATCATTGATGGCCGAGAATTTGAGCTGAACGCCTGCGAGTGAGAACCGTAGGGCATTCTCACGGTGATGATCAGCCTCATGATCATGATCACCAGCATCATGAGCATCGGGAGGCCATTCTTCGCCGTCTGCCGGTTTTACGGTGATGGCACCGGGCAGATCATGGCCGAGCACCCAGATCAGAAAAAACTCCCGCTCGGCGCTCACCCCGGCGCGGTTGGCTAGGTACTCGCGCATATGACCTTCGGGCAGAAGGTTTGAAAAAAAGGGCATCAGCCTGGTTTGGGTGGACCTGAATTCGGTGATGAGATTCCCGAGCGCATCTTTGAATCCAGCTCCGAGCACGGGCCGTGCTTCATCCGCTATATAGGCGTCATTGAACGCAAAAATCGTGCGATCGCCGCCAACCCGCGTCAATGTGCCGATCGGTTCGCCGTATAGCAGGACATTGAGGACGAATACATCAGCCATCGTCGTCCTCATCCAGGCTATAGGCGGATTTCACGTACTCGGTCTGGGGCTCATGGACAGGCGCATGCGCCAGTGCATTGCGCAAACTCTGAAGCTGCGACAGAGAGTCGCGAATGGCCTTTAAATCGCTGTGGCGCGCCAGATACTTTTTGTAGACCTTGTATGCCTGTTGGATTGATTCCAGATCGGACTTTGCCAGTGGAAAGTGACGAAGCTCGCGAAGCTGACGCTGAAGCTGCGCCACTTCCTTCGGCGCTTTCGCGGCATTGGAGAGGGTTGCCAGATCCTTCTGGAAGTTCTGGAGTTCTTTAGCAGCCTGATGTGTTGGGCGTGTTTCGGGGGGCGTAGCGCGCGCAGAGCTCCGGACGATAGACTGCACCGCTGATATTGCCTTGCGCGGCACAAGCGTCAGCTCCAGATCAAGCGCTCTGGCCAGCTCGACGAGGCTGGAGAGCCTAAGGTCAACCGCTCCGCTCTCGATCTTCGAGATATGACTCTGGGGCACGCCAGCCCGCTCGCTAAGCGCGCGCTGGCTCAGCCCCTTCTCTTCGCGGACGGCCTTGAGCTTCCGCGCGATATGTTCGGTTTCGTAGCTCACTTGATCTGCTTTACTGCATCATTTGCGCTATTAGATATGTAGAAACATATCATTTCTAGGGGCCATTTCAAGAGTCGATATGTAATTATATATCAATATTGGTTTCTGATATATAAATACCGATCATGAATGACGGAGGCAACTCCAACCTCCTAGCGGCCTTGACCAGCCTCAGGTCTGAAGGCCGCTCTAGGCGGCCTCTTCGCTTTGATTCACCTGCGAGCTCCGCAGACTATCTGCGGCGCGCCGGCTTGATCTGATCCCGCTATCAGAACCTTCAGAAGAACCTCCTGGCTCCGGTGCCGAGGCTTTCTGGAGGATCACCGGCTGCCGCACCCCCTCAGACCCCGACCTTGGCCTTCGCGTGAAGCATGGCCAGGCTTTGCTCCACGACAGGTCTGGTGCGGTCGTGGACCAATGCCGCCGCTTCGTGCCAGAAGGAAGGATCGAGATCGGTGGCGCAGGTCTCGAGCGCTTCCACAGTCCGCGCTAGCTGATGAGCGTCTCGGAAAGGCGCAAGCCTGCTGAAGCGTTGAATGAAGACCTGCCGGCGAAGAGAGCGGCGGAGATTGGCGGGCTTTGCCAGGATCTCGAGTTCCCGCTGGTGGAGCGCGCCTCCCCTGGAAGCAAGCTGCGCGAGGAGTCGCAGATAGCGCTGAATGTCGGACGGGCTGAAGTAGGCCCGGGCGATCTTGGCGATCTCCGGCTCGGGATCGAAGGCCAGGTGAATGAGGCGCCGGTAGTCGCAGTACATCGCCTCATTCTCCAGCAGCAACTTCACGACTAGACGGCGAAGCGCTGGATCAGGGTCATGGCTGAAGGCGGCGATGCTATCGACAACATCGGCGCGACTGTTGACAAGCGACAGCGTTTCCAGGGCGGCACGCCGCACGAAGGCGATCGCGTCGGAGCTAAGCTGGCTCAAGGTGCTCAACACCGGGCTGGCGTCGGAAAGTGACGTGACCATGCGTGCTGCTATGTACCGAACGACTTCAGCCCGGTCCTGGAGAGCGCCGACGATCAGCTCGCACAGGTTTCCCTCGTCAAGTTTCATGCCGGCCGAAAAAACGGCTTGGGCCAGTCGCGCATCCCCGGCATCGATCGGCTCGCAGTTCCCGGACAGAGGATTGCGCCACTGAAAGTCGTCCTCGCGGCGCGCTTCCAGAAGACGAAGCAAGAACTGCAGTTCCAACACCGGGCACGGGGCCGCACCGCCTTGATTGTAGATCTCGCGTGGCGCCTGGTCGCGGAAGCTCTCGGTCAGGACCGCTTCGAGTCGGGCGATCCCGGCCGCTCCCGCTGCCAGCAGGTCGCGGACCGTCTCGCCCGATGTGACCTGATGGTCCAACAGGAGGGCGCAGTCCTCCGGCGCAAAGAGCAGCTCGCAGAGGAAAAGAATCCTCATCATGGACTCGGGTTGTTCTTCGGTAGCTTCGTCGACGAGGGCAAGGTCCTGCGCGTTCTGCGCCCAGAAGAGCAGGGTCAGCGCTTCGGCTACGTCGATATGATGATCATAGGTCACAGTACGTCTCACTTCTGGTTGTCCGTTCGGCCGCCACCACGAAGGCAGCGACTTGCTGTATTCGAAAAATGTGTACGTCCAGGCGACGATGGCCCTCACGGCACGAAATTTTTCATTCGAGGGCCGATTTTTGAGTTTGGCTGCTCCGCCGGAACCGGGCGGCACTTGAGCTGCTGGGTAGAGCTGCCCAGAGGTCAGCACTGCGTGATATACGCAAGGCCCCAGACCAAGGCCCCTCGAACGGCGCGAGCAGCATCCGGTGCGGGAAACTGCGTCGGGCACCCACCCGAGGCCCGGCGCTTCACGAGAGTGCTGCTCAGCTTCTCATCGCCACCGTTGCTTAATTGGCCCAGCAGCAGGAAATCGAAACGCGATGCTGCGAATGGCTCGGGACACAGTTGCCCAGGGGCCTTCCTGGTCGGCCTACCGGCGGCTCTGCTCTATAGAGCTGCTCTGAAGCGTTCAAATCGGAGCGCCAAGCGGTCGCGGTCGGGATAGTCTTTTTCTCGCGACGGCAGGTGCAGCAGACACCCTTGCAGTTGTTTCAGTGCTTCCAGCATCGGGCCATCACGCTGTTCGAGAAGCCGCTGCGAGACGTGCAAACGATAGTCCGGATCGATACCGATCAGGTGGGCGTCGAATGCCGCATGATGCAACTTCGAGAGAGGCAAACCGTTGGGGACCACTGGCTGGCCAAGGCGCTCATGCTTGTCCGCAACGATGTGGGCGGCGTCGAGAAGGCGTTGTTCGGGCAGGTTGGAGATTGCGCAGCGGCCTCTGTAGGCGGTAACCACCGCCTCTCGAAAGGAAGCTTGGTGCAGACGTTGCTTGACACTGCGCAGCGCGTAGCGCCTTTCTCCGGCGTCCTGCGGGACATAGCAGTCGTCGTTATCGGGGATGCCGAAGACAATTCGGGCCCTGAGGGCAACACTGTCCCAGCCCGCAATGAAAGTCGGGATCATCGCTTGGTAGCGCCCTGGGGCGATCCCGAGGAAATAGATGATGGGAATCTCATTCTCATGCGCTTCACGGAGCCATTGGTTGTCCGCAGCGTTTGGATCTTGCCCCATGAAGGCGTAGTCAACGGCTTCGTCGCTTTCGAAGATCTGCCGGTGCACCTCTCGCTGATCATCATACCAAACGCGGGCACCCGGACGCGGGAACACCGTCTTGATAGAGAGCAGATAACGCATCTGCCTCGGCTTGAAGATGCCCCGCTGCGGGTTCACCAGCGGAATGCGCTCGCCCTCGAATGTAAAGCCGGGGTTCAACTCCTTGGCCGTCAGGTGGCCATGGACTTCGCTTAACCTTCGCACGTGGTCGAAGGCTGCCGTGCGGATGAGCGCGTCGCGTTCTTTCTCATTCATTTCCCGCCCAATCTCCTCGCGACGCCGTCCCGTGCTTGTTTTCCGTCACCAGGATGACACCTCGCCACAGCATGCACCGTTCCGGCCACTCTGTCGGCGGCCTTCCGCTATTTGCGGGCATTCATTGCGCTCACGTGCGCCCTATTGCAGCGACTCGCCAGCCGATCGCTCTACATTCTGGAGCTCTTGCACGGCCCTTGCGATACGCTCCCAGATGCGTTGGCCCTCCCGGTCATTCTTCTCGGCCAGCGATCGGGCGCGGACCGCCGCTTCTCGGGCCGCCTGCGAGCCGAACTGACGGGCCATGACCGCGGCTGCGCGGTAGATGTCGAGATCTGTGGTCATCTTCTACTCGAACTTTCGGCTGTATTCTGACCGCACCAGGGACCAAATCTGAAATCAGACCATGCGGGCCATGGGCGCGCAGGTCGGCCCTCGCCGCCACGGTCCAGCCTAAGCGAAACCTGGGTCATCTCCCTACTCGCCTAGCAGAACATGCCACACAGCACGCCCGTCGGTTCCTTCCAGCAATGCCTCGCTTGAATCGTCAAGACCAGCGAAGAAATCCAGGCCCGTCAACGATTCGATGTCTGCCACCGTCACGATGCAGTCGTCGAGAACGGCATCAAGGGCACATCCCTTCGTGCCGATCCGCCCCGGATGGGCAAACAGGAAGGCCGCGACGCCAGGGTCCGATATCAAGAGCTTGTAGAACATCTGCGGGACCTGGATATCGGCGTTGGGACCGACGTGCTCTACGGGGGCATTGCCGAACACCGGGCCCGCAATGACATGGACGGTTTTGCCACGGCCAACGACGTCCTCGCGCACCCGGGTCTCGAGCTGGTTCCAGAGGCCGCCACTGCCGTTGAACCGGCTATGCAGCTGCGGGGCGATGTTCGACATGAAGTTTACCTCGAAGACCGTGCAGGCATCTTCGATGTCCGCCACAGTGAGGTCATCAGGAGAGTTGATGGCGGCCATGACGCCGTCACCATTGCGGTCCCCGCCAGCGATGAAATAAGGGGCCAGATGGCCTCGGGCCAGGTCCCGGGTGTCGAGCAAGTCGAGATAGTCTGTACTGCGGACGGGATTTGGGACCTCCCGGTCGATGCGGAAGCTCGCCCAGCGCCCGGCGCGTTTCGGCGTCTGGAGGTAGCCCGGCATGGCGTGCCAGGCGACCCATCGCGGCACACGGCGCAGTGCATCGTATTCGGTGACATAGGCGCGCCGGACGAGAATTTCCCCATTGGATGGCCGTCCCCCGAACAGGTGCTCCGCTAGGAGCACGGCGCGCCTGTATTCACTGAGGGGCGGACAGTCCTGCCCCCACGCGCTGGCCGCCCAGCCCAGGCAGATGACGAGCGCCACGTAAACCGCGATGGCCCAGCGAGAGGTCATGCTCATCCGGCGGCTCTCCCGGCTCTCGAGGGGGGAACGTGTTGCTCCGTCTTGCCCAGGTATGGCGCGCGCTTTACCACCTCCCGATGGTGGGTCCCTTCCCGCGCCGCTGGTCCAATCACAGGGAGCCGACAAACCGGCAGCAGCCCCATCGCGGCTTGCCTGATCAGCGCCGAACCGTTCCGGAATCGGCTCTGCAAGGCGCCCTCGAGGGGCAACGAATTCGCCCGTCAGCATCGTCTGGGGGCCACGCGTTCGCCGTTACCCAATATTAAGAATAAGACCATACGCTACTATCTGTAGTTGAATATCCCTTGTCCACAGCTTCCCGGGCACTGGCATGCGAAGGGCATTCCGTGTCGACGAGAAAGGAAGCTGAGCTCTTCGATGCCTTGATCCCAGGAGTCGGCCTATGCGTGTAGCTTCCCTGACAGCCGCAGCGGCCTTGGTCGGAGGAACAGGGGGGTACTTCCTGTTCGATCTCCTGGCCCCTTACTTGGGCCCGGTCGAGGCCGCCCCGACCGCCGTGGCTAGCCCCGAGATCATTGTCGGCCAGGCCTCTGTCGTCGATGGAGACACCCTCGAAATCCACGGGACTCGCATCCGGCTGCATGGCATCGATGCACCCGAAAGCGATCAACTGTGCACCCGCCAGCATGACAAGTATCGCTGCGGCCAGAGCGCAGCGCTGGCCTTGTCGGACAAGATCGGCAAGGGTGTCGTCGGCTGCGAGCCGAGGGACGTCGACCGCTACGGAAGGGTGGTTGCCGTGTGCCGGGCCCAGGGTGAGGACCTGAACGCATGGATGGTCGCCAACGGCTGGGCACTCGCCTACCGGCACTACTCGATCGACTATGTCCCGCAGGAAGAAGCAGCCGCGGCGGCAAAGATCGGTGTCTGGCAAGGCGCGTTCGTCCCGCCTTGGGATTGGCGGCGCAGCAGCCGCCTCGCAGACGAGGGGAAGCGACCCGATCAGTCCGCAGACTGCTTGGTGAAAGGGAACATCAGCATCAATACGGGTGAGCGCATCTACCACGTCCCGAGCGGGGAATATTACTCTCGAACCAAGATCAATCCGGCAAAGGGTGAACGGTGGTTCTGCAGTGAGGCAGAGGCTCGGGCAGCTGGCTGGCGGCCGTCGAGGCGGTAGCGTCCGGCGACGTTGTACTTTCGGCTAAGGCCTCCGCCTGCCGGTGGCGGTCGCCGCACCACAGTCAGGCATCGAGGCGCCTTTTGCCTATGCAGTCGGGATATCTCGTGCAGCCGAGGAAGGCGCCGTATCGCCCCTTTCGCTCAACCAACCAGCCTTCTGAACAGGAGGGACAGGCCGGGAACCTGGCCCCGCAGCCGCACGCCATCGCTTCTCCGTCTCCGCCGAGCCTGACAGGGATCTCGCCATTGCAGATACCACAGGCAGGAAGCGAGGCCCCACACAGAGTACCATGCTCGCAGTAAAAGCGGATGCGGCCGTTGTTCCCTTTCTTCGGTAGCATTCGTCCGCCGCAGATGCCACACCTACGTTCTGTGACCGCCTCGCCCCCAAGCAGGGCGATTCCGTACTCCTTTTCTTCCACCAGCTCTCGAACAAAGTCGGACTGCTTGTCCCGAGCAGCGAGAACCGTCACCGACCGCCGCGCACGGGTCAGCGCGACGTAGAACAACCGGCGCTCTTCTGCGTGCCCGAAGGCCTCCGGGTCGGGCAAGACAATATCGAGCAGCGGGTCATCGACGATCTCCGATGGAAACCCGAAACGATCTGTCTCGACTCTTAGGATGACGACATGGTCCGCTTCTAGGCCTTTCGAAGCATGCACGGTCATGAAGCGGATGGAAAGATCCGGATAGTCCGCCTCCAACTGCGAAAGACTATTTGGGCAAACATGGCGATAGCGGCCTAGCAGCAGCACCGATTGCGCTGCCTGATCGTGTCTACCCGAGGCCCCCTCTCGGATACTTTCGAGAGCGGCCCGCAATGCCCCTTCCTCCTGGCCCCGGCCGTAGTAGGCCACTTTGATCGCGGCGCCGTCGGTCGCTCCCGCCGGGATCACCTGCTTTTCGATCTGCGAGGGGTTCTTCAGCACGAACCTGCGCGCCGGCAGGGCGATCCGATCGACACTGCGGAACGTGCGCCCAAGGTCCACTGACCGGTGGACCCCGGTGACGCCGACGAAGGCTCCGCCGAACTCCACTCCGAAGTCGCGCATCAGGTGGATATCTGCACCGGAGAACCTATAGATTGACTGCCAATCGTCTCCCACCGCGAAGATCCGGGCGTCCTCGTGTTGTGCCTTGAGAGCCCGCAAGAGCTTCGCCCGGCCTTCCGAGATGTCTTGAAACTCGTCGACCAGCAGGTGCCGGTAGGGACTGCCGTAGCGGCCGGCTTCCACATGGTCGGTAGCCCGCGCAATCATATCCTCGAAGTCGATGCGGTCTCCCAGGCGGCGTTGATACTCCGAAAGCACGGGTTCGAAGATATCCAGAAAGGCGCCATTTCGGCGCGCTTCGGCAGAACCTTTGCAGCGCTGGCGGCAAGCTTCGATCGAAAGCCCCGCTCCTTTGAAATGCCGCAAGAAGGTACCCAGGGTCTGCGTGAAAGCGTCTACCCGACCGAGCTCATTCAGCTTTTCAAGGACCTGTGTAGCGGAAATCGGTGCCGGTTTTACAAAGGGCGCTAGCTTCTCTGCAAGCGCCTGGGTGAGGCGCCCATCCACGCGTTCGTAGCTAAACGTTTCAATGAGGATGGTGCCTTGCTCCAGGTGAACTTGGCGCTTCCAAGCCATGTCCTTCAGATAGCGCTCTCGATCCACGCAAGGAGCCGTGGTGAAGAGGTCCTCGCCGTCCGGCCCACGCTCCCTACGGACGCCGAAATGCTCGATGTAGACGCCCGATTCGGATAAGCGGAAATCCGGTGTGTACTCGCGTCGTCCAGCTTCGGGAAGCTGATGCTCATAGTTCGGCTCGTACTCATAGGCGATTCCGTTGAGATAAAGCCAGTTCGCAATCTCGCATTCTTCGAAGCTCCGAACGACTTCTCCCTGGAGGGTGCGAAGCTCATGGGCCTCGACGTAACTATAGTAGTCATCGAGGGTCTTGAAGTCCCACTCGCTGCGATAACACCAGTAAAACTCAGTGAACCATCGGAGGATCAGCCCCGCGCTTCGCGCATTCTCGCCGATCTCTCTTTCAAGAATGTCGCGCAACAGTGCCCTGAACTGCACATCGTCGCTCGCATGAGCCGCCAACGCCGGCGCCTTGCCTTCAACCTTTTTTATGATGTCGTAGCCAAGGGCATGGAAGGTTCGGGCGTCGATGGGCGAGCCACTGCGCTCCTCAATTCTCCTCGCCATTTCCTCCGCCGCTTTGGCACCGAAAGCCATCAGGAGAATTTCATCGGGTTGGCGAATCCCGCGGTGGAGGAGGTAGGCCGCTTTGGCGACGATGACGGCTGTCTTACCGGATCCTGCCCCAGCTAAAACCATTGTGGCGTCTTCATCCGTCACTACGGCGAGACGCTGTTCTGGCGTGAGGGGATTGGATTCGATTTCGTCCAGGAAGTCCTTACATTCCTTCAGTTCGGTCCCGACGAAGGTCTCGATTGCCGCGTTCCGCAGACTTAATGGGTCCTTTCGGAACGCCAAAATGGCTGCCAGCCTCTGTCTTAGGGTCGGCTCGATGAAGCCGCTCGGGATCTCCATCGGGATTCTGGAAAGCAAAGCGTCAACCCGCTTCATGTAGGGGGCCAAGAGGCAGGCCGCCGGATAGCGCCGGGGCGCCGAGAGGCGCTCCACTACCTCCGCGAGGGTGGTCAGCTCCGGGTCCACCTCCTTGAACAGCTCGGCGATGTGTTGGTGCCAGGCTGCGTTCGCTGCTTCGACACACCGCGCAGCAGCGTCGCGCTTTAGCCCGAAAATCCGAACATCAGACCCACTGGCCAGCGACAGGGAGACGCCATGAAACCAGAGGCGCTTTGCAAGGGTGACGGGACCGACCAAGTCACAAAGCGGAATATTCTGCGAAGACGGCCCCAGCACCTGGAGCCCTGCTTCGCTTAGCCGAATGCCTCGCTTCCTTTCACCGAGAAGGTTCAGGATCACGCCGGCGAGCCTGCTTCTTTCTACTAGCTGCATGTTCCGGTCGATCGCTGCCGCTCAGTTCGCAGGTTCCACATTCGATCGTATGCAAGTGCGTTTTCGAGGCGCAGTTGGGGCCTGGCTGAACCGACAAGGTGGAATGCTCCCTCCCCATCCCAACCTCCTTGCAGTCAGTGTCATCTGCCCGCAACTTAGCTACGTCAACTCTGCATACGCGAGATGAAGGGTGCCCCGTCATGATTAGCGTTGGGTAAAGGATCAGTGGATATTTTTTCTAACCGCTCGCTCACGCAACCACCTCATCGGGGTGAGAGAAGTCTCGATCAGCTTCTGGCAAGAAAGCCGCATGAAGGTGGGTGACGAACTCATCGAATGTCCACCGCGCCGGCTTCCGCCCTGGCCGAGGGCTATCACTCGAAGAGGCATTCGCATTGTAGATACGAGCAAGATCTGCAACGAAACCTGCAAAGCTGTCGTCTGCTCGCGTTTTGCGCCTTGCTGCCGGCGACTCTTCTAGTAGTCGGTAAGCAGCGCCGCAAATGCGCCGCAGATCGTGTCGAAACGCGGCAAGTTCAGTGTCGTTCTCACTCTGACCACGGTGGATTGCTTTCTCGGCAGCTCTTGTTCTATCCCGGGCAGGGTCTCTGCTGAGCTCCCATGCGAGGAGTTCTCGCGTTGTGTCGTCCAGTTGATCCAAGGAATTGAGAAGCAGCGCAGCTCGGCTTCGGAACTGGTCTAGCGAGTCTCTTTCCTCCTTTCGCCGCGGAAAAGAGGATTGCCCCAAGGAGTCGATGTATCTGGTTAGAGCGGCCGAAACGCCCTTGATGAAACGCGCCTCGGCCTCAACACCGGTCAGCCCCACACCCTCTGCGACTGTCCGCCAGTTGATCCAGCTCAGCCTGAGTTCCAATTCCCCGCGGTCATTCGATTGGGTGTGGTTTGAAACCCCATTCGGCACTGTCGGCATACTGTCGCCTCTCTAGTTGACGCTCTCGCCCAGTAGCTGGGCTCTTTCTGACCCCACATTAGATGTCATGGCAGTGATCTTTGTCAGCGGTCTTCGGGTCTCCGGACGTTAACTATCTTCGACGGCGGTACGCCTAGGATCTCGAGCCAGAGAACTGGGGCCAGATGTCGCAGTAATGGTTCCGAGAAAGAAAGTTCGGCCCAATCGGGCCCAACGGAACCACATCTCAATTCGAGGGGCCCGTCCCCCTATCGCCCAACATCGAATTGAGGACTTCATCTATGTCGCCTTTGCAGACCACGCTCCACCGGGCCATTCACTCTACCCATCCTCTGGATCTGATTCTTTCCGGACTCGTGCTCTCCCGGCTCCTCAACAGTTCGCCGGAAGGTCCGCTCTACTTCAGCGAGGTATTCGCTGCGGCAGAGACCGCCGCTCAGGATATTCTCTGCAAGAGTCTCCGAGACGTGATCGTTGAATGCGTGGGAGACGAGCTCAGCGGTCATCCCCATACTGTTGATGCCGCCCTAGCGGTTTACCTGCATAGACTCTGCGAGCGCGTCTCCGAGCTGCGGAATCCCACGCTGCCGTGTGCCGAGTCCGGTATCCTGGGGATTGTGCAGCTCGTCGAAAGGGAGCGTGCTCGGTTCATGGAGCTAGATCGTCTCTCCGGGACCAGCGGGGTGAATGTCGCGACGGACCGGAAGGTCGCAGAGGCGTACGAGACTGCCAAATCCGAGAGCTCCGCAAGTCTTCGCGCCAAGTTGGGCCTGGAGCTTCTGCGGAAGGGTGGCAACACCTGCCCCAGAACTGCTGACGAGTGGGCGGAAGCCGAGGTCATCTTGCGCGAGACGATGCTGCAGTCATTTCTCCTCTGGGCTAAGCGGCGCGGCTACAGGGTCACCGAAGGGGTCGATGTTGTCGATCCGCAGATGTCGCTCAATACAAAGTGGGCGATTGTCGGTCATGCCCATCGCATCGTCTCGGCTACGCGGTCGGTTACTGAAGCTGCTCTGACTTGATGTGGCGGGCGTTCGCCTCGGCCCATGCTGTTGGCGCATTTGCCCAACTCTCTCGGATCGAGAGAGCATTCGATAGCACCTCGTGGGGCAGCCCCTTGACACTCTCTATCCAGATCTCCCAATCCAAGGGCGCCACAGCTGTCTCTACGGTCCTTATCTAGCCACCAGCCCGCAACACAAACGTAATCCGGCCCCGTCGAAGATGATCGGGCTCTGCCCGATGTGGTACTGACTTTACGCCGGAAAGGGGTCGACACTTGATCCTATGAGCTAGGCGTCAAGCGATAGCCCAGCGGCCTTCCTCGCGGACTTGGTCGCCCAAGTCGGCCAGCTGCCCGCGCGAACCCTCGAGGCCCTCAAAGGCAAAGGGGTTTAAGAGCTGACGGCCCCAGATCACGTTACGCTCGGCGCCGGCCAGGCGTGCCTCGTCGGCCAGATCCGGCCAGGTGGAGCCGATTGACTCAATCTGAGCAGCTACGAGGCCGATCGCCTCTTCTTCGCTCAGAAGAAAGGTCGCCGCTGCGTCCAGGGCCAGGGAGAGCTGGCTCAGGCGCTCCTGGCCGGTAATCAGCATCGCCTGGGAAGCTTCTCCGCCGGTGCGCGCCTGCGGGCAAATGTCATAGGCCGGGGTAAGACTCAGCTGGTGACCATCCCAAAAAGCAGAGTGGTTGCGGGCATGGTCATCAGTGTTACCTACCAGAATGTTGAAGACGAGGCGGCCGAAGAGCTCCTTCAGCGTGGCTGAGGCGTTTGCAAAGCGGTGGTGCACTGTCTCGGCCAAGTCTGAATATGAGGCGTAGCGCGCGAAGCCCTCGTCGAGACCGAGAAGGGTTAGTCCAGAAACCATGGCCCGCCGCTCAAAGCTCTCGTTCCGGGGAGTCCGGTCAAAGCGCTCGACTAACAGGACATCGCACCCGGCCGCGGAGACCAGATTCACTGCAGCGACGTCGAGGCCTGCCCTGGCCGCCATTGCCATGGCAAGGTACTCGACCTTCACGACGGGATAGGTTTCGCGTGCGGCTGGAAACTTGGCGATGAGCGGCGTTTCGCCGTCGGCAAAGAGGGCCTTCGGCCGGGCTCCACCGACGCCTACGGCATGTTTCAAGACCTGCTCGAGCTCATGAGAGAGCGACCAGCCCTCATCCACCCGGCGAGCCGCATCAATCACCTCTTCGAGGGTCGCGGGCAGTGGAGGGTGTGGCTCGTAGTTGCTCGCCGATCGCTGAAAGTCGAGGGCACCGATTCGGTCGGAGCCGGCTGCCAAGAGGTAGGTAAGCTCGTCCAGGCGCGTGGTATCCGCCGCCTTGCCACGCAAGCCAAGATTGCGGTCTAGGATCACCCGACGCCCCCATGCATCAGGGGCGGCGTCCCGGAGACAGCTCGGCATCGGCATGCCTGGGAGGAGCGGCAGGAGACCGGGCTTTAGCGGCAGCTCCGATGTGTAAATGGCGATGGCGTTGTCGCGCTCGAAGTAGCTGCTTTCATAGGTGAAGACCAGGTTTTTGCCCTGGCGGATCAGGCGTCCGGCAACGACCGGGTCGGTCTCGCCAGGCAGCCAGATCCAAACGAAGGCTTCCTTGGTCTCTTCGACGTCTCCAGGCATAGAAAGCAAGAAGTTCACTCCCCGGCAAGCTCAGCTCACTGCGATCCCCTAGATCCGACTCTTCTTCTGATCTCGCGATCGCAATGCCCGGACTCACTTCGTGAACGCTGGACACCGCCACGCAACCGCGCGCTCCTCCAGCGAATCTTATGTCAAACACCGCCGATTCGGCGGCGCTACACCTCGACGACCAGCGGCTCGAAGATGGTGAAAGTTGGCTCCCCCGGATAGCCCCGCTGTCTTGTTACCAGACGGGTCTGTCCCAGGGCCATGTCCGCGTTACTGTGCGTATGGCCATGCACCCAGAGGCATGCGCCGCTGTCGGCGACGAATGAATCGAGGTTGGAGGCAAAACAAGGAGATAGATCTGAGCCTATATATTGCTGCTGTGATGAGAATGCCGTGGGTGCATGGTGCGTCATCACGATGGTGTCGCCCTCAAAAGGCTTTTTGAGTTCGCTCGAAAGAAAGGCGAGGGAAGACTCGTGGATCTGCACAGTGTCTTCGGGAGTCAGGCAGCGCCCCTCCCCATTCCCGATGAGACGAAAATCGTTGAGTTGCGCACGTCCCAGGTCCATCGATTGACTCACCTGTGCTTGAGAGTTCCCGAGAAGTTTAAAATCAGTCCACAGCGTCGTGCCGAGGATGCGCAGGCTGCGCCCACCTTTCCGGAAGACATGAACGTCGTTCTCCAGAAAGGCACAGGAGGAATCCTCTGCAGCCTCCCACATGTGGCGAATTTGGTCCGGCAGGTCGCTCCTATAGCTCTCGTGGTTTCCCATCACCAAAACTGACGGCAGGCCCAGAGTCTTGGCCCAGTCGACAGCGCGAACTCCCGGGCAGTGAATGTCGCCGGCCAGAAGAACCAGATCGACATCCGTGAGCGCCGGCGCATAGGGAGCGAACTCGAGATGCAAGTCGCTCATGATCGCAACGCGTATTGAAGAAGGCATTGTCGTCGGCCGAGCTAGCGTCGCAGGTGAACCGATCGTGCGGGGTAGGTCTGGTCAACGCCCCTCGTTGACCAGGTATCTCGGATCGCATGATCCCGCCATCGCCCGCACCAGTCATCCCGCCGCGTCGATGGCCAAACTGTGTGGACCGTTAGATCTTCGTCGGCTTCTCCGAATGCGTGGGTGCGCGGCGCGGAGACTCGACACAGCCCGACGCCGTGGGTCTGGGATTGCCAGTACGCACAATTCTCGCAGCTTCGATACTGGATTATCTCGTCTACCTGACTCACTCGCGCCATCTCCAATGGAGCTTCCGGTGCCGTGGAGAACGGCACCCGGCCGAGGCTAAGTGCGAACAGCGAGCGAGTCAAGAACAAAACAAGAACAATTGATGTTTGCTACCTGACCAGGCGGGCGCCACTCAGAGCCTTCCGTGATTGGCAGTGGGCCGGAAGCCCATCCCACTGGCAACCGGCCGCCGGGGATAGCCAACTCCTTGGCCCGAGACAGCGATTTCCGGGCCAGGGTCTCGCCGCCGGACCCATCTCCTTCTTAGGCCAACAGTCTCAGACAAGGAAAACCCATCAATACGTTCCATTTCCGGAGCGACCTACTCTATAGCCGGACTCTGCAAGCGTCCGACTGACAGCCAGGACACCACCCTTCGACACCACCTCGCGAACTCCGCCGCTCCCCGGCCGGCGCGAACGCCTCAGGCGAGGTCAATCTCATGGTCGAATGTCTGCAAGAGCGGTATCTGCAGCCGGGGCACCGCACCCTCCGGCACTGCTATGACTATTTCCTGTCTCGCTTGGCCGAACTGTGGAACGAAGACCCAGGGCTAAGGCGGGCGGTGCCTCCGTCCCTTTTGACTTTTGCTCGCGTCCTTCGCTGCCATCTTAGCGGGGCACAAATCATAGCGGCGCGGTTTCCACGAAAGCGTTCGAATCGTTGGAAGTATCCCAGCGTCGTCAATGGCACATCGTAAGTCGCATAGCTTCGAAGCCTTGCTAAGCGGCTTAACCGTCGCTTTTCTTTTCGCGTGCTAGCAGAGGACCAGCGCTCCGCTGCAGGTCTCAAAAATCTCGTTATTGGATTTCGTGTGAATGTAGTGCACCGCGCCCGACTGCCGGCTGCTTGCCGCCAACCCAGTCCCCAGATGAAAAACAACGCCGGGCAGTCGAGCGCGGCCTGAGGTCAGGCGGCGCGCAATGGCGCTTCCCAGTTCTCATAGCGTCCCAACGCGCGGGTCAGTGCCTCCTTATGGCGGCCGCGCGCTACCAGGCGGCCCACCTCCTCGTCGATGATGATTTCACGGGCTATCTCTCCCTCGATCTCCACCAGGTCTTTGGCGGCAGCTTTCACCCAGGCCAACTGCGCGGGCCTTGCCGCGCCGCCGGCCGGCTGCGGCCCGTAAAGCCCGCTCACAAAGATCTCGTGCACCAGGCGCCAGATATCCAAGCTCTGTTGCGGCGCCAGCGCCTTCAGAAGCGCTCCGGCACCTCCCGGACGGCCTTCGTCGCGCGACAGGCTCGCCAGCAGGGCCCCTGCCGTCAGGTACTTCCCAATCTCGCGCTCCGGCAACCCGGCTCGCGCCAGGAGCGCAGCCATCACCGCCTGGCCGAGGCCGCTGGAAAAGCTCGGCGCCATCCCTTTCGTGCGGATCATCGAAACAATGTTCTTGGCGAAACGGCGCCCTAGGCGCTTCTGCGCCAGGGCCGTCAGCTCCAGGTTGGAAAGACCCAGTTCCTCCTGGCGCGCCACAAACCAGTCTGCCAGCGCCTTCTCCGGCGCCAGCTGCGCCAACACATAACCGTCCTGCATCTTTGAAATCACTCCTCACTTGGGGTTTCTCTACCCCTATTATAGCAAGCGCGTCTTTGCCCTGACGCTTCAGCCCCAAGTACTTTATTTCCCTCGATCTTTTTTTGCCCAAGTTGCCCCTCGCCCAGGTCGGCGTCGGACCTCGACAGAACCCCTTTGCCGGCCTCGAAACGCGCCCTGCCGAGACCAAAGACAGGTCGCCGACCCCGAGCTTGCAGCGCGAAGAACTGGCGGCCTTGCAAGACTCAAAGTAGAGTTTAGGCACAGACCCAGACCACTCGGGGAGAACTGTATTGAGGTACAGCCTGCCAGCGGCAACGCTTTTCGCTCTTCTCGCTTTCATCACCGCGGCCCAGGCGGCTGCGCCCGCGCCCGGGAAAGTCGGCATCTACGCAACCGCCCCCTGTGGCGAGGCCGCGACCTACCTGATCCTCAACCAGCGCTACGCGATTCTCTACGACAGCCAGGACAAGGACGCCTCCATCACCCTGGGCCCGATCGAGTGGCAGGAGGATCACCTCACCATCGCTCACGAAGACATCGCCGCCGAGTTCCATCCGAAGCTCTCTGCTGCAGCCTATGCCACCACCTGTCCCGCCCTGCCGGGCGAGGCCTATGTCGCCTTCGGCGAAGCGCTGGCTTTCTTTCAGCAGGTCGACCATTTGAGGGCCACCTGCGAGAACCGCCCGGGCGGCGCCTGCGCGGCCGAGATCTTCTCGGCCCTCGACGTTTCCGCCGACCAGCGCCTCTCGCCGGCCGAGATTTCCCGGGGCCTGCGCGCGCTGGCTTTCTTCGTCACCTACGAGATCATCGTCTCCCGGCGCGCCAAGGACCCGGCGACCGCCCTCCAGGGCGATCTCGCGGTCTCGACCGGCGACCTCTTCGGCGCATCCACCCTCACCGCCATCGCCAGTCCGATCGTCACCTCGAGCCTCCTGCAGTCCTGCGACTACGACGGCGACGGCTTTCTGTCCCTGAAGGAGATCCTGCAGGACCGCGGGCCGCTGGAGTCCATAACCCTGGAGGCCGGCGCCGAGATGGAGTCTGCCGAGGCCCTACTGCAGAACGCCATCACCATGGCTCCCGTCGTCACCGGAATCATCACCCAGAGCATCCTGGGCGCCGGCCCTCGCTGACAGTCTCCCGCTCACATCACGAGGGCACCGGCAAAGGCGGTCCTTGTGAGCAAAGATTCGTTTGACGATCGGATTCCCGGTTGGGTACTTTCTGATTATGAATGCGCTGCACCTTTTCGCCCTGACCACCGCGACGACCGCCCACGGCGGGTCGTCCCCTGGTCGCGTGCGCTAAAGAGCAGCCGCCTCAACCAGAAAGGGCCCCGCCGGCAACGGTCGGGGCCTTTCTCTTTTTTGCGATACTAAGTCCCGGCCGTGCCTGCAGCAGCAGGAGCGAACATGGACGATTTTGATCACAGGAGTCTGGGTGCCAGGCTCGATCTTTTTCATCTCGAGGAGGACGCCCCGGGAATGGTGTTTTGGCACCCCCGCGGCTATGCCCTCTATCGGGTTCTGGAAGACTACATCCGCCGACACATGCGGCGTCTTGGTTACTTTGAGGTGAGAACGCCGCAACTCATGCCCCGCTCCTTGTGGGAGCGCAGCGGCCACTGGCAGAAGTTCGGCCAGTCGATGTTTTCAATGACCGAGGCTGAAGAGCGGTCGATGGCCTTGAAACCCATGTCTTGTCCCTGCCACGTCGCACTCTTCAATAAAGGGCAGCGGTCGTGGCGTGATCTGCCACTACGCTATGCGGAGTTCGGTGCCTGCCATCGCAACGAGGCCTCCGGAGCGTTGCTCGGCCTGTTGCGCACTCGCAGCTTCGAGCAGGACGACGCTCACGTCTTCTGCCGGCCGGAGGACGTTGCGGTCGAGGTGAGCCGCTTTGCAAACCTCCTTTCCGAGGTCTATAGCGAGCTGGGTTTCTCCGACTACACGGTAGCGCTTTCCACGCGCCCGGCTGTCCGGGCTGGCTCCGAGGAGCTTTGGGATTGGGCGGAAGCTACGCTCGCGGAAGCCGCCGACCAGTGTGGGCTCGTCTACGAGATCCAGCCTGGCGAAGGGGCTTTCTATGGCCCCAAGCTCGAATTCGCTCTGCGCGACTGGCAGCAACGATCCTGGCAGTGCGGAACGATCCAGCTGGATTGCGTACTCCCCGAGCGCCTCGGCGCCGCCTACGTTGGGCCTGATGGGACCGAGGAGGCCCCCCTGATGATCCATCACGCCGTCTTCGGTTCCCTTGGGCGCGCGATCGCCCTGCTGCTGGAACGCTATGGTGGGGCTCTGCCCTTTTGGCTTGCGCCGGAGCAGGTGGCGGTGACGCCGGTCTCACGAGATGTCGCGAGCTATGCGGGCGAAGTAGTGGATTGCCTTGACCAAGCCGGGCTTCGGCCCGTGCTCTATGACCGCCGGGCGACTCTCGCCCGACGGATCGTTGCCGCGCACGAAGCGCAGGTGCCCGTTGTGGCGGTGCTGGGTCGCCGTGAGGCCGAGACGCGCAGCGTCACCCTCCGCGAGCGGGACGGATCTCAGTCGACCCTTCCACTGAGCCAGCTTGGCCAGACATTAGCGGCACGACGATCATAGGGCTCCACGGCGCCCCCGGGGGTGAGGTGCTACCCGCGCATCACCCAGATGCTGAAGGGCAGATGGCAAGGCCTGTCGGGTCATGCCCGACCGCAGCCATTCCGCTAGGGGCATGGGTAGAGAGTAGACCCGTCCCGCAGGCTGAGGTGTAAAGTCACCAGCAGCAACAACGGGTAGCAAGCCGAACCGGCTGCTATTGACCCTCGCTTTTCGGGAGTTGGAATGGTGACGAAGGAAACGCTGCGACTCACTCGGCATGAGCTCTACGAGCGCGTCTGGAAGACCCCAGTAGACAAGCTAGCAATGGAGCTTGGTATGTCAGGCCGGGGTCTAGCAAAGATCTGTGAGCGCCACGGCATACCAGTACCTCCTCGAGGCCACTGGGCGCGCAAGGCTGCGGGTCAAAGGGTCAAGCGCCCCCAACTTATCGAAATTGTAGATCCTCGACATCCGGAGTTGCCAGTCAACCTGCGCCTGCGAAAACCCGCCGACGTCATAGAGGATGAACAGGCCCCTGCTACTCCTAGCCCGGCCCGCGAGCTTTTCGAAAAGCTACTGGAAGACATCGGCCCACTTTCCGTGCCACGTCAGCTCAGAAACCCACATCGAATTATTGTGGGCTGGCAGGAGGAGGAGCAGATTGAGTTGGAGCGCACCCGCGACTCTCTATACGGGCGACGCAAAGCAAAATCCGTACTAGCCACCCCACTTGCTCGGCGTCGTTTGCGGATTCTCAATACATTGTTCCACGAGCTCGAGCGCCGCGGCTTCAAAATTGAAGCGGAACGAAATCATTGGGCTGGATTCTCGGCAACCCTTGGATATGACCGTGTAGAAATGCTTCTTTACGAGCGCATTCTCTCTACACGTAAACGCCTCAGCGACGAAGAGGCGACCGCAATGGGCTTGTCTGGTCGCAAGTGGATACAGACAAGAGAAGCTACCGGGGCTCTGGATTTCGAAGTGAAGAGTTGGCTCCCGAAGGATGCTCCGTCTTCCTGGAGTGACGAAGAAGGTAGCCCCTTGGAAAGCAAGATCTCTGAAGTACTCGCCGGGGTGATGACCGCGGCGGGTCAAGAGGCGGCAAGGCGGGAGCAACGCGAGGCAGAAGAGCGCCAGCGGTACCGAGAGGCGGAGGAACGACGAAGGCTGGAAAAAGAGTACGAGGCAGAAAAGATCAAGGAAGTTGCCCTCCAACAGAGGGCGGCTGCCTGGCACCTCGCTGTGGAACTGCGCAGCTACGTCGCAGCAGTACAGTCTGCGGCAACCGATAGTGGGCTACAAACAACAGAGGAGGAGCTCAAAAACTGGTCTTCCTGGGCCCTTGATCACGCAGATGCAATTGATCCAATACATTCGGGCGATGCGCTTGGCACAGCACTCTTGTGGGAAGACGACGGCGGCCGACACGATACGGGAAATCATTTCGGTGCCGCCAGAACACATGGCGATCCAGATTGGTTTTGGGGGAATCGATGGTGGCTAAGGGAGTGACAAAGGATCTAAGGCGTTTGGGCACTTGCCTCCCCTGCGTCCATGCTCAATGGCTGTTCATAGGACCACACCTAGAAAGATACTGGTCACGGTGCAGATAGCTGCTAGCGGCAAGGGCTGAGGCTACTGGATTAAACTTGAGGTGGGCGCTGCCTAACGACTGGCACGACGCCAAAGTGAGTCAAACGGACGTGGATTCAAGGCCGGCATTCAACTGCCTGCGAACTAAGAATTTTCCTTCAGTAAAGCGTCGAGCCGGTCCAAGACCTTGTCAATTTCATCAATTAGCTGGTCCTTCTGTGGCTGAAGTCGTCCATCAGCCGCAGCGCCGCCAACCCAAGCAGCCGATTCTTCGCGCTTAGCGAGATCATTGATCCTGTTCGACAGTGTACCTATGCGATTAAGCAACCTGTCATATTGATCCGATTTCATGCTTATTCTCCTCAGTTCCAACCAACAGCGATTAATGTATTCATCAACGTCGCTCCCATACTTGCTCAGGTTTGCTCTCTATCCTTAGAACACTCGCAGAAGGGCAAGGGAGGAGTGATCATGCGCACACGTCTTTGATCTCCCTGCAACGTCCTTCTTTCTGAGCCAATCCAAACGCGCTCCTATGCTGGCGCTCAATACGCTGTTAGATCCAGGTAAACTAAAGTCGTCTCTGATGCATCCTAGGTGAGTGAACATACCACTTCGGGTAATGAGCCAACTTCCCTCTGCCAATACCCCAGGCCCGGCTATGTCATCTCAGGCAATATTCTCGGCAACCCGACCGCAAGGATGACTTTTGGAAGTATAGTAGACACGCACAACCATCGTTCGAATGTCAGGGCCGTACACAGCCAGCCTGACCGCGCGTAGCGATTTTCGTCAACCGCTGCATCGAGTGCTAACGCATCATTCCCATCGGTAAGGAGATCGAGGCCGATTACCTGCATCCCTATAAAGCGATTCCAGCGTGCGTGAAATTGGTGAAACCGGAGCATAGCCTCTGTATTGGCGTAAGATAGATCCATTGCGTCTCACGAAGGAAAGCCGCCGGCACTCGCACTTTATGCACTGTATCCGGACCGGATCGCCGAGGCGTTTGTCCGTCATTCTCAGCGATGTTTCTTACGGCGCCGCTCAACCGCTTCCTCTTTTGCCTCGGCTCTTCTTGCCTTTGGTGTGCTTTGACTTTTTCGATCTTGCAGAAACCAGCTGCGGTTCAACGCGCACACCTCGCAGGAAGTCAACAAGACGCCCAACGGCTGGCGCTTCTGGTACTGTCTGCACGGGCCTGGAGAAGTAGCTAATCTCGCTTTTCCTCGCATGTGACGCGCCAAACGTCTCTGAAACACGTTTCCTTTCCACCCTAGCAGAAGCGTTGAGACTTCCGGCATAGCAGATCGGCACCAGAACATCGCCCGAGTTTGCGCCATCATCTCCCACCACCACGGCTAAATGACCGTGGCTAGACGCCAGGTCTCTTGACGTCATTCCAGCAACAACAAATCGACCTGCCTTGGCCGCCTTGATCGCCCCGGTATGTGACTTTAAATGTTTTGTCCAGTCTCCACTGGCCTCTACTTCGGCGATTATAGCATCAGCATTCATGCCAGGTCCGCTGAAGAGGTCCGGTTCAAAGAATACAGCAGCGACTGCCTTGACAAATTTATTGCAGTCATCTGAGTTGCTAGAAAATGCGATGGCGCACTCTGCTATGATCTTGTCAGACGTACTGTCTGTCATCGTTCTTTTCCTTCAGAGAAATCCACTTCGCTTCGGTCCTGCCTACCACCCTTGCACGACCTCAATCAGTTGCGAGACCGATAGGATGCGTGCATAGGATTCGCCTAACTTCCCTTTAGCGTCCTCCTTGGGAAACAGCATCTCCCAGGAAAGGGGGTCCAACGGGCTGACTGCGTCGCGTCGCTGACCGAAAGAGTCGACTGTTGTAGGGGCTTCTTGTATCTGTAGAATCATTGCCGCGATGCTGGTGCCCACTTCGTCTATCACATCAGACAGTTTGCGCGAGTTTGGGGTGGGCAGGATGCGGCCGTTGGCGTCGGTGCCGTCGTATAGACCAATCTGGGCATAGCCCGCTGCAGCCACATTGACGGAAGCACGGACCTTCTTCAGCAACAGCACTGCGTAGTACATGCCCTGCCCGTCATCGCCCCAGTTTCCACCATCGGGCTGGCTCATACGCTCCCGACGGCCTGTTAGACGCACCGGGGCGCCCGATTCGCCGGCTATTATCGCAATAGGCTTATCGGGCTCACTATCATCTACAACCAACTGTAGCGGCGCGGCCGCATGCGCATGCGCACGTCGGACATTGGCCCATAGCGTCTGCACCGGCCTCGACCATTTGCTGGCAGCGAGCGAAGCGGCACGCAGGATCGGGAGGGCAGTTCCGCTATCGTCGGCCATCTTCCACTCAACCCCCGCAGATGCATCCAAAGGTGCGGACAACCGCAGACTGCCGCCCGCAATGGCTCGCCAATGCTCGCCAGGCCGGTCGAGATAGAGGCCTACATCCCATCGGCGCTCCAACTCAGTTCGCTGCTCTTCAATATTCAGAACCGCTTCTTCACCCAGCCACACTAACGCTAGAATGAGGCGGTCATCATTATGGAATGGAACCGAGGCCAAAGCGGCAATCTCATGCCCGGGAGAAACTTCAATGTATAGCCGCCCATCCACTGTCTGAAGACTGATGACTGTGTCGTAGCCACCCTCGCCGTTGCCAATAGCAAGACGGTGCATGGCACTTAACTTTTTCGCACACCATGCCAGCGCCGCATCGCGGCATACCACTACCTCATTTGCACCAGGCTCTTCGATGTCCACTCTCTGTGTCGCATAAGGATGCAGGACGCGACGAATACGGAAGATACCAATGGGTTCCGGCCACTCGAGCGAGCTGTCCAAATCTTTGACTGGCGCAAGAATGGGCGCCGGTACAAAGCCGGTCCCAGACACTAGCTTGGGGGTTTCGGTTTCGAGATCAAAACTGTGGCCGACGACTGACTCGCAGGTCAGCGGCAGGAACCTAGAGGTGTCGCCGGCCAACCCATTCCAAGCCGTGATCGCGCCAGACTTTGCTTCTATTGGGTTGGGGCCGATTGCCATGCGCACCCTGAGATGTCTTCCTGGGCCCCCATTGGTAGCGATATCGAACCGGGCCTCCCAGAGTTCAGCAAGACCGCCTACAGTGGTGGGGGCCTCGTCGACATGAAGGAGCACGTCGCCGAATACCTGGCTCTCGCGGCTGGCATGCAAGGTGGGCACGGCGAATGACACCGCAGGCGGCATGAGGGGACCGTCCGGCCGTGCCGGCACGAAAAGTCGCCGCCACGACGTATCCGCGGACCTTGCCTGGCACTGCCGACTCTCGGGCTTTGACATTAGGTAAGAATATCGGTGGCGAGCGACTACACCGACGCGGTAGTGCGTCGCCCCGAGACTGTTAGGCTCGAGAGCAATTTCCCCGGTGGCCCGTTCCGTGTCCACGGGGAAAGCTATCCGAAGGACGCGCGGCGGATCTCCCTCTTGGTTCTCAAAACCAATCGCTTCCCAGACAATCGCGTTTTCGGAGGGAGCCGTGTCAGCAGCATCAGGAATCTTGTCCAAGTCCTTCTGCTCGAAGGGATACGTCGGCAAGGGGCGCCCTGATGGCACGACACTCTGATAGCGAATGTCCAGACCTCCGACGTTGTGCCATTTGAGTTTCTCTGCCTGTGGTGGCGTAACTGTGGCAGCGATGGTGTTTCCAACAAGAGAGAGGCTTAGGGCCGAGAAAAGGGTAGCCTCTTTCGGTAGATCCTTGGTCACTGCCTCTATCCGCAGTGCGGTTGGCGGCCCATCTAGATCTGCGCCCCCGTTGCTCCATGCCGGATGGAACCTGGCAGTCGGCGTGGGCCCATTGGCGTTGAAATACTTTCCCGGCACGACCGCGTGGCAACGCAATTCCCATACAGCGCCAGGGGGCAATGTTATTCGTATCTTGTTTGCTTTCTCCGATTTTATTGTCGGTGTAGAACCGACGGAGGGATCCACCTTAATCACTATCCGCGGGGCATTTGTGGCGCGAAGACGCAAAATTGCTTCCATTCCCGCCACGGACCCGTCTACAGCTTGGCGCTTCAGGTCGATCGTCTTAGTTTGAGCTAGCCCAGGTTGTGCCGGATCGAACACCGGCTCGAGGACTAGCTTGATCTTCTCGACCGCCGGATCCTCAATTCCGCCTTCGCTGCGTTCATGTTCAGTCAGCTCCTGATAGGCTTCGAGCACATTTGACAATGCCTCTTTCCACTGGGGCTCTGCGAAAGAATCTAGCCTGCGCCATCGGGCAAAGGTTTTTGGTTCAACGGTTGGTGGTCGAAGTGTAAAAGCGACTTCAGTTGGGAGATTGAAATCTTCGCTGTCAGCGGCCTTGAGGAGGAGCACCGGAGGGAGCTGGGAAGCTGCTTCTGCTTCGACATTTTGCTCGTCGCTCAGCCATCCGATCGGGGTAGCCGGCTTTGCCGGGAGTGAGGCAGCTACAGTATCGATGCCCTCTATACGCGACAGAGCCTCGACTTGGCGGCGGGAGAGCAGATAGCCCTCATCGGGATCGACAATTGCCGGCGCGCCAAAAGGAGTGCGCCGAACATACCATTGGATAAACGATTCGGGTGCACTCGTTGGTGTCGCCGCAGAGACGGACCAAACGTCGTGGAGGTGCATTCTGAGAGCGGGCGGCAAAACGCCGCCGGATGCCATGGCAAATGGTGCAACTTCGTAGCGTGCACCGAAGGCGAGTGCGGGCGGTGTCATTAGTTCATCTAGGGACGCCCCATTGCTATCGTATAGCTCACCCGCTTCTGCTTCGATGAGATTGAGGAGTTCCGCGCCCAAGAAGAGCGATTGGTCGGGATCCTCGAGGTGTGGTCTCTCTTCGCGCTCCCGGTCGAGGAGCCCGAAAGGCTCTGCCTCATAACGCAGAAGACCGCTGCGACGATCATCCGAATAGCCTACCGGCAAGGGAGCGACGATCGGTAAGGGTGTTTCAGTCGGTGCCGGCGTGTTGTTTGCAATTTTCAGAAAGCCGCTGGGATCTGTAATAACTACATTTCCCGGTGCAGCAACCCCCAAGCTGGGTAAACGCCAGGGAGGATCGTGGGATTCGCTTGATGTCTTCTGACGCCGCATTAGCAGACCGTAGCCGGCCAAGTCGGCGGTAACTGGTTTTCCATTGCCGTCCGGTTCGCCGTGCATAGGCGCCACTTGTAGAATTAGAGGCTGCGCCATGCCCACCGGGCCAGATGGTCCAAACTCGGGTTGCGCGGCGTCGTATACGGATGCCAGAGCCTGCGTCAACTGTTGCTGAACCCGATCTGCCACCTGTACCGTCCCTAAACCAAGCGCGACCCGTATCTCCGTTGTTGGAATGGCTGCGTTTAGTCGAGATTCCATTTCAACTGTGGCCCTTCTCACAATCTCAGCAACAATCTGACGATGGGATTGGGGCGTCTGACGGCCGGGCAAAATTGCATTGACGAGGGGCCGCGCAATGTCATTGCCCACAAGGAGGCCGACCTGGATGCGGGGAAAAGCATCTGCGGTTAGCTTAGCACGAACATCCAGCCAGCGCGCACTATCCGGGAGGCCCGTCATTCGATCACCGAGCGCAAGGAGAAGGGCCTCAGCGCCGCTATCTGTGGTGAGTGCAGTCGCCAGCGCCAGCAGTGCATTGGCCCAAGTCTGCCATTCGGAATGAGTGCTGTCTGATTCCGGAGTCTTCAGCATATCCTTGGAACCAAGATCCAGCGTCTCAAACAAGTCTTCAGCCACTGCGGCGGCAAAATCTTGCGCGACGACCTGCATGAATGCCTGCTCGAAAGCAGGAACATGATCGTCGACCTTTGCTTCCTTCAGAAGTAGCCGCAAGGCCGGCACCTGTATGGAGGAGTCGCTCCAAGTAGAGCGATAGCGCGCATCGATACATCGGAAATAGGCGCTAAGGATTTCCTCTGCGATGTTATCGCCCGCGGGCACGTTCCCGCTTGCTAGCTTCTCCGCTAGGCCATCCGCAATCCAGAGCGGCAGATTGTAGATGTCGCCCGCTACTGTGGTCAAAGCCTCGATCGGATCGCCTCCGATCAAGGACGAGTTTACCGGGCCAGTGTTGTTGTACCGAGGCAGGGCGAAGTAGGTATCTGGATCGTAGAACACCTCCTCTTCGCTAGGGCGCTGTGACAACGCAACGCCCGCGATAGAAGCTTGCACTTGGATCCCGCCATGAGGGATGCTTGAATAATTGGCGCGCCACCTCCCGGTGAAGTTGTCATCGGGATCCATGATTGGAGCAATTGCTGGATCGAGCTCACAGGGATGGCCATCAATAGTGAACCTTGGCGCAATGACAACCGTTAGGGCCGTTGGGTCGGCTAGTGAACCTGGCGCGCCTACTTGGTCGAGGTCGAGCTTTGTCACGGAATGAAGATTTAGGCCTTTGTTGAGGCAGGTGAGGGAACCAGGGTTGTGCGCTGCCAAATCGGCCAGGGCAAAGCGCATACCACCACGCGGCATAACGCTTTCATCACCTATTTCGATCTCACCAGCAATCTGCCTGTCGTCGAATGCTTCCTGCCAGTTGGCGCGATTCACGAAGACTTCTGTATGGATTGCGTCAGCGAGGCGTAAGCGTTCCTGAGGAGTTAGGGGGGCGTCAGGCACAAGCGGGTGTATTGACGCATCTCCGATCAAGATCGCTGGCGTTTCTGGATTAGTGTCGTCCACCAGCCAGGCACAGAGCCCCACATTGGCCCAACGCCACGGAGCGAGAAGACTCTGCGCAATTTCCTCGGGTACGTTGCCAACGTCACTGGTCAGCCCGGTCGTAAATAGGCTAGTGAAGAGACCGCTGCGTGTGGCGGCATCCCAATCGGACCAGATCGGGGCGGTATCGACATAGATGGTGAAACTGGCCATGACTTCTGCCTCCCCTGCCCGCCTACGCTGCTCGCCGCTCACGCGAAGCGAGTTTGGCGCCGCTTCCCTTAGCGATGGTGTAGCGGAAGGACTTGTCGACTCTCACTTTGAAAAAGCGACTGATCTTAACGGTCACACAGATACGGCCGACGCCATACATCTCGCCGGATCTCTCGTAGGTGAGCGATAGCGTGACCTCTAGAGTGATCGTAACAATTCTGATGACGCAGACCCGCCCGCGGATAATGAGCATGACAGCAAAGGAAAGCCCAGCGTTCCGGCCTGAGGTGCGGTATTCGACGGAGGCAGCAACCGCAACCATGATGTCGCCGTTGGCCCAACCCACGTTGAACAGTGCTCCTGCGCCGGCGGAAATGGCCAGCGAAAAGCTGGCTGATAGGGCACGCGACTTGGTCGAGTAACGAGCGCCAGCAACGAGCCACCCGCCGCCCTGCAAAAAGGCAATTGTGATGGCGAATGGTGCGCCCTGGCGCCCAAGGTTAAATCCGCAGTCGATCACGAAGTCTTTGTCAACCACCCTTAGACCGAGAAAAGCGCCGAGCGCCATATTGCTAATGCCGACAGCGCCTGCCCCGATCGAAATATTTTGTATGTCCAGCGTTGCTTTCACGCCGATTGGTCGGCCGTCGATATCGGTATCGAGTGCGACAATGAACCCGTTGTCGGGATCGGATGCCGCTGCAAGAGCATCGCTAATGAGCTGAATGGCGCGATCGAGCTCGATTCCACTTGGCCGTATGTCAAAGGTGAATTTCCCCGTCTGGTCGAAATGTACGGCAGCGTCGCGGAACGCGACCATCTTCATGCCGCCGAGCGTCAGGTCCCATGTGCCCTTCAGGGTGCCTTTGGCGCTCTGGTGAACGTTGCCGTTCACATTTGCGACGATTTCGACCCGTGCCAACATGTTGGCACGATGCAAACGAAGAAGAAGCGGACCAAAGGCGAATACGGTTCCGCCACTGAAGGGCATCTGCACATCGGCGTATAAGTGTGCGGTTTGCTTTGCTTTGTCGATGCGATGCCGAATTTGGATTGCGTCGTGCGCAAGGGCCGGCATCTTGAGACCGGGAAATAGATTTGATAGGCGGAAACCGCCCAATGCTTCGGTCACCTTTGCAAGAGCGGCCTCTCCGATATCATGTGGTATGAGGCGGTCGAGAAACTCCTGCGTCGGTACACGCAGGCCCACCGCGTTCAGCACTTCGCCGACATCGTTGACGATAGCTGCCGCTGGCGACATCAGAATCGACTGCCGCGTGTCATCGAATATGTAGGCAAGACGATCACGGTTGAACTCTAACTGCGGCAGAATAGGTCCCTTTCCATAGCCGCGATAGAGCCGCATCGCGGCATCCTTTGCCTGATAGAGCTCGGAGTCCTTTACTTGCTCAAAGTACTCTCGCACGCGCCCTGCGAGATCGTCATACTGGCGCTCCCAGGTCTGTAGATGCTCGCGCATTTCATCTACATTCGGGCCGAGATTATTCAGTAATTCTCTCTTAAAGAACTCCTTTGGGTCATTGAGAAGTTCTCTATCGAGAGCACCGAAGATCTGCCCGCAAGTCGACCGTATCGCCGAATCAGCCGCCGCCCCGAGATCCCCGGCGCCCTGCTCAATGCTTTGCCGGATGGGATCGAGAGCACTCTCAACCGCGCTCTCGACGCTCTGAGGAAAGTTCGCCGGAACAGCGATCCTTTCGATCTCGAGGAAGGCCTGGAAGCGCAATGCGTCTGGCCAGGCGTTTAGCTCTGCTAATATCGAGGCCGCCGCCGCCTTTACACCGCCTATTGCGGAGCTGGCGATTTTCTGCGCATTGGCAACTGCTTCGTCTAGGATCGCGAACGATTCTCGGATACTTGCCCGCGCGTCTTCGAGCTTCTTCTTGGCGTCCGAGACATCTGTCTCAAATTTCGAGAGAGCAGCATCAACTTTAGTAAGGGTGGTTACTAGTGTCTTGGAAAGCGCCGCAATTTGCGGGTCAATTTCCTCTACGACTTTAGCAAAGCGGCCCTTTGCATGCCTTCCCAATGCGCGCCGCGCCTGTTCGCTAGCAACGCGCAGCTTGGGTTCGAGCACATCTAGACGGCGCCGCAGCTGGCGGGCGAGCACCTTTGCTTGTTCACCATCTTCCTGAATTTCTTTGATGAGAGTCTCAATGTCATCGTCGAGGACAGAAAGGCTGGCACGAGTACCGCCAACTGCGCTTTCTACGGCTCCTTGAAAGCCAGCCACTTCGTCGACGAGTCCCTCGAGCCCGACCGTGAAAGGCCGAACAGCTAGCTCTAGCCGTTCCACTATGTCACCAACTGCAGTGTTCGCCTGCTTCTTTAGATCCTCGAGCTTCTGCGCAGGATCTAACGCCTCAGACGCATCTCTAGCTAAACCTGGAAAGTGATTCAGTTCGGTTAGAGCGGTCTTGAGATGAGCGTTTATCAGTGCGCGAGCTTCCTTCCTGAGAACCGCGCAGGGATCAACGAAGATTGGATGCTGTTTTTCCTCGTCTTGCTTGAGGGCGCCGACAAACTTTCTGATCTGCTCGAAAGTGTCTGGCACGTCGCCCTTCTCCAATAGAGCTTCCAGGCGCTTCTTTGCCTGGTCAACTAGTGCCTGCCTGTCATTTGCGACCTGGCTTGCAGGATTACCGGTCTCGTTTGAGAGTTCACTCGCGTCCAATTCCTGGAGGTCTTGAACAAGCGTATCGGTAATCTGGAGAATCTGCGCCCGCACTTCTGCGTGCATGTCTACGCGGCGCTCAATGCTATCGCGGCTCTGAGTTACCTTACCAAACAGATCTCGAGCAAGTTGATCCGTCGCATCCAGCTTACCTTCTGCCGGGTAGGCGCGCATGAATGTGACGGTCTCAAGCACTGCACCTACCGGATCGCCGCTCTGGCCGGCATTGAGACGAACTGCGCGGCCTCCTGTATTGATCTGGTAAGTAAATCCTGGGAATCCTTCGATGGGGGGCGGACTCGGCAGTCTGCGTGCAGGGCCTTCGCCATCGATAATATCGTCTGGCCTCATGTAGGGCGGCATGACGGCTGGCTCGTCAGCATAGTCAACCCGGCGAACGGGCTCCCAGCGATCGGTATCTGCCCCGGTGTCGCCGCGAGTATCGGAGTAAAAGTAGACGATGTTGGGATTTTCAATCCCGGCTGGAAACTCCGCGTTTGGGTCATCGCTAGCTTCGGTCAGCAGAAGCTCGAGTTGTGGTTTCGGATAGATTGTCGGGTCGGCGTCGGGGCGCCAGATCGGGATTCGAAAGCCGGTGGTGCCAATGTCTTCTCCCCAATCGCCGTTTACAGGTATCCGGATTGAGCGGAATTGCGTCGCATTTACGAAGCCCGGCGGCTTTCCGGCCAAATCGCTCTCTGGGTATCGTCGCAGCGGCTGCAGAATCTCGACATACTCACGGACCTTTCGCAGTATCATTCGGCCGGCATGGAATGGCTGTGCGCCCGAAAACTGATATGAAGCAATCGGAGTGCGCTCATAGACAATGACGTGCTTTGCTCGGTTCCAAAGGTTTCCAATACGTCCGATCCGTTCGCGCGAGTAAAAGCGCGGCTGACCCAGGCTCACGTCTGCATAGATCTTGGTGCGGTCGCTGTCGAAGGCCGCCATCAGCCAACCGAAGCCGCCACGAGCAGAAAAGGCAGGCCGAATTAACTTCGCTGAGGTGGAGGTGGTATTGCGCAATACGGCTTTCAGCTCGTTTTGCTGCTCCAAAGCCCATAGCGCACCTCCAAAGAAGGCTCGCTTGCCTATCTCCTGTCCCAGATTGAGCCTTGGAGGCTTGGACTCGCCATCTTTCAGGTCGAGAAATCTCTGTGAATTTGGGTTGGTAGGATCGACAGCGTCTGTTTGGCGCAGTGCAAAACGAAGGCCCGATGCCAGTACAAGTTCACTGTCAGCCGCCAGATCATAGAGCGTCAACACTGATAGACGGCTCTGATAGTCGCGTCGGCGCGCTCGCCACAACTTGTCCCAGGCGTTAAACGCGGCCTGCTGAATTGTTGGTCGCTCTTGCGCTTGCGCCTCGGGCAGACGGTATTGGTAGGCACGCGCCGGGCGGGGCACGGCACCCATGCGCGCTTCGATCTCCGCGAGCATCAGGCCGCGTCGCCCCTCGAGTTCTCCCGATAGGCCATAGAGCAACTCGAATCCCAGATGTGCGACTTCAGTGCCTGGCGCCCGTTGACCGGCATACCCGAGCACGCGGCGCGTGTTCCAAGGTGCCTCTACATAACGCTGGTCGTTTAGGCTAGGGCGGAGCCTGAGACGCGCTCCTGGTGAAAGCCGGAAGTCTGATGCTTGTGGATCGGTATCGGTCCCAAGCGGGCGAAACGGCGACGGAGAAGAGATATCGCCGTACTTGTTGTTGCCCTTTTCCATTTCCTCGCCGATGGCCTGTGGCGGCAGATCGAGATGGAAGCTACTGTCCGGGCGAATGCCAAGAATCTCCCAGCGATCGCCCTCTAGACTGGACATTCGCCAGCGGGCAACCAGAGCGCCCTGAGCGCCACTAGCGCTGGGTTGCAGGGGTGGCACCTCCACTGATGCGACAAAAAATGGCGCCGGATCGATCACAAGCACGCGCCGTGTCTCGGTTGCCCCTTCTATATGCAGAAGCTCAAGTAAAACGCTGCGGCGCAGGTCGTCGCCAGTTCGCTCTGTCACGTCGAGCCTGTAGCAGGGTCTCTTTTTGGGAACCGGGCCGCTAAGATCGCCGGGAGAAGGAGGCTCGGTGACCTCGGCGAATGGAACTATTACAGGAAGCGCGGGAAGGTTTGTTTCCGCCGCACTGCCCGTGGCCCTGAGCTCATCTGGGCGTACATCCTGACTTCCGGGGATAGCTGCGAAAACCGGGAGAGTACCCTGCAAATTGAGAGTGACACCGACGAGCCCGTTGTACTCAAGGTGCTCGTCTGCAGCGATCTTCAGTGCATGTCTAGGGTCCGGCCCCTTCTTCCAACCACTGCCGCTCTCTAGCGCGAGAGCCAGATCCAACGCACCCATGCGACAAAGCCTAGGAACTGCACCTGAGGCCGGTAGCTCCAGAGTGAAGCAGAACAGGTGGTCGTCTGGGCTGATTGCTGTGGCATAGTTTCTAGCCTTCGGTTCACCTTGGCTGGGCAGATCCTCCGTTATCAGACTTGGTTCATTGCTATGTAATGCTTGCCCAACATGGTCGACAAGATTTGGCAATACTGCGTTGAACGGGCGCGGTTGTTTTTGATCGGCCAGTCGAAGCCGGTCAGCGACGATGACAGGGCTCTTGGCGCTGATGTCGATCGTGCGTAGATGGACAAACCCTTTGTGCAATTGCTGATCTTTTTTGGGACTTAAGTCTGGCAAACCCGATAACGGGCTGTCATCTAGGGCTGTTGCGAGGGATCGAAAATAGGGGACTGCGATCAGGTTTCGATAGGCGTCGGCAAATTCTTGGTCGGTGACTTCTGCACGAATGTCGAAGCGTTCAACGGATACTGGCTTTCTTGTTTGCCGGACTGCTTCTTCCGCACGTTCAAAGTCCTGAGCGGATTGCCTCCATCGCACGGCCAATGTTTTTGATGAGGAGAGTAGTAGTGGCTGAAGTTTAGGGTTTGCAATCAATAAAGCGCCATAGACACGGCCAGGCGCCCATGCTTCGCCGGGTTTTCGTTCATGGAGATAGGACATCTCGAAGAGGAAGCGGCCACCGTATTCTTGATCTTGCGCGAAATGCACAGTGAGACTTTCTGGGGCGCCGGAAGGCTGGCCATTACCGTACTTCTTGAAAGCATACCCAGCAGCTCGGCACGCTTTGCCGACACCGTAGACGCCAAAATCTATATCCTCGTCTTTGATGCTCTCGTTAAGAAAGGTCTTGAGCGGTACCACCCAGGACTCAAAAAACTCGGGCGGCATGGGAGCAGGATTGCTAGGTGTCTCACTCTTTCCCAGCCGTGGCGCGCCTGAGGGGTCGAAGAACCCATCTGACTTGCAGTGGAGGAATAGGGCTGGAAAGTTGTAACTTCCCCTGCCGCGGATGAGGGTTGGGCTATAGTGGAAGTTACATTTAACGATTGAGGGATGTGCGTCGGGATCGACGCCACTTCTTTGTTTTAGAAGGATCTTGCTCGTCTTGAATAGTGGACCAAAGGCCGCGAGGGCACTGTCGTTTCCCTCATACAGTAAGCCGGATGTCACATTTTCGAATGAGTAATCCGAGTCTGCTTTTAATTTGTAGGTTGTCTGTCCGGGTGTTCCCAGAGGCCCAATTACGGCAATCTGGTGGCGGTCCTTTGGTGCATCGCAGACTTCCCACCAACCAACCTCGGCGCTACTTTTGGCACCGGAAAACTTCGCGTAAACGCGCAACACCGCACGGTAGTCGGCCATATCCCGTCCCCCCCGGATTCCGGACGCTCATTTGTGCTCGCTAGAGAGCATCCGAGCAGTTCTTTCGGTTCAGTCTTGCACTTACTCCACCTCAGTTTGCTGATAACTAGAATCTCAATGCGGGCACGCAATGAGACTTGGTAGTCATAGTGGCCGCGCTCTAACTGCTACTTACAATTGTGTCTGTGTACCCGCCTAAAGGGACTACAACATGCAGAGAAGGGGTGGCTGGCGCAGTGCGGAGGCGCTTTACTCTGCAAGCGTCTAGCTACGGATGGCACTATCAGATGGTGCCTTGCCAACAGCCTCGGCTGCCATTCGACTTGCATAGCCAGTCTAGCTTGAACAGCCGTGCACATTCCGGAGAGGGATATCGGCGACGACATCCTGAGCTGTAAACGCGACAGCGTAGATGGAACAAGAGCACTAGCGCTCTTAGGAGGCAGAGTCCTGACCATCGGCACACACCGCATCAATCAAGTGCATTACCCTCCCATCAGCATACTATTGTACGTTTATCTTTTTTGCTTACTTCAACTCAAGAGCGATCTTAGCAAAGAAATTTGAGTGCGCCACCGGTACGTGTGTTTTCCCCGGGATTCGCAATACAAAATGGGGGTATGCGTCGCCTTTCGCGAGTAGATCGCCGCCCCAATCCCCAACGGGGTCCGTCGTCAGGTTACAAAATGTGATTGGCAACTTGCCTTGGCAGGCGAGATCAGGGGGCAGCGCGCATTCGTTTTTATGGCAAACGGACAAGTAACCCTCGCCCAACCCCGCCTTCTAGCTTCCCCCATCCGCCGGTTACGCCATCTTACGTTGGAAAGCAGCACTGGCTTGTTCCCTCCCAGATCGGGCCAATTTGAATCGGCCGCCGACCGGCGCGCATGGTCGAATCCCGCTCAGTGGAGCCTTCAAGCCGTCCCCTCCGCGATCCCATGGCTTTAAGCCGGACTTGACGGTTGTTGCTAAATCACTATGTTTATCTGATGAAAAACGTGAGAATAAGGGATCGATTTGGCAACAGTACGTGCCCCATATCGCTCGGGCTCGGCAGCTGAGTTCGTCGACCGCCTCCAGTCCCGCGGCCGCTACGGCTTTGCTGTTCGGGAGCTGGTCCAGGCAAGCGGCCTCAGCACCGCGGCGGCGGGAGCGCAACTGAAGCGACTTCATCCGCGGGTGAAGTCGCTCTATCCCAAGTCCGGCTTCTACGTCGTCGTGCCACCAGAGCACCAAGCCAACGGCGCGCCGCCGGCGAGCTGGTGGATCGACGACTTCTTCACCTACCACAACGAACCTTACTACATCGCGCTCCTGTCGGCCGCCGCCCACTGGGGCGTATCGCACCAAGCTGCGCAGTTGACCCAGGTGATGACGGTGACCCCGCGCCGCGCCTTCACCCTCGGACGAGTGAAAATTTCCTTTCTGAGCAAGAAGGCCCTGGGCAAAACACCTGTCGTCACCGCCACCGGTGGCCAGACGCCCTTCAAGGTGAGCACGCCCGAGGCGACCGTTCTCGACCTGTTGCGTTATTTGAAGCAATCGGGCGGCCTTCCGCGCGTGCTTCAGATCCTAAACGACCTCGCGTCCCAGCTGAGGACGGTCGAGTTCAGGAAGGCCTTGAAAGCGCATCCCGAGGTCACCCTCGTCCAGCGCACTGGCTTCATTCTCGAGGCACTCGGCCACCAGACGCTCAGCCGCTGTGCTGCCGAGGCCCTTTCAGGACAGCGCCTGCACCCAATTCCACTTTCCAGCGGAACCCCCACCGACGCGCCCTTCCACGCGGCCTGGGGCGTCTATGGCGTCCTGCCGATGGAGGCCGACGCCTGATGGCTCCCTTCACGCCCCCTATCACGCGCCAGGATATCCTCGTGCACCAGGAGACCGTACCCTGGCCAAGCCTCCTACAGGTTGAGCAGGATCTGCTGCTTTCCTTGTCGATGGTTGCGCTTTTCGAGGACCGCTTTCTCAGCGACCACATCGCCATGCGCGGCGGCACGGCGCTTCACAAGGTGCACCTGGCGCCGCCGGCGCGCTACTCCGAGGACATCGATCTCGTAGTCGTCACCGACCGTGACGAGAACCACATCCGTGCCGCCGTGAAACGCGTTCTGCTGCCGATTTTGGGGCGACACAAGGGCTTCGGCTGGGAGAGCGTGCGCCTTGCCATTCGCAATGCCGCACGCCCGTCACGAATCCTCAAGGTCGATTTCGAAACCGCCTCAGTCGCCGAGCCCGGGCGCACCATCAAAATCAAGCTCGAGGCCAACGTCACCGAACGACAGTCCTATCTGCCGACGACCCGACATTCCTTCACCGTATCGCTGCCGAGTGAGGTGCGGACGGTCGAGTTGGCCTCCTACGACATCAACGAGATGCTGGGAACAAAGATGCGGGCGCTCTTCCAGCGCAGCCAGGGCCGCGACCTCTTCGACCTTTACTGGGCGCTCACTACACCTGACGCCGGCATCAATCCGGCGATCGCCATCGACGCCTTCAACCACTACATGGCAGCGGAGAAGCAGGCGGTGCAGCGCGCAGGCTTCGAAGAGGCGCTGACAATTCGCCTAGCTGACCCGCACTTCCGCGCCGACATGGCGCCCCTGTTGCGCCACGGCCTTGCCTATGATGTCGACGAGGCTGGCGCCCGCGTCCGCCGGGATTTGCTAAGGCGCTTGCCGGCGTAGAGACTTGGCGATGCTGGCATAGTGCCGGCAGATTCAATGCCCATGGCTGACAACAATACCGGAAGAAAGCTTGGACTGGCTTGTGGCCACCTGCCACCAGAATTTGATTGGTGGGTGAGGGGCGGGCCGGCCGACACGTTCTGACCGGTTCGCTCTGGATGGCTGCCCCCACTCCAAGCGCAGCCGGCCCATCTGCATGGGTAGGTGAGATTGCAGGGCCACTATCCAAAAACGACCCCACCTTTCTCATAGGTCTAACCTGAAACAGGGCACATAGGTGTGCCGGCAAGCCCTTTCACTCCCGAACGTTGCTGCCTGCCGGAGCCCATTCACTTCAGCGGTATCCGTGTCATCGCGAGGGCCAGGCACGCCAGGTCCTGCGTTTTCGCAGGGAGCAAGGTCCTCGACAGAGAATCCCACATCAGAAGGAACGATTTCCTATTTTCGGCCACCGTGAAGCTCTTGAGCCCAATTCGCCCTTAAGGCCGTCGTCTACCGATCCCATCGCTAGGAGAGCCAAATGATCGGAACAAGTGAAATGGAAGCTTCGATTGAGAAGCGCTTGATCGCCGCGAACTCCACTATTCGCCTTGTTTCCTGTGCGGACCGACAAATCGCTCAGATTCTTCGTCCGGTCTGGGTCGATGGCTTGTCTACCGCTCCCGGAAGCACGGACGAGATCCCCATAGAACTGGACCTAGGCAGGCCAGTTCGGAACACTCAGAAGAGCAACGCAGTGCATGCAGCGGGCAAGCTCTTTTCGCCGAAGAACGAGCGCCTGATGGGCTGGGAATCGCATCTCGAGAAGCGGGCCATGATCCTTCTCGAATGCGATCCCACGGTCATGCGCTACTGCGTGCAGCCCATGACACTTCGATATGAGTTGGATGGCAAGCAGCGACACTATACGCCTGACATCTTTGTCTGGCGCGGCGACAAGCTGCAAATTCTGGAAATCAAGCCCTCCACAACAGCTGTCAAAGAAGCCAACCGTCTCCGCTTCGCTCTGTTTGCCAGATTCTTCCGCGCCTTCAGTGTCAGCTTCATGATTCTTGATGAGACGGCCATCGATATCCAGCCCAGGCAGCAAAACTGCCAATTCCTCCTTCGTCACGGTGGAGAGGCAGTTTCCCCAACCGACCTATATTTGCTCTGCACGGCCTTGTCAGGCGGAAGTGCCACAGTCAGTGACGTGGCTGGTCGTCTGTCTGGCTCGCGCCGCTTGAGTCGCGTTTATGCAGCGGTTCTCCGTGGCCATGCGCTGATCGACCATCGCGTGCCGGTCAGCGAGCATTCACTCCTGCGCCTCCCCTAGCCCTTCACGCTCGACTCCAGCAGGAGCCTCCATCTGATGGATTACAAGCTTCCTTTCAGAGCCCGAATCCCGGCTGGCTTTCGCGCCACGATTAAGGGTGTCCCACATCGGTACGAGACAACCACAAACTCGGAGTTGATCTTCATTAGTGAGGGCGCCAACCGCGCCATCCTAATTCCGCACCAAGAATACTGGGAAAAATGTGCAAAGGGAGAGATTAAAGAGATCCTCCAGTTCGATCGCAACTCTCCCCTTCACGGCCGTGAGGCCCTCACTGAGGTCGACCTCCTCGCTATTCCGGAGGGAAAGCTTCAGGAGTACGAGAGACGTCTTGCCTATGCGAAGGCGCTCAAGAATGCGCCCCGCGGCCAACGATCCGGTGCAAAAGCCCAGATCATAATCGACGATACCGCGCGTGCTCTTGGTGACCGAAAGCCACCGAAGCTTAGGACCGTCCAAGGATATGTTCGACTGCTGCGAGAAAGCGGCGGTGATGCGACGTTCCTGATCAGCCTGCATACCGTCAGCCGTCGTCGTGCCCTCCGCACGATGCAGCCGGTTGTTCGGATAATGATCGAGTGTCTTAGGCAGCACTACTTGATAAATGGAGAGCCTTCCCTCTTCTCCGCCTATGAGGCCTTCCTGGCCGCACTTCGGAAATACTGGGATGCCAATCCCACGCTCGCATCCGACGCGCCGCCAGCCTACACGACGTTCAAGCGAGTTCTTGAGAGAACCTTCGACATCTACCAGATTCTTTCCTACCGATATGGCGAAAAGGCGGCCCATAGATGGCTGCAGATTAAAGAAAAGGGGATCACGGCCAAACGTCCTCTTGAACTGGTCATGACAGATGCTACGCCATTCCAGGTTCTTGTTGTCGACGAGAATGGGCGTCTCCACAAAAGATTGACGTTGACGTTGGTGATCGACGTCTATTCCCGGCTCATTTTGGGATTCCATCTCGGATTCGAAGACGAAAGCTGGGCGGGATACTGCCAGGCCTTACGCAATGCAATGAGCCCTAAAACATACCTCGAAAAGCTCTATCCGGATTTAGCCGGGGCCTGGCCGGCCGAAGGCAAGTTCGAGACGATCATCAGCGACAGCACAACCGCACTAATGAATGCCCGGTTCACGAATGCATGCGGCGCTCTTCGCGTCAATCACGAGACAACAAACAAAGACAAGCCGGAACACAAGGGCGTCGTGGAGCGCGCATTCCTCACAATTCTACATCAGCTCACGGACCTACTCCCTGGCGGCATGAGGTTCAATAAGCACCAATGGCAGCTGCGCGATCCTGAAAAAGAAGCCTGCATGACACTGGACGATGTTCGTGAAGCGCTCACGCGATGGATCGTACAGATCTACCATCACACTCAGCATCGTGGATTGCGGGGAAGAACGCCTATGCAAATGTGGTTGGAAGGCGTCAAGAGGTATGAGCTCTCCCCACCGCCTTGCGAAAAGGATCTCGCGGTGTGCCTTTCGCATGGGTCATACGCAACCCTACAGAACGACGGAATTCACTTCGAGAGCATGATTTATCGAAGCCCAGAGCTGGCCCGCCTCCGCATAAAGCACAAACGAAACCCAAGGGTGGATTTTGTCTTCGACGAACAAAGCATGGATAAGCTCTATGTTTTTGACGAGGTTCGTGGTCAGGTGATCGAGGCCATCTCTGATGATGCGGCGTATGCGCGGAATCTATCGCTGAAGCTACACCGACAGGTCGAGGCTTGGCGCAGACAGGAGAACAAAGCCCACTCGCTATCGCCGATGGATCGTGCTGTAGCCAAGCGCAAGTTTCTGGAACGCTATGATGAGAAAATCAAGCGACCGAAGGAAGTCAAGCGCACTCTAAATGATATTGCTGCAAAGGACAGCCGCATGCCCTATGGGAATCGAGCGGACGGATCCGTCGACTTCACTTCGCAAGCCGGATTCGACGATCTTGCTGGTCCCTCCAGGACATCGCCCAACCAGCACGCCGCTCAGCCTCCCGCTCCCATCGAAGAGGAGCACACGCCGCCGGATGACACTGTTGGGGACATTTCGCTTGAAGCAGCGACTTCCGCCGACGGATTCGGGCAAGCCAATGATGTTGATACTAGCGAAAACGACGACACCGAGGATCTCGACCGCCTGCTTGGGGAGATGGGGTGGGACAAGCCAGATTCATAGTAGGTTGGCTTAATTGCGGCTGCGCCAAGAGCAACCGGTGTCGCGGCCGTCGCCAGAAAATGAAAATGACTGGACTTTCAATCAAATTCGAAACGATTGCGCTGCGGAGATGCCATTCCCTTGGGCCCGCTCAACATTTTCGAACCCATTTCAATATCAGAAGCAGCGGTAGCTGCCAGCCACGAGTGGCAATCACCTAGCTACCGCCTATGCTCCGTTTCTGGTCACCATATGGGTGCAGATAATGAAGAGTGATGAGAACATCCGCCTCGACGCACTGCGCGCTATCCGGGTCGAATTTGGCTTTGTAAAAGCCGCCTTGAAGCGGTTGAGCACGCTGCACGCGTCCGCGCCGCGGCCGAGAGAAGGCCATGTCTTCACTATCGTTGGCGAATCGCGAAGCGGGAAGACGACAATTCTCGACTTGCACGAAGAGAAGTTCGCCAGCCCAGGACCCCGCCCGCGGCGCGTCGCACGTCTGACGCTCCTTAGCAAGTGCAATGAGCGCACTTTGGCAGCAAGCGTTCTCGAAGCAATGGGCGATCCCGCGGCGTCGACGAACTCGCGCGTTCAGAGTCTTACTCGGATTCCTATGGTGTCTAAGACCATGGGTGTCGAGATGATCATAATCGATGAAGCGCAGCATCTCGTGAACCGGCGCAACAAGGAGATTAACTACGACGCGGCCGATGCCATCAAGGTTCTCGCGGATCTTGTAGGCATTCCGATCGTCCTAGCCGGAACCGAAGACTTGGATCGGCTCATCGCCGCAAACTTGCAGCTAGAGGGGCGCCTTAGGGGACGTATTGCAATTGCCCCATTCGATGTTAGCTCTGACGACTCCTTCAAAGAGCTTCGGTGCTTTCTTCGGTACTACGATCTCGAGATGCCGTTCCCAATGACCGGCGGCCTGCATGAGCCTCATCTGGCGCGGGCTATTCACTCGGCGACATCGGGGCTTATCGGACTTATCACTCGACTGTTACAGCGGAGTGGTGAGCTTGCCATCGACGATGGGCGCCCCTTCATCGACCTCTATCATCTTGGGTGTGCTTGGGAAGAACTGACCGCATCATCCGCTTACGGGCGCAGCCTCTCGAACCCTTTCGATCGGCTCAGGGAGCCGAAACGGGAAGAGAAACCGCAACGATCCGACTAAGGAATGATACCAGTGCAACGTGTTCTACCGCGATTTGAGCCAATCGCGCCAACCGAGAGTTTCAGTGGCTACTTGCTCCGGCGCGCAGAGATGAATCTGTACGACAGCCTTCATGTCATCACAAACCTCGTAGGCGCGCCAACTGGTACGCGTTCGATGACGGCTGTCCAAAAGCATGTGGATGAACTGAGCGAGCTGCTGGAGATCGATCCGCAGATGGCGGTGCAAAGGATTCCGACAATGCAAAAGGCAGGTAGCGCATCTCGGGCATGGGCGATCTGCGGTCACCATCTCGGCAGCGGTATGGTGGATGTGAGGCATCCGAAGGTGTGTCCCACGTGTCTAGCAGAAAAGTTGGTCATCCCAGTGGAGTGGGAACTTACGTTATTTACTGTTTGTCCGCGACACTGGGCGCCTTTGGTCAACAGCTGCACTACGTGCGGATCGAAGATTACGTGGGGTCGGCCGCATGTTGGGCGATGCAAGATTTGCAGCTCGGCCTTTCATTCACCTCCGGGTTCTGCCTCTGAGCACGAGGCCCAGTTAGCAGAGATGATTGCTAAGAAGCTCCATTCCGATAATGGTCGGCTCGGGTTCGACCCGGAACCCGATGCTCTTACTCGGCTTAGTTTGAATGGTCTGCTTTCAATGTCTGTGTTCATTGGCGGCATAACGTCAGACATCAAACGTGTCGACTCGGCGCATGTGGCCCGGCTCCCTCTACCCAAGCGATGTGAGCTCATGAAAGCGGCCTCGGTGGCAGTCAATGATGATTGGCCTAGGGGGCTTCATAAGGTTTTCAGTCAGTTTATCTCTAACAAACCTTTAGATTGCCGTACAGGCGAAGAGCTGTTTCCTGGACTGTACGAAGCGGTAATTCGTCGGCGCCGCAGGGAGGGCTTTCAGCATGTCGTCGCTGAGATGGGAGTTTACCTGGCGCAGTCGCACCCGTCAGCGTACGCAAGATGGAATGGCCAAGCAGAGTTCATGATCGCAAGCAGGGAAAGCTTTGCCCTTGAACCTGTCTCGGTGTTCTGTGCGCGCATGAGCATCAGTCATCGACGTTTCATTGAGTTGGCGACTGATCTCGGCTTACCTCATGCGGCTTGCACGAAGGGCGTAAATGCGCGGCAACGCTTGAACAAAGACGAGGTTGACCGTCTCGAGAACCTCATCCTGAGACAGCGACAGTTGACTAGAAGTTTGGTTGATCGCGATTCTGCTGGAGCTTTGTTCAAATGCAATAAGAGGGAAATGGGCCTGGGTTCCTTCCGCGAGGGCTGCGGATTTCCATGTCGCGATTTGGAGGCCTTAGCGGACATTTCCCTTCCAATTGGACTTGTTGCCGAGCGACTTAATGTCGGCGACGCCGTAGCTGCTCAGATACTGGAGCGTTTTGGAGTACTCGCCGCCAAATCCGGCACCAATCGCATACGTTCAAGGAGGCGGTTGGGTGCTTCCAGCTACCTGGAATTTGAGAGGAATCTGGCAAAGCACGTGAGATTCTCGCCCTCTACAAAACCGCCAGGTTCGATGATCAGCATTGGCGAAGCCGTCCGCAACAAACTTAGGCGATTCGACATCACGATTGGTGCCATTCTCGGCTTGATACTGAATGGGGAGCTTGAGGTCGCCGGATATGATGAAAATTGCCGCGGCATAGACCGCCTCTTAATCACCATGGCCGACACGGATGAAATCGCGACCACCGCCAAGCAATCGAGAATGGCTGGCCACCTTACTGGGGAGGCAGCGGCCAAGCTGCTTTATCTTCCGAGAGTGACAGCTATCTATTCCTTGCGAAATGCGGGCTATATCTCTGGCGATCAGACTGGGCCGAAATCTGGAGGAACCGTCCTCTTTGATCGTTCTTCTGTCGCTGAATTCCACAAGCGATATGTGACCATCTCAGAGTTAACCCGCTTGGGGGGATGTGGCAGAGCCTCTCGCCACCAGGGAACAATCAGGAAACTGCTGAGGGCGGCCGGCATTGCGCCAACCTTCCGGATCACTGCAAACGGAAAGCCCGTACCATTTTATGACCGCCACACATGTATGGCTGCACTCGCTAGCGACTAGTGCACCGCCGCAGTGAACTACCAGCCTCGGGGCGCTTCGGCGCCCCTTTTTAGTGTCCAATCCTGCGTTTCGAACCCACGTCGATAGATAAAAGAGGCATTTTTTTGCGCAGAACCGGACGCTAAATCCGGTGTTCTGCGCAGTTCTAAGCGCTAATTCGCTGCAACGCCTTCGATACAGACCCAGGAAAATCAATATGTTAGTGTGAAGAATGCGCAAAAAGATGCGATAACCGACATCTCCTTCTTCGTTCGTTAGACTGCCGGCCTGAGGCTTTCCTCCGGACGGGAGATGCGCCATGTCGAAGTCCGTCAAGAAATCCGACCTGCCGGTCCACCTGGCGCGACGCTACCTGGAGCCGGGCCCCATCGTCCTGATCTCCTCGGCCTGGCAGGGCGAGACCAACATCATGACCCTGGGCTGGCACACCATCCTGGAGTTCGCCCCCTCCCTCATCGGCTGCATGATCTCCGCCGGCAACCACAGCTTCGAGCTGGTGCGCCGGAGCGGCGAATGCGTCATCAACCTGCCGACGACCAGACTGACCGATAGCGTCGTGGGCATCGGCAACACCAGTGGGAACGAGATCGACAAATTCGCGCACTTCGGCCTGACGCCCGAGACGTCGGCGCGCGTGGCGGCGCCGCGCATCGGCGAATGCCATGCCCACTTCGAATGCCGCCTCTACGACGACGCGATGGTCGAGCGCTACAACTTCTTCATCTTCGAGATCGTGAAGGCGCAGGCCCCCACCCGCCCGAAGCACCCGGAGACCCTGCACTACACCGGCGAAGGCGTCTTCATGGTCGCCGGCAAGGTCATCAGCCGCCGGCGCCTGTTCAAGCCGGAGATGCTGGTCTAAGCCAGCGCCCCTGCGCAAGCCGGCCGGCGCCGCCTCAGGGCATGGCCTGCTGCAGCACGATGCGCAGGATGATGAACTCGGCCGGCCTGAGCGGCGCGAAGCCGATTTGCACGATCACGCGCCCATTGTCGATGTCGTCCTGCGTCATGCTGCGGCCGAGGCCCACGGCGACCGTGAAAGCGTGTTCCGGCTTGCTGCCTTGCAGAGCCCCCTGGCGCCACAGGCCGGTGAGGAAATTCTCCGCGGCGGCCCTGAGGCGTGCCCAGGTGCCGGCATCGTTCGGCTCGAAGACCGCCCACCGCAGGCCACGATCCAGCGACTGTTCGAGGAAGATGGCAAAGCGGCGGACGTTCACGTAGCGCCATTCGTTGTCGTTGCCCGCCAGCGTACGCGCGCCCCAGACCAGAGTGCCGCGACCCGTGAAGGCGCGGATGGCGTTCACCGACTTGCCGGTTACGGGGTCAAGGTTCAGTGCCTCTTGAAAGCTGTCGTTCACCGGGACGGCGGGCTGAACGATGTTGAGCAGCGCCTGTCCCGCCGGCGCCTTCCACACGCCCTGCGTCGCATCGACACGAGCATAAAGCCCGGCCACGGCGCCGGACGGCGGCACGCTGGCCCGGGCATCCCGCACGAAGGTCTGCACCGCCCGATACACCTCGGGCTCCTTCGTCCTCAGACGCAGCTCCGCATCGTGGAGGCTGCGTCCGGCGACGCCCGACACCGGCGTCACGGACTCGCTGCCATCGTGCGCCACCGTCACGATATCGAATCCGGAGAGCCGCACCCGCGGATCCGAAATGCGCAGGGGCAGATTCGTTTCGAGGTACGGAAAATACGCCGCCCCGTAGCGCAGCAGCGCGGTGTCGCCAGTCAGCGCGGAACGGAAACTCATGCCCACGGATGACGCCGTATCGGTCCCGCCCGGCACGGCGCGCGCCACGTCGGCGACAAGGAAGCGATCGCGCCGCCGCGCACAAGAGGCGAGTGCCGCGTCGAGAACCGCCGCGTAGGCGCCGTCGTCAAGCAGCGCCGCGTCGGGCATCACCAGCAGCGTCGGGCCCGCGGCGGCCTCCAGCGCGGCCAGGGCGGCGAGGAAGTCGTCCGGGCGGGCCTCACGATAGCGGCCGAGGGAATAGACGAAGCAGCTTAGGCCGCCGTTCATGAAGTAGAGCTGCACGGCATAGGATAGGAAATGCCGCGGTACGGGATCGAATTCAGCCCAGTCGACCGCGACGTCGAGCAGCTTGCCGGAAGCGTCGACGCGCTTGGCGACGCCCACCGAAACATTGTGCAGCGGCGCCTCCCCGAACAGCCTGCTGAAATCGTTCATGCCCGCGATGCGCAGAAGACGCCAATCAGTGCGCCCGCCACCCCTCGCACTGACCTTCGCGGCGTAGCCGACGAAGACCGGGATGGCGGTTTCCACCGGCGCGATGGCCGGCGGCCCGCCGGCGGTCTCTTCGACGTAGACGCCCGGCGCTCTGTACTCCGGCATCCCCCGCTTCCTCTCTAGGCCGTCTGGCCGGCCTTGCGCTTGCCCTTGGCGTCGACCTCTTCGCGCGGACGCAGGTGGGCGAACCAGTGCTTCTCCAGCTGTTTGAAGCCGCCGACCAGGGCGAAGGTGACGCAGAAATAGAGCACACCGACCGCGATGAAGGCCTCGAAAGGATTGTAGTAGCGCGAGGCGACGATGCGGGCGGCGCCGGTCAGGTCGACGATGGTGATGACGCTGGCGATGGCCGAGCCGTGCAGCATGAAGATCACTTCGTTGGAATAGGCCGGGAGGGCGCGGCGGAAGGCGCTGGGCAGGATGACGCGGCGATAGGTCTGAGTCTGCGACATGCCGCAGGCGCGCGCCGCCTCGATCTCCCCGTAGGGCGTGCCGGCGATGGCGCCGCGGATAATCTCCGTCGTGTAGGCGCAGGTGTTGAGCGTAAAGGCGAGGAGCGCGTACCAGTAGGCGTCCTTCAGGAAGGTCAGACTTTGGCTCAGCTCGATCATGAACTGCATCTGGCCGAGGCCGTAATACAGCAGAAACATCTGCACCAGCAGCGGGGTGCCGCGGAAGAAGTAGGTGAAAGCCCAGACCGGCCCGTTGACCAGCGGATTGCGCGACATCCGCATGACCGCCAGGGGAATCGCGAAGGCAAGGCCGATGCCCAGCGCCCAGAACACCAGCTGAAGGGTGACAACGAGGCCGTCGAGATAGAGACCGATGTTGGCGAAGATGGGCGAGAAGTCCATGGTATCAGGCCCGCCTGACGCCGACGGTGTAGCGCCGCTCGAGCCAGTTCAGCGCCCAGATCGAAACGGTGGTAAAGGCGAGGAACATCAGGGCGACGAAGAGATAGAACAAGAAGGGCAGGCGCGTCGATCCGCCGGCCTGGCCGGCACGGAACACGAGGTCGTGCAGACCGATGACGGAGACCAGCGCCGTCGTCTTCATCAGCACCAGCCAGTTGTTGCCGAGGCCGGGCAGGGCGTGGCGCATCATCTGCGGCACCAGGACGCGCTGGAACACCTGCCGCCTCGACATGCCGTAGGCGTAGCCGGCCTCCAGCAGGCCGACCGGCACCGCCATGAAGGCCCCGCGGAAGGTCTCACCCATGTAAGCGCCGAAGATGAATCCGATGGTGAGGGTGCCCGCGGTGAAGGCGTCGACGTCGATGTAATCCCAGCCGAAGTAGGCACCGATGTTGTTCACCTGGATCTGCCCGCCGAAGAAGATCAGCAGCATCAGCACAAGATCGGGAACACCCCGGATGACCGTGGTGTAGCTGCCAGCCACACCCCGTCCGAGGCGTGAGTTCGACAGCTTCATGGTCGCGGTGAGCAAGCCGAGAGCCAGGGCGATCGCCAGCGAAACGAAGGCGACGGTCAGGGTGACGACAAAGCCGTCCAGCATCAGCGGGATGTATTCGATCAGCTTGTCGAGGGATTCCATGCGGACCTGACCTGTGAGCGCTGTGGACCGCCCCAATGAGAAACGCCACCGCCGGGGGTCCAGCGGTGGCGTTCTCTCAAGGGGACGTCACAGGGCCGCCTCAGCTGCCGTAGACGTCGTAGTCGAAGTACTTTTTCTGAATGGTGTCGTAGGTGCCGTTGGCACGGATCGCCTCGATCGCGTTGTTGAACATCTCGCGGAGGTCCTCTTCGCCCTTGCGCAGGGCAATGCCGGCGCCCTCGCCGAAGTACTGCGGATCGCTGAAGTCCGGGCCGACGAACTCGAAGTCCTTGCCGGCATCGGTCTGGATGAAACCGCCGTCCATCGCGACGGAGTCGGCCAGCAGCAGGTCGACACGGCCGGCGACCATGTCGAGATAGGCCTCGTCCTGGGTGGCGTAGCGCTTCACCTCGACGGTGTCGCCGTAGACCTCGGTCACGAAGTTGTCGTGGATCGTCGCGCGCTGCACGCCGACGACCTTGCCCTTCATGCCTTCCTTGGTGATCTCGATGCCGGAGCCCTTCTTGCGCACGAACTTGGCCGGCGTGTTGTAGTACTTGTTGGTGAAGTCGACCTTCTCCTTGCGCTCCGGCGTGATCGACATCGAGGCGATGATGGCGTCGTACTTGCGTGCCTGCAGGGCGGGAATGATGCCGTCCCAGTCCTGGGTGATCAGCTCGCACTCCACCTTCATCTCCTCGCAGAGCGCGTTGGCGATGTCGATGTCGAAGCCGACCAGCTTGCCGTCGGCGGTCACTTCACTGAACGGGGGATAGGCGCCTTCGACGCCGATGCGCACCTTCTTCCACTCCTTGGCATCGGCCCCTGTCGCATTGAGCGCGGCGCCGAAAGCCAGGGCGGCGACGAAGACCGCGGAAATCAGTTTCTTCACGAGTTGCCTCCATTGGGGTTTGCTTTTGTGTTGTCGTCCGTGCCGATCCCGAAGCGCAGCCGTCATTTCAGGTTGCCCTCCAGGAACTGGCGAAAGCGCGGCGAGCGCGGGTTGCTGAAGACCTCCTGCGGCGGCCCCTGCTCCTCGACGCGGCCCTGGTGCAGGAACACCGTCTCGCTGGACACCTCGCGGGCGAAGCCCATCTCGTGGGTGACCACGATCATCGTCCGCCCCTCTTCCGCCAGACGCTTGATGACCCGCAGCACCTCGCCCACCAGCTCGGGATCGAGGGCCGAGGTCGGCTCGTCGAACAGCATCACCGCGGGGTCCATCGCCAGGGCCCTGGCGATGGCGACGCGCTGCTGCTGGCCGCCGGAAAGATGCGCGGGGTAATAGTCGCGGCGGTCGTCGAGGCCGACCTTCCGCAGGATCTCGCCCGCATAGTCGATGGCCTCCGCCTTCGGCCGCTTCAGCACATGGACCGGCGCCTCGATCACGTTCTCCAGCACCGTCATGTGGGACCACAGGTTGAAGCTCTGGAACACCATGGCGAGGCGCGCTCGGATGCGGCGGATCTGCTCGGGGTCCTCGGCGTCCAGGCCGCCGCCGCGCTTGGCGGGCTTCAGGCGGAGTTCCTCGCCGGCGACGATGATGCGCCCGGCGTTGGGCCGCTCCAGGAGGTTCAGGCAGCGCAGGAAGGTGCTCTTACCGGAGCCGGAGGACCCCAGCATGGCAATCACGTCGCCTTCCCGCGCCGTCAGCGAGACGCCCTTCAGGACCTCGAGGTCTCCGAAGGACTTATGAATATCTTCAGCCACCAGCGCGGCTGCGACCGCAGCCGTCGCGGTCTCCTGCTCCGCTAAAGCCAAACGCTTAGGCTCCCTGTGGGATGCGCCGATTTTTTTATGACGCTTTGATGGTGACGGTAAGACAGCCTCAGGAGGAAGCCAAGCAAAACCGTGCCGTTCGCAGGCCTGTGAACGGCCTGCCACCTGGAACGATTGCAGGCGCTGCCAAGCGCCTCAGGGCAGCAGGCGCTTGAGCTCTTCCAGGCGCTGGGCGAGGACGGCGCGCTGCGGCGCGCCCTCCGGCAGGGCGGCGATCTGGGCCTCGGCCCGGGCGAGGGACTCGCGGGCCTTGTCGACCTCGCGCAGCACCGTCTGGGCGCGGGCAAGACGCAGCCAGCCGTCGGGATCCTCGGGCTGCTCCGCCAGGCGGGTGGCCAACCGGTCGACCATGGAGCGCACAAAGGCCGTGCGCTCCGCCTCGGTCATGGTGCGGGCGGCCTCCAGGTCCTCCGCGCTGGGTCCGGGGGCCGCCATGCCCGGCGGCGCCGGCTGGGCGAGGGCCGGCGGCTCGATGCCGGCCTCTTGGGCGGCGCGCACGATCTGCTGGTGCAGCAGCGGCAGCCAGGGAGCGTCCGCAGGCGAGTCTTCGGCCAGGCTCTGCCACACGGCGATGGCCTGCGGGAACTGGCCGTCCTGGGCCATGGCGAGGCCGGCATAGTAGCGCGCCTGGCTGTTGCCGGGATCGGCCTCGATGGCGGCGGCGAAGGCGAGCCGCGCCTCGCGGCCGACCTGTCCGCCGGTGGCCGCCACCAGGGTCTCGCCGAGGGCGGCGTGGAGCGCGCTGGGCACCGCCCCTTCCAGGCGCTGCACCAGGTCGATGGCCTGGCGGTAAAGCGACGCCGCGTCGCCGAAGCGGCCGGCGCGCTCGAAGATCTGGGCCAGGATCAGGTGTGCCTCGATGTCCTCCGGATTGCGCTCGAGGCGCGCCTGGAGCTGGGCGACCATGAGGCCCATCTCCTGCGGGCCACCGGGATCGCGCTCGGCGAGCGGGAGGCCCGGCAGGCCCGGGGTCCCGAGCCGCAGGTAGAGGCCCAGACCCGCCGCCGGCGGCAGCGCGACGACGAGCACCAGGGCGATACGGCTGAGCCAGGGACGCGTTCTGGGCGCCGCGCCGGCCGCGGGACTTTCCGTCTGCAGCAGGCGGCGCTCGATCTCGCGCCGCGCGGCCTCGGCCTCGGTCGCGTCGATCAGGCCACGCGCGTGGTCCTGTTCCAGCTCGGTGAGCTGGTCGCGGTAGACGGCGCGGTCGTACTCGGCCGCCGCCGGGGCCGCAGCACGCCGGCGCAACAGCGGCCACAGCAGGGCGACCACCACCAGGGCGGCCATCACCGCGGCGACAATCCAGAACATCATGGCCGAGCGGTCCCCTCGCCCTCGTCCGTGCCGTCGGCCAGCATGCGTTGGACGCGCGCCTCCTCCTCCGCGCTGAGCGGCGGCGGCATCGCCGGAGCGGCGCGCAGCCGGCGAAAGTAGACAAAGACGCCGAGGGCGCCCAGCAGCAGAACGACGAAGGGGCCGAACCACAGCAGGTAGGTGGTCGGCTTCACCGGCGGGCGCAGCAGCACGAAGTCGCCGTAGCGGGCGACGAGATAGTCGAGCACCTGCTGGTCGCTGTCGCCGGCGACCAGGCGCTCGCGCACCAGCACGCGCAGCTCGTGCGCGATCTCGGCGTTGGAGGAATCGATCGACTCGTTCTGACAGACCACGCAGCGGATCTCGGCGGAGAGCTCGCGCGCGCGCTGCTCCAGCACCGGATCGTCGAGCATCTCGCTGGGCTCGACGGCCAACGCTGGGGCAGCCGCCGCCGGGGCGGCCAAGAGCAGCGCGAGAGCGAAGAGCAGACGCTTCATCCGCGCAACGCCTTCAGGAGCGGCGCCAGATCGCGCTCGATCACCTCGGGCACCAGCGGGCCGCGGTGGTGGTAGCGGATGCGCCCGCTGCCGTCGATAACGAAGGTCTCCGGCACGCCGGTGACGCCCCACTCGACCGCCGCGCGCCCCGGGTCGGCGCCGATACGGCCGTAGGGATTGCCGAGCTCGGCAAGCCAGGCGGCGGCATCTTCCGGCTTGTCCCGGTGATTGATGCCGTAGAGCGGCACCCCGGTCTGCTCGACGAAGGCGGTGAGGTAGGGATGCTCGGCGCGGCAGGGCACGCACCAGGAGGCGAAGAAGTTCACCATCACCACCTCGCCCGTGGCGAGGTCGGCGGTGGCGAGGCCCGGTACGTCGAGGCCGGGCACCGCGGCGAGATCGAAGGTCGGCGTCGGCTTGTCGATCATCGCCGTCGGCACATTGCCCGGATCGCGCTCCGGCGCCAGACCCCAGAGGAAATAGCCGGCGATCACCGCGAAAATGAGCACCGGCAGCAGGAAGAGAAGACGTCGGGTCATGGGGGTGCGATCCGCTGACGGGCTAGGCCGTGGCCGGGCGCGACGGCGACTTGTCGCCCGCCTGGCCGCCCGCCGGGCTGGCCGCCTGGCGGTGCGGGGCGCCGATGCGCAGGCGCCTGTCGCTCAGCGAAACCAGACCCCCGGCCATCATGACGAGGCAGCCGACCCAGATCCACGGCACCAGCGGCTCGTGATAGACCCGCACGGTCCAGCCGCCCTGGCCGTCGGCATCGCCGATGACGGCATAGAGATCGGCCAGGAAGGTGGTGCGGATCGCCGCCTCGGTGGTCGGCATGGAACGCACCTGGTAGACGCGCTTTTCCGGGAACATCACGGCGACCTCTTCACCGTCGCGGGTGACGGTGAAACGGGCGCGCTCAGCCGTGTAGTTGGGGCCGTCCAGCTTGCCGACTCCCTCGAACAGCAGGCTGTAGCCGGCGATCTCGACGGACTCGCCGGGCTTGAGGCTGGTCACCACCTCGGTCTTCCATACCGAGGAGCCGATCATGCCCACCATCACCACGGCGAGGCCGGTGTGGGCCAGCGTCATGCCGTGGGCGGCGCGCGGCAGGTTGCGCGCGCGGCGCCAGGAATCCCCCGGAGGTACGCGGAACAGCTTCACCCGGTCGGTCCATTCGACCAGTGCGCCGACGAAAAGCCAGGCTGCAAGCCCCATGGCGGCGACGGCGAGCACCGGCCCGCCGTTGCTGACATACCAGGCGACGAGCGCGGCAACGACGGCCCCCAGCGCCGCGAGCTTCAGACGCGCGAGCGCGGCGGCGAGGTCGGCGCGCTTCCACGGCAGCATCGGGCCCACCGCCATGAGGAACACCAGCGGCACCATCAGCGGCACGAAGGTGGCGTTGAAGAACGGCGGGCCGACCGAGACCTTGGAGCCGTCCAGCGCCTCGAGAAACAGCGGGTAGAGCGTGCCGAGGAAGACGGCGGCGCAGGCGGCGGAGAGAAAGAGATTGTTGATCACCATGCCGCCTTCGCGGCTGATCGGCGCGAAGAGGCCGCCGGCCTTCAGCGCCGGCGCGCGCAGGGCAAAGAGGACCAGCGAGCCGCCGATGGCGACGGCGAGCAGGATGAGGATGAAGAAGCCGCGCTCCGGATCGGTGGCGAAGGCGTGCACCGAGGTCAGCACGCCGGAGCGCACGATGAAGGTGCCGATGAGCGACAGCGAGAAGGTGAGGATCGCCAGCAGGATGGTCCAGGTCTTCAGGGCATTGCGCTTCTCCACCACGATGGCGGAATGCAGCAGCGCGGTGCCGAGCAGCCAGGGCATGAAGGAGACGTTCTCGACCGGATCCCAGAACCACCAGCCGCCCCAGCCCAGCTCGTAGTAGGCCCACCAGGAGCCGAGCGCGATGCCGCCGGTGAGAAAGGCCCAGGCGAGCAGCGTCCAGGGCCGCACCCAGCGCGCCCAGGCGGCGTCGACCTTGCCTTCGATGAGAGCGGCGATGGCGAAGGAGAAGGCCATCGAGAAGCCGACGTAGCCGGCATAGAGCATCGGCGGGTGGAAGGCGAGGCCCGGGTCCTGCAGCAGCGGGTTGAGGTCCTCGCCGTCGAGCGGTGCCGGGAAGACGCGCAGGAAGGGATTGGAGGTGAAGAGCGTGAAGGCGATGAAGCCGATGCCGATCCACGCCTGCACACCCAGAACACGGGCACGCAGCGAGGGCGGTAGGTTGCCGCCGAATACCGCCACCGCGGAGCCAAAGAGCGCGAGGATGAGGATCCACAGCAGCATGGAGCCCTCGTGGTTGCCCCACACGCCGGAGATCTTGTAGAGCAGCGGCTTGGCCGAATGCGAGTTGGCAACCACGTTGGCGACCGAGAAGTCGGAGGTCACGTAAGCATGGGTCAAGGCGCAGAAGGCGAAGACCACGAGGATCAGCTGCACCACCGCCGCAGGCCGCGCCAGCGCCATCCAGGCGGCATCGCCGCGCGCGGCGCCGATCATCGGCACGCTGCCCTGCAGCAGAGCGGCGGCGAGCGCCAGGATGAGCGCGAAATGGCCCAGCTCGATGATCACTGGGCGCCTCCCGTCCCGTCACCCTGCCACTGGCCGGATTCCTTCAGCGCGTCGACCACCTCGCGCGGCAGGTAGTTCTCGTCGTGCTTGGCCAGCACCTCCCGGGCGACGAAGGTGCCGTCGGGGCCCATGTTGCCGACGGTGATGACACCCTGCCCCTCGCGGAAGAGGTCGGGCAGGATGCCGCGGTAGTTGACCGGCACCGACTGGGCGCCGTCGGTGATCCGGAAGGCGACGCTGAGCCCGTCGGTGGAGCGCGAGACCGTGCCCTCCTCCACCAGGCCGCCCAGGCGGATGCCGCGCTCGGGCGGTGGCGGCGACGCCATGATCTGGCTAGGGCTCTGGAACAGGTCGAGGCTGTCGTCCAGCGCGGTCAGCACCAGGGCGGTGGCGCCGCCGAAGATCAGCAGGGCGGCGGCGACAATGTAGAGGCGCCTGCGTTTACGTGTCATGGGCGCTTGCGGGTCATGAATGGGCCTCCCGGGCGCTGCCGGCGGACGAAGAAGCGGGTGCGCCGGCACGGCGGCGGCGCTGGGCACCGGCCGCTTCCAGTTCGGCGAGGCGGCGCTGGCGCCAGCGCAGCTGGCGCAGGGTCGCGATCAGCAGGCCGGCCATCACCACCACCGTCAGGGCCAGCGACGGCCAGACGAAGGCGGCATAGCCCCCCATGTGAAAGAATGCCTGCACTTTCTCCATCACTCTCCCAAGCCTTTTCGGCCCGTTGCTTCGTCGCCCGTATCGATCCGGGCGTTGAGCCGCAATCTAGGCCGTCAGGCCCGCAAGGTCAGTACCCATTCGCATGAGTGCGACCGAATCGCGCAGCTTCCGCCTCATCCTCCGCCGGCGTCAGGCGCCCTTCACCATCGCCAGATCCAGCGCGCGCAGGCGCGCGGCGATCAGCTCGCTCTTGATGCGCAGCAGGACAACCGTCAGGTAATAGAGCTTGAAGCCCAGGGCGACGATGAGCAGCGGCCACAGCATCGACGGATGGATGGTCGGGCCATCCAGGCGCATCACGCTGGTCGGCTGGTGCAAGGTCGACCACCAGTCGACCGAAAACTTGATGATCGGGATGTTCACCACCCCCACCAGGGCAAGGATCGCCGCCGCGCGATAGCCGCGCTGGCTGTCCTCGAAGGCGTTCAGCAGCGCCATGTGGCCGAGGTAGAGGAAGAACAGGATCAGCATGGAGGTCAGGCGGCCGTCCCATTCCCACCAAGTGCCCCACATCGGCCGGCCCCACAGCGAGCCGGTGACCAGGGTGAGGAACGCGAAACCGGCGCCGATCGGCGAGGAAGCCTTGGCCGCCAGGTCCGCCAGGGGGTGCCGCCAGATCAGCGCGACGGCGCTCGCCACGGCAATGCCGACATAGATGAACATCGCCATCCAGGCCGAGGGCACGTGGACGTACATGATGCGCACGCTCTCGCCCTGCTGGTAATCGGGCGGCGAGACGAAGAGTGCCAGGTAGAAGCCGACGGCCAGCGCCAGCACCGTGCCGACGGCGACGAAGGGCAGGATGCGGTCGGCCAGGCGGGTGAAGCGGGCCGGATTTGCGAAGCGGTGCATAGCTGCTTTCCTAAGGGCTCAATCTATCTAGTGCCTTGAGCCAAGTCATGCCAGCCCGGGAAAATCCGGCCCGCACCTTGAAGAGACTTTATTCCTTACGTCGCCCGCGCCGCTATTCCAGCGCCTGGCGCAGGGCCGCGGCGCTTGCCAGCGGTGTAATGACCAGCATGACCAGCAGTACCGCGGCGAGCAAGAGCAGGTGGGGACGGGCGGCGAAACCCTGCAGCGCCGCGTCGACGGCGCCGACCCCGAAGATCAGCGCCGGAATGTAGAGCGGCAGCACCAGCAGCGGGATCAGCACGCCGCCGCGGCGGGCGCCAAGCGTGAGCGCAGCTCCGACGGCGCCGACGAGGCTGAGGATGGGGGTCCCCAGCAGCATCGCCAGCATCAGCACGCCGAGGCCGGCGAGGTCCATGTGGAAGAGGACGGCCAGAAGCGGCGCCGCAGCGATCAGCGGCAGCCCGGTGGTCAGCCAGTGCGCCAGCACCTTGGCGAGCACCGCCGCCTCCAGCGGCAGCGGCGAGAGCAGCAGCTGTTCCAGGCTGCCGTCCTCGAAATCGGCGAGGAAGAGGCGCTCGAGGGAAAGCAACACCGCAAGGAGCGCAACCACCCAGATGATGCCGGGCGCGATGCGCGCCAGCAGGTTGGGCTCCGGCCCGATGCCGAAGGGGAAGAGCGCCGCGGTGAGCACGAAGAACAGCACCGCCAGCCAGGCGTCGGCGCGCTGGCGCAGCGCGAGGCGCAGGTCGCGCCCGATGACCAGAAGGAAGCCCTTCACCGGACCATCTCCCTCACCACACCATTTCCGGCAGCGGCGGCGGCGCCAGGGAGTCGAGCGACAGCGGGATCGGGTCGCCGAGGTCGAGAGCGGTGTGGGTCGCCACCACCACGCGCCCGCCGCTGGCGCGGTGCTCGGCGATGGCGGCGGCAAGGCGGCCAACCGACGCATGATCGAGGCCGACGGAGGGCTCGTCCAGCAGCCATAGTTCCGCCGGGGCGGCGACCAGGCGCGCCAGCGCAAGGCGGCGGCGCTGGCCGGAGGAGAGAAGGCGGCCGGGCACCGCCGCGAGGTCGGTGAGCGCGAAGCGCTCGAGCGCCGCGTCCAACGACCCTCCCAGCGCCTTTGTGGTGCCGCGCAGGGCGGCCCAGAACTGCAGGTTCTCCGTGACGCTGAGCACCGGCTTCACGGCGTCGAGATGGCCCAGGTAGTGGAGCCGGCGGGCGTGCTCCTCCGGCGCCTCGGCGATCGGCCGGCCGTCCCACAGCAGCGCGCCGCCGGCCGGCTTCAAAAGGCCTGCCATGAGGCGCAGCAGGCTGGACTTGCCGGAGCCGTTGGGGCCCGTCAGCAATAGAGCCCCGCCCGCCGGCAGGGCGAAGTCGAGCGCCGCGAAGACGTCGCGCCCGCCACGCCGGCAATGCAGGGATCGTCCTTCGAAAAGCGCCATCGGCTGGTCCGGGCCCGTCCACGGAAAAGGGATGGCCGCCGGTATAGCAGATCGCCGGGGGAAGGAAAGCCGCCGTCCCGGTCCCGGCGGGACCGGGGGCAACTCAGATCTGGTAGGTCGAGATCAAGACGGCGAGTGCCGCCGCCGCCCAATCCAGGGTCTGCTGGGGATCAAGATAGGCGCCGTTCGCGTACTGCGCCGCGTTGATCGCTACGACGCCCGCATAGGAGTTCAGCCGCGCGAGGTGGCCGATGATGCCGTAGAGCTGGGCGCCGGTGTAGCCGTTCACGCAGTAGGTGCCGGAACGCCGGGCGATCAAGCCATCGAACCGCGTGTGGGGATAGGGCTCCATCGCCGCTGGATCAGGTTGGCAATAGCTGAGGCCGAGAAGCTGGACGACCGCGCCCTCGAACTGCGTGGAGACCATCTGCACATCGACCTGATTGGGGTTGAAGACCCCTCCGGTGAAGATCAGCCCGACATCGCTGACTTGCGACTCGGCAATACAGAATCCCGCCTCGTCGCGCAGCGGCATGGTCTCCGGCACGGCGATGGTGGCGCCGGTTTCGCCATCGACCCAGAGGTCGAAGCGGATCGCCGCCAGGTCGTCCAGCGGCACATGCTGCGAATATATGGCGACGAGAGCGATGAAGCTGGCGGGGTCGTCGAGGGTCCCCGGTTGCGACAGCGAATCGACGATCTGGTTCAGGTCGCGCGTCGCCAGGTGGAAATAGCTGCGCCCGCCACAGAAGAGGCTCTCGTTCACCGCCTCGGCCTGCTGGTCGCCGGCGGGCACCGAGAAGGCGAAGACCGTCTCGGCGGCCGGGCCGAGGCCGGCCGCATTGCCCGGCTCGCCGCTTTCCATCAGGTGCTGCAGGAAGCCGGCCGGCACCGCCCAGTTCAGCGACGCATTGCCGCCGTCCAGGCCGCCGTCCACGATCCCGACTACGTGGCCTTGGGCATTGATCACCGGACCGCCGGAGGAGCCCGGCTTCACCACGGCGGTCAGCCGGAAGATCTCCAGTTCGATCGACGGCGCGCCGAGATTACGGATCTGCTGGCGCGCCCCGTCGTTCAGGATGTCATCCAGCTTGCGCACATTGAGGGCGCGCTCGCCGTAGGCCTCCTGCCAGGTCTTCACGTTGAGGGGCATGCCGATGGCGGCAAGATCCTCCTGCTCACTGGCCTTCGCCATCTGCGACAGGATGGGCACCGCAGGCGGATCGGCCACCGACAGCAGGGCGAGGTCGGCGGTGCGCAGGAACCGTTCCGGTGTCGCCCGCCGCTGCACGCCGGTGTCAACATATTCGACGGTGATGGAGGTGCAATCCGCCACCACGTGCAAGGCCGTGACCACCTGGCCCGCCTCGGCCCAGACGAAGCCGCTGCCGACGCGCGCTCCCTGGGCACCGGGACAGCCGTCGGCCATCACGCGCACCACCGAAGCGGCGGCCTTGCGCACGGTTTCCGCCGACGGTTTGGCCGAAACTGTCGGCGCGCAGAGGCAGCAGAGCGCTGCGACCGCCAGGCCGCGGGAGAGCGCGCCGATCATTTCACATCTCCGCAGAGGCCCGTCCACACCGCCTGCAGGCTGTCCTTGGGCAGCGCCGCGAGGCTCTTGGCCAGCGCCGGCCAGGGTTCAGGCGCGAGCGACCAGCTGTTGCGGGCCTCGTCGGCATCCGGCGCGCGCGATGGATCAGTGCGCTGGCAGGTGGCGGCGTCGCCGGCGAACAGCACGGTCGCGGAGGCCCGCGCACCCGTGTCCTTGCCGCCACCCTCGCCGACGGCGCCGGCCAGCTGCCGGACAACGATGCCGCGCGCTTCCGCCGCTTCGAAGCCGGCCGCCTGCCACCGGGCCACCAGTTCGTCCGGGGTCGGCGACAGGGAATCGTGGGTGCGCATCCACAGGCCGCTGCCTAGCCCGATGATGGTCACGACCGCAAAGAAGAAGACGGCCCAGTCGTGCCCGGCCGAGCGTACGGCCGCGTCCTCGCCTTTCGGCAGGAAGGGATTGGCGATGCCGGTGAGGGCGACGACGCCGGCGACCATCGCCAGAGCGGCGGACACCACCGAGGCCGTTACCCCCGAGGTCGACATGCCGACCAGCAGGCCCGTCAGCAGCCCCAGCGCGCAGGCCGCCGCCATTTTCGCCATCCCAGCCCCCTTGTGACGTCCCGTGCCCGCGTTTCGCCTATCACGGATTACAGCAGGGATTCTCACCGCCGGATAATCGCAACGTCAACAGGTCATTGGGAGTGGCCGCGGGTAGTCCGCACGCAGCCAAAAAAAGGGACGGTCCCGTTTTGGCTTGGGGTACGGCACCGCCCGTAGTTGGAGCTTTTCGGAAGAAAGTCAGGGGCGGCCACGCTTGGTCGGGGCAGATGGCCGCCCCCTCTTAGTGCCAGCCGATTTGGGGCATCGATAGGAGGGCTGGGGCTCCTCTACAGAGAGGGGAAGTCTCCGTGACTATGAAGCTAGGAACCGATGGTGTCGGGAACTTGCTGCAAATGCGGCGAGATTGTGATTTCTCGTTGCCGCACTGAAATGCACCGGGAATCAGGGGGCTGGCGCGGAATCAGTCGTAGCTGCGCTGGTCGTCGATGACCTTGCCGTCGTTGGGCAGGCTGCCCGGGGCGACCAGCTCAACGGCGCCTTTCAGCTTGCAGGCGTCCTGCAGGCTGGCGGCGACGGCGGCCTGCAGGCCTTCGGGATTTCCGCCCACCTCACACCGGAGAGTCATGGCGTCGCTGTCGCCCTGGCGAGTCACCACCAGGCGGGCGCGGGCGATCTCGCCGTGGCGCTTCAGCACCTGGGCGACCTGGGCCGGCTGCACAAACATGCCCTTCACCTTGGTCGCCTGGTCGGCGCGGCCCATCCAGCCCTTGATGCGCGGCGCCGTGCGGCCGCAGGGGCTGGTCCCCGGCAGCAGCGCCGAGAGATCGCCGGTGGCAAAGCGGATCAGCGGATAGTCGGGGTTCAGGCTGGTCACCACCACCTCGCCCACCTCGCCCTCGGGCAGCGGGTCGCCGGTGCCGGGGCGCAGGATCTCGACGATGATCTGCTCATCCAGGATCATGCCCTCTCGCGCCTCGGACTCGTAGGCGATGAGGCCGAGGTCGGCGGTCACGTAGCACTGCAGCACGGCGACGCCGCGCTCGGCATAGGCCTGGCGCAGCGCCGGGAACAGCGCGCCGCCGGAGACCAGGGCACGGGTGATCGAACTGCAGTCGGCGCCGAGTTCCACCGCCTTGTCGAGCAGCACCTTCAGGAAGTCCGGCGTGCCGGTGTAGCCGGAGGGCCGGAAGTGGGCAATCGCCTCGACCTGCTGCTCGCTGTTGCCGACGCCGCCGGCGATGACGGCACAGCCCAGCGCGCGCGCCGCACCGTCCAGGATCCAGCCGCCGGGGGTCAGATGGTAGGAGAAGCAATTGTGCACCACGTCGCCGGCGCGAAAGCCGGCGGCGAAAAGCGCGCGCTCGACGCGCCAGAAGCCGGGCCGCGCGCTCTCGAACTCGTAGATCGGGCCGGGCGAGGCGAACAGCCGCGCCGCCTCGCCGAGGGGGATCGCGGCCAACCCGCCGAAGGGCTGCCGCGGCGTCTGGCGCTCCAACAGGTCGGGCTTGCGGGTGACCGGCAGCTTCGCCAGCGCGGCACGGCTGGTGACTTTGGCGGGGTCGACATCGGCAAGGATCTCGGCATAGCCCGGCGCCTTGGCCTTGGCGTGGGCGACCTGGCGCGGCAGCGCCGCCATCAGCGCCGTCTCGCGTGCTTCCGGGCTCCGCGTTTCGAGATCGTCGTAGTAGTCCATCACCTGCTTCTATAGCCAGCGCTTGCGGCGCTTGTAGTGCTTCACGTCCCGGTAGGACTTGCGCCCGCCGGCCGAGAGGCCGAGGTAGAATTCCTTCACATCCTCGTTCTCACGCAGCCGCACGGCATCGCCGTCCAGCACCACGCGTCCGTTCTCCAGGATATAGCCGTAGCGCGCGTAGCGCAGCGCCACATTGGTATTCTGCTCGGCCAGCAGGAAGGACACGCCCTCCTCCTCGTTCAGCCGCTTCACCGTCTCGAAGATGCTCTCGACCAGCTGCGGGGCGAGGCCCATGGAGGGTTCGTCGAGCAGGATCATCTTGGGGCGGCTCATCAGCGCGCGGCCGATGGCGCACATCTGCTGCTCGCCGCCGGAGGTGTAGCCGGCCATGGAGCCGCGGCGCTGCTTCAGGCGCGGAAAGTAGTCGTAGACCAGATCGAGGTCCGCCTGGATGGCGCCGCGCCCGTCCTTGCGGGTGTAGGCGCCGGTCAGCAGGTTCTCTTCGATGGTGAGGTGCTCGAAGCAGTGGCGGCCCTCCATGACCTGCACCACACCGGTCTTCACCAGGTCGTTGGGCGTGAGCGAGTCGACGCGCCGGCCTTCGAATTCGATGGAGCCTTTGGTGACCTCGCCGCGTTCGGCGCGCAGCAGGTTGGAGATGGCTTTCAGGGTGGTGGTCTTGCCGGCGCCGTTGGCACCCAGCAGGGCGACAATGCCGCCCTTGGGCACCTCCAGCGAGACGCCCTTCAGCACCAGGATGACGTGGTCGTAGATCACCTCGATGTTGTTGACCGAGAGGATCGGCCCCGCCGGTGCGGCGGCGGGCACTGTCTCAAGCGGGGCGGCTTGGCTCATGGTGTCGGTCCGGACCTGCCGTTAGCGAAAGAGGGCAAGGACGTGCGGGGCGGCCCCTGAAGGCCGCCCCGCTTCCCCTGCCTGACAGCGATCAGTTGCAGCTGCGGGGCGTCAGGCCCTTCTCCTGCGCGTACTGGGCGGCCGAGGCCTCATAGGCCGGACGCAAGGCGTCGCGCCGCGGCTCGATGAAGTCGGTGATCGCCGTCCACTTGGCGCCGTCCCACTGCTGCACGACGGCCGAGCCGCCGCCCTCGTGGTCGGCGCAGGTGATCTTCACCGGGCTCATCAGGCCGTTCATGCCGGCCTTGTCGATCATCTCCTGCGTGATATCGAGGCGCTCCATGCCCCACTGGATCTGCTCGCCGGTCAGCGGCTTCACGCCGAACTCGGCCTGCGCGATGCGGATCGCCTCGGTGTAGTAGAAGGCGTTCACCAGGGCGCGGTTATAGAGCACCGTGCCGATGTTGGCCTTGTCGGCGACGCCGTTGCCGTCGGCGTGCATCTTCTCGATGTCCCGGAAGATCGGCGCCGCGGTGCCGACGCCGGTGATGTTGAGCGACTTGTAGCCCGTGGCGGCGTCTCCGGCCGGGGTGACGTCGGCCTCGGCACCGGACCACCAGATGCCGACGAACTTCTCCATCGGGAAGCCGACCGCTGCGGCCTCCTTGATGGCGGTGGAGTTCATCACGCCCCAGCCCCACATAAAGACCCAGTCGGGGCGCAGCTGGCGGCCGATCTGCAGCCAGGTCGCCTTCTGCTCCAGGCCCGGATGGGCGACGGGGTAGGCGGAGAACTGGAAACCCTCTTCCTTGGCCAGGCGCTCCAGCGTAGCGATCGGCTCCTTGCCATAGGCGGAGTCGTGATAGACCAGGGCGATCTTCTTGCCCTCCAGGCTGCCGCCGGCCTCCTTCTTGGCGTACTGAACCATCACGTCGGCGCCCGCCCAGTAGGTGATCGGCATGGTGAAGACGTAAGGGAAGACGGTGCCGTCGGAGGCGTCTGCGCGGCCGTAGCCCATCGAGAGGACGGGCACCTTGTCGTTGGTGGCGCGCTCGATGAGGGCGTAGGTGATCCCGGTGGAATAGGGGTTCACCACGCTGGCGCCGGTCGGGCCCTGGCCCTTCAGGCGCTCGTAGCATTCGACGCCGCGGTCGTTGTTGTACTGGGTCTCGCACTCCTCCCAGCTATACTTCACGCCGTTGATGCCGCCGTCGCGGGTGTTCACCAGCTGCATGAAGTCGTTGAAGCCGTCCGCCAGGGGAATCCCGCTCGGCGCGTAGGGGCCGGTGCGATAGACCAGCAGCGGCACGAACTGCTCCTGCGCCGAAACCGGCTGAGTCGCGGCGAGCGAGCCGGCCATGGTCACCGCCGCCACGGCGGCGAGGCCCAATTTCCTGAACATCATCCTTGCTACCTCCCTTTTGTGGGCCCGTCTGCGCGGGCCGTCGTTATTTACCTGCCAGGTTTGTTTGTCTGGCAGGCTAACACTGCCCTACCTATGAGGCCAACAGCCGCCCCTCAATAGGGGAACGGCCACAGCCGCAGCTTCTCCTTGCCGATCTGCCACAGGCGGGCAAGGCCATGCGGCTCGACGATGAGGAAGAACACGATCAGTGCACCGAAGATCATGAATTCCAGGTGCGCGATCACCTCGACCCGGATTTGCAGACCCAGCACGCCCGGCGCATTGCTGAGGAAAATCGGCAGCAGCACGATGAAGGCGGCGCCCAGGAAGGAGCCGAGGATCGAGCCCAGGCCACCGATGATGACCATGAACAGCACCTGGAAAGAGCGATCGATCTGAAACGCCAAGGCCTCCACCGAGCCGGTGTAGACGAAGGCCCAGAGCGCGCCGGCGATGCCGATGAAAAAGGAGCTGACGGCAAAGGCCGAGAGCTTGGCCCAGAGCGGACGGATGCCGATGATCTCCGCCGCGATATCCATGTCGCGGATCGCCATCCACGACCGGCCGATGCGGCTGCGCACCAGGTTCTTGGCGACCAGCGCGAGAACCGTCACCAGCACCAGCAGGAACAGGTACTTCACCGCCGGATCGCCGCCCGAGCCGGTCACGGCGAAGCCGGGCAGAACGTCGCGCGGCGGCGCCGAGATGACGCCGGAGGGGCTGTAGTTGGTCCACCAGGGAAACTTGTTGAACATCCACACCAGGAAAAACTGCGCCGCCAGCGTCGCCACCGCCAGGTAGAAGCCCTTGATGCGCAGGCTGGGCAGACCGAACAGCACGCCGACCGCCGCGGTGCCGAGGCCGCCCAGCAGGAAGACGATGACGATGTGCAGTTCGGGAAAGGCGATCGCCAGCTTGTAGGAGAAGAAGGCGCCGCAGGCCATGAAGCCGCCGGTGCCGAGCGACAACTGGCCGCAGTAACCGGTCAGGATGTTGAGCCCGATCGCCGCCAGGGCGAAGACCAGAAACGGCACGAAGATGGTCTCGAGGAAATAGTTGCTGGCGAAGGCCGGCACGGCGAAGACCGCGACCAGCCCGAAGAGCGCCAGGCCGATGCGGTCCTGGCGGATCGGAAAGATCGCCTGGTCCGCGTTGTAGGTGGTCTTGAACTGGCCGGCTTCGCGATACAGCATGGTCCCGGTTCCGTTCCTAAATCCGCTCGATGATGCGTTCGCCGAACAGGCCTTGCGGCCGGACCAGCAGAAAGGCGAGCGCCAGCATGTAGGCGAACCACTCCTGGATCGCGCCGCCCACCAGGGGCCCGAGGAAGACTTCCGCCACCTGCTCTCCGGCGCCGATGATGAGGCCGCCGACGATGGCGCCGGGAATCGAGGTGAAGCCGCCGAGGATAAGCACCGGCAGGGCCTTCAGCGCGATGAGCGCCAGAGAGAACTGCACGCCCGCCTTGGAACCCCACATGATGCCGGCGACCAGGGCGACGATGCCAGCAACCGACCAGACGATGGCCCAGATGGTCTTCAGCGGAATGCCGACGGACAGCGCCGCCTGGTGGTCGTCGGCCACCGCGCGCAGGGCACGGCCGACTCGGGTGTATTGAAAAAACACCGCCAGCACGGCGACCAGCGCGGCGCCGACCAGCGCCGCCACCAAGTCGAAGGCGTTTATCCGGATGCCGTACTCGAAGACATCGGTCAGGATGGTCAGCCCTTGTTTGGGGATGCCGATCTCCAGCATCTTCACATCGGAGCCCCACAGCATCTGCCCGAAGCCGTCGAGAAAATAGAAGATGCCGATGGTCGCCATGAACAAGATGATGTGCGGCTGGTTCACCAACGGGCGCAGCACCACTCTCTCGACCGCTATGGCGACCAGCACCATGACGCCGGCGGTGACGACGAACGCCAGCGTCCAGTGCAGCCCCATCTCGATGAAGCCGACCATGGTAAGCGCGGCGAACAGCACCATGGAGCCCTGGGCGAAGTTGAAGACTCCGGAGGCCTTGAAGATCAGCACGAAGCCGAGCGCCACCAGGGAATAGAGGACGCCCTGCAGCAGGCCCGCGACGAGCACCTCGAGGTAAAAGGCCCAATCGAAAAACAGCGCGCTGTCGGTCATCGCCAGACCCTGGAGGGCGAGGCCGATGACGGCGATCAGCACGGGCACGAAGGCGACCCAGAGGCCGAAGCGCATGGCGGTGGGGTTCATGCTCGCCAGCTCCTAGTGACTGACGCCGAGGTAGGCATCGATGACGTCCTTGTTGGCGCGCACCTCGGCGGGCGGACCGTCAGCCAGCTTGCGGCCGTAGTCCAACACCACGACGCGGTCGGAGATGTCCATCACCACGCCCATGTCGTGCTCGATGAGGGCGATGGTGGTTCCGAACTCGTCGTTGACGTCCAGCACGAAGCGGCACATGTCTTCCTTCTCCTCGACGTTCATGCCGGCCATGGGCTCGTCGAGCAGCAGCAGGTCCGGCTCCATGGCCAGAGCGCGCGCCAGCTCGACACGCTTCTGCAGGCCGTAGGGCAGCCGGCCGACCGGCGTCTTGCGGATCGCCTCGATCTCCAGGAAGTCGATGATCTTCTCCACCACCTCGCGATGCGCGATCTCCTCGCGCTGGTTGGCACCCCAGTAGATCGCCTGCTGAAAGATGTTGCTTTTCATCTTCAGGATGCGCCCGGTCATGATGTTATCGAGGGTCGACATACCCTTGAAGAGGGCGACGTTCTGGAAGGTGCGCGCGATGCCCTGCTTGGCCGCCAGGTGCGGGCGCATGGCCTTGCGCTCCACACCGCGGAATTCGATGCGGCCTTGCTGGGGATGGTAGAATCCGTTGATGACGTTCAGCATCGAGGTCTTGCCGGCGCCGTTGGGGCCGATGATCGCCAGGATCTCGTGCTCGCGGATCTCAAAGGAGATGTCGGTCAGCGCCTTCACGCCGCCGAAGGCCAGCGTGATGTTGTCGACCTTCAAAAGGGTGCCGCCGATATGTTTTTCGCCGTAGGTCATGCGGCATTCCCTCGCACGAGAACACTTACTGTCATTCCCGCACCGCTGTCATCCCGGGGCTTGACCCCGGGATCCATTGGCCTCTGCGTGCGGTTGAACGCTGCCGGTTTCACACTGTCGAGGGACGGAAACGCGGCACGGGCATTGGGTCCCGGCATCAAGTGCCGGGACGACAGTCGAGTGGAAATCACGGTCAGTGCGCCCTCTCCTGCCATCCCCGTCAACTCGCCTTCTTCAGCGCCGGGGCGACCGGCTGGGTCTCGACGTCGACGATCGCGAGGTCGGCCTTGAGGACGCCCTTGCGGCCGTCCTCGAAGGTGACCTCCGTCTCGATGTAAGCCGACCGGGCGTTGGAGTAGAGCGCCTCGATCAGCGGCTGATAGCGCTCGGCGATGAAGCTGCGGCGCACCTTGCGGGTACGCGTCAACTCGCCGTCGTCGGCGTCCAGTTCCTTGTGCAGGACAAGGAAGCGGCGGATCTGGCAGCTCGCCAACTGCGGATCGGCGGCGAGGTCGCGGTTCACCTTCTCGATGTGACCCTTGACGATCTGGATGACCTGCGGGTTGGCGGTCAGTTCCTGGTAGCTGCCGTAAGGCACGTTGTTGCGCTCCGCCCAGCTGCCGACCGCTACCAGATCGATGTTCACGAAGGCCGCGCAGTAGTCGCGCTCGTGGCCGAAGGCCACGGCCTCCTTGATGTCGGGGAAGAACTTCAGCTTGTTCTCGACGTATTTCGGCGCGAAGAGGCCGCCGTCGTTGAGGCGCCCGACGTCCTTGGCGCGGTCGATGATCTTCAGGTGGCCCTTGTCGTCGAAGAAGCCGGCGTCGCCGGTATGCACCCAGCCGTCCGGCGTCTTGGTCTCCGCCGTCGCCTCGGGGTTCTTGAAGTACTCGACGAAGACACCCGGGCTGCGGAACAGCACCTCTCCGCTGTCGGCGATCTTGATCTCGACGTCGATCGCCGGCTTGCCCACGGTATCGGCCTCGATCTCGCCGTCCGGCTGGATGGTGATGAAGACACTGGCCTCGGTGGAGCCGTAGAGCTGTTTCAGGTTCACGCCCAGCGAGCGGTAGAAGTCGAAGATGTCGGGGCCGATCGCCTCGCCGGCGGTGTAGGCAAGGCGGATGCGCGTGAAGCCGAGGGTGTTCTTCAGCGGCCCGTAGACCAGCAGCGCGCCCAGCGCGTAGAGCAGGCGATCGCCCAGGCCGACCGGTTTGCCGTCCAGGATGCGGCTGCCGCTGCGCCGCGCGACGTCCATGAAGAAGAGAAACATGCGCCGCTTCAGCCAGCCGGCGTCCTCCATGCGGATCATCACCGTGGTCAGGATGTTCTCGAAGATGCGCGGCGGCGCGAAGAAGTAGGTCGGCCCCAACTCGCGCAGGTCCTGCATCACCGTAGCGCTGGATTCCGGGCAGGCGACGCAGAAGCCGGCGACGTAGCTCTGGCCGTAGGAGAAAATGTGGTCGCCGACCCAGGCCATCGGAAGATAGGCCACCGACTCCTCGTCGTCGGTAAGGCTTTCCAGCACGACGCCATTGGCCGCCGTCTTGACGACGTTGTCGAAGCTGAGGATCACGCCCTTGGGCTTGCCGGTGGTCCCGGAGGTGTAGAGGATGATTGCGGTATCGGACCCGCGGCTCCTCGCGATCTCCGCGTCGTAGAATTCCGGATGGATCTTGTTGTAATCGCGCCCTTCGGCCTGCACGGCGTCGAAGTGGTGCAGGAAGGGCTGCGTGTAGTGGCGCATGCCGCGCGATTCGTCGTAGACGATCGTCTCCAGGTGCGGGCAGCGCGCCTGCACCTCCAGCAGCTTGTCGACCTGTTCCTGGTCCTCGACCACGGCGAAGCGCGCCTCGGCGTGCTCCAGCACGTAGGTCATCTCCTCGGCCACGGAGTCCTGGTAAAGCGGCACCGGCACCGCGCCGATCGCCTGCACCGCCGTCATGGTCCAATAGAGCCGCGGGCGGTTGTCGCCGACGATGGCGACCTTGTCGCCGCGCTGCACGCCGATGGAGAACAGGCCGGCGGCGAGGTCGCGCACCTCCTGGGCGACGCGGCCCCAGGTGTAGGTCTGCCAGATGCCGAAGTCCTTCTCGCGGATCGCCGGCTTGCTGGGCCGGGTACGGCGCTGGTGCTCCAGCAGCTTGGGGAAGGTGTCGCAATCCGCCGGCGGCAGGGAAACAGCGTGGCGGGGCCGGTGGCGCGGCGCGCTCATGCCGCCGCACTCCACCACCCGTGCCGGAACGCACGCCGGCGTTTCGACGGGGCGGCGGTGATCTGCGCAAAGCCGGCCGCGGCGCCCCGAGGGGTCGCCTGACCAGCACACAGCTCTGATGGTTCCGCCATCATGCAGCCGGGCCTCCCTTTAAGCTTTCCGGTTTGTCGTTCGTTTTATAGCGGCTTGTCGCCACCCGGAAAGCGGTCGCAAAACTATGCGGTCTTCGACCGAAAAATCAACACTCTAGGCACTGTCCCCCGACCCCGATCCGGGCCGCAGCAGCCATTACAGCAGGCTATTCATACCTCACTTCGGTGCCGAAATGTCACTTCATCGTCGGGATGGAGAACTCCGCCCCTTCCTTCACGCCCGAGGGCCAGCGCGAGGTCACCGTCTTGGTGCGCGTGTAAAAGCGGAAGCCGTCCGGGCCGTGCTGGTTCAGGTCGCCGAAGCCGGAGGCCTTCCAGCCGCCGAAGGTGTAGTAGGCCAGCGGCACCGGGATCGGCACGTTCACGCCGACCATGCCGACGTTGATGCGGTCACAGAAGTCGCGCGCCGCATCGCCGTCACGAGTGAAGATCGCGGTGCCGTTGCCGTAGGGATTTTTCATCGTCATGTCGACGGCGTCGTCGTAGGCCTTGGCGCGCACCACCGAGAGCACCGGCCCGAAGATCTCTTCCTTGTAGATGTCCATATCGGTGGTCACGCGGTCGAACAGGCAGCCGCCGACGAAGAAGCCGTTCTCATAGCCCTGCATGGCAAAGTCGCGGCCGTCGACCGCCAGTTCGGCGCCCTGCGCCACGCCGCTGTCGACCAGGCGCTTCACGCGGTCGCGCGCGGCGGCGGTGACCAAGGGGCCCATGTCGACGTCGTTGCCGGCGGTATAGGGGGCGATCTTCAGGCCCTCGACCCGCGGAATGAGACGCTCCATCAGCGTGTCGGCGGTCTTCTCGCCCACCGGCACGGCCACGGAGATCGCCATGCAGCGCTCGCCCGCCGCGCCGTAGCCAGCGCCGATCAGCGCGTCGACCGCCTGGTCCATGTCGGCATCGGGCATGATGATCATGTGGTTCTTGGCGCCGCCGAAGCACTGCACGCGCTTGCCGTTGGCACAGCCGCGCGTATAGACGTACTCGGCGATCGGGGTCGAGCCGACGAAGCCGACGGCCATGATATCCGGATGGTCGAGGATGGCGTCGACCGCTTCCTTGTCGCCGTTGACGACGTTGAGGATGCCGGCCGGCAGGCCCGCCTCCATCATCAGCTCGGCCAGCATCAGCGGCACCGAGGGATCGCGCTCCGACGGCTTCAGGATGAAGGCGTTGCCCGCGGCGATGGCCGGGCAGAACTTCCACATCGGAATCATGGCCGGGAAGTTGAACGGCGTGATGCCGGCGACAACGCCAAGCGGCTGGCGGATGGAATAGATGTCGATGCCGGGGCCGGCGTTGCCGGTGTACTCGCCCTTCAGCAGCTGCGGCGCCCCGAAGCAGAACTCGGCGACCTCAAGGCCGCGGATGACGTCACCCTTGGCGTCGGGCAGGGTCTTGCCGTGCTCGCGCGACAGCGCCTCTGCCAGCTTGTCCATGTCGCGGTGCAGCAACTCGACGAACTTCATGAGCACGCGCGCGCGGCGCTGCGGGTTCACCGCGGCCCAGGCCGGCTGGGCCTCCTTGGCGTTGGCGACGGCGGCGTCCAGTTCGGCCGGGCTGGCCAGCGGCACGCGCTTCTCGACCTCGCCGGTCGCCGGGTTGAAGACCTCGGCCGTGCGGCCGCTCGATCCTTTGACGTGCTTGCCGCCGATGAAGTGCGTCAGTTCCTGCACCTGAAGTGTCCTCCCAGACGTGTCCGCAGTCGGGGCCACCTTGCCCGCCGCGCAATTCGGTAGTTGTGCGTAGTACATTCTTCTATGCGCCTAAACCGCCATTTTGTCATTTTCATTTTGCATTTCTGCAAGGACACGGCGAGCATGGCTGCAAGAACGCAAGCCTACCAGAAACCGACGCCGCTCAGAAGCCATCCATGCGCTGGGACGATCTGAAGTTCTTTCTGGCGGTCGCGCGCACCGGCCAGCTGACCATCGCCGCCAAGGGCCTGAAGGTCGACAACGCGACGGTGGCGCGGCGCATCCGTGCGCTGGAGACGGCGCTGGACGCGCGCCTGTTCGACCGCAACCCCAAGGGCTACAGCCTGACCGAGGTGGGCCAGCGCCTGCTGCCCTCGGCGGAGGCGATGGAGACCACCACCCTGCAGGCCCAGGCACAGCTGCAGGGCCGCGACGATTCCCTGGAGGGCGTGGTGCGCCTGGGCGCGCCGGACGGCTTCGGCAGCTTCTTCCTCGCCCCGCGCATCCACAAGCTGGCGCGCCGCCACCCCAAGCTGGAGATCCAGCTGGTCGCCCTGCCGCGGGTGCTCAGCCTGGCCAAGCGCGAGGCCGACCTGACCGTTGCGATCACCCGGCCGAAGTCCGGGCGTCTGCTGGCCGCCAAGCTCACCGACTATCACCTGAGGCTCTATGCGGCGCCGGACTACCTGAAGGAGAATCCGCCGATCCGCGACCTCGACGACCTCGCCCAGCACGCCATGATCGGCTACATCCCCGACCTGATCTTCGACCCCAAGCTGGACTACATGCCGATCCTGGGCCGCAAGGTGGTGCCGCAGATCTCCAGCAGCAACCTGATCGCCCAGCTGAACGCCACCCTGGCCGGCGCCGGCCTCTGCATCCTGCCGGACTTCCTGGCCGGCGAGCAGCCGGGCCTGCAGCCGGTGCTGCGCAAGACCTTCTCGCTGACCCGCACCTTCTGGATCGTCGCCCACGAGAACACCGCCGATCTGCGCCGCATCCGTGAGACCATCGAGTTCATCAAGGAAGAGGTCCGCGCCAACAAGGACATCTTCTGAGCGACAGGGCAGCGACCTGAAACGCGGCGCCGGCGATCAACCCTGCCTTGAAAGAGTTGCCCCGAAAGGTACGCGGGGGCGCTCGCCGCCCCCGCCGATTTCCTTACCCGCCGGGCCGGCAGAGAAGTGCGGGCGAGCCGAAACCGCCCGCCAGCCTTCACGAATCCTAGAGAAATCCCCAGTTAAAACGGCATGGACAACTTTGTGGCGGCGAGTATGGTATCGCCCGTATTCCCATAAAGTGAGCTCCCGCGGAGCGGTCGCAACCGGTCGCGGGGCACGCCGACGACCACACCCGGCTTTGCGGCGGTCCTTCGAGACCGCTGCGGCGCCGGGCGCAAGGGCGTCAGGTGTGGCCCAACGCAACCGAAGGAGAGAGGCTCATGCCAGCCAAGGACACCCTGAAAACCCGCCGCGACCTCAAGGTCGGGGGTAAGACCTACGCCTACTACAGCCTGGAGGCCGCCGCCGGCGAGATCGGTGACGTCTCGCGCCTGCCCTATTCCATGAAAGTGCTGCTGGAGAACCTGCTGCGCTTCGAGGACGGCAGCAGCGTCACCGTCGACGACATCCGCGCCATCGGCCAGTGGCTGAAGGACAAGCGCTCCGACCGCGAGATCGCTTACCGCCCGGCCCGCGTGCTGCTGCAGGACTTCACCGGCGTGCCCGCCGTGGTCGACCTGGCCGCGATGCGCGAAGCGCTGACGAAGCTGGGCGGCGACCCCAAGAAGATCAACCCGCTGTCGCCGGTCGACCTGGTCATCGACCACTCGGTCATGGTCGACAACTACGGCAGCGACGACGCCTTCAAGAAGAACGTGCAGGTCGAGTTCGAGCGCAACGGCGAGCGCTACTCCTTCCTGCGCTGGGGCCAGACCGCGTTCGACAATTTCCGGGTCGTGCCGCCGGGGACCGGCATCTGCCACCAGGTGAACCTGGAATACCTCTCGCAGGTCGTGTGGACCAAGAAGGAGGACGGCGCCACCGTCGCCTATCCGGATACCCTGGTCGGCACCGACAGCCACACCACCATGGTGAACGGCCTCTCGGTCCTGGGCTGGGGCGTCGGCGGCATCGAGGCCGAGGCAGCCATGCTGGGCCAGCCGGTCTCCATGCTGATCCCCGAGGTCGTCGGCTTCAAGCTGACCGGCCGCATGAAGGAAGGCACCACCGCCACCGACCTGGTGCTGACCGTGGTGCAGATGCTGCGCGCCAAGGGCGTGGTCGGCAAGTTCGTCGAGTTCTACGGCGACGGCCTGGACCATCTGACGCTGGCCGACCAGGCGACCATCGGCAACATGGCGCCGGAATACGGCGCCACCTGCGGCATCTTCCCGATCGACGAAGAGACCATCCGCTACCTGACCTTCACCAGCCGTGACCCCGAGCGCGTGGCGCTGGTCGAAGCCTACGCCAAGGCCCAGGGCATGTGGCGCGACGCCAACACGCCCGATCCGGTGTTCACCGATACGCTGGAGCTGGACCTCGGCAGCATCGAGCCCTGCCTGGCCGGACCGAAGCGCCCGCAGGACCGCGTGCTGCTGTCGGCCGTGAAGGCCTCGGCGGAGAAGGCGCTGACCGACATGGGCAGCGGCCCCTCCACGCCGGCGCCGGGCACCGACTACAGCATCGACCCGGCCGACGTGGTGATCGCGGCCATCACCTCCTGCACCAACACCTCCAACCCCGCCGTGCTGGTCGCCGCCGGCCTCCTGGCCAAGAAGGCCAACGAGCTGGGCCTGACGCGCAAGCCCTGGGTGAAGACCTCGCTGGCGCCGGGCAGCCAGGTGGTCACGGACTACCTGAACGCCGCCGGTCTGTCGGAGCATCTCGACGCCCTCGGCTTCGAACTGGTCGGCTACGGCTGCACCACCTGCATCGGCAACTCCGGCCCGCTCGACGCGCCGGTCACCGAGGCCGTCGAGAAGGGCAACGTCTCGGTCGCCGCGGTGCTCTCCGGCAACCGCAACTTCGAGGGCCGCGTGCATCCGCTGGTGAAGCTGAACTACCTGGCCTCACCGCCGCTGGTGGTCGCCTATGCCATCGCCGGTTCGCTGAAGGTCGATCTCTTCAAAGATCCGCTGGGCACCGGCAAGAACGGCAAGCCCGTCTACCTGAAGGACATCTGGCCGTCCAACAAGGAGATCGAGCAGGTCATCGGCGACGTGCTGACGCCGGCCATGTTCAAGGCGCGCTACGCCAACGTCTTCGAGGGCCCCGAGGAGTGGCGCGACATCGACGCCGGCTCCGGCATGACCTACCTGTGGAACCCCTCCTCGACCTACGTGCAGTACCCGCCCTTCTTCACCGAGATGAAGGCGGAGCCGGAGCCGATCGGCGACGTCGTGGGCGCGCGCGCCCTGGCGATGCTGGGCGATTCCATCACCACCGACCACATTTCGCCGGCCGGCTCGATCAAGAAGGAGAGCCCGGCGGGCGACTACCTGCTGGAGCACCAGGTGCGGCCGCTGGACTTCAACTCCTACGGCTCGCGGCGCGGCAACCACGAGGTCATGATGCGCGGCACCTTCGCCAACATCCGCATCAAGAACGAGGTGGCGCCGGGCACCGAAGGCGGCGTGACCCGCCACCTGCCCGACGGCAAGGTGATGCCGATGTACGACGCGGCCATGGTCTACGCCGACGAAGGCGTGCCGCTGGTGGTGATCGGCGGCAAGGAGTACGGCTCCGGCTCCTCGCGCGACTGGGCGGCCAAGGGCACGCGCCTGCTGGGCATCAAGGCGGTGATCGTCGAGAGCTTCGAGCGCATCCACCGCTCCAACCTGGTCGGCATGGGCGTACTGCCGCTGCAGTTCATGGAGGGCACCAGCCGCCACACCCTGAAGCTGACCGGCGAGGAGACCTTCGACGTCACCGGCGTGGCCGGCGGCTTGAAGCCGCGCATGCAGCTGACGCTGACCATCCACCGCCCGGACGGCAAGTCGGAGCAGGTGCCGGTGCTGTGCCGCATCGATACCGCCGACGAGGCGGAGTACTACCGCAACGGCGGGATCCTGCACTACGTCCTGCGCAGCCTGATGAAGGCGGCGTAAGCCAATCCTTCATCGGTATCGGCCGCAACGAGAAAGGCCCCTGCCATCCGGCAGGGGCCTTTTTGTCTGCACAGGCCGAACCCCGTTGCGCTCAGCGCGGGGCGGGCGCGGTGTCACCGATAGCGGCTTGCCGCAGGTCGCCGAGGAAGGCGTCTAAGACCCCTGCGGTGGCGCGGTTGAGCGCGTCGATCGAGGCGCCGACGCTGTCGTTCTCGGCAGCCTCCTCGGCGCTATAGGTGTCGACGACCAGCAGGGCGTCGTCGGAAAGGCGCTGCAAGACCAGCTCGATCTCCACCACCACCTTGGGCGCGCCGTCGCCGACCAGACGCTCGAAGCGCTTGGCCTTGCCGCTGACCCGATAGTCGGCGCGCACCCGCGTGTCGGGCGTGACCACCAGACCGGCGGCGCCGCTGCGGCGCAGGTAGGTGACCATCTGGTCCTGCAGCATGCGCGGCGGCACGTCGTTCCAGTAGTGATAGTTGTGCTGCTGCAGCTCGGTGGCGGCGACGCCCGCGCTGTAGAGCAGCGGGCGTTCGCGCAGCAGGCCGTCGGCCAGCAGCGGCTCCACCGTCATCACGCCGGGCAGCAGCGCCGCGCCGCTGACCTCGGCCGGCATCGGCACCAGCAGGCGGTAATAGTGGTCGCGCGGCACCGGCGGCGCGGATCCAAGGCAGGCGACCAACAGCGGGGCGAGCAGAAGCATGGGCAGCAGGCGCTTCATTGTGTCTGGCTCCGGGTCGTTCGCGGCGGCGACGCCTGGATATTCACTTCCTCGGGCGGCGAGCCACCCAGCAGCAGGCTGGGGTTCTGGCGGATCAGGCGGCTGAACTCGTTCATGTTGCGAGTCGTGCCGGCGAGGTTGTGATTGATCGTATCGATGTTCTGGGCGACGGAGCGCAGGATGTAGCGGGTATCGTCGAGGGAGGCGTCGACATTGCCGCGGTTCTTCTCCACGACGTCCTGCAGCTCGGCGACGACGCTCTCGAGCTGGCCTAGCGTGCCCTGCACGGCGGTGCTGATCTCGACGAACTGGCCCGACACTGCGTTGACGTTGTGAACCGTCTGCTGGACCTCCGCCACGTTCTGCTCCGACAGCAGCGCCTGCAGCGCGGCGAGCGTGGTGTTGAGCTCTTGCGTGAAGGTCAGCAACTCGGCGGCGATCTGCGGCACCTGGCCGCGGGCATCTGTTGCCACCGCGTTCAGCGAGCCGAACAGTGGTGCGACGTCGCGGTCGAGCATGCGGTTGGCGTTGACGACGAGATCGCCGAGGCGGGACAGCAAAGGCATCAGGCCATCGCGCGACAGCTCACCGACCTGCCCGGCGACGCTGGACATGGCGGCGAACATGTCGGCCGCCGGCGCGGAGGCGATGCGCGTCCCGGGGCTGAGCGCCGCCGCGGAGCGGCCACGCTGGATCTCGACCGTCTTGGCGCCGAGGAATTGCGAACTCTGGACGCGCGCCACGCTGTCCTCGGGAATCGCGAAACCCTCGCGCACGGAGACCTCCAGGCGGAAGACCGTCGCGCCGCCTTCCGTCACCGGCTCGATTTCCTCGACCTGTCCGACGGGAAAGCCTTCGAAGCGGACCTGCGTACCGAACTTCACGTCGGCCACGTTGTCGAACAGGACGACGTAGCGGTCGCGCGCGCCGGCGCCCCCGGCGAGGGTGACCGCCGCGCCGATCACAGCCGCGAGCATGGCAAGGACGAAAGCGCCGACGACGGCGTAGTTGAGGTGCTGGTGTCGCATCGGTCTAGGGCGCTCTCGCTTGCTCGCCGGCGCCGCCGAGGGAGGGCATCACCTCGCCGGTCAGGCGCTGCAGATAGGATTGGGCGTCGACCTCGGCGTCCTCGGAACGCCGGTTCAACAGGTTCTGGATGCGCCGGTTGTCCGACCGCCGGATGCCCGCGACGTCGTCGACCAGCAGGATGCGCCCGTGGTCGAGCACGGTGATGCGGTCGGCGATCTTGAAGGCGCTTTCCAGTTCATGGGTGACCACCACCATGGTCATGTTCATGGCGTCGCGCAGCTTCAGAATGAGGTCGTCGAGCGCCGAAGAGACGACCGGGTCGAGGCCCGCCGAGGGCTCGTCGAAGAACAGCAGAGCGGGATCCATGATGATGGCGCGGGCGACCGCCGCGCGCTTCAGCATGCCGCCGGAGAGCTGTGAAGGCATCAGCGCGTCAGCGCCGGCCAGGTTGACCACCTCGAGCTTCAGGCGCGCCATGATCTCCATGGTCTCGCGGGCGAGCCGGGTGTGCTCGCGCAGCGGCAGCATGATGTTGTCGAGGACGGTCATCGAACTGAACAGGGCGCCGCCCTGGAAGGCAACGCCGATCCGCCGCCGGAGCTTCAGCATTTCCATGGCGCCAGCGCGGGTGATGTCGGTGCCCAGGAGTTCGATGTGCCCGGCCGTCGGCCGCGTGAGCCCCACCAGATGGCGCAGCAGAGTGGACTTGCCGGAGCCGCTGCCGCCCATCACCACCATGATCTCGCCCGGCCGCACCTCCAGGTCGACGTCGTGCAGCACCTGGTGCGGGCCGTAGTGGGCCTGCAGGCCCGCCACGTGGATGGCGGGCGCCTGAGTTGCGGCAACTTGTGTGGAAGCGCTCATCGGCCTAGCCTGCGGTCACGACGAAGGCGAAGATCATGTCGACCACGATGATGGCCGCGATGGAGTGCACCACCGCGCGGGTGGTGCGCCGGCCCACGCCTTCGGCGCCGCCGTCGGCCAGCGCGCCGTTCACCGTGGAGACCAGGGCAACCATGGCGGCGAAGAGCACGCTCTTGCCGAGCCCGTGCGCCAGGTCGTTCACCGACAGCGCGGCGACGACGTCGGCGAAGTAGGCACTCATGCTGATCTGCAGCGCACCGGTGACGAAGACGCCCGCGGCGGCGAGCGCGACGATGTTGGCCCAAATTGTCAGGCAGGGCACCATCACCATCATGGCAAAGAGCGCCGGGGCAACGAGGAAGCGCACCGGCGAGATGCCGATGACGCGCAGGGCGTCGACCTCCTGGTTGATCATCATGGTGCTGAAGCGTGCCGCCAGGGCGGAGCCCGAACGCCCGGCAATGAGGATGCCAACGATGAGCGGCGCGAACTCGCGCACCACCGAGAGGGCGATGCCGATAGTCGCGAAGGATTCGGCCCCGAAGAGACCGAGGCTGTAGAGGCTCTGGATCGCCAGCATCATGCCGATCGTGGCGGAGAGCACCGTGGTGATGGGCAGCGCCCCGATGCCGATCTGCATCATCTGGGCGAACACCGCGGTGAGGCGCACCGGCTGGCGCCGCGTCGGCCCGAGCGCGGCCCACAGCAGGGATTCGAGGAACAGCGCACTGGCGAAGCCGACTTCCTCGACCCCGCGCACGACGCTCCGCCCGAACCCCTCCGCAACCCGCAGCATCCGCGCCACTCCTAGTCCGTAGCCGCCAGGGCGGCGTCGATGTCTGAGTGGATGGAGAAGACCTTGTCGAGGCGGGCCAGCTCGAAAACCCGGAGGGCCTGCGGACTCACCGCGACGAGGCGCAGGCCGGTGCCCCGCCCGGTCGCCCGCTGCAGCGCCTCGACCAGGCTGGCGATGCCGGAGCTGTCGATGTAGGTGACCGCGGAGAGGTCGACGAGAACGTCCTGCTGTCGATTGACGCAATCGAGCAACTGCCGCCGCACCGTCGGGGCGCGATCGAGATCGATGTCGCCGCCGAGCGCGACCACCAGGTGGCCTCGTACCTCGCGGATGCTTTCGGTCATATCGCCGGATCCTTCTTCTTGGTCATCTGCAGGACGTTGCCGACGCCGGTGGGCGAGCGCCCGAAATCGGCGCTGTCCATCAGCGCGTGGATGAAGTAGGTGCCGAGGCCGCCGGGCCGGAGGTCGTGCAGGGCACGCGGCTGAACCGCCGTGGGGGCAACGGCCGGGCCGAAATCGGTCACTCTCAGAATCATGCGGTCCGCATCGTCCAGGATGTCGAGCAGGATGGGTCCGCCGCCGCGGCCTTCGTAAGCGTGGAGGATGACGTTCTGGCACGCCTCGCCGACTGCGAGAACGATGTCCTGCGCGGTACGCTCGTCGAAGCCGCAGAACCGCGCGGCGCTGCGCACCGTGTCGCGTACCACCACCATGCGATCGGCGCGCGCCGGAACGCGCAGCTCCAGCAGGTACTCCGCGGTGTTCGCGTTCATGGCATCGCCTGCCGGCTGGCGGGGCCGGGTTGGCCGATGCCGGCATCGGTTGCCACCCAGGCATCGTCGATGGCGAGCACCGTCAGATCGTCGCGCGCCTCCCAGCCGCCGTCCTGGTCCAAGGTCGCGAGCAACGCCTCCAGCCGGCGCGCCAGCGGCAGCTCCGCAAGCGCCTCGATGAGCTGGATCAACCCCTCGACGCCGAGCCGCTCGCCGCTGACATAGCGGTACTCCGTCAGTCCGTCGGTGAACACGTAGAGCTCGCCGCCGTCGAGCGCCATCCGCTCGTCTGCCGCGCGAAGGGATTCCACGATTCCGAGCGGCGGGGCGCCGGCCGGGAACGACTCGTAGCTGCGGTCGCGGCGGCGCAGCAGCGGCGGCAGATGCCCGGCGTTGGCAAAGCAGACGCTGCCGTCCGTGCTGCAGTACTGGCCGGCGACCATGGTGACGAACATGCCCGCCGCGGCGGTCTCGTGAAGCTCCGTGTTGATCGCCTCGAGCAGCCCGGCGGGCTCGGCGATGCGCTTGCCGAGGCAGCGGAACAAGCCGATCGTCTTGGCCATCAGCAGTGCGGCGTTCATCCCCTTGCCTGAAACATCACCCAGCGCGAAGGCGATATGCTCCCCATCCAGAGGGTAGAAGTCGAAGAAGTCACCCGACAACTTGCGCGCCGGCAGGTTCACGCCCCAGATCGGCAGCGCGCCCGGGTCGCATTGCGGCTGCAGGCTCTGCTGCAGATCGGCTGCCATTTCTAGACTGTCGCCCACGCGCAACTGTTCGGTCAGCCGGTCGCGCAGCGCGGCGTTCGCCATGGCAAGCTGCATCAGCCCGGTTACTGCCGTGCGGAATGGGGCGCCCTCGCGGTCGGCGTCGGCCAGGATCTTGCGGAAGAGGGTATCAAGCTTCTCAGCAGAGTCATCGCCTGCGGCGAGGCCGCTGCTCAGCTCGCCGAGAAAAGTGAGCTGCCGGGACAGGCCGTTGCCGGCACTCCCTGCCGCTTCAAAATACCGCTGAACCGGCATAGCCCTATCGCGCAGTGTTTATGTTGAGTACGTCCGCAATAGTAGGAGGCAGAGGTTAACCATCCCTTTTGGCGCCTCTGGATACGGCACCCGGTGACAGAAAGTGAGTCCGGCGGCGCGCAACCGCCGGTCGCCGTAGCGCACGCCCAACGCGCAAGTGCAGGCTCAATGACGACAAGATGGCGTGGCTGCCGGCATGGACGGCAACAGCATGCGAAGGCTGCTCGAGTGAGCAGCGGAGCGGGCGGCGGCATCCTGCACGACGTGCTGTGCGACCTGATGAAGGCGGCGTAAGCCAAGCTTTCATAGGGAATGCCAAAACGAGAAAGGCCCCTGCCGTCGGCAGGGGCCTTTTTCATTGCAGCGCTGCGGAGCCTCAAAGGGACTCCGGAAGCTTCAGCGGCTTACTTCAGCTTCTTGGAGTGCTTGGCGGCATCGTCCTTCAACGCCTTGGCCGGCGTGAAGCGCGGCTGCAGGGTCGCGGGCTTGGCCTTGAAGGTCATCGCTTCGCCGGTGAAGGGGTTGGTGCCCTTGCGCGCCTTGGTGGCTTCCTTGTAGCGCATCTTGAGGCGGCCGAGGTTGCCCAGGGGCACGCTGCCCGGCGTCTTCTTCGTGGTGTCCTTCAGCGCGAGCGCCGAGACGACCGGCCACAGGGCATCGAGGAGCTTGCTGGCATCCCGGCGGCTGAACTCGGTGCCCCAGGAGTCGCCGAGCTGCTTGGTGAGGGCCGCGGCATAGGCTTCGGCAAGCTGCGTTTTGGTCACTGTCATTTTCTTCTTCCTCGGTATGCGGTCCCGTCAGGATGCGGGAGCGGTCTGAAGGTTTGCGGTGATGGCGGGTGCCGCCTGCTTACGCAAGCTATGGTTAACGAAGCGTTAAGCGAATTGCTAGTCCGCTGTCACAAATCGCGCAAGGCAACCCCGAGATTCGGCCTTGATGCGGCATAAAACCCTTTTTTCATGGCTTCTGGACGCCGGCAGGCAGGCTGGTGACGGCCCCGCCCGACAGGCAGAACAGCGCGTCCTGCGGCTCCGGCATCGTGAATACGGCTTCCTTCGGCGCACCCGTGTAGAGCGTGCGCAGGATGCGGCCGGCAAGGCCGTGGCTGACGACGATGAGTCTCGCGTCGTCGGATTGCTCGGCGAGCCAGGCGCCGATTCGTTCGGCGACCATGGCATAACTTTCGCCGCCCGGCGGGACGTAGCCCCAGTGATCGCCCTCGCGAGCGCGCCATTGGTCGGGATAGAGATCCTCGATGTCGTTGTAGATCTCGCCCTCCCACCTGCCGAAGCCGCATTCCATGAGGCGCGGCTCCTGCACGATGGCGTCGGGATCATGGCCGGTGACCGCCGCGACGCAGCGCGCGGTGGCCAGTGCGCGCCCCTGCGGGCTGGAGATCAGGCTGTAGCGCGCCAGACCGGCGGCGCCGATCGCCCGGCGCAGGACACCCCCCATTGCCACCGCCTGGGCCAGGCCGCGCTCGGTCAGCGGCGAATCGCCATGGCCCTGCAGCCGGCCCTCGCGGTTCCACGCGGTCTCGCCATGGCGCAGCAGGTAGATCACACCGCCCCCCCTTTCCCGTCAAAGTGACGATATAGGCAATATATCGACGGTGGCCCACAATATCTTGTGGCATCTTGCCGCTTTCCGTTAGGATCGCCGCACAACTTTTCCCCCTCCATGCCGGGCGCCGTTGCCCCCGACGACGCCCGATGATGGACGCTTAGATGGCCCTGCTGACCGTTACCCACACCACGGTCTACCGCTACAAGCGGCCGGTGCGCTTCGGCGAGCATCGCCTGATGTTTCGCCCGCGCGACAGCCACGATCTGCGCCTGGTCGATGCGGCCCTGACCATCTCGCCGCGGGCCAAGGTGCGCTGGCTGCACGATGTATTCTCGAACTCCATCGCCATCGCCTCCTTCAAGGACGCCGCCGAGGAGTTGAGCTTCGAGAGCCGCATCATGCTGGACCACTTCGGGCTGGAGAATCCCAAGTTCAACATCGAGCCTTACGCCCAGACCTATCCCTTCAGCTATCCCGCCGAGGAGATCCCGGATCTCGGCCGCTCGGTCGAGCGCGACTTCCCGGACCCGGAGCGCAAGGTCGACGCCTGGGCCAAGGCCTTCCTGAACGGCAGTGGGCAGATCGGCACCCAGGAGCTGCTGGTGAACATCACCAAGGCGATCCACGAGCAGTTCAGTTACGCCCGGCGCTACGCCCTGGGCACCCAGTCGCCGGTCGAGACCCTGGAGGCCGGCCGCGGCACCTGCCGCGACCTCGCCGCCTTCATGATGGGCGCGGTGCGGGCGCTGGGCCTCGCCGCGCGCTTCGTCTCCGGCTACCTCTACGATCCGGCGCTGGACAACACGCTGCCCGGCGGTGCCGCCGAGGACGCGGAGACAATCCGCGGCGCCGGCGACACCCATGCCTGGGTGCAGGTCTACCTGCCCGGCGCCGGCTGGGTGGAGTTCGACCCGACCAATGGACTGGTGGGCGGCGCCAACCTGATCCGCGTCGCCGTGGCGCGCGAGCCGCACCAGGCCATGCCGCTGCAGGGCACCTTCTTCGGCACCGCCGACGACTTTCTCGACATGGACGTCGAGGTGCGCGTGACGCGGGGATAGGACGGAAAAGACCTCACCGCCCCGTTACCAGAGCGTCACCCGAACGTGACTGGCCTGTGATGGGGGAAGGTCATAGGTTTCTTCCATCATGCTGCGCAAACATCCATCCACCCTCGCTACTCTCTGCGCCACCGGCGCCCTGGCGCTGTTCGCGGGCGTCGGCTTCTGGGCCGTCGAGGCGGCACCGGACAGCGAGTCTGCGCTCGGCGCCAAGCCCGTAACGCTTCAGCTCGCCGCCGATCCCGCCGCAGAGCGCCCGGTGGTCGTCGAGCTGTTCACCTCGCAAGGCTGCAGCTCCTGCCCGCCGGCCGACGCCGTTCTGGGCGAGCTGGCCCATCAGCCCGGCGTGCTGGCGCTGTCGTTCCATGTCGACTATTGGGACTACATCGGCTGGAAGGATCCCTTTGCCGCGGCACAGTTCACCGAGCGCCAGCGCGACTACGCCGCAAAGCTGGGCCTGCGCTACGTCTATACGCCGCAGATCGTCGTCAACGGGCGCCAGGACATCGTCGGCTCGAAGCGTCGCCAGGTGGCGGACGCGATCGAGGAAGCCAGCCACAGCGCACCGGTGGTGAAAGTAACGCTGGACGCGGAGAACGGCGGGCGCGCGCTGCTGTCGGCGGGCCATGCACCCAAGGGCGGCGCCACCGTTTGGTTGATCACCTTCGACGACGCCCACGAGACGCAGGTCGCGCGGGGCGAGAACGGCGGGCGCAAGCTCATTAACAGCAACGTGGTGCGCGAACTGACCACGCTCGGCACCTGGGACGGCGAGGCGAAGGAATTCGCCCTCGACGTCGCCGCGGCGCGCGCCGAAGGACGCGGCGGCTGCGCGGTCATCGTGCAGGAAGGCCGCGGCGGTCCGGTGATCGGCGCCGCCGTGATGGACCTTGACGGGTCTTCGTAGTCAGGTCGTCGACAATGCGCCTCGCCCTTCGAGACGGCGGCTGCGCCGCCTCCTCAGGGTGAGGCATGTTTCCATTTCAATACAACGACCTCATCCTGAGGAGGGCTACAGGCCCGTCTCGAAGGATGCGGCAGCGAAGACTCCTTAGCCCGCCAGCAGTCCCTTCTCCACCAGCTTGGAGAGCCGCTGCGAGAAGGCGACGGCATCGGGCAGCGGCTCGCCCTCTATGATGCGCGCCTGGTCAAGCAGCAGCCAGGCGGCGTCTTCCACCACGCCGCCGGCGCCGTCCTTGCCGACCTGCGCCGCCAGCGCCTTCACCATGGCGTGGCCGGGGTTGACCTCCAGGATGCGCTGACTGGAACGGTCCAGCTGATGCTGCGCCTTCAGCATGCGCTCCAGATGCATGTCGAGATCGCCTTCGTCGGCGACGAGACACACGGGACTGGAGGTCAGGCGCTTGGAGACGCGCACGTCCTTCACCTGGTCCTTCAGGGTCAGCTTCACGAAGGCGATGAGCGCGTCGATGCCCGGCGCGGCCTCGTCCTGCTGCTCCGCTTCCGCGGTATCTTTCTTATCGCCGCCGCCAATACTGTCCAGGTCGGCGCCGCCGCGGGTCACCGACTTGAACGGCTTGCCGTCATAAGCCGGCACCATGGAGAGCCAGAAGTCGTCGACCGGGTCGCTGAGCAGCAGAACCTCGATGCCCTTCGCGGCGAAGCCTTCCAACTGAGGGCTCTTCGCCAGCGCCTTGGGATCGTCGCCGGTGATGGTGTAGATCGCCTCCTGCCCCGGCTTCATATCTTTCACATAGTCGGCGAGGCTCACCCAGCCCTCCCGCGTGGTGGAGCGGAAGCGCGCCAGCGCCAGCAGAGTATCGCGCTGCTGGCCGTCCTCGTAGAGGCCTTCCTTCAGCACCGGGCCGAAGGTCTCCCAGAAGTTCGCGTACTCCTCGGGGGCCGCTTCGGCCTTCTGCTTCAGCTCGCCCAGCACCTTTTTCACCAGTGCCTGACGGATCTTGGCGAGGCGCGGGTTGTTCTGCAGCAGCTCGCGGCTGACGTTCAGCGGCAGGTCCTCGGTATCGACGATGCCGCGCAGGAACCGCAGGTAGGGCGGCAGCAGCTCGGCGCAGTCATCGGTGATGAAGACGCGCTTCACGTAGAGCCGCACGCCCGGCTTGCGGTCGGGATGGAAGAGGTCGAAGGGCTTCTGCGAGGGCACGAACAGCAGGCCGGTGTATTCCATCACGCCCTCGGCCTTGAAATGCAGGCGCAGCCAGGGGTCGTCGAAGGCATGGCCGACGTGGTGGTAGAATTCCTTGTACTGCTCGTCGGTGATCTCGCTCTTGGGCCGCGTCCACAGCGCCGAGGCGGCGTTCAGGGTCTCGTCCGGCTCGTCCTCCTTCTTCGACTCCAGCACCACCGGCACGGCGATGTGGTCCGAGTAGGTGTGCACGATCTGACGGATGCGCTGGGCGTCGAGATACTCCTCCTCGCCCTGGCGCAGGTGCAGCACGATGCGGGTGCCGCGCGCAGGCGCGTCGGCATCCTCGGCGACGGTGAAGGCGCCGCGCCCGTCGGAGGACCATAGCCAGCCCCGGTCCTCGCCGGCGCGCCGGGTCGCGACCTCGACCTTCTCGGCGACCATGAAGGCGGAGTAGAAGCCGACGCCGAACTGGCCGATGAGGTTAGCGCCCTCGGCCTTGTTTTCCAACTGCTGCACGAAAGCGGCGGTGCCCGACCGCGCGATGGTGCCGAGGTTGTCGATCAGCTCCTCGCGGTTCATGCCGATGCCGTTGTCGGCGATGGTGAGGGTTCTGGCGGAAGGATCGGCCTTCAGGCGGATCCTGAAGCTGCTGTCGTCACCCAGGAGGCCGCCTTGGGTGAGCGCCGCGTGGCGCAGGCGGTCGCAGGCGTCGGCCGCATTGGAGATCAATTCCCGGAGGAAGATCTCCTTTTCCGAATAGAGCGAGTGGGCAACGATATCGAGGAGTCGGCTGACCTCAGCCTGGAAATTCATCTGTTCTTCCGCCATGGCCTTTCCATCCGTCTTTCTTGCGGCGCGGGTTTTGGGTCCTGAGCCGTCGCCCGCGATCCCCCGGAACACAAGAGCAGGGGACGCGACGGCCGCGTGACATATGCGCACATTCCATGTTCACTGCAAGGGCTCCTGGCCCCACCCGGAACGGGCCGGCGCAAAGGGGAAAGCGGATGGCAGCGAACCAGAAGGCCGACAATCGCGCCAAGGAACGCGCGGAAATGCTGCGCCAGATCGAGGCGGAGGTGCTGGAGACCGCCCACTGGCTCGCCAAGGACAAACTCGATCCCAGGGTGATGGCGGCCATGGCGGAGGTGCCCCGCCATGCTTTCGTGCCGCGCATGGAGGACGCCTACGCCTACCGCAACGAGCCCCTGCCCATCGGCCTCGGCCAAACCATCTCGCAACCCTACATCGTCGCGGTGATGACCGACCAGGCGGGTGTCGGCCCGGGCAGCCGCGTGCTGGAGATCGGCACCGGCTCCGGCTACCAGGCCGCGGTGCTGGCTGCCCTGGGCTGCGAGGTGTGGTCCATCGAGGCACTGCCGGAACTGGCAGAAGAGGCGGCCCGGCGCCTCAAGGCCGCGGGCTATGCCAAGGTGCACTGCCGCCAGGGCGACGGTGCCCGGGGCTGGCCGGAGGCCGCGCCCTTCGATGCCGTCCTGGTGACCGCGGCGGCCACGTCGATCCCGCCGGCGCTGATCGACCAGCTGAAGCCGGGCGGGCGCCTCATCCTCCCGGTCGGCGCGCCGGACGGCGTTCTGCGCCGCAACGCCAGCCAGCGCCTGCTGCGCATCGAGAAGGGCCACGACGGCGGCCTCACCGAGACGGTCATCCTGCCGGTCGCCTTCGTGCCGCTGGTCAGCCCACCGCAGGATTGAGAACCCGGAGGCCCGGAGGCCCGGAGCCCGGAGGAAGGACTAACCTCCCAAAATTCGTCACGAAATCGTCTTCCCCGGACCGACGACAGCCCTTGCAATGGGGCGGGAAAGTCCCGATTCTCTTGGCAAGATGTCGCTCTTCGCGCAAAGCCGGGTAACGGCCGTTCTCGGCCCCACCAATACCGGCAAGACCTACCTGGCGATCGACCGCATGCTTGGTCATTCGAGCGGCATGATCGGCTTCCCGCTGCGCCTGCTGGCGCGCGAAAACTACGACCGCATCGTGAAGATCAAAGGCGCGGCACAGGTTGCCCTGGTCACCGGCGAGGAAAAGATCCTGCCGCCGGGCGCGCGCTATTTCTGCTGCACGGTGGAATCCATGCCGATCGACCGGCCGGTCTCCTTCCTGGCCGTCGACGAGATCCAGCTGTGCGCCGACCCGGAGCGCGGCCACGTCTTTACCGACCGCCTGCTGCACGCCCGCGGCCTGACGGAAACCATGTTCCTGGGCGCCGAGACCATCCGCCCGGTGCTGCAGAAGCTGGTGCCGGAGGCCGAGTTCGTCACCCGGCCGCGCTTCTCGACCCTCACCTACACCGGCCCGCAGAAGCTGACCCGGCTGCCGCCGCGCTCGGCCGTGGTCGCCTTTTCCGCCGCCGAGGTCTATGCCACCGCCGAGCTGGTGCGCCGCCAGCGCGGCGGCACCGCCGTGGTGCTGGGCGCCCTCTCCCCGCGCACGCGCAACGCCCAGGTCGCGCTCTTCGAGGCCGGCGAGGTCGACTACCTGGTCGCCACCGACGCCATCGGCATGGGCCTCAATCTCGACCTCGACCACGTCGCCTTCGCCAAGCTCAGAAAGTTCGACGGCCGCGGCCAGCGCCGCCTGACGGCGCCGGAGATCGGTCAGATCGCCGGGCGTGCCGGGCGTCACATGAGCAACGGCACCTTCGGCACCACCAGCGACATCGGCCCCTTGGACGCCGAACTGGTTGACGCCGTGGAGAACCATCGCTTCGACCCCATCGCCTTCGTGCACTGGCGCAACGTCGATCTGGACTTCCACGACCCGGCACGGCTGCTGAAAAGCCTCGACGCGCGCCCGCCGCGGCCTGAGTTGCTGCTGGTGCGCAACGCCGAAGACCAGCTGGCGCTGGCCACCCTGGCGCGCGACCCTGAGATCGCGCAGCTCGCCACCACCGCCGACTCGGTGGCGTTGTTGTGGGAGGTCTGCCAGGTGCCGGACTTCCGCAAGATCCTCTCCGACCATCACGCCCAGTTGCTGTCCCAGCTGTACCTGCGCCTGATGCGCAACGACCTGCGCCTGCCGGAGGACTGGGTCGGCGGCCAGATGGAGCGCCTGGACCGCATCGACGGCGATATCGACCACTTGATCCAGCGCATCGCCCATATCCGCACCTGGACCTACATCACCCACCGCGGCGACTGGCTGGCCGACAACGCGCACTGGCAGGGCCGCGCCCGCGCCATCGAGGACGCGCTGTCGGATGCCCTGCACGAGCGCCTCACCCAGCGCTTCGTGGACCGCCGCACGGCCGTGCTGGTGCGCCGCCTGCGCGGCGAGGGCGCCCTTGTCGGCGCCGTCCGCAAGAACGGTGAGGTGCTGGTGGAGGGCGAGTTCGTCGGCTGCCTGAAAGGTTTCAGCTTCCAGCCCGATGGTGAGGTGACCGGCGACGACACGCGCCCGCTGCTGACCGCCGCCCGGCGCGCGCTGACCGGCGAGATCCCGCGCCGGGTAAAGCAGCTGGAGCAGGACAACGACGGCGCCTTCACCCTGGTGGAGGACAAGCTCACCTGGCGCGGCACGCCCTTTGCCCGGCTGGCCGCCGGCGACACCGTGCTGACGCCGCGCATCGAGGTGCTGGCGAGCGACTTCCTGGACGGGCCGGCGCGCGAACGCCTGCGCAAGCGCGCCGCCAGCTGGCTGACCCGGCACATCCGCGCGCAGCTGAAGCCGCTGATGAAGGCGCAGGAGGTGGAACTGTCGCCACCGGGCCGTGGCCTGCTGTTCCAGCTGGTCGATGCGCTCGGTACTCTGCCGCGCCAGCCCCTGGCGGCGCAACTGAAGGCGCTGACCAAGGCCGACCGCAAGGCGCTGGCCGAACTGGGTGTGCGCCTGGGGGCGGCCAGCCTGTTCCTGCCGAAGCTGCAGCGCCCGCGGATGGTGGAGTTGCGCGCGCGGCTGTGGGCGATCCGCCGCGGCGTGCCGCTGCCGGCGCTGCCGCCGGCCGGCGCCAAGATCTTCGATCTCGCGGACTACGAGGGCGTGCCTGCGGTCGAGGCCTTCTGCCACGCCGTCGGCTACCGCCGCATCACCCGCCAGGACCGCACGGCCTTTGCGGTGCGCGCCGACGTGCTCGAGCGCCTGTCGCGCGAGATCTACAAGCGCGCCACCCGGAAGCCGGAAGAAACCATGCCGGAAGCACCGGCAGCGGAAACGCCAGCACCTGAAGCCGGAACGGCTGCACCGCTCGTGGCGACGGAGACGGCGGTGCCGCCGGGGGAAACGCAAGAGACCGAAACGCCTGTGGCGACCTCGCCGGAAGTCGAAGCCGCTGATGTCGAGACGGTGGAAGCACCCGATGCGTCGGCGGATGCCGAGTCGAACGTCGTGCAACAGGCAGACGCAGTGGCCGCCCCTGACGCCGCAAACACCGGGCCGGACGCGCCAGTTGAAGCCGCCAAGGCCAAGCCGCGGTCTCAGCAGCGGGAAAAGAAAGCCCACAAGTCGGTACCCATCGTCGCCGACCCGGCGCTCTGCGCGCTGGCCGACTGCGGCGAGGCGGATTTGGAGGCGCTGTTCTTCTCCCTCGGATACCGCCGCCACGGCAGCCAGGACGGCCAGCCCGTGTTCCTGCGCAAGGGTCCCAGGAAAGATGCCCGCAGAGAAAGCGGCAGCGCCGAGGGCACGAAGGAAGCGCGCAGGCGCCGTGGCCGTAAGCCGCGCCGCGAGGCGCAGAGCAGCGGCGCCCTGGAAGCGCAGGCGCCAGGAGCCGAGATGCCCGGCACAGACGCGCAGCCGGCCCCGCGGCCGGAAGATGCGAGGCCCGAAGGCGCAAGGCCCGAAGGCAAGGGCAGGCGGCGCGGCCGGAACCGCGACAGGAATCGTGAGAAAGCCCCCGGCCAGGAAGCCGCGCAGAAGGAAGGTTTGCAGGGCGGACCGCATCGCAAAGGGGGCGGCAAACACGCCGGCAAGCATCCGGGCAAGGGCGACCGCAAGCCGCTGGACAAGGAAGCCATCGCCGCGCGCAAGGCGCGCCAGGAAGAGGCCCGCAAGCGCGAGGAGAAGCGCATGGCCGACTCGCCCTTCGCCATCCTGAAGCAGCTTTCCTTCGGCAGCCGATGAGGGGCCGATGAAGGGCGCGCAGACGCCTCCCCTTCCCGACAATGAAGGCGCCCTGCGCGCCGACAAATGGCTGTGGTTCGCGCGCTTCTTCAAGAGCCGCAGTCTCGCCACCCAGATCTGCCAGGCCGGCAAGCTGCGCCTGTCCGGCCACGGCGTGGTGAAGCCACACTACAAGGTGAAGGTCGGCGACGTGCTGACCTTTCCGCAGGGACACCATATCCGCGTCATCAAGGTGATCTCACTGGGCACGCGCCGTGGGCCCGCGAGCGAAGCGCAGGCGCTCTACGAGGACCTCAGCCCGCCGGCCCCAGAAAGCCGCCTGCCACGGGGCACGCCCGACGCACTGGCGACGGCGAAACGCGATCCCGGCACCGGCCGCCCGACCAAGCGCGACCGCCGGGCGATGGAGAAGCTGCGCGAGAGCGACTAGGACAGCGCCGCACGCTATTCAGACTCATCGCCCGGCGATAGGATGGCCGCATGCTCGATCCCCTCGTCCTCGCCGCCATCGCCGCGACATTTCTGCTCGCCGGCTTCGTAAAGGGCGTGGTCGGCTTCGGGCTGCCCACCGTCGCCCTGGCGCTGCTGACCGTCACCGTCGGCCTGCCACAGGCCATGGCCCTCATGCTGGTGCCCGCCTTCGTCTCCAACGTCTGGCAGTCGGTCGCCGGCGGCGGATCGCGGCAGGTGCTGCGGCGTATCTGGCCCTTCCTGCTGGCGGCGGCGGCGACCATCTTCATCGGCGCCCTGGCACTGACGCGCATCGAGGTCCGCTGGCTCTCCGCCCTGCTGGGCGTCATCCTCATCGTCTATGCTCTGGTGAGCCTCGCCGGGCTGCGCCTGACCCTCACCGCACGGCAGGCGGTCTGGGCGGGCCCGCTGATCGGCGCGGCCAACGGCGTGCTGACCGGCATGACCGGCTCCTACGTCGTGCCGGGCGTGCTCTACCTGCAGGGCATCGCCCTGCCGCGCGACCAGCTGATCCAGGCGATGGGCATGCTGTTCCTGGTGTCCACCCTGGCACTCGGCGCGGCGCTGGGCGGCAACGGCCTGCTCGAGGCCGAGCACGGCCTCCTCTCCGCCGCCGCGCTGGCGCCCGCCCTGATCGGCATGACGCTGGGTCAAAGCCTGCGCCGCAAGCTGCCGGAGCCGCTGTTCCGCAAGGTGTTCTTCGCCGCGCTGCTGGCGCTGGGCGCCTACATCGTCGCGCGAGCGGTGACCTGACACGTCCCGGCAGGTTCCTAGAGGCGGCACGACTTACAGCCGATCAAGCAGCGAGTAGTAGAGCATGCCGGCGACGAGGCTGGGCCAGCGCAGCAGGGTGCCGCCGGGAAAGCGCGGGATCGGTATGCTGGCCAGCAGATCGAAGCGTTCGGCCTGGCCGGCAATGGCCTCGGCCACCGCCTTGCCGGCCAAGGTGGTAAGCGCCACGCCCTGCCCCGAGAACCCCATGGCGTAGTAGACGTCGCCGTCCAGCCGCCCGAAGGCCGGCAGGCGGTTCAGCGTAATCGCCACCTTGCCGCCCCAGGCGTAGTCGATCTTCACGTCGGCCAGCTGCGGGAAGACTCGCAGCATGCACTTGCGCACCAGCCCCGCGATGTCGGCGGGATAGTTCTGGCTGTAGCTCTCGCCGCCGCCGAACAGCATCCGCCCGTCGGCGGAGAGGCGGTAGTAGTCGATCACGTACTTCGAGTCGGCCACCGCCGCGTCATTGGCGATGAGGGCGCGCGCACGCTCGGCACCCAGCGGCTCCGTGGCGATGATGAAATTGTTGATTGGCATGATCTTGGATGCGATGCGCGGCTCCAGCCCGCCGAGGTGGCCGTTGCAGGCGAGCACCACGAAGTCCGCCGTGACGTCGCCCTGCGCGGTGTGCACGACGGGCTTGCCGTTGCGGCGGACGATCTGCTGTGCCGGCGTCATTTCATGGATGAGCGCACCGGCCTCGCGCGCGGCACGGGCAAGCCCCAGCACGTAGTTCAGCGGATGCAGGTGCGCGGCATCCGCATCGTAGGCGCCACCGTGGTAGAGGTCGCTGGCGACGATGGCGCGCAACTCCTCACGGCTCAAGGGCCGGATGTGCGCATAGCCGTAGTCGTCGCGCAGGTACCGCGCGTGCTCCTGCATCTCCTTGCCGTGCTGCGGTTTGAAGCCGGCATGAATGATGCCGGGCTTCAGGTCGCAGTCGATGCCGTGCCGCGCAATGCGCTGTTTCACCGTGTTCTTGGCTTCCTCGCCGAGATCCCACAGCTGGCGCGCCCGCTCGGCGCCGACGATTTTCGCCATCGCCTCCGGGTCGATGCGCTGGCCGCCGGAGAGCTGGCCGCCGTTGCGCCCGGAGGCGCCCCAGCCGACGCGCTGCGCCTCGAGAACGACCACCTTGTAGCCGCGCTCGGCCAGGTGCAGCGCCGTCGAGATGCCTGTGTAGCCGGCGCCGATGACGCAGACGTCGCAGCGCGCGTCGCCGTCGAGCGGCGGCTGAGGCTCCAACCCCCTGGCGGTCGCCACGTAGTACGACGCCGGGTGGGGAAAGGCGTTCGCATGGGGCGTGGGCTGCAGGGTGGTCATGGAAGGAACGGCCTCGTCCAGGTATCAGGCTTGCCGGGCGAACCAGAGCGACAGGTTGTTCGCCGGCATCGTCTCGACGCGCGGTGCGGCAAAGCCCTCCTTCTCGGCCAAGGCCGCCACCGCCTCCAGATCGCGCACCCCCCAGGCCGGGTCCTGCGCGCGCAAGCCGGCATCGAAGGCTTCGTTCGAAGGCGCGGTGTGCCGGCCGCCGCGCTTAAACGGGCCGTAGAGGTAGAGGCCGCCGCCCGGCTTCAGGTGGCGCGCCGCCCCGGCGAAAAGGCCCTCAGCCGCCGCCCAGGGCGCGATGTGGATCATGTTGCAGCAGACCACCGCATCGACGGGGCCGTCCAGGGGCCACACGCACGCGGTGGCGTCGAGGTCGAGCGGCGCCTTGAGATTGGCTTGACCTTCGGCAGTGCGGTAAGCATCGATGCTGCGGCGGTTCGTCGCATCCGGATCGCTGGGCTGCCAGACGAGATCGGGAAAGCGGGCGGCGAAATAGACGGCGTGCTCGCCGGTGCCGCTGGCGATTTCCAGCACCGTGGCGCCGGCAGGAGCGTCGAGCGGCAGCCAGCCGGCCAGGACCTGGGCGATGGCGGCGCGATTGCGCAGGGTCGCCGGGGCGTGCAGGCGGCCGCCGCCCGGAGGCGTGCCGTGGGCCATGCCGCGGCCCTCCGGCTGGGGCGGGAAAAGCGGCTTGCGGGGCGTCATCGGCGGGCTTCCATGGCCGGCAAGCTATGCCAGCCGGAAGGGCCCCGGCAAGCACCAATGACCGCAATTCGGGCAGGGTTGCGCGGTTTAGCGGGGGGTGATAACCAGTGCCGTGCTTGATCGACTGAAAGCTTTCCTGGCTGGCCAAACCGACGCGCAGGACGCCCTTGCGGGCACCGGCGACAAGGTCCAGTTGGCCACCGTCGCCCTGCTGGTCGAGGCCGCTCAGATGGATGCCGAGTTCGGCGCCGAGGAGCGGGCCAAGATCATCGAACTGGTCGAGGGACGTTTCGGCCTGAGCGCGGCGGAGAGTCGCGAACTGTTGCAGGTGGCCAGCGAAAAGGTCGAGCAGGCGGTCGAGGTGTTCGGCTTTACCCGCGAGATCAAGAACGCCTTCTCGCCGGAAGAGCGGATCGAAATGATGGAAATGCTGTGGGAAGTGGCCTACGCGGATCGCGTGCTGCACAACCTGGAAGCCAGCCTGATGCGCCGGCTGGCCGGCCTGCTGCACGTCAGTGACCGCGACAGCGGACTGGCGCGCAAGCGGGTGCTCGTCCGCCTGGGCCTGGAAGACTGATCCCACGCGTTTTTACACGGCCCTGCGGCCCTCCGCGCCCGTAATGGCGGCGGAAGGCGGTCAAGTCCGGAGCAGGAACAAGAAGGTAGAGAAGACCGCCCCATAGGGAATAACCGGCGGGCGGCCGCATGAGGAGAGTAAAGTCGATGACCTATGTCGTCACCGAAGCGTGCATCAAGTGCAAGTACATGGACTGCGTTGAAGTCTGCCCGGTGGACTGCTTCTACGAGGGCGACAACATGCTGGTGATCCATCCCGACGAGTGCATCGACTGCGGCGTGTGCGAACCGGAGTGCCCGCCGGAGGCCATCGTGCCGGATACCGACCCGCAGGCCGAGACCTGGCTGGAGTTGAACCGCGACTACTCCGACAACAAGTGGCCGAACATTACCCGCAAGGGCGAGCCGCCGGCCGACGCCGAGGAACACCGCGACGAGGCCGACAAGTACAACAAGTACTTCTCCGACAAGCCCGGCAAGGGCGACACCTGAAAGGGCGCGACGTCTTCCCGACCCAAGAATATCGTCCTGTGAGAATTCTGAAGCTTGTTGTGGCCGGGACCGTCTGAATTAACCACCGGGACCCTTGGCCTGCCTGGATTGCAGGTAATCCTGCCGCTATTCAAAGGAAAACAACGGCCTTTCGCACCTGCGACAGTTGTTTTTCCACAGATAGTGTGATAAATTAGTTACATGAAAATCTGACCAGCAGCAGCGCGCCGTCGGCTCCCCGATGGCGCTGTTGTTTGTTTCGTGTACCGCATTCGGGACCAGGACCTTGCCAGCGGGCGGGACGTCCCCCACCTCGAGAGCGGCAGCAAAATTTCCCCCGCGCCTCGGCCATCCCCTAGGGGATGGCGGCACAAATGGGGGTGATAATTGGTGACCGGTAACCTGACAGTGATTGGGTAGCGCGTTATGCGACGGTCCGGAACAGGCGTTGAGGAACCTTCGGCCGGGAGCAGCCCTCCCCATAGGGGTTGCCCCGGCCAAACCAAATGCCGATTGGAGAGAGCGTAGCATGGCAAAGAGCGAATACGGTGAAGGTGATTACGTTGTCTATCCGACCCACGGCGTCGGCAGGGTACTGGGTATCGAGGCGCAGCAAGTCGGCGACATCACGCTCGACCTGATCGTCATTAAGTTCGAGAAAGACCGGATGACCTTGCGCGTGCCGGTCGACAAGGCCGCCAACTCCGGCCTGCGCAAGCTGTCCAGCCGCAAGATGATGGACACGGCCCTGACCACCCTGAAGGGACGCAGCCGCGCCAAGCGCACGATGTGGAGCCGCCGCGCGCAGGAGTACGAGGCGAAGATCAATTCCGGCGATCCGGTGTCGATCGCCGAGGTGGTGCGTGACCTGCACCGCAGTGCAGACCAGCCCGACCAGTCCTACAGCGAACGCCAGATGTACCAGGCTGCGCTGGACCGCCTGGCCCGCGAACTGGCGGCCGTCGAAAAGATCGACGAGACCGCGGCGGCGCTGAAACTGGAAAAGCTGCTGGCCGCCTGAAGCCACGGGCCAGCTACGGCAGCGTCCCAAGAGGCGCCGCCGATCATCTAACCGGGGAGCCGCCGCTTGGCGGCTCCCCTTTCTTTCTGGCTTCTTTCTGGCCCGGTCCACACTTTCCCCCCGACAAAGCCCGTGGAGTGTGAGAGTCTGGAGCGCAGCGATTCGTTTAGAGAAGGAACCGGCCCCGAGACCATGGGGGATCCGCAGAAGTTCACGAGGCTGCGCGCCGCCCGGCGGGTCTGGGCGGTTTCGTCTATTCACGGCGACATCGACGCGCTGAACCGCCTTCATCGCAGCATGATCCCGCATCTCAGGGGCGGCGATAAACTGGTCTACCTGGGCAACCTAATCGGCCGCGGTGCCCGCTCCTCGGATACCCTGGACAGCCTGCTGCGCTTCCGCAGCCTGTTCCTGGCGCGTCCGGACGCCTTCGCCTGCGACGTCGTGCACTTGCGTGGCAGCCAGGAAGAGATGTGGCAGAAACTGCTGCAGCTGCAGTTCGCCACGGACCCCCGCGCCGTGCTGCAGTGGATGCTGGACCAGGGCGTCGCCGCCAGCCTGGAATCCTATGGGATCAGCCCGGCCGATGGCCTGCGTGAGGCGGCCGCGGGCCCGCGCCAGTTGACCCGCTGGACCGGCGCCCTGCGCGAGCGCATTCAGGCCCGCCCCGGTCATTGGCAACTGCTAGGCAGCCTGCGCCGCGCCGCCTACACGGACGGCAACGGCGAGGCGGTGAGCAATACGGGCAGTGGCTTGCTGTTCGTCAATGCGGGACTGGACCCCAGCCGGCCGCTGGAGGCCCAGAAGGACAGCTTCTGGTGGGGCAGTGCGGCTTTCGCCGGCATCGACCAACCCTATGGCGGCTACCGCCGGGTGGTGCGCGGCTTCTGCCCCCAGGGGCCAAGGCCGCATCCGGGCCTGGAGCTGGGCGATTTCACCGCAACGCTGGATGCCGGCTGCGGCTTCGGCGGTCCGCTGCTGGCCGCCTGCTTCGCCGTCGACGGCGAAGTGCTCGAGCAGATCGAGGCCTGAACCGCCGCAACGGCCCCGCCGGCGGCTCTGACTCCCCCATCTCGTACGCATACAACTGAAACGATCATCCGTCCCGGCAGATCGCCTGGATCAACTATTCGCGAGCGCCGGCGGTGATCCATAGCCGCGCCCCCGGCGTATGCCCTAGTGTGACAGTCGGATATCCGCCGATTGATACGCATGAGCCAGGAAAGCCTTCCCAGGTGAGCTGAAGTGTTCGCCAGGGGGGCCCGCCAAGCAGGGTGGAGGGTGTCGGCATGCCGCAGTTCGAAGACACGCAGGCCCAGCGGGCGCAGGCTCGCTTCATCCGGCAGTCGATGGCGGAGCCCCTGCTGTCGCGCGATCGCGAATACCGTCTCGCCCGCTCGTGGCGGGAAGACGGCGACGCCGACTCCCTGCAGGAGTTGATTCGCGCCTATACCCGCCTCGTCGTTTCTCTCGCCACCAAGTTCCGCAACTACGGCCTGCCGATGAGCGATCTCATCCAGGAAGGTACGCTGGGCCTGCTGCAGGCGGCCAGCCGCTTCGAGCCGGAGCGCAACGTGCGCTTCTCGACCTACGCGTCGTGGTGGATCCGCTCGGCGATGCAGGATTTCATCCTGCGCAACTGGTCGATCGTGCGCACCGGCACCACGGCCTCCCACAAGACGCTGTTCTTCAACTTCCGCCGCCTGCGCGCGCGCATTGAGGACGCTTCCGGCCGCCCCTTCGATGACGAAGGCCGCCAGACCGTGGCCGACGCGCTGTCTGTGCCGCTCGGCGACGTCGCCCACATGGAGGGCCGCCTGTCGGTTTCCGACCAGTCGCTGAACGTGCGCCTGGGCGAAGACGGAGAGACCGAGTGGCAGGATCAGTTGACCGATGATCGCGCGAGCCCGGAAGACCTGGTGATCTCGTTCCACGACAGCACAACGCGCAACGAGTGGATCGAGCAGGCGCTGCTAGAATTGAGCCAGCGTGAGCAGACCATCATCCGCGCCCGCCGCCTCAGCGACGACTCGGCGACGCTGGAGGAACTGGGCCAGGCGCTGGGCGTCAGCAAGGAGCGCGTGCGCCAACTGGAGCAGCGCGCGCTGCAGAAGATGAAAAGCCTGCTGCTGGAGCGCGTGAAGCGGCCGACCGACCTCTTCGTCGAAAGCTGACGGCTACCCTTCCGACAGCAGCCTGAAGACGCCGACGCGCCCGGCGCGGCCGCGCATCTGGTGTTCGCCGAGATCCGCCACCCGCCAGCCGGGGCCGAGACGGCCGCGGGTTGCCGCCGACAGCAGGATCATCGCCGCGCTGTCCGCTCCGGTATCGACGGCGGCGGCTTCCTTGCCGTAAGCCTCCAGCCGGTTGGCGACATTCACCGTGTCGCCGATCAGCGTGTAATTGACGCGTCCCGGTGCGCCGATGTTGCCGACGATGGCCGGGCCCGAATGCAGACCGATGCGCATGCGAACCGGCGGCTGGCCGGCCGCAGCGCGCGCGCGGTTGTCCGCCTCCAGCGCAACAGCGACGGCCAGCGCGGCGCGGCAGGCGCGCTCTGCGTGGTCCGGTTGATCGTCCGGCGCGCCCCAGAAGGCCATCACCGCGTCGCCCATGTACTTGTCGAGCGTGCCGCCGGTCTTGTCGATTTCCGTGGCGATGAGGCCGAAGTGATGGTTCAGGAAGTCGGCGGTGTCGTGCGGCGTGAGCTTCTGGCTGGCGGTGGTGAAACCGACGATGTCGGTGAACATGACGGTGACCTGGCGCTCCTCCGACTCGACGCCATCTTCGCCGAGGCCGATCAGTCGCAGCACCAGGCTGCGCGGCACGTAGGTTTCGAACCAGCGCAGCCCCGACAGCATGGCGTTGAAAGCCTCGGCGGCGCTGTCCAGTTCGCGGAAGACGCTGCCCTTGGCGCGCGGCACGCGGCGGAAGTCGAAGCTGCTAACAGCGCGTGCCGCCTCCGCAAGGTCACGCACCGGGCGCGCGATGAAACGGCCCAGCACCACGGCGAGAAGCAGCGAGAGGGCGAGAATTGTCAGGCCGATCCAGCCGGCCAGCGCCACGCGATCGGTTTCCGAGGAGTCTATTTCGCTGTTGCTCGCGTAGACACCCATGTAGAGCTGCCGCGGCCCATAGCCGCCGATCACACGATAGAGGTAGTAGACGAAATCGCCGTCGACGCTGCGGCGATGGCCGAGCAGCGATCCGCTGAAATCCTCCAGCAGTTCCAGCGGCTGCTTGTCGTCGTTCCAGATCTCCGCCAGCAGGGGGTCGCCGACCTCGGCCAGGCTGGGCAGCGGCTTGGCCGGACCGAGGCCCGCCACCTCGCCGGTCAGCGAAGGATGTGCCAGGACTGCATCGCGGCCGTAGAGAATGAAGGGATGCAAGCCCGTCTGCAGCGCGTAGTCGTCGACGAAAATCGACAGCGCCCGCATCGACACCACCGAAGAGATGATGCCGGCGTACGCGCCGTCGATGCGAACCGGGGTGGCCACGGCGAGATGCGGTTGCATCAGGTTCGACACCCAGAAGATGCCGCCCCACATGGAGCGGCCTGCCGTGGCCATGTCCCGCACGACTCGCTGAACCTCGGCGTCCGGCTCCAACGGGTCGAAGTAGCGCACCGGACCGCTGTCCTCGCGCGCGACGCGCAGCGACCAGCCCTGATCGGAAAAATAGGCGATGCCCGTGACCTGCGGTGCCGCCGCCATCGCGCCCAGCATGGCGTCGCCGAGGTTTTCGCGGTTGCGGATGTCAATAGCGCCACGCCCGATCATGGCGGCGAGGTATTCCGACTGCTGCTGCGCCGAACCGAGGTGGTAGCCGATGCGGTCGATGAGGCTGGCGACCGAAAAGTCGGCGGTCTGGCGCAGCAGCGCGACCGTGTTTTTCTGGGCCGTGCCGAGCGCCACAAGCATGACGGAGGACACCGCGACCAGCACCAGCAGGCCGAAGCCGAAGATCAGCACCACGGCGATGGTGGGGCGCCAGCCATGCGGCTTTCTCCCGTTCTGGTCACCAGCCTGCTTGCCCGTGGGAGAACCGGGAGGCGGTACGTCGGTCTTTGTCACCTTGGAACGGCCATCCTCATTCGGTGACGATCTTCACCCGCTGGCCGGGCACAAGCGTGGTCGTCTCGGTAAAGCCGTTCAGCACCAGAAAACGCGTCAAGTTTTCCTCCGCGAAGGGCATGCGCGCGGCGATCTTGGCAGGACTGTCGCCGGCTTTCACCTCGTAAATGCCGATGCGCCGCGGCTTCAGCGCGGCCGCCTCGGAATCGGAGAGCTTACGGAAGCTGTAGGTGGTCTCGCGGAACCGCCGGTTCAGTGCCGCCGTGCGATCGCCCGCCGAGACAAAAATGAAGCGGTAGATGACATTGCTGTCGTAGCGCAGTGCCAGCAGGCGGTAGTCTTTGCCGTTGCCCGAAACGCTGGCAGTCGCCGCCGGCAGGCCGTTCACCGTGATCGCCTCGACGCCGGACAGCCGCACGTTGGCACCCCAGACCCGGGTCAGGTAGTCGGTCATCGAGCCGCCGTAGGGCTTTGGCGCGCGGTCGAACTGGATCGCCGCCTTGCCCTCGCCGTCGCGCGCAACCACCGCCTGCGACTGGTTGTAGAGTCGAAAACCCTCCGGCACTTCGAAGGCGAACTTCAGCTTCGGGTGCGCGAAGGTGCGCCCGCGGATGTATCCCTCGTCGGCCTTGTCGCCGTAGATCATGCCCTCGAGCTTGTCGAAGTAGACGTCCTGCCCGACCAGCGGATCAGCCACCGGCGTCGCGCCGGCCTGTTCCAGCGCGCGCTCGATGCGGTCGGCGGTGCGCGGGTGGGTCTGCATGATGTCGAAGGCGTCGGCCTTCTCCGGCTGCCCGGCGAGCGCCGCCTCCAGCCGCGCATGCGCCTGCAGCTGCGACAGGAAGCCGGCCATCGCCTTGGTGTCGTATCCGGCGCGCGCCAGGTAGCGTCCGCCCAGCATATCCGATTCGAATTCCTGCTCGCGCGAGTAGCTGCGCAGCAGCAGGCCACCGAGCGCGCCGCCCGCCTGCGCCGCTTCGCCGCCCAGAAGAACACCCAGTCCCACACCGGCGATGTTGGCGGCCATCGTCTGGCCGTAGCGCTCGGCGGTATGCCGCGCCGTCACATGGCCGATCTCGTGGCCCAGCACGCCGGCAACCTCGGCTTCGCTGGTCGCCAGCGCCAGCAGCCCGCGGGTGATGTAGACATAGCCGCCCGGCAGCGCGAAGGCGTTCACGACGGGCGTGTCGAGGATGGTGAAGGTGTAGTCCAGATCCGGCCGCTCGGAGGTCTGCGCCAGGAAATTGCCGATGCTGGAGATATAGCGGTTGAGCTCCGGGTCCTGGTAGGCGCCGCCGAATTCCGCCAGGACCTTGGGATGCTCCTGCCGGCCGAGATCGGCCTCGCCTTCCTCCGTCAGGCCGCCGGTGAAGATCGTGCGCCCGGTGCCCGGCGCGGTCGCGCAGGCGGCCAGCAGCGGCAGCGCCAGGGCCAGGGCCAGGGCCAGCAGAGGCGACAGGATGCGGCGGGGGAGCGTTCGAGGCGGGGTTTCGGGCATCAGTCTTCCAGCTCTTCGATCTGTTCCGGATGGGTAACCTCTATCATCGGCCCGTTGCGCGCCTTCAGCCAGCCGCGCACCCGGACGCGCTTGCCTTCGTAGGCGCCGAGGTCGAGGCCTTGTTCCGCGAACAGCCGCTCCGCGCGGCGGTCGAGCGAAATGGTGAAGTCCTGCCGCCAGTCCTCGGCGAAGTTCAGATAGGTCTTCCCGCCGCCGCGGCCAACCGCAATGATGCGCCCCTCCACCAATTCGAAGCCGCCGAGGAAGCGCCCGGCTTCCTCTGCACTACGCACGGCGTAGAAAGAATGTCCCCAGATGCCGCGCCCGGCGGCGCGCGCCTCGCGCTCCAGCGCCAGCATCTCGGCGATCGCCGCGCGGTTGTCGGCGAAGCTGTAGACCCGCGCCAGGCCCGCGCGCAGCATCTCACCCTGGATCCAGCGGCCTTCACGATCGAAGAGGTGGGCAAGCACGCGGCCGTGGCGGTCGCCGCTCCGCCCGCCGGTGCCGAGGTCGAGCGTCTTGCCGAGGGTCATGTCCTCGAGCTTCCGCTTGGCCTCCTCGGCCAGCGGCCAGGCCTCGAAGCCTGCCCGGCCCAGCGGCAGCTTGGGTGCCTGAATGCCCACCAGACGGATCTCGCGCCCGTCGGCAAGCACGAGGGTGTCGCCGTCGATGACGGTTAAGACGGCGCCGCCTGCTTCGGCTTGCAGCTGGCCGGCCAGAGATTCGGGCATCCCGGCGGCGGCCGGAACGGGCAGCAACAGGGCGACGAGGAGGAAAAGACGGCTGAGCGAAACCATGCCGGCAAGTCTAGCAGGGGCCGAACGCCGTCGCTAAGCCGGAAGAAGAGTTGGCCTCGCGCGGCGCCTGCGATATGACGGAGGGGCCCCGAGCGCCAGGGGCTGCGGAGAAACCCATGGATCCAGCCCGTTCGATGCTTGCACAGGACCTGTTTCCGCCAATCGAGCCCTACAGCCAGGGACGCCTCGATCTGGACGGGCGCCATTCGATGTACTGGGAAGTATCCGGCAATCCGGAGGGCCGCCCGGTGGTTTTCCTGCACGGCGGTCCGGGGGCGGGCGCCGGGCCGGACCATCGGCGCTTTTTCGACCCGCGCCACTATCGCATCGTCATCTTCGACCAGCGCGGCGCCGGCCGCTCAGCCCCGCTGGGCGAGACCGCCGACAACACCACCCAGCACCTGATCGCCGACATGGAGCGCCTGCGCAGCCACCTGGGCATCATGCGCTGGCACGTGTTCGGCGGCTCCTGGGGCTCAACGCTGGGCCTCGCCTATGCCCAGGCGCACCCTGAGCGGGTCAGCGCCCTGGTGCTGCGCGGCATCTTCCTGGGCAGCGAGGCGGAGATCGACTGGTTCCTCTACGGCATGAAGAAGATATACCCGGAGAACTGGCGCAACTTCGTCTCGATCATCCCCGAGAACGAGCGCCGCGATCTCATGACCGCCTTCGAGAAGCGCCTGAACGATCCCGACCCCAAGGTGCACCTGCCCGCCGCGCGCGCCTGGAGCGTCTACGAGGGCAGCAGTTCGACCCTCCTGCCCTCGCCGCAGACCGTCGCCGCCTTCGGTGAGGAGCGTCACGCCCTCGGCCTGTCGCGGATCGAGGCGCACTACTTCAAGCACGAGATCTTCATGCCGGCCGGCGAGCTGCTGGCCGGTGTCGCCCGCATCCGCAACATCCCGGCGACCATCGTGCAGGGGCGCTTCGACATCGTCTGCCCGATCGAGACCGCCGACGCGCTGCACCGGGCCTGGCCGGAAGCCGACTATCTGGTGGTGCCCGACGCCGGCCACTCCGCCATGGAGCCCGGCATCCGGCGCGCCCTGGTGGCGGCGACCGAGCGCTACAAGGCCGTCGAGTAGGGCAGGGGTCAGTCCCCGGCGATCCCTTGGGTACCGGACCGGCCTGGGCGGGCGCGCGGCAGCACCGCTTCCAGCACCAACGAGCAGAGCGCGAGGAGAGTAAGCGCCGCGCCGATGGCGTGGCCGTATTCCCACTGCAGACGCAGGGCGCGCCAGTCATTCGGCATGAAGGTCCAGTTTTGCGTCTGCTGGTTGACGGGGAAGGCGCCGAGGAAAAACGCTGCAAGAGCCGCGGTCACCAGCAGGAAGGCCAGACAGGCCAGCGCGAAATGCCGGCCTCCACCGTGCAGCATCACCGCCAGCACCAGATTGGCCGTCACGGCACCGACGATCACGAAGCCCAACAAGGCCCAGCCGCGGTAGATGTCCTGGACGATGAGATACTCTTCGCGCGACAGGGCGAGCTTGCCCGGCAGCTCCAAGAGGTGGGCGCCGGCCGGAACCAGGGCGAGTGCCGTCAGCACGATCGCGACGAACTGCATCACCCGCAAAGACATGATTTTTTCCTCCAGGCCGCAAGCCACGGCAGAAGGCCATGATTCCTTGCCGCCCGTGGAAGGAACGCTCCCGGAATTTGTCCGGTTCCCCGCTGATGCCCGGGCCGCCCCACCCCGGATTGCCTAATCGGCGCCTTTGGCTTATCTCTAGGGCGCCATTCCCCGGAGATCGGGAAAATGACACAAGTCCTGGCCCGTTAGCGGCACGAGGGCCCCGTAGCTCAGTCGGATAGAGCGACAGATTCCTAATCTGTAGGTCGCAGGTTCGAATCCTGCCGGGGTCACCAACCGCTTTCTTCAGCCCGCGAGTGAACCATGAACGCGCTGCGCGTCATCCACCCCTACCGCTACGAAGGCATGTGGGTCTTCGACGACGCAGCCGTGGGTCTGGTGAAGGAGCCCTTCGTTTCCGGCGCTGATACGGTAATCGACCGCATGGTGGCGTCGATTCCGAATGCCGCGGAGGGCTTTACCCTGGTTTTCTCCGACAAGCCCTTCCCAGGCTACCAGGGCGAATTCGAGTGGCGCCGCGAGGAGTACGAAGGCAACTGGTACTACAGCCCGGCCCTGGACATGGAAGGCTGGCTCTGCCCGGCCCTCTTCAAGTACTTCGACGGAGCGCCGCCGAAGCTCTTCGCCCAGTTCAAAGCGAAGCAGGCGTAGAGTCTATGGTTCGCATCCTCTGGATACTCCTTGGCCTTCTGGGCCTCGCCGGCGTGGCCCTGGGCGCCTACGCCAGCCACGGCAATGCCTTTGCCGATGCCTATCACCAGGACGTCTTCGAGGTGGCCGTGCGCTATCACCTCGTCCACCTGCCGGCCCTGGGGCTCGCCGCCCTCATCGGCAGCCTGGTGCCGCCGATGGCGCGGCGCGCCGGCATCGCCGGGGCCTTGTTCCTGGCCGGCATGGCCCTCTTCTGCGGCTCCTTGTACCTGAAAGGCATCGGCGCCGCCGATCTGACCAACCCGACGGCGCCGACCGGCGGCTTCCTGCTGATGGCCGGCTGGCTGGCGCTCGCCTGGGCCGGACTGGGCATCGTCCGGTCGCGATAGCCCCCTCACGGCCCTTCATTTTTTTAGTTCGGCGGGCCAGTCTCCTGGGCGGCGAACAATCAGCGGCGAGGACCGGCGATGAAGCTCGAGCTGCGGCGGGTGACGATCTTCACCAGCAATATGGACGCGCTGGCGCGCTTTTACGGCGAAGTTCTGGGCCTGCCGGCCTTGAGCGACACGCCAAGCTGGAAGCTGTTCGATGCGGGGGCGGTGCAGATCGCTCTGCACAACGGCTCCGCCCAGCTCGGGCGGCGGCCGCCGAAGCTGGTGTTCCATGCCGCCGATGTGCCGGCGGCGCGTGACGCCGTGAATGCGCGGGGCGCGAAATTCGGCCAAGTGAAGCAGGCCGAGGACTTTCAGATGTGCGACGCCAAGGACCCGGACGGCAATCCCATCCAGATTTCCAGCCGGATCTGACCGCCCGATCTAAACGCCCGATCCGAACGCCCCCCGAGGCTCGTCTTCGTGCCGCCGCTCTGCTATAGAGCCGGCCGACAGCCAACCCAGAAAACAGGAAAGAAGAACATGGATGTGAAGGGGCTTGCAGCGATCGTGACGGGCGGCGGGTCGGGCCTGGGCGCCGAGACCGCGCGCCACCTGGCGGCGGCCGGCGCCAAGGTGACGGTACTGGACGTGAACGTCGAGGCCGCCGAGGGCGTGGCCAAGGAAATCGGCGGCCTGGGCCTGACTTGCGACGTCGGCAGCGCCGCCGCGGCGGAGCAGGCCGTAGCCGAGGCACGCGCCGCCCACGGCCCCTGCCGCGTGCTGGTGAACTGCGCCGGCATCGCCCCGGCCAAGCGCATCGTCGGCCGCGACGGCCCGATGCCGCTGGAGGCCTTCGAGCAGGTCATCCGCGTGAACCTGATCGGCAGCTTCAACATGCTGCGCCTTGCGGCCGCCGACATGCTGGGCAACGAGCCCCTCAACGATGACGGCGAGCGTGGCGTCATCATCTCCACCGCCTCCATCGCCGCCGTCGAGGGCCAGCTGGGCCAGGTCGCCTATGCCGCCTCCAAGGCCGGCATCATGGGCATGATGCTGCCGGCGGCGCGCGAGTTCGCCAAGACGGGCGTGCGCGTGCTGACCATCGCCCCCGGCCTGATCGGCACCCCCCTGCTGCTGAACATGCCGCAGGAGGTGCAGGATAATCTGGCCGGCCAGGTGCCCTTCCCGCACCGCTTCGGCCACCCGTCGGAATTCGCCAGGCTGGTGATGCACATCTGCGACAACGTCATGCTGAACGCCGACACCATCCGCCTGGACGGTGCGATGCGGATGCAGTGACATCCGGCGTAGGGGGCTTCACCTCGCCCGCTTCCCGGCGTTAGACTTCCGGCAACGAAGAAAAATCCGGGAGGAAACCATGCCGGGCGAAGCCGCACCGCGAGGCCCTGCGCCTGACTACAAGCTGATCGCGCCGAGGCCGCTGTGCGGCGCGCTTGGCGCCGAGATCGCGGGGATCGATCTGTCGCAGCCGCTGAGCGACGCCCTCTTCGCCGAGATCGAGGCGGCCTTCCACGAGCACATCGTGCTGGTGTTTCCCGGCCAGCACTGGACGCCGGCGCAGCAGGTCGCCTTCACCGCGCGCTTCGGCCCGGTGGAGGAGCATCCGCTGCGTTCGCGCCCCGGCCTGCCGGAGCAGCCCGAGGTGCTGGTGCTGGTGAACAAGCCGGGCACCCGCGGCGCGCGCAACGACATCTGGCACAGCGACATTTCGTTCTGGGAAACGCCGCCGCTGGGCTCGGTGCTCTACGGCATCGAGGTGCCGGAAGGCTACGGCGACACCATGTTCTGCAACATGGCCGCCGCCTACGAGGCACTGTCACCGGCGCTGCGGGCGGTCCTGCGCCCCTTGCGGGCGCTGCACTCGGCAGCGGGCCTCGCCGCGCGCAACAATGCCGGCGACAACAACGCCAGCCCGATCGCCCAGGTGCCCGACCCGGTCTCCCATCCCGTGGTGCGCACCCACCCCGGCAGCGGCAAGCTCGCGCTCTACGTCAACCCCTGGTTCACCGAGCGCTTTGAAGGCATGACGGTGGATGAAAGCCGCCCGCTGCTCGACTTCCTCGCGGCGCAGGCGACCCGGCCGGAGAACGTCTACCGCCACCGCTGGCGCCGGGGCGACGTCGTGATGTGGGACAACCGCGCGGCCATGCACTACGCGATACGCGACTACGACGAAAATCAGGTGCGCATCATGCACCGCACGACCGCGCTGGGCGATCGGCCGGTCTGACGCAGGCCTTATTGCGCATAGCCGTCGATCCGCTTGGCCAGCTTCACGTCGAGGTCGGAGAGGCCGTCGCAGTCGTGGGTCGTTAAGGTGATCTCGACGCGGTTGTAGACGTTGAACCACTCCGGATGGTGGTTGAGTTTTTCCGCCGCCAAAGCAACCCGCGACATGAACCCCCAGGCTTCACTGAAAGTCTTGAACTTGAATGTCTTTTTTAAGGCATCCCGGCCTTCGACCGGGGCCCAGCCGGGCAGGGTCCCGGCAAGGCTCTGACGGGCCTCGGCGCTTAACCTTTCCGCCATGATTCCTCCTCTGAAATCGAATTCGCTCAAGTAAGGTTAACCGGAGGTTACTGTGCTTGGCCTGCCGGTCAAGGCAGGCTAGGGTGGGCCCAACGAAGGCGATTAGGAACGGTTATGGCACAGATGCACGATGTCGGGCGATTTACGACTCCGCCTGAGACCCAGCACCTGGAAGCGCTGGCCCGGGAGGCTTATGCCGAGATCCCGGAGGAGCTGCGCCAGGCCCTGGGCAACGTGGTCATTCGGGTGCTCGACTTTCCGGACGACGACACCCTGGAAGAGATGGACTGCGAGTCGCCCTTCGACCTGCTGGGCCTTTACCGGGGCGTCGACCTGCTGCGAAAGTCGACCTACGATTCGGCGGAAGACCTCGACATGATCTACCTCTACCGCCGCCCCATCCTCGACTACTGGTGCGACAGCGGCGAGGATCTGGCGGAGGTGGTGAAGCACGTGCTGGTGCACGAGATCGGCCATCACTTCGGCTTCTCCGACGACGACATGGACCGCATCGAGCGCGCCGTCTAGCCGACAGCGCCGCACGGCAGAGATGGAACGGCCCGCCTGACCGGCGGGCCGTTTTCATTGCGGCAGCATCCCATCTCCCTGAACGGGCAACCCTTTCGCCGGCGCGTCTGCTGTGCCGTCAGGCGGGACAGCCGCCCTGGCGCGGGAATAGGTGCCGGCTGCGCAGGATGCGCAGGCAGATCGCCGCACAGACCTGGCGGATGACGCGCTTGCTTGCAGACTTCATGCACATGGAATCTCTCCTCATCCTTCGGCGCTGACGAAGCCCATCGCCTGGTGGGCGACCCGCAGCGGATGCTTGCGCCGCAGCGGTTCGTTGAGAAAGCGGTTGAGCGCGGCCAACAGTATCGGCACCCAGTCGGCGTCGGGCGCCGCCGCGATCTCGGCCTTCGCCGCCGAGAGCAGCTTCACGTGGTGGATCGCGACGATGTATTCGAACTGATCGTGATCGAGCAGGCCGGCCAGCGCGCCGTCGAGAAAGCGTTTCCCGTCAGCGACGCGCCAGGACGCCGCATCGACTGCCTTGTCGACGAAGCCGGCGTTGCGCCCCACGAAGCAGGCGATCTGCAGCAGGCCCTGCGGCCAGAGGCGCGGATACTTCGTACAGAGGTCGCGCACGGCATGGCCGAAGGTGAGGGCGTGGGTGAAGTCGAGCCAGTTCACGTTGTGCGACACGGGCTTGTCGGTGGCCTGCATCATGGCGATGTCGAAGTGCAGGAACTGCCAGCTCGCCGCGCCGACCAGCGCATCGTAGAGCGCGCGGACGTCGCCGGACGAAGTATTCGCCCGCGCCAGCACCTTGGGCACCGAGAGCCCGAGCAGGTCGTCGGCGACAACCGGCGCCGTTCCCTTGCCGTCCCAGGCGGCCAGCGCCGGGCCGTAGGCGCGGAACTCCGGAATCAAGTCCTCGCGGGTCGCGTAGACCAGCGAACGCACCAGGGAAAGCAGCAGCGGTTCGGCGCTCTGCGGCCCAAGACGCGCAATGAGTTCGCCGGTCTTCTGGACGTAGATGAGCGAATGGCCGAAGTCGTTGTAGTGCGCCAGTGCCGCTTCGGCGAGCGGCTCCTCCAGATCGGCGAAGGTCATGCCCGCGGCCAGCGCGCCGCGGACGAGCGCCACCGCCGCCGCCTCGTCCTCCGCCTCGATCGCGGCGGTGAGCGCGGCGGCGTCGTAGGGGCGCGTCCCTTCTGGATAGGGATAGGGCCGCTCGCGCAAGGTATCCCAGGCGAGGTGACCGACGATTTCGACCAGCGGCACCAGGCGCTGCTGCTCGGTCGTGGCGAAGGCATCGCGGATCGCCAGCCAGTCGGCGGCGCCGGCCTGGGCGTGGGTGCAGCCGAATTCGAAACGGTCGGCGGTCCAGGCAAAGGCCGCGCGCAAGGCGTCCAGCGGATCGGCGCCGGCCTTCTGCAGGCGGGAGATCTCCCGCGCCATGCGGTCGTACTCGTGGCGGCGGAACGACTGGCGCAGCGCATCGAGCGCGGCCGCGGCGACTTCCTCGGCCGGCGGGTCGGCGATGTCGATGAAGACCTCACCATCGACAATCTCCACAGGATAGCGGCGCAGCTTGTCGCCGCCCACCAGGGTCTCGCCGCTGGCCAGGTCGAACTTCCAGTTGTGCCAGTTGCACGTCAGCACGCAGTCCCCCGCCCCGCCTGCCGTCAGGCTGCCCTCCATAAGCGGATAGCCTTCGTGCGGGCAGCGGTTGTTGCAGGCGAAGACGCCGCCGTCGCCGGCGAAGACTGCGATCTGCTTGCCGCCGGCCTTGAAGAGGTGGCGGCCCTTGGCCCGCAGTTCCTCCAGCGGCGCGACGCGGACCAGCGTTGCGGCGGTTCTGCCATCGCTTTCCCGGGCCTCTTTCTGTGCAAGGGCCATGGTCAGTCTCCCGCTTCCTACTTTCGAAAGGGTTATCTTTCGAAATAGCCTAAGCCGGAGACTTGTCTTTCTCAAGAAAAATCTTTAGTAAGTATCCATGAGCACCCGTAACGCCGTTCCGGCGGAAAAGCGCAGCCGCCGCGCCATCATCGACCGCCTGAAGCAGGACGGCCCGCAGGACGCGGCGAGCCTCGCTCGCCGCCTCGGCATCTCCGCCATGGCGGTGCGCCAGCATCTCTACGAGCTGGAGGGTGAAGGCCTGGTGACCCACGAGGCCGAAGCGCGCCCGATCGGCCGGCCGGCCAAGCTGTGGGCGCTGACCGCGGCGGCCGACCGCTTTTTCCCCGACGGCCATGCCGAGTTCACCGTCGGCCTCATCAACTCCATGAAGCAGGCCTTCGGGTCCGAAGGCCTCGACAAGCTGCTGAAGGTGCGCGCGAAGGATCAGGTCGCCGGCTACCGCGCGCGCCTCGACAAGCAGCCGAGCCTCTCGAAGAAGCTGCAGACGCTGGCCGAGATCCGCACCGAGGAGGGCTACATGGCCGAGGTGCAGAAGGCCAGCGGCGGCTATCTGCTGATCGAGAATCACTGTCCCGTCTGCTCGGCCGCCGCGGCCTGCACCAACCTCTGTAATCTGGAGCTGGAGGTCTTTCAGAAAGCGCTGGGCCGCGCCTTCGATGTGAAGCGCATCGACCACATCCTGGCCGGCGCCCGCCGCTGCGCCTACCTGGTCACGCGCAAGGACTAGATCAGATCACGGCCGGATGGAATCGCCTGTGGCGATCCACCGACTGTGTGAATCTGATCTGTCTTTTCGTTACAAAGCGGATCGTGATCCGCTTTAGGCGATCAGCTTCTTCACCCGCTGTCTCAGATCCGGCAGCAGGTCTTCCTCGAACCAAGGGTTCTTCTTCAGCCACGCCGTGTTGCGCCAACTCGGGTGCGGCAGCGGCAGGAACTCCGGCCAGTAGTCGCGCCAGTGGCGCACGGTCTCGGTCAGAGTCTTCTGCCGCCGCTTGCCGAGGTAGCGCGCCTGCGCGTACATCCCGACCAGCAGGGTGAGTTCGACGTTCTTCAGCGCTTCGCGCAGCGGCGGGTGCCACAGCGGCGCGCATTCCGGGCGCGGTGGCCTGTCGCCGCCCTTGGCATCGACGCCGGGGTAGCAAAAGCCCATCGGCACGATGGCGATCTTGGCCGCGTCGTAGAACATATCCTTCGAAATGGAGAGCCAGTCGCGCAGACGGTCGCCGGAGCGGTCGTTCCACGGGATGCCCGTCTCGTGCACGCGGGTGCCGGGCGCCTGGCCGACGATCATGAGACGCGCCGCCGGCGCTGCCCGCAGCACCGGGCGCGGGCCCAGCGGCAGGTGCTGTTCGCAGACCCGGCAGGCGCGCGCCTCGGCCAGGAGCTTCTCGAGATCGCGCTCGGCTTTTGGAAGCGCCTTACCAGCCATCTGCGAGGATACGCTCGACGAAGGCCGGCACCTCGACGGTCGCCGGGCCGTGGTGGCATTCCGCGAAAGCGGTGAAGCCGTCGGAGGGCTCCAGGTTCAGCTCGACGGTGTGGGCCTGGCCGCCGGCGCGCACCTCGGCAACGAAGCCGGCCGCCGGATAGACGTTGCCCGACGTGCCGATGGAGACGAAGAGGTCGCAGGCGCCGAGCGCCTCGTAGATGCGATCCATCTCCAGCGGCATCTCGCCGAACCAGACGACGTGGACGCGCAGCGTGCCTTCCGCGCCGCAGAGCGGGCAGAGGCTGTCGCGGGTCATCGCCTCGCCCCAGGGGCTGACGCCGCCGCACACCAGACAGCGCGCCTTCAGGAGCTCGCCGTGTATGTGGATGAGGTTCTTCGAGCCGGCACGCTCGTGCAGGTCGTCGATGTTCTGGGTCACCAGCAGGACCTCGCCCGGCCAGTCGGCCTCCAGCCGGGCCAGCGCCTTGTGCGCCGCATTGGGCGCCACCTGCGGTTCCAGCAGGGTCTGGCGGCGGTGGTTGTAGAAGGCGTGCACCCGCCCCGGATCGCGCGCAAAGGCCTCCGGCGTCGCCACGTCCTCGATGCGCACGCGCGCCCACAACCCGTCCGGGTCGCGGAAGGTGTCGAGGCCGGATTCCTTGGAGATTCCCGCCCCGGTGAGAATGACGATGCGGCGGCCCTGCATAGACCCTGCGACTGACCTGATCCCTGAGATGCTGCGCTTTGGCAAGCCGTTGCGTGTTTCTTGGGGCGATGATAGACGAATCGGCGGCTCGGGAAACACCGCCAACTTCGTCATGGGAGATCTGCGTGCCTTTCAGGGTTCTGACCGTCTGCACCGGGAACATCTGCCGCTCGCCGAGCGCGGAGGTCATGCTGCGCGACCGGCTGGCCGCCGCGGGCCTCGGCGCCCTGGTCGAGGTGGATTCCGCCGGCACCGCCGACTACCACATCGGCGAGCCGCCGTCCGAGCCGGCCACGCGCGTCGGCGCCGGGCGCGGCTACGACCTGACCGCGCTGCGGGCGCGCCAGATTGCGCCCGCCGACTTTCATGACTTCGATCTGATCCTGGTGATGGATCACGGCCATTTCAGCCGCCTCTCCGCTCTGCAGCCGGCCGGCAGCAAAGCTGAAGTGCGCCTGTTCCTCGCCCTGTCGCCGGAGGCCGGTGCCGAGGTCCCCGATCCCTACTATGGCGACGACAGCGACTATCAGGCGATGTTCGACCTGCTGGAGACGGCAATGCCCACCTGGGTCGCCCACCTGCGCGACCGCCTCAGTACGCCGGCATGAGCCTGACCGGCGCCGTGGCCGAGATCTTCGGCGCCGCACCGCTGCAGATGACACCGCTGGTCGGCGGCTGCATCGCCGAAGTCTACCGCCTCGACTTCGCCGAACGACCGCCGCTGGTGGCCAAGGTGGCACGGCAAGGCGGCCTCGCCATCGAGGGCTTCATGCTCGACTACCTCGCCGAGCACACGGAGCTGCCGGTGCCGGCGACACGCCACGTCAGCGACACCCTGCTGCTGATGGATTTCGTCGAGAGCTCGGCTGCGCGCAGCTTCAAAGCCGAGGAGGACGCTGCCGAGCGCCTCGCCGCCCTGCATGCCGTCCGTGCCGAGGCCTTCGGCTTCGAACGCGACACGGTGATCGGTGCGCTGCCGCAGCCCAACCCCTGGACCACCGACTGGTGCGCCTTCTACCGCGACCAGCGCCTGCTGGTGATGGGGCGCATCGCGCGGGAATCCGGGCACCTGCCGGCCGCCACCCACCGCGACCTCGAGCGCCTCTGTGCCAGGCTGGAGGACTTCATCGACTCGCCGTCCGCCCCCGGCCTGGTGCACGGCGACGTGTGGTCCGGCAACGTGCTGTACGGTGAAGGGCGGATCGCTGCCTTCGTCGATCCGGCGGTCTACTTCGCCGACCCGGAGGTGGAGATCGCCTACATCGAGCTGCTGTCGACCTTCGGTCCCGCTTTCCACCGGCGCTACCGGGCGCTGCGGCCCTTGCGGCCCGGCTACGCCGAGGGCCGGCGCGACATCTACAACCTCTTCCCCCTGCTGGTGCATACCAGGATCGTCGGGGGCGCCTATGCGCAAATGGTGCAGGACATTCTCGACCGCTACCGCTAGACAGAGGGATGAGCGGAACCACCACAGCAAGCGTGCCCGAGGAGCGCATCGCCTTCGGTATCGGCTGCGCCCTCGTCGGCCTCTTCGGCATGGCGCTGATGGATGCCTGCGCCAAGTTCCTGGGCGGCGGCTACGCGGTCAGCCAGATCATCCTGGCGCGCAACGGCATCGGCGCGCTGGCCATCCTTGCCTTCGTGGTGTTCAGTGGCGCCGGCCTCGCCAGCCTGAAACTGCGGCGGCCCGACCTCATGGTGCTGCGCACCGCGGTGAACCTGGGCGCCGCCTTCCTGTTCTTCACCGGCCTGCGCTACCTGCCGCTGGCCGATGCCTTCGCCATCGCCTTCGCCGCCCCACTGTTCATCACGGCCCTCTCGGTGCCGGTGCTGGGCGAGCATGTCGGCATCCGTCGCTGGGCCGCCGTCATCGCCGGCTTCATCGGGGTGCTGGTGGTGGTGCAGCCGGGCACCGAGAGCTTCCGCATCGAGGCGCTGCTGCCGCTGGGCGCCGCGCTCTCCTATGCCCTCGCCATGCTGATCGGGCGCAAGATGACGCGCGAGATGCCGACGGCGGCCATCATGTTCTGGCCCAGCCTGGGCGCCGTGCTGGTGACCGCGGTGATGATGCCGATGCAATGGCAGACCCCGGCGCTGCCAGACGCGGGCCTCTTCGTCTTCATGGGCCTCATCGGAACCGGCGGCATGGCCCTGATCACCCAGGGCTACCGCCACGCGCCGGCGGCGGTGATCGCGCCCTTCGACTACTCGGTGCTGGTGTGGGGCGTCATCATCGGCTGGCTGGTGTGGCGCGACATTCCGGCGCCCAACGTGTGGCTCGGCGCCGCCATCCTCATCGCCAGCGGCCTCTATATCCTGCACCGAGAGACCCGCAAGCCGAAGCCGGTGCAGCCGGTGCCAGGCCCGCTGGGTCCGACTTCCTGAGCCTCTACTCCAGCGGGTAGACAGCCTCCGGCTGATAGATCGCGCCCTCGTGCGCCAGGAAGCTGGAGTAGAGCGTGAAGTCCGCCACCTCGAACGGCGGGCAGCGGAACAGCGCATGCTCGGTGAAGTAGCTCTGCAAGCGGTCACCTGGGTGCGACTTGAAGCGGGCCAGGGTCACGTGCGGCTTGAACTTGCGCTTTTCCGGCGGCTGGCCGGCGCGCTGCACGGCTTGTTCGACCTTTGCTTGCAGGCGCTCCAGCATCTCGTTGGTCTCGACCCCGACCCAGACGGAGCGCAGGCGCTTGCCGTCGCCGAACTCGCCGACGCCGGAGAGCGTGAGCGGGAAGCGCGGAAAGCGGATGCCGGAGAGCGCGGCGTCGATGTCTTCCGCGTCGTGGCCGTCGACCTCGCCAATGAACCGCAGCGTCAAGTGCAGGTTCTCCGGCGCCACCCAGCGGGCGCCCGGCAGGCCGGAGCAGAGGCCGCAGAGCCTTTCACGCAGGGTTTCGGGCAGGGAGAGGGCGATGAAGAGACGCATGGCGATGCTGAGCCTGTGATCCGCGGGGACCGACGATCCCTTTGAACGACAATAAACCGCGATCCCGCCCCAAGGCAGGGATCAGGGGCCGCGATCAGGGGCAGGGATAGGTGTAGCGCTTGTGAATATCCTCCAGCGCGGCCAGCAGATCGTCGCTTAGGCTGACCTCGGCGGCGCCGATGTCGGTCTTCAGCTGGTCCAGGGTGGTGGCGCCGATAATCGCCGCCGTGAGGAAGCGCTGGCGCAGCACGAAAGCCAGCGCAAGCGCCGCCGGATCGAGGCCGTGGTCCCGGGCGATCTGCACGTAGGCCGCCGTTGCCTTGTCGGCCTGCGGTCCCTGGTAGCGACGGTTGTCCGGCCACAGGGTGCGCCGCGCGCCCGCCGGCCACTGATCGTTCAGGTACTTGCCGGTCAGCGTGCCGGCGGCGAGCGGCGCGTAGGCCAGCAGACCGACGTCCTCGCGGATCGCGACCTCGGCCATGCGGGTCTCGAAGCTGCGGTTCAGGAGGCTGTAGGGGTTTTGAACTGAGGCCACCCGAGGACCCTTACCCTGCTCGGCGCCGGTGACGAAACGCATGACGCCCCAGGGATTCTCGTTGGAGAGGCCGACATGACGCACCTTGCCGGCCTTCACCACGACATCGAGTGCCTCCAGGGTTTCCTCGATCGGCGTCTCTTGCGCGCCGTCCTCGTGCTGGTAGGCCAGCTTGCCGAAATCGTTCGTGGCGCGGTCGGGCCAGTGCAGCTGGTAGAGATCGATGGTGTCGGTCTTCAGCCGCTTCAGGCTGGCCTCCACCGCCGCCGCGATGTGCTTGCGGTCGAAGCGGGTCTCGCCGCCGCGAATGTAGGGGAAGCGCCCGGCGTTGGGGCCGACGATCTTGGTTGCGATGATCACCTTGTCGCGTGTGCCGCGCGCGGCCATCCAGTTGCCGATGATCTCTTCGGTGCGGCCGTAGGTCTCGGCCCGGGTGGCGATGGGGTACATCTCTGCGGTGTCGATGAAGTTGACGCCCTGGTCGAGGGCATAGTCCAACTGTTGGAAGCCCTCCTGCTCGCTGTTCTGCTCGCCCCATGTCATGCTGCCCAAACAGATCGCGCTGACCTTCACGTCCGTGCGGCCAAGCCGGCGGTATTCCATCGATCGTCCCTTCCAAACAAAACGGCACGGCCGCGCGCCCGACCGGCGGCGGCCGTGATAAAGACAGAGCGCCCTACAGCAGCAGCGTGAGCACGCCGGTGTAGCCGTAGAGCCGGTTGTTGCAGATCTCGCCGTTGGCGAAGAAGCCGGTGAGCGGCATATCCCCGAAAGTCTCACGGATCAACTGCAGTTCCTCGGAATTCGGGCCGAAGAGATGCCGACCGCGCGCCACGCAGGAGAAATAGAGCGCGCCACGCGGCGTGCCGCCGGCCCGCTCGCGCAGGTCTTCCAGCATGCGCTTCAGGTCGGCCTGCGCGGTCTGATGATCGCGGCGGCAGAATTTCAGCCGGTCGCCGGCGCGCAGCTCGGCGCCGACCTGCAGCCAGCCGCGCCCGGGGTCGATGCCGATGAGGTTGCGCACCAGGTAGTCGCCGGTGTCGCTGCCGGGAATCGGCAGCGCCGCGAAGATGTAGCCGGCGATGCGCCGGAGATCGCGCGCCAGCAGTTCGCCGACCTCCTCGCGGAGCACGTCCAGCGCCGGTCGCCCGTCGATCATGGCGACCACGCCCGGGCCGCCGATCTCGGTCACCCGGTGCTCATCGCCGATCGGCGAGCAGCCCTGGGAGAGGCCGGTGACCACCATCTGCTCGGAGCTGAACAGCACGCCTGACAGCCCGCCGTCGCCCACGTCGCAGCGGCCGACGTCGCCGGCGACCTGGGGCAGATCGTGCTCCGAGGCGGTGAGGCCGCCGACCAGGAAAGCCGAAGTCGTCGCGGCGAGACCCTCGACAATCTCGATGATCGCCGGGTTGCGCGGATCGCCGTGCACCACCCCGAGGATCGGGCGGTGGCGAGCGATCCAAGCGCCGTGCGCGGCGGCAAAGGACTGGAAACCGCCTGCCGCCGGCGCGGCGGTGAGCGGCCCGAAGGTCCGGCAGGCGTCCTCCGGCAGCGCGGCGACCAGCAGCGAGAGGGCGGGACGGTCATAGTATTCGATGCCGTTGGCGACCACACCGAGGCCGACGGTTCCCGCCCAGCGCGGAATGCCGGTGCGCTCTCGCAGGAAGGTGACGATGCTGCCAAGGTCGTCGGCCAGCACGTCGGTGGCGTAGACGAAGCCCAGGTTGGCCCCTTCCGGCAGCTCGCCCAGCGCGTCCAGGCAGGCCTTGGCAACGGCGGCCCAAGACTGGCCGCCGGCCGCGCCGTCGCTCTCCTCCAGCGCGGCGTGCGCCGCCTTGTAGCGCCCGGCGCGCTGGGCGCCGCTGTGCAGGCTGGAGAGGAGAGTCATGGCGCTGGCGTTCCCCTAGTTGCCCGCAGCGTCGCCCGCATCCGGCCGTTGTGCCAGGTTCTTGGCCTCCAGCAGGCGGACGACGTGGGGCTTGATGCGCGCGACGATCTCCGCCACGCCCGCGGCATTGGGGTGAATGCCGTCGGCCTGGTTCAGCGCGGGGTCCGCCGCGACACCGTCCAGAAAGAAGGGATAGAGCGGCACGTCATGCTGCTTGGCGAGGCGGGGGTAGACCGCGTTGAAGTCCTCCCCGTACTCGCGGCCCAGATTGGGCGGTGCCAGCATGCCGGCGAGCAGGACCGGAAGGCCTTCGCCGGTCAACTTTGCCAGGATGGCGTCGAGATTCTCGTAGGTCGCCTGCGGATCGAGGCCCCGCAGGCCATCGTTGGCACCGAGTTCCACGATCACCGCGTCGGGGTCGTCTGCCAGCGCCCAGTCGATGCGCGCCAGGCCGCCGGCGGTGGTGTCGCCGGAGTTGCCGGCATTGAGCACGGTGACGTCGAGACCGTCGGCCTTCAGAGCCGCCTCCAACTGGTCCGGAAAGGTCTCGCCGGCCGGCAGGCCGTAGCCGTGCGTGAGGCTGTCGCCGAAGGCCATAAGGCGCACCGGCTCCGCCGCCGCCGGAGAGGCCGCGGCCAGCAACAACCCGAGCACCGGGCCCAGCAGCCCGGCCGGGCCGGTCATTCGCAAGCAAGAGATCTGGGTGGAAAATCGCATCCTGCAGCCTGTGGCGGGTATCAGGCCCCGTTTGCAGGGCGGCCCGAAGGAGAACTCAGTCTTTTCAAGAAGTAAGGCCTTCGTGTCCGGGGATCAAGCCGGGTGGGCCGGGCCGGGCGGCCAGCGGCCGCGCCATAGCCAGTGGACAAAAGCGCTCCACAGCCTAGCATAGGCTTGAAGTCATTGAATTTTCCGACGGGAGGGGACCGTGGGCAGGCGGACTGCACCCCGCTCTCCCGGTAGCCCCATCTAAAGGTATCGCATGCCAATGAGGGGCTGACCGCCGCCGCCGGCATCGCCCGAGGGCACCGCGTCAACGCGTTGAAATCCCCGCCAATCGGTCCATATGCCTTCCAGGCCGTACAACAAAGGCGATCCATGACCCCGCACGACCCCGTCCCTGCCCGGGCCACCGCCGCCATGTCCCGGCCTTCTTCCGGCACCGCCGCGACAATCATGATCGAGCTCGACGGGGTGGAACTCACCCTGCCGTCGGCCGCCGGGCCGGTGCACATCCTGCGCGGTCTCGACCTGGTGATCGGGCGAGGCGAGACGGTGAGCGTCGTCGGCCCTTCGGGCTCGGGGAAATCATCGATGATGATGATCGTGGCCGGGCTGGAGCGCGCCAGCAAAGGCGCGGTCACCGTCGGCGGCACGCGCTTCAACGGCCTGGACGAGGACACGCTTGCCCGCTTCCGGCGCGATTCGGTCGGCATCGTGTTTCAGGACTTCCACCTGGTGCCGACCATGACGGCGCTGGAGAACGTCGCCATCCCCCTGGAGTTCGCCGGCCGCGACGACGCCTTCGAGCGCGCGGCCGAGTGCCTGGAAGCGGTCGGCCTCGGCCACCGCCTGACCCATTATCCGGGCCAGCTGTCGGGCGGCGAGCAGCAGCGCACGGCCCTGGCCCGCGCCTTCGCGCCCGGCCCCGACCTGCTGCTGGCCGACGAGCCGACCGGCAATCTGGACGGCGAGACCGGCCAGCAGATCATCGAACTGCTGTTCCAGCTCCAGGCCGAGCACGGCACCACCCTGGTCCTCATCACCCACGACCCGCAGCTCGCTGCGCGCTGTGCCCGTTCGGTGAAGCTGCTGGACGGCCTCATCGTCGATGACGTGGCAAACGGTGGCACCAAATACGGCGATCCGGCTGCCAGCGCGGCCGGCCTGTGAGCAGCCTGGCGGAAAGCGCGGCCGGCGCGGCCGGCGCCGGTCGGCAAAGCCGCTGGCCGCTGGCCCTGCGCCTCGCCCGCCGCGAGCTGCGCGGCGGCCTCAAGGGCTTTCGCATCTTCCTTGCCTGCCTGACCCTCGGCGTCACCGCCATCGCCGGCGTCGGCTCGGTCTCCGACTCGCTGCTGACGGGACTGCAGCGCGACGGACGCATCCTGCTGGGCGGCGACATGGACCTGCGCCTGACGCACGTCGCCGCCGACGCCCGCCAGCTCGCCTTCCTCGACAGCCGCGCCGACGTCTCCCAGGTTGCCGAGATGCGCGCCATGGCCAGGGCCTCAGAGGCCCGTAGCGACGGCGGGAGCGCACGCCGGGTGCTGGTCGAACTGCGCGCCGTCGACTCGCTCTACCCGCTGTTCGGTGCCGCGGAGATCACGCCGGCGGGCGACCTGTCCTCCGCGCTGGAGAAGCGCGACGGCCATTGGGGCGCCGCCATCGATCCCAGCCTGCTGCGCCGACTTGATGTTCAGCCCGGCGCGCTGGTGCGTGTCGGCGACATCGACTACCGCATCACGGCGGTGCTGGAGCGCGAGCCGGACCGCACCTCGCGCGCCTTCACTCTGGGACCGACCTTCATGGTCGCCCATGACAGCCTCGCCGACACCGGCCTGGTGCAGCCGGGCAGCCTGATCCAGCACCACTACCGCTTGCGCTTCGATGCCGGCGTGACGCCGGCGGCGATGCGCACCGCCCTGGAAGACAGCTTCCCCGAGGCCGGCTGGCGCATCCGCGATACCACCGAGGCGGCACCCGGCATCGGCCGCTTCATTAACCGACTGACCCTGTTCCTGACCCTGGTCGGCCTCACCGCCCTGCTGGTCGGCGGCGTTGGCGTCGGCAACGCGGTGCGCAGCTACCTGGACGGCAAGACGGCAACCATCGCCACGCTGAAGTGCCTCGGCGCACCGGGGCGGCTGATCTTCCAGGTCTACATGGCGCAGATCCTGGCGCTGGCTTTCGTCGGCATCGCCATCGGCCTGGTGCTGGGCGCCAGCGCGACCTACCTCGCCGCCGGCGTCCTGGGCGACGCCCTGGGCTGGCGCGCCGAGGTCGGGATCTATCCCGTGCCGCTGGCCGTCGCCGCCGCCTTCGGGGTGCTGACCGCCATCACCTTCTCGCTGTGGCCGCTGGCCAAGGCGCGCAGCGTCGCCGCCGCCAGCCTGTTCCGCGACCTCATCGCGCCTTCCGGCACGAGCGCGGCGCTGCTGCGCAGCACCCTGCCGGCGCTGATCCTTTTCGGGGGCCTGCTGGCCGCACTGGCGATCTTCACCGCCGCCGACCGGCGCCTCGCCTTCTTCTTCGTCGTCGGTGCGATCGGTGCCTTGCTGCTGTTCCGCCTCGCCGCCGTCGCCATCATCGCCGCCGCGCGCCGCCTGCCGCGGCCGCGCCGGCCCGGCCTGCGTCTGGCGCTGGCCAACCTCTACCGCCCGGGCGCGCCGACCGCCTCGGTCGTCATGTCGCTGGGCCTCGGGCTCACCGTGCTGGTGACGATCGCCCTCATCGAAGGCAACCTGACGCGCCAGGTGCGCCAGAGCCTGCCGGAGGAGGCGCCCGGCTTCTACTTCATTGATATCCAGCCGGACCAGGTCGCCGAGTTCGACGCCCTGGTGGAGAGCTTTCCCGGCGTCACCGAGCTGCAGCAGGTGCCGATGCTGCGCGGGCGCATCGCCGCCGTGAACGGTGTGCCGCCCAGCGAGATGGAGATTCCCAGCGACGTGCAATGGGTGTTCCGCGGCGACCGCGGCCTGACCTGGATGCGCGAGCCCCGGGCCAGCGACAGCATCACCGCCGGCGACTGGTGGCCGCCCGACTACGACGGCCCGCCGCTGGTCTCGCTGCACGACGAGGTCGGCAACGCACTGGGCATCGGGCCCGGCGATCAACTGACCATTAACATCCTGGGCCGCAACGTGGATGTCACCATCGCCAACCTGCGCGAGGTCGACTGGGCGAGTCTCACCATCAACTTCGTGATGATCTTCTCGCCCGGCCTGCTGGAGCAGGCGCCGCAGAGCCACATCGCCACGGTGAAGGCGGATCCGGAGACCGAGGACGCGCTGGAGATCGCCGTCACCGACCGCTTCACCAATGTGTCCTCCATTCGCGTGAAGGAAGCCCTGGAGCAGGTCGGCGCCCTGATCGCGCAGATCGCCGTCGCGGTGCGCGCCATCGCCGCCGTCGCCCTGGTCGCCGGCGTTCTGGTGCTGGCCGGCGCCGTCGCCGCCGGGCACCACCGGCGGGTCTACGATTCCGTGGTCCTGAAGGTCCTGGGCGCCACCCGCGCCAGCCTCGCCCAGGCCTTCCTGCTGGAATACGGCCTCCTGGGCCTGGTCACCGCCACCATCGCCGCCGCGATCGGCACCCTGGCCGCCTTTCTGGTGCTGACCGAGATCATGCAGGCCGACTTCGTCTTCCTACCGCAGGCGGTGATCGTCACCGCCCTGCTCGCGACCGCCATCACCGTCGGCTTCGGCTTCGTCGGCACCTGGCGGGCGCTCGGCCAGAAGGCGGCGCCCCTGCTGCGCAACGAATAGCCAAAACCACATGGCAAACCTGTGGTTTAGCGCGCTGATTTTTGGGCAAAATTTACGCACAATCCGTGCGATAATTGGGTTGATTCGCCTCTGGGAACTCCCAATATTACCATACGAGATAAAGGGAGAGCGCGGCCCTGTCCGCGCAACATAACGAAAGGGTGCTTTAGATGGCTCTCGGTGACCGCAGATATATGGCCCAAACGCAGACCCAGGCCGGCGTTGGGCAGATTGATGAGGGCCTGCGCAAGTACATGCTCGGCGTCTACAACTACATGGCGCTGGGCGTCGCCTTTACTGGCGTCGTCGCCCTGTTCATCGCTTCGCAGCCGGAGTTGATGCAGGCGATCGCCTTCAGCTCGTTCCGCTGGGTGCTGTTCATCGGCATTCTCGGCCTCGGCTTCTTCGCGCCGCGGGTTATGATGAGCGGCTCGATGGCGATGGCGCACGGCGCCTTCTGGGTCTATGCCGGGCTGTGGGGCGCGCTGATGTCCCCCATGTTCGTGCTCTACACCGGCGACAGCATGGTGCGGGTGTTCTTCATCACCGCCGCCACCTTCGCCGGCGTCAGCCTGTACGGCTACACCACCAAGCGCAATCTCGCCCCCATGGGCGCCTTCCTGGCGATGGCGACCATCGGCATCCTGATCGCGCTGCTGGTGAACATGTTCCTGCTGCAGTCCGGTGGTTTCCACCTGATCCTGTCCATCGTGGTGGTGCTGGTCTTCTCGGCCCTGACCGCCTACGAGACGCAGATGATCAAGGGCATGTACGCCGAGGGCGACAGCGGCGAGATACAAAGCCGCAAGTCGATCTTCGGTGCCTTCGCCCTCTACGGCAGCTTCGTGACCCTGTTCGTCTGGCTGCTGTCGATCTTCGGCGTGGCGCGCGAGTAACCGTACCAGCCCACTCAAACGACGAAGGCCCGGAACGAAAGTTCCGGGCCTTTTGCATTGGGCAACGGAAGCTCAGATGCAGCGGCCGCCGTCGACCTCCAGGGTGACGCCGGTCAGGAAGGCCGCCTCGTCGGACGCGAGGAAGGCGGCGGCGTGGGCGATGTCCTTGGGCGTCGAGAAACGGCCCAGGGGAATGGTCGCCTCGAACCTTCGGCGATTCTCCGGTGTGTCGGGCACGCCCATGAAGGTCTCCATCAGCGCCGTCTCGCCGATTACCGGACAGATCGCGTTCACCCGGATGTTGTCGGGCGCCAGCTCGACCGCCATCGACTTGGTCATGACGTTCACCGCGCCCTTGGAGGAATTGTAGACCGTCAGGCCCGGGCGCGGCCTGATCGCCGCCGTCGAGCTGGTGTTGATGATGCAGCCGCCGCCCTGGGCACGCAGCAGCGGGATCGCCTCCAGCGCCGCCAGGTAAATCGCCTTCACGTTCACCGCGTAGATGCGGTCGAACTCCTCCTCCGTCACCTCGGTCATCGGCTTGTTGCGGTGAGCAACGCCGGCGTTGTTGACCACCACGTCGAGGCGCCCGTAGGTATCGAGCGCGGCGCGCATCATCGCCGCCACGTCGGCCTTCACAGTCACGTCGGCTTTGATGCCGACTGCTGCGCCGCCAGCGCGGTCGATCTCCGCTGCCACCGCCTCGGCCGCCGCGCCGTCGATGTCGGCCAGCACCACCCGGCCGCCCTCGGCGGCGAAGAGCCTGGCGATCCCGGCGCCGAAGCCGGAGCCCGCGCCGGTGACCACGGCAACCTTTCCCTGCAGGCGCATGACGCTTTTCCTCCCTGAGCTAAATTCTGGGCCCCAAGACGCTGGCCCCGGCGACTCCGGCACGGAACGCTCATAGACCTTTCGCTGCCCAGCGGCGATACTGTCCAGCGATATTTCAGCACTTTATTATATAGAGCGGCGCCTATTGAATGGGGGTGGGCCCACGATGACAGCCTACGTTATCGCGCAATTGACGGTAACCGATCCCGAAGGCTTCGAGGCCTACCGCCAGGCGGCACACCCGGTCGTCGAGGCCTACGGCGGGCGGTTTCTGGTGCGGGGCGGCACCATCTCGGCGCTGGAAGGCGAGCCCGGCCGGCCCAGCGTCATCGTGCTGGAGTTTCCCGACAAGGCGGCGGCGGAGCGCTTCTACAATTCGCCGGAGTATCGGGCGATCCTGCCGATGCGGCTGAGTACCGCCACGGGCACCGTGATCGTGGTCGAAGGCGGCGTCTAGAGCAGATCAGGGTCGGATCCACACGGTCAGAAGGCACCCCCAGTGTAGCGCCGTCTGAGCGCGATCCGATCTAGAGAATGCTGTCGCTGAAGCCGGGCGGCTTCCAGCCGGCACGCCACTGCTCCAGCGGTATCACGTGGGCGGCGCGTCCGTTGTCCTCGAACCAGCTGTCGATGGCGTAGGCCCTGCCGCTGGCGGTTTCGATGACCACCGCGCTCTGATGCGGCCAGGCGCCGTCGATCAGCACGCCGCGTCCGGCCCAACCCTGCAGCTTGTGCCAGTGGAGATAGCCGGCCTTGTCCAGCAGCGTCAGATAGACCGAGGTGTTGGTGGTCTCGTCGTAGCAGTCGATCTGGTCGTCGCCGCCCATGGCGTTGAAGGTGCCGCCACGGTCGCCGGCCGTGCCGGTCTTGCGGCCGACGGCGGCCTCCAGGATACCGATGGCGCCGGCGATGCGGTGACGCTCGATGCTGGCCTCCGCTGCCGGCTCGGCGAAGAGGTCGGCGACCGGCTGCCATTCCAGGGCGGTGAGCCCAACCTCGGAACGCAGGCGGCAGCCGTGGCCATGGCAGATGGTGAAGGCGCCGCGTTCGGCACCGACGACTTGACGCTCGGCCATCAACTCTTCGTAGCCGCCGCCGGACGTGCCGCAGGCGGCCAGCGCGAGCGCCAGACCGGTCAGCGCCGATAGGCCGCCCCTGATTGCCATGTTTCCCTTCTCCGCAGCATCCCCCTCGAAGGACCGCATTAAATCATCCCGGCGTTGGGCAGGCAAAGCGGCAGATGGGTTGCCGGAGCCGCCTCGCTTCACGGGGATTCTTTGGCCTGTGCGGATGTGTTTTAATCGCGCCCCGATGAACGACGTACCGGACGCCGCGCCGACGGCGGCGGCGTGTAACCACAGGGAGGCTTTGCCATATGCGCTGGAGCGAGCGCCGCACGCGTTTTCGTGCCCTTTTCGCGGGCGACCGCTGCGTCCATCCCGGCTCGGTCTTCGATCCGCTCTCGGCGCGCATCGCCGAGGAGCTGGGCTTCGAGGCCGGCATGTTCGCCGGCTCGGTCGCTTCGCTGACCGTACTGGGCGCGCCGGACCTCATCGTGCTGACGCTCAGCGAGTTCGCCGAGCAGGCCTACCGCATCAACCGTGCCGGCGAACTGCCGCTGATGGTCGACGCCGACCACGGCTACGGCAACGCCCTCAACGTCACGCGCACGGTCGAGGAACTGGAGGCCGCCGGAGTGTCCGGCCTTTCCATCGAGGACACTCTGCTGCCGCAGTCTTTCGGTTCCCTCGATAAGGCGCAGCTGATCTCCGTCGAGGAAGGCGCCGGGAAGATGCGCGCGGCACTCGCCGGGCGGCGCGATCCCAAGCTGCTGATCGCCGGGCGCACCTCGGCCGTCTCGATTGCCGGCGTCGACGACGCGATGCGCCGCATCGCCGCCTACGAAGCCGCCGGCGTCGACGCCATCTTCCTGATCGGCGTGAAGACGAAGGAGCAGTTGCAGGCGCTGCGCGGCGTGGTGAAGCTGCCCTTCATTCTGGGCGGCGCCGGACCGGAGATCGCGGACCTCGACTATCTCTCCGGCATGGGCGTGCGCCTCTGCCTGCAGAGCCACGCACCCATCATGGCGGCGGTGCAGGCGACCTACGACACCCTGAAGGCGCTGCGCGACGGAACGCCGCCCAAGGAACTGAAAGGCATCGCCACGCCCGACACCATGAAGCGGCTCACCCGGGCCGCCGACTACAGGATGTGGACGGAAGACTTTCTGGGCGGCAGCTAGGAAACCTGAATCTGCGTCGCCGTGTTGTTCACCAAATCAGTGAGTGAATCGACGCTACCGGTACCGGAGCCGACGAAAGTGATCGAGGCGCCGTTGTCGAAGGCCACGGTGACATCGCCGCCGGCCCCACCGTCGCTGACATCGCTGACCGCGGCCAGCAGGTCGCCAAGATCGCTGTCACCGTCGTTGTCGGCATCTACCACATCATCGAAAGCCAGGATGTCCTGGCCGCGCGCGAAGCCGGCGATGCTGTCGTCACCGTCGCCGCCGGCCGTGCCGAACTTGGCGAAGCGATAGGTGTCTACCCCCGCGCCGCCATCGAGCAGGTCGTCGCCGCCCGCGCCGGTGAGCCGGTCATTGCCGTCGCCGCCGCGCAGCACGTTGGCACCCGCGTCGCCGATCAGCCTGTCGTTGGCTTTGCCGCCGATCACGTTCTCGATGGAGACGAAGGTCTCGCTGCCGCTCGCTGTCGTCATGACGCCGGCGGCCAGGTCGACGTGCAAGGCGGCGCGCGCGCCGGTAAACAGGATCGTGTCACTGCCGGCGCCACCATTGTAGCTGTCGGTGCCGCCACCGCCCTTCAGTGTGTCGTCGCCCGCTCCGCCGAGCAGCAGGTCGTCGCCGGCGAGACCGCTGATGACGTCGTTGCCGGCGCCGCCGTCGAGGGTGTCCGCCGCCGCCGTGCCGGTGAGGGTGTCGTCACCGCCATTGGCGCCATCCGGCACTGACGCGTCGCTGAGCGCATAGGTGCGGATCCAGTCGATCTTCATCTCCGCGCCGTCGGCGAGGTCGGCGCCCGGCGTGCCGGCGATGCCGCCGAGCGCCAGGTTCACGATCATGTACATCGGATCGTGCATGTCGCTCGGCGTCTCGGTCGTGGCGACCACCACGCCGTCGTAGGTCCAGGCGATTTCCTCCGGTCCCCAGAGGACGCCGTATCTGTGGAAGCCCTCGCTGTCGGCGACGTCGGCATAGAGCGTTTCGGTGATGTGCTGGCCGCTCGCCGCACTATGCGCCGTGAGGATCAACTGGTCCGGCCTTTCGCCGATCTTTTCGATGACGTCCAGTTCGGGCGGCCAGGTGCCGTCCGCCGGCAGCAGCCAGAAGGCGGGCCATGTGCCGTGGTCTTCCGGCATGTCGGCGCGGATCTCGAAGTAGCCGTAGGTCTGCGCGAAGGACGAGTAGCTCGTCAGCATGCCCGAGGTGTACTTGTAGCCGCCGATTTCGGCCTGGATGTCCGCCTCCGCCGGCGCGGCGGTGATGGTGAGGACGCCGTCGTGGATGCTGAAGGGATTGACCGCGGCGGTCGGCGCGTAGTCGGTGTCGATGTACCACTGGTCTTCGCCGCTCAGCGAGGAGCCGGAGGGATCGCCCCACCAGTAGTTCGAATCCCAGGTGCCGCTGTCGCCGGTCCGGAGGTCGAGGCTGTCGAAGTCGTCCTGGAAGGTGAGCGTCCAGGCGCTGGTGTCGACCTCCAGGGCAAACTGCCCGGCGGCGAGGTCGTCGACGTCGGTGTCGGCGAAAACCAGGATCTCGCCGTCGCCGAGGTCGAGCACCGCGTCGGCGCCGTCCTGCGTGAGGTTGGCGGTGATCTGATCGAAGGAAGAGAAGCCGAATCCAGTCAGCCGCAGACTGTCCTGCGCGGTGAAGTCGAGGATGAGGTCGCTGCCGTCCCCCCGCGATACGGCGAAAACGTCGGCGCCCGCACCGCCGATCAGCACGTCGTCACCCGCTTCGCCGTCCAGCGTCTGCGAGCCCGATGCGCCGGAGACGATGTTGTCGAGAGCGTTGCCGATGGCCTGTCGGCCGTCGCCCGTGACCACCAGGTTCTCTACGTGGGCCGGCAGGCGGTAGTCCATCCAGGTCTTGACCGTGTCGGTACCACTGTCGGCCTGTTCGAGCACCGCGTTGCTGCGCGAGTAGATGTTGTAGATGTCGTCGCCGAGACCGCCGGCGAGCGTCGTGGTGACGCCGCTGTCGCCCCAGAAGGAGTCCGCTTCGCCGGTGCCTTCCAGCAGCGGGCCGGCGTTGGTGGCGGAAAAATGATGCAGCGAGGTGGCGCTGTAGGAAAGCAGCACACCCCGAGCGTTGGCGACATCCGTCATGGCGGAACTCCCGCTTCCTGTGTTGAACATTCGGGCCAGCCCTCAAGAGAGCCCCTTCAGGGAGACGGCCTAACATCGAAAACCATTCAAGGTGGTAAACGGATTTCGACTTCGCCCGTTGATGTCACAAGAATCTGCGCGGGTTCCCGGATCGGCGGAATGGGCGCGGCGCTTCCGCGCGTCACGCGGGAAAACGGAGAAGTGGCGCGGGAGGAGGAGGAATGGTGCCGCCTGGGTGACTTGAACACCCGACCCTCGCATTACGAATGCGATGCTCTACCAGCTGAGCTAAGGCGGCACTGCGGCCGGGGCCCCTCGAGACTTGAGGCAACCCGGCAGTTCCTGGGCGCGGACATTACGGCGAAGCCGCGCGTTGCGCAAGACCCGCGGCGCCCGGTCATAAGACGGCGCAAGTCCGCTTCTAGCTAAGGCTTTCGCCTTAAACCGCGGTTAACGCGGCGGCCTCCGCGGCCCTCAAAAGGCCGTCTTACGACGTGGGGCGGGGCGGCATGTAGCCCTCGACCGCCGCGGCGTCGGAATCGTCGTCGTCGGCCGGCCGCGCAGCCGGTTCGGCCGCTTGGGGCCTCTGGGCACCGTCGCCCTCGCCTTCCGGCTTGGCAATCGGCTTCACCCGGTCCGGCGGGCCGGGCAGCGGGGTCACCGCCGGCAGGCGCGGCGTTCCGGCGGCGGACAACTCGACCACCGGCGCGGCGTGGGGGGCCGGGGGAGCCACCGGGGGTGCCGCCTTGGCGGCGATGCGCGGCAGGTCATCACCGGCGGCGGCCAGCGCCCCGACACGGCGCGGCAGACGCCAGTCGAGGCTGTCGAAGGTGCCGCAGGAGCCGCAGTTGGCGCTCCAGCGGCTGGCGACGGCGCCGCAGCTGTCGCAAACCCAGGCGGGATCGGGCGGGGCCGCGGCGGCGCGCTCCAGCCAGCGCCGCGCGCTGGCGGTGTCATGGCGCTCGGCCTCCTCCAGGCGGGCCATGAGGCGGCAGACCTGCGCACGCGGCGGGTCCTCGCCCGCCAGGGTCACCAGTTCGGCGAGGTGGCGCCGCGCCTCGCCCCACAGCCCGGCCTCCAGGGTCGCCTCGGCCAGCGCCAGGTGGCTTTCGCGGTGCTTGGGGTTCAGGGCCGCCAGCCGGGTGAAGCGCTTCACCTGCTCCAGCGGCTTGGCCTCCGGCGCGGCGGCGCGGTAGAGCGCCGCCAGCTCGGCGCTGGGCGTGCGCGGCCAGGAGCGCTCGACCACCTTGGCGGCCTCCTTCCAGGCCTTGCGCTCGACGGCGAGGCGCGCGTGCAGCAGCGCGGCGGCCAGCAGGTCGGGATCGCTGCGGTCGGCGAGCCGTGCCTGGGTGAAGGCTTCCTCCTTCTGGCCCTCGGCCAGCAGGCGTTCGGCCTTGGCCAGGGTGATGACGGCGCCCTTGTGGTCCGCATCGGCCTTGTCCATCGCCTTGATCTTCACGGCCTGCTTCAACGCCGCGGAGGCGGCCTCCAGGTCGCCGCTGCGCTGGCTCAACTCGAAGAGGTTGGTCACCACCCAGGGGGTCTTCGGCCGCAGGGCATGAGCCTGGCGCACGTAGCCGAGGGCGCGCTGGTGGTCGCCCTCGCGCAATGCCTGCATGAGCAGGCCGCGCAAACCGAGGAAACGTGTCTCCGGCTTTTCCAGCATGGCGTTGAAGTACTTCTCCGCCGCCTTCTCGTCGCCGTTCAGCTGTGCCGCCTGGGCGGCGAGCAGCAGGGTGATCGGCGGATCCTCCAGCAGGTCTTCGGCGCGGCGTGACCAGCGCTGGGCCTCCTGCGCGTCGCCGGCGGCGACCGCCACCATGCCTTGGCTGAGTGCCTTGTACCCGCGGCTGCGGCGGCTGTCGGTTCTCGCCTGGCCGATGCGGCGAGGCGTCCCGAGAATGGCGCGGATGACACGGTAGAGCAGGATGACCACGACGGTGAAGGCAAGCACGGCCAAGACCAGCAGGCCGATCGGGGGTTCCAGGCGATAGCCGAGCCACTGGATGGAAATTTGCCCCGGATGGAGCGCCAGCCAGTAGGCGGCGAGGCTGGCGGCGGCGGCGAGGACCGCGAAGAGGATTGCGCGGCGCATGGGCTTCAGCCGCCGGCCATGCCGGAGAAACGCTCCGCCACCAGGGCGCCCAGCGCGCTCACGGCGCGGTTCGCGGCGAGGCGTGCCTCGGCATCGGCGCGCCAGTTCGCCGCTGCCTCGGCCGCAGCGCCCTCCAGCGTCGCGATCTCGGCAACCGCACCGGCGAGGTCGCCGTCGTTCAGCTTCACCTCGGCGCGCGCGGCGACGGCCGTGGGTGCGTCACCCTCGACCAGGCCGACCGGCCTGAGGTTCACCGCTTCGGCGACGCGGCGCAGCACGCCGGCGGTCCAGCCCTCGCCTTCCCGGCCCACCTCGATCGCGGCGATGCGGCGGGCGACCTGGGGAAAGGCCGCCTGCAGGTCGCGCAGGCTGGGCAGCCCGGCCGGCGCGCGGCGTTCCAGCGGTTCGATGATCGGCATCAGCGCCTCGTCTTGCTCCGCCAGGGCCTTCAGCATGTCGAGCGGCTCGGCGAAGGGCCCGGAGCCCTGCAGCGCGTCGCGCAGCTGCAGCGCCGCCAGCAGCAACAAGGTTTCACGGCTGCCCGGCGCCGCCTCGCGGGCCGCCGTCGTCGCCTCCAGATCGGCTTCCGCCGCGGCAAGACGCTGCGCCAGCTCGCGCTGCTGCACCAGCATCTCGTCGAGACGCTGGGCTTCGCTGCCCAGGCGGTCGATCACCTCCGACGAAGGTGCGCCGGCAAGTTCACGCGCTGAGGCGACGTCCTGCTCCAGCGCCGCGAGGCGGTCGGTCATGCGCGCCAGCTGCGCGTTCAGCGATTCCACCGCGGCGCGGGTATCGGGGTCCTGCGCGCCGCCCTGCGACAGCGCGGCTTCCAGGGTCGCCAGACGCTCGTTGAGCGAGGAAAGCGCCGCCGCGTTGTCAGCCGGCAAGGCCGCCTGCAGGTCGTCGAGGCGCGCCTGCAGATCGCCCAGGGCGGTCGCATCGCTCTGTACCGCGCCGCCGGGTTGCAGGAAGGGGCCCCAATAGGGCTGGGTCAGCACCGTGGCGGTGGCGACGCCGGCGGCGAGTACCACGCCGATCACCAGGCCCGGCATGAACCCGGACGCGCGCGAGCGCGCGGGTGCCGAATCGCGCCGCGCGTCCGCCGGGCCCATCCCGCCCTTGCCCGGTTCGCTCTTGCCCGGCTCGGTCTTAGCGGCAGCCGCCCTTGCGGCGGCGGCGGTCGCTGCGGAAGCCGCCGGCCTGTCCGCTTTTTCCGCCGGTTTTTCTGCGGTGCCTTCGTTCACTTTGCTTGCCTCGCCCTCGATGACCTGCGGCTGCGCGGATGCCCCTTCGGCGGCCGAGGCGCGCAGCATCTCGGCGTCGATGGCGATGTTGTTCTCACGCGCCGCGGCGCGGATCTGATCGTGGCGGTTGGCGGGGATCGCGGCGCGTTCCTTCCAGCCCTGCACCGTTGAGACGGCAAGCCCCAGCGTCTTGGCCATGGGGCGGATACCGCCGAAGGCTTCGATGATGGTCAGCGCCGGCGCCTCGGCCGCAGCGCCCTGCTTGTGCTCGCCCGGATTTTGATCACCCGGATTTTGATCACCCGGATTTTGATCACCCGGATTCTGGTGACCGGGTTTCCGGTCGCCGCCCTGCGGGCCGCTGCTGCCGGCCCCGGCGTTGCCGCCGTTTTGCCCGTCGGATGTGGTCATGTCTTCTTGTCGGCTTCCCCGCTGCTGTCCTGCCGGCTACTGCCGCGGCGGTTGCCCCACCCCGTGTTCGCCCGCCAGCATTCGTACGTTCCTTTGTACGCCCCTCAGGCGTACGTTGCAGCCGCTAAATCGCCCCTATGCCTCTGTATCCATAGCTTCCAGTTGCGCCAGTAACGCTGCCTGGTCGGGACGCTCGGCCACGACGGTACGGCGCCAACTCACGTCACACAGCGCTTCGGCGACAGCCGGACTGAGGCAAACCGCCACGACGCGGCGGCAGGTGTCGCCTAACCCCGCTGCCTCGACCAAGTTAACAAAGCCGGCGGCCGTACGGGGCGAGAAAAAAGTGGCCGCGTCGATCAACCCACCGTTTAGGCCACGGATGCAATCTTTTGACAGCGCCGTTACAGGGACGGCGTCGTAGAGCACCGCGCGCAAAACCGTGAAGCCGGCGGCCCTGAGCGTGCCCTGCAGATCCCCGGCCAGCTTGCCCGCCGCAGGATGCAGCAAGGGGCCCCGTGCCGGATCGAGCCGCCGTTTCACCAACGCGGCTAGGTCGTCGACGTTCCCTGCCGCCGAGTGCACTTCTGCAAAGCCAAGGGCGCGGGCCGCGGCCGCGCTGGCATCACCGACCGCGTAGACCGGTAGATCGCGCCGCGCGTCAAGCCGCGCGAAGGCTCGCGCGCCGTTGGCGCTGGTGACCAGCAGAGCCTGCGCATTTTCATGCCCGTCCGGCCAGACGGCCGGATCGCGCGGCCGGATCGTCAGCAGCGGCTCCAGCATCACGGCATGGCCGCGCGCCTCCAGGTCCGCCACCAGGCCGGGAGCATCCTCGCGCGGACGCGTGACGAGGACGCGCATCCCGCGGCGCCCCTCAGTGGCCGGTGATAGCGGCGAAGAAGGCGGCGCCGCCCAGGGCCTTCAACTCCTCGCCGAGCGCCTTGCCGAGTGCGGCACCCTCGGCAGCGGCACCACTTTTTTCGGCGGCGTGGGCGACACTGCCGTCCGGCAGGGCGACGAGGCCGCGCAGACGCAGGCCCGCGCCGCCGTCTTTCAACTCGGCGAGGCCGGCGATCGGCGTCTTGCAGGAGCCGTCCAACTCGGCCAGTAAGGCGCGCTCGGCGCCGACGCGGGTCATGGTCTCACCGCAGGCGATGGCGTCGAGCCACCCACGCGTCTTCACGTCGCCGGCACGGATCTCCAGGCCGACGGCACCCTGACCGACCGCCGGCAGCATCTCCTCCGGTTCCAGCGCGGCGGTGATCTTGTCCGCCTCGCCGAGCCGCTTCAGGCCGGCGACGGCAAGCAGCGTCGCGTCGACCTCGCCCTCGGCCAGCTTGCGCAGGCGGGTCGCCACGTTGCCGCGGAAATTCACCACCTTCAGATCGGGACGGCGGGCCATCACCTGGGCCTGGCGGCGCAGCGAGGCGGTGCCGACAACCGCGCCCTGCGGCAGATCGGCGAGGCGCGGCCCGTGCGGCGAGAAGAAGGCGTCGCGCGGGTCTTCGCGCGGCAGCAGATGATCGATGGTGAGGCCGTCCGGCAGCCAGGTCGGCACGTCCTTCATCGAATGCACGGCCGCGTCGATCTCGCCGGCGATGAGGGCCTCTTCGATCTCTTTGGTGAAGAGGCCCTTGCCGCCGATCTCCGAGAGGGCGCGGTCCTGAATCCTGTCCCCGGTGGTCTTGATGACGACGATGGCGACGGCGCCCTCGCCGGACAGTTCGGGATGGGCCGCGGCGAGGCGGCGGCGGGTCTCCTCGGCCTGCGCGAGGGCCAGCGGCGAGCCCCGAGTGCCGAGGCGCAGAAGCGGTGTCGTGTTCATGGCGCTAAGAATTAGATCATGCGCCGGCGGAATGAAACCGCTGTGCGGAGAGCATGGCCATTGTGGCGACGGCATCGTATGGTCCGGCGCCATGACGAAACCCTCCGATACCTTGACCGTTCTGGGCATCGAGACCTCCTGCGACGAGACCGCCGCGGCGGTGGTGACCGGCGCCGGCGAAATACGTGCCAACCTCGTGCTGTCGCAACTGGACGAGCACCGCCCCTACGGCGGCGTGGTGCCGGAGATCGCCGCGCGCAGCCACCTCGACCACATCGACCGCCTGGTCGAGGAGGCCATGCGCGAGGCGGGCCTCGGCTTCGCCGAGTTGGACGGCATCGCCGCCACCGCGGGCCCCGGCCTGATCGGCGGCGTCTTCGTCGGCGTGATGACCGCCAAGGCCATCGCGCTGGCGTGGGACAAGCCCTTCCTGGCGGTGAACCACCTGGAAGGGCACGCTCTCTCCGCGCGGCTCAGCGACAAGCTCGACTTCCCCTATCTGCTGCTGCTGGTCTCCGGCGGGCACTGCCAGATCCTCGCCGTCGAGGGCGTCGGGCATTACCGGCGCCTGGGCGGCACCATCGACGACGCGGTGGGCGAGGCTTTCGACAAGACCGCCAAGCTGCTGGGCCTCGGTTATCCCGGCGGCCCGGCGGTGGAGCAGGCGGCCGCCTCCGGCAACCCAGCGGCCTTCGCCCTGCCGCGCCCGATGCAGGGACGCCCCGGCCTCGACTTCTCCTTCTCCGGCCTCAAGACCGCAGTGCGCCAGGCCGCCGGGAAGGCGGGGGTGCTGGAGGGCGCGGGCGACGACCGCAAGCGTGCCGATCTCGCCGCGTCTTTCCAGGCCGCCGTCGGCGACGTCCTGGCCGACCGCTGCGCCAAGGCGCTCGACCTCTTCAAGAGCGAGTACGGCACGGCCGGGCCGTTGGTCGTGGCCGGCGGTGTCGCCGCCAACCGCTTCCTGCGTGCCCGCCTCGACACCGTCGCCGAGGCCGCCGGCAGCCGCCTGGCGGCGCCGCCACCCCAGCTGTGCACCGACAACGCGGCGATGATCGCCTGGGCCGGCGTCGAGCGCCTCGGCCTGGGCCTCACCGATCCGCTGGACTTCGCGGCGCGCCCGCGCTGGCCGCTCGAGAGTCTCGCCCCTGAAGGGAAAGCCGGCCGTGGCTGACGCGCCGCTGACCATCGCCGTGGTGGGTGCCGGCGCCTGGGGCAGCGCGCTGGCCAGCGTCTGCTGCCGGACCGATCATCGGGTGTTGCTGTGGGGCCGCGACGCAAAGCTGGTCGCCGCGATCAACGCGCGCCACGAGAACCCAGGCTACCTGCCGGGCATCCCCCTGGACGAGGCGATCGTCGCGACCGACAGGCTCGCCGGTCTCGCCGCCGCGCGGCTCTGCCTGCTGGTCGTACCGGCGCAGGCGCTGCGCGCCGTGGCCGAGGAACTGGACGACGTGCTGGGCGCCGACGTGCCGGTGGTGCTCTGCGCCAAGGGCATCGAGGCGCGCACACATAAGCTCATGACGGAGGTGGCCGCCGAGGCGCTGCCCGGCCGACCCCTGGCCGTGCTGTCAGGCCCCACCTTCGCCGCCGAGGTGGCCCGCGGACTGCCCACCGCCGTCGCCCTTGCGAGCCACGACCGCGACCTCGCCGCGCGCCTGGTCGTCACCCTCGGCAGCCGCAGCTTCCGCCCCTACCTCTCCGACGACCCGCTGGGCGCCGAGATCGCCGGCGCGGTGAAGAACGTGCTGGCCATCGCCTGCGGCATCGTCGCCGGGCGGCAGCTGGGCGACAACGCGCGCGCCGCCCTCATCACGCGGGGCCTGGTCGAGATGTCTCGCCTGGTGCTGGCGCGCGGCGGCAAGGCGGAGACCCTGATGGGCCTCGCAGGCCTCGGCGACCTCACCCTCACCTGCACGGCGACGCAGTCGCGCAACTACAGCTTCGGCGTCGCGCTGGGCCGCGGCGACGGCGTCGCGGCGGCGCTGGCTACCAGCCGCGGCGTGGTCGAGGGCCGCTTCTCCGCCGCCGCGACGCTGGAGATGGCCGCGGGCCTGAGGGTCGAGATGCCGATCTGCGCGGCCGTCGACGCGGTGGTGAACCGCGGCGCCGATTTGGAGCAAACCATCGCCGGCCTGCTGGGCCGGCCTTTCAAGGCCGAGGGCTTTTCGGCATAGTGCGCCCCTTGGGTGCCGCCCCGGCCCTTCCGGGCCGGAGTCAATTCAATCAGCCTGTTGCCTTCCAGGGAGTTCCGCCGATGTTGTTCGTCCTCTATTGCCTCGACAAGCCCGGTCACAGCGACGTGCGGGCCGCCAACCGCCCCGACCACCTGGACTACCTGAAGAGCAAGCTGGACAGCATCGTCATCGCCGGCCCCCTGCTGGGCGACGACGGCGAAAGCGTGGTTGGCAGCATGCTGGTGATCGACGCGGCCGACCGGGCCGGCGCCGAGGGCTTCGCCGCCGGCGACCCCTATGCCAAGGCGGGGCTCTTCGAGAGCGTCGCCATCAAGCCGTACAAGAAGGTCCTGCCGTAGGGGAGCCGCAGATCATGGCGTATTGGCTGGTCAAGTCGGAGCCGGGCACCTGGTCGTGGGACGACCAAGTAAAGGCGAAGGTCACCGGGTGGGATGGCGTGCGCAACTACCAGGCCGCCAACAACATGAAGGCGATGGCGCTGGGCGACCTCTGCTTCTTCTATCACTCGGTGAACGAGAAGCAGATCGTCGGCATCGTCGAGGTGGTGAAGCTGTACCGCCCCGACCCGAGCGATGCGAGCGGCCGCTTCGGCATGGTCGACGTGAAGGCGGTGAAGCCCTTCGTGCGGCCCGTCACCCTGGCTGAGATCAAGGCCGAGCCGCGCCTCAAGAACCTCGCCCTGGTGCGCCAGTCGCGCCTCTCCGTGCTGCCGGTCGGCAAGGACGAATGGGCGCTGATCTGCAAGATGGGCCAGACGCCCACAAAGTAACGCAAATCATGCCTCATCCCTTCGCCGGTAAGCCCTTGTGCCGCCTCGCGGAGATCGAGGACGGCGAGGGGCGCGGCTTCGTTCTCGGTTCGGGCGCCGACCAGCTGCTGATCTTCGTCGTGCGCCAGGGCGCGGCGGCCCACGCCTACCGCAACAGCTGCCCGCACCAGGGCACCCCGCTGGACTGGGGCGGCTTCTCCGGCGAGGGCCGTTTCGTCAGCGCCGACAGCGGCAACCTGCTGTGCGCCACCCACGGTGCCGAGTTCCGCATCGAAGACGGATTTTGCCTCTGGGGCCCCTGCGCCGGTTACAGTCTGCAGGCTGCCGAGATCAGCCGCGACCCCGACGGCCTGCTGCGCTTCCAGGGCCTGCGGCCGCCACCGCCAGGTCCCGGCGGCGGTCCCAGCCGCTGAGACCCCGCTAATCCCTTGTTTTCAGCGGTGTGAGCAGAAATAATCGCGGCAAGTCTAGAAGACGGCAGTAGGGCAGCAGGCCGTCCAGTCCTATCACCGAGCAGGGAGGCCGGTAGTTCCATGTCGGAAAATTCAGTATTCCCCGTGCCCGCCGATGTGGCGGAGAACGCCTGGTGCGACGAGGCGGGTTATTTCAAGCTCTACGAGCAGTCGATCGCCGATCCGGAAGCCTTCTGGGGCGAGCACGGCAAGCGCATCCACTGGTTCAAGCCCTACAGCCAGGTGAAGGATGTCAGCTTCGGCCCCGGCGAGGTGAGCATCAAGTGGTTCGCCGACGGCACCACCAATGCCAGCTACAGCTGCATCGACCGCCACCTGCCGGCCAAGAAGGACGACACCGCGATCATCTGGGAGGGCGACAGCCCCTCCGAGCACAAGCACATCAGCTACGGCGAGCTCTATGAGAACGTCTGCCGTCTGGCCAACGCGATGAAGGCGCGCGGCGTCCAGAAGGGCGACCGCGTCACCATCTACATGCCGATGATCCCGGAAGCGGCCTACGCCATGCTGGCCTGCGCGCGCATCGGCGCCGTTCATTCGGTGGTGTTCGGCGGCTTCTCGCCGGACGCGCTGGCGGGCCGCATCCAGGACTGCGAGTCCAACTGCGTCATCACCGCCGACGAGGGCCTGCGCGGCGGCCGCAAGGTGCCGCTGAAAGCGAACTGCGACGCGGCGCTGAAGTCCTGCCCCGGCGTGAAGACGGTCTTCGTCGTGCGCCGCACCGGCGGCAGCATCGGCTGGGAGGACGGCCGCGACATCTGGTACCACGAAGCCTGCGCCGCGGTCTCCGACGACTGCCCGGCCGAGCCGGTGGACGCCGAGACTCCGCTGTTCATCCTCTACACCTCCGGCTCGACCGGTAAGCCAAAGGGCGTGCTGCACACCACCGGCGGCTACATGGTCTTCGCCTCGATGACGCACCAGTACGTCTTCGACTACCACGACGGCGATGTCTACTGGTGCACCGCCGACGTCGGCTGGGTGACCGGCCACAGCTACATCGTCTACGGCCCGCTCGCCAACGGCGCCACCACGCTGATGTTCGAGGGCGTGCCGAACTATCCCGACGCCTCGCGCTTCTGGCAGGTCTGCGACAAGCACAAGGTGACCATCTTCTACACCGCGCCGACCGCCATCCGCGCTCTCATGCGCGAGGGCGAAGACCCGGTGAAGAAGACGAAGCGCACGTCGCTGCGCCTGCTCGGCAGCGTCGGCGAGCCGATCAACCCGGAAGCCTGGCTGTGGTACCACAACGTCGTCGGCGACGGGCGCTGCCCCATCGTCGACACCTGGTGGCAGACCGAGACCGGCGGCATCCTGATCACACCGCTGCCCGGCGCCACGCCGCTGAAGCCGGGCTCGGCGACGCGGCCGTTCTTTGGCGTGCGCCCCGTCATCGTCGACGCCGAGGGCAAGCACCTGGAAGGTGCCGCCGAAGGCAACCTCTGCATCGCCGATTCCTGGCCCGGTCAGATGCGCACGGTCTACGGCGACCACGAACGTTTCGTGCAGACCTACTTCTCGACCTATCCCGGCAAGTACTTCACCGGCGACGGCTGCCGGCGCGACGCCGACGGCTACTACTGGATCACCGGGCGCGTCGACGACGTCATCAACGTCTCCGGCCACCGCATGGGCACCGCCGAGGTGGAGAGCGCGCTGGTGGCGCACGAGAAGGTCGCCGAGTCCGCCGTGGTCGGCTACCCGCACAACATCAAGGGCCAGGGCATCTACGCCTACGTGACGCTGAAGGCCGGCGAGGAGCCGACCGACGCGCTGCGCAAGGAGCTGGTGCAGTGGGTACGCAAGGAGATCGGCCCGATCGCCTCGCCCGACCTCATCCAGTGGGCGCCCGGCCTGCCGAAGACGCGCTCCGGCAAGATCATGCGCCGCATCCTGCGCAAGATCGCGGAGAACGACTATTCGAACCTCGGCGACACCTCCACGCTCGCCGACCCCGGTGTGGTCGACGACCTGATCAACAACCGCATGAACCGGGGCTGATCCTCAAAGACGCTCTGCTTTAGGAAGGGTCGGTCCCGAAAGGGGCCGGCCTTTTTCCTTTCAGGGGGAAAAACCTAAAGCGCGTTCCTGAACGCCGCCGCGAGACGCCGCGCGGCGCGCTCGATCTCGTCTTCCGGCACCGCGGCGTAGCCGAGCAACAGGCCTTGGAGGCGCGCTTCATCTTTGGCGGGCGGGCCGGCGTAGTAGTCGCTGAGCGGCGTGACGGCCACGCCGGCCTCGGCGGCAAGCTGGGCCGCGCCCTTGTCGCCCAGGCGTTCCGCCAGCGGCGGTTTCAGCCAGGCGACGAGGTGCAGTCCGGCGTCGTCGGGCGGCACTTCCAGGAAATCGCAGAGGTGGCGTTCCGCCGCCGCCCGCAGGGCCGCCTGGCGCGCGGCGTAGAGCCGGCGCATGCGTCGCACGTGGGTGGCGAAGTGGCCTTCCTCGATGAAGGCGGCGAGCACCGGCTGGATCACCGCCGTCGGCTGCGCGCCCAGCGCGTGCTGCGCATCGCTCACCGCTTCGACCAGACTCTCCGGCACCACCAGGTAGCCGACGCGGATCGAGGGGAACAGCACCTTGGAGAAGGAGCCGATGTAGATGACCCTCACCGTGTCGCCGCCACTGCGGCGTTCCGAAGCGAGGCCGAGCAGCGAGGCCAGCGGCCGCCCGGCGTAGCGGTACTCGCTGTCGTAGTCGTCCTCCAGGATCCAGGCGCCGCTGTCCTGCGCCCATTCCAGCAGAGCGAGGCGCCGCGAGAGCGACATCGGCACCCCCAGCGGATAGTGGTGGGTGGGCGTCACGATGGCGGCCCGCGCCGCGGGCGCACGATGGCGCCCGGCGTCGACGCGGATTCCCTCGCGGTCCAGCGGCACCGGCACCGGCGTGACACCGGCGGCGATCAAGGGACCGCGCAGGCCGGGATAGCCGGGGTCCTCGACCCAGGCCTCGTCGCCCGGCGCCAACAGCAGCTGGATCATCAGGTCGAGCGACTGCTGCGCCCCGGCGGTGACGATGACCTGGCGCCAGTCGCAGGCCAGCCCGCGGAAGGTGGCGAGGTAGCGCGCGATGGCCTCGCGCAGCACCTGCAGGCCCGCCGGCATGCCGATGCGCAGCAGCGCCGACGACGGATGGCGCCAGATACGGCTGTGCAGCCGCGCCCAGACGTCAAAGGGAAACTCGTCGGTCTCGGGGACGCCGGGCTGGAAGGCGCGCTGCGGGCCCAGGTGGATACGGCGCAGGCCGATGAGGGCCCGCCCGCGCGGCGACAACAGGGCGCGAGGATCTGTGGGCGGTGCTTCGCGCGGCACCTGTCTTGCCGCCGCGCCCGGCGGCGCGAGCCCCAGCAGGTCCTCCGGCAGCACCCGGCTGACGAAGGTGCCCGAGCCTGCATGGCCCTCCAGGTAGCCTTCGCTCAGCAACTGGTCGAAGGCACTGACCACGGTATTGCGCGAGCACGCGAGCTCGCCGGCCAGCGCGCGGCTGGACGGCAGACGGGTACCCGGCGCCAGGCCGCCGGCCAGGATGACCTCGCGCACCTGATCATAGAGCTGCTGCTGCAGCGGCACCGGCGAGGCGCGGTCGAGCGCCAGGGATAGCAGCGGCGTGCGGCGTCTGCTTGGAAGTTTGGGCCCCCGCCGTTGCGCCGCCGGCCAACCCGCGCTCATGGCGGGGCGCTCCGCAAAGTGGTCCCTGGGTTTGGCAAGAAGCGGTCCTTTCGATGAAACCACTATCGCTCTAGCGTGCCCTGCAAGCCAACCCCTAAGAAACCCGCCCGGCAGGCACCCTCCCCGGAGAGCGCCAAGGTGGATGACCTGAGAGAGATCATGAGCGATACCGTTGACTTTCCGCCGACCGAGCGCACCCGCATCAAGCGGCTGCACCAGCGCGCCCACTATGACCGCGAGACCGTGCACGCGATCCTGGATGCCGGCCTCATCTGCCACGTCGGCTACGTCATCGACGGCCAGCCCTACGTGACGCCGACGATGTACTGGCGCAAGGACGACCGCGTCTACTGGCACGGCTCCTCGGCCAGCAAGATGCTGCGCCACCTGGGAACCGGCCCGCGCGTCTCATTCACGGTTGCGCTGATGGATGGGCTGGTGCTGGCCCGCTCGGGCTTTCACTCCTCGGTGAACTACCGCACCGTCATGGCCTACGGGAACGCCGAGCTGGTGAGCGACCCGGAGGCCAAGCTGACCGCCCTGGAAGACATGATGGAGCGCATCGTGCCCGGGCGCTGGCCGGACCTGAAGCCGCCCAGCCCGCAGGAGCTGAAGGCAACCACCGTGGTCTCGCTGAAGCTGGAGGAGGTCGCCGCCAAGGTGCGTGACGGCGGCGCCAACGACGAGCCGGAAGACCTGGCGCTCGACGTCTGGGCCGGCGTGGTGCCGACCACGACGGTGCTCGGCGCGCCGATCGACAACCCCGACCTGAAAGCGGGCATCCCCGTGCCGGAGAACCTGAAGCTGATCCGCTTCGGCTGAAACGGCCGCACACCCTGAGGAGCGAGCGACAGCGAGCGTCTCGAAGCACGAGGTCCGGCACCCACACGGCTCAGAGGCGCGACCCACCCATGCGGGATGGGCGTTTGCCGCGGTACGCAAGCCGGGCTATCAGCGGATATGACCAGCGACGCACCCGCAACCAAAGCCCCCGCACCCAAGGCTGGCGCCCGCGACCTCAGGGGCCTGGGCGCCGCCGCGCTGTTCGTGCTGCTGTGGTCGACCGGTTTCATCGGCGCCAAGCTGGGCGTGCCGCACGCCGAGCCGCTGACCTTCCTGGCGCTGCGCTTCATCCTGGCGACGGCCTTGCTGCTGGCGCTGGCGCTGGCGACGCGCGCGCCCTGGCCGCGCGATCCGATGCAGATCCTGCACTTCTGTGTCGCCGGCATCCTGCTGCACACCCTCTACCTGGGTGGCGTCTATGTCGCCATGTCGCTGGGGGTCGAGGCCGGGCTCTCCGCGCTCATCGTCAGCACCCAGCCGGTACTGGTCGCCGCGCTGGCCGGCTTCCTGCTGGGCGAGAAGGTGACGCCGCGCCAGTGGCTGGGCCTCACCCTGGCCGTCTGCGGCGTGACCCTGGTGGTGTGGCGCAAGCTGGGCGGCGGCCTCGGCACCCTGGAGGGGGTGGTGCTCTGCCTGGTGTCGCTCTGTGCCATCTCCGGCGCGACGCTCTACCAGAAGCGCTTCTGCGGGAAGATGGACCTGCGCAGCGGATCGGTCATCCAGTATGCCGCCGCGGCGCTGACCGCCAGCCTTGGTTCGCTGGTGTTCGAAGAGCAGTACGTCGACTGGAGCGGCGAGCTGATCTTCGCGCTCGCCTGGCTGGTGCTGCTGCTGTCTCTGGGCGCGGTCAGCCTGCTCTACTGGCTCATCCGCCGCGGCGAGGCCTCCAAGGTCTCCAGCCTGTTCTTCCTGGTGCCGCCGGTGACCGCCCTGGTCGCCTGGCCGGTGTTCGGCGAGACCTTTGGCCCGCTGGCGCTGGCCGGCATGGTGATCACCGTAGTCGGTGTCGCCCTGGTCAATCTCGAAAAGAAGAACCCGGTGGCAAAGCCGCCGCCCGAGGATCTCGCCTAGACAGCGTTCGATCCAGAAATCGACCTAGAAATCGACGCAGATGCCCTTGCGTTCCCAATCGCCGTAGCGCGTCGGCTCCGGCCCGCTGGGGCCGCCGAGTTCCCTGGGTTTACTGGCGGGTTTATCGGCGGGTTTATCGCCGGCAGGCTTGGCGGCCAACGTCGGCGCCTCCTTCAGGGGCGCCACCGAAGCGGCACGCGGCTTGGGCTTGCGGCTGATGAACTTCATGGTCATGACCCTTTATATGGCACCGTCACGGCGGCCCGCCAAGTCTTGAAGCGATGCCGCCGACGGCCTACTTGATGGGAACCGCGATAGCGGTATTTTTCCCAGTTTTCAGGGATTTTCGGCGGATCTCGCGATGATGAACGGCTTGCGTACCGGTATCCTGATGGCGGCCATGACCGGCCTGTTCCTGGCCGTCGGCTATCTGCTGGGCGGCGCCGGCGGCATGGTCGTCGCCTTCCTCGTCGCCGTCGCCATGAATGCCTTCGCCTACTGGAACGCCGACAAGATGGTGCTGCGCATGTACCGCGCACGCCAGGTCGACCGCGCCGGCGCCCCGGCCCTCTACGGCATCGTGGAGCAGCTGGCCGACAACGCCGGCCTGCCGATGCCGCGCGTCTACATCATCGAGAACGAGCAGCCCAACGCCTTCGCCACCGGCCGCAACCCGGAAAACGCCGCGGTCGCCGCCACCACCGGCCTGCTGAAGCGCCTGACCGCCGAGGAGGTCGCCGGCGTCATGGCGCACGAACTGGCGCACGTGAAGAACCGCGACACCCTGACCATGACGATCACGGCGACCATCGCCGGCGCGATCTCCATGCTGGCCAACTTCGGCCTGTTCTTCGGCGACAACCGGAACAACCCCCTAGGCATCTTCGGCGCCATCCTGGTGATGATCCTGGCGCCGCTGGCCGCCGCCCTGGTGCAGATGGCGATCTCGCGCACCCGCGAGTATGCCGCCGACCGTGGCGGCGCCGAGATCTGCGGCCAGCCGCTGTGGCTCGCCTCGGCGCTGGAGAAGATCGAGCGCAGCGCGCGCGGCATCGACAACCGTACCGCCGAGGGCAACCCGGCGACGGCGCACATGTTCATCATCAACCCGCTGCACAGCCAGCAGATCGACAACCTCTTCACCACCCACCCGCGTACCGAGAACCGCGTCGCCCGCCTGCGCCAGATGGCCGCAGAGATGGGCCAGGCGGCACAGCCCCGCCCCTGGGGCTGACATCCGGCAAGAACCCTCGGTCGCCTCGGCCTTGCGGTTAGGGAGCGGAGGCCTTACAGCCTAGCCGCATGAAACAACCGTCCAAGCAGGCTCCCGCCGCCAAGACTCCCGCGAAGGGCGACGCCCGCAAAACCGCGCTCGCCCTATTGCGCGCCGTGCTCGATGACGGCCGGCCTCTGGACGAGGCGCTGGCGCGCAATCCTCACCTCGCAAAGCTCGAGGCGCGCGACCGCGCCTTTGCCAGGCTGCTGCTGGTGACGGTGCTGCGCCGCCTCGGCCAGATCGACGCCGTCCTCGACACCTGCCTCGACCGTCCGATCCGCGCCAAGGACATCATGCTGCGCCACATCCTGCGCCTCGGCGCCGCGCAGCTGCTGTTCCTCGAAACGCCGCCGCACGCGGCCGTGAGCACCGCGCTCGACCTCGCCACGGGGCCGCGTCTCGCCGGCCAGCGCGGCCTCTTGAACGCCGTGCTGCGCCGCCTGTCGCGCGAGGGCGCTGAGATCGTCGCGGCGCAGGACGCCGCCCGCCTCAACACACCGGACTGGCTGTGGGACTCATGGTGCGCCGTCTACGGCGAGGAAACCGCGCGCGCCATCGCCGCGGCGCAGCTGGGCGAGCCGCCGCTCGACCTTTCCTGCAAAGGCGATCCGGCCGCCTGGGCGGAGAAGCTTGGCGCCGAGGTTCTGCCGAACGGGAGCCTGCGCCTGCCCGCCGGCCAGGGCGACGTCGCCCGCCTGCCCGGCTACGCCGAGGGCGCCTGGTGGGTGCAGGACGCTGCCGCCGCGCTGCCGGCGCGCCTCCTGGGCGACGTTTTAGGCAAGACCGTCATCGACCTCTGCGCCGCGCCCGGCGGCAAGACCGCGCAGCTCGCCGCCGCCGGCGCCGAGGTGATCGCGGTGGAGAAGAACCGGGAGCGTCTCGCCCGTCTCGGCGAGAATCTGCAGCGCCTGCAGCTGGGCGCCGCCACGGTGGCCGCCGATGCCGCCAGCTGGCAGCCGCCGGCCCTGGCCGACGCGGTGCTGCTGGACGCGCCCTGCTCGGCAACCGGCACCCTGCGCCGCCACCCGGACATCGCCTGGCTGAAGGACAAGGCGCAGATCGCCACGCTGACCCCCAGCCAGGACAGACTGCTGGCCCATGCCGTCGGCATGGTGAAGCCGGGCGGCATGCTGGTCTATGCGGTCTGCTCGCTACAGCCGGAGGAAGGGCCGCAGCGCATCCACGCCCTGCTGTCGTCGGACGACCGCGTCGAGCGCCTGCCGCTGACCCCTGCAGACCTCGGTGGTGGCGACCTGGCTGACATGGGCGGGATGATCACGCCGGAGGGCGATCTGCGCAGCCTGCCTTGTCATCTGGCGGAGCAGGGCGGGCTCGACGGCTTCTACGCCTGCCGCCTGCGCCGGAAATAACGACCGCGCTGTCATTTAGGGGCAGTCCCTTGCAGGGCCGGAATCTTGCTGATACCTAGAGCCCTACCAGAGCAACGCGAACGAGCCTCTGCCCCCTATTCGAGACAAGCGGGACCCGCGCCCCATGCAGCAAGCCGTCCGGATCGCCCCCTCCATCCTGGCCGCCGATTTCGCCCGCATGGGCGAGGAAGTGCGCGCGGTCGCCGAGGCCGGCGCCGACTATATCCACGTCGACGTGATGGACGGGCACTTCGTCCCCAACATTACCCTGGGGCCGGACATGGTGGCGGCGCTAAGGCCCTACACCGACAAGGTGTTTGACGTCCACCTGATGATCTCGCCCATCGATCCCTACATCGAGGCTTTCGCCAAGGCCGGCGCCGACATCATCACCGTGCACCCCGAGGCCGGCCCGCACGTCCACCGTACCCTTCAGCTGATCAGGAGCCTGGGTAAAAAGGCGGGGGTATCGCTCAACCCCGGCACCTCCGCCGACGTGGTCGACCCGCTGATCGGCGACGTCGACATGATCCTCTGCATGAGTGTGAACCCCGGCTTCGGCGGCCAAAGCTTCATCGCCTCCAGCCTGGACAAGATCGCCGCCCTGCGGCGCAAGATCGACGCCAGCGGGCGCAAGATCGACCTGGAGGTCGACGGCGGCATCAACGCCGAAACCGCGCCCCAGGCGATCGCCGCCGGGGCCGACGTGCTGGTGGCCGGCAGCGCCACCTTCAAGGGCGGGCCACAGGCCTACGCCGGCAACATCCGCAAGCTGCGCGGCGAGGACTGATGGCGACAAGCAGCCCCGCGGAGAACCACGCGAAGGCTGGCATGGCCCCCGCCGCAGGCGACGGGCGCGGCACCCGACGCAAGAGGGCCCGACAGGGATCCCTTGCCCGCGCGCGCGACCGCTGGCGCGCCTTCATCGCGCTGCCGCGCGACCTCGCCCTGGGCAAAATCGTTTACCTGGTGAAGCGTCCGCTCTTCGCTCTGCCGGAGGCGCCCTGGCGCTGGCCGGGCAACCCGCCGGCGACCACGGCGCTGGTGCCGCCCGATCCCTGGCCCGGCAACGCCCAGCGCGGCACTGCCATTCTCGACGACACCTTCCACTTCCACGGCCGCAGCCTGGCGCACCCCGCACCGCGCTGGAACCCTGTGGGGGTCGAGCGCGCCTGGCTGGAAGCGATGCACGGCTTCGGCTGGCTGCGCGATCTGCGCGCCGCCGGCGGCGATGCCTCCCGGCGCAAGGCGCGCGCGCTCACCGCGGACTGGATCGAGGCCAACGCCGGCTGGTCGCCGGTCGCCTGGCATCCGGTGGTGACCGGCAACCGCCTTGCCCAATGGTTCAGCCAGTACGAGTTCTTTGCCGCCAGCGCCGAGGTAGAGTTCCGCCAGCGTTTGCTCGCCGCCGCCGCGCGCCAGGCGCGCCATCTGGCCGGCGTGCTGCCGGCCGGACTCAGCGGCGCCGCTCTGGTCGCCGCCGCCAAGGGCCTGTGCATCGCCGGCCTCTGCCTGCCGGGCGGCGAGGCCTGGCTGCAGCGCGGCCTCGCCCTGCTGACACAGGCCCTGGAGGCGCAGATCCTGTCCGACGGCGGCCAGCGCGAGCGTTGCCCGCTGCTGCTGCTGGCGGTCTTGCGCGACTGCATCGATCTGCGCGCCGCCCTGCTGGCCGCCGGCCGCGAGGTACCCAGCGATCTCAACCTGCGCATCGACGGCATGGCGGCGATGCTGCGCCTGCTGCAGCACGGCGACGGCGGCCTCGCGCTGTTCAACGGCGGCAACGCGGGCGAGGACCTGCAGATCGGCCTGGTGCTGCAGCGCGCCGCCAGCGGCAAGGGCCTGCTGCAGAGCGCGCCGGCCAGCGGCTTTCAGCGTCTGCAGGCGGGGCGCAGCCTGGTGCTGATCGATGCCGGCGCGCCGCCGCCACCGGGCTACGACGCCCTGGCGCACGCGGGCACCCTGAGTTTCGAGATGTCGGTCGGGCGCGAGCGCCTGATCGGCAACTGCGGCGCTCAAGCCAATGCGATCCATGCCGGCAGCGGCGAATGGGGCGCCGCGCAGCGCAGCACGGCGGCGCATTCCACCGCGATCCTGGCGGACACCAATTCCTCCGAACTGCTGGCCGAGGGGGGCATCGGCCGGCGTCGCGCCGCCGTCACCTGCCGGCGCGACGAGGACGACGGCAACATCTGGCTGGAAGCGAGCCACGACGGCTATCAGGCATTGTTCGGCCTCACCCATCACCGCCGCCTCTATCTCTCCGCCAGCGGCGACGACCTGCGCGGCGAGGACCGCTTTACCGGGACCGCCCCGCGCGCGGTCGGTTTCGCCCTGCGCTTCCATCTGCACCCGGAGGTGCAGGCCATGCAGGCACAGGACGGCCGCTCCGTGGTCCTGCGCCTGCCCAAGGGGGGCGGCTGGCGCCTGCGCAGCGTCGGCGCCGACCTGGCGCTGGAACCCAGCGTTTACCTGGGCCAGCCCGGCCAGCTGCGGCGCAGCCAACAGATCGTGCTGAGCGGCGAGACGACCGGCGAAAACACGGTGGTGAAGTGGGCGCTTCAGCGCCTGGACGGCGTGCGCTGAGATGACAGGGTATTGGACGCCGTGGTCCGTGGGCCTGGCGCTGGCGCTGGTCGCGCTCGCCAGCTGGGCCGGCACCGCCGGGGTGCGGCACCAGCTGATCGCCTGGCAGGTTTATGACGAGCCGAATCATCGCAGCAGCCACGCCGAAGCCAAACCGCGCGGCGGCGGCCTGGCGGTGGTCGCCGTGATGCTGACCGCCTGGATCGCCGCCGCATTCATCGAAAGATACCTCGACGCGGAAGTCTGGCTGATCGTCGCCGGGGCGCTCCTGCTCGCTGCCATCTCCTGGGCCGACGACCTGAAGCCGCGCCCGGCCAGCCTGCGCTTCGGCGTGCAGGTCGTCGCCGTGGTCCTGGGCCTGTCGGTGCTGGCGCCCTCGGAGCTCGTGTTCCAGGGGCTGCTGCCGGCGTCCCTCGATCGCGCGCTCGCCGCCCTGCTATGGCTGTGGTTCATCAACCTGTTCAACTTCATGGACGGCATCGACGGTATTTCCGCGATCGAAACGATCACCGTCAGCGGCGGGCTGGCAGCGGTCTTCGGCCTGGCGGTCCAATCGCCCTTGGGGGTGTTTCTCGCCGGCGTACCGGCCGCCGCGGCGCTCGGCTTTCTGTACTGGAACTGGGCACCGTCGCGCATCTTCCTGGGCGATGTCGGCTCCGTGACCCTGGGATACCTTCTGGGCGGGCTGTTGATCGCTGCCGCCGCTTCGGGGTTCTGGGCCGCCGCCCTCATCCTGCCGCTCTATTACCTGGCCGATGCCAGCATTACCCTGGCCAAGCGGGCCTTGCGGCGCGAAAAGCTGTGGCGCGCGCATCGCGAGCATTTCTACCAGCGTGCGGTGCAGCGGGGCTTCAGCCACGCCGCCGTGGCCATCCGCGTCCTGCTGTGCAATGCCGTACTGGTCGGCCTTGCCCTCGTCGCCGTCCTTGCGCAACCCACACTATCGCCCTGGATTCCCGTGGCCCTTGCATCGCTTGCGGTTATCGCCCTGCTGTTTATTCTGGCCCGGCAGGCACCGCCGCCTGAGCGGCCCGAGTCGGCCTCCCAGGGCCCGCGGACGCCAATCCCTTGAAGAGGCCCAAGAGGCTGGCATGAAGTTGGGCTCACCCAGATTCCCCAGGCAGATCGTCGCCTTCCTGCACGACCTGGCGATGGCGGCGCTCGCCTTCATGATCGCCCTGCTGCTGCGCCTGGGCAACGAGGCCTGGGCATCGCTGATGACCAACCTGTGGCCGGCGATGCTGATGTTCACCGCCGTCTGCGGCCTGGTGTTCCTCTCCACCGGCCTCTACCGCGGCGTCTGGCGCTATGCCTCGATGAACGACCTGGTCGCCATCATCAAGGCGGTCAGCCTGTCGCTCGCCGTGTTCCTGCCGGTCACCTTTCTAATCACCCGCCTGGACAGCCTGCCGCGATCCTGGCTGGTGATCAGCTGGTTCGTGCTGATCTTCCTGCTCGGCGCGCCGCGCATGCTGTACCGCGTGTTCAAGGACAAGGGCTTCCATCACCTGCTGGAGCGCGACAGCCACCGCCACGTGCCGGTGCTGCTGGTGGGGGCGGGCGACGCGGCGGAGACCTTCATCCGCGAGATGGCGCGCGACCGCGACAGCGCCTTCAAAGTGCTGGGCGTCATCGATGAAAAAGGTACCCGCATCGGGCGCCATATCCACGGCGTGCCGGTGTTCGGCCACCTTCAGGACCTGCCGACGGTGATCCAGCGCCTGGCCAAGCGCGATCGCAAGCCGCAACGCTTCATCGTGACCAAGCCGCTGGAACGCGAGGAGGTGGACTACCTGCTGGAACTCGCCGACCGCCATGGCGCCACCGTCGCGCGGCTGCCGCGGCTGACCGATTTCAGCGGCGGCGTGGAGGAGCGCCTGCAGATCCGTCCGATCGCGATCGAGGACCTGCTGGGCCGCCCGCAGACGCCGCTCGACCGCCCGGCGATGCAGCGGCTGATCGAGGGCCGCCGCGTGCTGGTGACCGGCGCCGGCGGGTCCATCGGCGCCGAACTGACGCGCCAGATCGCAGCCTTCTCACCGTCGCAGCTCACCCTCTGCGACAACTCGGAATTCAACCTCTACAGCATCGACATGGAGCTGGCAGAGCACTTCCCCGAGATGGCACGCCAGGCGCTGATCGGCGACGTGCGCGACCGCGCCCGCGTCGAGCGACTGTTCGCCGAGGCGAGGCCCGACCTAGTGTTCCACGCCGCCGCGCTGAAGCATGTGCCGATGGTCGAGTTCAATCCCCTGGAAGGCCTGCACACCAACGTGCTGGGCACCCGCAACATCGCCGACGCCTGCCGACGCGCCGGTGTCGCCGCCATGGTGCTGGTGTCGACAGACAAGGCGGTCAACCCGCCCAACGTGATGGGCGCCTCCAAGCGCCTCGCCGAGAACTACTGCCAGGCGCTCGACCTACTGCGCCAATCGGACGGGGCCAGGGACGGCGGGGCCAAGGCCGGGGGCACCCGCTTCATCACCGTCCGCTTCGGCAACGTGCTGGGGTCGACCGGCTCGGTCGTGCCACTGTTCCAGCACCAGCTTGCCGCCGGCGGCCCGCTGACCGTCACCCACCCGGAGATGACGCGCTATTTCATGACCATCCGCGAGGCGGTGGAGCTGGTCCTGCAGGCCTCAGCACTGGGCACCGAGAGCCCGCCGCTGGAGGCTGGGTGCATCTACGTGCTGGAAATGGGTGACCCGGTGAAGATCGTCGACCTGGCGCGCCAGATGATCCGCCTGGCGGGCCTGCGGCCGGACCATGACGTGGCGATCCGCTTCACCGGCCTGCGCCCCGGCGAGAAGCTGCACGAGGAGCTGTTCCACGGCGGCGAGGCGCTGATGCCCACCAGCCATCCGGGATTGCGCCTTGCCGCGCCGCGCACCGCCGATGCCGAGTTGCTGGGCCGCAGCCTGGACGAACTGGCCGCCCTCGTGCAGCAGGGTGAACGCGACAAGGCGCTGAACCTGCTGCGGCGCCTGGTCCCGGAATTCCGCAGCGATCGCGCGGCCGACCGGCGCAGCGCCGCAGCGGGCTCTTGATCCTCCGACGCTTGACGGGCCCGGTCTCGCCTCTTACTAACCGCGCATCCACTGAATCCTTCCGCCAACCGCCTGCCTGAGTGGAGCTGCCCGCATGCCCGTCGATACCCCCATGCCGATCAAGCGCGCCCTGATCTCGGTCTCCGACAAGACGGGCCTGGCCGAGTTCGGCCGGTTCCTCGCCGGCCAGGGGGTCGAGATCCTCTCCACCGGCGGCTCGGCCAAGGCGCTGGCCGCCGCCGGCGTGCCGGTGATCGAGGTGGCCGCGCACACCGGCTTTCCGGAGATCATGGGGGGACGGGTGAAAACCCTGCACCCGAAGATCCACGGCGGCATCCTGGCGCGGCGTGACGACCCGGATCACGTCTCGGCGATGCAGACCCACGGTATCGGCGGCATCGACATGGTGGTGTCCAATCTCTACCCCTTCGAGGCGACACTGGCCTCCGGCGCCGACTACGACACCTGCGTCGAGAACATCGATATCGGCGGTCCGGCGATGGTGCGCGCCTCGGCAAAGAACCACGACTTCGTCACCATCGTCACCGATCCCGCCGACTACGTCGCGGTGGAGGCTGAGATGACCGCCAACAAAGGTGCGGTCGGCGGCGCCCTGCGCCGACGTCTGGCGATGACCGCGTTCAGCCACACCGCCGCCTACGACGCCATGATCGCCGGCTGGCTGGCAAAGCAGCAGGGCGAGAGCTTCCCGCGGCAGCTGACCGTCGCCGGCAGGCTGAAGCAGACGCTGCGCTATGGGGAAAATCCACACCAGCAGGCCGCGGCCTACAGCTCCGGCACGCCGCGCCCCGGCGTGATCACCGCCGAGCAGCTGCAGGGCAAGGAGCTGAGCTACAACAATCTCAACGACACCAACGCGGCCTTCGAGCTGGTCGCCGAATTCGATGCGCCGACCGTCGCCATAATCAAGCACGCCAACCCCTGTGGCGTGGCGAGCCGGGAGAGCCTCGCCGCCGCTTACGCCGAAGCGCTGGCCTGTGACCCGGTCAGCGCTTTCGGCGGCATCATCGCGGTGAACCGCAGCCTCGACGCCGCCACCGCCGAGGAAGTCGCCAAGCTGTTCGCCGAGGTTGTCATCGCGCCGGCCGTCGACGACGACGCCAAGGCGCTGCTGGCATCGAAGAAGAACCTGCGCGTGCTGGTGACCGGCGGGCTGCCCGATCCGGCGGCGCCGGGCATCGTGACGACGCCGCTGGCCGGCGGCTTCCTGGCGCAGAGCCGCGACAACGGGCGCCTCGATCCCAGGGCGCTGAAGGTGGTGACCCGCCGCGCGCCAAGCGACCGGGAACTTGCCGACATGATCTTTGCCTTCCGTGTCGCCAAGCACGTGAAGTCGAACGCCATCGTCTATGCGCGCGACGGGGCCACGGTCGGCGTCGGCGCCGGCCAGATGAGCCGCGTCGACTCGTCGCGTATCGCGGCCTGGAAAGCACGCGAGGCGGCAGGCGAGGGCCAGATACCGAAGACCGAGGGCTCCGTCGTCGCCTCCGATGCCTTCTTCCCCTTCGCCGACGGCCTGATCACTGCCGTCGAGGCGGGTGCCACCGCGGTGATTCAGCCCGGCGGCTCGATGCGCGATGAGGAAGTCATCGCCGCAGCGGACGACGCCGGCCTGGCGATGGTGTTCACCGGGATGCGCCACTTCCGCCACTGAGGCAGCAGCGCCGCATCGTGGCGGCGCGGATTTCATACCAATCTCGTCTAATGACGGCGATCATGGCGACAGCGCAGCGTCATAGGCGGATGCGTCAGTTTGCTCGGCACAAACAGCTATAAATTGTAGCCAATTTTTCATACATTCGAACTAACTTCGCCTGACGATGGCGAAAGATCGCAGCCGTTCAAAGCGCCGCGATCCAAAACCAAAACACTCCTCGCTATACTCCCGGAAGCTTGATGCTGAAGTTGAAGTGGGACAACATTGCGCTCCTGGTGGTCGACGACAACGCCTTCATGCGCAATCTCATCGTCTCCACCGTGCGCGCCCTCGGCATGACCAACGTGGTCGCCAAGTCGAGCGCAACGGAAGCGATCGAGGCGCTGAAGGAAAGCCGGCGCAACCCAGTCGGCGCCGGTTTCGGCACCATCGACATCATCCTCTCGGATTTCGTGATGGAAGAGGTCGACGGCGCGCTGTTCCTGCGCTGGATCCGCACCAGCAAGCAAGCGCCCGACCGCTTCGTTCCCTTCCTCATGGTCTCCGGTGCCGCCGACCAGCAGATCGTCGAGGCGGCACGCGACGCCGGCGTCTCAGAGTTCCTCGCCAAGCCGTTCTCCGCCAAGAGCATGGGTGACCGCATTCTGGAACTCATCAAGAACCCGCGGCAGTACGTGCTGGCGCCGGGCTACTTCGGGCCCGATCGCCGCCGACTGGAGCGCCCGGCCTCGTGGCGCCTGGGCGAGGACTATTCCTCGCCGGAGCGCAACCGCCGTGTCACCGGGGCCGAGCAGATCCAGGTGATCCACGCGCGCTCCAACATCCGCACCCTGCGCGAGGACGTGCGGGCGATCTATTTCCGCCCGGCCAACCGGCTGCGCGACAAGCTGGGCCCCAACGCGCTGCGCGGGCAGATCGACTTCGATCCGCTGGTGATCCAGGCCGCCGAAGAGCGCATCCACGACATGGTCGGCGACTACGCGGTGTGGGTGAAGAACTACCTCGACACCATGGGGCGCTCTTACAAGGCGCTGGAGCGCCGCGACGAGGATCCCAAGCCGCACATCCTGACCATCAACCAGATCTCCCACGAACTGCGCGGTCAGGGCGGCATTTTCGACTATCCGCTGCTGACCTCGTTCGGCAAGTCGCTGTACCAGGCCACGCTGGAGACGCGCGGCGAGATCACCGACAACCGTCTGAAGCTGATCGAGGCGCACATCGACGCGCTGCGCGTCGTCTTCAACAAGCGCGTGCGCGGTGACGGTGGCAAGGTCGGCGCCGAACTGCTGAAAGACATCGAGCGTGCGGTGGCGAAGTACAGCGAACCGCCGTCTGCCGGCGCCGCGTCCTGATCCGGCGGCACCGGCCTTCGCCTATTCGGCGAACTGCTCGACCAGAAAATCGACGAAGCTGCGCACCCGCGCAGAGAGATAGCGCCCCGGCGGATAGACAGCCTGGATCGCGCTGTCCGGCCAGTGGTAGTCCGGCAGCACGCACTGCAGGCGTCCGGCCTTGATGTCAGGACCGATAAGCCACAACGGCGACAGCACGATGCCGAGGCCGTCCAGCGCCGCCCCGTGGAGCATCATCGGATTGTTGGTCTCCAGGTTGCCGCCCACGGTAATGGTGTGCTCCTGCCCCTCTTCATCCACTAGGTGCCAGTCGTAGCGCTGAGCGCGGTAGGTGTAGACGAGGCAGTTGTGGTGCTTGAGATCCTCCGGCCGTTTCGGTTCGGGGTGGGCGGCGAGATAAGCCGGCGCCGCCGCCATGACCCGCCGATTGGCCGCCAGCCGCCGGCCGATGAGGCTGGAGTCCTCCAGGTCGCCGACGCGCAGCGCGAGGTCGAAGCCCTCTTCGATCATGTTCACGAAGCGGTCGTTCAGATCGATCTCCACGGTCAGTTCGGGATGGCGGGCGAGAAACTGCGGCAACACCGGCAGCAGGTGGAGAATGCCGAAGGCGGTCGGCAGGGTGACGCGCAGGCGCCCGCGCACGACGCTGCGGTGGCTGGAAACCGCCGCCGCGGCGTCTTCGAGATCGGCGAGGATGCGGCTGGCGCGCTCGAAGAAGGCGGCGCCCTCCTCGGTCAGACTGAGGCGCCGGGTGGTGCGGTTGAAGAGGCGCACCGAGAGCTGGTCTTCCAGCCGGCCGATCTGCTTGCTGACCGCCGAGGGGGTCAGCCCCAATGCCCGTGCCGCGCCCGAAAAGCTGCCCTCGCGCGCTGCCCGCACAAAGACCGGGAGACCCTCCAGACCGTCCATGTCGCGCCCCGTTTTGCCGTTTCGGAACAGATCATATGCCAAATAGGCGGATTATCAATCCTGCGGCACGGCGTAGATTGGGACCATCACCCCCGCGATATGAACCTGAAGAGGGCAGTCTCATGAGCAGCTTGAGCCGTAGAGGCAGCGAGAACCCCGGAACCGTTCTGCACTTTCCCTTACCCCTGCGCCAAGGGCCGGTCACCCGGGCCGAGGTCGAGCAAGCCGTCGCGCGTGGCCGCGGCCTGCAAGGCCAGGCCCTGCGCAACGGCATCCGGCGCGCCTTCAGCCTGCTGGCCGGCGCTTTCCTGGCCGGCGGCTGCCTGCGCGGACTGCGCCTGACCGCCGGCACCGCCGGCCGGCGTCAGCCCTGCTGCTGAGCGGGTGAGCCGCGGCGCTGCGGATCCTTCAGCGGCGCCATGAGAACGAGGCCGGCGAGGAAGAACAGCAGGATGGTGGCCATGCCGACACGCTGGCTGTCGGCCCACAGCGTCACCCAGCCCACCAGCGCCGGACCGAGAAAGGCGGTGACCTTGCCGGAAAGCGCGTAGAGGCCGAAGAACTCGGTGGAAAGTTCCGGCGGCACGATGCGCGCGAGGAAAGACCGGCTGGCGGTCTGCGCCGGTCCGATGAAAATCCCGATGCCGCAGCCCAGAACGTAGAACCAAGTCTGGCTCTCGACCAGAAGGATAGCGGTGCCGAGCACCACCAGGGCGGCGACCGAAGCCATAATGGTGAACTTGGCGCCGACCAGGTCGTCGACCCAGGCAAAGGCGAAGGCGCCGAGACCCGCGGTGACGTTCAGCAGGATGCCGAAGATCAGGATCTCCTGGAAGGACATGCCGAAGCTGCCGGCGGCGTAGATGCCCCCGAAGGCGAAAAGCGTGTTGAGGCCGTCGGTATAGAGCATGCGCGCCAGCAGGAAGCGTCCGACCTGGCCGTGGCCCGGCAGCCGCTTCAGCGTCTGCCACAGGGTGGCAAGGCCGTCGCGCACGGCACGGCGCGGCCGGAACGGCTGTGGCGATTCATGCACCAGGAAGAACAGCGGCAGGGCAAAGACCGCGAACCACAGCCCGACGAAGGGGCCGGTGGCGCGGACATCTTCCGCCCGCCCCCTGTCGAGGCCGAAGAACGGCACTTCCGGCATGACGAAAAGAGCGAGGCAGAGCGCCAGGCAGACGAGGCCGCCGGCGTAGCCGAGGCCGCCGGCCCAGCCGGAGAGGCGTCCCAGGTGGCTGGGCGGCGCGACCTGCGGCAGCATGGCGTTGACGAAGACCTGGCCGAATTCGAAGGCGGTGTTGCCGACGGCGACCAGCAGCAGCGCCATCAGGACGTAGTCCGACTGCGGCCGCACCCACCACAGGCTCAGCGCGCAGGCAACGGCGACCACCGTGAAGATGCCGACCCAGGGCTTGCGTCCGCCGCCCTGGTCGGCGATGGCGCCGAGAATCGGCGCCAGTCCGGCGAGCACCAGCCCGGAGAGGCTGAGCATCAGGCCCCACTGGGCGGTGCCGGCCTCCGGTGTCTCCGCCACGCCGCGGGTGAAGTAGGCCGCGAAGACGAATGTGACGATGACCGTGGGATAGGAGGAGTTGGCCCAGTCGAATAGGCACCAGGCGAAGGCGGCGCCGCGGCGGCCCTTCCACTGGTCCCTAGGCATGCTCGGATCGGAAATGATGGGGGAGCCCTCCTTGGCGCGGCGGATCGCCCGTTCCGCTAGCAGCTTTCAGGCAACCGCTCAAGCGGTGTAGGCTGCGAGCCCCTTAGGGCACTGCGAGAGAACCCCATGCTGATCGTCACCACTGATGGCATCGAAGGCCGCCGGATCGTCGAGTACCTGGGCATCGTCTCCGGCGACGCCATCGTCGGCGCCAACGTGTTCCGCGACGCCTTCGCCCGCGTGCGCGACGTGGTGGGCGGGCGCGCCGGCGGTTACGAGAAGGCGCTGCGCGGCGCCAAGCAGCACGCCCTCGAGGACCTGGCGGAAGAGGCCCGGGCGCTGGGCGCCGATGCGGTGGTCGCCGTCGACCTGGACTACGAGGTGATCGGCGATTCCATGCTCATGGTCTCGGCCAACGGGACGGCGGTGAAGCTGGGCTGATCCCTAGCCGGACACCATCGACTTCAGCTGTCGGTTGGCGACCGCCAGCATGGCGAAGTCCGGCGTACCGGAGGCCTTCAGTTCCTCGATCAATTGCTCGGTGCGCGCGACCAGCGGCTCGCGCCCGGCCGACCAGTTGTCGATCACCCTGTCACTGCTCTGCGGGCCGCTGCCGCCGGCCGGCGCCTTTCCCTGCGGCCCGCCACCGTTCAGCACTCGCGTGGTCAGATCGCTCTGGTGGCCATAGAAGTCGTCGATGATGGCCGAGACCGCCAGCTTGTCCCAGGCGGTGTCGGTCGGCAGCGAGCCCGCCGAGCGGCGCAGCCAGTTGAAGCCGAAGCGCTCGCCGATCTTGAAGTAGGCCTCGGCGACCTTCTCCACCGGCAGCTTCAGCGTGGCGGCGATGCGCGCGATGTCGCAGACCGGCGCCAGCAGAGGCAGGCTGGCGAGGCGCCGGGCCAGCGCGGCGGGCGCGCCCTCCGCCGTCAGCTCTGCCGCACGCTGATCGAACAGCTGGCGTTCGCCCGGCGACAACAGCGATTCGATCCGCGCGGTCAGCGTGGCGACGCCGGCACCGAAGCGGCCGATCTCGCCGGCAATGTCGAGCGGCATGCCGACCTCGCGCAGGAACCACACGGTCTCCCGCTCTATGAGGCGGCCGCATTCCACCAGCATGCGCGCCTGCAGGCTGGCCGGCACCTTGTTGTCGAGCGCCTCGATCTCCGCCCAGGTATCGCGCATGGCGAAGATCTCGCGGGTGATGATGTAGGCCTTCACCACCTCCTCAGGCGGCAGGCCGGTCTTCTCGCGCACCTCGTGGACGAAGTTGATGCCGACGCGGTTGATCAGGTCGTTGCTCACCACGGTGACGACGATCTCGCGCTTCAGGCGATGGCGGGCGATCTCGGCGGCGTAGGCCTCGCGCAGCGGCCTGGGGAAGTAGGCGCCGAGGTCGGCGGCGAAGTAAGTGTCGTCAGGCAGATTGGACACCAGCAGCTGGTCGTAAAGCACCAGCTTGGAATAGGACAGCAGCACCGCAATCTCCGGGCGCGTCAGGCCCTCGCGGCGTTTCATGCGCTCCAGCACCTCCTCGTCGTCGGGCAGGTACTCGATGCGGCGGTTGAGCTGGCCTTCCTTCTCCAGCGCGCGCATGAACCGCGCGAAGCGATCCAGCAGGTGGCCGCCCAGCATGTGGGTGACGGTGATCGCCTGGCCCTGCAGGTAATTGTCACGCAGGCATTGGCGGGCAACGTCGTCGGTCATCTTCTCCAGCAGCTTGTCGCGTTCCTTGCGGGTCAGCTTGCCGGTCTGCTCGGCATCGCCCAGCAGGATCTTGATGTTGACCTCGTGGTCCGAGCAGTCGACGCCGGCGGAGTTGTCGATGAAGTCTGTGTTGCCGCGCCCGCCGGCCATGCCGTACTCGATGCGCCCCCGCTGGGTCATGCCCAGGTTGGCGCCTTCGCCGACCACCTTGGCCTTCAGGTCCTCGCCGTTCACGCGCAGGGCATCGTTGGCGCGGTCGCCGACGTCGAGATGACTCTCGTCGGCGGCCTTCACATAGGTGCCGATGCCGCCGAACCACAGGAGTTCGACCTCGGTCAGCAGCATGGCCTGAATCAGTTCGTTGGGTGTCACGCTGTCCTTGGAGATGCCGAATGCCCGCTTCATCTCTGGGCTCACCTTGATGGACTTGGCGCTGCGCTCGAAGATGCCGCCGCCCTTGGAGATCAGCTTGGCGTCGTAGTCGGTCCAGGCCGAGCGCGGCAGGTCGAAGAGCCGCTTGCGCTCGGACCAGGACTTCGCCGGATCGGGGTTGGGATCGACGAAGATGTGCATGTGGTTGAAGGCACCGACCAGCAGGATGTGCTGCGACAGGAGCATGCCATTGCCGAAGACGTCGCCCGACATGTCGCCGCAGCCGATGCAGGTGAAGTCCTGGCTCTGGATGTCCTTGCCCAGTTCGCGGAAGTGGCGCTTCACGCACTCCCAGGCGCCCCGCGCGGTGATGCCCATCTTCTTGTGGTCGTAGCCCGCCGAGCCGCCGGAGGCGAAGGCGTCGTCGAGCCAGAAACCGTATTCGGCGGAAACGCCATTGGCGATGTCCGAGAAAGTCGCCGTGCCCTTGTCGGCGGCGACCACCAGGTAGGGGTCGTCGGCGTCGTAGCGCAGCACGCTGCCGGGCGGCACGATCTTGCCGCGCTTCAGGTTGTCGGTGATGTCGAGCAGCCCGCGCACGAAGGTCTTGTAGCATTCGATGCCGGCGGCAAGGAAAGCGTCGCGGCCGGCCTCCGGCGGCGGCGGCTGCTTCATGACGAAACCGCCTTTGGAGCCGACCGGCACAATCACGGTGTTCTTCACCTGCTGCGCCTTGACGAGGCCCAGCACCTCGGTGCGGAAGTCTTCCGGTCGGTCCGACCACCGGAGGCCGCCGCGCGCCACCATGCCGAAACGCAGATGAACGCCCTCGAACGCGGGGCTGTAGACGAAGATCTCGCGCAACGGCTGCGGCTGCGGCAGTTCCTCGATCGCGCGTGAATCGAACTTGAAGGAGCAGTAGGTCTTTTCGCCACCCCTTTCGGCCGGCTGGAAGAAGTTGGTGCGCAGGGTCGCGAGGATGAGGTTCAGATAGCGGCGGATGATGCGATCTTCATCCAGGTTGGCGACCTGGTCGAGTTGCTCCTGAATCGCCGCCACCAGCTTCTTGCAGGCCTTTTCCGACTCCTTTTGGCGCTTGGGATCGAAGCGGGCGAGGAAGAGATCCACGAGATTGCGGGTGATCGCCGGATTCTTTGCCAGCGTCGCTTCCATGTACGCCTGGCTGAAGGGAATGCGCGCCTGGCGCAGGTACTTGCAGTAGGCCCGCAGCATGATGACCTCGCGCGCGGTCAGGCCGGCGTGCAGCACCAACTTGTTGAAGCCGTCATCCTCCATGCTTCCGTGCCAGACGCGGGCGAAGGCCTCGTGGAAGGCATCACGCACGCGCACCAGATCGATCGCCGCCGCACCCTCGGCGACGATGTCAAAGTCATGAATCCACACCGGCGCCTCGCGGTCCGGCATCTCGATGTCGTAGGGCACCTCGCCGATCACCTTGAGGCCCATGTGCTCCAGCATCGGCAGGATGTCGGACAGCGGCACCGGCTTGTCGAGCACGTAGATCTTGAAGTTCAGATCATGCGGCGCCGCGCCGGGCCGGCGGTAAAGATTCATCGAAAGGTCGTTCTCGGCAATCGCCTCCTCGATGTTGTGGATGTCTTCCACCGCGATCTGCGCGTCAAAATGGCGCTGGAAGCTGGGCGGGAAGGCGCGCTCGAAGCGCCGGAGCGCGCGGATGCCGTCCTGCTCGCCGACGGCGGCGATCAGCGCGTCCTCCAGCAGATCGGCCCACGACCGCGCGGCCTCGGCGAGACGCGCCTCCAGCTTCTGCACGTCGACCTTCGGGATCTTGCCTTGCTTTGTCGTGATGGTGACGTGCAGGCGCGCCAGCACCTCATCGCTCATTTGGGTCGAGAAGCTGGAACAGGTGCCTTGGTAGGCCTCCGCCAGGATGTTCTGCAAACGGAGGCGTAATGTGGTGTCATAGCGGTCACGCGGCACGAACACCATGCAGGAGACAAAGCGCTCGAATGGATCGCGGCGCACGAAGAGGGCAGTGCGCTGGCGTTCTTGCAGGTGCAGCACGCCGATGGCAATGTCGCGGAGCTCTTCGACCGGAATCTGGAAGAGTTCGTCGCGCGGATAGTTCTCCAGGATATGCAACAGCGCCTTGCCATCGTGGCTGCGCGGCGAGAAGCCGGAGAGCTTAACCACGGCATCGACTTTCTGCCGCAGCAACGGAATCTCGCTGGGCGAGCGTGAATAGGCCATCGAGGTGAAGAGGCCGACGAACAGCCGCTCGCCGGTCACCTTGCCCTTGGCGTCGAAGTTCTTCACCGCGATGGTATCGAGGCTCACGGCGCGGTGCACCGTTGCGCGGCGGTTGCCCTTGGTGATGCGCAGTAGTTGAGGTTGGTGCATGAAGTCGCGTACGTCAGGCGGCAGCTTGCCCAGGTTGCGCAAGCCATCGAAGACGCGCACCTCCGCGTCGCGCAGAATGCCGAGGCCGCGCGACTTGGACACCTTGGAGACCGCGTTGGGGCCACTGCCCTGGAAGGCGATCTCGCGGTAGCCGAGGTAGGTGAAGTGGTCGTCATCGAGCCACTTGAGAAACTCCAGGCCTTCGGCGATCTCCGCCACCGGCAGCATCGGCGGGCGTGTTTCCAGTTCCGCGATGACCTCGCGGCAGCGCTCGCGCATCGTCGGCCAGTCCTCCACCGAGGCGCGGACGTCGTTCAGCACGGCCGCAATGCCGGCGGCAATCTCCGCCAGGCGTTTGGGCGGCTGCTCGCTGATCTGGATCTGCATCACCGACTCGCCGGCGAAGCCGGCGGACGCCGCCCGCGAGCGCGCCGCGGCACCTTGTTTCGGGGCCGGTTTCACCTCAGCCAGTTCCAGCAGCTTGCCCTTGGGATCGCGGCGCAGGCTGACGATGGGGTGGATGACCAGATGCACCTCGGCGTCGTTGCGGTTGATCTCAGCGGTCACCGAGTCGACCAGGAACGGCATGTCGTCGTTGATGATCTCGATGACGCTGTGCGGCGACTCCCAGCCGTCCCTGGTGCCATCGGGGTTGTAGGCGCGCACGCTGGCCTTGCCGGGGGCGCGCTGCTGCAGGTTCTCCCACAGCGCCAGCACACCGCCGGCCAGGTTTTCCACCGTTTCACCGCGCAGATCGCTGGGCGGCACGTTGGCGAAAAACTGGCGCACGAAAGCCTCGGCTCGCTTGGCCTTGGTCGCGCTGAGGCGCTTGTGCACCGCCTGGATGATCTGGCCGATGAGGCGGGACCGCGCTTGCGCGCTTTTTTCTGCCATGGCGAATTCCCCTTGCCGCAGATTCTTGGACTGCCTGCTGTGCCGTGACGATCCGGGCCGACTCCGCGGCTCTGATCACGCTGACTACACGCTAAACCATTCCGGGGCATAAGGTTAAGGACGGAAAAATGACGAAGCGGGGGAAACCATTCCCTGATTCGGCTCGGCCCCAACTGACTTCCGCCCTCGCGCCGCCGATGGAGCGCAGGCCTGATGCAGGCTTGCCAGCGGACGGGCCTCGGAGGATGATTTGTGTTAGCGCTAGCAATTTGGCTTTTCACAGCGGAAGATGGTGCAATGCGCGCCGTCCCGGCCCACAAAGGGGCCGGGGAGCGCCAAGAGGGAACGCATGACGAGACGCAAGAAGGGCCGGACAACCATCGCCGACGTGGCAGCACGGGCGGAGGTGAGCCCGATCACCGTATCGCGGGCGCTGCGCGAGCCGGCCCGGGTGTCGGAGCCGCTGCGCCAGCGCATCGACGACGCCGTGCGGGCGCTCAACTACGTGCCGGACCTGCACGCCCGTGCGCTGGCCTCCGCGCGGACCAGCGTGGTGGGCGTCCTGATCCCCTCGATCACCAACGTGGTCTTCACCGACGTGCTGCGCGGTATCCACGACCGTGCCGAGCAGACCGATCTGCAGGTGCAGTTCTCCAACACGCGCTACTCCCCGGTCGAGGAAGAACGGCTGATCGAGCTCTACCTCAGCCAGTCGCCGGCGGCGATGATCGTCGTCGGCATCGACCAGACCCCTGCGGCGGCGCAGATGCTGCGCGCGGCCGACTTGCCAATCGTGCAGATCATGGAGCTGGGCCCGGATCCCTTTGACATGATGGTGGGCCTATCCCAGGTCGACGCCGGGCGTGCCATGGGCGAGCACCTGATCAGCGCCGGCTATCGCCGCATCGCATACCTCGCCGCCCGTCTCGACCCGCGCAGCAATCGCCGCATGGCCGGCTTCCGCGCAGTCCTGGCCGAAGCGGGTCTCGACGACGACAGCCTGATCGTGCAGACCAAGGAGCCCTCCTCCGTCGCCATGGGCTGCGAGCTGCTGCGCCAACTGATGCGTCAGCGTCCCGACGTCGACGCGGTATTCTGCAATAACGACGACATCGCGCTCGGCGCCCTCTTCGAGTGCCAGCGCATGGGCATCAGGGTACCCGAGCAACTGGGTCTCGCCGGCTTCAACGACTTCGAGATGATGGCGGCCGCCGAGCCGCCGATCACCAGCGTCGCCACCGAGCGCTATGAGATGGGCGTCACCGCCATGGACATGGTCGCACGGACCATCGCCGGCGACCCGCCGGCGGAAAAGATCGTCGACCTGGGCTTCCACCTCTGTCCGCGCGCCAGCACCCGCCCGGTCGACCCGGAGGGCAAGAAGGCGCCGGTAATTTCCCGGAAGGCACGCGGCAAGAGCCCAAGCAAGACCGGTGCTGCGGCGAAATAGCAGTCGCCAGATTCGCTCCCCTAATTCGCGCTAGAAGTTCTCGACCCAGGGGCGCAGCGCGACCTCCCAGGTCCAGGCCGAGCGGTGCTGGCGGGCGACCTGGAAGTAGGTCTCGGCGATGGCGTCGGGATCGAGCAAGGCATCGGAGCCGTCGTCGGGGCGGCTTTCCGAGCGGATGCCGCCGTCGATGACAAAGTGGGCGACATGGATGCCCTCCGGCTGCAGCTCGCGCGCCAGCGACTGGGCCAGGCCGCGCAGGCCGAACTTGCCCATGGCGAAGGAAGCCGAGCGGGCATAGCCCTTCACGCTGGCCGAGGCGCCGGTCAGCAGGATGGTGCCGCTGCCGCGTTCCAGCATCTGCGGCACCACGGCATTGCAGAGCAGGTAGCCGCCGTAGCAGGACACCAGCAGCGCCTGCTTCACCGCCTCCGGGTCCAGTTCCGTGAAAGCCCCGCGCACGCGCCCGGACGCATTGAACATCACCACGTCCGGTGTGCCGAGATCGGCCGTCACCTGCGCCAGCAGGAAGTCGACCGAGCTGCGATCGGCGACATCGCAGCCATAGCTCCTGGCGCCCAGCTCGGCGGCAAGGTCCTGCAGCTTCTCGGGATGGCGCGCGGCCAGCGCGACCTGCGCGCCTTCTTTGGCAAAGCGCCGCGCGACCGAGGCGCTGAGGCCCGGTCCCGCGCCGACGATGAGTACGGTTTCCGCCATGTCCTTGTCCTTTTCGCTCAATCGTTCCGGCATTCTGCATGTAGGACCGGCGGCGCGAAAAAAAAGCGGCGGTCCGATCAGACCGGCGGCGGATTCAGCCGGGCAAAGCCCTCCTGCCGGCGGTAGGGGAAGTAGGGATAGGGCGCCTCCACCGCACTGACGGCATCCAGGCGGGCGACCTGTTCGGCGCTGAGGTTCCACCCGACAGCGCCGAGGTTGTCACGCAGCTGCTGCTCGTTGCGCGCTCCGATAATGACGGAAGACACCGTCGGCCGCTGCAGCAGCCAGTTGAGCGCGATCTGAGGTAGCGTTCTGCCGGTTTCGGCGGCGATGTCGTCCAGCACGTCGACGATCGCGAAGAGGCGTTCCTCGTCGACCGGCGGGCCGAACGCGGCAGTGTCGTGCAGGCGGCTACGGTCCGGCAGCGGCGTGCCGCGGCGCAGCTTCCCGGTGAGGCGGCCCCAGCCGAGCGGGCTCCACACCAGCGCGCCGACACCCTGGTCGAGCCCCAGTGGCATCAGCTCCCACTCGTAGTCGCGGCCGACCAGTGAGTAGTAGACCTGATGGGCGACGTAGCGCGGATAGCCGTAGCGCTCCGCCACGGCCAGCGATTTCATCACCTGCCAGCCGGCGAAGTTGGAGACGCCGACGTAGCGCAGCTTTCCCGCGCGCACGAGATCGTCGAGGGTCGAGAGCACCTCTTCCACCGGCGTCGCCGCGTCGAAGGCATGCAGTTGCAGAAGGTCGATATAGTCCGTGCCCAGCCGCCGCAGCGCGGTATCGCAGGCGCGGATGAGCCGCGCGCGCGAGGTGCCGGCTTCGGTCGGCCCCTCGCCCATCGGCAGCGCAGTCTTGGTGGAGATCAGGACATCGCCGCGCCGGCCCTTCACCGCCGCGCCCAGGATCTCTTCCGAAGCACCAGAGGAGTAAACGTCGGCGGTATCGAAGAGTGTCACGCCGGCCTCGAGGCAGATGTCGACGAGGCGTCGGGCCTCCGCCACGTCGGTGTTGCCCCAGGCGCTGAAGAAGGGGCCTTCGCCGCCGAAGGTCGCGGCGCCGAAACTCAAGGCGGGGACTTTCAGGCCCGAGCGGCCCAGCTGTCTGTATTCCATGGTCAGTCTCCTGCAGTTGCACAGCCTGCCGCCGCGGCCTGGGCTGGGGGTGAGGAAGGCGCGTCGCGCCGGTCGAGGGAGAGACTCCACAGCGCGACAGCCAGGCCGCCGGCGGTCACCGCGGCGGCGATCAGGGGAAGGCTGCCGAGGCCGAGTCCCGCGGAAATGGCCATACCCCCCAGCCAGGCGCCGAAGGCGTTGCCCAGGTTGAAGGCGGCGATGTTAAGGCTGGATGCGAGGTTCTGACCGCTCTCCCCCGCCTTCTCCAGCACCCGGAGCTGCAGCGGCGGCACCGTCGCGAAGGCGGCAACGCCGAACAGGCCGACGAAGGCGACGGCGGCGAGCCGACCCTGCAAGGCAAAGGTCATCGCCACCAGAACAGCGGCCAGCAGGCCGAGGGTGACGATGACCGAGCGGCCGAGACCGCGGTCGGCCAAACGTCCCCCCAGCAGGTTCCCGGCGGCGAGGCCGGCGCCAAAGAGCAGCAGGATGGGGGACACGGCCGCGTCTTCGAAGCCCGCAACACGGGTCAGGATCGGCTGGATGTAGGTGAAGACCGCGAAGACGCCGCCAAATCCCAGCACGGTCATCATGAGACCGAGCAGTACCTGCGGCATGCGCAGCACGGCGAGTTCCTGGCGCAGGGGCGCGATCTCCTCCGGCGCGCGCTGTGCAGGCACCAGCAGCGCCAGCACCGCCAGCGCCACCGCCCCGATGGCGGTGACCGCCCAGAATGTGGTGCGCCAGCCGTGGCTGTGGCCGAGCCAGGCGCCGAAGGGCACCCCTAGCAGGGTGGCCACGGTGAGACCGGTGAACATCACGGCGATCGCGGAAGCGCGACGCTCCACCGGCACCAGGCGGGTCGCGACCACCGAGCCGACACCGAAGAAGGTGCCGTGCGCCAGCGACGTGATCACCCTTGCCGCCATGAGAGACGCATAGTCCGGCGCCAGGGCACAGGCAGCGTTGCCGAGGGTGAAGATGGCCATGAGGGCGATCAGCACCGACTTGCGCGGCAGCCGGCGGGTGCCGAGGGTCAGCAGCGGCGCGCCGACGACCACGCCCAGGGCATAGGCGGAAATCAGCAGCCCCGCCGCCGGCACGGACACACCCAGGTCGCCCGCGACCTGCAGCAGCAGCCCCATGATGACGAATTCGGTGGTGCCGATGCCGAAGGCACCGGCGGTCAAGGCGTAGACGGCGACAGGCATGGTTGTCCTCCGGAAGCGGAACGCCATTGCGGAAGGACGGATGTGGGTCCGGTTTTCTTGTGAATTAGACAGCGTCTAGGATAGTTAACTGTGATATGAATTCACCAATGAGCCGCAGCGACATCAACCGATCCGGCGAAATGGCCGTCTTTGTCCAGGTTGTCGAGCTGGGAGGGTTCTCGCCTGCCGCCAAGGCCCAGGGCCTGACCCCCTCGGCGGTCAGCAAGCTGGTGAGCCGGCTCGAAGCCCGGCTCGGCACGCGGCTGATCCACCGCTCCACGCGCCGGCTGCAGCTGACGCCGGAAGGCGAGGTCTTCCATGGGCGCTGCATCGCCATCCTTGCCGACATCGAAGAGGCGGAACGCGAGGTGGCGGCCGGCGCTGCGCCACGCGGCCGCGTGAGGGTGAACACCAACATCCCCATCGGCAGGCACCACCTGCTGCCGCTGGTCCCCGAATTCCTGGATGCCTTTCCCGACGTCACCCTGGACATCTCGCTCAGCGACCAGGTCGTCGACCTGATGCAGGAACGCGCCGACGTTGCCATCCGGACCGGGCCGATGCGCGCCTCCAGCCTAACGGCGCGCAAGCTGGGCGCGAGTCGGGTCGTGGTGGTCGGCGCCCCCGCCTACCTGGAGCGCCGGGGCAGGCCGGCAACGCCGGCTGACCTCGTCCGGCACAACCGGATCGGCTTCAACTTCGCACGCGCCGAAAAGGGCTGGCCGTTTCTCGACCCGGAGGGCGACGGGGAACTGCTGATTCCCGCCACGGGAAACCTGCAGCTCAGCGACGGCGAATCGGTGCGGGAACTGGCGCTGGCCGGCATCGGCCTTGCGCGCCTGGCGCTGTTTCACGTCCGTCCGGACATCGAGGCGGGCCGGCTGGTGCCGCTGCTGGAAGATTTCAACACCGGGACCCTGCAGGAGACCCACGCCGTCTTCCTGGGCCAGGGCGGCCCGCTGCCGCCAAGGGTGCGGGCCTTCATCGACTTCATTGCCGCGCGGCTGGACCTGTCCTGACGTCACCCCGGCTTGGAGCGGCCCGGAACCCGGCGCGCCCTCGTTCGAGCGACGCCGGGCTCCGGCGGGCGGTCAGTTCAGCTTCAGACGGACGTCGAGTCCGTTGCGGGTGGCGTGGGAGTACGGGCAGACGATGTGCGCCTGGTCGACAATGGCCTGGGCGACATCGCGCTCGAGGCCCGGCAGGGTGATCGCCAGCTCGACGTCGAGGCCGAAGCCCTGGCCATCGTCGCGCGGGCCGATGCCCACCGTCGCGGTCACTGTACTGTCGTCGGCGACCTTCACCTTCTTCTGGCCGGCGACGAACTTAATGGCGCCGAGGAAGCAGGCCGAGTAGCCGGCGGCAAAGAGTTGTTCGGGATTGTTGCCCTCGCCACCCGGGCCGCCGAGTTCCTTCGGCGTGGTCAAGGTGACGGCAAAGGCGCCGTCGGCGGTCTTGGCGGAGCCGGTGCGGCCCCCGGTGGCAGTCGCCTGCGTGGTATAGAGCGTCTTCATGGTAGCGGTTCCTTTAGCTGCCGTTTTGGCGGGACCAATCCGCCTTGGATGAAAGATATATGTCGTGCGCGATCTAATCGTGCAAGAGGCAAATTATAATTTTCTGCAATCCCTTGAAAAACAAGGTAGCTTTTTCGCGCGATTCACTTGCGCGCGATATAATCGCGCATATATCTTACGGACATTCGAGGATGGAGTGAGATCATGTCCGCAAGGGACTCCGACTATCTGGGGCTGGACGACCAGTTCTGCTTCGCCGTCTACTCAACGGCCCACGCCCTGAACCGCGCCTACAAGCCGCTGCTCGACCGGCTGGGCGTCACCTATCCGCAGTACCTGGTGCTGCTGGCGCTGTGGGGCGCGGACGGCCGCAGCGTCGGCAGCCTGGGTGAGCAGCTGATGCTCGAATCCAGCACGCTCACGCCGCTGTTGAAGCGCATGGAGGCGGCGGGGCTGCTGAAACGCGAACGTAACCCGCAGGACGAGCGCCAAGTCACCGTGCGCCTGACGGCCAAAGGCCGCAAGCTGCGAGACAAGGCCAAGGCGGTACCGAAGTCGATCCTGGGCGCCACCGGCTGCGACGCCCGCACGCTGGGCGAACTGCGTGACCACGTGACGGCGGTGCGCGATGCCATTCTGGAATCCGTCGAGACGGCTTAAGCCGGCGATACGTCAGGTCTTGAGGCGGATCCGCTGCAGCAGATCCCACACGGGTATGGCGCTCAGTCCGCCGATGAGGCCGGCGATATAAGGCGGCAGCGCGAAGCCGAGAACGGCCAGCCAGATGAGACCGGCAACGTAGCTGGCCGCCAGCATCACCAGCACTGTCAGCAGGAGTCGCTGCCATAGCGGCAGGTGGCGGGGCGGTGGTGCTTCGGTCATGGCAGGCTTCCCTCGATTACGCGGCGCCGGCATGGGATTGGTCGCACCGACAGCATAGCCTGAGACTAACCGTTGCGCAGCAGGAAGGGTTCCACGAGGTCGAGCAGCGCCTCCGGCACCTCGAAAGGCGCGCAGTGACCGCTTTCCAGTTCGGTGTACACGGCGCCGGGAATGGCGGCAGCCAGGGCGCGCGCATGGATGTCCGGCGGCACGATCTGGTCGTGGCGGCAGCCGAGCACCAGGGCCGGCACCGCGACGCGCGCGGCCTCCGACGTCACATCGAGGCTGAGGTCGAGTTCGACCTGGCGCGCCAGCCCCTCCCAGTTGGTGCCGATGAGATCCTCCGCCACCATCCGCTCGAGCGCTGCTGTGTCGAATCGCGCGAGGTAGTCCGGACTGAAGCAGGTCAGCAGGCCGTGGCGCACCATGGCCTCGCGGTCTTTGGCGATGAGGTGGCTCCACAGCCGCAACAGCAGTTGCACGCGCGGCTCGGCAGTGCTCAGCATGCCGCCCAGCGGCACGACGCTCAGCACCTTGTCGGGATGGTCGGCCGCGATCTTCACCGCGACCACGGCGCCGAGCGAAAAGCCGAGAACGTGAAAAGATGCCAGCCCCGCGTGCTGTGCCGCGGCAACCACCTGGGCGGCCAGGGCATCGAGGCGGAGGGGGCCGCCGCCGTCGACGGTACCGCCGGAGCCGGCATAGTCCGGCCGCACCACCGTCCAGCGCGCGGCCAGGCGGTTGATCATCCCGGTCCAGCTGGTCGCGGCACTGCCGCCGGTGCCGTGAACCAGCACCAGGCCGGGCCCGTTACCGTCGATGCGATAGGCGACGCGGGCGCCGGCAATCTCGACATGGGGCATGGGGAAATCCTCGTAACACCGTGGCGGCGCCGAAGACTTAGGGCGTGCCTGCGGTTTCGGTCAAGGACACCGGTCACCAAGAGCACCGATCAGGAAGCTGCGGCCGAACATTCCCCGCCCAACAGACTTTACTCATAGTCTGCTGCCAGGACGGCGACAGGAGCCCACGTTGATCGTCGCTGCGAAGCCGGTATGCTGCCCTCCGCAAGTCACCCCGCCCTTATGGCTCCACCTGAATGTCACAGCGCCCTTCCCTTCATGGCGACAACGTTGCGCGCGCCGTTGGCACCATCGTGCTCACGGTCATGGCGCTGTCGCTGGGCGACGCCCTCATCAAGCTGTTCAGCGCGGACTTCGTCCTGTGGCAGGTTTTCGTGCTGCGTTCGCTGGTCGCCCTGCCGGTGCTGGCGCTGATCATCGGCGTCAGACAGCGCGCCGGACGCCCCGGCCTCAGCCGCTTCCTGCCGCGCCATCCCGGGTGGGTCGCCCTGCGCAGCCTGATGCTGACTTTCATGTGGGTCGCCTACTATGCGGCCCTGCCTCACCTCGCCCTGTCCGCTGCGGCAGCCGCCTACTACACCCTGCCGATCTTCATCACGCTTTTCGCCGCGCTTTTCCTCGGCGACCGGATCGGCCCCCTCGGCTGGATGGCGATCCTGCTCGGTTTTCTCGGCGTCCTACTGGTCCTCCGCCCGGACGCCGGGGCCTTCAACCTCCACGCCCTCCTGCCGCTGGCGGCCGCCGTCCTCTATGCTCTGGCGATGATTTTGACCCGGAGCCGGTGCCGGCAGGAAGACCCCCTGGTTCTGTCGCTGTCGCTGAACGTCAGCTTCATTGCCGTCGGCGCGCTCGCGACGCTTGCCGGTCTGGCCGGCCTCACCTCGGACGGCGGCTTTCTCGGCGGCACCTGGGCCCCGATTGGCGTGTCGGAGGCCGGCGCCCTGGCCGTGTTGGCGGCGGCCATCATCATCGGCAGCGTCGGCGCGGCGATCGCCTACCAGATCGGGCCGCCGGCCACGGTCGCGAGCTTCGACTTCGCCTATGTCGCCTTCGCCGGCCTCTGGGGCCTGCTGTTCTTCAGCGAGTTCCCGGACGCCATCAGCGTTCTCGGGATGGCGATGATCGTCGCCGGCGGCCTCCTGGCGGTGCGGCGCTAGCAGATCCTGCCAGACCGAAGACCGGACGGATGACGTTGCGCGGGCGGCACCCTATATGAAAGGCACACCCCCTTTGCCGACGCCGCGAGAATTCCCATGCCGCCTGACCCCGAGACCGCGCGCCTGCCCAGCTTCTTCCTGCCGCACGGCGCCGGCCCGTGCTTCTTCATGGACTGGGATCCGCCGGAGGCCTGGGACCGGATGGCCGCCTATCTGAAAGGGCTGACCGCCACGCTGCCCGCACCGCCGAAGGCGATCATCGCGGTCTCCGCCCATTGGATCGAGCCGGCCTTCACCGTCGCAGCCGCGGCGCGGCCGGAGCTGATCTTCGACTACTACGGTTTTCCGCCCCACACCTATCAATTGACCTATCCGGCGCCGGGCGACCCGGCGCTTGCGGCGCGGGTTGTCGAGCTGCTGCAGGCGGCCGGCCTGCCCGCCAAGGAAGATCCCGACCGCGGCTTCGACCACGGCGTCTTCATTCCGCTGAAGCTGGTCTTCCCGGAGGCCGAGATCCCCGTGGTGCCGCTTTCGCTCGCCGCCGGCCTCGACCCCGCGCGCCACCTCGCCGCCGGGCGGGCGCTGGGCCCGTTGCGCGAGGAGGGCGTGCTGATCCTCGGCACCGGCATGAGCTTCCACAACATGCGGGGTTACGGCGACCCGCGCTACGCCGCCCCCTCCGACGCCTTCGATGCCTGGCTGGCCGAGGCTGTCGCCGATCCCGCCGGCCGCGACGCGAGACTGGCCGCCTGGACCGAGGCGCCCGGCGGCCTGCAGTCCCACCCCCGAGGCCAGGAAGAGCACCTGATCCCCCTGATGGTGGCGGCCGGCGCCGGCGGCCCCGGCCGCTGCGACTTTACCGATCGGGTGCTGGAGGTGAGCCTCTCCGCCTTCCGTTTCGATTGAGCCCCGAAATCCCGCTGGCTGCATAGCCGCCCTGCGCCAAGCAAACGGTGCAAAGGAGGCCACAGTCGTGCTATCGAACCGCCGCCATCACGAAAGCGGCGGCCCCGGCAGGGTATCCCGCGGGCCGCGTTCAGGGAGTTCCACCGTGACCGACACCGTCTGCCTTTCCCCCGTCGACAACAGCGAATACGCCCGCCGCCCCGTCGCCGGCGACGCCCAGATCGAGGCCGCCTTTGCCGGCGCCCGCCGAGCCCAGCGCGACTGGGCCCGCCTGCCGATTTCCGAGCGCGCGCGCTACTGCACGGCGCTGACCGACGCCATGCTGGCCATGGGCGAGGCGATCATCCCGGAGCTGGCCTGGCAGATGGGCCGCCCGGTGAAGTTCGGCGCCGGCGAGCTGCGCGGCTTCGAGGAACGCGCGCGGGCAATGATCGCCCTGGCCGAGACGGCCCTGGCGCCGGTGGTACCGGCGGCCAAGGACGGCTTCAAGCGCTACATCCGCCGCGATCCCCTGGGCGTGGTGCTGACCATCGCACCGTGGAACTACCCCTACCTGACGGCGGTGAACTCCATCGTGCCGGCGCTGATGGCCGGCAACGCGGTGGTGCTGAAGCACGCCGCGCAGACCCTGCTGGTCGGTGAACGCTTCCAGCAGGCTTGCGACAAGGCCGGCCTGCCCAAGGGGCTTTTCACCAACCTCTGCATGAGCCACGGCCAGGTCGGCAAGGTCATCTCCTCCAGGCTGGCCGACCAGGTGAACTTCACCGGCTCGGTCGAGGCCGGCAAGGTGATCGAACAGGCCGCCGCCGGCCAGTTCATCGGCGTCGGGCTGGAACTGGGCGGCAAGGACCCGGCCTACGTGCGCGCCGACGCGAACCTGGACTACGCGGTGGAGAACACCGTCGACGGCGCCTTCTTCAATTCCGGCCAGTCGTGCTGCGGCATCGAGCGCATCTACGTGCACGAGAGCCTCTATGCGCCCTTCGTCGAGAAGTTCGTCGAGCTCACCCGCGGCTACGTGCTGGGCGATCCGCTGGACGCCGGCACCACGCTGGGGCCGATGGTGAAGACCGCGGCCGCCGATTTCGTGCGCGGCCAGATCGCCGCCGCCCTGCAGGCCGGCGCCACCGCGCACATCGATCCCAAGGACTTCGCCGCCGACAAGCCGGGCACGCCCTACATGGCCCCGCAGGTGCTGACCGACGTCACCCACGACATGTCGGTGATGACCGAGGAAAGCTTCGGCCCGGTGGTCGGTATCATGAAGGTCGCCAGCGACGAAGAGGCGGTGCGCCTGATGAACGATTCCGCCTATGGCCTGACCGCCTCGATCTGGACGGCGGACCTCGCCGCGGCCGAGGCGATCGGCGGCGAGATCGAGACGGGCACGGTGTTCATGAACCGCGCCGACTACCTGGACCCCATGCTGGCCTGGACCGGCGTGAAGGACACCGGGCGCGGCGCCACCCTGTCCGAGGTCGGCTACGAGATGCTGACCCGGCCCAAGTCCTTCCACCTGCGTCATACCATCTAAGACGCGCGAGATCCGGAACCGAAAAAGGCGGCCTCAGGCATACAAGCGGGGCCGCCTTCATCGGGTGTCAGCCGTTCGCGGGGTTCTTGGCCGCTTATTCGGCGGCCTTTTCTACGTTGAAGCCGTCGAAGTTGTCGAAGACACCCATAAAACCAGGCACGGTCGCTTCGCGCGCCCAGTCGCGCTGGAGTTCGCAGTACATCTGGACGCGGCTGATGAGCTTCGCGCCGGCCTGCTCGATGCGGCGCAGCGCCGCCTCGTGCGCTGCCAGCGACGTGCCGCCGACCGCATCGACCGGAACATAGACTTCATAGCCTTCCTGGATCGCATCCAGTGCCGGGAAGGTCAGGCACGCTTCCGTCCAAAGCGCGGTCATGATCAGCTTCTTGCGCCCGATCGACTTGACCGCCTCCTTGAACTCCGTGTCCTCCCAGCTGTTGATCGAGGTGCGGTCGTAGGTCGGCAGATGGCCGAGCACGTCCTGCAATTCCTGGATCGGCGGCTTGTTGCGGCCGGTCGCGACGTTGACCGTCGAGTGGACGATCGGGAGCCCGTAGTTCACAGCCGCCTTGGCGACGCTGGTGATGTTGAACACAAGCTCGTCACGAGGCATCGAGCGGATCGAGGAGACCTGGATCGGCTGATAGTCGATGACGATGAGGGCCGAGTTCTCCGGCGACAGAAGATGGTCGGTCTGGGGGTTACGGATCTTCTCGCTTGCCATTGGCAGGTCCTTTTCGATGGGAAATTTTGCGCAGCAGGCGGGCCGAAGCCCTCGGTCAAGCGGACGGGCGCGCACGGACCCGCCCACAGGAAAGAGCGGCCGGCTCCGCGTATTCGGATCCGGCCTCTCGTTCATGCTGTGGCGGTGACGAAACGCCCGTTGTTGAAATCCTCGGCGGCCTGGTGGATTTCCGCCTCGCTGTTCATCACGAACGGCCCGTAGCCTACGATCGGTTCGTCAATCGGCTCGCCCGTCAGGATCAGCAGCTTGGCTTCCCCATCGGTATGGACCTTGACGTCGCTTCCCTCGCGATCAAGCAACACCATTTCAGCCTCTCCGGCCTCGAGACTGCCTTCGATCGTCACGTGTCCGGTCAACACCACGATCATGGCGGTATGACCCGCCGGCAGGTCGAGAGTCAGGTCCCTATCGGCCTTCAGGCTGAGATCCCACACGTTGATCGGTGTGAAGGTCTTCGCCGGTCCTTTCGCGCCGCGATGCTCACCGGCAATGACGCGCGCCTTGCCCGCACCGCCGGGCAGCGAGACGACGGGGATGTCGGCCTTGGAGATGGCCTGATAACCGCCGGGCGCCATCTTGTCCTTCGCCGGCAGATTCACCCAGAGCTGCACCATGCGGAAGGGTCCGCCCGTCTTGGCAAAACCGGGCGAGTGGTATTCCTCATGAATGATGCCGCCCGCGGCCGTCATCCACTGGACGTCGCCGGGACCGATCACTCCGCCGTTGCCGGCGGAATCCCGATGCTCGACCTCGCCGTCATAGACGATGGTGACGGTCTCGAATCCACGGTGCGGATGCTCGCCGACGCCGCGCCGCCGCTTCGTGGGTTCGAAGCTGTACGGCCCTGCATAGTCGAGCAGCAGGAAGGGGCTGATGTGTGCACCCAGCGTGTTGTACGAGAAGAGCGAGCGGACCGGGAAGCCGTCGCCCACCCAATGCTGCCGGTCGTTGCCGTACCGGCCGTAGATTCTCTTCGTCATGTGTTTTCTCCAGTGCCTATAAGCCCCCGCCAAGCGGGCTGCTTGCCTGGACTAGAGGTAACGCGGCAACGATGATCCAGAAAGATTGCTTAAAGTGACGCTTCGTCCTATTTTTAGGACAATGCAGAATCTCAACGACCTCTATTATTTCGCGGCCGTCGTCGATCATGGCGGCTTCTCATCGGCGGGACGTGCGATCGGTGTGCAGAAATCGAAGCTGAGCCGCCGCGTCCTTCTGCTTGAGGAGCGGTTGGGCGTCCGCCTCCTCAACCGCTCTTCGCGTCGCTTCGCGGTGACCGAAATCGGCCGCGAGTTCTACGAGCGTTGCGCGGCGATGCTCATCGAAGCAGAGGCAGCAGAACAGGTTATCGCCGAGGTGCGGGCAGAGCCGCGCGGCGTGGTGCGCATGAGTTGCCCCACGGCACTCCTCTCCTTCCAGTTCGGTGAACTGGTTGCGCGCTTCATGATGCAGTACCCGGGCGTTGAAGTGCATCTGGAGAGCACCAACCGCCGTGTCGACGTGATCGCAGAAGGATTGGACCTGGCTATCCGCGTGCGATTTCCGCCGCTGGAGCCTAGCGATCTGGTCATGAGACAACTCGACGAGAGCACCCAGTGCCTTGTTGCTGCACCTGCGCTGGTTGATGGCGTTATGAAATCGCCCGGAGATCTGCACGACCTGCCCAGCCTGGATCAGGGGCCTCCGCATCGGGATCACGCCTGGCAACTGCATCACCCCGACGGCCAGGTCGCCACCGTTCCGCATTCACCCCGCTTGGTTACAGACGACATGGCGGTCCTGCGCGAGGCAGCCCTTGCGGGTGCGGGTGCCGTGCAGTTGCCGACCATTTACATATGGGACGACGTCCGGGCTGGCCGACTCGTGCACGTTCTTCCCGACTGGAGACCAAAGGCGGCTATCGTTCACGCCGTCTTTCCCTCGCGCCGCGGGCTCCTTCCTTCAGTTCGGGCGCTGGTCGATTTCCTCGCCCACGAGTGCGCTGTCCAGCGCGCCCGGGCCAACCAGGTATTGCCGCCGGCCGATGATCCGAGGGGAAGCTGAGCGATCCGGACGGCGGATCTGGCCGCGGCCGACCCCATGCCGGCCGGAACCGGCGTCAAGGACAGCGGGCGCGGCGCCCCCTGTGGGAGGTTGTCACAGCAGGCCGCCCTTCACGCCAAGGGCGGGCGGCCCAATATCTGGACAAGCACACCGGATCGGACAACGCGAGCGAGGATCGGATGGAAGACCTGAATACACAGGGCATCGCCCTGCCGCGCCTGGGCCTCGGCACCTACCGCATGGATGACCGCAGCGCACCTGCTGCTGTGGAGAATGCCCTGAGGCTGGGATACCGTCACGTCGACACGGCGGCGATGTACGGCAACGAAACCGGCGTCGGCGCCGGCATCGCCGCGGCCGGCCTGCCGCGCGACAGCCTCCATGTCACTACGAAGGTCTGGTACGACAGCCTGACGCCCGCCCGGATCCGCAAGTCCCTCGACGAAAGCCTGAAGAAGCTGAAGCTGGATTTCGTCGACCTCTATCTCGTCCACTGGCCGGCGCCGCGCATGGATCTGCCGGCAATCTTCGAGACCCTGGTGCACCTGCGCGAGGAAGGCCTGACCCGCGCCATCGGCGTATGCAACTTCACGGTCCCGCTGCTGCGCCGGGCTGTCGATGAGATCGGCGCCCCCGTCGCCTGCAATCAGGTCGAATACCACGTGATGCTCGACCAAACACCGCTGCGCCGCTACATGGTCGCGCGGTCGATGCCGCTGATCGCCTACTGCCCGCTGGCGCAGGGCAACCTCGCTGACAGCGAGGAACTGACGGCCATCGGCAGAAAGCACGGCGCCAGCGCGGCGCAGGTCGCCTTGAAGTGGCTGCTGGAACAGGAGGGCGTCGCCGCCATCCCCAAGGCCCAGCGCCCGGCGAGCCAGCAGGCGAATCTCGATGCCTTGAAGATCGTCCTGGATGCGGATGACCGCCGCCTCATCGCCGGCCTGCCCAAGGACAGGCGCTGCGTCGATCCCTCCTTCGCACCCGAGTGGGACAAGCCCGAAGCGGCCTGATGCGCCGGCGTGATCCGCAAGCCCCCTCCGCGTCAGGCGCCGGCGAGCGCCTGCCTCACCCGCTCCATGCCGACCAGAATGACCTGTTCCATCGCCTGGCGTGCAGCCTCGGCGTCGTGGCGGGCGATGGCCTGGACAATGGCGAGATGGGAGCCGGCGACCTCGGCGATCTTCTCCGGGTCCGCCGCCGGCGAGGAGAGCTTGAAGATACCGACCAGCGCCGCCTCGATGAGGCTGCTGACCGAGCGCATGAAGGGGTTCTTTGAAACCTCCGCCAACGCCAGGTGAAAGCGCAGATCGGCCAGCGCCAGACTCTCGGCCGAGTGGGTCGGACGGCCGATGTCCTCGGCCAGGCGCCGCAGCAGTTGGACGTCCTGCGGGGTCGCGCGCCGGGCCGCCAGCGCGGCAGCAAAGGGTTCGAAGGCCTGGCGGATCTCACAGACGTGGACCAGGAACTCCTCGCTGATGCCGGCATCGAAATGCCAGGTCAGCACGTCCGAGTCGAAGAGGTTCCAGCCGGCCCGCTCCGTCACCCGGGTGCCGATGCGGGCGCGGGCCACAATGAGGCCTTTGGCCGAGAGCGTTTTCATCGCCTCGCGCAATACGGTGCGGGAGACCTGGAAGCGCGCCTCCAGCTCGGCGTCGCTGGGCAGCAGGTCGCCCTCGGCGAATTCGCCGCCGACAATGGCGCGGCCGAGCTGGTCGACCACGTGGGCGTGGCTGGTGCGCGGCGTGCGCCCGCTTATGGTGTTCTCGAGCAGGCCCATCAGGGAACGGCTTTTCCGGTGGCGAAACGGCGCAGGATGCCCGGCCGTTCGGCGGCAGAGGCCCACACCAGGACTTTCTGTAGCAGGATGAAGGCAAACAGCAAGAGGCCGATGACGATCTTGGTCCACCAGCTGGACAGCGTGCCGTCGAAGATAATGTAGGTCTGAATGAGACCCATGATGAAGATGCCGATGAGGGTGCCGGCAACAAAGCCGGCGCCGCCGGTCAGCAGCGTTCCGCCGATCACCACCGCGGCGATGGCGTCGAGCTCCACACCGACCGCCGCCAGGGAGTAGCCGGCAGAGGTATAGAGCGAGAAGACGATGCCCGAAAGGCCCGCAAGGAAGCCGGAGAGCGCGTAGATCGCGATGGTGGTGCGCGCGACCGGCACACCCATGAGGCGCGCGGTCTGCACGCCGCCGCCCAGGGCATAGACGTTCGTACCGAAGCGGGTGCGGTGTGCCAGCACCATGCCGACCAGGAAGACCAGCACCATGAGGCCGCCGATCAGCGTCAGCCGCCCGCCGCCCGGCATGCGGTAATAGAGGCCCTGCAGCAGATCGTAGAATTCGTGCGTGACCGGCACGGATTCCACCGACAGCACATAGGCCATGCCGCGCGCCAGGAACATGCCGGCCAGCGTCACGATGAAGGCCGGCATCTGCAGGTAATGGATGATCGCCCCCATTGCCGCCCCGAAGGTCGTCGTGATCGCCAGCGCCAACACAAAGGCGACAAGCGGATGCAGCGCCGTCGACTCCAACACGACCGCGAGGAACACGCCCGTGAAGGCGATCACCGAGCCGATGGAGAGATCGATGCCGCCGGAGAGAATGACAAAGGTCATGCCGACCGCGGCGATGCCGAGGAAGGCGTTGTCGGTCAGCAGGTTTCCCACCACCCGCGTCGACAGCATGTTCGGGTACTGCAACACGCAGGCCGCATAGGCGATGAGGAAGATGAGAAGCGTCGCCGCGAGCGGCAGGAAGCGCGCCTTCATGATGCATCCCTCACGGCATTGCCCGCCGCCGACTCTTCGCGCGGCAGCGGAGGGGTCTCCGCCTCCGGCAGCGGCCGCAGGTAGCTCCACAGCGACTGCAGCGCCGGCGACTGCAGCACCAGGATGACGACGATGATCGCCGCCTTAATGATGAGGTTGAATTCCGGCGGGAAGCCCGACAGCAGAATGCCGGTATTCACCGACTGGATGATCATCGCGCCGATCAGCGAGGCGACGATCGAAAAGCGCCCGCCGAGCAGAGAAGTGCCGCCGATGACCACCGCGAGGATGGCATCGAGTTCCAGCCACAGGCCGGCGTTGTTGGCGTCCGCACCTTTGATGTCGGCGGCAATGATGACCCCGGCAATGGCGGCACAGAGGCCGGAGACCGCATAGACCGCGAGCAGCAGCACCCGGCTGTTGATGCCGGAGAGCGTGGCCGCGCGGCGGTTGATGCCGGTCGCCTCGATCAGCAGACCGAGGGCCGAGCGGCGCACGGCGACAGTGACCGCAGCACCCAGCGCCAGCCATATGAGAACCGGCATGGGCAAGCCGGCGAAGGCGCCGCTGCCGATGAAGATGAGGCCCGGATGATTGAAGGTGAGGATGGCACCCTCGGTGACGAGTTGGGCGATCCCGCGTCCGGCGACCATGAGAATCAGCGTTGCCACGATCGGCTGGATGCCCAGCACGGCGACGAGAAAGCCGTTCCACAGGCCGCAGGCGACTCCGGCCGCGAGCGCGAAGAACACCGTGACGATCAGGCCCTCGCCGCTGGTGATGGACGCGGCGGCGACCGCGCCGGCGATCGCCATGACCGCACCGACCGAAAGGTCGATGCCCTTGGTGGCGATCACTAGGGTCATGCCGACGGCGAGCAGCGCCACCGGCGCGCCACGGTTCAACACGTCTATGAGGCTGCCGTAGAGCCGGCCGTTCTGAAAGTCGAGGTCGAAGAAGCCCGGAAACACCAGCGCGTTGAGCGCCAGCACCGCCGTCAGCACGACGACCTGCGGCGCCAGCCGCCGCAGCGCGCTGCGCAGGAGCGCACTCATGACGCGCCGGCTCCCTCTGCATCGGCAGCGATGGCGTGGACGATGCTGTCGGGCGTGAGACCGGCGCCGGTCAGTTCGGCGACATGGACGCGGTCGCGCAGCACCAGCACGCGGCTGCTGTAGGCGACCAGCTCTTCCAGCTCGGAAGAGATTACCAGCAGGGACATGCCCTCAGCGCAGAGTGTCTCTATAAGGCGGATGATCTCGGCGTGGGCGCCGACGTCGATGCCGCGCGTCGGTTCGTCGAGGATGAGGAAGCGTGGGTTGAGCGCCAGCCAGCGTGCGAGGATCACCTTCTGCTGGTTGCCGCCGGACAGCAGGCCGACGGGTTTCTCGCGGTCGGAGGTGCGAATGTCCAGCATGCCGATATAGCGGTCGGCCAGCGCGACCTGCTCACGTCGAGCCAGCGGACGCGCCCAGCCGCGGCGCGCCTGCAGCGCCAGCGCTATGTTCTCCCGCACCGAGAGATCCGCGACGATGCCCGCGGTCTTGCGATCCTCCGGACAGAATCCAAAGCCTTGGGCGACCGCGGCACGCGGCGAGCCCAGCGCCACCGGCTTGCCGTCGATGACGGCACTGCCGCTGTCGGGGCGCTCGACGCCGAACAGCAGTTCCGCCGTCTCCGTGCGCCCGGAACCGAGCAGGCCGGCGACACCGATGACCTCGCCCGGGTGGACGGCCAGGTCGAAGGGAGCGACGTGGCCGGCCTTACCGTAGCCCTTGAAGGTGATCGGCGCGTCGGCGGTGGTCGCGTGCTGCGGCGCCGGATGGCGCGTCTCCGCCTCCAGCGCGCGGCCCAGCATCATCGTGACCAGGTCTACCCGGCTGGTGTCCGCCGCCGGTTTGCTGCCGACCAGGCGGCCGTTGCGCAACACGGTGATGCGGTCGGCGATGGCGAAGACCTGGTCGAGGAAATGGGTGATGAAGACGATGCCGAGGCCGCGGCCACGCAGGTCGCGCACCACCGAGAACAGCATCTCCACCTCGTGGGCGTCGAGGCTGGCAGTCGGCTCGTCGAGGATCAGCACCTTGCCGGAGAGATCGACCGCGCGGGCGATGGCGACGATCTGCTGCACGGCGACGGAGTAGCTGCCGAGATCGGCCGCGACGTCGATGTCCAGGCCGTAGGCGGCAAGAATCTCTCGCGCCGCATGGCGCATGGCCTTGGTCTGCACCATGCCGAAGCGGCGCGGCTGGCGGCCGAGGAAGAGGTTGTCTGCCACGCTGAGGTTCGGCAGCAGATTGATCTCCTGATAGACCGTGCCAATGCCCAGCGCCTGCGCCTCTGCGGTGCTGTGCGGATCAATGCCGATGCCGTCGAGCGACAGCGTGCCGCCGTCGCGCCGGTAGGCGCCGGTCAGGCACTTGATGAGGGTCGACTTGCCGGCGCCATTCTCGCCCAACAGGGCATGTACCTCGCCACGCTGCAGCGTGAAGTCGACGCTGTCGAGCACCAGCGCGCCCGGGAAACGCTTGCTGATGCCTTCGGCACGGTAGAGCACGTCGGTGGTCGGAGCATCCAAGGCTGGCTCTGCCTCCCTGAGGTGAAAGGAGGTGCCGGCCCTCCTCTGTCAAAGAACAGGAGGAAGAGCCGGCGTGAGGTGAGCGATAGGGAGAACGCTCAGTAGCCGAGGTTCTTCTTTTCCTCGTAGATCTTCAGCGGATCGTCGTCCTGGGTGTAGAGCTTCGATTCCGTCTGAATCCACTTCGGCGGCACCGTGCCGTTCTTGAAGTAGGCATCCAGCGCGTCGAAGGCCGGACCGGCCATGTTCGGCGTCAGCTCGACGGTCGCGTTGGCCTCGCCGGCGGCCATGGCCTGGAAGATGTCGGGCACCGCGTCGATGGAGACGACCAGGATGTCCTTGCCGGGCTCGAGGCCGGCCTCCTTGATCGCCTGAATGGCGCCAACCGCCATGTCGTCGTTGTGGGCGTAGAGGGCGCAGATGTTCCCGCCGCCGCCCTCGGCCTTGATGAAGCTCTCCATCACTTCCTTGCCCTTGGCGCGGGTGAAGTCGCCGGTCTGACTGCGGATGATCTTCAGGTTGCCGTGGTCGGCAATGGCCTGTTCGAAGCCGTTCTTGCGGTCGATCGCCGGCGAGGAGCCGGTGGTGCCCTGCAGTTCGACCACGTTGCAGTCCTTGCCGTCGACGGCATCGACCAGCCATTGCCCGGCGACGCGGCCCTCATGGACGAGGTCGGAGGTCACCGCCGTCATGTAGAGATCCTTCGGCGCGTCGACGGTACGGTCCAGCAGCACGACGGGAATGCCCGCATCCTTGGCTTCCTCGAGCACCGAGTCCCAGCCGGTGGCGACGACGGGGGCCAGCAGGATGGCATCGACGCCCTGCGCGATGAAGGATCGCACGGCCTTGATCTGGTTTTCCTGTTTCTGCTGGGCGTCGGCGAACTTCAGGTCGATGCCGCGTTCCTCGGCCTGCAGCTTGGTCAGCGTCGTCTCGGCGGCGCGCCAGCCGGATTCGGATCCGATCTGCGAAAAGCCGATAGTCAGATCCTGAGCAAGAGCCGGGGCGGCCGTCAGGGGCGCCACGGCTGCAGCAAGCAGGCCGGCGGCAAGGTAAAGCTTTCTCACTTCCATGGTCATTCCTCCCAAATCCGCTGTCTTAAACGCAGCTCGACATAAAAAATCATATAGTATGACTTTTGTAAACGATAGAACGAGTGGAGAGGAAGGGGCGCACCCAGGACGGGTGAATGGCCAGGGGATTCGTCAGTCGCCGGTGATGCTGTGGCGATTGAAGGGCAGATCGCCCAGTTCGCGCTGCGACATCGTCCGCAAGGCCGGGTGCGCCAGGGGATCGCGCCGCCAGACGGCGTCGGCACCCAGGCGACCTGCCCGACTCGGGGTTCGGAAGGCCTCGCGGAAAGCGCGCCAGCGCAGCGAGAAAATCTGCAGGGGCCATGTCATGGCTATAAGAATGAAATAGAGAACGCCATAATTCACTGCTGTTTGTCGCAAGCATCCTTTAGAATTTCTATATGAGTGAGCTGTCCCGCCTGCACCTTAATGCCTTGCGGGCGGTGGAGGCCGCCGGTCGTCTGGGCAGCTTGACCGCCGCCGCCGAGGAAATGGGCGTGTCCCTGGGCGCGGTGAGCCAGCAGGTGCTGAAAGCCGAGGCCGAGCTGGGCCATCCCGTCTTCGTCCGCAGCCCCAAGGGCCTGCAGCCGACGCCTTTCGGCCGCCTGGTGCTGGCCCATCTGCATGAGGGCTTCCGTCATCTTGCGGCGGCGGCGGCGCTCGGCCGGCGCGAGTCCGCCGGCACGCTGACGGTATCGGTGCCGCCTATCCTGGCCGCGAAGTGGCTTGTGCCACGCCTCAGCCGCTTCAGTGCCGCCGCCCCGGAACTGAAGCTGCGCATCGACGCCTCCACCGAACTGGTCGATCTCGATCATTCCGATATCGACCTGGCTGTGCGCATCGGCCGGGGCGACTGGCCCGCGGTTACTGCCGCGCACCTGCTGGACCAAGTGGTCTTCCCGGTTTGCAGCCCAGGGCTCGCCGCGACGCTGAAGGCGCCTGCGGACCTCGCCCGGCTGCCCGTGCTGCGCGATCGCGGCGCCATGTTCACCTGGGAAGCCTGGCTGGGCCCCGAGGGCCTGAGCGGCCTGCCGCTGACCGACGGCTCGGTCTATTCCGATGCCGCGCTCTGCCTGCAGGCGGCTATCGCCGGGCAGGGCGTGTTCCTGGCCTGGCCGACTCTGGCCGCTTATGCCATCGCCGATGGCCAGCTGGTGGCGCCCTTTCCCGGCCGGCACAGGACCGGCGATGCCTACTGGCTGGTGACCTCCGCGCAACGCCCGAAATCCGCTAAGGTGCGCAAGTTCGAAGCCTGGCTGCGCGAAGAGTTCGCGGCCTTCGCCGAGGGCGGCGAAGCGACCTCAGGTGCCTAGTGCGAACGCGTCGGCGATCCGGCTTCCCCCATCGCGTCGGCGATGTGGGTGAGCTTGTCCGGGTTGCGGGTGACATAGATGGCGGCGATGCGCCCCTCCACGATCTCCAGAGCCGTGGTCTGCAGCACGTCGCCCCGCGCGCGGCTGAGGAAGCCGGGCAGGCCGTCGATCCACAGCGGCCGCACAAAGGTGGTCGGCAGCTGCGCGTGCTTGCGGTAGAGCCCGGCGAAGAGCCTCAGGACCCTTTGCATCCCCAGGATTGGGTTGCGGAAGGCGATTACCTTGCCCCCACCGTCAGAGATCAGCACCACGTCTTCCGCCAGCAGGCCGCTGAGGGCGGCGGTGTCACCGCTGGTGGAAGCGGCGAAGAAGGCGCGGGCGATGCGCTCGCCCTCTTCGCGGGCGACCGGATAGCGCGGGCGCGCCGCCCGGACATGCTTGCGGGCCCGCGCGGCGAGTTGTCGTACCGCGGCGGCGTCGCGCTCCAGTGTCTCGGCGACCTCGCCCGAGGGCAGCCCGAAGACGTCGTGCAGCAGAAAGGCGGCGCGCTCCAAAGGCGACAGGCGTTCCAGCGCCAGCATCAGGGTATAGGTGAGTTCATCGAGGCGCATCGTCTCGTCCTCCGGCACGGCGGCAGCATCGGCAAGAGGATCGGGCAGCCAGGCACCGACATAGGTCTCGCGCCGGGCGCGCGCGGACTTCATGGCGTCGAGGCAGAGCCGCGTCACCGTGCGGCTGAGATAGGCCGCCGGCGCCGCGACCGCGCCGCGATCGGCCCGCTGCCAGCGCAGCCAGGACTCCTGCACGATGTCCTCCGCCTCGGCCAGCGAGCCGAGCATGCGATAGGCGAGGCGCAGCAGCCGCGGCCGCTGCGCCTGAAAGACGTCCGTGGCGGCGTCAGGCCGCGTCACGGGCATCGACCGGATGCGCCGCGCGGAAGCCGACCTGCAGCCGGTTCCACACGTTGATGGCGCCAATCAGCAGGGTGAGGTTCACCTGCTCCGCCTCGCTGAACTGGGCCTTCACCAGCGCATAGTCGGCATCGGGCGCGCCGGTTTCGGCAAGGCGGGTCAGCGACTCGGTCCAGGCCAGGGCGGCCCGCTCGCGCTCGCTGTAGAGGGAGGACTCGCGCCAGGCGTTCAGCATGTAGAGGCGCATCTCGCTCTCGCCGGCCTCGCGCAGGTGCGTCGAATGCATGTGGATGCAGAAAGCGCAGCCGTTGATCTGGGAGGCACGCAGCTTCACCAGGTCGATGAGGCTGTGCTCCAGTCCACTCTTCTGCAGGGCCGCCTCCAGCGCCATCATCGCCTTGATGGCTTCGGGGGCGGCTTTGTGCGGGGTCTCAAGGCGCGGGATCATGGTCGTCTCCATTGTCTTCAAGAGGGTGGATACTCTCAAGACGAGACGGCGGGACAGCATGTGACATGCCCGGGCGAATTTTTCCCGACGAGAGGTCCCGAAAACGCAAAAGGCGGCCGAAAGGCCGCCTTTTCGCATTTTACCCCTCCCAGAGGAGGGAATTGGAGCGGGCGATGAGATTCGAACTCACGACCCCAACCTTGGCAAGGTTGTGCTCTACCCCTGAGCTACGCCCGCACCGGAGAGCGGGTGGATACCCGCTTTCGCTGGACATTGCAAGTCCCTCTTTGCCCCGCAAAGCGGCGTTACCGGGGCGGCTGTCCAGGTACCAGCCCAGGCACCGGCGCCGAGGTTAACCGGCTTTTGCTACGCAAGCCTTAAAGGGCCGTGCCTCATTGCAAATTTCGCCCCACGGCCCGCCCGCAGGGTGACAAAGGGCCGCCAGTCTGCTACGGCCCCTTGCTGTACACGACGGTGCCAGAAACGAGGCCAGTTGCGATGTCCGAGACCTCCTCCAAAGAAGCCCCAGCCGGCCAAGCTCTGGCCGACGAAGCTGACGCAGCCGGACTGCCGACCAGCCCCGAGGCGCTGCACGCCCGGCTGGACGCCCTGGGCATCGCCTACAAGGCGGTCAGCCACCCGGCGGTCTTTACGGTGGAGGAGGCCAAGGCGCTGCGCGGCGAGCTGCCCGGCAGCCACATCAAGAACCTTTTCCTGCGCAACAAGAAGGGCCGCATGTGGCTGGTCACTTGTCTGGAGGACCGCCAGGTGGATCTGAAGGCGCTGGGCGACAAGCTGGATGCCGGGCGCCTGTCCTTCGGCAGCGCCGAGCGCCTGATGACCTATCTGGGCGTGCGGCCCGGCGCCGTCACTCCCTTCGCCGTCATCAACGACAAGGGCGGCGACGTGACCATGGTACTGGACAGCGGCGTCCTGGAGCAGGACCCGGTGAACTGCCACCCGCTGGTCAACACCATGACCACCGCGCTGGGGCCAGGCGACCTGGTCCGCTTCCTGGAAGCCGAGGGCCACACCCCCCAGATGCTGGACATGGACTAGGCCGCAAGGCACGGCGCGGTAATCAAGGAGGTGGACTTGCCCTCCGGGCCGAAAGCCGCCATTTATGGTGTAGATTAAGCGCCAGAGGCCGCCCGTCGGCGGCTCCTGGCGGTCACCCTGAACCGGTCACAGCGAACCAGTTACACCGTCAATCAGCAGACGAACGGAACGATTTCTATGGAACCCATCATCGGCGGCCCTGGCGGCATGAGCGGCGGCCCGCAGCAGGCCGGCGCAGACGTCATCAAGGAGAGCAGCCAGCAGACTTTCATGCAGGATGTCATCGAGGCTTCGATGACGGTGCCGGTGATCGTCGATTTCTGGGCGCCCTGGTGCGGCCCCTGCAAGCAGCTGGGGCCCCAGCTGGAAAGCGCCGTCAAGGCCGCCGGCGGCGCCGTACGCATGGTCAAGATCAATGTCGACGAGAACCAGCAGCTGGCCGGCCAGCTGCGCATCCAGTCGATCCCGACGGTTTACGCCTTCTTCCAGGGTCAGCCGGTCGACGGCTTTCAGGGCGCGCAGCCGGAAAGCGAACTGAAGGCCTTCGTCGAGCGCCTGCGCAAGGCCGGCGCCGCCGGCGCTGGACCGAGCCCCGTCGAGCAGGCCATCGAACAGGCGAAAGCGGCGCTGGAGGCCGGCGATGCCGAGACTGCCTCTGCCCTCTTCGCGCAGGTGCTGCAGCACGAGGAAGAGAATGCCGAGGCGCTGGCCGGCCTGATCGCCTGCAACCTGGCGGTCGGCGACGTCGCCGCCGCGCGGGAGATGTACGACGCCCTGGACGACAAGATGCGCGCCAATCCCGCCTTTGCCTCGGTCGCCGCGCAGATCGCCCTGCAGGAGCAGGCGGCCGATGCCGGCGAGATCCCACAGCTGATGGAGAAGGTCGCCGCCGACCACAACGACTTCCAGGCGCGCTTCGACCTCGCCATGGCGCTGCACGGTGCGGGCAAACGTCAGGCCGCCGCCGACGAGTTGCTGGAGATCATCCGGCGCAATCGCCAATGGAACGAGGAAGGCGCGCGCAGGCAGCTGGTCACCTTTTTCGAGGCCTGGGGTCCGACCGACCCGCTGACCATCGAGACGCGGCGCCGCCTGTCCTCGCTGCTGTTCGCTTGATCCGTTGGCGCCCATGAGCCGCACCGCGTTCGATCCGGCCTTCAAGGACCTGCCGCGGGTCCTGCCGATCTTCCCGCTGGAAGGCGTGCTGCTGCTGCCGGGCGGGCGCCTGCCGCTCAACATCTTCGAGCCGCGCTACCTCGCCATGTTCGACGATGCGCTGGGCAGCCATCGCCTGATTGGCATGATCCAGCCCTGCGAGGACGGCCGCGGCGAGGCGGCGCCCAAGGTCTACGAGACCGGCTGCGTCGGACGCATCACCTCGTTCACCGAGACCGATGACGGGCGCTACCTCGTTACGCTGTCCGGCCTCATCCGTTTCGACGTTGCGCGCGAACTGCCATCCGGCAGCTACCGCCAGGTCGAGCCGGACTACGCACGCTTCGAAAAGGACATGGAAGAGGACTGCAGCGCCATCGACCGCGACCACCTGATGAAAGTGCTGGGTGCCTATTTCGAAGCCAACGCCATCGAGGGCGACTGGGAAGCCATCGAGCAGACCGGCGACGAGCGCCTGGTCACCTCGCTGGCGATGATCTGTCCGCTGGGCGCGCCGGAAAAGCAGGCGCTGCTGGAATCGATGACCCTGACCGAGCGCGCCAAGGCGCTGACCGCCATCATGGAAATGGCGACTCACGACAGCGGCGGGCGCGACGGCGAAGGTGACGCCAAGCGCCATTGACCGCAGCGGAGAAAGCAACGAGATGAGCCACAACCCTGTCGATCCGAAGCTGCTGGAGATCCTGGTCTGCCCGTTGACCAAGGGGCCGTTGGACTATGACGCGAAGGCACAGGAACTGATCAGCCGCCAGGCGCGGCTGGCCTATCCGATCCGCGACGGCATCCCGATCATGCTGGTCGACGAGGCCCGCCAAATCGATGACTGAATCCAAGAGCCTCCGCGAAGACTCCGCGCAGGCCTTCGAGACCGAGCACTGGCCGACGGAGATCCGCTACCTCTCCGCCGAGAAGCGGCTGGTGGTGAGCTTCGACAGCGGCGAGACCTTCACCTACCCGGCTGAGCTGCTGCGCGTCGAGAGCCCCTCGGCCGAAGTCCAGGGCCACGGCCCCGGCCAGAAGCAGATCGTCGCCCGGCGCCGCCATGTCGGCATCATGGAAGTGGAGCCGGTCGGCAACTACGCGGTGCGCATCAAGTTCGACGACCTGCACGACAGCGGCATCTTCTCCTGGCAGTACCTCTACCGCCTGGGCCGCGACAAGGACGCCCTGTGGCAGGCCTATCTCGACGCCTTGGCGGCAAAGGGCCTGAGCCGCGACCCTTGAGCTTCTGAACCCCTGAACGCTGATCCAAATCCGCCACGGCCGAAGTCGCCGGGCGGCAAGACATGCCGTCCCTCTGTGCCAAGCTGAAGTCCCCACGACGAGAGGGAGACCGGCCCATGGCGCCCGACAGCGCGCTTCGCGCCCGCAGCGAAAAGAGCGTTGATCTCGAAGCCTTGCGCGCCTGGCGCCTGCGGCGTCTGCGTGACGAGTTGAAGACGCGCGACTACGCCGGCGTGCTGCTCTACGACCCGATCAACATCCGCTACGCCTGCGACGCCAGGAACATGCAGGTGTGGTGCCTGCACAACGCGGTGCGCTACGTCTTCGTGCCGACCGACGGGCCGGTGGTGCTGTTCGACTTCCACAACTGCGCGCATCTGTCGGCCGGCAACCGGGTCATCGCCGAAGTGCGCCCGGCGACCGGCTGGTTCTATTTCGCCGCCGGAGACCGCTGCGCCGAGTTCGCCCAGCGCTGGGCGGCGGAGATCGCCGAGCTGGTCGCGCTGCACGGCGGCGGCAACCGGCGCCTCGCCATCGACAAGTGCGAGCCGCTGGGCGTCGCGGCGCTGAATGCGCTGGGCATCGAACTGCACGACGGCCAGGAGGTGATGGAATTGGCGCGCCGCCTCAAGGGACCGGAGGAGATCGCCTGCCTGAAGGCCTCCGTCGCGGTCTGCGGCGAAGCCATGGCGGCGATGCGCGCGGCACTGGTCCCCGGCATGACGGAGAACCAGTTGTGGTCGATCCTCAACCAGGTGAACGCGGCTGAGGGCGGCGAGTGGATCGAGACGCGCCTGCTGGCCGCCGGTGCGCGCAGCAATCCCTGGTTCCACGAATGCGGCGACGGAGTCATCGAAGCAGGCGACCTGATAAGTTTCGATACCGACATGATCGGCCCCTACGGCTACTGCGCCGATGTCTCGCGCTGCTTCCTCGCCGGCGACGGCAAGCCCAGCGACGAGCAACGCCGGCTCTATCGCCTCGCCACCGAGCAGATCCAGTACAACATGGACCTGCTGAAGCCCGGCCTCAGCTTTCGCGAGCTGGCGGAGCGCGCCTGGCAACTGCCGCCGCGCTGCGCGGCCAACCGCTACTCCGTGGTCGTGCACGGCGTCGGGCTCTGCGATGAATATCCCGGCATCGTTTATCTGCAGGACTTCCAGGCCGCCGGCTACGACGGTGTCTTCGAGGCGGGGATGGCGGTCTGCGTCGAGAGCTACATCGGGGAGGAAGGCGGCCGCGAGGGCGTGAAACTGGAACAGCAGGTGCTGCTGACCGAGACCGGCGTCGAGCTGCTCTCGGACTTCCCCTACGAAGAAGCGCTGCTGGGCCGCGAGGTCTAAAGGGCCTCGCCCTTTACGAGGCGCGGCAGGTCGCCGACCAGCCCCATGGCGTGGCGCATGAAAAAGCGCTTCAGTGGCGGCATGCGGTTCACCGCGGCGAGGCCGAGGTCGCGCAGCAGGCGCACCGGCGGCAGGTCGTTGGAAAACAGGCGGTTCAAGGAATCGGTAGCGGCAATCAGCGCCATGGTGTCGAGCCGCCGCCAGCGCTGATAGCGTTCCAACACCGTCGCGCTGCCGATGTCGAGGCCGAGGCGCCGCGCATCGACGATGCACTCGGCGAGCGCGGCGACATCGCGCAGGCCGAGGTTGAGGCCTTGGCCGGCGATGGGATGGATGCCGTGCGCCGCGTCGCCGATCAAGGCGAGGCGCGTGTCGATGTAGCGTTCGGCGTGCAGCAGGGTCAGCGGATAGCTCCAGCGCCGTCCGCCCCACAGCGAAAGCTGCCCCAAGGAGTTGCCGAAGCGGCGCTGAAGTTCCAGCGCGAAGGCGTCCTCGTCCAGCGCCATCATCGCGGCGATCAGGCCGCGCTTTTCCGTCCACACCAGCGAGGAGCGGTGCACCACCTTGCCCGCGTCGTCCTTGGCGTCTGTCATCGGCAGCAGGGCGAAGGGTCCCGACGGCAGGAAGTGTTCGTGCGCCACGCCGTCGTGCGGCAGCTCGTGCGCCACGGTGGCGACGATGGCGGTCTGGCCGTAGTCGATTTCCATGATCCTGATGCCGGCGGCTTCGCGTGTCGCCGAGCGGCGCCCATCGGCGGCGACGACCAGGCGGGCGCGGATGGTGCTGCCGTCGGACAGCCGCGCGGTGACGCCGCCGGGCCGCCGCTGCAATTCGGCGATGTCGGCCGGCGCGCGCAAATCGAGCTTGGCGGGATCGATGGCCGTCACCGCGCGGGCGCGGTCGAGGCTGGCGCGCTTGATCGCCGTGTTCTCCACGATGTAGCCCAAAGGCCGATGGTGCGGCCGCGCGTCGTCTTCCTCCGCCACCTCCGCGGACGCGAAGTGCAGGTGCAGCGCCGAACTGCCGCCCGGGCGACGGGGCCGCAAACCGCTTGGATAGGGCAGCCCGTCGGAGATGCGAATGTCGATGATCGGCGCGGCCGCCGGCGCCATGCCGTCCCACAGACCGAGTACGGCCAGCGCCTGCTGAGAGCCGCGGGCGATCGCGGAGGAGCGGCCGTCGTTGGCTTCGTCGCGCTGCTGCGCCGGATCGAGGCGGTCGACCACCACCACCTCGACGCCGGCCTCGGCCAGGGCAATGGCGAAGGCGAGGCCTACCATGCCGCCGCCGGCGACCAGCACCTCTGCGTCCCGGTCCCGCCCAGCATCTCTTGCGGCCATGCCGTCCTCCTAAAGCCCTGAGAAGTCTCGCGTAGCGCCAGGATTAACACCGCCGGCCCGCTTGTCCAGCCGCGGCTTGTCGCAGACGCCATGCCGCCGCCACCCGTTCGACCAGACCGCGTGCCGCACTGCACAAATTTTGACCTTCTGTTAAGCTTTGCCCAAAAAATAGGCGCGTGCGAACGATCAGGTTTCGGGCAGGTGAAGCGGCGCGTCTACCCCCAAATGGCGGATTCCGGTCATTTTCATGCAAGCGATGCGGATTGGCACGCTTCTTGACTCTAGGAGGCCAGGAGCCGGCGTCCGCTGGGGCGGCGGCCGAGGTTCGGACTTCAGGTCCGGCAGGTGGTTCAACTGCACCGGGGGGCCGCTTCGCCAAGCGATACCGGTGCGATGAGGAAGAGGGGAAACCGGCGCATGAAGATGGTTATGGCCATCATCAAGCCGTTCAAGCTGGATGATGTGAGAGAAGCACTCACGGGTATTGGGATCGAGGGCCTGACGGTCAGCGAAGTGAAAGGGTATGGCCGGCAGAAGGGCCAGACCGAGATCTACCGCGGGGCGGAATACTCGGTGAACTTTCTTCCCAAGGTGAAAATCGAAGTCGCGGTGACCGACGATGCCGTCGGCCAGGTGGTCGAGACCATCCAGAATTCGGCCAACACCGGCCGGATCGGCGACGGGAAAATCTTTGTGCTCGATGTCGGTCACGCCGTGCGCATCCGCACCGGCGAGACCAACGCCGAGGCTCTGTGAGAGGGGATCTAGGGAAAATGAGAGTTATGGGCACTTCAATCGGTCACAAGCTGGGGCTGGGCAGCCTCGCGCTCGTGACCGTGGCTCTGGCCAGCGCGCCGGCCCGCGCGGAGGTTTCCGCCGAGACGGCCTTCGTCTTCAACACCTTTTCGTTCCTGGTGAGCGGCTTCCTCGTCATGTGGATGGCCGCCGGTTTCGCCATGCTGGAAGCCGGCCTGGTGCGCACCAAGAACACCGCGACGATCTGCCTGAAGAACATCGCGCTCTACGCCATCGCCGGCATCCTTTACTACATCATCGGCTACAACCTGATGTACGTCGACGTCGGCAGCTACTACGGCTCGTTCAGCTTCCTCTACAACACCAGCGACGCCGAACTCGCGCTGATCAACGCTGACGAGGCAACACCGGAGCTGATCGCCGCCGTGGTCGACAACGGCTACTCGGTGATGTCCGACTGGTTCTTCCAGATGGTCTTCGTGGCGACCGCCGCCTCGATCGTCTCGGGCACCCTGGCCGAGCGCATCAAGTTCTGGCCGTTCATGATCTTCGTGGTCATCCTCACCGGCTTCCTCTACCCGATCCAGGGTTCCTGGACCTGGGGCGGCGGCTGGCTGAGCGAGGCCGGCTTCTCCGACTTCGCCGGCTCGACCATCGTCCACTCCGTGGGCGGCTGGGCAGCGCTGACGGGTGCCATCATCCTGGGCCCGCGCAAAGGCAAGTTCGGCCCGGGCGGCGCGGTGCACCCGATGCCGGGCGCCAACCTGCCGCTGGCCACACTGGGCACGCTGATCCTGTGGCTCGGCTGGTTCGGCTTCAACGGCGGCTCGCAGCTGGCGTTGGGTTCGGCCCTCGACGCCGCGGCCATCGCCATCGTCTACGTGAACACCAACCTGGCGGCCTGCGCCGGCGTGGTGGTCGCCATGATCCTCACGCAGATCCTCTACAAGAAGATCGATCTGACCATGGCGCTGAACGGGGCGATCGCCGGCCTGGTGTCGATCACCGCCGGCCCGGACCTGCAGAACCACTTCCTGGCGCTGATCGTCGGCGGTATCGGCGGCGCGCTGGTCGTCTTCGCGGTGCCACTGATCGACAAGCTGAAGGTCGACGATGTCGTCGGTGCCATCTCCGCCCACCTGGTGGCCGGCATCTGGGGCACCCTGGCGGTCGGCATCTTCGGCGGCGGCAGCTTGGTCGCACAGATCACGGGCATCATAGCGATCGGCGTGTTCATGATCGTGACCAGCGCCATCGTCTGGCTGGTCATGAAGTACACCATCGGTCTTCGGGTTGATGAGGAAGCCGAGGAGATGGGTCTCGACAAGGCGGAACTGGGGATGGAAGCCTATCCCGAGTTCGGCCACGGCTCGCAGTCTCTCTGAGGAGCCTCTCTGATCGGGTTTCTCTGAAACCCGCCTGATAATCGAGCCCTTCCAGGACGCGATTATCCTCTGCCAAACTGGGCCTGGGAGCCTTCGCTCCCAGGCCCCTTTTTTTGCCTTAATTCAGGCCTAGGGTCGCTGACGCCTGAGCCTTATACAGACCTGGGGACGACCCTGGGCAAGGCTTGTCGCGCCCGGGGAGGGCGGGCTAGAATCCCCTGGATTCGTTTGCGCTTCGTACCGCCCCCTGCGACAACAGGCGCCCCCCGCCGATGCGGGGATGACCACGGACCACCAACGGAACCGACGCGCTTTGCCCAACCGCCGCAGCTTTCAGAGCTTCCATCCCTTTGCCCGGCTGGGCCGGCTGCTGGATGCCCATCCCCCCGGCGCCGAGCCGATCCTGCTGTCGATCGGCGAACCAAAGAACCAGCCGCCCGCCTTTGTCGCCGAGGAGATCGCCAAGGCCGCCGCGACCTGGTCGAGCTATCCGCCGCCGCGCGGAACCGAAGCCTACCGCGGCGCCTGCGCCGACTGGCTGACCGGGCGCTACGCGTTGCCGGCCGGGATGATCGATCAGGCCAAGCACATCCTCCCGCTGCCCGGTAGCCGCGAGGGCCTGTTCTTCGCCGTGGTCGCGGCGGTGCAAGACTACCAGCTGAAGCACGGCAACGCCGCGGAACCCCCAGTGGTATTGCTGCCCAACCCGTTCTATCACGTCTACGCCGGGTCGGCCCTGGCCGTCGGAGCCGAGCCGGTCTTCGTGCCGGCGACCGCGGCAAGCGGCTTCATGCCCGACTACGCCGCGCTCGATGCGGCGCTGCTGAAGCGCGCCGCCTTCTGCTTCCTCAATTCGCCGGCCAATCCGCAGGGCGCCGCTGCCGGGCGCGATTATCTGGCACGCCTCATTGATCTCGCCCGCCGTCATGACTTCGTCGTCGGCTTTGACGAGTGCTATTCGGAGATCTATGCCGAGACGCCGCCAGCGGGCGCCCTCGAGGCGGCCATCGACCTCGGCGGATCGCTCGATCACCTGCTGGTGTTCCACTCGCTGTCCAAGCGTTCCTCGGCGCCGGGTCTGCGCTGCGGCTTTGCCGCCGGCGACGCGGCGTTGATCGACAGCCTGGATGTCGCCCTGCGCGTCGGTGGCGCCGGCGTGTCGCATCCGATTCTCGCGGCCGGCGCGCGGCTGTGGCGCGACGAGGCGCACGTCGAGGCCAACCGTGACTACTACCGCCAGAACTTCGCGCTGGCCCAACGCATCCTTGGAAACCGCTTCGGCTTTCGCCAGCCCGCCGGCGGCTTTTTCCTGTGGCTCGATGTCGGCGACGGCGAGGCCGCGGCGCTGAAGCTGTGGCGCGAAGCCGGCGTGCGCGTGCTGCCCGGCGGCTACATGGCCGAGCCTGGCCCCGACGGCGTCAATCCCGGCGCGCGCTACATCCGCGTCGCGTTGGTCTACGATGCCGCCTCCACGGAAGAAGGCCTCAACCGCATCGTCCAGACGCTCGGCGACTGGGTCGGCGCGCGCGATGCCGAGCAGCCGCTCGCCGCGGCGGAAGGCTGAGCGATGGCGGTACGCGGCAACAGCTCGGCGAGCGACGGACGCACCACCCTGCTGCCCAGCGGCACGCACGAGTTCTTCAAGAAGCGGGGCATCGAACTGGCCGGCTTCGTGCTCGCCGTCGCCGCCTTCGCGCTGCTGATCGCCTGCCTCACCTATCATCCGCAGGATCCGTCGTGGAACGATTCCACCGGCGGGCCGGTGGGCAATCCGCTGGGACGCTTCGGCTCTTACAGCGCCGATGTGATGATGCAATCGCTCGGCATGGCCGCGCTTCTGGCGCCGCTGGTGATCTTCGCCTGGGGCTGGCGCCTGTTGCGCGAGCGCGAGATGCCGACCCGCTGGTGGTGGCGCCTCGCCGCGTTCCCCGCCGGCCTCATCCTGCTGGCCATGGCGCTGGAATCGCTGCCGCGCCCGTCGACCTGGCCGCTCGACAACAAGCTGGGCGGCTTCGTCGGCGACCTGGTGCTGTATAACCTGGGCGATTTCCTAGGCCTGCCGGCTTGGCTGCTGGCGCTGATCGCCTTTCCGCTGGGTCTTGCCGCGCTGTTCTTCGCGCTTGGTCTGACTGCCGACGAATGGCGCGTGCTGCGCGGCGGCGCCGCCTGGATGTTCGGCGGTGCGCGCCGTGGCATCGCCAGCGCCCTCGAGCGGCGCAACGCGGTGGAGCCCGGCGAGGCCCGCGCCGCCGCGCGCCGCGAGCGCCAGCGATTGGAGCCGGTGCTCGACATCGATGACGAAGACGAAGACGACCTGCCTGTTGCGGTGGGACCGCGCGCCGCCCGCGCGCCGGCCGATGACGAAGACGACGTCGACCTGGTGGCGACGCCGCGGCGGCCCAGCAAGCCGGGCAAGCGCGCCCGCGCCGCCCAGCAAGGGCGCTTCGACCTCGGCTCGACCGGTGCCTACGAGACGCCGGCGCTCACCCTGCTGAACCTGCCGAAGGACGCCGGGCGCAACGACGGCCTGAACCGCGATGCCCTGGAGAAGAACGCGCGCATCCTGGAGAGCGTGCTGGAAGACTTCGGCGTGCGGGGCGAGATCGTCAAGGTGCGCCCCGGTCCGGTGGTGACGCGCTATGATCTGGAGCCGGCGCCGGGCACCAAGACCAGCCGCGTCGTCGGCCTGGCCGACGACATCGCCCGCTCGATGAGCGCCGTTTCGGTGCGCGTCGCGGTGGTGCCAGGCGACAGTGTCATCGGCATCGAACTGCCCAACGCCAAGCGTGAGACGGTTTACCTGCGCGAGCTGCTGGCCTCGGAAGACTATGAGAAGAACGGCGGCAAGCTGCCGCTGGTGCTGGGCAAGGACATCGGCGGCAATCCGTCGCTGGTCGACCTGTCACGCATGCCGCACCTGCTGGTCGCTGGTACCACCGGTTCGGGCAAATCGGTGGCGATCAATGCGATGATCCTGTCGCTGCTGTTCCGCCTTGGCCCCGACCAGTGCAAGTTCATCATGGTCGACCCGAAGATGCTGGAGCTGTCCGTCTACGACGGCATTCCGCATCTGTTGGCGCCGGTGGTCACCGAGTCGAAAAAGGCGGTGGTCGCCCTGAAGTGGACGGTGCGCGAGATGGAGGAGCGCTATCGCGCCATGTCGCGTCTGGGCGTACGCAATCTGGAAGGCTACAACGCGCGCGTCGAAGAGGCGCGGCGCAAAGGCGAGGTGTTGACCCGCAAGGTGCAGACCGGCTTCGATCCGGAGACCGGTCAACCGATTCACGAGGAAGAGCCCTTCGACCTCGACCCGCTGCCGCTGATCGTCGTCGTGGTTGACGAACTGGCCGACCTGATGCTGGTCGCCGGCAAGGACGTCGAAGCGGCGATCCAGCGCCTGGCGCAGATGGCACGCGCCGCCGGAATTCACCTGATCGTCGCCACCCAGCGCCCCTCGGTCGACGTCATCACCGGTACCATCAAGGCGAACTTCCCGACGCGTATTTCGTTTCACGTCACCTCGAAGATCGACAGCCGAACCATCCTGGGCGAGCAGGGCGCCGAGCAGTTGCTGGGTCAGGGCGACATGCTCTACATGGCCCAGGGCGGGCGCATCCAGCGCGTGCACGGCCCGCTGGTCACCGACCAGGAAGTGGAAGACATCGTTGCCTTCTTGAAAAAGCAGGGTGACCCTTCCTACATCGATGCCATCACCGACGACGGCGAAATGGATTTTGACGGGGCCGGCGGCGGTGGCATGGGCGGCGAAGGCAGCGGCGACGAGCTCTACGACCGTGCGGTGGCTGTGGTTCTGCAGCACCGCAAGGCCTCCACCAGCTTCGTCCAGCGCCACCTGCAGATCGGCTATAACCGCGCCGCCAGGATCATCGAGCGCATGGAGGAAGAAGGATTGATCACGGCCGCGAACCACGTGGGCAAGCGCGAAGTGCTGCCGCCGGGCGGCGGCGACATATGAAGCGGCCGTACGATCAACTGCGGCGGCGCCTGCTGGGCACGCTGACCGGTATGTTCTGCATGATGGCGGCGCCGGCGCTGAGCGCGGAGCCGGTTCAGCTTGCCGCCCTGTCGCCCGACGAGGTGGCGACAGTCACGCGCGTCGAGCGCTACCTGAACGATATCAAGACCATGCAGGCGCGCTTCGTCCAGGTGTCGTCGAATGGTGCTTATGCGGAAGGCGAGCTGTACCTCGACCGGCCGGGACATCTGCGCTTCGACTACGACCCGCCGAGCCCGGTGCTGATCATCGCCAACGGACTGTCGCTGCTGTACTACGACGAGGAGTTGAAGGAAGCGACCTTCCTGCCGCTGTGGGAGACGCCGCTGTGGTTCCTGATCCGCGAGGAAGTGCGCCTGGACGACAATGTCGACATCGTCGGCATCGAAGAGGCGCTGGGCACCCTGCGCGTCACCCTGCGCGATCCTGAATCCCCGGACGGCGGCGAGGTGACGCTGATCTTCAGTGACGAGCCGCTGACCTTGAAAAAGTGGGAGCTGACCGATCCTCAGGGCATTGAGACCCAAGTGTCGCTGGTGAATCCGGTTTATGGCGTAGAGGTGGACGAGGACCTCTTCAAGTACGGTGACCTGGAGGTCTGGCGCGGCGGCAGCAACAACCCCGACCGCTGACCCGGCGCGGCGGCGCGGCTGCGGGACGGCGCAACCCAGCCCCGCTTCGCGGGCGCTTGTCAGCTTCGCGCGGCGGCGTTACCTAGAAGATCATGACGAAAAGCACACCCCTGCCGCTGGTCGGCGTCCCTGCCTGCGTACGCGATGTCGACGGCCAGCCGTTCCACACGGTCGGCGATAAGTATGTGCGGGCCCTGGCGATCTCCGCCGGCGTGGCGCCGCTGATGATCCCTTCGTTGGGCGAGGACCTGGTCGACCTGCGCCGCCTGGTGCGTGGCCTGGATGGCCTGATGATGACCGGCAGCCCCTCCAACGTGCACCCCAGCCACTATGGCCAGGTTGAAAGCGCAGAGGCCGAGCCTTTCGACCCCGCGCGCGACGCCACCAGCCTGGCATTGATCCGCCTGGCGCTGGAAGAAGGGGTGCCGCTGCTGGCAATCTGCCGCGGCTACCAGGAACTGAACGTCGCCCTGGGGGGCAGCCTTCACATCCGCGTCCACGAGTTGCCCGGGCGCATGGACCACCGACGCCCGCAGCATCCCGAGTTGGACGTCCAGTACGGACCGGCCCACCCGGTAAAGCTGCGTTCCGGCGGCCCCTTGGCCAGGCTGGCGGCGGCCGCGAAGATCGAGGGCGACCTCATGGTCAACTCGTTGCATTGGCAGGGCCTGGACCGTATCGCCAAGGGCCTGACCGTCGAAGCCGAAGCCGAGGACGGAACGCCGGAGGCGGTCAGTGTCACCGGCGCCAGAGCCTTTGCCCTCGGCGTCCAGTGGCACCCGGAGTACAAGGCTTGGGAAAGCCCCTTCTCACGCCAACTGTTCGAGGCCTTCGGCCAGGCCGCCCGCGCGCGTGCGGCCGGCCGCCCTGCCGATGACGTATTTCCTCTCGCGGCGCTGGGTCAGGCCTGATCGGGCCGGCGAATCCGGCGAAAAGCCACCACGAAGCCGGCGCTTTCCCGCGAAATCCCGCCCTACCGTTGGCGTTTGCCGGAATCCTCAAAATCGTCTCAAGCGGCCCTGTTCAACGATTGTAAAGCCGCCAAGAGATCCTAAATTAGGCATTAACAGCCGGCGCCGCAAAGACGCCGGCCCTAGCGGAAGGATGCATTCCCCTGCCTTCCTTTCGCTTCTCCGCGGAGAAAAGGAGCGCCCGGATCCCCCCCGACCGGGCGTTCCCCTTTTCTGGCCTCCGCTTGCCGCCGCCCCCTTCAAAGATCCCGCCGAAGCCGTTAATTTGCGGCCGGTCGGTTGTATCATTCCACAGCTGGAATGAATTAATCGGCTTTGTTCCGTTTGCGGAACATCTCGGATTTCGCCATTCGGAGCCTCCATGCCCCTCAAGATTGCCACGTGGAACGTGAACTCGGTGCGCCAGCGCCTGGATCACCTGGCCCGCTTCTGCGCCCGCTACGAGCCCGACGTCCTCTGCCTGCAGGAAATCAAGGTGCCGAGCGACGATTTTCCGGTCGCGGCGGTGGAGGCCATGGGCTACCCCCACGTCTTGGTGCATGGCCAGAAGGGCTACAACGGCGTCGCCATTCTGTCGCGCCGGCGCCTGACGGAGCCTCAAAAGCAGATTTGGTGCGAGCGTGACGACTGCCGCCATGTCGCGGCCCAGGTGGGCGGGGTGGAGGTGCACAATTTCTATGTGCCGGCGGGCGGTGATGTCCCGGATCCCGAGCAGAACCAAAAATTCGCCCACAAGCTGCAGTTTCTCTCGGAAATGGCGGCCTGGGCGACGACCGACAAACTGGCGACGCGCAAAGCCATCGTCGTCGGTGACTTGAACGTGGCGCCGCTGGAGCACGACGTGTGGAACCACAAGCGCCTTCAGCGCAGCGTCGGCCATACGCCGGTCGAAGCCGCGCACATGGCGCGGCTGTGGGCTGCCGGCGAGCTGATCGACGTGCCGCGTCACTTCGTTCCGGAGCCGGAAGAACTATACACCTGGTGGGGTTATCGCTTCCCGCAGTCCTTCGCCAAAAACTACGGCTGGCGCCTGGATCACGTTCTGGTCACGCCGCCTCTGCGCAAGCGACTGAAATCCTTGGAGATCGTACGGGAGACGCGGACCTGGGAGCGGCCCTCGGACCACGTCCCGGTCGTTCTGCACCTGAAATGATTTTGCCGAACGCCACCGTACGCCTTAGCCGAGACGGCGATAAAGGAAGTAGCGGCCGGGCTGTACGCCCGCTGGCGGAGGCAGCGCCTCGGCAGCAGGAAAAGATAGTTCCTGATCCGAAACGATTATGCCGCCGGGCGCCATCAGCGGCGGCAAGCCCGCGGAAATCGTAGCCGCGGTGCGGGCATCCACATCCGGACGGCCGCTGCCGAGGTCCGCGTGGGCCAGGGCGACGCGACCCGCAAAGCGGGCGCGCGCCGCCGCCAGGGTCTTGTCCACCGGCCCCTCGAACAAATGTTCCGCATCCGGAACGCAATCGGGATGGGCGCAGACCTTGCGCTCGAACACGAAGACCTCCCGATCAGGGCAGTTTTCACGCAGGTGATCGTACGTACGACCGTTGCCGAGGCCGAGTTCGAAAACCGGCCCCGGTAGACTGCCGATCAGCGCGACGGCGTGGTCGAGGCAATCGCGCTGTGCCTGCAAGCGGCGCAGGAAACTGTCGAGGCGGCTCAATGGGCGGCCTGCACCTGTCGCAGCTGGGCGGTGGTTTGCTCCAGTCGATGGGCCAGGACGCGCATGATCTCGACCCCCATCTCGGGGAAGTCCATGAGCATGCGGAAGAACAGATCGGCGGTGATTTTCAGGGTGGTCAGCTCGGTCTCCGCCTGCACCGTGGCGGTGCGCGGGATGTCGCAGAGGATGGCGATCTCGCCGATGATCTCGTTCTCCGACAGCGAGGCCACGCGTAGCGGCCCGTCGCTGCCGTCGATCAGCACGTCCGCCGTTCCCTTCAGCACGATGAAGGCGGCGTCGCCTCGCTCGCCCTGGCGGAACAGCATCTGGCCGGGCTTGTACGTTACCCGTTCGCTGGCGAAGGCCATGAGCTTCAGCTTGGCCGGCTCGATCTTGGCGAAGATCGGGATCCGCCGCAGGATTTCCACCTCCTGGTCAATGCTCATTGCCTTTTCCATGCGCCTTCCTTGTTTAACCCACGCCTGCTGCGGCTTTTGGGTTCGTTGTCCCCGGCCGCCTATTCCGCCGCCACAAGCCCCTTGAAGGCGGAATCCCGACCGGTCAGCTCGTCGTAGCTGCCCTGCTCGACCAGACGACCGTCGCGCATCACGAGAATGGTGTCAAAGAGCACCGCCATCTCGGGGCGCTGCAAGGTCCAGATCACCCCCTTGCCGCGGCGGAGGTCGAGAATGCGCTCGACCAGCCGGTTCTGGCCGCTGCCGTCCAGCACCGAAACCGCCTCGTTGACCACGAGGATGTCCGACCGTTTCAAGAGGGCACGGGCGAGCGCCAGCTTCTGCCGCTGCACGGAGTTGAGGCGGCCGCCACCGATGCCGACATTGTAATCCAGCCCGACCTCGATCACCGCCTCGCGCAAGCCGAGGTCGTCCAGCACCTCGGCCAAGGTATCGCCGATGATCTGCTCGGCGCCGGCCTGCCCGAAGGCAAGCCGTCCGAAGAGAATATTATCCTGCAGTGAGGCCGCGGCGTTGTAGGCGTCGTCGCGGTAGAACTCCACCGCCTCCGGCCAGTCCCGCTCCAGCCGCTCTGCCAGGTGGTGTCGGGCCTCAACCAGGCGCGCGGCCATCTCATCGTCGATCAGGCCGAGGCGGTGGCGCGCCTCGACGTAGTTGAACGGCAGGCCGAGCAGCAGCTCGCGGGCGGCCTTGTCCAGCGCCCCGGCCCCGGCGCTGTCGACGCGATTCACGATGGTGCGGAACTCCGGCAGATCGTCGTCGCTGATGAAGCTGAACTGCTCGAAGAAGGGATGCCCCGGCGGCAGGTCGGCGAAGATTTCCACCATCGTCTTGGCGATCGCCGCGCCCATGCCGATAAAGGCCTCGGTCAGCCCGTCCTCGCGCAGCACCTCAGCAACGGTCGGGTTCTTGGCCAGGGCAGCGGAAGCGAAAGCGGGCACGCGCGGGGTGCCGAACAACAGGTTCTCCGCCACGCTGGCGTTACGGTTGTAGCTGTCGGCGGCGAAGCGCACGACGAGGTCGTCATGGCCACTCTCCCTGAGGCGGGCGATCAGCGCTTCGCGCGCACGCAGCACACCCTCGGCGACATCGGGTCGCCTGGCGGGGTCGACCGTGCCGGTCAGTCCGAAGCGATAGACATCGCCTTTCAGCTCGACCAGCACCAGCATCTCGATAAGGCGATGGGTGATGTCGTCGGCACCGGTCGCGCCGGCCGCCTCGTAGTCGATCCAGTCGGCGTTGATGTCGAGATCGGGATTTCCGGCGCGGCGCGCCTCGGCCAGCTCGTGGTGGCCGGCGGCGTCGCCGTCCGCCGCCGCGCGCAACGGGCGGTGCTTCAGGCCGTACAGCAGGTTATCGCGCAACGAGCCGGCGAAGTGATAGGCATTGGCGCCGACATAGGCGATGCGCCGGCCGGTCACGGCTGTCGGCAGACGATCGATGTCGCGTCCGCCGATGCGCAGGGTTCCGGCACTCGGCGCCACCAGGCCGGCCAGCATGTAGGTGAGCATCTCCATGCCGCTGCCGCTCGGCCCGACGATGGCGACGTGGTCGCCGACGCCCACTGTGAAGTTGACCGAGCGCACCAGCGGCTGCTCGCCGTCGTCCAGCAGGGTGAGCGCCGAAGCGGTGATCTCGCCCTCCAGCGGAGGACCGGGATCGTTGTCCGGCGCCTGCAGCGCCGGGTCGATCAGCTGCGGCGGCTGGAACTGGTCTATTACCTGCTCGTACTTGATCTGCACGTCCAGGCGCTGCTGATCCCAGTCGATCAGCTCCTTGATCGGCGAGGGCAGGTCCTTATAGGCGGCGATGACCGCGACCAGGGCGCCGATGTCGAGGTGGCCGGAGATCGCCAGCAGGCCGCCGCCCGCGTAGAACACAAAGGGCGTCAACTGGGCCAGCAGGTTGTTGAGGAACTTCACGAAGAACTTGCGCTGATAGATCTCGTAGCGGATGTGGAAGATCCGCCCGAGGCGCGAAACCAGGTCGGCGCGTTCGTAGTTGGTCGCGTCGTTGGCCTGCACCTCTACCGCGCCGTCGATGATCTCGCCAATGCGCCCGGCGAGCTGACGCGCGGTGAGCTGGCGCTCGCGGCCCAGCACCAGGATTCGCCGGCGCAGCCGCGGGATGAGGTAAGACTGGAAGAGCACCACCCCCGCCGCCACCAGGCCGAGCCAGAACGACTGCACCATGATGAACAGCATTGCCGTCGCCGCTTGGCCGCCGAGGAACAGGGGCGTCGCGAAGGCATCGCCGATAAAGCCGCCGAGGGGCTCCACCTCGTCCTTTATCATGGTCGCCATTTCCGACGGCTTCACCCGCCTGAGATGCGGCAGCGGAAAGCGCAGGATGCGGTCAGCCAGCTCGAAGCGCAGGCGGCGCAGCAGGCGCTCACCCACGCGGCCCTTACGGGTGTTGATCACCAGCTTGAACATGCCGTTGACCAGGACCAGCGCGAGGAAGGTGAAGCTGAGCGCCAAAAGCATTTCCGGCTGCACCAAGTGCAAGCCGTCGAACAGCGTGACCGGGTGGCCGAAGAGATCCTCGGCGAAGGGCAAGTCGACCTTGAAGAAGGTCTGGGTCGAGCCCGGCTGTTCGAATCCCTGGCCCTGGATGCCCTGGTTGACGATCTGTTTTGGCAGATTCAGGGAGAGGTAATAGAACGGCAGCGAGGCCAGCACGAGCACCAGGATGATGATCTGCTCGGCCCGGCTGTGGCGCCAGACATACTTGAAAATGTTTGGTTCCATGGATCCTCTTCGCCCGGGGCCGGTCCCCGGGCCGCGGCGCAGGCACCCCCCGCCCCAACAAGCAGGCGGGTGTACCGTAACCGGTGCTTCGGTGGCAACTTAGAGCAAGAACTGCCTGAAATGAAACACTCTGAAGCGGAAGCCGGCGGCCGACACGACGCGCGGCGGGCCGGGCAAACGGGCCTTTCCGCGCCGCCCCGGCCTGTGCCATAGTCTGGCCGCAGTCCGCGGAGAGGGAGAAGGCGGTATGCGGGACAGCCGAAAAGGCAAGCGCGTCCTCATCTACAGCCATGACAGCTTCGGCCTGGGCCACCTGCGGCGTTGCCGCGAGATTGCCCATACCCTTGCCGACGCCCATAAATCGCTGTCGGTATTGATTCTCTCGGGATCTCCGATCATCGGTTCCTTCGATTTCCGGGCCCGCGTGGATTTCGTCCGCGTGCCCGGCGTTATCAAGCTGCGCAACGGCGACTACACCTCGCTGGCGCTGCACATCGATGTCGACCAGACCATGGCGATGCGCGCCTCCATCATGGAGCACACCGCCGAGGTCTTCGACCCCGACCTGTTCATCGTCGACAAGGAGCCGCTGGGCCTGCGCGGCGAGGCGGAAGGCACCTTGAAGCTGCTGCGCGAGCGCGGCACGCCCTGCGTGCTGGGCCTGCGCGACGTCATGGACGAACCCGGTCTGCTAGCCCCCGAATGGGAGCGCAAACAGGTGGTGCCGGCGCTGCAGCGCTACTTCGACGACATCTGGGTCTACGGCCTGCCGCAGATCTGCGATCCGCTGGAAGGCATCGATCTGCCGGATTCCGTACGCAAGCGCATGACCTACACCGGCTATCTGAAGCGCAGCCTGCCGAAGGTGAAGCCCCATGTCGCGCTGGAGAAGATCGCCGATCCCTTCCTGCTGGTGACCGTGGGCGGCGGCGGCGACGGCGAGGCCATCATCGACTGGGTGCTGCGCGCCTACGAGGCCGATCCCAAGCTGCCGTACCCGGCGCTGCTGGTGCTCGGCCCTTTCATGAACAGCGAGGCCCAGGGCGATTTCCAGGCGCGCGCCGCGCAGCTGGAGAACGTCGAGGCGGTGACCTTCGAGACCCACCTGGAAAGCCTGATGGACCGTGCCGTGGGCGTGGTCTGCATGGGCGGCTACAACACCTTTTGCGAGGTGCTGTCGTTCGACAAGCGGGCCCTGGTGATCCCGCGCACCGAGCCGCGCATGGAACAACACATCCGCGCCTCACGCGCGCAGGACCTGGGCCTGGTGCGCATGCTGCGCGACGACGGCCACCGCGACGCCCAGCTGATGGCAACCGCCCTGCGCAACCTGCCCCAGCAGCGCCGGCCCTCCGAGGTGGTGGTGCCGGGCCTGCTGGACGGACCAGAGAATGTCGTGCGCCTGTCCCACTATTGGCTGAAGCACGGCTCCAGCCGCCTGACCGTCGCCGACACCCTCAACAAGGGACGGCTGTGAGGCCGGCCTCTAGCCCCGCCGTGGCCGATACCCAAACTCCTTCCGCCGCCGGCACCGTCGCGGTGGTCCTCAAGGGCTATCCCCGGCTTTCGGAGACCTTCATCGCCCAGGAAATACTCGCGCTGGAGCGGCGTGGGTTCCGCCTCACCCTCATCTCGCTGCGCCACCCGACCGACAGGAAGCGGCATCCGGTGCATGACGAGATCAGCGCGCCGGTCGCTTACCTGCCGGAATATCTCTACCAGGAGCCCCTGCGGGTTCTGCGCGGCTGGGCGCAGGCGCGCCGCCTGCCCGGCTACGCCGCCGCCCGCCGCGCCTTCCTGCGCGATCTGCGGCGGGACCCGACACCCAACCGCGTTCGCCGCTTCGGCCAGGCCTGCGTGCTGGCCGCCGAACTGCCGGCCGGCGTCACCCGTTTCTATGCCCATTTCCTGCATACCCCCGCCTCGGTCACCCGCTACGCGTCACTGATGACCGGCCTGCCGTGGAGCGTCTCGGCGCACGCCAAGGACATCTGGACCATCCCCGAGTGGGAGAAACGCGAGAAGCTGGCCGAAGCCGACTGGCTCGTCACCTGCACCGCCGTCGGTGCCGAGCACCTGCGCGGGCTCACCGCCGACCCGGCGCGCGTGCGCCTGCTCTACCACGGTCTCGACCTGAACCGCTTCGCGGGTGCCCGGCACGGAGACTCCGCGCGAGACGGCAGCGACCCCGCCCAGCCGGTGCGCCTGCTGTCGGTCGGTCGCGCGGTGGAGAAAAAGGGCTACGACGTGCTACTGCAGGCCCTCTCCGCCCTGCCCGAGAGCCTCGCCTGGCGCCTCACCCACATCGGCGGCGGCCCGCTGCGCAGCGACCTGGAAAGCCAGGCCGCGACCCTTGGCATCGCCGGGCGCATCGACTGGCAAGGCGCCCAGGCCCAGGCCGAGGTGCTGGCGCAGTACCGGGCCGCCGACCTCTTCGTGCTGGCCAGCCGCGTCGCCGGCGACGGCGACCGCGACGGCCTGCCCAACGTACTGATGGAGGCGCAGAGCCAGGGCCTCGCCTGCCTGTCGACACGGGTGGCAGCGATTCCGGAGCTGATCGAGGACGGGACAACCGGCTTGCTGGTGCCGCCCGGTGACCCGGCGGCGCTGGCCGCGGCCCTGGCACGCCTGATTGCCAACCCGGGAGAGCGCCGGCACTACGGCGCGGCAGGGCAGCAGCGCGTCCGGGCGGATTTTGATATGAATGGCGGCATCGATATCCTGGCACGGCTGCTGAAGGGGGAGCCGGGCCCGCCGGGCTCGCTGTCCCGCGACGCGGCCGCCTGACCGATAGCCCGATCCACAGCCGACCTGAATCCCCAGCAGTTCAAACACGATGCGCATCGCGTTCTATGCCCCGCTGAAACCGCCGACCCATCCCAATCCCTCCGGGGATCGGCAGATGGCGCGGCTGCTCATGCAGGCGCTGGAACTGGCCGGCCACGAGGTGACGCTCGCCAGCCCCTTCCGCAGCCGCGAGGCCGCCGGCAACGCCACGCGCTTGGACCGCCTACAACGGCTGGGCGGCAAGCTGGCCGCGCGTCTTGTCCGCCGTTACCAGGCGCTGCCCGCCGGCGAGCGCCCCCAGCTGTGGTTCACCTATCACCTCTATTACAAGGCGCCGGACTGGATCGGACCCAAGGTCGCAGAGGCTCTGGGTATTCCCTACGTGGTGGCCGAAGCCTCGGTCGCGTACAAACGGGCGAACGGCCCCTGGGCGGCCAGCCACCAGGCGGTGCTGGAGGCGCTGGACCAGGCTGCCGCGGTGATCACCTTGAACCCCTTGGACGCGAAGCTGGTGCCGGACCAGTCCAGGGTGCGGCCGCTGAAGCCCTTCATCGACACCGCGCCCTACGACGCGGTGCGGCCGCTGCGCGACGACTACCGCGCCGTGCTGGCCAGCGAGCAGCAGCTGGACCCCGACCTTCCCTGGCTGCTGGCCGTCGCGATGATGCGCCCGGGCGACAAGCTGAAGTCCTATCAGATCCTGGCCCAGGCCTTGCGCGCCATTCCCGACATTCCCTGGCAGCTGGTGGTCGCCGGCGACGGCCAGGCCCACGACGCGGTGACCCAGGCCTTCACCTGGGCGATGCCCGGCCGGGTGCGCTTTCTGGGCCTGGTGCAGCCGGAGGTCATGCCGGCGCTCTACGCCGCCTGCGACCTGCTGGTCTGGCCGGCAGTGAACGAAGCCTTCGGCATGGCGCTGCTGGAGGCCCAGGCTGCCGGCCTGGCGGTGGTCGCCGGGCGCAGCCCGGGCGTTGAAAACGTCGTTGCAGAAGGCGTGACCGGCTACCTGAGCGATCCCGGCCTCGCCACCTTTGCCGCCAGCGTGCGCGAGATGCTGTCCCAAAAAGCGAGCCGCCTGGCGATGGGTGAGGCCGCGCCCCAGGTGATCGCCGAACACCACAGCCTGACCGCCGCCGCCCAGCGCCTCAGCACCATCCTGGAAGCGGCCCTTAAGACGGGCGGCAAGAAGGCGGGCCGGCCGTGAGCCGCCTGCTGCTGATCCGCCACGGCGCCACCGCGTGGAACGAGGCCGGGCGCCTGCAGGGCCGCAGCGATCCGCCGCTGTCGCCGGCCGGACGCGCCGCCGTCGAGGCCTGGGTCCTGCCGCCCGAGGCGCAGCGCGCGCGCTGGCTGAGCAGCCCGCTCCTCCGCGCGCGGCAGACGGCCGAGATTCTGGCCGCCAGGTTACCGCCGGGTGCGCCGGTGGCCGAGGAAGCGCGGCTGATCGAGACCGACTGGGGCGCCTGGGAAGGCAAAACGCTGGCCACGCTGCGCGCCGAGCTGGGCGAGGCGATGGCGGACAACGAAGCGCGCGGGCTGGATTTCCGCCCGGCCGGCGGCGAGAGCCCGCGCGAGGTGCAGCAGCGCCTGCACCCGCTGCTGGCGGACCTGGCCGCAGCGGGCGGGACCACCCTCGCGGTGACCCACAAGGGCGTCATCCGGGCCGTCTACGCCCTGGCCAGCGGCTGGGACATGCGCGCCAAGCCGCCGGTGAAGCTGCGCAATGGCTGCCTGCACGCCTTCACTCTGGGGACCGGCGGGCAACCGCACGTCGAGGCCCTGAATGTCACGCTACATGCGGCGGCGAAGGCTGCCGGCGTGGAGCCCGCGCCATGAACGCGCGCCATGCCGACCGCCGGGTCGACGTCCTGCTGTACGTGCAGCACCTGCTGGGCATCGGCCATATCCGCCGCGCCGCGGTGCTGGCGCGCGCCTTTCACCGGGCCGGGCTGAAAGTGGTCTTCGTCACAGGCGGCCTGCCGATAAAGGGGCTGGGCCTGGACGGTATCGACGCCGTGCAGCTGCCGCCGGCGCGCACCCAGGACGAAAGCTTCGCCGTCATCCTGGATGAACACGACAAGCCGATCGACGCGGCCTGGAAGGCACGCCGCCGCGAGATGCTGCTGGATCTCTACCGCCGTTGCCGCCCGCGCGTGGTCATGATCGAGCTCTATCCCTTTGGGCGCCGCAAGATGCGCTTCGAGCTCGACCCGCTGATCGAGACCGCCCGCGCCGACCACCCGCCGGCGCTGATCGCCTGCTCGCTGCGCGACATCATCAATCGGCCGGAGCATGCCGAGAAGACTGCCTGGATGGTCGACCACTTCACCCGCCAGTTCGACCTCCTGTACATGCACGGCGACGCGCGCTTCTTCCGCCTGGAGGATAGCTTCCCGGAAAGCGAGGCCGTAGCCGAGCGCCTGCATTACACCGGCTACGTTACCGAGGCGGGCGAAGCCGTGGCCGCCGCGCGGCAGAGCGGCGACACGACGGGCAAAGGCGAGGTCATCGTTTCCGCCGGCGGCGGCGCGGTGGGCACCGCATTGCTGCGCACGGCCCTGGCGGCGCGCCCGCTGTCGCCCCTCGCGACGGCGCCCTGGCGCCTGCTGGTCGGCCCCAACCTGCCGGAGGCGGACTTCCGTGAGATCGCCGGCAGCGCCCCGGCGGGCATCACCGTCGAGCGCGCGCGGCCCGACTTCGTCGCCCTGCTGAGCCGGGCGCGGCTGTCGATCAGCCAGGGGGGCTACAACACCCTGATGGAGGTGCTGGCCACCGGCGTGCCCGGCGTCGTCGTGCCCTTCGCCGGCGGCAGCGAGACCGAGCAGACCCAGCGGGCGCGGGTGCTGGCCGCGTGCGACCTGATCACCTTGGTCGATGAGGAAACTCTCAGCCCCGAAAGCCTCGCCGCCGGCATCGCCAAGGCGCTGGCCCAAGGCGGTGCGGCCGACCGGCGGGCGAAGAAGACCCCGTTCCGCCTGGATGGCGCCGCGGAGACGGCCCGCCACCTGATTGCCCAGCTGAAAGAGGCCGCGGCATGACCGGGGGCTGGGACGCCCTGGCCGCGGAACTCGACGCCTGGTCTGCGGCCGGGCAGACGGCGGAGGTCTGGTGGCGCGACGACGATGCCGGCATCCCCTGTCCGGCGCTCGACCGCCTGCTGGCTCTGGCGGCGGAAACCGCCACGCCGCTGAGCCTCGCGGTGATCCCGGCCAAGGCGGAGGCCGCGCTGGCGGCGACGCTGGACCGCCACCCCGCCGAAACGGCGGTGCTGCAGCACGGTGCCGCCCACCATAACTGCGCGCCCCCCGGGGCCAAGAAGTGCGAACTGGTCGACCCCGTCCTGCTGCCCGCTCTGCCGGAGGAACTGCACCGCTGCCGCGTGGGCCTGGAACAGCTGTTCGGGAAACGCTTTCGGCCGGTGATGGTGCCGCCGTGGAACCGCATCGCGGCAGGGCTGCGCGCCACCCTGCCAAGCCTCGGCTTTGAGGGACTCTCGACCTATAAGGCGCGCGAGGCCGTCGAGCCGCTGCCCGGCCTCAGGCAGACCAACTGCCATGTCGACATCCTGCAGTGGCGCCCGCAGCGGCGGTTTCTGGGCACAGACGCGGCCCTCGCCCTGCTGACCGGGCACCTCGCCGCCAAGCGCGCGGGCGTCGCCGATGCCGCGGAACCCAGCGGCATTCTCAGCCATCACCAGGTGCACGACGAAGCCGCCTGGGATTTCCTCACCGCGCTGTTCCGCCGCCTCGCCCGCCATCCCGCCGTGCGCCTGCTGCCGGCGGAAAGAGTCTTCGCCATGTCGGCGGCGGTGGCCGGAAGGGCGGTGCCATGAAGCCGTTCCGCTATCCGCCCCGGGCGCTGCTGGGTGATTACCTGCGCAGCGCGGCCGGGCTCTTCGTCGGTCTCGGGGTGCTGATCGTGGCCCCGACGGCGCCTGCGGTGATCGTCATCTTCGGCCCGATCGCCGTCCTCTTCGGTGTCTTCGGCCTGCGGACAGCGCACCGCCACGTCCTGCGCGTCGCGGTCAGCGACGAGGCCATCGCCTGCCGCGGGGCTACCACCAAGATTATTCCTTGGCGCGAGATTTCCGCCGTCAAGTTGCGTTATTTCGGCTCGCGCAAGAGCAAGTGGCGTCCGCTCGGCAGCGGCTTCATGCAACTGACCCTGAAGGGAAAAGGGACCGCCATGACCTTCGAATCGTCGATCGAGGGCTTCGAGTGGCTGGCCGCGCGGGCTGCCGCCGCCCTCACCGCCAACGGCCACAGCCTGGACCCGGCGAGTGCCAGCAACTTGATCGAACTGGGCATCGATCCGACCGTCCCATCGGACGGGTGCGATTCCCCGACAAACGTCCTATAAACGCTGCGCGACGGAAGAACAAAGACACTGGGAAGACCACGGGGGTTAGAGAAGGCAGGGTGCGGGATCTGTTGCGGATAAGGGATTTGCGGATCAGCTTCGATCTGCCGGAAGGCCGGCTCGAAGCGGTCCGCGGCGTGAGCTTTCGGGTTCCCGCCGGCAAGACCGTCGCGCTGGTGGGCGAGTCGGGCTCCGGCAAGTCCGTCGTCAGCCAGGCGATCATGGGTATCCTGCCACGCAGCGCCCGCATCGATTCCGGGCGCATCCTGTTCCACGACCCGGTGCTGGCTGCCGACCGTGCCGAGGAAATGGTCGACATCGCGAGCCTCCCCCCCGACAGCCCGCAGCTGCGCGCCATCCGCGGCGCCCGCATCTCGATCATCTTCCAGGAACCGATGACCTCGTTGTCGCCGGTGCACACCGTCGGCAACCAGATCTCCGAAGCGCTGCGGCTGCACCGCCAGGTGAGCAGCGCGGAGGGCGAGGCCCTGGTGCAGGAGATGCTCCACCTCGTCGGCTTCCCCGACCCAGCCAAGGCGATGAAGACCTATCCCTTCGAGCTGTCCGGCGGGCTGCGCCAGCGGGCGATGATCGCCATGGCACTGGTATGCCGCCCGGCGCTGCTGATCGCCGACGAGCCGACCACAGCGCTGGACGTCACCATCCAGGCGCAGATCCTGAAACTGATTCAGGATCTGCAGGCGGAGTTGGGCATGGCCGTGCTGATGATCACGCACGACCTGGGCGTCGTCGCCAACGTGGCCGACGAGGTGGTGGTGATGTACCACGGCGAGGTGATGGAAAGCGGCACCGTCGAGGACATCTTCCGCGCACCACAACACCCCTATCTCTCCGCCCTGCTGCGAGCCGTGCCGCGCTTCCACATGAAGCCCGGCGAGCGCCTGGTGCCGATCCGCGAGATCCAGCAGCAGAAGGGCGGCACCTTCCTGGGCCAGGCGGCGCCGACGTCCGATGAGGCCGCGCCGGAGCCTGCCGACGAAACCGACCGCCCCCTCCTGAAGGTCGAGCACGTCAGCAAGTCTTTCACCATCCGCAAGGCGGGCCTGTTCGGCGGCGATGACGGAGGCAGCCTGCTGGCGGTGGACGACGTCAGCTTCACCGTCCGGCGCGGCGAGTGCCTGGGGTTGGTGGGCGAGAGCGGCTGCGGCAAGACCACGCTGTCCAAGATGATCCTGCGCGCGCTGCAACCCGACAGCGGCAGCATTACCTTCTATGAAAGCGGCGGCGAGACCGACGTGCTGGCCCTGTCCGGCGACGCGCTGATGGTGTTCCGCAAGAAGATCCAGTTCGTCTTCCAGGACCCCTTCTCTTCGCTGAATCCGCGCATGACCGTGGGCGACATCCTGGCCGAGCCGCTGGTCATCCACGGCATCGGCAACAAGGAACAGCGGCGTCAGATCGTCGAGGAACTGATGGGAGTCGTCGGACTCAACCGCCAGCACATCCGCCGCTACCCGCACAGCTTTTCCGGTGGCCAGCGCCAGCGCATCGGCATCGCCCGGGCACTGGCGCTGAAACCCCAGCTGCTGATCTGTGACGAGCCAGTCTCCGCTCTTGACGTGTCGATCCAGGCCCAGGTTCTGAACCTGCTGAAGGACCTGCAGCGCCGCCTCGGCCTCACCTACATCTTCATCAGCCACAACCTGGCCGTGGTCGACTACATCGCCGACCGTATCGCCGTCATGTGCCGCGGCCGCCTGGTCGAGGTGGCGCCGCGCGAGTTGCTGTTCCGCGCGCCCCTGCATCCCTACACCCAGGCGCTGCTCGCGGCCGTGCCGGAACCCAGCTTGGACCAGCGCCTCGACCTCACCGCGCTGATGGAGGGCCGTGCCTCCGACCCCACTGCCTGGGAGGAACCGTTCCGCGTCGGCGCCGGCAAGCTGGCCATGATCGAGGTGGGCAGTGGCCACTACGTGCGCGCGGCGGAGACTGCCGCCGACGAACTCAAGCGCTGCTACGCGCCGCTGGCGGCAATGGAAGGGGCGCGAGGCTGATCCGATGCTGAGCTACTTTGCCCGCCGCCTGATGGTGATGATTCCGACCTTGCTGGTCATCAGCCTGGCTGTCTTCGTCATCATCCAGCTGCCGCCCGGTGACTACCTGGAGACCCACATCGCCGAGCTGGCAGCCCAGGGCGAGACGGTCGATTCCGCGCGCATCGCCTTTCTACGCGAGCAGTACGGCCTGGACAGGCCGATTATCGAACAGTACTGGCTGTGGCTCTTCGACATGCTGCGCGGCGATCTCGGCTATTCCTTCGAGTTCGAGCTGCCGGTGAGCGACGTCATCGGCGAGCGCTTCTGGTTCACCGCCGTGCTCGCCTTTGCGACGACGCTGTTCACCTACGTCGTCTCCTTCCCCATCGGCATTTACTCCGCCGTGCGGCAGTACTCCGTCGGCGACTACGCCGCGACATTCTTCGGCTACTTCGGCCTCGCCATGCCGAACTTCCTCTTCGCGCTCTTGCTGCTGTACTACGCCAACGTCTGGTTCGGCCTGTCGATCGGCGGGCTGATGGACCCGCAATACATCGACGCGCCCTGGAGTCTGGGTAAGACGCTGTCGATCATCAACCACCTGTGGATCCCGATGATCGTCATCGGTACGGCGGGAACCGCTGCGATGATCCGCCGCCTGCGCGCCAACATGTTGGACGAGCTGCAGAAGCAATACGTGGTGACAGCGCGCGCCAAGGGCCTGTCGCCGGTCAAGGCCATTCTGAAGTATCCGCTGCGCATGTCGCTGAATCACGCCATCGCCGATATCGGCATGATTCTGCCGGCGATGATCTCCGGCTCGGCGTTGGTTGCCGTGGTCATGGACCTGCCGACGAACGGGCCGCTGCTGCTGCGCTCCCTGCAGAGTCAGGATATGTACCTGGCCGGCGCCTTCCTGATGTTCGAGGCGACGCTGGTGGTCATCGGTGTCTTCATTTCCGATGTGCTGCTGGCGATGCTCGACCCGCGCATCCGACTCGGCGGAGGGGCGACGAAGTGAGCGACCGCGAACTGATGCCCGGCGAGCGCCTGCAGCACTACGTCAATGAGGCGCCCTTCGACCCCAATACGGTCGACACGCTGACGCCGCAACAGGAACGCTACTACCGCGCCTCGCAGTGGCGCATCATGTGGTGGCGCTTCCGCCGCCACCGCGTCGCGGTCTGGTCCGGCGCCTTCCTGCTGGCCATGTACGCGATGATCGTGATCTGCGAGTTCGTCGCGCCGTACAATCTGCACACCCGCGACACTCGGCACATCTATGCCCCGCCGCAGGCCCTTCATCTGTTCCATGAGGGCGAGTTCATCGGCCCCTTCGTCTACGGCTACGACTACAAGCTGAACATGGAGAACCTGTCGCGAGAGTATGTACCCAACATGAAGAAGGTGCAGCCGCTGCGCTTTTTCTGCCGCGGCGATGATTACGAGCTCTGGGGCCAGATCGCCGGCGACCTGCATCTCTTCTGCCCGGCCGAGCGCGGCACCGCCTTCCTGTTCGGCACCGACCGCCTGGGCCGCGACATGCTGAGCCGCGTGATCTACGGCGCCCGTATCTCGCTGACCATCGCGCTGATCGCGGTCGGCATTTCCTTCGTACTGGGGATCGTCATCGGCGGCGTCGCCGGCTACTTCGGCGGCTTCATCGATGCGCTGACCCTGCGCGCCATCGAGATCATCCGTTCCTTCCCGGAGATCCCGCTGTTCATGACGCTGTCGGCGCTGCTGCCGGTGACCTGGAGCCCGATCGGCGTCTTCGCCGGCATCTGCGTCATCATCGGCTTCCTGGAGTGGCCGGGCCTCGCCCGCGCGGTGCGCGCCAAGTTCCTGTCCCTGCGGGAGGAGGACTTCACCACCGCGGCACAACTGATGGGCGCCTCGCCGGCGCGCATCATAGGACGCCACCTGCTGCCCAGCTTCACCAGCCACCTGATCGCCTCGCTGACGGTGTCGATTCCGACGGCGATCCTGGGCGAGACGGCGCTGTCGTTCCTGGGCATTGGCCTGCGCCCGCCGATCACCTCTTGGGGCGTGGTGCTGAACGAAGCACAGAACATCAACGTGGTCGCGGTCTATCCGTGGCTGATGCTGCCGGTGCTGCCGCTGTTCCTGGTGGTGCTGGCCTTCAACTTTCTGGGCGACGGCATGCGTGACGCCGCCGACCCCTACAGCTGACCCCTACCGCTGAGCCACCGCCCGATCGCTACTCGGCAATGACGACCAGGTCGAGCGGCGCATCGAGGCCGGCGACCCTTGCCTCGCGCACGACGCGCTTGTCGCCCTGTGGGACGTAGCCCTGGGCCATCGCCAGGTCGAAGCTGGCACGGTCGGCGAGTGCGCGCACGCCGAGTTCCTTGTTGTGCTTTTCCAGCTTGGCCGCGAGGTTCACCGCCTCGCCGATGACGGTGTATTCCAAGCGCGTCTCGTCGCCGACCGCGCCGAACAGGATCGGCCCCGTCGCCACCGCCGCGTTGACGGGCGCCGAGGCGCGCCCCTGGCGCGCACAGTCGGTCTGCCAGGCGGCGGCTTCCGTCATAACCGCCTCCAGCGCACGCAGGGCATCGGCGGCCGCGACGTCGGACGCGCGCGCCGCGCCGAAGGTTGCCATGATGCCATCGCCGAGAAACTTGTCGATGCTGCCGCCGTGGCGCTGGATCACCGGAACCATGCGATGCTGGTATTCGCCGAGCAGCCGCATCACCTCGTCCGGGCTCGCCGTGCCGGCCAGACGCGTGAAGCCGCGCATATCCAGGTTGAGGATCGCCGCCTCGCGCATTTCGCCGCTGCCGGGGCGGATACCATCGTCAGCGCCCTTGATGCGCGCGGCGATTTCCGGCGCGAAGAAGCGCGACAGCTCGCGCGCCGCAGTCTGTTCGGAGACGGCACGCACCAGCAGCCCCTTGGCGCGGTACAGCGCGACGGCGATCAAGGCGGTGACGACGAGGATTGAGATGATCTTGTCGAACTCGGCACCCAGCAGGACCGAATTCGAGGTGAGATAGGCGACGTAGTCGCGCGTGATCATCGCGTCGCTTGGATTGGCGTAGACGACATAGGTGATCAGCGCACCCCAGCCGAGCGCGGCGAGCAGGCCGGCGAGCACGACGAAGCGCGCGTCGAAACGCAACGCCCTGAGCGCGATGAAGATGAAGACGTAGAGCAGCGTCGGCGCCTTCAGATAGAACGACGGCGGCTGCATGTACTGGATGTGGAAGCTCCAGATCAGCACCATCAGCAGGGTCACGTCGACGAAGACGGAAACGGCGAGCGCCCAGTCCGGCAGCCGACCGAGATGCGACCAGGCAAGTCGCGCGAGGGTGAGCGCGAGGTAGATGCCGAGTGCCCATGGTACCGGCGCGAAGTCGACCGCCTGCGGCTTGGGTGACAGAAAGTAGAGCGTCCCGAAGGTCAGCACGATGCCGAGCTGCGCCCACGAAATCACCCGCTCGGTGGCGTCCTCCTGCGCGCGCACGGCCTGGCGCACGCGTTCGGGCAGACCTGCTTCGGGATCCCTGCGCCACCACTTCAGCATGGCTGATTTCCGCTGTTTGGCCGGTCGATCTTCAGGGGGCCAGCGGCGCTTTGCCGCAAATCGCCCGTCGGAGGGATATGGCTGCGCCGGGCGCTCACCTGCTCGTCACTTCTGCGCGAGAGGCAGCGCGTCCACGGCGGATCTACATAAGATCGATGACAAGGCCTTCGCGCGCCACCACGGTGCCCGGCCGTGCGGCCTCGGCCTCCTTGGCAACCTCCTCCATGAAGGTGTCGTCGTGGCTGGGATCGTGGTGGAAGATCACCAGCTGCTCGGCGCCCGCCTTGTCGCAGAGACGCACGCCCTCCTGCCAGGTCGAGTGGCCCCAATTGCGGTACTTGGGGAACTCCTCGTCGGTGTAGGTGCTGTCGTAAATCACGACGTCGGCACCGTCGATGAGCTCCAGGATGTGACGGTCCAGTCGGCCTTCGATGTGTTCGGTATCGGTCACGTAGCACAGCGAATGGCCGGCATAGTCGATGCGGTAGCCGGTGGCGCCGTTGGGATGGTTAAGCGGCGCGGTAATGAGGCGCACGCCGGGTTTGGGCTCCAGCACGTCGCCCGCGGTGAAATCGTGGAAGGAGACGTTGGCCGCGAAGATCTTCGGGGGCACCGGAAACAGCGGCGCGTTCATGAACTGCACCAGCACGTCGTGCAGCGTCAGCTCCGGCACCAGGTGGCCGGCCCACAGGCGGATGCGGTTGCGCTTGTCGAACAGCGGCGCGAAGAACGGCAGGCCGACGATATGGTCGTGATGGGTGTGGGTCAGAAATATATCGGCTTCCAGCGCGCCGTTCTGGCAGAGCTGCTTGCCGAGCGGCCTGAGGCCGGTGCCGGCGTCGAAGATCAGCAGCTTGTCGCCGCAGTGGACCTCCAGACAGGATGTGTTGCCACCGTATCGCGAATAGCTGTCGCCAGGGCAGGATATCGAGCCACGGGTTCCCCAAAACCGGACGAAAAAATCAGAACCTTTGTGCAAGTTGCCAGTATCCCTTCCGTCCGACACTCTTTATGTAGGCCCCTTGTCGCCTGGGCCTATCGAGGTCCGCCGGCCTGTCAAATGCATTGCGATAAAGCGGTACTCTAACCTCTTGACCGAAAACGCCCCAATGAAATTTAGCCGAGTCTCGGGCGGCTGCCAGGGTGCCGAGCGGCACATCGCATGAGCGAGGGTCCGCACGCGCCCCAGCGCACGCGGGGCGCCCTGGTGGCGCTGGGCCTTGCCCTGGTCATCTATGCCGCCTTCAGCCAGTTCAAGCTGCCGGTGGTGCTGCCGGTGCTGATGGAAAACTACAGCTACGGGCGCGTTCTGGGCGGCGGCTTCATGTCGATCTTCGCGGTCTTCGGCATTCTGCTGTCAGTGCCGATCGGCCGCTTGGTGGCCCGCCGCGGCGCACTGGCTCTGGTCTTGGCCGCGCTGGCGATCATGGCGCTGGGCACCGCCCTTGGTCTGGCAGCGCCGCAATCCGGCATCGTCATGCTGTCCGGCCGCGGCCTGGAGGGAGCCGCCTTCGCCATTCTGGCGGTCGCCGGGCCGGCGCTGGCCACCGCAAATGCCGCACCGCAGCACCGCACCCTGGTTATCGGCCTGATGTCGACCTGGATTCCGGGCGGCCAGTTGCTTGCGGCGCTGGTCGGCAGCCTCGCCACGCAGAACGACGGCAGCTGGCGTGTGCTTTGGCTCGTCGGGCTGGCGCTCGCCCTCGCACTGGCCGGCGTCACCTTCGCCATGATGCGGCCCTCTCCTCACCTGGGGCCTCACGGCACCGCGGGCAGAACCCAGATGAGCGCAGCCGCCGCCGCGCCGTGGAGCCGGCCGCAGTGGATCGCCCTGCTTCTGACCGGCGCCATTTTCATGACCTGGAGCGCGCAGTACATCGCCTATATGACTTGGCTGCCACTCTACCTGGTCGAAGTGCAGGGCCTCTCCGTCGATGGCGCCATCGGCGGCTATCTGATCCCCGTGGTGCTGGTCGGCCTGTTCAACCTGATCACCGGCGTCCTGCTGCACCGCGGCCTGAAGCCACAGCGGATGCTGTTCGGCGCGCTGTTGGTGCAGGCGTCGGTGTGGTGGCTGCTGCCGGTGACCGGCGGCGGCCTCGGCGGGCTGGCCTCGCTGGCCGCCTACGGCATCACCGCCGGGATCGCGCCGACCTGCCTCTTTGCGCTCACCGCCCATCTCGTGACCACGCCGGGCGAGACCGCGCGCGCCTTCGGCGTTTCCATGACAGGACGCAACCTCGGCGTCCTCGGCGGTCCGCTGCTGCTGGCGCTTGCGATTGAACACGGTGCGGCGGACGCGATCGGCGGCTGGCTGGCCGGCAGCCTGCTGATCGGTGCGGTCACCACGCTGGGCGTGGGGGCTTGCGGTCTGCTGCTGGCAGTCGTGCCGCGCGTGGAAGCGCGGCAGCGCGGCAGCGCGGGTGCCGCTGGATAACGTCGCGCGAAGTGCGCTTTCAGGGAACCAGCCGGTAGCCGCCGGGTTCGGTGACAAGGATCTCAGCCGCCGAGGGGTCTTCCTCGATCTTCTGTCGCAGACGGTAGACGTGAGTCTCCAGCGTATGGGTCGTCACCCCGGCATTGTAGCCCCAGACCTCGCCCAACAGCTTATCGCGCCCCACGACGGCGTCGCCGCTGCGGTAGAGGTACTTGAGGATCGAGGTTTCCTTCTCCGTCAGCCGCACCTTCTTCTTGGACTCGCCATGGGTCAGCAGCTTGGCGCTGGGGCGGAAGGTGTAGGGGCCGATCGTGAAGACGGCATCCTCGCTCTGCTCATGCTGGCGCAACTGCGCACGCATGCGTGCCAGCAGCACGCCGAGGCGAAAGGGCTTGGTCACGTAGTCGTTGGCGCCGGCATCGAGCGCCAGGATGGTGTCGGCGTCGGATTCCGCCGCCGTCAGCATGATGATCGGCGACTTCACGCCGCCGCGGCGCATGAGGCGGCAGACCTCGCGCCCGTCCATGTCGGGCAGACCGACGTCGAGCAGGATGAGGTCGTAATACTCCGCCTTGGCCTTGTCGATGCCGTCGGCTCCGGTCGCAGCCTCGGCGGTGTCGAACTCCTCGTGCAGCCGCAGCTGCTCGCTCAGCGAGTGACGAAGCGCATCGTCGTCGTCGATGAGAAGGATCTTTTTGCCGCTCGCGCCGCTCATCCTGAGAGATCCAATTGTAAACCCGCCCCGAAAACTGTGGAAACCTCAGATAGCACCGCTGTCACAGCGGTTCAAGCGAACCCCAAAGCGGTTAACCGGCCTTGAGGAGTTGCTGCACCGCGGCATGGAGGGCGTGGTCCGGATCAGCCAGGGCATCGACGGCGGAGAAATGATTGAGGCCGGTCATGCCGACTTCGCGCACTGCCAGGCCGCGGCCTTGCCAGGCGCTGGCGTATTCCGCCTGCTGGCGCAGGAATTCGTCGGTCTCCTCGCTGCCGACCGCCACCACCAGCCGCGGCACTTCTTCCGACGGACCGCTCGGCAGGCTGTGCAGGGGGCTCCAGGGCGCCACCTCGCCCGCTGCGATGGCGAGCACTTTGTTGTGATAGCTGAGGCGGATCGGCTCCAGGTCGTAGACGCCGGAGATCGCAACGGCACCGGCCAACAGGTCCGGAGACAGGTCCGGCGCGACCGCCATCCAGTCGGTGGAGGCCGCCATGGCCGCGAGGTGGCCGCCGGCGGAGTGGCCGGCGACGACGATGCGCGCCGGATCGACGCCCAGCTCGCCGGCGTGACGGTAGAGCCAGGCGAGCGCGCGGCGCACCTGGTCGATCATGATGCCGATCTTGGTGGCCGGTGCGAGGCCGTAGTTGAGGCTGGCGAAGGCGATGCCGCGCTCGACGAAAGCAGGCGCCATGTAGCTGTAGTCGCCCTTGTCGAGGGCCTGCCAATAGCCGCCGTGAATGAAGACCAGCAGCGGCGCCGCCGGGACGCCTTCGGCCGGGAAGAGGTCGAGGGTCTCCATCGGCGTCGTGCCGTAAGCGAGATCGAGCCGGCCGCCGAGTCCGGCGCGTACCGCCGCGCTGTCCTCGGCCCAGCGCTGGAAGTATTGCGGATGCTCCGGCCAGCGGGCCCTGAGGTTCAGCTGGCGGTCGAGGTCCGCCTGATCGTAATCCCGGAATACCGTCTCTGCCGCTGCCGCCATACCGGGCACCGTCCCCCTCAAGCCGTCATCTCGAGCGCCGGGACCGTTCCGTTCCGCCTGCGAAACGCTGGCGTTTTCGGTCGGCGACGCCTATCTGTTGCGTAACCCGGCGCGGCCTCCGACAGGGACCCCGGGAGGCGCCACCGTGACACGGTGGCGGCCAGCCCGTAAAGTGCCGAAAAGAGAGCCGGATACACCCCTGAAGCACCAGATGCAGCAGCCCGCCAAACGCCAGAAATCCCCCGATGCCGCCGTTCTGCAGGCGGTGGAGCGGGCGTTCGCCGAATTACGGCGTGGCGCCAGCGTGGTGCTGCATGACTGGTCGGGCCAGGGCGCCCTGGTCCAGGCCGCCGAGCAGGCGACGCCTGAGGGCCTGGCGGCGCTGGCCGCGCTGACCGGGACCGAGCCTCTGCTGCTGCTGACGGCGCGGCGCGCCCAGGCGCTGGGACTGCCGGGCGCCGAGCCGCTGATCGCCAGCGGCGGCGTCATGGCGCTGGCCCTCAACCTGACGGGGGACAGGAACGACCGGCAGGCCGAGAGCATTCGTGCCTTGGCCGACCCCACCGCGCCGCAGAACGCGCCGCTGCGGGCGCGCCAGGTGGCTACCGCGCCGGCCGGCCTGGACATTGCCGCGGTTGAACTGACCAAGCTGGCCCGCCTGCTGCCCGCCGCCCTGCTGGCGCCGCTGCCTGGCCAGCCGGTGCAGAGCCCGGTCGCCTGGGCCGATGCCCACGACCTGATGGCCGTTTCCGCCGCCAATGTCGCCGAGTACCGCTTCGCCGCGGCCCGCGGCCTGACCAAGGTCGCCGAAGCGGCGGTGCCGCTGGCCGGCGCCGAGCAGGCACGCATCATCGCCTTCCGCCCCGATGACGGCGGCATGGAGCACCTGGCCATCGTGGTCGGCGAGCCGCAGCCGGACCAGCCGCTGCTGCTGCGCCTGCATTCGGAGTGCTTCACCGGTGACCTCCTGGGTTCACTGCGCTGCGACTGCGGCGACCAGCTGCGCGGCGCCATCCAGGCGATGGCGGAAGCCGGCGCCGGCATCGTGCTGTACCTGATGCAGGAAGGCCGCGGCATCGGCCTGGTCAACAAGCTGCGCGCCTATACCCTGCAGGACCGCGGCTCCGACACCCTGGACGCCAACGAGCAACTGGGCTTCGACGCCGACGAGCGGGTCTACTTGCCGGCTGCCCAGATGCTGCACCAGTTGGGCTTTCGCAAAGTGAGGCTGCTGACGAACAACCCGCAGAAGGTCGCCGCGCTCAGCCGCTTCGGCATCGCAGTCGAAGAGCGGGTCGGCCACAGCTTTCCCTCCAACGGCCACAACGAGTTCTACCTCGCCACCAAGGCGACCCGCTTCGGGCACCTGTTCTAGGTCCCCAGAAGCAGCGTTGCCTGCCGGACACCCGGCAAGATCGGCACCCGCCGGTCCTGCGCCGCGGGCAGAAGCTGCAGCACAGGCCGGCAGCGCCGCCGAGGTGCCTACCCTAAATCATTGATTTTCCGGTTATTGAGGCCCTGGCCCACTTCTTGCTGATTAGCGGTCGGAGGACTCTATGTACGACTTGGAAGTGACCGGCATTCACACTGGCCTGCCGCCTGGCGCGCAGGAGGGCGCGCGCTATGAGGGGCAGCCCCAGCTGGACTTCAGCTTCGGCGACTTCCTGGACATCATTAATCCGCTGCAGCACATCCCCCTGGTCGGCAACCTCTACCGCGAGGTCACCGGCGACGAGATCAGCCCCCACGCCCGGATCCTGGGTAACACCTTATTCGGCGGCCCCTCCGGCTTCCTCGCCTCCATCGCCAACGTTTTCTACGAGGCCGTCGCCGGCGAGGATGTCGGCGAGACGGTGATCGCCATGCTCAGCGGCGACGGCGGCGATGCCGAGCCGCAGTTAGCCCGAGACGAAGCCGGCAACGAGGTCGGAACCAGCGACGCCGTGATCCCTGCCGCGGCCGCCAGCGAGAGCGCGCTGCCGGCACCGTTGGAGACATCCGCCAGCGCCGTCGGCCACGCCGATGCCGTGCTGCCGCAAACTGACCCCAGCATGCTGACAGGCCAGGACGCGCTGAACGCCTTGTTCATGGACCTGAGGGGCGCCAGCCAGGCTCAGCCATCGATGCCGGTGGCTGCCGGCGAGCGGCAGGCGATGCCGTTGCCTGGACGCCAGGACACGGCGCCTGCGAAGTCCTATCCGCTGCCGCCGCGCCACATCCGCATCGCCCCACAGACAGCGCCGGCGGCGGTCTCGCCAAGGGACACAGCCGCGCCACCACCAGCCACGGCTGCAGCGGAAGAAGCCGTACATCCCCTGCTGTTCGCCCAGGAAGCCGGAGAGGGTGGCGTTGCCGACCGCATGATGCAGGCACTCGACAAGTATCAGGCGATGGCCCAGCAGCGCCACAAGCAGCCAGAAGACGAGGACAAGCCGGCCTGGGAAAGTGATCCCGTGCCGGCGCCGGCCGGCGGCTTGTGACCTCCGATCTGCTCTAGGGACCGCTCAATTCCCCTGGCCCGGCGCCGTCGGCGGGCGCTAGGCTGCCGGCCATGAGCAACTCCCCGCAAGATCTTCAGATATCCCTTGAGAACGGCAAGGCCACCGCCCGCTGGGGCGCGGCCGGCTGGCGCTGCGCGGTCGGCCGCGGCGGACTGGGCGAGAAGGGCGGCGAGGGCGACGGCATTACGCCGGTCGGGCGCTGGTCAATGCGCCGGGTGCTTTACCGCGCCGACCGGGTGAGCAAGCCGGCGACGGCGCTGCCCTGCCAAGCCATCGCTCCGGACGACGGCTGGTGCGACGATCCCGCCGATCCAGCCTACAACAAACCGGTGCGCCTGCCCTATCCCGCCAGCCATGAGACGATGACCCGCGGCGACCATCTCTACGATGTTGTGGTGGTCCTGGCGCACAACGACGATCCGGTGGTGCCCGGCGCCGGCAGCGCCATATTCCTGCACGTCGCCCGCGATGACTACGGCCCGACAGAAGGCTGTGTCGCCCTGGCCCTGCCCGACCTGCTGGAGGTGCTGAAGTCCGCCACGACGCAGAGCGCGGTCGCGGTCGTGGCACCCTGAGGTCAAGCGGCCGGGGAGGTCAGGCGGCCGGGGAGGTCAGGCAGCGGGTCGCAGCCGGAAATTTGCCCGGGCATGGCACCGCGGGCGGCCTCACTGCGTATGTATGGCTGTTGGGGGAGTTGATAAGGGGCGTTACCCATCAGGAGATACGCAAACATGAAACCTGCAGAAATTGACGCAAAGGGTGCCGGCAGAGAGAGCCCCGTTGGGGTTTGCGCCGTGGCGGCGGGCATCGCGACGACAATCCTGCTGAGCCTGGCCGCCTGCGCGGGCGGCGGATCTGGCGTCGTCTACAGCAGCGACTTCACCGCCGGCTACGATCCGCGCAGCCTGGGCGCGGCGATGTCGCGCGCGCCGCTGCTGGTCGAGACGTATGGCAACCCGGCGCCCGGCCAGGCCACCGAGAATGTCGCCCGCGCCTCGGCGCAGGCCTTGCGCCAGCATGGCCCGTCTTGGCTGCCGCGCAATTACACCGACAGCGCAGTGGACGCCGCCAACGGCCCCTACCGCCTGCGCATCGCCTACGGCCTGCCCAAGGCCTTCAACCGGCAAGAGATGTGCGGCGCGGAGATGGGCCCGGCGGCGATCGAGGCCGCGCGCCGCGACGGCGATGCGCCGACCGGCCGCACGCTGGCCAGCCTCTGCCGGGGCCAGACCATGATCGGCATCGCCGAGGGCGCACCGAACGTTACCGGAACCGACAGCACCGCCTTCGCCGAATTCGTCGGCCGCCTGGGCCGCTCGGCCATGCCGCGGCGCAATCCCGTGATGGATGACGATTGCATGTTCCGCCGCTGCGACGACTAGCGGTTAGGCCTCAGGGCTGCGGCGGCTGCGGGCGGGCGCCGAAAATGCCGGTGCCGACCCGCACCAGAGTAGCGCCGAAGCGCACCGCGATTTCGTAGTCGCCGCTCATGCCCATGGAAAGGCCGGCGAGTTCGTTGCGCCGGGCGATCTCGCGCAGCAGGGCGAAGTGCAGCGACGGCTCCTCGTCGAGCGGCGGGATGCACATGAGGCCCAGGATATCGAGGCCAAGGGCGCGGCAGTCGGCAATGAAGCCGTCGGCCTCCTTCGGCCCGACGCCGGCTTTCTGCGGTTCCTCGCCGGTGTTGACCTGAATGTAGCAGCCCGGCGCTACGCCCAGCTTGGCCGCCTCCTTGGCGATCGCCTGCGCCAACTTGGGACGGTCGACCGTCTCGATGACGTCGAACAGCTGCAGGGCGTCCTTCACCTTGTTGGTCTGCAGCGGCCCGATGAGGTGCAGGCGCAGCTGCGGGTGGGCCTGCTTGAGGGCCGGAAACTTGCCTTGTGCCTCCTGCACCCGGTTCTCGCCGAAAACCGTCTGGCCGGCGGCCAGCGCCGCCTCGACCGCCGCGGCGGGATGCGTCTTGCTGACCGCCACCAGGCCGACGGACGAGACATCGCGCCCCGCCTCCTTGGCAGCGGCGGCGATCTTCGCGCGCACCCCGTCCAGGTTGGCGCCGATCTCGGCTGCGGTCGTTTCAAACATGGGTCACCATCCTGCCTCCGGACATCATTACACGTAGCCGAAGCGTTTCATCTGGACCGCGTGGTCGCTTTCGATGCGCGCCACCTGGTCCGGCGTCAGCTTTTCGCGCCAGCCGCCGGAGCGCCCGGAGCGGAAAAACCGCTCGCTGTGCAACGAGCGTTCTACGAAACCCTGTTCGGCCTCCATCTTCTGCAACCGCTTGAAGGAGGAAAAGTCGATCGCCTTTTTCACCCGCGCCTTGTCGGTGGAGATGCCGAAGTGGCGGGCGACGCGGCCGAACTGGTCGAGGGGATCGGCCAGCAGATCCTCGTAGCGCACCGTGAAGATCCCGGGATGGTTCCACTTGGTCCAGGATTCCACGTGGTTGGACCAACTGCTCTGCAGCTCGTGGACGATGACGCCGGGCATCGCCGCACAGGTGGCCAGGGGATCGATCATTTTCTCCACCATCTCGTCGATCGAGATGCCGAAGTGGTCGGCGGCGGAGATCACCACATCGCGTGGGTCGCGGATGATGTAAACCGCGCCGAAGGTGGCCTTCATCGAAAAGATCGGTTGGCCACAGTCCTCCCCGAGATAGCTGTGGGTCTTCATCGGGATAACGTTCTTGTTGAGGCTGACCGCGCGCTCCTGCGCCCTGACGCGCAGCGCCGCGATCTCCTTCGGGGCGAGGTCGGAAACTTCGCCCTGCACGAACGGGCGGAACCATATCTCTGTCGGCTCGCTGGGACAGATCTCGCTGATTCGCTTCAGCGGCAGGGGGTCAGCCTCATCGAGGATGAGATTGGCGAGAAAGCTGCGCATCCAGGTGTTGCCCGACTTGGGGTAGGACGCGATCCAGAGGATGCCGGGCACGATTCAGAGGGCCTTTTCCTGGCGCGGCTGGGGGCCATTGCCGGCACCGGCCGCGGGCAGGTAGCCGAAGCGGCGCATCTGGACGGCATGGTCGCACTCGATCGCGGCGGCCTGCCCCGGCGTCAGCTTTTCGCGCCAACCGCCGGCGCGCCCTGAACGAAAGAATCGCTGACTGTGCTCCGACTTCTCGATGAAGCCGGTCTGCGCCTCTTGCGCCTGCAACTGCTTGAAGGACGAAAACGCCACCGCCTTCTCGATGCGCGCCGCATCCTGGGTGATGCCGACCTTGCGGGCGACCATGCCGAGCTGGCCGAGGGGATCGGCCAGCATGTCTTCGTAGCGCAGCACCATGAGCGGCGTGTGTTTCCAGCGCGTCCAGGATTTCACATGGTCGGACCAGCTGCCCATTAGCTCGTGCACCGTGTTGCCCGGCATGCCGCGCCCGCGCGTCTTGGGATCAGCCATCATTTCGACCGCCTGGTCGATGGTAAGGCCGTAATGGTCCGCCGCCGAGATCACCACGTCGCGCGGGTCACGGACGATATAGATGACACCGATGCTGGCCTTGGCGGAAATCGTCGGATAGCCGAAGTCCTTGCCGTTGAGGCTGTGGGTCTTCATCGGGATGATGTTCTGGTTGACGCTGACCGCGCGCTCCTGCGCCCGGGTCCTGAGGGCGGCGACCTGTTTTTTGCTGAGCGCGCTGACCGGCTTGTCGGTCAGGGGGGCGAACCACACCTCGTTGGGCTCGCTGGAACAGACCTCGTTGATCCGCTTCAGCACCAGCGGCTCCGGCGGATCGAGGATCAAGTTGGCGAGGAAGACCCGCATCCAGGTGTTGCCGGATTTCGGATAGGACGCGAGCCAGAGGATGCCGGGCATGGATGATCAGGACTCGTTGAATGGGACAGGGCTGCAGCGCGCAAGTCGATGGTGGAGGCTGTAGGCAAATGCGCCCGAAGATGCAAGGGCATGCAGAATGAAGGTTAATGAGACCTTTATGCCGGCGTACCTTTACAAGAAAGAATACCCAGATATTCGCCTTATGAGGGTTTCTTGCTCTTCTTTCGACACAGGAGACAGTTCCAGGAAGTCCTTGGCTTCGCGCCTAAAACCTGAACTGTTGCTCGGAAAGCACAGTGTGTCGGAAAAACAACTTAACACCCCTTCCAACCCTTGCGGTCGGGCGAAGAGCCTAGTACGAACATGACATCCCGTGGCTTGGGGTACCCACAATAGACACCGTATTTGGAGCTTTTCGGATGAAAAACGTATTGATGGCTAGCAGCGCCATTGTCGGGGCCGCGGTCCTGGTGGCCAGCCCGGCCGCTGCTCAGGAGCTTAAGCTCTCCGCTTTCCAGCAGTTCATGGTTTCCGGTGGTGATTCCGACGGCGATGATTCGGATCGTGGTTTCGGCTTCGCGACCAACACCGAAATTCACGTCAACGGCTCGATCATGGCCGACAACGGCATCACCTTCGGCTTCCGCGTGGAGCTCGAGGCTGACGCTGGTGCGACCAACAACGTCGACGAAAACAGCGTCTGGGCGTCGGGCGGCTTCGGTAAGCTCGAGTTCGGTAACAATGACGGTGTCGAAGACACCTTCATGGTGAACGGCTCGAACTCCGGCGTTGACTACGGCGGCGTCGGCAACCCGACCTCGAACTTCCTCGACGATGGCAACGCTTTCGTCGGTGCGGCCCGCACCTCGGTCGATCTGCGCGGCGGCGTTGAGTCTTCTGACGCCACGAAGATCAGCTACACCACGCCGAACTTCAGCGGCTTCAGCATGGGCCTCAGCTACACGCCGAATACCGCGCATGATGGCGAAGGCAACTCGTTCACCGGTTCCGATGACGGCGGCTTCCATGACCAGATCGGCGTCGGCCTGGGCTACGAAGGCGAGTTCAACGGGTTCGGCCTCGAGCTGGCCCTGGTTGGCGCCTACGCTTCCGCCGATGAAGAGCCGGAAGATGATGCCTACGGCATCGGCGGCGGTATCGCTGTCAGCTTCTCGGGCTTCACCATCGCAACCGGCGCGGTCTACGACGACTTCGACGACAATGGTGGCAAAGGCTGGGCGTGGGACGCCGGTATCGGCTACGCCGCTGGCCCGTGGAGCTTCTCGGTCAACGGCATCTACTCCGAGGACGACGACAGCGACGACGAGCTGCTCGCCGGTTCGGCCAACGTCGGGTACAACCTGGCGCCGGGCGTGAGCGTCTTCCTGACCGGCTATGTCGGCAACGAGGACCTCGGCGCGGGCGGCGACAACGACATCGTGGCGGTCACCAGCGGCCTGAAGCTCGCCTTCTAAGCCAGACCCTACGACTTCGGTCGTTTGAAGGGGCGGCACCTTTGGGTGCCGCCCCTTTCGTTTTGGCGCTGCCCCTCCGCATCCCTCCGCCTGACGCTAAAGTCTGAAAATTTGCGGTTTGCCGCGTGGTTTTGCGCCTCCGCTCGAGAGCCTCGCGGCACCCCATTTCTTTTTGCCCGCCTTTGGGCCCTGTGATATCTACACGGGCGATAGGATCTTGGCGGTGTCGACTGAACTCAGACGGCAGCCGCGCCGCATGCGGGGACGTGAAGACGATGACGAGAACGGCCTTTGGCAACAACAATGGCGCATGGCGCTGGCTGGCGCTGGCTTTGGCGCTGACCGTTGCCGCGTGCGGCGGCGAGGCCACGTACCGCGACGACACGGCTGAGAAGTACGAGGAAACCGGCGGATCGATTCTCGGCGGCAGTGGCGGCATCGGCATCGGCGGCGAAGAGCGCCCGGACGCCGGCGACGGCAGTGGCGGCGCCGGCATCGGCGTGAATTCCTATCTGTGGCGCGCGTCCCTCGATACTGTCTCCTTCATGCCCCTGGCTTCTGCAGATCCGTTCGGCGGCGTGATCATTACCGACTGGTATTCGCCGCCCCAGGCAACCAACGAGCGCTTCAAGCTCAACGTTTACATCCTGGGCCGTGACCTGCGCGCGGACGGCGTACGGGCTTCGGTGTTCCGCCAGATCCTCGATCCGCGCAGCGGAAACTGGGTTGACGCAGCGGTCGAGCCGCAGACCCAGACCGACGTCGAGAACGCCATCCTGACCAAGGCGCGCCAGCTGCGCATCGCCTCGCTTCAGTAAAATCTGCCCGCCCGAGGCGTGCGCCGGCGAGAGCGCCCGCGCCCCGCCGGCGGACACAGCTTCGGGCCGGGCCGGCCACAGTGTCCGCCTCGCCCCCTGCCCCAGGTTACCTCCGAGCTTACGACCGCCAAGATGAGCCGCTACAACGCCAAGGAAACCGAGGAGAAGTGGCAGAAGCGCTGGGCGGAAGCCGGCTGCTTCGCCGTGAAGGAAGATCCTTCGCGGGAAAAGTACTACGTCCTCGAGATGTTCCCCTATCCGTCGGGGAAGATCCACATGGGCCACGTGCGGAACTACACCATCGGCGACGTGGTCGCGCGCTATAAGCGCGCCAAGGGCTTCAATGTGCTGCATCCGATGGGTTGGGACGCCTTCGGCCTGCCGGCGGAGAATGCGGCGATGGAGCGCGGCGTTCACCCGGCAAGCTGGACCTACGACAACATCGCGACCATGCGCGGCCAGTTGAAGCTGATGGGCCTGTCGCTGGATTGGGACCGCGAGATCGCCACTTGCCATCCCGGCTACTACGCGCATCAACAGCGCCTGTTCGTCGAGATGATGGAAAAGGGCCTGGTGTACCGTAAGGAATCCTCGGTGAACTGGGACCCGGTGGACCACACCGTGCTGGCCAACGAACAGGTCATCGACGGCAAGGGCTGGCGCTCGGGCGCGCCGATCGAGCGGCGTAAGCTGTCTCAGTGGTTCTTCAGGATCACCGCCTTCTCCGACGAATTGCTGGGCGCGCTGGACGACCTCGACCGCTGGCCGGAGAAAGTGCGCCTGATGCAGCGCAACTGGATCGGCCGCTCCGAGGGCGCCACCATTCATTTCAAGTTGGTTGGCCGTGACGACCGCCTGACCGTGTTCACCACCCGGCCGGACACGCTCTATGGCGCATCGTTCTGCGCCATCGCCGCCAACCATCCCCTGGCCGCCGAGGTTGCCCAGAACAATGCGAAGGCGGCCGCCTTCATTGCCGAGTGCAACCGCCTGGGGACCAGCGAGGAAGCCATTGAAACCGCGGAGAAGCAGGGTTTCGACACCGGCCTGACGGTGCAGCATCCTTTTGTCGCCGAGCGCAGACTGCCGGTCTACATCGCCAACTTCGTGCTGATGGAGTACGGCACCGGCGCCATCTTCGGCTGCCCGGCGCACGATCAGCGCGACCTCGACTTCGCCCGCAAGTACGATCTGCCGGTGCTCCCGGTGGTGCTGCCGCCCGATGCGGATGCGGCGAGCTTCGCCGTCGGCGACGAGGCCTATACCGGCGACGGCACGGCGTTCAACTCCGGCTTCCTCGACGGGCTGGGTGTCGCCGAGGCAAAGCGCGCGGCGATCGACAGTCTGGCGGCACAAGGCGACGGCGAAGGCACCATTCAGTACCGGCTGCGCGATTGGGGCATCTCGCGCCAGCGCTATTGGGGCTGCCCCATCCCGGTGATCCACTGCGGAAAATGCGGGCCGCAGCCGGTCCCCGTTGCCGATCTGCCCGTGCGCTTGCCCGACGACGTCACCTTCGACCGCCCGGGCAACCCGCTGGTGCACCATGCGAGCTGGAAGCACACGACCTGCCCCAAGTGCGGCGGGACCGCCGAGCGCGACACCGACACCATGGACACCTTCGTCGATTCCTCCTGGTACTTCGCGCGCTTCTGCAGTCCGCGTGCGCAAAGCCCGATGGACCGCGCGGCGGTGGATTACTGGCTGCCGGTAGACCAGTACATCGGTGGCATCGAGCACGCCATTCTCCACCTGCTCTACGCCCGTTTCTTCACCCGGGCCTTGAAAGAGATCGGCTATGTCGGGCTTGGCGAACCCTTCGCCGGGCTGTTCACCCAGGGCATGGTGTGCCACGAGACCTATCGTGACGCCGACGGCAAGTGGCTGTTTCCCGAGCAGGTCGAGAAGTCCGCGGAAGGCACGGCGCGCCTGCTGGACGGAGGGGCACCGGTCACTGTCGGCCGCGCCGAGAAGATGAGCAAGTCGCGGCGCAACGTCGTCGATCCGGAAGCCATCATCAGCACCTACGGCGCCGACACGGCACGCTGGTTCATGCTGTCCGACTCTCCGCCGGAGCGCGACATGGAGTGGACCGATGCCGGCGTTGAGGGCGCCTGGCGCTTCAGTCAGCGGTTGTGGCGCTTGGTCGGCGAGAACCTGGCCTCGTTGCCGGCGAAGGACACGCCGCCGCCGGCAGATCTGTCGGACGTGACGGTCGAACTGCGCCGCGTCGTGCACAAGACGGTGGCTGCTTGCGGCGACGACCTGGACCAGTTCCGCTTCAACCGCGCGGTGGCACGCATCTACGAACTGGCCAACGCCCTGGGCGGCTTTACGGCCGAGGACGCCGGCGGCCGCTGGGCGCTGCGCGAGGGCCTCGAGCTGCTGGTGCGTCTGATCGGACCGATGATGCCGCATCTGGCCGAAGAGTTGTGGCGGCAGCTTGGCCATGACGACTATCTGGTCGACGAGCCCTGGCCGAGTGCCGACGATTCTCTTCTGAGCGACGAGAGGGCGACATTGGCGGTTCAGGTGAACGGCAAGAAACGTGCTACCATCTCTCTGCCCGTCGACGCCGGCGACGAGGAGGCCCGCGCGGTCGCTCTGGGCGAACCGGCCGTGCAGCGGGCGATGGACGGCAAGCCGGCGCGCAAGGTCATCGTGGTGAAGAACCGGATCGTCAATGTCGTGGTCTAGAAGAGAACTGACGCGCCTGATTGTTGGGGCGGCAAGCGCCATCGCCCTGGCCGGGTGCGGTTTCCAGCCGCTTTACGGGCCGGGCATCAACAACACCGAGGTGTCCACGAGCCTGGCTTCCGTGCGGGTCGAGCCGCTGACCGACCGGGCCGGTCAGCAGATGCACAACTTCCTGCGCGATCGGCTTAATCCGCGCGGTCAGCCGGCGGACGCCAGCTATAGCCTGCGGATTCAGCTCACCGAGCGCCTGCAGGAACTCGGCGTGCGCCGCGACGAGACGGCAACGCGCGCCAACCTGCGCATGGAAGCGGACTTCATCTTGCTGAGCGTGGACGGGCAGACGCAGCTGATGTCGGGCGAGTCAGCGTCGACCACGAGTTACGACATCCTGACCAATCCCTTTGCGACCACGGTGTCCGAGGAAACGGCGCGCGAGCGCGCGCTGCGCGAGGTCGCCGACGACATCCATACACGACTGGCGCTGTACTTCGCCAAGCAGTGACGGCGGGCGGAGGCAACCGTGAAACTCGCGGGTAAGCAGGCCGAGGCTTTTATCAAGACGCCGGACACCGCCGTACGGGCCGTACTGCTGTACGGCCCGGATGCTGGATTGCGCCGCGAACGCAGTGCTGCCTTGCTGGCGACCGTCGTTGCCGATCCCAATGATCCTTTCTGCATCAGCGAGGTTACTGCATCTCAGCTGAAAGACGATCCCGCACGGCTGGCCGATGAAGCGGCGGCGTTAACCTTTGGTGGCGGGCGGCGCTTTGTACGCGTACGTGATGCGAGCGACAAGCTGACCCCGGTCTTGAAGGATTTCCTGGCCGACTCGCCCGGCGAGGCCTTCGTTGTGGTGGAGGCGGATGATCTGCCGGCGCGCTCGACGTTGCGCAAGCTCTTCGAGGCCGAGAAGCGCGCGGCAGCCCTGGCGTGCTACCACGACGACGCGCGTGGGCTGGAAACGGTGGTAAAGGGCTTCTTCGCGGAGGCCGGCATCGGCATCAGCCGCGAGGCCGTCAGCTTCCTCTCCAGCCAGCTCGGCGGCGATCGCGCGTTGACAAAGCGGGAACTGGAAAAGGTTTTGCTGTTCAAGGGTAGCAACGGCGAGATCACGCTGGACGATGCCGAGGCTTGTGTGGGCGACTCCGCACTGCTCAGCCTCGACGACGTAGCGCTGGCGACAGCCAGCGGGAACCTCCCCGGGCTCGAGCGTGCCTTAGGCCGCAGTTTCAAGGAAGGCAACGCCCCCGTTACGGTACTGCGGGCGGTCGCGCGGCACTTTCAGCGGGTGCACGCCGTGGCGGGCGCACCCGGTTCGGTGGAGGACAGCATGCGGCGGCTGCGGCCACCGGTGTTCTGGAAGACACAGGCCGCCTTCAAGGCGCAGGCCGAAGCCTGGCGGCCTGCCGGTCTGGCGCGGGCGATGGAGCGCCTGCTGGACACCGAAGCCGCCTGCAAGCGCAGCGGTGCGCCGGCGGAACTCTTGGTGTCTCGGGTTCTGCTTGAGATCGCCGCCAACGCGCCTGGCCGGCGGCGGCGCGCCGGCTGACGGTCGCGGCGGATCGCTTCGGGATTCAGTGTCCCGGCGGCGGCATCTGGTTCAGCCGGTGCAGCACGTCGTCCAATTGTTCCAGGGTCTTATAGTGGATGGTCAGCGATCCGCCCGTGCCCTGAAACTTGATGCTGACCTTGAGACCGAGCAACGCCGTGAGATCGCGCTCCAGCGCGAGGGTATCGGTATCCTTGGGGTGATCGTCGTCGGCTGGGGCCGCCGACTTACGCGGTGCTGAGGCGCCGGCGGCCTTGGCGTTCTGCACCAGTTTTTCCGCCTGGCGCACGTTGAGGCCGCGGCTGATCATCTGGCTTGCCAGACCCTCGGCGTTGTCGCAGCCGATCAGGGTGCGGGCGTGGCCGGCCGTCAGCTTGCCTTCGTCCATCAACAGCTTCACCCCCTCCGGCAGGGATAGCAGCCTCAGGGTGTTGGCGATGTGGCTGCGACTCTTGCCCAGGGTCTTGGCGAGATCCTCCTGGGTGTGCTGGAAATCGTCGATGAGGCGGCGGTAGCCTTCCGCTTCTTCAAGTGGGGTCAGGTCTTGCCGCTGGACGTTCTCCACGATGGCCAGTTCCAGCGACTGGGCGTCGGTGAGGTCGCGGATGACCACCGGGACTTCGTACAGCTTGGCGATCTGCGCCGCCCGCCAGCGCCGTTCGCCGGCGACGATCTCGAACTCGTTGGGGCGGTCGGGGTCGCGGCGCACCAGGATCGGCTGCAGGATGCCCTGCGCCTTGATCGATTCGGCGAGGGCGTTCACCGCCGCTTCGTCAAAGTGGTGGCGCGGCTGGAACCGGCCCGGCCTCAGGTGCTCGATCGGCACCGTTTTGGTGGAGCGCACCTTATCGAGGGATGCGTAGTCCTCGTTCTCTTCGCCGAAGAGGGCCGCAAGGCCTCGGCCCAGGTTGGTCCGCTTGGTCGGATCCGATGATGGTCCGTCGGTCATTGCAGGCCCCGGCCAGCTCGGGGATCTTGGCAGATCTTGGTCATCGCACGTCGTTCCCTTGCCCGGCGTCGTTCACGTCCTTTGAGGAAATCGACCCGGGATACTGCAGCTCTCGGCACTGCGCCCAACCTGCGTGGCCGGCGGCGCCATCCCCCCTCTTCATTCCGTTACCGGAATGATAAAGATTTCCGGCCAAGCCTGCACATCAGGAGGCCAAGGCCGCCTGGCCGGGCAGGCTCTGCTCGCGCTGCAGGATCTCGCGCGCCAGGCGGATATAGGCCTGGGCGCCCGCACAGCGCACATCATAGAGCAGAACCGGCTTGCCGTGCGAGGGCGCTTCCGAGACCCGCACATTGCGCGGGATCATGGTCTTGTAGACCCTGTCGCCCAGGTACTCGCGCACGTCGGCCGCCACCATCTCACAGAGATTGTTGCGCCGGTCGAACATCGTCAGCACGACGCCCTGCAGCGACAGCCCCTCGTTGAGGCCGCGGCGCACCCTGTCGATGGTTCGCATCAGGTGGCTGAGGCCTTCCAAGGCGTAGAACTCCGCCTGCAACGGCACCAGCACAGCGTTGGCCGCCACCAGGGCATTGAGGGTCAGGAGGCCCAGCGCCGGCGGGCAGTCGATCAGCACGAAATCGTAGGTGCCGCGGATCGCCTCCATGGCATCGCGCAGGCGGTATTCGCGGCGGGCCACGTCGATCAGTTCCAGCTCGGCACCGGAAAGATCCACGCCGGAGGGAATAATGTCCATGCCCGGCACCAGCGTGCGGCTGACCGCCTCCTTCAGCGGCATGCCATCCAGCAGCACCTGGTAAATGCTATGGTCACGCGCCTTCGCGGCGACACCCAGTCCGGTGCTGGCATTGCCCTGCGGATCCATGTCGACGATGAGCACCTGCTTGCCGCAGGCGGCCAAAGCCGTCGCCAGATTCACCGTGGTGGTGGTCTTGCCGACGCCGCCCTTCTGATTGGCGACAGCGAGGACTCGGGTCACGATCGGAGCCGGCGGGATCGTCCCGCGCTCCGGCGCCACTTCAATATGTTGTAGATTCAAGACGCTCCATCCCCAAGAGATAGAAGTCTGAGACGCAAGATCGAGGCATGGGGGTCCGTCTCGCTCTCAAAGCGATCTAGCCGCAGTCTCCACTTTTTCCCCGCCTCGGTCAATTCTTCATCGACGCTGCGGCCCTTCAGAAACAGCCCAACGCTCTCTTTTTTCGTGTTTTGAGGCCGGAGGAAGCGTTCGGTGAGGTCGAGAATCTTGGTGAGGGAGGCAAAGGCCCGGCAGGTGACCACATCCGGCTGCGGCGGATCGAGACTTTCGAGGCGCTGAGCGTGCACGATGGCGGAGGCACCGGTGACCCGCACCGCCTCACGCAGGAACTCCGCCTTGCGCTGGTCGGACTCGACCAGATGCACCTGACCACAGCCCAACAATGCCAGCACCAGGCCGGGGAAGCCGGCCCCGGAGCCGATGTCGAGGATTACCCGCTCCGACGGATCCGACGTTTCAGGGAGATAGCCACGCAATTGCGCCGAGTCGAGAAAGTGACGGCGCCAAAGATCTTCCAGCGAGCTCGGGCTCACCAGGTTAATCGCCCGGTTCCACTTCGTCAGAAGCGCCGCATAAGTGCGAAACTTATCCAGTGTTTCACGTGAAACAGCCAGCCGAGCCTGAAAGCCTTCCGGCGACAGCGATGCCGGCGCCCCCGCCCCCGCTCCTCCTTTGGAAGACATGCCGGGCTCAGGCCGCGGAGCCGTGCGTGCCGGCCGCCTGGGGAGCCCTGTCCCGTTTGCGGACGTGGCGCAGAAGGGCCATGACCGCCGCGGGGGTTACCCCGGGAATGCGCGACGCGGCGCCGAGGGTGGCGGGGCGGCTTATGGTTAACAGCTCCCTGATCTCCGTAGAGAGCCCGCCGACCGCGGCGTAGTTCAGGTCCGTCGGCAGCGCAAGGGCCTCGTCCTTGCGGAAGGCGCGGATATCGGCCTCCTGCCGCTCCATGTAGCCCTGGTAGCGGCCCTCGATCTCCAGCTGCCGAGAGACCGCCGGATCTAGGCTTTTCAGTTGCGGCCAGATCGCCCCGAGCCGATCCAAAGTCAGCTCCGGATAGCGCAGCAGGGCAAAGGCGCTGCGCCTCACTCCATCCTGATTGATTGCCGCGCCCGCCCCCGCCAGTTCGTTTGGCGTCGCCGTCAACGAGTCCAACAAACGACGGCCGGCGTCCAGAGCCGCCATTTTCGTCTCGAACGTCCGGCGCCGGACGGCTCCGACGCAGCCCAGAGCGAGCCCGCGGCCCGTCAGGCGCTGGTCCGCGTTATCGGCCCGGAGGCGTAGCCGGTACTCCGCCCGGCTGGTGAACATGCGGTAGGGTTCGCTGACGCCCCGAGTCACCAGGTCGTCGATGAGCACACCGATATAGGCTTCGGAACGGTCTAGGGTGAAAGGGTCGGCGCCGCCGCCTGCCCTCAGGGCGGCATTCAGCCCGGCGATAAGGCCTTGGGCGGCCGCTTCTTCGTAGCCGGTCGTTCCGTTGATCTGTCCGGCGAGGAACAGGCCCGGCATGCGGCGCGTTTCCAGGCCCACAGTGAGCTCGCGCGGATCGACGTAATCGTACTCGATGGCGTAGCCCGGCTGCAGCATCCGCGCCTGTTCCAGGCCAGGAATGGTCTTCAGCAAGGCAGCCTGTACATCCTCTGGCAGCGAGGTGGAGATGCCGTTCGGATAGACGGTCGGATCGTCTAGGCCTTCGGGCTCCAGAAAAATCTGGTGCTGCCCGCGCTCGGCGAAGCGCACCACCTTGTCCTCGATCGAGGGGCAGTAACGCGGCCCCGTCGATTCGATCTGGCCGGAATAAAGCGGCGCCCGATGGAGGTTCTCTCGGATCAGCGCGTGGCCCGCCGCCGTCGTATGGGTGATGTGGCAGGCAATCTGCGGCTGGGTGATCGCCGTCAGGCTGGAGAAGGGCTCCGGCGGCATATCGCCGGGTTGCGCCTGCAATCCGCCATACTCGATGGTGCGGCCGTCCAGGCGCGGCGGCGTTCCGGTCTTCAGGCGCCCAAGCGCGAAGCCGGCGCGCTCCAAGGTCGCCGAGAGCCCGGTCGCGGGCGCCTCGCCGACCCGGCCGGCGGGAATGCGCTTTTCGCCGATATGAATGAGGCCGCGCAGAAAAGTACCGGTGGTGAGCACGACAGCACCGGCACGCAGCGCCGCCCCGTCGGCGGCGAGCACACCGCAGCAGCGACCCGCCGCGTCGATGATGAGATCTTCGACGGCCGCCTCAATGATGGTGAGGTTGTTCTGTTCAGCCAGCAGCGCCTGCACGGCCTGCCGGTAGAGCTTGCGATCCGCCTGGGCGCGGGGACCACGCACCGCCGGCCCCTTGCTGGCGTTCAGCACCCTGAACTGGATGCCGCCAGCATCGGCAGCCCGGCCCATCAGGCCATCGAGGGCATCGATCTCCCGCACCAAGTGACCTTTGCCGAGGCCGCCGATCGCAGGGTTGCACGACATGACGCCGATGCTGTCGCGGCGATGCGTGACCAATGCCGTGCGCGCGCCGAGGCGCGCTGCCGCCGCGGCGGCTTCGCAGCCGGCGTGACCGCCCCCTACAACAATGACATCGAAGCTGTTGGTCTCAGCCATTTTGGCACCTTTTGCGCCCAAGGCCGTGCAAACTGCGGCGGGTTATAGCAAGCCTTCTGCAGCAATCAAGACCGCAACGCGGGCCGCCGTCTCTGGATCGTTAAGCCCGGTTCACCATGTTTCACGTGAAACACGCCTCGATACCCATCATTTGCCAATACAGAACTCAGCGAACACAATATCTAGTAGATGCTCGACATCCACCTTTCCGGTGATCCGGCCCAGCGCCCTCACCGCCAGACGCAACTCCTCCGCGGCAAGCTCCGGCAACGGCGCGACCCGCGCCCGCTCCAACGCCTCGCGGCACGCCTCAAGGGCGCGGCGGTGGCGCAGCCTGGTGATCCCGGCGCCCTCCTCGGCGCCGCCGAAGCTGTGCTCCGCCCGCTCTACCAACCGCGCCAGCACCCGGTCCAGCCCCGTTCCTTCCCTGGCCGAAATAACCAGCGGGGCACAGTCCTGCAGTTCTTCGCAGAGGCGCGTCACCGCCGCACTGTCGCAACCATCGGCCTTGTTGAGGATCAAGAGGGAGCGATGATCGAACAGGGCCCGCACGGCGTCGAGCTGCGAGTCGTCCCTCAGCACCACCGTGAGGTCGGCCATCAGCACCTGCACGTCGGCACGCGCGGCGCGCTCTCGCGCCCTGGCGATACCCTCGCGCTCCACCGCCGCCTGCCCTTTCTCATCGTCGGCGATCTCCCGCAGGCCTGCGGTGTCCGCCAGGATGACCGGATAGCCGCCGAGATCGAGATGCACCTCGACCACATCGCGGGTGGTGCCGGCTGCCTCCGACACGATGGCCGCTTCGCGCCGCGCCAGAGCATTCAGCAGCGACGATTTGCCGACGTTGGGTGCCCCAAGGATGACCACCGACAGACCCTCGCGCAGCCGCTCGCCCCGATGGCCGTCCTGCAAGGCTCTGCCGATCTCCGCCGATATCTCAATCACCTCGGCAAGGGCCACGTCTTGCAGATCAGCAGGCAACTCCTCCTCGACGAAGTCAATGGCCGCCTCCGCGTGCGCCAGCACCCGGGTGAGACGCGCCGCCCAGCTGCCGGTGAGGCGCGCCAGCCCGCCTTCCATCTGACGCAGGGCCTGGCGCCGCTGCGCCTCGGTTTCGGCGTCGATGAGATCGGCCAGGCCCTCGACAGCGCTCAAGTCCAGCTTGCCATTGTCGAAGGCGCGCCGGGTGAACTCGCCGGCCTCAGCGGGGCGCAGGCCCGGCACCCTGGCAAGCGCGTCCAGCACCGCCCCGACCACAGCCCGTCCGCCATGCAGATGCAGCTCGCCAACATCCTCTCCGGTGAAGCTGGCCGGAGCGGGAAACCACAGCAAAAGGCCGCGGTCGATGGCACGCCCGTCAGCCGGATCGGCAATGACGCGCAGCGTCGCAACCCGCGCTGGGGGTATCCTGTTACCGCCAATCGCGGCGAGGGCGGCACCAGCGTCCGGCCCGGAAATGCGCACCACGGCAACGCCCGCGCGGCCGGGAGCCGTCGAGGGCGCAAAGATGGTGTCCTGGGTCATCGTCTCGGGTGCTGGGTCTCGGCTGCCGTCCGTCACCGCCCGCAGCGGCTCATTCGCCGGGCGGCGAGGTGTCGTCGGGATGCAGCATCAGGCGCTCGACCCGCTTTCCCTTCACCAGGTGGGTCTGCAGGATCTCCTCGGCATCCTCGATGCTGCGGTAATGGTACCAGATGCCTTCCGGGTAGATCACCATCACCGGCCCCAGCTCGCAGCGGTCGAGGCAGCCGGACTGGTTGATGCGCAGGCCCTCAAGGCCCAGTTCCTTGGCACGCGCCTTCAAATAGTTGCGCAGGCGAATGGCGCCCTTTTCCTTGCAGCAGCCGCGCTCGTGGCCCGGCGGCCGCTCGTTCATGCAACAGAAGACGTGGCAGCGGAAATAAGGCGCCAGATCACCACCGGTATCGGTCTCGCCCGCGCCGGCAGGCGCTTCCCGTTCCAGGCTCTCCGTCATAACGTGCTGTTATCCTTCCTTCTTTTCGCCCGATCCACTCCCCATCTGGGTCCAGAAAGCCTTCTGCAGCTGCTCCCAACCCTGCAAGCCCGCCGGCAGCCAGGTCTTGAACAGCTGCTCGGGCTCCATCGCCTGCAAGTTCGCCATCATGCGTTTCTGCAGTTCAGCCATCAGCGCTTCCTGCATGGGGCCGACGTCGGGCAAACCCAGGAAGGCGCGCGCCTCCTCAGGCGTGCACTCTATATCTACGTGGATCTTCATAGCCGCTACCTTCCTGAGGGGCGCCGCCAACACCGGCACACCGCCGCTGTAAACCCATTCGGCATTTATGGTTGAGCCGACAAACGCCTACGGCCCATATAGGAATTCTGAGACTACATGTCAGCAAGCGGGCGCCGCAATCCCATGGGCACCAAGCCTCGCGCGAGTCGACCGAAGGAACCACCGTTCATGTCCGGAGCCACGCCGTGCAGACCAACCGCAGCCGACGATACCGCGACAGCGGCCGGCAACCGTCTGGGCGCTGAGACCAGCCCCTATCTGCTGCAGCACCGTGACAATCCGGTGCACTGGCAGGCCTGGAGCGAAGCTGCCTTCGCCGCGGCGCGCGCCGCCGACAAGCCGATCCTGCTGTCGGTCGGTTACGCCGCCTGCCATTGGTGCCACGTGATGGCGCACGAGTGCTTCGAGAACCCCGAAATCGCCGGGCTGATGAACGCCCTCTTCATCAACATCAAGGTGGACCGCGAGGAGCGCCCGGACGTCGACAGCATTTATCAGGCCGCCCTCGCCCTGCTTGGCGAGCACGGGGGTTGGCCGCTGACCATGTTCCTCACACCGGACGCAGAGCCGTTCTGGGGCGGCACCTACTTCCCGCCGGCACCGCGCTACGGCCGCCCCGGCTTTCCCCAGGTGCTGCACGCGGTGGCGGAAATCTACGCCAAAGACAAGGGCCGCATCGAGAAGAACACCACGGCACTGAAAGATGCCCTCGGCCGCCTGTCGGAAAATCTCAGCGGCGGCGACATCCCCGTCAGCGCTCTCGACGAGGTCGCCCGACGCCTCGTCAGCGAGATCGACCCCGTCGACGGCGGCATCGGCAGCGCGCCGAAGTTTCCCCAGCCGGCGATCTTGAAGCTGTTCTGGCGCGCCTGGAAACGTCATGGCGATCCCGACCTGCGCCATGCCGTCGAGTTGACCATGACCAGGATGGCCCAGGGTGGCATCTACGACCACCTCGGCGGTGGCTTTGCCCGCTATGCCACCGACTCGCGCTGGCTGGTGCCCCACTTCGAGAAGATGCTCTACGACAACGCCCAGCTGCTGGAGCTGCTGACCTGGCTGTGGCAGGACACCGGCAACCCGCTCTATCAGCAGCGCGCCCGAGAGACCGTGGCCTGGGTCCAGCGCGAAATGATCGCCGACGCCGACGGCAGCGGAACCAGCCCCTCCGGCGCTTTCGCCGCCACCCTCGATGCCGACAGCGAGGGCGAGGAAGGCAAGTTCTACGTCTGGTCCGAAGGCGAAATCGACGAACTGCTCAGCGAAGAAGCCGCCCTCTTCAAGGCGCACTACGACGTCACGCCGCACGGTAACTGGGAAGGCAAGACGATCCTCAATCGCTCGGCCGAGCCGCAACTGGCCGACGCCGAGACCGAGGCCCGGCTCGCTGCTTGCCGAGAAATCCTGCTGTCGGCGCGGGCAAGGCGGATCCGCCCCGGCTGGGACGACAAGGTCCTGGCGGACTGGAACGGCCTGATGATCGCCGCCCTCGCCGAGGCGGCGCCGGTGTTCGGCGAAAGCGACTGGCTGACGGCCGCCGAGACCGCCTTCGCTTTCGTCCGTGACACCATGCAGCGTGACGGCCGGCTCCACCACAGTTGGCGCCACGGCACCCTGAAGCACCCGGCGACACTCGACGACTATGCCAACATGGCCGCGGCTGCGCTCGCCCTCCACGAAGCAACCGGCGAAGCAGACTATCTGACGCAGGCCGAAGCCTGGGTGGAAGTGTTGGACCGGCACTACTGGGACGCCGAGAACGGCGGTTACTTCCTCACCGCCGACGATACACCCGACCTCATCCTGCGCACAAAGACGGCCTATGACAGCGCAGTTCCCGCCGGCAACGGCACGGTCCTCGGCGTTCTGGCGCGCCTATTCTACCTGACCGGCAAGCCCGCCTATCGCGAGCGCGCCGACGCGCTGACCAACGCCTTTTCCGGCGAACTCACCCGCAACGTCTTTCCGCTGGCGAGCTTCCTCAACAGCGCCGAACTGCTGGCGAGCGCGACCCAGGTGGTCATCGTCGGCCGGCGCGGCGATGCGGCAACCGACGCCCTGCTCGCCGCGGTGACCAAGACCTGCCTGCCCAACCGGGTGCTCCAAGTCATCGCCCCGGGCGAAGCGCTGCCCGCCGGCCATCCAGCCGCCGGCAAGGGCCAGGCTGTCGGTCCTGACAATGCAGCCCGGGCCACGGCCTACGTCTGCCACGGACCCGCCTGCTCCTTGCCGATCACCGGTCCGGACGCTCTCGCCGAGGCTCTGGCCGCCGGCAAGGCAACCGCATGACACGCCAGCGCCTCACCGTCGACACGCCGACCGGGCCGGTCACCATCGCGGCCGAGGAAGGCGCGATCGTCGCGGTGCGCTGGGCCAGCGGCGGGTCTGACGGCGGCGGCTCCGACGACAGTCCTTTGCTGCAAAATGCTGCGCAGCAATTGTGCGACTATTTCGCCGGAACGCGCCGCCAGTTCGACCTCCCGCTGTCGCCTCACGGAACGGAATTCCATCGTGCCGTGTGGCGCGAAATGCTGGCGATCCCCTATGGCCAGACCAAGTCCTACGGCGACCTCGCCAAGGCAACGGGCGGCATCGCGCGCGCCGTCGGCACCGCCTGCGGCGCGAACCCGATCCCGATTTTCATTCCCTGCCACAGGGTGCTGGCCGCCGACCGCCAGCTCGGCGGCTTTTCCGGCGGCCGCGGAGCGGAGACCAAGGCCGCCCTGCTGACTCTGGAGGGCGCCTGGCCGGTGCAGCATGCGCTGCCGCTGTTCTAGAATCTCCAAGCCGGCTGCGCGGCGGCGGTGTTTCGGATAAGGTTGCGCCAACAATCGTCTCGACGGCCCCTGGCCGCCCACATTCGTGCAATTAAATAGGGGAAGGCTCATGGGTGAAGTCATCACCATCGACGGCAAGGACGGCAGTTTTTCGGTCTACGCGGCATTGCCCGAAGTCACCCCGGCACCCGGCATCGTCGTCGCCCAGGAAATCTTCGGTGTGAACCAGGTCATGCGCGAGACCTGCGACTGGCTGGCGGCCAAAGGCTTCGTCGCCGTCTGCCCCGATCTCTTCTGGCGCATCGAGCCGGGCATCCAGATCACCGATAAGACCGACGCTGAGTGGAAGCGCGCCTTCGAACTCTTCGGCCTGTTCGACATCGACAAGGGCATCGAGGACATGAAGACCACGCTGGCGGAGCTGCGGGCGCACGAACTGTGCAACGGCAAGGCCGGTGCCGTCGGCTACTGCCTGGGCGGCAAGCTCGCCTTCCTGATGGCGACGCGCTCGGACTCCGATGCCAACGTCGGCTATTACGGCGTCGGCCTCGGCGATCTGATGGGCGAAGCGAAGGCCATCACCAAGCCTCTCATGCTGCACATCGCCGAGAAGGACAAGTTCTCCTCGGCCGAGGAGATCGCCACGGTGACGAAGGCCCTCGCCGCCAACGGGAACGTGAAGATCCACCTCTATGAAGGCAGAGATCATGCCTTCGCGCGGCAGGGCGGCGAACACTACGACGCGGCGGCGGCCAAGCTGGCCAACGACCGCACGGTTTCATTCTTCAAGGAGCACCTCGCCTGATGGTCAAGGCAATCCGCATTCATGAACCCGGCGGCCCGGAAGTTCTGAAGTACGAAGACATCGAGGTGCCGGCACCCGGCTCCGGCGAAGTCCTGCTGCAGCAGAAGGCCTGCGGCCTCAACTACATCGACGTCTACCACCGCATGGGCGTCTACCCGCTGCACTATCCGGCAACCATCGGTATGGAAGGCATGGGCGTCGTCGAAGCGGTTGGCGAAGGCGTCTCCGCCTTCAAGCCAGGCGACCGCGTTGCCTACGCCGACATGCCTCCCGGCGCCTATGCCGAGGCGCGGGTCATGCCGTGGCACCGCCTGGTGAAGCTGCCGGATGCGATCGACGACCAGACCGCCGCGGCGATGATGCTGCAGGGCATGACGGTCGAATACCTCGTCCGTCGGACATTCAAAGTGCAGCAGGGCGACACCGTGCTGTTCCACGCCGCCGCCGGGGGCGTCGGCCTGATCGCCTGCCAGTGGCTGAACGCCATCGGCGCCACGGTGATCGGCACCGTGGGCTCGGAAGAAAAAGCCGAGATGGCAAAGGCGCACGGCTGCCACCACACCATCAACTACCGCAAAGAAAACTTCGTCGAGCGGGTGAAGGAGCTCACCGACGGCAAGGGCGTGCCGGTCGTCTATGACTCCGTCGGCAAGGACACCTTCGACGGCTCGCTCGATTGCCTTCAACCGCGCGGCATGATGGTGCTGTTCGGCGCCGCCTCCGGACCCGCGCCGTCGATCGATCCGAACGTCTTGAACAAGAAGGGCTGCCTCTATCTCACGCGCCCCAGCCTCATGGTCTACAACAAGGAGCGTGAGGAACTGGAAACCTGCGCCGCCGCGCTCTTCGCCATGGTGACCTCCGGAAAGGTAAAGATCGAGGTGAACCAGACCTATCCACTGAGCGAGACGGCACAGGCGCATCGCGACCTCGAGGCGCGCAAGACCACTGGCTCAACGGTGTTGTTGCCGTAGCGCGGAAAGGAATCATTATGGCCAAGGGCTATTGGGTCGCCCGCGTCGACGTAAGCGATGCCGAGGCGTACAAGAAATACGTTGCCGCAAATGCCGAGCCCTTCGCTCAGTTCGGCGCCCGCTTCCTGGTCCGCGCGGGGCAGTTCGAAAACCCGGAGGGTACGTCGCGCAGCCGCAACGTGGTGATCGAGTTCCCCAGCTACGAGGCGGCACTCGCCTGCTACAACGCGCCGGGCTACCAGGCCGCGATCGAGTTGCGGCGCGCCGCCGCGGAGTCAGACCTGGTGATCGTCGAGGGCTATGACGGCCCGCAGCCCGGCGAGAGCTGACCGCACAGCATCAGGATGAACCCGGCTTCCCGCCACATCCACGCGCTCGCGCACAGCCTCTTGGCGCACCTCACCGGCGCGTTTCTGGTGATGGGAAGCTGGGCGTTCTTCGCCAACCGCGGTCATGCCTTCGACGCAGCTGTCACCGCCGCAGCACTGCAGGGCACGATTTCAGCCTGTGTGACCCTGTCGCTGAAGACCTTCATTGAAAGGATCGCGCCGCGCTTTGCCGGCCGCGCGGCCCTCGCCGTGCCGCCGCTCGCCGCCTTTACTCTCGTGGGCGCCGTGCTCACCCTGCTGCACAGCCTCAACGGCACGCCGGAGCTGCTCGCCACCATCGCGCTGCCGCTGGTGGCGGCGACCGGATACGCCGCGGTCTACAATTTCGCGATTTGGAAAAAGCGGCGCACGGCCGGTACGTGATTCCCGGGGCTCGACCCCGGGATGACAACGAACCTGCGACAGAAAGCTCACGCTCGATAAACGAAAAACCCCGGAGCGACATCCGCTCCGGGGTCTTGTTGTTCGGATGAACCTGCCGTTACTGGTTCATCGAGTCGAAGAAGTCCTGGTTGGTCTTCTGATGCTTCAGCTTGTCGACCAGGAACTCGATCGAGTCGGTGACACCCATCGGCATGAGAATGCGGCGCAGTACCCACATCTTCGACAGCGTGCCCTTGTCGACCAGCAGCTCTTCCTTACGCGTGCCGGACTTGCCGATGTCGATCGCCGGGAAGGTGCGCTTGTCGGCCAGCTTGCGGTCGAGCACGATTTCCGAGTTACCGGTACCCTTGAACTCTTCGAAGATGACTTCGTCCATGCGGCTGCCGGTATCGATCAGGGCCGTCGCGATGATAGTCAGCGAGCCGCCTTCCTCGATGTTGCGCGCGGCGCCGAAAAAGCGCTTCGGGCGCTGCAGCGCGTTGGCGTCGACACCGCCGGTCAGCACCTTGCCCGACGAGGGCACCACGGTGTTGTAGGCGCGCGCGAGGCGGGTGATTGAGTCCAGCAGGATCACCACGTCCTTCTTGTGCTCGACCAGGCGCTTAGCCTTTTCGATCACCATCTCGGCGACCTGCACGTGGCGCTGGGCCGGCTCGTCGAAGGTGGAGCTGACCACCTCGCCCTTCACCGAGCGGTCCATGTCGGTGACCTCTTCCGGGCGCTCGTCGATGAGCAGCACGATGAGGAAGATCTCCGGATGGTTCTTGGCGATCGACTGCGCGATGTTCTGCAGGATCATGGTCTTGCCGGTCCGCGGCGGCGCGACGATCAGCGCGCGCTGCCCCTTGCCGATCGGCGCCGTCAGGTCGATGACGCGGGGCGTCAGGTCCTTGATGGTCGGGTCTTCGACTTCCAGCTTCATGCGCTCGTCGGGATAGAGCGGCGTCAGGTTGTCGAAGTTGATGCGGTGGCGCGAGTTCTCCGGCGGATCGAAATTGATCTGGCTGACCTTCAGCAGCGCGAAATAGCGCTCGCCCTCCTTTGGTGAGCGGATCTGCCCTTCCACGGTGTCGCCGGTCCTGAGGCCGAAGCGGCGCACCTGGCTGGGGCTGACGTAGATGTCGTCGGGACCGGCCAGATAGTTAGACTCCGGCGAGCGCAGGAAACCGAAGCCGTCCTGCAGGATCTCCAGCACACCCCCGCCGTAGATCGGCTGGTCGTTCTCCGCCAGATGCTTGAGGATCGCGAACATCATGTCCTGCTTGCGCAGGGTGCTCGCGTTTTCGATTTCCAATTCCTCGGCGAAGGCCAGCAAATCCGCCGGACTCTTGGCTTTCAGTTCTTGAAGGTTCATGAGCGCTTAGGCCTGTGCTCGTTTTGCGTCGGGAAGGGGAGAATTTTCGGGACGGACCCTGCTCAGCGGCGACTGCAGCAGAAGAAGGGGGTGCCGGGGTGCGGCGTTGAACCGCGAAGCGGGAGAGGTTTTTATCGCTGCAGCCTACGCTTGGCTGGTTACCGATTCGTTAACCATATATGGAACGCGACTTGCCGGACGGCAAGGTGATGAGATTTCTGACCGTTAATGCAACCGGCGCCAGAAGTCAAGCGGCTGCCGCTGGTCGCAATTGCCGATCAGAACGGCTTCACCACCGCAAAAATGACGATCCCGACCATCAGCACCGCCGGAACCTCGTTCATGATCCGGTAGAATCGCTCGGAATGCCTGTTGGCGTCGGACTCGAAGTCCTTGCGCCAGCGCGCCGCCATCATATGCACCGCGGTGAGGACCAGCAGAAAGGTCATTTTGGCGTGGAACCAGCCGAACGACCACGCCTCGATGTTCATCATCAGGGCCAATCCGGCCGCCCAGGCGACGATCATCGAGGGATTCATGATGCCGCGCAGCAGCCGGCGCTCCATGACCTTGAACGTCTCCGACTGCTTCGATCCCGGCTCGGCCTGGCAGTGGTAGACAAAGAGGCGCGGCAGATAGAGGAAGGCCGCCATCCAGGCGATGACCGCCAGAATGTGCAGCGCTTTCACCCAGAGGTAGGCCTCGCCCAGAAATCCCGCCATAATTCTCCCGCCTTCCAGCTATTCGGCAGCAACCTGGGGGCAGCCGCGCCATTCGGCCGGACAGAATCGACCGCCGGCATGCGAGCAGATCTTGCGATCGCTCGCCAGGGCACCCGCGACCAGCCCGGCCAGACCTGCAATGAACGAAGCGTCGATACCGACGGTCGGCACCCGGACATAGGCGGGCGCCCCGGCCTTCTCGGCCAGTTCGCGATACTCGATGTCGAGTTCGACCAGGGTTTCCGAGTGCTCGGAGATGAAGGCGATCGGCACCACGACGATGGGGCGGCCGTCACGGCCGGCCTTTTCGATCTCGCTGTCGGTCGCCGGACCGATCCACTCCAGCGGCCCGACCCGGCTCTGGTAGCAGATCTGCCAATCCAGGTTTACCTCTCCCAGGCGGCGCACCACCGCGGCCACGCTCTGCTCCACCTGCCACTGGTAGGGATCGCCCTGGTCGACGATCTTTTTCGGCAGGCCGTGGGCAGAGAACAGGACCCGCGCCGGCTTGTCGTGGTCGACTTGGCGCAGCGCCTCGCGCAGCCCCGAGGCCACCGCATCGATGAAGCCGCCCTCTTCCGGATAGCAGCAGAGGCTGCGGCTCGGCGCCGTCACACCCGCCGCTCTTGCCTCGCGATGCCACTCTTTCAGCGAGGAGGCCGACGTGGTGGTGGAAAACTGCGGATAGAGCGGCAGCAGGATCACTTGGTCGGGCCTATAGGCGGCCACTTCCTTCGCCGTCTGCCGCGCCCGCGGATGCCAATAGCGCATCGCGACGAACACCTTGGCATCGCTGATGCCCCTGTCAGCGAGCGCCGCAGTCAGCGCCGCCGCCTGGGCCTCGGTGTTCGGCAGCAGCGGCGACCCGCCACCCATCTCGCGGTAGATCTCCTGGGCGACCGGCGCCCGGCGGGTCGAAATCACTTTAGCCAACAGCCAGCGCAGCGGCAGCGGCAGACGGATGATCGCAGGATCGAAAAACAGGTTGAAGAGAAAGGGCTGCACCGCCTCCGGCCGGTCCGGCCCGCCGAGATTGAACAGCACCACCGCTGTTTTCGCCATACGCTCGTATCTCGCTCCGCCTCGCCCGGTGCGGCCTTAACCGCGCCACGCCCTGATCTGCGCCAGCATCTCCGCCACGTGTTCCGGCGGGGTCTGCGGCACGATGCCGTGGCCCAGGTTGAAAACGAAGGGACCGCCAGCCAGGAATCGCAGAATTTCTTCTACGCCCTCGCGCAAACTAGTACCCCCTGCCACCAGCAACAAGGGGTCGAGGTTGCCCTGCAAGCAGACCTTGGGCTGCAGTGCCTGGCGCGCCCAGCCCAGCGGTACAGTGGTGTCGAGCCCCAGCGCATCGGCGCCACACTCATCAGCGTAGACTTCATAGAGCAAGCCGGCTCCGCGCGGAAAGACGATGACCGGTACGCCCGGACGCTCAGCCTTCACGCGCGCAACCAGCGCCTTTGCCGGCGCCAGGCACCAACGCCGCAAGTGCGCTTCCGGCCACACACCGGCCCAGGAATCGAAGATCTGCACCGCCTCTGCACCGGCATCAATCTGGGCGACCAGGTAATCCCCGGTCGCGTCGACCAGCAAGTCGATCAACCGCTGCATGGCGGCGGGGTCACCATAGGCCCAGCGTTTGCCGGCGGCGAAATCCTTGCTGGAACCGCCTTCCAGCATGTAGCTCGCCACCGTCCAGGGCGCCCCGGCAAAACCGATCAGTGTGGTCTCGGGCGGCAGCTCCCGGCTGAGCCGCCTGAGCGTCTCGTAAACCGGCGCCAGGGTATCGTGCAGGCCGGCGCGCGACAGCCGGGCCAGGTCGCCAGGCTCCTGCAGGGCATCCAGCCGCGGGCCGGCGCCTTCCTCAAACCAGACTTTCTGACCCAGTGCGTGGGGCACCACCAGGATGTCGGAGAACAGAATCGCGGCGTCGAAGCCAAAGCGGCGGATCGGCTGCAGTGTGACCTCGACGGCATAGTCCGGCGTGTAGCAAAGGTCGAGAAAGCCGGCCGCCTTCCTCCTCAACTCACGGTATTCCGGCAGGTAGCGCCCGGCTTGGCGCATCAGCCACACCGGCGGACTTTCCAGCGTCTCGCCGTTAAGGGCGCGCAGCATCTTCTTGGCCGCTTGCTGGCTAGATTTTTTCGACGCCTGAGTCATCGGTCTTCCGGTATTCCTTGCCATCCCTTGGTCCCCGCTTCGCAGCATTTCTGCAGGGATCGAGGACCGACAAGATGGCTTGTTCGTCCTGCCGAGCAAAGCCTTCTTCTTCAATTAATAAATTTAAATAAGCTTTTGGTGATTGTAGTTGATGCCTGTGAGTCCTGGGGATTTCGACTGTATCCGTGCCTATCCCGTGAATCATCCGCAGCATCGCAGAGCTTCGGCAACCTGTGGGTAGCCGGAAGGAAATTAGCCGGATTGCCGCCGCTTGCGCCGCGGTTGCCGTCAGGGGATAACGGGGATAACGCGATCGGATCAAGGTCATTCCCAGGTTGGAGACGGCTGTGGGCGATATCTGTCCGCGGTTTCGGAACTTTCGGGAGCAATGCGAGGCTGAGGTGTACGCTTTTTTTTCGACCGACCCCTGGGGCCGAGTTGTCCCCGGCTTTCCACCGCCCGTGACCGGTCATGCACAGGTCTCGCGACGCGCAAGAGCCGTGCCCGCCGACGCCAAGGCGCATCGGTGATGAGCAGTCCGCATCTGCATCTCGTCTCCGATGCGACCGGCGAGACGATCAACTCGGTGGCGCGCGCCTGCCTTGTGCAGTTTGGGGGCATAGAGCCCATCGAACACGTGTGGAGCCTGGTGCGCACGCGCGGCATGATGACCAAGGTGGTGCAGGGCATCGAGGCTAATCCTGGACCCGTGCTCTACACCATGGTCAATCGTGATCTGCGCGATCAGCTGACCGGTTGCTGCGCCTCACTAAGTCTCCCCTGCATCCCGATCCTGGATCCGGTGATCCATACCCTCGCCAACTACTTCGGCGTCGAGATCACCGGCACGCCCGGCCTGCAGCATGCGCTCGACGCGGAGTACTTCAGCCGCATGGACGCGATGACCTTCGCCCTCGCCCATGATGATGGGCAGCACACCAGCGATATCGACAAGGCGGACATCATCCTGGTCGGGGTGTCACGCACATCGAAGACGCCGACCTGCATGTACCTGGCCAACCGCGGCATCAAAGCCGCCAATGTTCCGGTGGTGCCGGGCTGCCCGATGCCGGAAGAGCTGCTGTATGCCCGGGGCCCGCTGATCGTCGGCCTGACCAAGGACCCGGCCAGCCTGGTCCAGGTGCGCCAGAACCGTCTGCGCATGCTGACCGATGACAAGCAGGAAACCGATTATGTGAACCTGGAAGCGGTGCGCCAGGAGATCGCGCAGGCGCGGCGATTCTGCGTCGAGCATGGCTGGCCCCTGATCGACGTGACGCGCCGCTCCATCGAGGAGACCGCGGCTACCATCATGAACTACTACGCCAAGCACGTCGGCGCGGAGACCTGATGACTCTTGCTTCGGAAACTGCGGCGACCCTGATCGCGTCCGATGCGCCGCCGGTGGTGCTGGCATCCGCAAGCGCGGTGCGCGCCCGCCTGCTGCGGGAGGCCGGGCTGGCGGTCCACTGCCAGGCCGCTGCCGTTGATGAAGACGCGATGAAGGCGGCATTGAGGGGGGAAGGCGCAACGCCGGCACAGGTCGCCGAGACGCTCGCCGAGTTGAAGGCTCAGCGCGTATCAGCAAAGTTCACCGGCGCCTTGGTCATTGGCGCCGACCAGATGCTGTCGTGCAACGACGTTTGGTTCGACAAGCCCGCCGACCGCGACCACGCCGCCGCCCAGCTGAAAGCGCTCAGCGGCAAGACCCATACGCTGTGGACGTCCGTCTGCGTGGTGCGCAACGGCAGCCGCATGTGGCACGACAACGCCTCTGCGCGCCTCACCATGCGGGCCTTGAGCGACGCCTTCATCGACGACTATCTCGCCGCAGCCGGACCGGCGGTCACCACCTCAGTCGGTGCCTATCAGCTGGAAGGCCTCGGCGCGCAACTCTTCGCCAGGGTCGAAGGAGATTTTTTCACCATCCTCGGCCTGCCGCTGCTGCCGCTGCTCGATTTTCTGCGCGCCAACAAGGTTCTGCGTTCATGACCTCCTATCCGCCTGGTTCTCCGCCCGGTGCCGGGCCGCTCAGCGGAAAGGCACGCGTCGCCGGCGTCGTCGGCTGGCCGGTGGCACACTCGCGCTCGCCGCGCTTGCATGGCTACTGGCTGGCCGAACATGGTATCGACGGCGCCTATGTACCGCTGCCGGTGGCGCCCGAAAACCTGGAGGCGGCGGTGCGTGGCCTCGCCGCCGCCGGCTTCGCCGGGGTGAACGTCACCATCCCGCACAAAGAGACGATCCTCGCGCTTTGCGACCATGTTGATGATACCGCACGGCGTATTGGCGCGGCGAACCTGCTGGTGTTCAAGGAAGGCGGCATCGAGGGCCGCAACACCGATGCCTTCGGCTTCATGGCGAACCTCGAAGAGTCCGCACCGGGCTGGAATGCCGCCGCGCCGGTGCTGTTGCTGGGGGCGGGGGGTGCGGCGCGCGCGGTCGCCGTGGGGTTGCTCGACACCGGCGTGACCGAGCTGCGTGTCTGCAACCGCAACCGCGCGCGCGCCGAAACGCTGGCGGCGGAAATCGCCGGGCCGATCACCGTGCTCGACTGGGAAGATCGCGCGGCCGCGCTGGACGGTGCCGGCCTGCTCGTGAATTCCACCAGCCTCGGCATGACCGGTCAGCCGCCGCTCGAGTTGCCGCTGGACGCCCTTGCTAACGACTCGGTGGTTGCTGAACTCGTCTACAGCCCGCTGGAGACCGCCCTTCTGGCGGCCGCGCGGGCTAAAGGCTGCGCCGGCGTTGACGGCCTCGGCATGCTGCTGCACCAGGGGCGCCCCAGCTTTGCCGCCTGGTTCGGCGTCGACCCGCAGGTCAGCGAAGGCTTGCGCCGCTTCGTCCTCGGCGACGGTTAGGCCTGCGCCATGCTGGTCATCGGTCTTACCGGCTCCATCGGCATGGGCAAGTCGACCGCGGCGGCCACGCTGCAGCGCCTCGGCCTGCCCGTCCACGACGCCGATGCCGCGGTGCACCGCCTGATGGAGCGCGGCGGCGCGGCGGTGGCGGCCGTCTCGGCAGCTTTTCCGGGTGTCGAGCGGGACGGGGCGATCGACCGCGGCCTCCTGGGTGCCAAGGTGCTGGACGACGATGCCGCCATGAAGCGGCTGGAGGGGATACTGCACCCCCTGGTGCGTGCCGAGGCACGGCGCTTCCTCGCTCAGCAGGCCCGGCTGCGCCGCCCGCTGGCGGTGCTCGACATCCCACTGCTGTTCGAGACTGGCGGGGACAAACTGTGCGACGCCGTAATCGTGGTCTCGGCGCCGCCCTTCATCCAGCGCGCCCGGGTGATGCGGCGGCACGGCATGACGGAGGCGAAATTCCAGGCGATCCTCGCCCGCCAGATGCCCGATGAAGAGAAACGTCGGCGCGCTGACTTCGTGGTGCAAACCGGCCTCAACAAGGCCCATAGCTTGCGCCAGCTGGTCGGTATCGTCAGACTGCTGAAGCAGCAAAACGCGGCGAAAAGGAAGCATTGATGCGCGAGATCGTTCTCGACACGGAAACCACCGGCCTGGATCCCGCCGCCGGTCACCGCATCGTCGAGGTCGCCGGGCTGGAATTGCTGCACCACATGCCGACCGGGCGCACCTTCCGAGAATACATCAATCCCGAGCGCGACATGCCGCCGGAGGCCGAGCGCATCCACGGCCTCAGCGAGACATTCCTGAAGGACAAGCCGCTGTTCCGCCAGATCGCGCCGGCTTTTCTCGACTTCATCGGCGACGCCAAGCTGGTGATCCACAATGCCGCCTTCGATATGAAGTTTCTCAACGCCGAACTTCGCCAGGCGGGGCACGACATCCTGGCGTTGGACCGCGCGATCGACACCGTGATGCTGGCACGCGAGCGCTTCCCCGGCGCCCAGGTGAGCCTGGATGCGCTCTGCCGGCGCTTCGAGATCGACAACTCCTCACGCACCTTTCACGGCGCGCTGCTGGACTGCGAGCTGCTGGCGGAGGTCTATCTGGAACTGCGCGGCGGGCGCCAGCCTGGCCTGGTGCTGGAAAGCCAGCGCAACAGGGCGCGGGCAGCGGTCCTCGCCCCGGCGGCGAACCGGGCTGTAAAGCCGCCGCGCCCGCATGCGCCCACTCCGGCGGAAGAGGCGGCTCACGCGGCGATGCTGGATAAGCTGTCGGACCCTCTTTGGCTGGCGTGATGCCAGCCGGCTAAGTCACGCCTGGCCCGCGGTATCCTCGACCCGGGCCTTGCGGCTGAGGTAGAGCTGGGCGAAGTCGATCGGGCTCATCATCAGGGGCGGGAAACCGCCGTCGCGGGTGTCGTCGGCCAGGATCGCGCGGGCGAAGGGAAAGAGGTGGCGCGGTACCTCGACCATGACCAGGCGCTCGCGCATTTCCTCGCTCACGCCCGGCGCCAGGCTCACCACCGCAGCGTAGTCCAGCTCGGACATGAAGGCGGTGGTCTCGCCGATCTTGGCGGAAGCCTTCAAGCCCAGCACCACCTCGTAGACCCCGTCCTGCAGCTGGGTCGGCGTGACCTCGACGCTCACGTTAAGGTCCGGCTTCTCCGTCCGCATGGTGCCGTAGATGCTCGGCGCGTTGGGGTTCTCGAAGGAGTGGTCCTTCACGTACTGCGTGTTGATGGTCAGCGGCGGCTGTGCGGCTTCTTCGGCCATATCCGGTTCCTTCGTGTCACGGGCCCTCTCACGGGGCCGGCTTGGCTATCATGGATCGCCCAGGGTGACAACGGGCGAGAGGACGGGACGGGCCCCAGGACTGCCCCCAGGACTGCCCCCAGGACTGCCCGATCAATAGGCCGGTACCGCCGCTTCCTTCAGCGGGTCGAAGCGCAGGGCGACGCCATTGCCGACCGCCTGGCCCGTCAGGCCGCGGATGAAGCCCCAGTGGCTGACCACCAACAGACCGTCCCAGCCCTCGGCCGCCAGCTGGGCCGCGCGGAAACTGCGGCAGCGTTCGGCCAGGGCCTCTTCGCTCTCTTCCGTTTCCGGCCACCAGCGTTCCGGCAATTCGCCGAAGCCGAAGGCCGGCCAGCGCTTGCTCAGATCGCTGCGGTGGCTGCCGATGTCGCAGACGTAAGAGTAGCGTTCGCGCACCAAGGGATCGATCGTCACCGGCAGGCCCAGGGCCTCGGCGATGATCTCGGCCGTGTGCAACGTGCGCCAATAGGGGCTGGCGATGATGCGCCGCACGCCGCAGTCGGCGAGGCGCTCACCGGCCTCGCGCGCCTGGCGCTCGCCCTCCTCGGTCAGCTGCGGATCGCGGATCCCCGGGTCGATGCGGGTCTTGGCGAAGTGGACGTTGAAGTGGGACTGCCCGTGGCGCACCAGGATCATGGGCCGATCCGCCGCCGCGGCGTCCCGTCCTGGTCGTCCCCATCCTGGCTGTCGTTCTTGCCGTTGCCGTCGATTTCCTCGAAATCGCCCTCGATCACCGTGCCGCGCCTGTTTCCGGGCCGCCGATCGGGACTGCGCGGGTCGATCTCGACCCCGTCGACGAAGACGCGCGCCTGGCCCTTGGCGGCCTTGGTCGCCACGTGGCGGGCGATCATCAGGCGCAGCAGCTCGCGAAAGGGCGGCAGAAACAGCAGCAGCCCAAGGGCGTCGGTGACGAAGCCGGGCACCAGCAGCAGGGCGCCGGCCAGTACCAGGCAGACCCCCTCGAACATCTCACGCGCCGGTAGCTGGCCCTGGTCCATCTGGATCCGCGCCCGGTTCAGCGCCGCGAGGCCCTGGGCGCGCAGCAGCAGGGAGCCTGCCAGCGCCGTGGCGACGGTCAGGGCGATGGTCGGCCACACGCCGATGGCGCCGCCGACCTCGATGAATACGGCGATCTCCAGCAGCGGCAGGCCGATGAAGACCAGCGCCAGCAGAATCAGGGCCATGCTTGCTCTTTCCTTACCAATTACCTACATAATGCCTATCACCCGGCGGCAAGGCCAGCCGGGCACCCATTGTCCTGGCCGGCGGGCCGCAAATCCGCCGAAGTGCGCCTCAACGATTGTGAACGGATGAGCGACGCCTCCTTCATAGAAATAGTCATTCTGGCTGCGGTCGCAGCTTTTTTTATCTTCAAGCTCCGTTCGGTGCTGGGGAAGCGGACCGGTCATGAGGACCGCTCGGACTTCGATCCCTTCAAGCAGGCCGAGGAGAACGGCAAGGACGCGGCGCGGCGCGGCGACGACAAGGTGATCCGCCTTCCCGACCGCGGCCAAGGGCGCGAAGAGGCGCACGAGGGCGAAGATGCCCGCCTGGAGGAAAGCGAGATCCTCGCGGAAACCCCCGAAGGCACCGAGGAGGCCGCCGACACCCCGCTGGCCGCCGCGCTTACCCAGATCAAGCTCGCCGACCGCGGCTTCGATAAGGATCAATTCCTCGGCGGCGCCCGTGCCGCCTTCGAAATGATCATCGGCGCCTTCGCCGCCGGCGACGCCAAGGCCCTGCGACCGTTGCTCGCCAACGACGTCTACGACGACTTCTCCGGTGCCATCAAGGAGCGCGAGGACAAGAAGGAGGCCCTGGAGACCACGCTGATCGGCATCACTTCGGCGGAGATCATCGAGGCCGAGATGCGCCAGAAGACAGCCTTCGTCACCATTAAATTCGTCTCCGAGCAGGTGAACGTCACCCGTGACGCCGAGGGCCGCATCGTTGACGGCGATCCCAATCACGTCGCCAAGGTCACCGACATCTGGACCTTCGCCCGCAACACCCGCAGCCGCGACCCCAACTGGGCGCTGGTTGCCACCCGCAGCCCCAATTGAGCCCTGCCCGATGGGCCGCATCGGGATCGTGACCCGCTCTTGGGGGATGAGGGTTACCGGGTTGTGGCTGGCCGGCTTCCTGGCCGCCTGCGGTGGCGAAGCGCCGAAGGAAACGCCGCCGGAACCGAAAGCCGAAGCCCCGCTCGAAAAACCGGCTGAGAAGCCGGCCCTGCTGCTGGAAGCGGTCGCCTTCGCCGATCTGCCGGGCTGGAGCGACGACGACGTCAGCGCCGCGCTGCCGGCGCTCAGGCGCTCCTGCGGGCGCTTGAGCGGCCAGCCGGACGACCGTCCCCTCGGCCCGGACGCCCTGGCCGGCACGGTGGCCGACTGGCGCCAGCCTTGCGCCGACCTGGCCGCGGTACCCGAGGGCGATGATGCGGCGCTGCGCACCCTGCTGGACCAGGACTTCCAGCCCTTTGCCGTCTCCGATGCGGGCGAGACCGAGGGTCTTTTCACCGGTTATTACGAAGCCGAACTGAAAGCGGCGGCGCCGACCGCGCCGGGGGCGACACCGCTCTATCGCGTGCCCGATGACCTGGTCACCGTCGATCTCGCTCTCTTCCGCGCCGACCTGCGCGGCGAAAAGCTGATCGGCCGCGTCGCGGGCAACCAGTTGGTGCCTTACCTGACGCGCAAGGAGATCGACGCCGGCGCCCTGCAGGACCGCGGGCTCGAACTTGCCTGGGCCGCCGATCCGGTCGACGCCTTCTTCCTCCACGTGCAAGGCTCCGGGCGCGTCATCTTCCCCGACGGCCGGGTGCAGCGGGTCGGGTTCGCCGGCTCAAACGGGCATCCCTTCTATGCCATCGGCCGCGCCCTCATCGACGAGGGCATCATTGACCGCAAGAGCGCCTCGATGCAGCAGATCCGCGACTGGCTGCGCGCCAATCCGGAACGGGCCGCGGAAATCATGCAACGCAACGCCCGCTACATCTTCTTCCGGCCCATTGACGGGGAAGGTCCTATCGGCGCCCAGGGCGTGGCGCTGACGCCCGGCCGCAGCCTTGCGGTGGACTCCTCGCTCTTGCCGCTCGGCGTGCCGCTGTGGCTCGACACCACTTGGCCGGCAACGGACAAGCCGCTGCGCCGCCTCATGGTGGCCCAGGACGTCGGCAGCGCGATCAAAGGCGCCGTGCGCGGCGACTTCTTCTGGGGCTCCGGGGAGCCGGCGTTGGAACAGGCCGGCCGCATGAAGCAGAGCGGCCGCTATTACCTCTTCTTGCCCAAGGCCGTCGCCGAGCGCCGCGGGACGGCGAACTGAGGCGATCGGCCATCTCGTCGTTCGCGGCCTGCCCCGGCTTGCATTTCGAAATTGGTAATACCATTATCGCCCCAATGAAAATCGGGAGGATCATCCATGGCTGACGCACCCTCGGCTGCAGGGCGTCCGCGCGTCGGGCTTTTCGTGACCTGTCTGGTCGACATGATGCGACCTACGGTGGGCTTTGCCGCGGTGAAGCTGCTGGAGGATGCCGGCTGCACGGTCGAGGTGCCCACGGCACAGACTTGCTGCGGCCAGCCGGCCTACAACTCCGGCGATCGGGCGGACAGCCGCAGCCTGGCTGCGCAGACCATCCAGGCCTTCGAAGGCTTCGACTACGTGGTGGCGCCCTCGGGTTCCTGTGCGGCTATGATAAAAAAGCATTATCCGACGCTCTTCGATACCGATCCGGCAATGAAGGCACAGGCAGAAGACCTCGCGGCGCGCACTTACGAACTCGTTTCCTTCCTCACCGACGTCCGCGGCATGACCGCGGTCGAGTCCCGCTTCGCGGGTAAGGTCACCTATCATGATTCCTGCTCCGGCCTGCGTGAACTCGGCGTCGAGGCGCAGCCGCGCCGGTTGCTCGCCACGGTGCCGGGCGTCGCGCTGACGGAAATGACGGAGCACGACGTCTGCTGCGGCTTCGGCGGCACCTTCTGCGTGAAGTACGCCGACATCTCCAACAAGATCGTGACGGCCAAGACCGACCATATCCTCGCCACCGGCGCCGACACGCTGCTGGCCGGCGATCTCGGCTGTCTCATGAACATGGTCGGCAAGCTGCAGCGCCGCGGTTCGCACATGCAGGTGCGCCACGTCGCCGAGGTGCTGGCCGACATGACCGACCAGCCGGCCATCGGCGAATCACCCGACGAAGCGAAGCGGCGCTATAACGCCCAGGGCCGGGGGGCCTGAGCCGATGCAGAGCACCTCGCACGCCTTCAAGGACAACGCCCGCGCCGCCCTGGCGAACCAGACGCTGCAGAAGGCGATGAAGCACGTGAAGACCGGCTTCATCGACAAGCGCGCCAAGGCGCGTTCGAAGTTGCCGGAATTCGACGATCTGCGCGATGCCTCACGCGACATCAAGAACCACACCCTGGCGAACCTCGACTACTACCTGGAGCGCTACGAGGAGAAGGTGATCGCCAGCGGCGGCCAGGTGCACTGGGCGCCGACCGCCGAGGACGCGGTGAAGGCCGTCCTCGAGATCTGCAAGCGTGTCGACGCCCGCGTGGTGACCAAGGGCAAGTCGATGATCTCCGAAGAGATCGCGCTGAACCAGGCGATGGAAGAGGCCGGCCTCGACGTGGTGGAAACCGACCTTGGCGAATACATCATCCAGCTGAGGAAGGAGCCGCCGAGCCACATCATCGCGCCGGCGGTTCACCTGACCAAGGAGCAGGTCGAGGCCGACTTTCGCCACCATCACCGCGAACTGCCGTCCGAGCGCAGTCTCAGCGAGCCGGTGCAGCTGGTCGCCGAGGCGCGCCAGATGCTGCGCCGCCGCTTCCTCGAGGCCGACGTCGGCATCACCGGCGCGAACTTCCTGATCGCGGAGACCGGCACCTCGATCATCGTCACCAACGAGGGCAACGGCGACCTGACTCAGACTCTGCCGCGGGTGCACATCGTGGTCGCCAGCCTGGAGAAAGTGGTCCCGAACCTGGAAGATGTCTCCACCATCCTGCGCGTGCTGGCGCGCTCGGCAACGGGGCAGGAGTTTTCTTCCTACACCACCTTCTCGACCGGGCCGCGCCGCGCCGAGGACCTCGACGGGCCGGAGGAGTACCACGTCATCCTCCTCGACAACGGACGCTCCAACATGCTGGGCGGCGAGTTTCAGGACATGTTGCGCTGCATCCGCTGCGGCGCCTGCATGAACCACTGCCCGGTCTATCACGCGGTCGGTGGCCACGCCTACGGCTGGGTTTACCCAGGCCCCATGGGCGCCGTGCTGACGCCCAACCTGATCGGTGTCGACGAGGCCGGGCACCTGCCCAACGCATCGACCTTCTGCGGGCGCTGTGAGTCGGTCTGCCCGATGCGCATTCCCCTGCCGAAGATGATGCGCCACTGGCGCGAGCGTGAGTTCGAGCGTCATCTGTCGCCGCCGGCGGTGCGCTACGGCCTAGCCCTCTGGGCCTTCTTCGCCAAGCGGCCGAAGCTCTATCACCTCTTCACCGGCCTGCAAGCCAGGCTGCTGGGCCATTTCGGCCGGGCCCAGGGCCGCTTCGATGCTCTGCCGCTGGCGCGCGGCTGGACAAAGCACCGCGACTTTCCGGCACCGGAGGGCAAGACCTTCCAGCAGCTCTGGGCCGAAAAGCAGAAGGGGGCTGTGCGCCGATGAGCTCCGCGAAACAGCAGATCCTCGGCTCGCTGCGCCGCTCCCTGCGCCGTCCGGAACCCAGCGCCGAGGAAAAGGCCGTGCTGGAGGCCCGCCTGCACAGCCCGCAGCGCAACCTCGTCCCGCAGCGCGCGCAGCTTCCGCATGCCGAGCAACTCGATCTCATGGAGACGATGCTGAAGGAACTTTCGGCCACGGTGGTGCGCCTCGACGGCGAGGCGGCGGTGCCCGCCGCTGTGGCGGACTACCTGAAGGGCGAGAACCTGCCGCCCAAGGTCCGCATGGCGCCGCGCGACGACCTGCGCCGCCTGCCGTGGGAGGCCCAGCCTCTGCTGGAGGTGGAAGAAGGCATTGCTGAGGCCGAGGACGCCACCTCGGTCACCGGCGCCTTCGCGGGTATCGCCGAGACCGGCACCGTGATGATGGCGTCGGGGCCCGAGGCGCCGGTCACCCTTAACTTCCTGCCGGAAAATCACGTGGTGGTGCTGCGCGCCTCCCAGGTCGTCGGCAGCTACGAGGATGCCTTCCAGCGCCTGCGCGCCGTGGTCGGACAGGGCCGGATGCCGCGCGCGGTGAACATGATCACCGGCCCCTCGCGCACCGGCGACATCGAGCAGACCATCCTGCTGGGCGCCCACGGTCCGCGCCGCCTGCACGTACTGCTGGTCGACGATACGGCTGGCGACACGGCCGCCGACACCGCGGCGGGCTGAAGTTCGGGGATCGGCGCGGCGTGACCGGCAGACGCAAAACTCCGCGCCCCAATCGACAAGGGGGTCTGTCGGCAGAAGACCGCCGCCTCTGGCAGCATGTCGCCCAGCAGGCCAAGCCGCTGACCGGGCGCGACCGCCTGCATTCCAAAATGGTCGAACTGCTGCAGCAGGAGATGGCGGCGGACGCCCAGGCGCAGAAGACCGGGAGTCCGGCACCGAAACGCCGCGCTGCCAAGGCGGCGCTGCCGCGTCCAACGCCGGTCGGTCCGCCGGCACCGCAGCCTGCTCCCCTCAGCCATGGCAGCCGCGACGGCCTCGACCGCCGCAACGCCGAACGCCTCAGCCGCGGCAAGCTGCCGATCGAAGCGACATTGGACCTGCACGGCCTGCGACAGGCCGAGGCGCACCGCCGCCTCGAGGCCTTCCTCGCCGACTGCCAGGGGGCCGGCAAACGCTGCGTCCTGGTGGTCACCGGCAAGGGCTTGCACAAGGAAGAAGGCGGCGTGCTGCGCTCTGCCGTGCCGCGCTGGCTGAACGAAATGCCGAACCGGCCGCGGGTCCTCTCTTTCGACTACGCCCAGCAGAAGCACGGCGGCACCGGCGCGCTTTACGTCCTGCTGCGCCGCCGGCGCTGAAGACGAGCGCCGCGCGTCCCAAGACTCAAACATAAACGGGGAATCGCCTTCCGTTCCGGAAGGCGCTAAACTTTGATCCGGTTATGTGCCTGAAGACCCCGGCCCGTCTGGGTGAAAGCGAGGATCCGCCTTGCCGCAGCTCAAAGGCTCCTGTCACTGCGGTGCCGTTCGCTTCTCCGTGTTCTCACGCGCAGCGGCGCCTTACATGCGTTGCTACTGCTCGATCTGCCGCAAGACGGCAGGCGGCGGCGGCTATGCCATCAACCTCTCCGGTGATGCCGCGACCCTGAAGGTCGAGGGCGCCGAGCACGTCAGCGTCTACCACGCGCGCGGCCCGGCAGAGGATCCCAAGGGCGTCAGCCCCGGCAAGCGGCACTTCTGCAGGCACTGCGGCTCGGCGCTCTACGTATCCGATCCGCGCTGGCCTGAGCTGGTGCATCCCTTTGCCTCGGCGATCGACACGACCCTGAGCCCGCCGCCGGAGTCGGTTTTCATCATGCTGGACTCCAAGGCGTCTTGGGTGAAGCTGCCGGCCGACGCCAAGCGCACCAACTGCTACGCCGAATATCCTGAGGACTCCCTCGCCGACTGGCATCGCGCGCACGGCCTCTACGACGACTCGGAGCCCGCATGACCCCTTTCGGCGAGAAGCTGCGGGCGATCCGCGCGGCGCGCGGCCTGGCACTGAAGGACATGGCGGCGGGCCTGCAGGTGTCGCCGGCCTACCTCTCGGCCATGGAGCACGGCCGCCGCGGCAAGCCCAGCCGCCGCTTCGTCCACCGGGTGTGCCAGTTCCTCGGCATCATCTGGGATGAGGCGGAGGAACTGCAGCGTCTCGCCGATCTCTCCCATCCGCGCGTGGTGGTGGACACCGCCGGCCTCAGCGTGAAGGCGACGCTCTTTGCCAACCTGCTGGCCGACCGCATCGCCGGCCTGGAGGAGGCGCAGCTCGACCGCCTGCTGCGCGAGCTCGACGGCGCGCCCCAGGCGGGTGCCGCCGACGGCCCGGCCGGCAAATGAGCTTCGGGAATGAGAGTCGGGCGATGAGGTTCCGGTCATGAACCGGCAGGGAGACATCGGCGAGATCGCCGAGCCACAACTGCGCGACCTTTACCTGTACTGGGACGGCAAGCGCGATGGCCGCCCCTATCCGGCGCGCAGCGACATCGACCCGGCTGAGATCAAGAAGCTGCTGCCCTTTGTCATGCTGGTCGACGTGCTCGCAGAGGGGCGGCATTTTCGCTTCCGCCTGATCGGCACCGACGTCGCTCTCGGCGTCAATCCCACCGGCAAGCTGCAGCACGAGGCACTGCCGGAAGGCATCTACCGCGACCACATCTCGGCGCTGTTTCGGCGCGGCGCGGCAGGGCCGGGTGCGCTGTACAGCCGCAGCAGCTACGGCTACACGCAGATCGAAGGACCGCGCAGCGTCAGCCGCCTGTTCATGCCGCTTTCCCTCGACGGCAAGTCTGTCGACATGATGCTGATCGGCCAGACGGCCGACCGCCAGGGGCCGGGCGGCCCCTCCACCTGGCTGGCCAACCCGCCGACGGTCACCGAAGAGCTGGAAATCCGCCTGCCGTAGAGCGGACTCCGAGCTTCTCTACAGAATGAATCTGGAGAGGTCGGCGTCCTTGGCCAGGGTGCCGACGCGCTGGCGCACCATCTCGGCGTCGATGGTGATCGTCTCGCCGCCGCGGTCGGTGGCGGTGAAGGAGATTTCCTCCAGCAGCTTTTCCAGCACGGTGTGAAGGCGTCGCGCGCCGATGTTCTCGACCGAGGCGTTGATCTCGGCGGAAAGGTCGGCCAGGGCGTCGATCGCGGCGGGATCGAACTCCAGCGTCACCTCTTCGGTCTCCATCAGCGCCTTGTACTGGCGGATCAGGCTGTTCTCCGGCTCGGTGAGGATGCGCCTGAAGTCGTCACGGGTCAGCGCGTCCAGTTCGACGCGGATCGGCAGGCGGCCCTGCAGCTCGGCCAGCATGTCCGAGGGCTTGGCCATGTGGAAGGCGCCCGAGGCGATGAACAGCACGTGGTCGGTACGCACCGGCCCGTGCTTGGTCGCCACCGTGGTACCCTCGATGAGCGGCAGCAGGTCGCGCTGCACGCCCTCGCGCGAGACGTCGGCGCCGCCGCGCTCGGAGCGCGCGGTGATCTTGTCGATCTCGTCCAGGAAGACGATGCCGCTCTGCTCGACCGCGGTGATCGCCGCGGCAACCACGGCCTCTTCGTCCAACAGCTTGTCGCTCTCCTCGGCGATCAGCACCTCATAGGAGTCGGAGACGGTCATGCGGCGCTTCTTGGTGCGCCCGCCCATCGCTTTGCCGAAGATGTCGCCCAGGTTCAGCATGCCCATGGAAGCGCCCGGCATGCCGGGAATTTCCATGGTCGGCAGCTGCATGCCGCCGCTGTCCTGCACCTCGACCTCGATTTCCTTGTCGTCCAGCTCGCCCTGCCGGAGGCGGACGCGGAATTTCTGACGCGTGTCGGCGCTGGCGGCGGCTCCCACCAGGGCGTCCAGCACGCGTTCCTCGGCGTGCAGTTCGGCCTGCGCCTTCACCTGCTGGCGCAAGCGCTCGCGGGTCATGTGGATCGCTACCTCGGTGAGGTCGCGGACGATCTGCTCCACATCGCGGCCGACGTAGCCGACCTCGGTGAACTTGGTGGCCTCGACTTTGATGAAGGGCGCCTGTGCCAGCTTAGCCAGGCGGCGGGCGATCTCGGTCTTGCCGACACCGGTCGGCCCGATCATCAGGATGTTCTTCGGCAGCACCTCCTCGCGCAGCTCCTCGGGCAGCTGCTGGCGGCGCCAGCGGTTGCGCAGGGCGATGGCGACGGCGCGCTTGGCGTCGTTCTGGCCGATGATGAATCGATCCAGCTCCGAAACGATCTCGCGCGGACTGAAGAATGACGCCGTGCTCTCGGCAGCAGCGGCGGCCCTGGGCTTGGTGGTCTGGTCCATGGTGATCCCCCTGCCTCAGTCCGCGCCGGACGCCGCGGCGCCCGGGGCTTTGCTGGACGGCAGGCTTTCGACGATGACGTTCTGGTTGGTGTAGATGCAGATGTCGCCGGCGATCCTCATCGCCTTGCGGGCGATCGCCTCGGCATCGAGACCGTCGATGTCGATGAGCGCGCGCGCGGCCGACAAGGCGAAAGAGCCGCCGGAACCGATGCCGATGAGGCCGTCCTCCGGCTCCAGCACGTCGCCGGTACCGGTCAGCACCAGCGAGGTGGTGCCGTCGGCCACCGCCATCATGGCTTCCAGGCGCCGGAGGTAGCGGTCGGTGCGCCAGTCCTTGGCCAGTTCGACGCAGGCCCGGGTCAGCTGCTGAGGATAGGTCTCGAGCTTGGCTTCCAGGCGCTCGAAGAGGGTGAAGGCATCGGCCGTCGCCCCGGCGAAGCCGGCGATGACATTGCCCTTGCCCAAGGGGCGCACCTTGCGCGCGTTGGACTTCATTACCGTGTTGCCGAAGCTGACCTGGCCGTCTCCGGCAACCACCACCCGGTCGCCCTTGCGGACCGAGAGGATCGTGGTGCCGTGCCACTGCTGGGGGGAACCCTGGGGGGAATTGTCTGACATGGACTGTCAGATGGGCGAAAGCGGCGGCCGGGTCAAGGCGGATTTCCGGCCGGAGGCTCCCGCAAAGACCCTGAAACGCCGGGAATCCGGCGGGTGTCATCGGCGCTGGCGTCTGTTCCCCCTTCCTGATAAAAGGGCGCCTTCTTTGAGACCTGTAAGCTGAAGGGCCCGCTTCCAAGGGGCGGGCAGACGATATGCGCCGGGCAACCATTGAGCGAAACACGCAGGAGACCAGGATCGCCGCCACTGTCGATCTGGATGGCGCCGGCAGTTACCAAGTGTCGACCGGGATCGGTTTCCTCGACCATATGCTCGAACAGCTCTCCCGTCACAGCCTGATCGACATCACGCTGAAGGCCGAGGGCGACCTGCATATCGACTACCACCACACCACCGAGGACAGCGGCATCGTGCTGGGCCAGGCGGTTTCCCAGGCGCTGGGCGACCGCAAGGGCATCTGGCGCTACGGCGAGGCCACGATCCCGATGGACGAGACCCTGACCCGGGTGACGCTCGACGCCTCCAACCGGCCATACCTGATCTGGAAGGTGGATTTCGACCGCGACAAGCTCGGCACCATGGATACCGAGCTGTTCAAGGAGTGGTTCCAGGCCTTCGCCCAGCACGCGGGCCTGACGCTGCACGTGGAGAACCTCTACGGCACGAACAACCACCATATCGTCGAGTCCTGCTTCAAGGCTCTGGCCCGCGCCCTGCGCGCGGCCATCCAGATCGACCCCCGCAAGGCCGACGCCGTGCCCTCCACCAAGGGCTCTCTCTGACCCCTCCGGCCCCGGCGCCCCCCTAGAAGGCGCGCCGTCCGGTTCGCAAGAAGGATCGAAAGGGTCTGACATGACCGTTGCGATCATCGACTATGGCTCGGGCAACCTGCGCTCGGCCGCCAAGTCCCTGGAACGCGCCGCCAAGGAGGCGGGTGGCGGCCCGGTGGTGGTGACCGCCGATCCCGAGGCCGTGCGCCGCGCCGACCGCGTGGTGCTGCCCGGCGTGGGTGCCTTTGCCGACTGCCGCCGCGGCGTCCTCGCCATCGACGGCATGATGCAGGCGCTGGAGGAAACGGTGATCGGCGCCGGCCGCCCTTTCCTCGGCATCTGCGTCGGCATGCAGCTGATGGCCGCCCGCGGACTGGAACACGGCACGACCGAGGGTTTCGGATGGATCCCCGGTGACGTTGTGGCGTTGAACCCTGAGCGCCCTGCGACGGGAGAGGCGCTGAAAGTGCCGCATATGGGCTGGAATGCGCTTGCCCTGCGTGACAGCAATCATCCTCTGGTAGCAGGCTTCGGAGAGACCCCCTATGTCTACTTCGTGCACAGCTATCACCTCCGCCCGGCTGACCCGGCGCAGCTACTGGCCACCGTCGACTACGGCGGGCCGGTGACGGCGATGGTCGGCCGCGACAACCTGGCCGGAACCCAGTTCCATCCGGAAAAGAGCCAATCCGTCGGGCTCCGGCTGCTCGCGAACTTCCTGAGGTGGCGTCCATGACCGAGAGCGATACCAGCGCAACCATCTCGATGGACCGACTGACCGGGTTCCGTGGCCCGGACCTGCACGACCTCTGTGACGCGGCGGAGGCGGCGATCCTGCACGGCGGCGGTTTCGGCTGGCTGAACCCGCCGCCGCGCCAGACCATGGAGGCTTATTGGCAGGGCGTGCTGCTGGTGCCGGAGCGCGAACTCTTCGTCGGCCGGCTGGACGGCACCATCGCCGGCTCGGCCCAGCTCGTCCGTCCGCCGCGCAACAATGAGGCGCAGAGCCTGACCGGCACCCTGACGACCTTCTTCGTGGCGCCTTGGGCGCGCGGCCACGGCCTGGCGCCGGCCCTGGTCGCCCGGGTCGAGGAGGCGGCGCGGGACAACGGCCTGCGGGTCCTGAACCTCGACGTCCGCGAGACCCAGGCCCGTGCCATCGAGGTGGTGGAAGAGGCCGGCTTCGTGCGCTGGGGCACCCACCCGCACTATGCCTGGGTCGACGACGCCTGGGTCACCGGCTATTTCTACTACAAGGACCTGCACGGCAACGGCGCCCTGCCGCAGGACACCGGACCTCAGGGGGCGGGCCCGAAATGATCCTGTTTCCCGCCATCGACCTGAAGGACGGCCAGGCCGTTCGCCTGCTGCGTGGCGAGATGGACAGCGCCACGGTGTTCAACGACGACCCGGCGGCCCAGGCTGTGAGCTTTGCCGAGGCCGGCTTCCGCTGGCTGCACCTGGTCGACCTCAATGGTGCCTTCGAGGGGCGCCCGGTGAACGCACCCGCCGTTGAGGCGATCCTGGCGGCCGTCGACATCCCGGCGCAGTTGGGCGGCGGCATCCGCGACATGGAGACCATCGAGCGCTGGCTGGACCTCGGCCTCAGGCGCGTCATCCTCGGCACCGTTGCGGTGAAGAACCCGGCCTTGGTGCGCGAGGCCTGCCGCGCCTTCCCCGGCCGCGTGGTGCTGGGCATCGACGCGCGCGGCGGCAAGGTCGCGACCGAAGGCTGGGCGGAGGTCAGCGAGATCGACGCCCTCGACCTGGCGCGCCGCTTCGAGGACGCCGGCGCCGCCGCCATCGTCTACACCGATATCGACCGCGACGGCGCCCTGCAGGGCGCCAACGTGGCAGCGACCCGCGCGCTGGCCGAGGCGATCGAGACGCCGGTCATCGCCTCGGGCGGCGTCGCCTCATTGGACGATCTCGCGGCCTTCAAGGCCATCGCCGAGGTCGGCATCGAGGGCGTCATCTCCGGCCGCGCGCTCTACGACGGGCGTATAGACCCCACGGCGGCGCTGGCGCTGCTGGCCGGCGAGACGGAAGGGGCCGCCTAGATGCTCACCGTGCGCGTCATCCCCTGCCTGGACGTGAAGGACGGCCGCGTGGTGAAGGGCGTGAACTTCGTCGACCTGGTCGACGCCGGCGACCCGGTGGAGCAGGCCCAGGTCTACGACGCCGCCGGCGCCGACGAGCTCTGCTTCCTCGACATCACCGCCAGCCACGAGAACCGCGGCATCCTGCTGGACGTCGTCACGCGCACGGCCGAGCACTGCTTCATGCCGCTGACCGTCGGCGGCGGCGTGCGGACCATCGACGACATCCGCCAGCTGTTGTTGGCCGGGGCCGACAAGGTCTCCATCAACACCGCCGCCGTCCATAACCCGGACTTCGTGCGCGAGGCGGCGGAGAAGTTCGGCAGCCAGTGCATCGTCGTGGCGGTCGATGCGAAATCGGTGGGCCCCGAGAAGTTCGAGATATTCACCCACGGCGGGCGTAAAGCCACCGGCATCGACGCGGTGGAATGGTCACGGCGCATGTGCGATCTCGGCGCCGGCGAGATCCTGCTGACCTCCATGGACCGCGACGGTACCAAGGAAGGCTACAACCTCCCGCTCACCCGCGCGGTTTCCGACGCGGTGCCGGTGCCGGTCATCGCCTCGGGCGGCGTCGGCACCCTTGAGCACCTGGCCGAGGGCGTCACCGAGGGCCATGCCTCCGCCGTCCTGGCCGCCTCGATCTTTCACTTCGGTACCTATTCCATCGCCGAGGCCAAGGCTTGCCTCGCTGCCCACGGTCTGCCGGTGCGGCCGGTGAACTAGCACGCCTCGCAAGGAAAGCAGAAGACCGCCATGTCCAAGGACACCCTCAACGGTTCGCTTCTCGATACCCTCTACGCAGTGATCGAAAGCCGCCGCGGCGCCGATCCGGAAAGCTCGCACACCGCGCGCCTGTTCAGCCGCGGGATCGACAAGATCTGCCAGAAGGTCGGCGAGGAAGCGGTCGAGACGGTGATCGAGGGCGCACAGGGGCGCAAGGAGGGCGTGGTCGGCGAGTCCGCCGACCTGCTCTACCACCTGCTGGTGCTATGGGCCGCCAGCGGCGTGAAGCCGGCTGAGGTCTGGGCCGCGCTGGAAGGCCGTAAGGGCATTTCCGGCATTGCCGAAAAGGCCTCGCGCAAGCAAGACTAGCGGCCAAACCAGCAAGGGGAGCAACGCCATGGCCTACGACGACAGCAACGTCTTCGCGAAGATCCTGCGCGGCGAGATTCCCTGCAGCAAGGTCTACGAGGACGACCACGTCCTCGCTTTCTACGACATACAGCCGCAGACCAAGGTCCACGTGCTGGTTATCCCGAAGGGCGCCTACGTCTCCTTCGCCGATTTCTCGGAGCAGGCGAGCGAAGCGGAGATCACCGGCTTCTTCCGCGCCGCCGGTAGGATCGCCAAGGACCTGGGCCTCAACGGCGACGGCTACCGCATCCTCGCCAACACCGGCAGCCACGCCCACCAGGAAGTGCCGCACTTCCACCTCCATCTCTTCGGCGGCCAGCCTCTGGGACGCATGATCAAGCCGCAGGGGTAATCTCTGCCGTCGTCCGGCGGCTTGACGCGGGGACCCAATGCCCTCGCCGTATCGTCGGCCTTGGTGTTCTTTCATCAATCGATCATCACGCGGTGACGCCAATGGATGCCGGCAACAAGTGCCGGGATGACAGCGGTGAAGTGGCAGGGTGCGGAACGATAGTTTCGCCAAACTTCGCTCGCCATCGAAATATGTCCGTAGCAACTTGCCGCCGCAGCCACGCTGCGCCTATGATCGAAATATGAACGTAGACCCTTCCTTCGCCCTTGTGGGCTCGTTGATCGGTGTGCCCGCGCGGGCCAACATGATGGCGGCGCTGATGGACGGCCGCGCGCAGACGGCGAGCGAGCTGGCCTTCGTCGCCGGCGTGACGCCGCAGACCGCCAGCAGCCATCTCGCCAAGCTGACCGACGCCGGCCTCATCGCCGTGGAGAAGCAGGGTCGCCACCGCTACTACCGCCTTTCCGGGCCAGCGGTGGCCGAGGCGTTGGAGCCGCTCAGCCACCTGGCACCGAACACGCGGGTGCCGGAGCGTCGCTCGGCGCAGCTGCGCCGCGTCGGTGACCTGCGCAGCGCGCGCTTCTGCTACGACCACCTCGCGGGGCGGCTCGGCGTCGCGCTCACCGACTCCCTGCTGAAGCGGCGCCTTATGCGCCGGTCCGAGGGCGACTTCCTGGTCGGCCCCAAGGGGCGCGCCTTCCTGGAGGGGCTCGGCATCGACGTGACGGCGGCCGAGGGCGAGCGGCGCCACTTCGCGCGCTGCTGTCTCGATTGGAGCGAACGGCGCCCGCATCTGGGTGGCGCCTTGGGGGCTGCGCTCGCTCAGCACCTGCTAAAGGAAAAGTGGCTGCGTCGCGAGCGGGCCTCGCGCAAGGCGGCGCTCACGGCGCTGGGCGAGCGCGCACTGCCGCACCACTTTCCAGGGCTGCTGCAGGCGCTTACAGTCGGGGAGTGATCGCCGACCCCGCCTGAAAGGACCTCCCCCATGCAGCAGGACTTCACCGTGACCAGCGGCCAGGCACGGCTGGCCGGGAGCGAGGCCGGCGCCGACGATCCGCTGCGCCCGCCGGTCATCTTCCTGCACGCCGGCGTCGCCGACCGCCGCATGTGGCAGGCCCAACTCGCCGCTGTGGCACCGCGTCACCGCGCCCTGGCCTACGATCGCCGCGGCTTCGGCGGGACCAACGGGCAGGCCGAGACCTTCTCCCACATCGACGACCTGGCCGCGGTGATGGACCAGCGCGGCATCGACGCCGCCGTGCTGGTCGGCTGCTCTCAGGGCGGGCGCATCGCCATCGACTTCGCGCTCACCTATCCGCAGCGGGTGAAGGCGCTGTTCCTCGCCGCCCCGGCGGTGACCGGCGCACCCTCGCCGGAAGATTTTCCGCCGGCGGTCGAGGCTCTCTTGGAGCTGATGGAGGAGGCCGAGGAGGACGAGGATCTCGAGCGCCTCAATCTCCTGGAAGCCTGGATGTGGCTCGACGGCCCGGCCAGCGAGGAAGGCCGCGTCGGCGGCGCCGTGCGCGAGCTCTTCCTGGCGATGAACGGCACCGCGCTCTATGCCGAAGATCCGGGGCGCGAGACCAACCCCGCCGCCTTCCCGGCCGCCTATGCGCGGCTCGCCGACCTCAAGATGCCGGCCCAGGTGGTCTGGGGCGATGCCGACTTCCCGCACATCCAGCAGCGCTGCGTCCATTTGGTGCAGGCGATGCCCCAGGCCATGGGCAGCGTCATCCCCGGCACCGCCCACCTGCCGAACCTGGAACAGCCGGAAGCCTTCAACCGCCACCTGAAGGCCTTTCTCGACGGGCTTTGAGGGGGCTAAGCCGCGTCGACCCGCCGCCAGAACACGTAGTGCGGCCCGGTGCCCGGCGTCTCGTAGAGATCGCCGATGGGCGTAAAGCCGTGGCGTTCATAGAAACTCTGGGCCACCGTGCGGCCGCTGCACCACAGGGCGGCCGAGGCCTGTCTCTTTGCCGCCAGCCGCCGCGCCAACTCGGCGACGCCGAAGGCCAGTACCTGTCCGCCCAGGCCCTTGCCCTGCAGCGAAGGGTCGCTCGCCATGCCGCGCAGATGCCACTGCACCGACCCGAAGGCGTCGCCGTAGTCCGGGTGCGGCTCGATGACGAAGCCGGCGGTGCTCACAATCTGGCCGCCCTTCAGCGCGCCGACATGGAAATGCTCCTCGAAGCCTTCCCAACTCGCCCGCGCCTCCTCTGGCGTTAGCCACGGCCGCAGCACCGCCTTGCGCAGCGCGAAGGTATCGTCGAGGGGAACCAGCTGGATGGTGATCTCGGCGGGATCGGAGAGCGTGGTCATGTAGCTGGCTTTAGCGCGGAACCTGGGCGGCGGCAACAAGCCTCACCGCGCCGGCAGCGTCCGACGATAAGTGAGCGCCTCGGCGACGTGCTGGCGGCGAACGGCCTCGGCACCGTCCAGGTCGGCCAGGGTGCGGGCGACGCGGAGGACGCGGTGGTAGCCGCGGGCGGAGAGCTTCAGGGCGTCGGTCGCCTGGGTCAGCAGTTGGCGGCCTTGCGCGTCGGGCGCGGCGATCTCCTCCAGCAGCTGGCCGTCGGCCTCGGCGTTGGTGCGCGGGCGCGCGTCTTGCGGCAGCCTGGCAAAGCGCGCGGTCTGGCGGGCGCGCGCCGCGGCGACACGCGCGGCGACCTGGGCGGAATCCTCCGCCGGCGGAGGCAGCGAGAGGTCGGCGGCGCTCACCGCCGGGACGTCCACATGCAGGTCGATGCGGTCGAAGAGCGGGCCGGAGATCTTCGCCTGGTAGTCGGCGGCGCAGCGCGGCGCGCGGTTGCAGGCACGGCCGGGGTCGTCCAGGTAGCCGCAGCGGCAGGGGTTCATGGCGGCGATGAGCTGCACGCGTGCCGGATAGGTGACGTGGGCGTTGGCGCGGGCGACCGAAACGCGCCCGGTTTCCATCGGCTGGCGCAGGGCCTCCAGGGCGCCGCGCTGGAACTCCGGCAGTTCATCGAGGAAGAGGACGCCCAGGTGCGCGAGGGAGATCTCGCCGGGCTTGGCGCGCAGGCCGCCGCCCGCCAGCGCGGGCAGCGAGGCCGAGTGATGCGGATCGCGAAAGGGCCGCCGGCGCAAGAGCCGGCCTCCGGTCAGCGATCCGGCCACGGAATGAATCATCGAGACTTCCAGTGCCTCCGGCATTAGGTAGCAAACGCACCTAGCCGTATCTGCCTCTCGGAGTCCGCTTTCGCTACTCTCCCGGCATGACTGATTATGTGAAGCTTGGCCTGACCAAGCGCCGCGCATGGCTGGCTGGCGAGATAGAGAACACCTACGCCCGCCTGCGCCAACTGGTGGCCGATCTGGAAGCCCTGGACGCCACCCTTCTGCAATTCGATCCCTCGCTAGAGCTTGAGACGATCAAGCCCAAGGCGTTCCGCCCGCCCTCGGATTGGGCGCACAGGGGCGAGATGAGCCGCCTTGTCCTGAGCATCCTGCGGCAGGCAGCGGAGCCCATGACCACGCGGGATATCGCCGTGGAGATGCTGGTAACCCGCGCCCTGGATCGCAACGATCAGAAGCTGCTGCGCCTTATGACCAAGCGGGTAGGCGTCGCCCTTAGGGGTCAGCAGGGCAATGGGTTGGTGGAGGCCGAAAGCGGGCCGGGGCAGTACAAGCTGTGGCGGCTGACGCGGTAGCCCTAAAAACAAAGGGCCACGCCAAAGAATGGCGCAGCCCTTTTTGGTGTTACTCACCGCCACCCGGCTTTCGCCGGGAGAGGGGAAGCCCCTCTATCCTCATGAGGCACGGCGTTAAGGCCGGTAGCATTGCCTCTCCGGACCTCAAAAATATGGCGTATACGCGTTAGGAAATCAATAAGAAGCTGCGGGGCCAAGGTAGCATACCCCGCAGCGGAAACACGTTTGGTGGCGGTGAGTGAGGGATTCGAACCCCCGCGACATGCTACTGTCGTACGGTTTTGGAGACCGCTGCTATCAGCCACTCAGCCAACTCACCGTAGGGCCAAGCTAAGACTCTCCGCCGTTAGAGTCAATAGCCCTCTGCCATGTTATCCCGTGAACGCAGCGGGAATCTCACGCATGGCAGGGGTTGAAATTAATGGCACGGCATGGCATCATCCGGGCATGTCAGAACTGCACCAGATCAAGGTCCGCCGCAACCAGATTGCGCGAGAAATCGCCGACGCCACGGCTCGGATTGAGTCTCTGAAAGAGGAAGATGGCGAACTTGCCATCGCTGAGCGCGTTCTTCTTCGCCTCGCGGATTCTCCTATTTCGATGCCGAAGGCTGAAAAACCACAATCAGTTGGTTCTTCTGCCAAGGGCGCCGCTATCCCGTACAAGTCGAAGCCGCCCGGGACGCCAACTATTCCCGAGATGATTCTACAAGCTATTGATACTGCTGATATGTTGGGGGAAGAGGGCCAAACCCCAAGCGAGATGGTGTCGTTCATCTCTCGAAAGTGGTGGCCAGAAGTCGAGCTTGCCAACGTCGGCCCCATCGCTTGGCGGATGTGGAAGAAGGGGCAGCTTGAGAAGGATGATTCGACCTACAGGCGGCCTAAGCCCAAGAAATCAAATGAAACGCCCGACTCTGAAGAGCCGGGCGAATCTGAACACCAAGGCGGTGAAGGTGGCTCTTCGTCGTCTGTCGAGAGCAAGGGAGAGCGCAATTCTCCCGAGCTGAGTATCCGGTAGCCAGCCGGCGGAGCGGGGCCGTTGTCCCCGCACACCCCCCTTCCACAAGGGGGCAGAGCAACGGCGTGTTCCGGGTCCATTCCGGGACGCGCCGTTGTGCTATCCAGGCTGGAAACTACAGAGATTCATCAAAAGAGTCAAGAGTCATAGGCGGTTAGTTGGCTCGCTGCCAATACCCTTTCCACTGGCGGCTGACCGGATGGGCCAAGGAAGCCGCCACGATCAGCAGGAACTGGCTGCCGTTGCTCTCCCGGCGGCTGTCCTCGCGCCACGCCATTTCGTTGGCGTAGGCGCTGAGGTACTGACCGGAAATGTGGTGGTGGGTGCCGATTTCGGCGCGGCGCAGGCGGGAGAAGAAGCTTTCGGCCTGATTGGTGCAGGCGCCATCGTCCATGAAGGCGACGCTGTGGTTGACGCGGTGGGCCTCGTAACGGGCGTGCAGGCCATCCCAGGCACTCGCCTCGTCAGCATAGATGGTGCTGCCCGGCTCGACCCGCTCACGGATGGTCGGCAGGCTATCTGCCTCGGCCTGGAACACGAAAGGCAGGGTCTTACCGCCGCGCTCGCGCATCACCACGACACAGCGGCGCTTGCCTGACCGGTTGGCCTTCAAGCGCAGGTCCTTGCGATCTTCCTTGCGGTTCTCAGGCTTCACGTAGCCGCCGAAGTAGGCGCCATCAATCTCGACTTCACCGCGGACCGTGCGGGTGCGGTTCTCGGCACCCAGGGCCTCGCGCAGCTTGTGAGCCAGGACGAAAGCCGTCTTGTACTGGCAATCCAGATCGCGGCTCAGCTGCAAGGCGCTGTAGCCCTTGGCGCCGTTCGCGAAGATCGCGATAGCGGCCAGAATGTCGCGGATCGCCATCTTCCGGCTGGCGAAAATGGTGTCGGTCGTAACCGAGAACTGAGCGCCGCAGCCCTGGCACTTGAAGATACGGCGGGCCTTGTAGGTGTAGACGGCAAAGCAGCCACAGCGCGGGCAGACCGGCTCGCCCTCGGTATCGGACCAGCGGATTTCCTTGAAGATCTCGAAAGCCTGGTCGTCGCTGAGGCGGAACACCTTCGCCAGCGAGAGGGTCCGGGCCTTTGCAGAAAGAAGGAAATGCTGGGTCAACGTACTATCTCCGATGCCTATGCATCGTATATGGTACGTTGACGTATCCCGTTCAAGGGCATATGTATCGTCTAAGATACTTTTTTTATCAAAGGCGATACTATGACAGAGCGCACAGACTGGGAGGCCCGCGCGGCTAACCTATTGAAAGCAGAGCTAAAACGGAAAGGGGTTACCTACAGCCAGCTTGTGGACCGGCTGGCGGAAATCGGAGTTTCCGAGAAAGAGGTTAATATCCGAAACAAGCTGTCGCGGGGGAAGTTCTCGGCAGCTTTCATGCTGGCCTGCTTGTCATCCATCGGATGCGACACTTTGCACCTCGATAGACTCTAACAACCGCAGAGCCAGCTTCCTTTCCTCCTTAGTAATTGTAGCCCAGTTCTCCCTGTGTTGCGAAAGTATTCCACGCAACACCTCTAAACGCACAACTATCTGCCTTAGCTTATCGTTATGTTGTTCATTGATACTAAATATAAAGTTGTTAGTTGCCATGTACACTGCGTGTTTGAATACTGTGGCGTCTTGATGGGAGAAGAAGTGAGCTAAAACTCTTACCGTCCGAATTTCCCACATGCGCACATTTTTTTGCCACGCATCGTACTGATCTTCGGTGATCCTTTGAGCCAGATACTCATTGCCGCGCTCCAGCAAGAGGCTGAGCAACAATGCGCTGGTGCGGCGATCCCTCTTAGCCTCCAACTCTCCCTGAACCTTATTGAGTTGATCTACCAAAGCCCCACCCTGGCGCTGCGAAAGATCATCCAGTTCAGCGGGCGCCCTTAGAAACTGCCAGATATAGACAAACGGAAAGGCTAGAAGTGTCAGCGCCCATAATGCGCCCCTTTCAAGGGCGGCATCCCCCGCTGCGTCCTGAGAGCCCCAAAAAAGGAGAACGGCGACAACCGCCAGAAATGTGAGGAAGGCAGTCACCACCCGGCCCTTGGACTCGAATCCAAGGCAAGCGAGCGACTTGGTCCATGCCGTCTTCGCAACTCTTCGCCAGTATTCCCGCTGCATACACCAATCATGGCGCGAACTTCCGCGCCGCGTCTAGCCTTGGTGCGTTTGCTACATAATGCCGAGTGCCTCGGCCGGGCTGAGCGGCGGCAGGATGCCGGGCAGGCGCTGGGCCAGCATCGACTTGCCGGCGCCGGGCGGGCCGGCCATCAGCAGGTTGTGGCCGCCGGCCGCCGCAACTTCCAGGGCGCGCTTGGCGCTCTCCTGTCCCTTGATGTCCTTCAGATCCAGGCCGCCTTCGGCCACATCTTCCAGCGCCGGCTTCGGCGGGGTCAGCACCTGGCTGCCCTTGAAGTGGTTCACCAGCGCCAGCAGGTTGGAGGGCGCCAGCACCTCCAGTCCCTCGGCCCAGGCCGCCTCGCCGCCTTGCGCCGCCGGGCAGATGAGACCGCGCTCGCGGGTCAGCGCATGGATCGCCGCCGGCAGCACCCCGGCCACCGAAGAGATACGCGCATCGAGCGACAGCTCGCCGAGCGCCGTGTAGCCGGCCAGCTCGTCGCCCGGCAGCACGCCCATGGCGATCAAGAGCCCGAGCGCAATGGGCAGGTCGAAGTGGCTGCCTTCCTTCTGCAGGTCGGCGGGGGCGAGGTTCACGGTAATGCGCTTGGGCGGCAGCGCGAGACCCAGGGCGGTCAGCGCCGCACGGACGCGCTCGCGACTCTCGGCCACCGCCTTGTCGGGCAGGCCGACCACGGTGAAGGCGGGCAGGCCGTTGCCCATCTGCACCTGCACGTCGATGTCGAGCACCTCGACCCCGGCAAAGGCGACTGTGGCGATACGGGCGGTCATGGATAGGGCGTGGGCCTCTTGGTTTCGTCGGAGTTTGCGGCTGGCACGATCAATCTTAGTTAGATGGCGGCGGCAGGCCAAAGGGATTCGATCCTGCCGCTTCGCGGCGGCAAGCGGGCCCCAGAAAAAAGCGCCTACCTGTCCGCCAACTGTCATGGATCAATTATGGTTAACAGCCTCTTTGCTATGTTAGCCTCTGCTGGAAACCAGCCGCCGGGGAGCCCGGAAATCCACCCAGCCCCGTAGGGGTTGCAAGGTCGGTCCGGGCGGCGGCAGACGGTTCAGGGATCAGCCTTGAAGATCGTGTATCGGGGGATTTGAGGACCGGCGCCAAGGCGCCGGCCGGTCGGAATCCTTTGCGCCGCAACCCTATGGACGTGGGAGACTCGAAAGTCATGGCAACCGCCCGTACCGAAACCGCATCCGAGAAGAAAGCCACCGCCGCAAAAACGGCCACCAAGACGAAGACAGAGGCCGCCTCTGCGCCCGAAGCGTCTGCGGGCAGCCTCATCGCCGAGCGCTACCGCGACACCGCCTACGAGACGCTGGTCGGCAAGAACGGTGAGAACGTCACCGCGGTCATGAGCGCGGGCGAGGCGATGTTCGCCGGCATGGCCGAGGTGAGCCAGGAGATGATGACCTTCGCCGGTGAACGCCTGCGCCAGGACATCGAAACCGCCGAGGATTTCGCCAAGGCAACCTCGCCGGAGGAGCTGTTCGAAAAGCAGTGCAGCTTCGCCCAGCGCGCCGCCCAGCAGTACGCCGAGGAGACCTCGAAGCTCATCCGCATGATGGCGCGCATCCAGCAGTCCTGCTGGAAGCCGGTGGAGGCCTGCACCAAGGCGGCGCTTCACGGCATGAACGGCGAAGGCAACGACAGCGGCAAGAAGTAGCGCGGCAAGAAGTAGGGCGGCCGGAACAGCCCCACCCGCGACGCCGATTGGGCCCGGCTGTTACACGCTGGGTGCGGTGTGGCGGGCGCCGTAGCGTTCCTCGATGGCGTCCCAGATCTCCGCTTCGAGACAGGTGTCGTCGAAGCGGTTGATCTCCTGCAGGCCGGTCGGCGAGGTGACGTTGATCTCCGTCATGTAGTCGCCGATGACGTCGATGCCGACGAAGATCAGGCCGCGTTCCTTCAGCGCCGGGCCGATGGCCTCGCAGATCTCCTGCTCGCGCGGCGTCAGCTGCGACTTCACTGCCTTGCCGCCGGCGTGCATGTTGGAGCGTGCCTCGCCCTTGGCCGGTACGCGGTTGATGGCGCCGGCGGGCCGCCCGTCGATCAGGATGATGCGTTTGTCGCCCTGGCGCACTTCGGGCAGATAGCGCTGCACGATGATCGGCTCGCGGTAGAGGCCGGTGAAGAGTTCCAGGAGAGCGTTCAGGTTCTCGTCGTCGGGGCCCAGGTGGAACACACCGGCGCCGCCGTTGCCGAACAGCGGCTTCACGATGATGTCGCGGTGTTCGGCCCGGAAGGCCTCGACCTCACGCTTGTCGCTGGTGATGAGGGTCGGCGGCATCAGCTCGGCGAAATGGGTAACGAACAATTTTTCCGGGGCGTTGCGCACGTGCACCGGGTCGTTCACCACTAGGGTTTCCGGATGCACGTGCTCCAGGAGGTGCGTGGCGGTGATATAGGACATGTCGAAGGGCGGGTCCTGGCGCATCAGCACCACGTCTGCGGTGGCGAGGTCGACCGACTGCGGCGTGCCCAGCGTGAAGTGGTTGCCCTTCTCCCTGCGCACTTCCAGCGGGCGCATCTGCGCGTAGACGCGGCCATCCTTCAGGCTTAGATGCTGCGGCAGGTAGTGGAACAGGCCGTGGCCGCGGCGCTGCGCCTCCAGGGCCAGGACGAAGGTGCTGTCCCCTTGGATGTCGATGGCCTCGATCGGGTCCATCTGGATGGCGACGGCCAGGCTCATGGGTGTCTTCCTGCTTTAGTCGTTGGGTGTCTAGTTGAGCTGCGTGCGCAGTTGCTGCAGCAGCGCGGCGATGTCGCGCCGGCCGGGCTCGCCGGCGGGGCTGAGCTCCAGGTAGTGCTCGAAGGCGATGATCGCCGCACGCATGTTGTCGAGGTGTGAATGCAGGATGCCGGCCTCGCGCCAAAGTCCGGCCCGCTCTGGCGCAATCATCAGCATGGACTCCACCACTTCCAGTGCCGCGCCGGAGTGCTCCGCGCGGACGTGGCGCAGCTTGATGTTGTTCTGCAGGCGCAACAGCACGTCGCGGCAGCCGACCGTATCGGTATGTTCGGGCCGCAGCTCCGCCGCGTCCCCTGCCATGGTCTTCAAGAGTCCGCGCAGGGCCGCGGCGTCGCGCAACGCACCACCATTGAAGGGATCGATGATGGCGCGCCGGCTGCCGAGATCGAGGCGCAGCAGGAAGTGTCCCGGGAAGTTAAGGCCGCAGATCTGCCAGCCCTGGGCGCGCGCGCCATGCAGATAGAGGATGCCGAGTGCCACGGGCAGGCCACGGCGGCGGTCGATGACCCGCATCAGGTTGGCGTTGGCCAGGTCGTCATAGCTTTCGCGGTCCCCCTGATAGCCGTAGCGCTCCACCAGGACGGCGTTGAGCACCCTGACGCGCGCTTCCAGCGAGTCAGCGGCTCCGTTCTTTTCCCCCATGTCGGCGATGTCGCGGCTCAACAGCGAGAGATGATGCTGATAGCGCTCCAGGCTCAGCTGCGGGCGGTCCAGCGCGGCCAGCAGCAGCGCCGCCTCGGCGATGTCGATCTCCGCGTCGTCCTGCGCGCCGATACGCCTGAGGCGGCCTTCCACCGCCGGACGGTTGCTGGCGCTCGACCAGCTCATCCGATGCCTCCTGCCTGATTTCCCGCGCTCATGATGCCCGCGTTCACCCCTACGACGTCCGCCGGGGGTCGTCTTTCAACAGCACGTAATTGACCACGCGGCGCACGTAGGAAATGTCCTTGGCGTGACCGATCACCCGGTCCAGTTCCGCCTGCGAGCGCGCCACGCCCATAAGGTAGATCACCTGGTTGACCGTTTCGATGGAGTAGTCGATCGAAGAAACATCCTGGTCGAACAGCAGGTCGGTCTTCAGCTGGGTGCTGATCCAGGTGTCACGCGCCAGGTCGGTCAGGCCCGAGGTATCGTTCACCTCGATCTCGTTGATCACCTCGCGCACGCCGGGGGCCTGCCAAGCCAGTCGGACCGCTTCGACGCGCTGCTCGGGTAGGCGCACGTTGCCGGTCAGCAGCACGCGGCCCTCCTGCACCTGCAGGTTCACCTTGCGGAACATCTCCTCGTCGGCCTTGAACCACAGGTCGTTGATGGCGATGCGGATTTCTGTGTCGGCTACGCTGCGGCGGAAGCCCTTTTCGCTCTGTGCCGCCGTCGCGCCGACGGCGCCCACGCCGGCCGCGGCGCCGATCGGGCTGCAGCCAGCGGCCAGGATGGCAAAGCCGGCAGCGAGGATGAGAGCGGGAACGAACGCGGGAAGTAAGGCAGGTCGGAACGGCATTTAACTCGGGATCCTCAAAGGCATTGGTCCAAAATTCGACGGCTCAAAAGTCGAGAGCAGGGACGCGGCGGTTTCTCGAGTCGGGCATCCTGTTCTCCTATTAAGGCATGACCGTGTCGGCGTTCCAGGCGTCTTTCAGGTGGTGCGGCAGGTGGCGCGGCACCAGCAGCAGGGCGTCGAAGCGCGGCTGCAGGCCAGCCAGCTCCGGATGGCGCTGGATGTAAAGTTCAGCGGCGCGGCGGATGCGGCGCTGCTGGCGCGGGGTCACCGCCTCGCCGGCGCTGTCCAGGCGGCTGCGGTGCTTCACCTCGACAATGGCCAGGATGCCGCCTCGCCGGGCGACCAGGTCGATCTCGCCGACAGGGCTGCGGAAGTCCTGGGCCAGAATGCGGTAGCCGGTGAGGCGCAGCCACCAGGCGGCCAGGCGCTCGGCGCGGCGCCCGCGCGTATAGGCCCGGCGGCGCGTCGCGGTGGTCATTCTTCCGCCCCGCAGTCTTTCGCCGGCTCCCCTTCTTTGGCGAGCTCAAGGGCGCGGGCATAGACCCGGCGGCGCGGCAGGCCGCTGGCCGTCGCGACCGTCGCGGCAGCATCGCGCAGGCTGGCGTGCTGCAGCGCCTGGGTGAGCGCCGCATCGAGGTCGAAACCCTCGCCCGCTTGCTGCACTGCCGGCGGGCCGACAACGATGACAATCTCGCCCCGCGGTGGGCCGGCGGCTTCGTAGTGAGCGGCGAGATCCGCCAGGCTGCCACGGCGCAGCTCCTCGTGCAGCTTGGTCAGCTCGCGCGCCACCGCCGCCTCGCGCGGACCCAGCACCGCGGCCATGTCGGACAGGCTGGCAGCGACCCGCGAGGCGCCCTCGAAGAAGATCAGGCTGGCGTCCAGCCCGGCAAGACCCTGCAAGGCCTGGCGCCGTGCGGCGCTTTTGGGCGGGAGAAAACCGCCGAAAAAGAAGCGGTCGCTGGGTAGGCCGGACAGCAGCAGGGCGACCAGCGGCGCCGAGGGGCCTGGCAAGGCGGTCACCGGCAGATCCGCCTCGATGGCCTCGCGCACCAGCTTGAACCCGGGGTCGGAGACCAGCGGGGTGCCGGCGTCGGAGACCACGGCGATGGCCGCGCCCGCTGCCACCGCGTCGATCAGGCGGCCGCGTTCGCGCGGGCCCGAATGGTCGTGGTAGGCGGTGGTCGGCGTGGCGATGCCTTCGGCGCTCAGCAGCTTGCGGGTGACGCGGGTATCCTCGCAGGCGATGCGGTCGGCCCGGCGCAGCACATCCAGCGCCCGCCGGCTGATGTCGCCCAGGTTGCCGATCGGCGTCGCCACCAGGTAAAAACCGGCGGCAAGCCGAGATTCCGCGCCGCTTTTCCGCCCCGCTTCCGCGGAACCCCGCCCCACCCGGGACAGTTTACTTCGCACCGCTGCCTCGCTAGGCTCAGCGCTCTCCGTGACGGATGGATGATTCTTTGATTTTGCTGACATCAGGGCCGCGCCGAGGCTTCGACTCAATAGCTGTGTTCATGGGGTGGCGGTCTTTGCTTGTGGCAGGGCTGGCCCTCACGCTGGCCGCTTGCGCCGCGCCCAGCGTACCCACGCCGGAGCCGCAGGCGCAACCGCCTGTTGCCGAGCCGGCGCCGGAGGAGACCTACGACATCCTGACCGAGCCGCTGCAGCAGTTCGCGGAACCGCTGTCCGGACCGCCGACGGTGAAGGTCGGCCTGCTGCTGCCTCTGAGCGGTGCGCGCGCCGACGTCGGCCAGGCGCTGCTGCACGCGGCGGAGCTCGCGCTCTTCGATCTCGGGGGCGAGCGCTTCACCCTGCTGGTGCGCGACACCCTTGGCACACCGGAAGGCGCGGCGGCAGCGGCCGAGGCGGTGCTCGCCGAAGACGCCACTCTCATTCTGGGCCCGCTGTTCGCCACCTCAGCCGAAGCGGTGAAGCCCATCGTCGACGCCGCCGAGGTGCCGATGATCACTTTTTCGAACAATAACGCCATGGCGGGGCCGCTCACCTTCGTCATGGGCGTGACGCCGCGCACCCAGGTCGATCGGGTGATCGACTACGCCGTTTCGCAGGGTCACCGGCGCTTTGCCGTGCTGGCCCCGGAGAACGCTTACGGCACCGTGGTCGTCCAGGCCATGCAGGACGCCATTTTGCGCAATGCCGCCGAACTCAGCCGCGTGGTGATGTTCGATCCGCAGGCGACCGACGTCTCCGCCGAGGTTCAGGTGCTGGCCGACTTCAACCGCCGCCGCAGCGAAGCGGAAGCGCAGCGCCGCGACCTCGAGGGCCGTACGGACGAAGCGGCGCAGCGCGCCCTGGCCCGCCTGCAAGGCGTCGAGACCATGGGCGACCTGCCGTTCGATGCCATCCTGCTGCCGTCCAGCGGCCAGCAGCTGCTGTCGGTGGCGCCGCTACTCGCCTACTACGACGTCGATCCGGCGGAGGTTCGCTTTCTCGGCACCGCCCTGTGGGAGGATCCCAACCTCTTGAGCGAACCAACCCTGCAGGGCGGCTGGTTCCCGGCGCCGCCGCCGGCGCTGTGGAAAACCTTCCGCGAGCGCTACGAGCAGAGCTTCGGCGACACGCCGCCGCGGGTCGCCTCGCTGGCCTACGACGCTGTGGCGCTGGCCGCGGTGCTGGAGCGCCGCGTGGAATCCGAAGGCGCCTTCATCCCCTATACGCCGGACGCGATCACCCAGTCCCTGGGCTTCGCCGGCATCGACGGGATCTTCCGTTTCCTGCCGTCGGGCCAAGTGCAGCGCGGCCTCGCGGTCCTGGAATTGCGCCGCAGCGGCTTCGTCGAGCGCGATCCGGCGCCGGCGTCTTTTCCCACCGCAATCAACTAGGCCAGCAGGTAGCCGAGCACGGCGTCGAGGCGCTGGCGCCCTTCGGGCGTCGCGCTGAGGCCGGCTTCGTCCAGCACCAGGTAGCCTTCCGCCGCCAGCCGTTGCAGGCGTTCCGACGGCAGCAGGGCCTCCGGCGCCGCGCCCAGTTCGGCCTCGAAGGCCGCGCGCGAAATGCCGTCGGACAGCCTGAGGCCCATCATCACCATCTCGGCGAGGCGCTGTTCCGGCGCGATCACGTCGTCCTGGCGCCAGCCGTGACCCTGCCGCTCGACGAGATCGAGCCAGGCTTCCGGTGCGCGGTGCTGGCGCGTCGCGTGCTTTTCGCCGCCGAAGGTCAGGCGGCCGTGGGCGCCGGGTCCGATGCCGGCGTAGTCGCCGTAGCGCCAGTAGGTGAGATTGTGGCGGCATTCACCGCCGGGGCGTGCGTGGTTGGAGATCTCGTAAGCCGGCAGTCCGGCGGCTGCCAGCTGTGCCGCGGTCGTCTCGTAGAGCACGGCCGCCGCATCCTCCTCCGGCAGCACCAGTTCGCTGCGCCGCCAGGCGCCGTAGAACACCGTGCCCTCCTCGATGGTGAGCTGGTAGAGCGCAATGTGCTCCGGGCCGAGGGCGAGCGCTTCGGCCAGTTCGGTCCGCCACGCCGTGGCGCTCTGGCCGGGTCGCGCGTAGATGAGGTCGAAGGAGAGCCGCGGGAAAGCCGCGCGGGCGAGATCCAGCGCCCGCAACGCCTCCGCCGCCGAGTGCTGGCGACCGAGGAACTTCAACGCTGCATCGTCGAGGGCCTGTACCCCGATGGAAAGGCGGTTTACCCCGGCGCGGGCGAAACCGCCGAAGCGTTCGGCCTCCGCCGAGGTCGGGTTGGCCTCCAGCGTCACCTCGGTGCCGGGGGCGAGACCCCAGAGGGCGTCGATGGTCTCGATCGCCGCGGCGACTGTTTCGGGCGGCATGAGCGAAGGCGTGCCGCCACCGAAGAAGACCGAGGTGACCGCGCGCGGACCGCTCTTTTCGCGCGCGTGCTCCAGGTCGCTTAGTAGGGCGCGGCGCCAGCGCTCCTGGTCGACGCTCTCGCGCACGTGGCTGTTGAAGTCGCAGTAGGGGCACTTCGACTTGCAGAACGGCCAATGCAGGTAGACGCCGAACCCTGCTTCGGTGCGGGCATTCATGGCGCGGCGTCCATGCTCTCAGGGCTTCCGCAGAAGGGCCCCGGCCAGCTGGGCGAAGGCGACGGCGCGGTGGCTCATGGCCTCCTTCTTCTCCGGCTCCATCTCGCCGAAGGTGACCCCGTAGCCCCTGGGCTGGAACATTGGGTCGAAGCCGAAGCCGCGCTCACCGCGGATCGGCCAGACCAAAGTGCCTTCGACGCGCCCCTCGAAGGAGACGGTGCGGCCGTCCGGCCAGGCGACCGAGAGGTTGCAGCAAAAGAAGCCGCGACGGTCCGGATTGTCGCCCAGTTCGTCGTGGACCCGCTTCATGGCCACGAAGAAGTTGCGGTCGGTACCGGCCCAGCGCGCGGTGTAAATGCCGGGCTGGCCATTCAGCGCCGGCACTGCGAGACCGGAATCGTCGGCGATGGCCGGCAGACCGGTTGCTTCGCACGCAGCACGCGCCTTCAGGACGGCATTCTCCTCGAAGGTCGCGCCGGTCTCTTCCGGCTCCGGCAGGCCGAGATCGCCGGCGGAGAGAACCTCCAGGCTGTAGGGCGCCAAGAGGGCCGCATTTTCGCGGTACTTGCCCTTGTTGTGGGTGGCCAGCACCAGCTTATCGCCGGGCCGGAAACCTTCGATGCGGGTATCGCTCACGGGGAAAACCCTTCTCGATCAGGCCAGGCCCAGGGCTTTTGCCTGGTGCCGGCAGAGTTCCTTCACGCCCTTCTCGGCCAGGTTCAGCAGCTCCTCGAACTGCTGGCGGCTGAACGGCACGTCCTCGGCGGTGCCCTGCACCTCGACGACGCCGCCGCCGGCGGTCAGCACGAAGTTGGCATCCGCCTGGGCCGTGGAATCCTCAGCGTAATCCAGGTCCAGCACCTCCTGGCCGCCGAAGATGCCGCAGGAGACGGCGGCAACCTGGTCGGTGAAGGGCAGCTTTTCAAGCACGCCGATCTGCTTCAGGTGCTGGAAAGCGAGGTGCAGCGCCACGTAGCCGCCGGTGATGGCGGCGGTGCGGGTGCCGCCGTCCGCCTGGATGACGTCGCAGTCGACTCGGATCTGGCGCTCGCCGAAGCCTTTCAGGTCGGTGACCGCGCGCAGCGAGCGGCCGATCAGGCGCTGGATCTCCTGGGTGCGCCCGCTCTGCTTGCCGCGGGCCGCCTCGCGGTCGGTGCGCGTTCCGGTCGAACGCGGCAGCATGCCGTATTCGGCGGTGATCCAGCCGCGGCCGGAATTGCGCAGCCAGCCGGGAATGGATTCCTCTATGGACGCAGTGCACAGCACGTGGGTGTCGCCGAAGCGCGCCAGGCAGGACCCTTCGGCGTACTTGTTCACGTTGGTTTCCAGCACGATATCGCGCAGCTGGTCGATGGCACGGCCGGAAGGACGCATGAAGTTTCCTTTGTTTTGGGCTCTTTACTGGGGCACGGGGAGGGAAATGGCTCGAAAGGATGCTCCCAACAAGCGTCAAGGGGCCCTCCGGCGGCGCGCAAGCTAGACCATGGCGCCGCTTCCGTCCAGTTCGCGCGATTCCGGGCGCGTTTCGCCTCCTTTGACCTTACGTTGACCCTAGGAGGGGGGCTCACTACATTCGCGGAACACAGGAAATATCGCACACGAGATGACCAGACCGCTCGACATAGCTGCCAAAGCCTCCGCGATCCGCGGCCTTAACGACCGCTCGCGGGACGTCCTGAAGCATATCGTGGACGCCTACGTGGAAACCGGCGCCCCGGTCGGCTCGCGCACGCTGTCGCGCTCCCTTGGGCTTGGCCTCTCGCCGGCGACCATCCGCAACGTGATGGCGGATCTGGAGGATCTCGGCCTGCTGTTCGCGCCGCACACCTCGGCCGGGCGCCTGCCGACCGATCTCGGCCTGCGGCTGTTCGTCGACGGCCTGCTGGAGATCGGCAACCTGACCCAGGAGGAGCGCACCCGGATCGAAAGCCAGATGGCCGCCGACGGGCGCTCGCTCTCTGAGGTCCTGGAAGAAGCCTCGGAGACACTCTCCGGGCTCTCGCGCTGCGCCGGCCTGGTGGTTGCGCCGAAGCTGGGCGACCCCTTGAAGCACATCGAGTTCGTCTCGCTCGGCCCGGGCCGCGCGCTGGTGGTGCTGATCACCGTCTCCGGCGTGGTCGAGAATCGCATCATCGACGTGCCGGCGGGCTTGCCCGCCTCCTCCCTGGTGGAGGCCAGCAATTACCTCTCCGCGCGCCTGACCGGGCGCACCCTGGAGGAAGCCCACGCCGACATCCTGACGGAGCTGGACCAGCAGCGCGCCGAGCTCGACGCCCTCACCTCGCGGGTCATCGAGCGTGGCCTCGCCAGCTGGGGCGGCAGCCATGGCGGCAAGGGCGGCGCGCTCATTCTGCGCGGCCAGTCGCAGCTGCTGGAAGACGTGAACGCGCTGGAGGACCTGGAGCGGATCCGCCAGCTGTTCACCTTGCTGGAGACCAAGGACGCGCTCATCCGCCTGCTCGACCTCACCGGCGCGGCGGAGGGCGTGCAGATCTTCATCGGCGCCGAGAACGAGCTCTTCGGGCTCGCCGGCTGTTCGATGATCATTGCGCCCTACAGCAATTCCCAGCAAAAGGTCGTCGGCGCCATCGGCGTCATCGGGCCGACACGCATCGACTACGCGCGCATCATTCCGATGGTGGACTACACCGCGAAGCTGATCGGCCGCCTTGTCGGGTAACTGGGTCGGGTAACTGGGTCGGGCGACGGTTCACGCAGCAAAATGTTTGAAGTTAAGCAAGGTTTGAAAGGAGTAGCCGTTTCGCAATGGCTGAAGAAAAGAAGCAGGACCCGGCGATGAACGAGAACGAGGCCACCGACTCCCCGGTCGACCTCGGCGACGAGCCGCTGGTCGATCTCTCCGACATGAAGCATGCTGGCGCGATCTCGCCGGACGAGGATCCGGTCGCGTTGCTGGAAGGCGAGGTCGCCTCGCTGAAGGACCAGTTGCTGCGCGCCATGGCGGAGACGGAGAACGTGCGCCGCCGCGCCCAGCGTGAGCGCGAGGACAGTGTGAAGTATGCCGCTGCGGCGGTGGTGAAGGACCTCTTGGCCGTCGCCGACAACCTGCAGCGTGCGCTGGAAAGCGTGCCGGCGGATCTGGCGGCGGAGAACGAGCAGTTCGGCAACCTGCGCCTCGGTGTCGAGATGACCCAGAAGGAACTGTTGTCGGTCTTCGAACGCCACAACATCCGCTCGATCAATCCGCTGGGCGAGAAGCTCGATCCGCACCTGCACGAGGCGATGTTCGAGATGGAAGATCCGGAAAAGCCCGTGGGCACCGTGGTCCAGGTGATTCAGCCCGGCTACCGCCTGCACGACCGGCTGCTGCGCCCGGCCCGCGTCGGCATCTCCAAAGGCGGCCCCAAGGCGGGCAGCGAGCCCAAGCCGGGTGGCACGGTAGATACCCAGGCTTAAGAGGTTTCCTCGGGCGGGCGGGTCACCCGCCGCAGGGTGACGTTGATGCGCCCGCCACCGCCCCATTCGTGTGGCGGCAGCAAGCGGCTGGAGCCGCCGAGGATCCGGTCGATGCCGTGGTAGGCGAGGCGCGCCGTGCCGGCTAGCACTACGACATCGCCGGAGTGCAGCTTCAGCGACGTGGTCGGCCCGCGCCTTGTGGGCCCGCCGATGCGGAAGACGGCGGAATCCCCCAGGGACAGCGAGACCACCGGCGCGGCAAAGGTGTCCTCGTCCTCGTCGCGGTGCAGGCCCATGCGGGCCTCCGGCGCGTAGACGTTCACCAGGCAACATTCGGGATCGGCCGGGTAGCCGGAAACCTCCCGCCACAGGGCCAGCAGCGCCGGCGGGATCGCCGGCCAGGGCTGCCCGGTCCCGGGATGCCGCCCGATATAGCCGTAGCCCGTCTCCTTGTCCGAGTACCAGCCGTGGCTGCCGGCATTGGTCATGCGCACCGAGAACGGCCGCCCGCTCTTGGGCATGGCCGGGCGGTAGAGCGGCGCCTCGCCGGCGATGCAGCGCAGCGCGGCGACCAGCGCCGCCTGGGCGTCCGGGCCCAGCAGTCCGGGCAGATAACGAAAACCTTCGGGCGGCGCGGCCACGTGCCTACCGCTCCTCTTCCCGTCTGGCGGCGTGGCGGGCGCGCAGCCGCAGCAGCCAATAGAGCGCGCCGCAGACGACCGCCATGCCGAGGCCGACGGTGGCGAGTGCGCGGCTGCCGAACAGAGCCTCGCCGGTCAGGGTCAGCCCCGCGCCGGCCAGCACGCTGGCCACCAGAACCCAGAGGATGGCACGGTAGAGGGGGTCGTTCCGGGGATCGCGTTCTTGCTGTGGCTCCGGCATCTGTTCCGCTTTCGTTTCGCTTGCCGCTTCCGGCATGGCTCCGGCGCGCCAGGAACGGCATTTTTCGGCCTGTTATCGCCCGCCGGTCGGCCTGCTTTGCGACTTGCAGCGGGCGGGACGCTGCTTATATAAGCCCAGAACCCATGGTCATGAACTCTCATTGGCGGGGATCCGCCGGGTGGCGCCGTCAGACCGGGCCGCCCAAGGGGTCTGCTGATCGAAGTGAGGAGCTAAAATGAGTAAGGTTATTGGTATCGATCTCGGCACGACGAATTCCTGTGTCGCGGTCATGGACGGCAAAGACGCCAAGGTTATCGAGAATGCCGAGGGCGCGCGCACCACGCCTTCGATGGTCGCCTTTACGGATTCCGACGAGCGCCTCGTCGGCCAGCCGGCCAAGCGCCAGGCGGTGACCAATCCGGAAAACACCCTTTTCGCCATCAAGCGCCTGATCGGGCGGCGCTTCGACGATCCCCTGACCAAGAAGGACATGGGGCTGGTTTCCTATAAGATCGTCAACCACGACAGCGACGCTTGGGTCGAGGCCCAGGGCAAGGATTACAGCCCGAGCCAGATTTCCGCTTTCATCCTGCAGAAGATGAAGGAGACGGCCGAGAGTTTCCTGGGCGAGAAGGTGACCGAGGCGGTGATCACCGTCCCGGCCTACTTTAACGATTCCCAGCGTCAGGCAACCAAGGACGCCGGCAAGATCGCCGGCCTCGATGTGCTGCGCATCATCAACGAGCCGACGGCGGCCGCGCTTGCCTACGGTCTCGACAAGAAGCAAACCGGCACCATCGTGGTCTACGACCTGGGCGGCGGCACCTTCGACGTGTCGGTGCTGGAGATCGGCGACGGCGTCTTTGAGGTGAAGGCCACCAACGGCGACACCTTCCTGGGTGGCGAGGACTTCGACGCGCGTATCATCGATTACCTGGCCGACCAGTTCAAAAACGAGCAGGGCATCGACCTGCGCCAGGACAAGCTGGCCCTCCAGCGCCTGAAGGAAGAGGCCGAGAAGGCGAAGATCGCCCTGTCGTCTTCGACCCAGACCGAGATCAACCTGCCGTTCATCACGGCGGACGCCTCGGGTCCGAAGCACCTCAATATCAAGCTGACCCGCGCCAAGCTGGAAGCCCTGGTGGATGACCTCATCCAGCGCACCATGGGCCCGGTCAAGGCAGCGTTGAAGGACGCCGGCGTCTCGCCGGGCGAGATCCACGACATCATCATGGTCGGCGGCATGACCCGCATGCCGAAGGTCTATGAGACCGTGAAGTCCTTCTTCGGCAAGGACCCGCACCGCGGTGTGAACCCGGACGAAGTGGTCGCCATCGGCGCCGCCATCCAGGGCGGCGTGCTGAAAGGCGACGTCAAGGACGTGCTGCTGCTGGACGTGACGCCGCTGTCACTCGGCATTGAGACGCTGGGCGGTGTGATGACCAAGCTGATCGAGCGCAACACCACCATCCCGACCAAGAAGAGCCAGGTGTTCTCCACCGCCGAGGACAATCAGCAGGCGGTGACCATCCGGGTCTTCCAGGGTGAGCGCGAGATGGCGGCCGACAACAAGCTGCTGGGTCAGTTCGACCTGGTCGGTATCCCCTCCGCCCCGCGTGGCGTGCCGCAGATCGAGGTCACCTTCGACATCGACGCCAACGGCATCGTCAACGTTGGCGCCAAGGACAAGGCGACCGGCAAGGAGCAGACGATCCGTATCCAGGCCTCCAGTGGCCTCAGCGATGCCGAGATCGAGCAGATGGTGAAGGACGCCGAGCTCAACGCCGAGAAGGACAAGGCGCGCCGCGCCCTGGTCGAGGCGAAGAACCACGCGGAATCGCTGATCCACACCACGCAGAAGACTCTGGCCGAGGCCGGCGACAAGGTACCTGCCGCCGACAAGTCCGCGGCCGAGGCGGCCATCGCCGATCTGAAGACGGCGGCCGAGGGCGAGGACGTCGAGGCGATCAACGCCAAGATGCAGGCCCTGCAGGAAGTTGCCATGAAGATCGGGCAGGTGCTCTACCAGCAGGACGGCGCCGGTGACGGCGCGGCCGCTGGGGGCGATGGCGGCGGCGAGGCCGGTGCCGGAGGCGCCGCCAAGGGCGGTGACGAGGGCGTGGTCGACGCCGACTTCGAGGAAGTCGACGACGACAAGAAGGGTCACCAGGCCTAAAGAGCGCGGAGCGATGACAGGAAAGGCCGGACGCTGGCAGCCGCTGCGAAGAGCCGCAGACGCCCGCTCCGGCCTTATCCTTTTCTCCGCCTGCGCAATTTCACTGACTGATACATGGCAGACTGGGCCGTGGGGGCAACGGGCGAAGCCGTGAAGGACTACTACGAAACACTGGGCGTCAAACGGGACGCCGACGCGGCGGCGCTGAAGGCCGCATACCGCAAGCTCGCCATGCAGTATCACCCGGACCGCAATCCGGGCGATGCCGAGGCCGAGGCGCGCTTCAAGGAAATCAACGAAGCCTACGAGGTGCTGAAGGACGGCGACAAGCGGGCGGCCTACGACCGCTTCGGACACGACGCCTTCACCAACGGTGCCGGCCCCGGTCCCGGCGGCTTCGGTGGCGGTTTTGGAGGCTTCTCCGCCGGCGGCTTCGCCGACATCTTTGACGAGATGTTCGGCGACCTCATGGGCGGACGGCGCGGCCAGGGCGGCGCCCGCGGCTCAGACCTGCGCTACAACATGGAAATCACCCTGGAAGAGGCCTTCCACGGAAAGACGGCGCAAATCCGCGTGCCTAGTACCGTGAGCTGCGGCGAGTGCAACGGCAGCGGCGCCGAAGGCGGGGCCCAACCGGTCAGCTGCCAGACCTGCCACGGCCGCGGCCGTGTGCGCGCGCAGCAAGGCTTCTTCACCATCGAGCGCACCTGCCCCGCCTGCCACGGCGCCGGCCAGGTGATCGACAAGCCTTGCCGCGCCTGCGAGGGCGCCGGCCGGGTGCACAAGGAAAAGTCGCTGCAGGTGAACATCCCTGAGGGTGTCGAGGACGGCACGCGCATCCGTCTCGCCGGCGAGGGCGAAGCTGGGCTACGCGGCGCGCCCGCGGGCGACCTCTACATCTTCCTCTCGGTGGCGCCGCACCGCCTGTTCCAGCGCGATGGCGCCAACATCTACTGCCGCGTGCCGCTGCCGATGACCACGGCGACGCTGGGCGGTGCGGTCGAGGTGCCGACGATTTCCGGCGGCCGCGCCAAGATCACCGTGCCGGCCGGCACTCAGTCGAACCAACAGTTCCGCCTGAAGGGCAAGGGCATGCCGGTGCTGCGCTCCAAGGCGGTCGGCGACATGTACGTCGAGGTCTCCATCGAGACGCCGGTGAACCTCACCAAGCGCCAGAAGGAACTGCTGAAGGAATTCGAGGCCGCCGGCGAAGGCCGCGACACCTCGCCCGAATCCTCCGGTTTCTTCGCCCGCGTGAAGGAATTCTGGGAAGACCTGACGGACTGAGCCGTGCGGCTCAGGCCCTAGCCGCTTTCATCGAGGCGACGATGCTGCGCATCAGCGCGTGCAGGTCGTCGCGATGTCCGGTGCGGGCCGACGGCTGGTCTTCGCTCGAGGTCATGACCACGGTCAACTCCAGGGTCGGCACCACGTAGATCATCTGCCCGCCATAGCCCCAGGCATAGGCCACGCGTTCGCCCGACATCTGCGTCAGAAACCAGCCGTAGCCGTAGAGGTCGTCGTGGAAGACCGACTGCGTACGCGGCTGCCACGAGGATTTGATCCATTCCGGCGACAGGACCTGTTGGCCGCCGGCGCGGCCACCGTTGCGGTATAGCTCACCGAAGGCCAGCATCGCGCGCGGCGTCATCGCCATCTGGTTGCCGCCGAAGTAGATGCCCTGGGGGTCGCGCATCCAGTCGGCGATGGCGAAATCCTCCAAGGGCGATAGCCAGTCGCGCGCCAGCGCCAGCGTCGAGCGCCCGCTTGCCCGTGTGAGGATCGCCGACAGCAGGTGGCTGTTGCCGGTCGAGTACAGCATCCCGCCGCCGGGATCGTCGGCGAAGGGCTGCGCCAGGGCAGCCCGTACCCAGTCGCGGCTCGCCACCCAACGGCCGTAGTTGGCGCCGGAGGTGCGCGCGAGCCCGGCCTGCATCGACAGCAGGTTTCCGATGGTGATGTCTTGCATGCGCGGATCGGGGTCGGGCGGCAGCTTGTCTTGCAGCAGCGGCGCGATCTTCGCCTCCGACCCTTTCAGAACGCCCTTCTCGATGGCGATGCCGACCAGTGCCGAGATGATGGTCTTCGAAACCGATTTGATGTTGGTCGGCCGTGTCGTCGCATGGCCGCGAAAGCCCTGCTCGACCACGACCTCGCCATCCTGCGAAACGATCAGCGTTTCCAGCGGCGCGAGGGCGCGCGCCTCCTCGAAGACCGCGGCCAGCGCAGCCTCCGGCGGTTCGGCCTGGGCAGCCGCAGGTACCGGGATTTGAAGCATGAAGGCCAGCAAGGCCAGGCACATGATGACGGGCGAGACGCGCTTCATGACCACAGCCTAGCAGATTTGGGCGGCGATGGCGCGCCCTCAGGAGCGCGCTGCCTTGCGGCTGCGCTGCGCCAGCACGATGGCGATGCCGCCCAGCATGGCGGCCGACGCGACCAGCAGCCTGATGGTCAAGGGCTCGGCCAGCAGGATAACGCCGCCTGCCGCCGCGATGGCGGGCACCGAGAGCTGCACCGTCGCCGCGCGGGCCGCCGGCAGGTGGCGCAGCGCCATGTACCAGATGACATAGCCGAGGCCCGAGGTGACGGCGCCGGATGCGACCGCCAGTGCGACGCCGCCTGTAGTGCCGTGAAAATCGCCCAAAGTCACGGCGCTGACCAGCAGTGCCGGCGGTACGCAGCCGATGAAGTTGGCGGCATTGGCTTCGGTCGGCTGCTCGCTGCCGCGTGCGAAGAGGGAGAAGAGCCCCCAGGCGACGCCGGAGACTGCCATCATGACGGCGCCCACCGGATCGGGCGCGGAAATGCCCGGCAGCACCAGGTAGACCAACCCGGCGACAGCGAGCGTGAGCCCGAGCCATGACAATGCCGGAAAATGCTCGCCCTCGCGCAATGCGACGGCGAACATGGTGAGTTGCACGGCGCCGAAGAGGATCAACGCGCCGGTGCCCGCGCCGAGCTTCACGTAGGCGAAGGAGAAGAACACGAGGTAGGCGAAGAGCGCGGCGATGGAGCGCGGCTTCGCGGCGGAAAGGCGTGGCAGGCTGCGGCGTCTCAGCCATACCACGAAGACCAGCATGGCTGCCGCCGACAGCGCGCGCAGGCTGGTGAAGCTGGCCGGGTCGATGAGATCGGGTGCTAAGGCAAGCCGGCAGAGCACCGAATTGGCCGCAAAGCACAGCATGGCGGCGCAGGTTAGTAGGATGGTTTGCGCCGTCACCGAGGCCGCTCATTTGCCAGGGCCTCCAGAGCGCTGCCCTTCAGCGTCATGACGAAGACGTCGTCATAGCGTGTGGCACCGAGCGTTTTGTAGAAGGCCTCGGCGGTGTGGTTCTTGACCCAGACGTCCCACACCAGCCACAGGGCGTCGCGTTCGAGGCCGTGGCGGGCGGCGGCGGCCATCAGGGCGCGGCCCAGGCCGCTGCCGCGCAGGGACGCGTCGACATAGAGGTCGGCCAAGTGCAGGCCGCGCCCGCCGTGGTCAGTGCTGAAACCGAAATAGGTGATGGCATAGCCGGCCGGCCTGCCGTCGTGCTCCGCGAGGAAGCACTGGAACCAGGCGTCGGGGCCGAAGCCGTCGCGTCGGATGTCATCTGCCGTGAGGCGCGTCGGCGGATCCTGGACGAAGGCCGACAGGGCGTCGATGAGCGCGATGATGGCTTCCGCATCGCTGGGCTCGGCGCGGCGGATGATGGCTGTCATGGGAGCAGACGCCTCACGGTTGCCTCGGCAGGTAGTCGTCCGACCACTTCAGCGTCGCATTGAAGGAGATGCTGATGCGCTTCTCGTCGGAGAGGTTCGGGTGCACGAAGTGCATGAGAAAGGCCGGCCACAGGAGGACGTCGCCCGGTACGGGCCGGTGGGTGAACTCGGCCTCGATCTGCGGATCGCCGCGGATTGCCGTCATGTTGGCGAGGCTCCGCGGGTCGTAGAAGGAGATTGCCCCGGGGCGCAGGTCAGGGCGGTTCTCCGCCGGCGCCTTCTCGGCCTTGGGCACCGCGACGTAGTAGGTGCCGCTCAGGTAGGCATGCGGATGGTTGTGCGGGTCGTGGTAGTCGCCGCGCCGGTTCACGTTGGCCCAGCCCTGCAGTCCCCAGTTCACCGGGTAGGTCAGGCCGGCGTGCTTCAGGTAGTCGATGACCGTCCTGTTGATGCAGTCGCGCAGCCAGGCGATCGCCGGGTTGTCGACGATCAGCAGGTTGCCGGAGCGGTAGTCGGTGGTGAAGTCCTGCCGGCCCTGCCCCGTCTTTCCCGCTTCCATCTCCAGCACCAGGCGCTGCAGCTCGGCGTTGGCGACGTCGTGGCCCGGCAGCAGGCGGCGCAGGATCGTCGTCGGCCAGAGCCGGACGAAGCCGTCCTTATCGAACTGCGGCGGGGCCATGGCGCTCTCTTCGGTGGTTCCTCGAAAGCCGAGCAAGCCAGAGGGGGACTCCCCCGTCAAGACTCCCCTCCCCTTTGTGCGGCGTCTCCGCCGTGCTAAACCGGCCTCCTGAAGACGAGGCCAGCAGTTCGGAGACCCTAGAGATGACCCCCCCGTATCGTATCGCCGTGGTCGGCTGTGCCGGCCGCATGGGCCGCATGAACCTGGCCGCCATCCATGCCGCCGAGGGCTGTGTCATCGCCGGCGGCACCGACCAGCCGGGCAGCGCGGCGGTGGGCAGCGACATCGGCCTGCTGATCGGTGGGAAGACGCTGGGCGTCACGGTCGGCGACGATCCCGTCGCGCTCTTTGCCGAGGCCGACGCGGTGATCGACTTCACCACGCCGGCGGCGAGCCGCCGCCATGCCGAGTTGGCCGCGCAGGCCGAGGTGGTCTACGTGGTCGGCACTACCGGCCTGTCGGATCAGGATCAGGTCTTCATCGACAAGGCGGCGATCCAGACTGTGGTGGTGCAGGCCGCCAACATGAGTCTGGGCGTCAACCTGCTGCAGGTGGTCACCGAGCAGGTCGCCCGCGCGCTCGACGCCGATTACGACATCGAGATCGTCGAGATGCACCACCGTCATAAGGTGGACGCCCCCTCCGGCACCGCCCTCATGCTGGGCGAGGCCGCGGCCAAGGGGCGCGGCGTGAAGCTCGCCGACGTTGCCCGCAAGTCGCGCGAGGGCCAGGTCGGCGCCCGCCCGCGCGGCGAGATCGGCTTCGCCACCCTGCGCGGTGGCGACGTGCCCGGCGAGCACTCGGTGATCTTCGCCACCGAGGGCGAGCGGGTGGTGCTGAGCCACAAGGCGGGTACCCGGGAAATTTTCGCCAAGGGTGCGGTGAAGGCGGCGGTCTGGGGCCGCGGCAAGCCCGCCGGGCTGTACTCCATGCGCGACGTGCTGGGGCTGACGGACTAGGTCTTGGTTCAGGCCGGGCGGCAGGGCCGCTGGGCGCGGACCAGGGCCTGGCGCAGGGCGGCGGCAACCTCGCTGCGCTCCTGCTGGGTCAGGAAGCTGCCGATCGCCAGGTTGCGGCCGTGTGAGCGTAGGATCAGCGGATTGTCGGCTACGGCATTCACGGTGCCCTGGTTGCGCTCCGGCGTATCGCAGATCACCTGCAGCCAGGTGGGCTGGAATTCCCAGGAGGCGCTGCGCCCGCCGGGCCAGACGCGGCTGACCGTCAGCTTGTCGTGGGTGAGGTGCAGGCGTTCGACCAGTCGGCCGCGGCGGTAGTTGATCTTGAAGGCGAGATAGATCAACAGCACGTCGGCACCCAGGAAACCGATCACGGGCCAGGCTCCGGACAGCCAAAAGGCGAGGCCGCCGGCGAAGCTGATGGCGCAGACGCTGGTCATGAGGATGAGAAAGCCGCGCGGCGACAGGCTGCGATGCGGCGTCAGTTCTGCGTCGAACAGCGCCTGGTCGGGGTTGGCCGCCTCCGAAACGGGGGCCGGCTTGCAGATCGCGCTCATCGCTGACGCTCGCCAATCTCCTGGAATGGACAATCTATTCAATATAAGCGGACGGGGCGCTGCCTTCAAATGGGGCAAGTTGGGCCGTGCCCGGGTGGCTTCCCTTCGGAGCCGATCCGGCTAAACTCGCCCGCTCAGGAGAGAAGCGGGGAAAAATGAAAAAAGCCGACATCGTCACCTTCTTCGACCGTCTCGCCGCCGCCATGCCGGAGCCCAAGGGCGAGCTGGAATACGTCAATCCCTACACACTTTTAGTGGCGGTGGTGCTGTCCGCCCAGGCGACCGACGTCGGTGTGAACAAGGCGACGCGCGCGCTCTTCAAGCAGGTCACGACGCCGCAGCAGATGCTGGAACTCGGCGAGGCGGGCCTCAAGAGCCACATCAAGACCATCGGCCTCTTCAACGCCAAGGCCAAGAACGTGATCGCCCTGTCGCGCCTGCTGATCGAACGCCACGGCGGGGGCGTGCCGGACGACCGCGACGCGCTGGAACAGCTGCCGGGCGTCGGGCGCAAGACCGCCAACGTGGTGATGAATATAGCCTTCGGCGCGCCGACCATCGCGGTCGACACCCACATCTTCCGGGTTTCCAACCGTACCGGCCTCGCCCCCGGCAAGACGGTCCTGGCGGTAGAGGAGAAACTGGAAAAAGTGGTGCCGGCGGACCGCAGGCTGCACGCTCACCATTGGCTGATCCTGCACGGGCGCTACGTCTGCAAGGCGCGCAAGCCGGACTGCTTTGCCTGCATCGTGAACGACCTCTGTGCCTTCAAGGGCAAGACGACGTTGGAGCTGCCGCCCAAGAAGGCCGCGAAAAAGCCAGCCAAGAAAGCTGTGAAGAAACGCGCGAAGAAGCCGGTGAAGGCGCTGAAGGCCGCGGTGCGGAAGTCTTAGCTGACCGGCGCGGCCTGGCGGGCGCGCAGCAGCTGGTTCAGACAGGGGCGCGGTTCCTGCACGGCGGCCGCGGCGTCGCGCGCCTCCAGGTAGGACACGGCATAGTCCGCGCCCTTCTGGTAGAGCACCACGTCGAAGACGCAGCCCTCAGCGAGGTATTGCCAGATCTCTGCCGGGGCCTCGCGGCGGACGAGGGCCGGCGCCCCCAGCATGGCCGCCAAGCCATCGCGGTTCAGGCCCATCAGTTGGTTCGGATCGTCGTCGACCGGCGGCAGGGCGGCCACCTGGGACTCGGGAACCGGTGCCGGTGCTGCCGCGGCCGCTGGCGGGACGGCCTTGGCTTCGGCCGGTCCCATGACGGGCTGGCCCGGCCGGCCGGTCTGGCAGGCGCTCAGCGCCAGTCCCACACAGAGCAGGATGGCGGCGGAACGGACGCGTCCCATGGCGATGCCCCCAATCATCGGCGGTCCCCTCCCTCGTGTCTCAGCCGATGCGGCTCTTGCCGCCCGGGCCGGCCGTGGCGCTGTCGTGCGCCAGCTTCGGGCCGTCGCCGCGCAGGCGGCGCAGGGTCGCCTCGTCCAGGGCGTCAATGTCGCCGGACAGGCGGGCGCCGCGGGCGATCTCCATGTCGGCATAGCGGATCTTGCCGCTGACCCGGCCGGTCGGGGTGATGACCAGCAGGCCGGTCACGATCAGTTCGCCTTCGAAGGTGCCGCTAATCTCACAGTCCTCGACCGTCGCATGGCCCTTGAACCGGCCGGGCTCGCTGATTTCCAGGCTGTGGCTGTCGCGCAGGTCGGCCTCGACCTGGCCTTCGACCACCAGCTTCTCGCAGGTCTTGATCTCGCCCGACAGGCAGATCTCGCGGCCGACCACCAGCTTGCGGCCTTCGACCGCGGGGGCCAGACGGCCCTCGCCGCGGCGCGGTTTGGCAGAGCCGCCACTCTGGGGGCCCGAGCCTTGAGCAACCGGGGCCGGATTGGCGCTGGCTGCCGGTTTGGCGGGCGTGCCCGTCCCCGCCGTTGCGGCGCCGGTCGCGCCGCCAAATGCGGCTTCGGGCAGCTGCGGCGCACTGGGCTCGCTGGGGGAGGTGGGACCTTTGCGCTTGCCAAACATGGGAACCTCGTCCTTTCCGGTTTACTGACCGCCGGTATCGTTGTCGTCGCGCCCCGGCAGGTGCTCCGGGGCCGGCCGGCAGTCTAGCAAGCAACCCTTACGATAAGGTTGGCTCCCCAGAGAATTAGGCGGCGCGCCGACGCAGATCCTCGAAGACGTGCAGCATGAACGCGGTCGCGATGATCGGGGTGACCAGATTGACCAGTGGGATGGTCAGGAGGAAGGTGATGACGGCCCCCGCCAGGATCACGCGCCCGCGGAAATCACGCCGCAAACGCTTGGTCGCCGCCGGATCCAAGCGCCGGACGGCCACCATCTCGAAGTACTCCCGCCCCAGCAGGTAGCCGTTCAGCAGATAGAACAGCAACAGGTTGAGCGGGGGTATCCAGATCAGCACCAAGTAAAGCGGCAGCACGAGTAAATTAAGAATTAACGTTACTGCGACGAAGATGAGGTTGCCGAAGATGGCTTCTGCCAGAGGCTGCGGGCGCGCCGGCGGCAGATCCGGGTAATAGCGCCGCTCGACCGCCTGGGCGATGTCGTCCAGCAGCATTGCCATGATCGAGACCATGACCGCGGGAAACAGGAAAAAGGAGGCGATGGCGATGGCGCCGAGGGCGGCGATGTCGACCAGCCACTCCATCACGCCAAGCCAGAAGCCCTGGCCCACCCAGTCACGGACCCAGGCCACCAGCCATTCCCCGGCCCAGTCGAGGGCGAACCAGGAGGCCAGCCAGACGACGATGAAGGTGACCAGGGAGAACAGCAGGGATCGGTTGAAGACCCGGCGGAAGGCGGGATCGAAGGACTGGCTGAAGGCGCGTGATAGGGATTTTAACATGATGGGGCTATTTAACCCTACTGGCGGCCCGCTACAAGATGGGCCGGCCGAAGTGCGTCAGGCTTGCCGCGGCGCCGCTTCACAGCTAAAAGAGGCCGCGTCGCCAGGGTGTTCGCACAGATTAATGGGATCGCGAACGACTGCCAGGATGGACGGAGCGGGCCGAATGGAGAGGGCCCCCGCCGCCGGCAGGCGATCCCATACCGCGACGGCTTTCCGCTTCCCGACGCTGTTGAGACGGAAACCCTAGTGACGCCAAGCCTTTATGACGCCAACCTTTTAACGCACGGCCTTTCATGACTGCTCATACCCTCGATGTCGTCTGCATCGGCAATGCCCTGGTGGATGTTCTCGCCAAGGCGGAAGACTCTTTTTTGCAAGCGCACGGCATTCCCAAGGGCAGCATGACGCTGATCGACGAGGCGCGCGCCCTGCACCTCTATGACGCCATGGGGCCGGCGACGGAGATTTCCGGCGGCTCGGCCGGCAACACCGCGACCGGCGTTGCCTCGCTGGGCGGCAAGGCCGCCTTTCTGGGCAAGGTGCGCAACGACCAGCTGGGTGCCATCTTCACCCACGACATCCGCGCCGCCGGCGTCGCCTTCGACGTGGCCCACGCCGCCTCCGGACCGGCCACCGGCCGCTCGATGATCCTGGTGACGCCCGATGCCCACCGCTCGATGAATACCTTCCTCGGCGCCGCGGTCGACTTCGGCCCCGACGACGTCATCGAGGACCAGGTGAAGGCCGCCGCTGTCACTTATATGGAGGGCTACCTCTGGGACTCGCCGCCGGCCAAGGCCGCCTTCCACATGGCGGCGCGCATCGCCCACGCCGCCGGACGCAAGATCTCGCTGACGCTCTCCGACCCTTTCCTCGTGAACCGCTACAAGGACGAGCTGAAGGATTTCGTGGAAAAGCACGTCGACATCGTCTTTGCCAACGAGGAAGAGGTTTGCAGCCTCTATGACGCCGCCGACTTCGACGCCGCCCTGCAGGCGGTGCGCGCGCACTGCGATGTCGCCGCGCTCACCCGCAGCGAAAAAGGCGCGGTCATCGTCGCCGGCGAGGAAGTCCACGTGGTCGACGCCGTGCCGGTCAAGCAGGTGGTCGACACAACCGGTGCCGGCGACCTCTTCGCCGCCGGCTTCCTCTACGGTTTTACCAACGGTTACAGCCTCTACGACAGCGGGCGCATCGGCGCCATCGCCGCCGGCGAGGTGATCTCTCATGTGGGCGCGCGCCCGGAACAGGGCCTGGCGGCCCTGACCGCCGCGCAGCTCGACACGGCCAAGGCCCAGCGGGCCTGACAACACCGGCTTTAAACGCCGCCTCCTCTATTCGAAAGCCACAAGACACCATGACGGTTCAGGCCAACAAGATCCGCAATATCGCGATCATCGCCCACGTCGACCACGGCAAGACGACCCTCGTCGACGAACTGCTGAAGCAGTCCGGTACCTACCGCGCAAACCAGCAGGTGACCGAGCGCGCGATGGACTCCAACGACCTGGAGCGCGAGCGCGGCATCACCATCCTCGCCAAGTGCACCGCGGTGACCTGGGGCGACACCAAGATCAACATCGTCGACACGCCGGGCCACGCCGATTTCGGCGGCGAGGTGGAGCGTATCCTCTCCATGGTCGACGGCGTGCTGCTGCTGGTCGATGCCGCCGAAGGCCCGATGCCGCAGACCAAGTTCGTCACCGCCAAGGCGCTGGCCCGCGGCCTCAGGCCCATCGTCGTGGTCAATAAGGCCGACAAGCCCGATGCCCGCGCGCACTGGGTGCATGACCAGGTCTTCGACCTCTTCGTCGCGCTGGACGCCAACGACAAGCAGCTCGATTTTCCGACGCTCTTCGCTTCGGCCAAGCAGGGCTGGGCGGTTGCCGATCTGGACGAGGAGCGCAAGGATCTGCACCAGCTCTTCAACCTCATCGTGAAGCACGTGCCGGCGCCGGAAGCCGATCCTGCCGCACCCTTTGCCATGCTGGCGACGACCCTGGAGGCCGACAATTTCCTCGGCCGCATCCTTACCGGCCGCATCGTCAGCGGCACGGCGAAGCTCAACATGCCGGTGAAGGTGCTGCGCCGCGACGGCAAGCAGATCGCCGGCGGCCGCCTGACCAAGATGATGACCTTCCACGGCCTGAAGCGCGAGCCGGTCGAGGAGGCCGCCGCCGGCGACATCATCGCCATCGCCGGCCTCGCCGAGGCCACCGTCGCCGACACCATCTGCGCGACCGAGTTTCCGGCGCCGCTGGAATCGCAGCCGGTCGATCCGCCGACCCTCGCCATGACGTTCTCGGTCAACGACTCGCCGCTGGCCGGCCAGGAGGGCGACAAGGTCACCTCCCGCATGATCCGTGACCGCCTGATGCGTGAGGCCGAGGGCAACGTCGCCTTCCGCATCACCGAGACGGCCGACAAGGACGCCTTCGAAGTCGCGGGGCGCGGCGAGCTGCAGCTCGGCGTGCTCATCGAGACCATGCGCCGCGAGGGCTTCGAGCTTTCCATTTCGCGGCCGCGCGTGCTCTACCGCACCGATCCGGAGACGGGCCAGCGCCTGGAGCCGATCGAAGAGGTCCAGGTCGACGTCGACGAGGAATACTCCGGCGTGGTGGTGGAGAAGATGGGCCTGCGCAAGGCCGAGCTGATCGACATGCGGCCGTCGGGCGGCGGCAAGACCCGCGTCACCTTCCTGGCGCCGGCACGCGGCCTCATCGGCTATCACGGCGAGTTCCTCACCGACACCCGTGGCACCGGCATCATGCACCGGCTGTTCCACAGCTATGGCCCCCACAAGGGCCCGATCCAGGGCCGGCGCAACGGCGTGCTGATTTCCAACGGCACCGGCAAGGCGGTGCCCTATGCGCTGTGGAACCTGGAGGAGCGCGGCGAGATCTTCATCGATCCCGGCAAGCCGGTCTACGAGGGCATGGTGATCGGCGAGCACAGCCGCGGCAACGACCTCGAGGTCAACCCGATGAAGGCCAAGCAGCTGACCAACATGCGCGCCTCCGGCAAGGACGAGGCCGTGCGCCTCACCCCGCCGCGCGTCATGTCGCTGGAGCAGGCGCTGGCCTACATCGCCGACGACGAGCTGGTCGAGGTGACGCCGAAGTCGATCCGCCTGCGCAAGCGCCTGCTGGATCCGCACGCGCGCAAGAAGGAAAGCCGCCTGAAGGATGCCGTCTGAGGCAACGCGTCAAGGTGTGAAGGCCGCCCGGCGATCCTGGGCGGAAGCTTTCGCAATCTACCGGCACCCTCGTATCGTGGGGATGCTGTTCCTCGGCTTTTCCGCCGGCCTGCCTTTCCTGCTGCTGTTCTCAACCCTGTCGCTCTGGCTGCGCGACGCCGGCGTGAGCCGAACCACGGTGGGCTTCTTCGCCTGGGTGGGGATCACGTTTTCTATCAAGGTGCTTTGGGCCCCGGTGATCGACCACCTGCCCATTCCAGTGCTGACGCGGTTGCTCGGCAAGCGACGCAGTTGGATGCTGGCCGGGCAGCTGGGCATCATGATCGGGCTGATCGTCCTAACGCTTATAAACCTGCAGGCGATCGGTGTCGTGATGCCGGACACCGGTTTCATAAACGTCGTTTCGCCGGACCGCGTGTGGGTTGTTGCGGCTGCTCTGGCGGCGCTTTGGGTTGCCTTCTCTTCGGCGACACAGGACGTGGCGCTCGACGCTTACCGAATCGAAGCGGCGCCCGACGATCTCCAGGGCGGAATGGCCGCGACCTATCAGCTCGGCTATCGCATCGGCTTGCTCGCTGCCGGTGCTGGCGCGCTCTATCTCGCGGGACTCTGGTCCTGGCAGGTTTCTTACGTCGTCATGGCGGGGCTGATGCTGGTCGGCATCGCGACGGTTCTTGTCTTGCAAGAACCCGAATCGAGCCGAACCGCGGGATCAATTCTGCAAAAAGAGCATGTGATGGCATTCATGGCGGGCCGGCAGCACCTTTCCGAGCGCCAGCGCCGCCTCTTGGGCTGGTTCTATGGGGCCGTGGTTTGCCCGTTTCAGGACTTCTTCGAGCGTAACGGCAAGTTCGCCCTGATCATCCTCGCATTCATTTCCGTCTATCGGCTGAGTGACATCACCATGGGTGTGATGGCGAATGTCTTTTATGACGATTTAGGATTCACGTACTTCGACATCGCCAACGTCAGCAAGACCTTTGGCTTTTTCGTCAGCATCGGTGGCATTCTGATCGGCGGTGTTCTTGTGGCCCGCTACGGCATTATGAGAATTCTCCTGCTCGGCGCGATCCTGGTGGCGAGTACGAACCTTCTCTTTGCCTATATGGCGGTTCATGGAAAAGACATCTGGCTGCTTACTTGGACCATATCGGCGGATAACCTTTCGGCGGGCATCGCAGGCACGGCCTTCATCGCCTATCTTTCCAGCCTGACGAACCGAAACTTCACCGCGACGCAGTACGCTCTTTTCTCCTCTCTCTTCACGTTGTTCGGCAAGCTCGTCGCCGGCTTCTCCGGCGCCATTGTCGATGCCGAAGGCTACGTCTTCTTCTTCATCTACGCATCGGTCCTAGGCATTCCGGCGATTTTGCTGGTGCTCTACCTCATGTACCATCAACGCCAGAAGGAAGGATCACTCCCCCGGTCTGGCGAGGCGGTGCATGAGCGGCAACCCTGATTCCCGTATCGAAATTTTCCCCGGCGATATTACCAAGCTGGATGTCGACGCCATCGTCAACGCGGCCAACGCGCAGCTGAGGCCCGGTGGTGGAGTCTGCGGTGCCATCCACCGCGCCGCGGGAAAGAACCTGCGCGAGGCCTGCGCGAAGATCGGCGGCTGCGATACCGGCCAATCGGTGCATACCGACGGCTATGATCTGAAGGCGAAGTACGTGATTCATACCGTCGGGCCCGTGTGGCACGGCGGCGACCGCAACGAGGAGGCGCTGCTCGCCTCCTGCTACCGGACGGCGCTGAAGATCGCGAAGCAGATCGGCGCGCGATCGCTGGCCTTCCCGGCGATCTCCACCGGCATCTACGGCTTTCCCCTGGACCGCGCGACCGGGATCGCGGTCGCGACGGTGCGCGACTTCCTGCAGCAGGACGACGGCATCGAGCGGGTCGTTTTCTCGGTCTTCGGGCCGGAGGCCGAGGCCGCCTACCGCAGCGAACTGCGGCGCTAAACCAAGGCGCGAAATGCCGGAGGCTGATCCAGATCATCGTCCCGTCATCCGAAGGTGATACAGTAAGGCCATTCCAATGCTTTGTTTCCAAACAAGTTTCTGGGTAACCCGCCGGTGACGATCCGCAACCTCGATGCCCTCTTCAAGCCGCGCTCCATCGCTTTGGTCGGTGGCAGCCGCCGCGACGGCTCGCTGGGCGCCGTGCTCGCGCGCAACCTCTTCAAGGGCGGCTTCGAGGGCCCGATCCTGCCGGTGCATCCGCGCCATGAGAGCCTGGAGGGCGTGCTCGCCTATCCTTCGGTCGCGGCGCTGCCGATTGCGCCGGACCTCGCCGTCATCGCCACGCCGCCCGAGAGCGTGCCGCAGCTGATCGCCGAATTCGGCGCCCGCGGCACCCGCGCGGCGGTCGTCATCACCGCTGGCTTCGGCGAGGGCGGCGCCCGGAAAGATGGTGACGACGGCGGCGCCGGCCTGAAGCAGCAACTGCTGGACGCCGCCAAGCCGCACCTGCTGCGCATCGTCGGGCCAAATTGCCTGGGCATGATGGTGCCGAAGCTCGGCATCAACGCCAGCTTCGCCCACGTCGCGCCGCCGCCGGGCGACCTCGCCTTCGTGACGCAATCGGGCGCCATGGTGACGGCGATGCTGGACTGGGCGGCACCGCGCAACATCGGCTTTTCGAAGATCGTCTCCCTGGGCGACAAGGCCGACGTCGATTTCGGCGACTTACTCGACTACCTGGCGATGGACGCGGAAACGCGCGCCATCCTGCTCTACGTCGAGTCCGTCGCCCATGCCCGCAAGTTCATGTCGGCGGCCCGCATCGCCGCGCGCAACAAACCGGTCATCGTCATCAAGGGCGGCCGCCATGCCGAGGGCGCCAAGGCCGCGGCCTCCCACACCGGTGCGCTGGCGGGCGCCGATGCGGTCTACGACGCGGTCTTCGCGCGCGCCGGCATGCTGCGCGTCTATTCGCTGGAGGAGCTGTTCGATGCGGCGGAGACGCTTTCCAACTACGCCACGGCCAACAGTACCGCGGCCGGCGGTGGCGACGAAGCCGGCGGCGCGCGCCTCGCCATCCTCACCAATGGCGGCGGGCTCGGCGTGCTGGCGACCGATGCGCTGATCGACGAGGGCGGCAAGCTGGCCGACCTGGCACCGCAGACCCTCGCTGCGCTGGACGCCAACCTGCCGAAGACCTGGAGCCGCGGCAACCCGGTCGACATCATCGGCGACGCACCGGGTTCGCGTTACAAGGCGGCGATGGAGGCGCTGTTGGGCGATCCCAACACGGATGCCGTGCTCGCCATGCACTGCCCCGTCGCCGTCGCCGATCCCGCGGAGGCGGCGCAGGCAGTGATCGGCGCCTTCCAGGAGAATGAAAAGAAGAGCCGCCATCGCCCGGTCTTCGCCGCCTGGGTCGGCGACTATGCGGTTGCCGGTGCGCGCCGGCTGATCGATCGCGCCGGCCTGCCGCAGTATCCGACGCCGGAGCAGGCGGTGCGCGCCTTCATGCACCTTGCCCGCTACCGCCATAACCAGTCGCTGCTGATGCGGGTGCCGCCCTCCGTGCCGGAAACGGCAGCGCCCGATACGGCGGCGGTGCGCAAGATCATCGCCGGTGCCCTGGCGGAAGACCGTGAGTGGCTCAACGAGGCGGAGGCCAAGCAGGCGCTTGCCGCCTACGGTATCCCCACCCTCTTGGCCGAGGTGGTGGCAGACCCCAGTGAGGCGGGTGCGGCGGCGGCACGCATCGGTGGGCCGGTGGCCCTCAAGATCCTGTCGCGCGACATCACTCACAAGAGCGACATCGGCGGCGTCATGCTGGACCTGGAAGGCGCCGAGGCGGTCGTCCGCGCGGCCGAAGCGATGCTGAAGCGCGTCAGCGAGGCGGCACCCGATGCGCGCCTACAGGGCTTCACCGTGCAGGCCATGTGCCGCCGTCCGCAGGCGGAAGAGCTGATTATCGGCGTCGTCAGCGATCCGCAATTCGGCCCGGTGATGCTGTTCGGCCAGGGCGGCACGGCGGTTGAGGTCATCAACGATAAGGCGCTCGCCCTGCCGCCGCTCGATCCGGTGCTGGCCGAAGCGATGATGCAGCAGACGCGGGTCTACAAGTTGCTGCAGGGTTACCGCGACCGGCCGCCTGCGGCGCTCAACGAAATCGCCAATGCGCTCATCCGCCTCTCGCAACTGGTCATCGACATTGCCGAGGTGAGCGAGGTCGACATCAATCCCCTGCTGGCGGACAGCGCGGGGGTCATCGCGCTGGATGCACGCATCCGGCTCGACGCCGTGCAGGCCGGCAAGTCCAGCGGCAGCGAACGCCTGGCGATCCGGCCCTATCCCAAGTCGCTGGAGCAGACCTTCACGCTGCCCGACGGCCAGAAAATCTTCGTGCGCCCGCTCCGGCCCGACGACGCGCCGGGGCTGCGCTCAGGGTTCAAGCGTCTTGATCCGGAAGACGTGCGCATGCGGTTCTTTTCCCACATGCGCGAGATGAGCCCGACCATGGCGGCGCGCCTTACCCAGCTGGACTACAACCGCGAAATGGCCCTGGCCGCCTTTCCTGCCGAGGGGACGGACCGCCGCGGCCTTGGCATCGTGCGCCTGGTTGCCGATCCGGATAACCAGCGCGCCGAATTCGCCATCACCATCCGTTCGGAGGACAAGGGCCGTGGCCTCGGCCGCGCCCTCATGGAGCGCATCATGGACTATGCCGTGCGGCGCGGCGTTGGCGAGATTTGGGGCGACGTACTGGCCGACAATCGGCGCATGCTGACCCTCTGCGACGAGCTGGGATTCGAGCGTGCCGGCGTCGAGGACGGCATCGTCCATGTCCGCCGGCCGCTGCGCGCAGCCGACGGCAGCGGCGCTTAATGGTGCTGCGTCAGGCCGCCGGGCGGTCCAGCGAGTAGCCCGCCGAGCGCACGGTGCGGATCAGGTCATCCTCGCCACCCTGGTTCAGCGCCTTGCGCAGGCGGCGGATATGCACGTCGACGGTGCGCGGCTCTACGTAGACGTCGCGGCCCCACACGGAATCCAGCAACTGCTCGCGGGTGAATACGCGCCCCGGATGCTGCATCAGGTGGCGCAGCAGGCGAAATTCCGTCGGCCCCAGGTGGATATCCTGGCCGCTACGGCGCACGCGGTGGGCCGCCAGGTCCATCGCCAGGTCTTCGAAAGTCAGCATCTCGCTGCTGAGCTCCGGCTTGCTCCGGCGCAACACCGCATTGATGCGTGCGATGAGCTCGGCAGGCGAGAACGGCTTCGTAATGTAATCGTCGCAGCCGCTGTCCAGCCCGCGCAGCTTGTCGGTCTCCTCGCCGCGTGCGGTCAGCATGATGATCGGCACGCGTTTGGTCTCGGCCTTGCTGCGCAGCTGGCGGCAGACCTCGATACCCGACATCAGCGGCAGCATCCAGTCGAGCAGAATGAGGTCCGGCACTTCCTCCGCCGCCGCCACCAGGGCTTCCTCGCCGTCGCCGGCGGTGTTGGCGCGAAAGCCGGCGCCTTCCAGATTGTAGCGCAACATCGTGACCAGGGCTTCCTGGTCCTCGACGATCAGAACTAGAGGTTTCACGCCCCTTTCCTCTCCCTATGCCTTACCACTCTAACTTAGCCCCTATTTCTTGCCGTTAACTTCCGGGTTGAGCACCTGGAAGCTCGACAGATCGCCCTTGGGCCGGCCGCCATGGATGCGCTTGCCGGTCGAAAGGTAGTGCGTCGTCTCTGCAATGTTGGTCGCATGGTCGCCGATGCGCTCGATGTTCTTGGCGATGAACAGCAGGTGCGTGCAAGGCGTAATGTGTCGCGGGTCCTCCATCATGTAGGTCAGGAGTTCGCGGAACAGCGCCGTGTACATCTCGTCGACTTCCTCGTCGCGGTGCCACACGTCTATGGCGCGGTTCGGGTCGTGATTGGCATAAGCGTCCAGCACGTCCTTGATGATTGCCTGCACCAGCTTGGCCATGCGCGGGATGGAGCGCGCGGCTTCGTGCGGTGTCAGCTGGTTCAGGGCGATGGTGCGCTTGGCGACGTTCTTGGCATAGTCGCCGATGCGCTCCAGATCGCTGGAGATCTTCAGTGCGGAGATGACTTCGCGCAGGTCGTTGGCCATGGGCTGGCGCAGCGCCAGGGTGCGGACCGCGTTTTCATCCAGCTCCAGATCCATCTGGTCGATGGCCTCGTCGCCGGCGACGATCTTTTGGGCCAGATCGGTATCGCGGCGCACCAGCGCCTCGATGGCTCCTGCCAGTTGCGCTTCGGCGACACCGCCCATGCGCAGAACCACGGCGTTCAGCCGTTGCAGTTCCTCGTCGAAGGATTTGACGATATGTTCGCTGTTCATGCCTGTTCGTCCTTAGGGCGTTCCTGGTACCTGTCTTGCCGCGCGGGTTCCGTACTCAGCCGAAGCGGCCGGTGATGTATCCCTGGGTGCGCTCGTCGGTCGGGGTGGTGAAGATCTGCTCCGTCTCGCCCCACTCGACCAGATGACCGAGGTGGAAGAAGGCCGTCCGCTGAGATACGCGGGCGGCCTGCTGCATCGAGTGGGTGACGATGACGATGGTGAAGTTCTGCCGCAGCTCGTCGATCAGCTCTTCGATCCTGGCGGTCGCGATGGGATCGAGGGCGGAACAGGGCTCATCCATCAGGATCACTTCGGGATTGACGGCGATGGCACGGGCGATGCAGAGGCGCTGCTGCTGGCCGCCGGAAAGTCCCGTTCCCGGTTCCTTGAGGCGGTCCTTCACTTCTTTCCACAAACCGGCGCGCTTCAGCGAACTCTCGACGATCTCGTCAAGGACGTCCTTGCCTCCGCCAAGACCGTGAATTCGCGGGCCATAGGCGATGTTGTCGTAGATCGATTTGGGAAAGGGATTTGGCTTCTGGAAGACCATGCCGACGCGGGCACGCAACTGCACGACGTCGATGTCGCGTGCGTAGATGTCCTGCTTGTCCAGCATGATCTCGCCGACGACGCGGCAGCCCTCGATGACATCGTTCATGCGATTGATGCAACGCAAAAAGGTCGACTTGCCGCAGCCCGAGGGGCCGATGAAGGCGACCACCTCGTTGTTGTAGATGTCGATATCGACGCCCTTGAGGGCATGAGTGTCGCCATAGTAGACGTTCACGTCTCGCGCCATGACGCGCGCAAGTGCGGCGCTTGGAGCCTTGGCCCCGGGTCCCTGCTGTGCGGCATAGGCCAGGTCCGGGCGGGGGCTCTCCAGGGCTTCGATTTCCGACATGTCTTGCGTTCCTTTCCGCACTCAGCGCGTTGCGGCAGCCGGTCCGGCCGGCTGGCTGGGTGTATCGCCTCGATGAATCTTTATTTGCGCTACCATTTCCGCTCCAGCTTCTGGCGCAGGAAGATGGCGATGGCGTTCATGAAAATCAGGAATCCGATCAGCACCAGGATCGCCGCCGAGGTGCGCGCCACGAAGCCGCGTTCGGGGCTGTCGGCCCAGATGAAGATCTGCGTCGGCAGGGCCGTTGCCGGATCGGTGAGGCCGCCGGGCTCCGAGGTGATGAAGGCATTCATGCCGATCAGCAGCAGCGGCGCGGTCTCGCCCAGCGCCTGGGCCAGGCCGATGATGGTGCCGGTCAGGATGCCGGGCATGGCCAGCGGCAGCACGTGGTGCATAACCACCTGGTGGCGGGACGCGCCGATACCGAAGGCCGCCTCGCGGATCGACGGCGGCACGGCCTTCAGGGCGGCACGGGTCGCGATGATGATGGTCGGCAGGGTCATCAGCGACAGCACCATGCCGCCGACCAGCGGCGCCGAGCGCGGCAGGCCGAAGAAGCCGAGGAAGACGGCCAGGCCGAGCAATCCGAAGACGACGGAGGGCACCGCGGCCAGGTTGTTTATGTTGACCTCGACCAAGTCGGACCAGCGGTTCTTGCGCGCGAACTCCTCAAGATAGATAGCCGCGGCGATGCCGACCGGGAAGCTGATCAGGAAGCAGACCAACAAGGCGTAGAACGATCCGACCAGGGCGCCGGAGAGGCCCGCCAGCTCGGGAAAGCGGCTGTCGGCAGAAGTGAAAAGGGCCCAGTTGAAGGGCGCGGAAATGAAACCCTGGGCAACCAGCTGATCGTAGTAGCCGATCTGCAGATCACTCACGCGGCGCTGATCCTCGGGCACGTCGCGCGGGGTGATGCCTTTATGAAACTGATCGATGGGGTCGGCGACGGGCACCGAGATCGAAATCGTCTGCCCGATCAGCGACGGATCGTCCATCACGCGGTCGCGCAGCAGATAGGGCGCGCCGGCGCTGAGCATGTCGAAATAGGCGCGCTGTTCGGTCCGGTTCATCTCGCCGGGCAGAAGCTGGGCGAAGGCATCGCGCGCCAGCTTGCGATAGTTGCCGCCACCGACGTTGTCGGCGGGCACCTGGGCCGGGTCGACGTAAACCTGCAGCGGCACTTTGGTCTGCACGAAGGCGGAGTAGCCCGACAGGATAAGGGAGCCCAGCAGGATCCCAAGCAGGCCGATTGCCAGGGCGATGGCTCCCAGGCCGTAGATCTGCATGCGGCGGTCGGCCGCGTGACGGCGCCGCACGCGACCGCGCGCGTCCTCGGAAAGCCAGTCGTGCGTCTCGGACATGCTGGTACTGACCATCAGTCGTACTTCTCCCGATATTTCTGCACGATCCGCAGGGCGACGACGTTGAGGCACAAGGTCACGAGGAACAGCACCAGACCCAATGCGAAGGCCGCAAGAGTCTTGGGATTGTCGAACTCGGTATCGCCGATCAGCAGGGTGACGATCTGCACCGTCACGGTGGTTACGGAATCGAGGGGGTTCACCGTCATCTTGGCGATCAGGCCGGCGGCCATGACGACGATCATGGTCTCGCCGATGGCGCGGCTCAGGGCCAGCAGCACGCCGCCCATAATGCCGGGCAGCGCGGCCGGCAGCAGCACTTCCTTGATCGTCTCCGCCTTCGTCGCGCCCATGGCATAAGAGCCGTCGCGCAGGCTGCGCGGCACGGCGTTCAGCGCGTCATCGGAGAGCGAGGAAATGAAAGGAATGATCATGATTCCCATCACGCCGCCGGCCGCCAGGGCACTGTTCGGGGCGACGTCCAGGCCGATGGCGCTGCCGAATGCACGCATCGCCGGTGCGACCGTGAGCACCGCGAAGAAGCCATAAACCACCGTCGGGATGCCAGCGAGAATCTCGAGCACGGGCTTGACGGCCTGACGAAAGCGCGGACCGGAATATTCCGCGAGATAGATGGCCGAGAACAGGCCGACGGGAATGGCGACGGTCATGGCGATCAAGGCGACCACCAGGGTGCCGAGGAAAACCGGGACAGCGCCGAACGCGCCGTGCCCCGCGACCTGGTCCGCGCGGATGGCAATCTGCGGTTCCCAGTTCAGGCCGAAGAGGAATTCCGTAAGGGGAATGCGATCGAAGAAGCGGTAGGCCTCGAAAAGCAGGGAGACGACGATGCCGAGGGTGGTCACGATCGCGACCACCGCGCAGGCGATCATCAGGCCGTCGAGCACGTGCTCGACCCCGTGGCGCGCGCGGAAGTCGGGGTTGATGCGGCGGCGGGTCAGCGCAAGCCCGAGCAGGCCGAGGGCGGCGCAACTGGCGACCATGGCCCAGCCGGCCAGGGCAGCCCAGGACCGCAGGCGCTCGGCGGCTTCAACGATCGCGGGATCGGGCTCACCGAAGATCTGGCCGCCGGCGATGCTGCGGATCTCGCTGATCAGCAGCGATCGGTTTGCCGCGTCGGCACCTTCGGTCAGGCGCTCCGGCAGGCTTGCCAGAACCAGGTTGTTGATCACCGAGTCCTGCAGCAGCAGCCAGATCAGCGCGAGGAAGAAAGCGGGCAGACCCACCCAGAGGGCGACGAAAGTTCCGTGGTAGCCCGGCAGGGAGTGGCTGTGCGCGCCGCTTGCAGCGGCCATCGCGACGACGCGGCTGCGGGCCATGAGGTAGCCGAGGGTGCCAAGAACAAGAAGCACCAGCATCACAAGTTGGAACATGGGCCGACCGGGGAAAATACGATTTCAGAGAACGCGCCCGCGGGCACGCAGAGGGTGGCGGAGACCGCCGCCGGTGGCTTGGCGGCGGTCTCTTGCCAGGGCTTGGGGTCACTGACCCATGAAGCGGCCCATGTGCTTGCCGCTCAGGACGGCGTCCTGGACCTCAGCACGCTTCTCGTCCGAGAGCGAGACCAGGCCGCGCTCTGCGAGATAGCCGTCCGGACCCAACGCCGCCTCGCTCATGTACTCGGCGACGAACTCGTTGAGGCCGGGGATGACGCCGCGATGGGCGTTCTTGACGTAGACGAACAGCGGGCGCGAGACACCGTAGTCGCCGCTGGCGATGGTCTCTTCGTTCGGCGCCACGCCGTTCACCTTCACGGCCTGCAGCGTGTCCTGGTTCTCGTACAGGAACGAGTAGCCGAAGATGCCGAAAGCGCTTGGGTCGGCATTCAGGCGCTGCACGATGAGGTTGTCGTTCTCGCCGGCCTCGATGAAGGGGCCGTCCTGGCGCATGCGGCTGCAGACTTCCTTATGGCGGTCGCCGTCCAGCGACTTGATGGCCTCGAACTCACCGCAGCCCTCTTCCATCACCAGCTCGACGAAGGCATCGCGCGTGCCGCTGGTCGGCGGCGGGCCGAACACCTGGATCGGCTCGTTTGGCAGCGAAGAATCGATCTCGCTCCAGTTCTTGTAGGGGTTGGCGACGACCTTGCCGTCGACCGGAACCTCGGCGGCCAGAGCCAGATACAGCTGCCCCTTGCTGATGTCCATCACCTCGCCCTTGCGAGAAACAGCGATGGAGAGGCCGTCATAGCCCAGCAGCGCCTCGGAGATGTTGTCCACGCCGTTGGCCTGGCACAGCTCGTACTCGGACTTCTTCATGGCGCGCGAAGCACCGGTCATGTCCGGGTGGTCGGAGCCGACGCCCTGGCAGAAAATCTTCATGCCGCCGCCGGTGCCGGTCGACTCGACGACCGGCGCCGAGAAGCTGGTCTTGTTGGCGTACTCTTCCGACACCGCCTGGGTGTAGGGGAACACCGTCGAAGAACCGACGATGCGAATCTGGTCACGCGCCTCGGCCATCGTCGGCGCAGCCATGACCAGGCCGGTAAAGGCCGCCACGGCGAGCTTGTTCTTGATCACGGGGAATACCTCCGCTGAATGCCCATTGGTGAAACTTGGTGCATTGCCCACCCTGCCGCACCTTTCACGGTGGCCCGGCCCGGTGGGTCCGGACCTTCGGGGAACGCTGCAATGCAAATGCCGGCCTCCTTGCCGGCGGGGCCAAACTAGGGCGTCTCGGCGATGCTATTACTACAGTTGTGTTACACTTAAATGACACTCGCCGCTCGGCGGGGAGAACTTCATCGAATCTTAGGATTTCCGCCGATTTCCTCTTGGGAGGAACCGGTCCGGGAAGGATTTCTCGCCGCCTTGGCCGCAATTTGGGCGGCCACAGGGGCCTCCTTATGACGCCTTGGGGGTGGCCAGGGCGGTCGCCTTTTCCACTGCCGAAGGCAGGTAGACCGAGAAGGTGGCACCCTCGTTGGGGCGGCTTTCGATCTCCAGCACGCCGCGGTGGCGATTGATGATGTGCTTCACGATGGCAAGGCCCAGGCCGGTGCCGCCGAGGCGGCGCGAGCGCCGGCTGTCGACCCGGTAGAAGCGCTCGGTCAGCCGCGGGATGTGCTCGCGCTCGATGCCCTCGCCCTCGTTGAAGACCGAGACTTTGATGCCGGCGCGGCCGAGGCGCCGCTCGCCCGCCCCGCCCTTGGCCAGGGGACGGGCGGCGACGCGGATAACGGTGTTGTCCTCGCCGTACTTGACGGCATTGTCGAGGAGGTTCTGGAACACCTGGGTCAGCTCGTCGCGGTCGCCGATAACCGGAGGCAGCGGTTCAGTGGCGATCTCGATGCGCATGCCGCGGCGCGCCGCCTCCAGCTCCAGGGTCGAGGCGACCGAGGCGAGGATCTGGCCGAGATCGCTGCGGCTGCTGGGGGCTGTGTGCTCCTGCAGCTCGATGCGCGAAAGCGACAGCAGGTCGTCGACCAGCCGCGACATCCGGTGCGACTGCTCCTCCATGATTTTAAGGAAGCGCTCCTGCGCCTCCTTGTCCTCGCGCGCCGGGCCGCGCAGGGTCTCGATAAAGCCGATCAGGCTGGTCAGCGGCGTGCGCAGTTCGTGGGAGACGTTGGCGACGAAGTCAGCGCGCATGCGCTCGCTCTGCTTGACGCCGGTCAGATCGTAGAGCGCGATCATGACGCTGGCGCTCTCGTGCTTGGTGGCCGGCAGGCGCAGCACCCGGGCGGCCAGGTTGCGCTCGACCTTGCCGGGGATGGCGAACTCAACGGTTTCCTGCTCGCCGCCCTTAAGTACCGCGTCCACGGCGGCCAAGAGGGCCGGGTTGCGGATACCCAGTGCCAGCTCGCGCCCCGTCAGGTCGTGACCCAAGAGCGCCTCCGCGGCCGGATTGACGCGCAGCACCCGGCGGTTCTGGCCGACCAGGATCAGCGGGTCAGGCAGGCCGGCCAGCACGGCGGCGTTCATCGCCATGGTGTCTTCCAGCTCGTGGCGTCTGGCGCGTTGCTCGCGCGCGGTCTCGGCAATCGCATCGCTGAGACCCGGCGACAGCAGGTCGCCGGCAGAAGGCGCCGCCGGCAGCGGGCGGTCATCGCCCGCCGCGCGGAGCCGGCCCAGATAGCGAGTCAGCGCCCGCACCCGGCGGAAATGCTGGTTCAGCATGAGGGCCAGCAGGCCCAGCACCACGACGGCGGCGATCCCGGCGACGCCAGGCGAGATCAGTCCATCCGCCAGCAGCACCAGCAGCACGGCCAGCGTAGGCAGCCAGAGCGCGGCAGCGGCGAGCAGCAGCCGGCCGAAATCCGGCGCAGCGCCGCCGGCCTCGCCGCCCGCTGGCGGCCGCGTCGTCTCATCGCGGTGCTGCGGCCCCTGCTCGGTCATGCGGTGTCCAGCTGTTTGCGGATCAGGACTATAAGCTTAGCACGCGCAGGGCGCGCCGCGCGTGAAGGTTTTGCAACGTAAGGCCTCTCCCGCCCCAGCGGTCTCACCTCAAGCCGACGACATGCCGGCGGATGTAGCGGTGGAGCAGCCAATAGACGAGCACCATGGTCACGGTGAATATGACGAAGTGGGGGCCTGCCACAAGGGGCTGCATCCCGATAATCGTCCAAAAATCTATGAAGAACAGGAAGGCGGCCATCAGAAGCAGCAGCACCACGCCCCAGCTGCTGAAAGTCGTCAGGCTCCAGGATCGCATGCGCCACAGGCCAATGGTCGTCGCTCCGGCCGTCACCGCGTAGGCGACGGTCAATACGGTGATGACGACAGGCCAACCTTCAATCTGTGAGGGAAACACGACAGAGTTTAAAGCGGCAGCCAGCGTCAGCCACCCCATCAACAGGCTGAGGAGGGTAACGCCAAACGGCCTCTTGCGCCCGGCGCTGCCGGTGGGAGCGTGCGCGGACATCTCAGCCCTGCTTTTCGCTCGCTTGCGCGTCGTAGGCAGACAGGGCGGCGGCAGTCACCAGGTCGTTTACCGTGGCTCCCAGCTGCACCACCTGCGCCGAGTGGGCGAGGCCGATGAGGATCGGCCCGATGACGGTGCCGCCGCCGGCCTGCTGCATCAGCTTGGCCGTGATGTTGGCGCTGTGCAGGCCGGGCATCACCAGTACGTTGGCTGGGCCGGTGAGCCGCGAGACCGGGTAGTGCGCCTTCATCAGCGGAAAGTTCAGCGCTACGTTGGCCTGCATCTCGCCGTCGTATTCGAAATCCGGCTCGCGCAGGTCCAGCAGCTGCACTGCGTCGCGGATACGCTGCGCCGCCGGATGCCAGGGGTTGCCGAAGTTGGAATAGGACAGCAGGGCGACGCGAGGCTCGTGGCCCAGGGTGCGCGCCGCCGCGGCCGCCTGCACGGCAATGTCGGCCAGCTGCTCGGCGTTGGGCAGCTCATGCACCGAGGTGTCGGCGATGAAGATGGATCGGCCGCGCACCACCAGGATGGAAAGCCCGAAGACGCGCTGCTTGGCCGTGGGGTCGATGGCGCGGCGGATGTCGTCGTAGGCGACGCCGAAGCTGCGGGTCAGCCCGGTCACCATGGCATCGGCCTCGCCGCAGGCGACCATGCAGGCGGCAAAGACGTTGCGGTTCTGGTTCACCATGCGCTGGCAGTCGCGCTTCAGCGAGCCGAGTCGGCCCAAGCGCTGATAGAGAAAATCGACGTAGCGCGCGTTGTTCTTGGACAGGCGGGCGTTGTGGATTTCCAGGCCGTTGTGGGCGACCCCCATGGTCTTCATGGTCTCCAGCACGCGCTGCTCGCGGCCGACCAGGACCGGAGTACCGTAGCCGGCCTGCTGGAAGGCCAGCGCGGCGCGGATGGTGCGCTCCTCCTCGCCCTCGGCAAAGACCACCCGCTTGGGATTCTCGCGCACCTTGTCGAAGATGCGCTGCAGGCTAGCCGCCGTCGGATCGAGGCGGGCGGAGAGCTGCTGCTCGTAGGCGTGCAGATCGGCGATGGGTTTGCGCGCGACGCCGCTCTCCATCGCCGCCTTGGCGACGGCTTTGGGCACGGCGACGATGAGGCGCGGGTCGAAGGGCGCCGGAATGATGTAGTTGCGTCCATAGCGAAGCGTGCTGATCTCGTAGGCCCGGGCGACCTCGTCGGGCACATCCTCGCGCGCCAGCTTTGCCAGGGCTTCCGCGGCGGCGATCTTCATTGCCATGTTGATGGTCGAGGCGCGCACGTCCAGCGCCCCGCGGAAGATGTAGGGAAAGCCCAGCACGTTGTTGATCTGGTTCGGGTAGTCGGAGCGCCCCGTGGCCACGATGGCGTCGCTGCGGATCTCTGCGATCTCCTCGGGGGTGATCTCGGGGTCCGGGTTGGCCATCGCGAAGATGATCGGCTGGTCGGCCATGGAGCGGATCATCTCAGGCGTGAAGGCTCCTTTCACCGACAGGCCGATGCAAACGTCGGCGCCGGCCATCGCCTGGTCCAGGGTGCGCAAGCTGCTGTCGACGGCGTGGGCCGACTTCCACTGGTTCATGCCCTTCTCCCGGCCCTGATAGATGACGCCGCTGGTATCGCACAGCATCACCTGGTCGTGCGGCACGCCCATCGCCTTGAGCAGTTCGGCACAGGCGATACCCGCCGCACCGGCGCCATTGATCACCACTTTTACCTCGGCGATGTCGCGGCTGGTGAGTGCCAGCGCGTTGATAAAGCCGGCAGCCGTGATGATGGCGGTTCCATGCTGGTCGTCGTGGAACACTGGAATGTCCATCAGTTCCTTCAGGCGGTCCTCGATGACGAAGCACTCCGGCGCCTTGATGTCCTCCAGGTTCACCCCGCCCCAGGATTTTCCGAGGAAGCGGACGCAGTTCACGAACTCGTCGACGTCCTGGGTGTCGACCTCCAGGTCGATGCCGTCGACATCGGCGAAGCGCTTGAAAAGCACGGCCTTGCCTTCCATCACCGGCTTGGCCGCCTGGGCGCCGAGGTTGCCCAGGCCCAGCACCGCGGTACCGTTGGACACGATGGCGACGATGTTGCCCTTGGCCGTATAGTCGTAGGCCTTTGATTCGTCGTCGGCGATCCTCAGGCAGGGTGCGGCGACGCCAGGCGAATAGGCGAGCGAGAGATCGCGCTGGGTGGTCAGCGGCTTGGTCGCCTGGATTTCGAACTTGCCGGGCCGCCCGCAGGCGTGCAGCTCCAGGGCCTCTTCGTCCGTGACGCGATTCTTGTCCATACCTTTTTCCTCCCGCGGCGGCCCGCTATCCCCGGGCCGACACCGGGCGGTTGCTTTCAGGGCCTTGTTTTTCGGCAAAGATTAGAGGTGCCCGCTGGGGCCGTCAAAGGCTCGCGGCGGGCCGCCGCCAGGACCGGCTGCCTCGGTATCCGGCGTTATCTTATGTGTCGGTGAACGTCGCTGCCGCCGTGGCGGGCCAGCAGCGCCTCGGCCTCGTGGGCGCGGGCTTCGCTGTCGACGCGTACCCACAGCAAGATGGCGCCGGCTTCCAGCGCGCGGGCAAAGGCCTCCGTGTGGGGTGTTGCGCGCACGTCGTCCAGCAGGTCGACCAGGGCCGCACCAGTCAGACCGGCGGCCATGGCGCCGGCGATCGCGGCGCCTATGGGGCCGGATGCCAGCGCGATGAGCCCCGCAGCGGTCAGCGGTCCGACGTAGTTGATCTCGCCGACCAGGCCGGCGAGGGACTCCTGCCAGGCCTCGCTCGGCTTGCCCGCCGCGCTCAAGGATTCATGGGTATCCAGCACGGAGAGGTCGTCATGCTGGAAGCCGGCGTCTTGCAGCGCCTTCACTGCCGCGGTGAAGCTCTCCCGCGTGGCGAAGTTGCCCGCCACCTCGACGGTGACGTCTTCGCCGAAATCCTGCTTACCATCCATCACGTCGACGCATCTCCCCAGAAAATGAACCAGCCCGGCCACCACACTCTCCGTTGCCGGGATGATGGGCATTGATCCCCATCAGTTTGCCCGGCCTTATCCCCGTAACTTGGGCCCCCATGACTTGCATGGGCGCCGGGGGCCTGTGATAACCTCGGCCAAAGTAAAGCTATTGATCGATGACCGCACAAGCAGCGACTTCCCCAGCACCGTCGACCCAACAGCCGGCCGCCGCGTCTGCGGCCGGCGTGACGCCGCCGGGGGCGACCCCGATGATGGTCCAATACCTGGAGATCAAGCAGGCGCATCCCGGCTGTCTGCTGTTCTACCGCATGGGCGACTTCTACGAGCTGTTCTTCGAGGATGCCGAGCAGGCCTCGGCGGCCCTCGACATCGCTTTGACCAAGCGTGGCCAGCACCTGGGCCAGGATATCCCGATGTGCGGGGTGCCGGTGCATTCGGCCGACGGCTACCTCTCCCGTCTCATCCGCAAGGGCTTCAAGGTCGCCATCTGCGAGCAGATGGAGGACCCGGCCGAGGCCAGAAAGCGCGGCAGCAAGTCGGTGGTGCGCCGCGACGTGGTGCGGGTGGTGACGCCCGGCACCATCACCGAGGACGAACTGCTCGATGCCCGCGCCCACAACTACCTGGCGGCGCTCGCTGAGGCCGGCGGCGAACTGGGCCTTGCCTGGCTCGACATCTCGACCGGTGATTTCCTTGCCCAGCCGGTGGGGCCGCAGGGCCTTGCCGCCACCTTGGCGCGGCTTTCGCCCGGCGAGCTGATCCTCGCCGACCGCCTGCTGGAGAAGCCGGCGCACGATGAGGCCTTCGGCGCGCTGAAGGACAGGCTGACACCGCTGCCCGCCGCCCGCTTCGACAGCGCCAACGGCACCAGGCGCCTGGAAGAGGTGTTCGAGGTAAAGGCGCTGGACGCTTTCGGGCCCTTCGGACGCGCCGAGCTCGCCGCGGCTGGCGCCCTGCTCGACTACGTGACCCTGACGCAGAAAGGCCGCCTGCCCCGCCTGCTGCCGCCGCGCCGGCTGGCGGCGGGCGCGGTGATGGAGATCGATGCGGCCACGCGGCGCAACCTGGAACTGACCGAGGCGCTGACCGGCGGGCGTGCGGGCTCCCTGCTCGCCACCATCGACCGCACGGTGACCGGCGCCGGCGCGCGCCTCTTGGCCACCCGCCTCTCGGCGCCGCTGACCGACCCGTCGGCGATTGCTCGGCGGCACGACCTCATCGACCATTTCATCGACCACGACGGCCTGCGTCCAAACCTCAGGGGGGACTTGCGGGCGCGTCTGCGCCGTTGTCCGGACATCGAGCGCGCGCTCTCGCGGCTCAGCCTCGGGCGCGGCGGTCCGCGCGATCTGGCGGCGGTGCGCGATGCCCTGAAGGTGGCCGGCGAGCTGCGCGGTCTGCTGCAGCAGACCGCCGAACCGCCCGCCATGCTGGCGGAGGCCGTGCGTGATCTCGGACTTCACGACACGCTCATCGAACGCCTCGCGCGCGCGCTGGCACCGGAGCCGCCCCTGCAGGCGCGCGACGGGGGCGCCATCGCGCCCGGTTATGACGCCAACCTCGACGAGCTGCGCGGCTTGCGCGACGACAGCCGCAAGCTGATCGCCGGCCTGCAGCAGAACTATGCGCGCGAAAGCGGTGTCGCCTCGCTGAAGATCAAGCATAACAACGTGTTGGGTTATTTCATCGAGGTGACGCCGACCCACGCCGACAAGATATCGACGGGCGGAGACAGCCCCTTCATCCACCGCCAGACCCTGGCTTCGGCGAAGCGCTTTTCGACGGTCGAGCTGTCTGAGCTGGAACAGAAGATCGCCTCGGCGGCCGAGCGCGCGCTGGCGCTGGAAATGCAGCTGGTGCAGGACCTGGTGGGTGAGGTGCTGCAGCGCGGCGCGGAGATCGCCACGGCCGCCGGCGCGCTGGCGGCCCTCGATGTCGCCGCGGGCCTCGCCGAGCTGGCGGTGGCGCAGCGCTGGTGCCGGCCGAAGATCGATGGCTCGACAGCCTTTCATATCACTGCCGGGCGCCATCCGGTGGTGGAAGCCGCCCTAGCGGCGGCGCAGGAAAGCGGCTTCGTCGCCAACGACTGCCGCCTGGAAGACGGATCCGATGAGTCCGGGGGCCGCATCTGGCTGGTGACCGGCCCCAACATGGCCGGCAAGTCGACCTTCCTGCGCCAGAATGCCCTTATCGCCGTGCTGGCCCAGATGGGCAGCTACGTGCCGGCGGAGGCGGCCCACATCGGCGTTGTCGACCGCCTGTTCTCGCGCGTCGGCGCCGCCGACGACCTGGCGCGCGGGCGTTCCACCTTCATGGTGGAGATGGTGGAAACCGCCGCTATCCTGAACCAGGCGGGGCCGCGCGCGCTCGTCATTCTGGACGAAATCGGCCGCGGCACGGCGACCTTCGACGGCCTTTCCATCGCCTGGGCCTGCCTGGAACACCTGCATGAGGTGAACCGCTGCCGCACGCTTTTCGCCACCCACTACCACGAACTCACCAGCCTCGCCGCCAAGCTCGACTCCCTGGTATGTCACACCATGCGGGTGAAGGAATGGCAGGGCGACGTGGTCTTTCTGCACGAGGTGACGGCGGGCGCCGCTGATCGTTCCTACGGCATCCATGTGGCCAAGCTCGCCGGGCTGCCCAAGGTAGCCATCGCCCGCGCCGAGGCGGTGCTCACCAGTCTGGAGCAGGGCGAGCAGGCCGGCGCGCTCACGCGCCTTGCCGACGACCTGCCGCTGTTCGCTGCGACGCTCGCCAGGACCGTCGCACCGGAGAAGAAGGCGAGTGCGGTGGAGACGGTGCTGGAAGACGTGAACCCGGATGCCTTGAGCCCGCGCGAGGCGCTCGATCTGCTCTACCGCCTGAAGGACCTCTCGAAGGACTAACCGGCGGCCGCTGCCGGGGCTTCCGACAGCCCGTCCAGCCAGGCCGCCGCGACGGCCTCTGCCTTCCGCCGCAGCTCATCCCGGCAGGCCAGCGCCTCGCGGCGCAGGCGCGGAACGTCGATCCCGGCGGAGGCGAGTTCCAGGGCGTGACCGACCAGCCACTGCTCGATGCGCGCCGGGTCGGCTTCCGGGTGGAACTGAAAGGCGATGACATTGCGCCCCAGGGCGAAGGCCTGGTTTTCGCAGATTTCCGTGGAGGCCAGCAAAGTGGCGCCGCTCGGCAGGTCGAAGGTATCGCCGTGCCAGTGCAGCGTGTCCGGTTCGGCGGCGAAGGGCCGCAGGCAGGAGGCCCGCCCGGCCTCTGTCAGCGTGACCGGGCCGATGCCGATCTCCTTCGTACCGCTGGGATAGACCGGCGCGCCGGCTGCCCGCGCGATGAGCTGGGCCCCCAGACAGATACCCATCAGCGGACGGCCGAACGCCAGGCGCCGTTCGATAAATGCGATCTCGTCGTTGAGGAAGGGATAGCTTGCTTCCTCGTAGACACTGATGGGGCCGCCCAGCACGACGACCAGGTCCGCCGCATCCGACCGCAGGCCGGCCAGGTCCGCCTCGCCGATGTCGAGGTACCGGATGGCATAGCCGGCGGCTTCCAGGGCGGGGGTGAAGGCCCCGAGGTCTTCGAACTTCACGTGGCGAATGGCAATGGCCGATTTCATGCTGTCTCGGTCTCCCCGGGGCGCTCAGCCGACGATTGCCTCGTTATCGCATCCGTCGCGCCGGAATCCTATTGCCCAGGCGGGGGTGCGGGGATGCGGACTTCCTGGAGCTGGCCCAACTGGTCGCGGTAGCGCACAAGCACGCGCCAGTCGCGGTAGCCGGCGGCGTAGGCTGTCGGGTCGCTCAAGGGGATCTCGGCGGTCAGGCGCTGGCTGCGGCGGACGTCATCGTCGCCGCTGAAGAGATAGCCAAGCGAGATGTGGGGGCGGATGCCGCTGGAGGAGCCGCCGCTGGCACCGATGCCGACGCCCGGCCCGGCGTTGCCGCCGCGGCCTTCCTCGCGGGTGATCACCTCCCGCTCCCGCGCCGGGATCTCGATGCCGGCCGGGTCGACCAGCGCCACCGTGGTGATCTGGCGCCCCGCCGGGATCTCGCTGACGTCCAGCCTCACCACCGCGTCGGCCACCCGGGCGGCCACGTGCATGGGGCGCGGCGTGTCGTCGGCGGCGCAGCCGGCCAGCACGACAACGGCCAGGACCGCCGGAAAACGGCGGCAAACCATGCGAGAAACCATGCGCAGGCGAACGGTGCTTAAGACGGCGAAGAGGATTCGTGCCATAGTGTCGGTCATTTAGTGCAAACACTCGCATTTCCCAGCAAGAGCGCGCATAAGATCGCCTTTTCGGGGGAATTCCAGGGAATCCGGCCAGGAAAACAGGCTGGCAGCCCCTGGAAAAGCACCCGCTTCGGGCCGATGTGAAGGATACCATGCCCAGCAGTCTCGATCTCGTTGAAGCCAAGACGGCGGCCTCTGCGGTCCCCGACGACGCCGATCTGCCCGCCGACGAGCGGGCGCTGGACGCTGTCGCCGGCGCGGAAATCGAGAACCCGCGGGCCATCGTCAACCGGCGCCGCCTCACCCAGCGGCTGGAAGAGATCTTCAAGCAGGTTACCGCGGGGCCGAAGCAGCGCCAGGCGGTGCTGAGCCTGCTGAAAGAGGCGCTGGCGGCCGGCCGTGCCGAGGTGCGCCGCCGCTTCGAGGATGATGGCGCCAGTGGCACGGCGACGGTGCGCGCCGAGGCCTACCTGGTCGACCAGTTGATCCGCGTGGTCTACGATCACGTCAGCCAGCGGCTCTATCCGCTGGCCAATCCCTCCACCGGCGAGCGCCTGTCGATGATCGCTGTGGGCGGCTATGGGCGCGGCGAACTGGCGCCGCAGTCGGATATCGACCTGCTGTTCCTGCTGCCCTACAAGATCACCCCGCGTAGCGAGCAGGTGGTCGAGGAGATCCTCTATCTGCTGTGGGACCTCGGCTTCAAGGTTGGCCACGCGACGCGCTCGATCAACGAATGCATCCGGCTTGCCAAGGGCGACGTCACCATCTGCACCGCGCTGCTCGAGGCCCGCTGGTTGTGGGGCGACCAGGTGCTTTTCCGCGATCTGCGGCAACGCTTCCACAAGGACGTGCAGGCCGGCGGCGCCACCAAGTTCATTGAAGCCAAGCTCTCCGAACGCAAGGTGCGGCACGACCGCTTCGGCGGCTCGCGCTATCAGCTGGAGCCGAACATCAAGGAGGGCAAGGGCGGCCTGCGCGATCTGCACACATTGTTCTGGATCGCCAAGTTCCTCTACAACGTCGACGACATCGCAACGCTTGTGCAGCGAAAGGTGTTCACCGCCGCCGAGGTGAGGACCTTCGAGAAGGCGCAGAATTTTCTCTGGACCCTGCGCTGCCATATGCACTACCTCTCCGGCCGCGCCGACGAGCGCCTCACCTTCGACATGCAGAAGTTGATCGCGCCGCGCATGGGCTTCACCCCGCACGGCGGCCTGATGGATGTTGAGCGCTTCATGAAGCGCTACTTCCTGGTCGCCAAAGAGGTCGGCGACCTGACGCGTATCTTCTGCGCCGTCATCGAGGCAGAGCACGACAGGCGATCGCGCTTCCGCCTGCCGACCCTGAAGCGCCGCCGCAAGGTTGAGGGCTTCGGGCTGGAAGGCGATCGTCTCACCGTGCCCGCGCCTGAGGTCTTCACCGAAGATCCGGTGGAACTGCTGCGCATCTTCCAGGTCGCGCAGAAGCACGAGCTCGATATCCATCCGGAGACGCTGCGCGCGATCACGCGCAAGCTGAAGCTGGTCGACAAGACGCTGCGCCAGGACCCCAGGGCCAATGCTCTCTTCCTCGACATGCTGACTTCGGAAAAGGATCCGGAAACGACCCTGCGGCGGCTCAACGAGGCCGGCGTCTTCGGGCGCTTCCTGCCGGACTTCGGGCGCGTTGTCGCGCAGATGCAGTACAACATGTACCACCACTACACGGTGGACGAGCACACCATCTTCGCCATCGGCATCCTGCATGCCATCGAGCAGGGTCGGCTGGCCGAGGCGGCGCCGATCGCCAGCGAAGTGGTGCACAAGATCCTGTCACGCCGCGTGCTCTACATGGCGGTGCTGCTGCACGACATCGCCAAGGGGCGCAACGGCGACCACTCCGAACTGGGCGCCAAGGTGGCGGAGAAGGTCTGCCCGCGCGTCGGCCTCGACGCGGCGGAAACCGAGACGGTGGCTTGGCTGGTGCTGCATCACCTCGCGATGAGCGACACCGCCTTCAAGCGCGACATCGACGATCCCAAGACCATCCAGGACTTTGCCGACCTGGTGCAATCGCCCGAACGCCTGCGCCTGCTGCTGGTGCTGACCGTCGCCGACATTCGCGCCGTCGGCCCCAACGTGTGGAACGCCTGGAAGGCGTCGCTGCTGCGCGACCTCTACTGGCGCACGGAATCACTGCTTTCCGGCGGACTCGCCGCCGAAGGGCGCGACGCGCGCGTCAAGCACGCCAAGGAAGAACTGAAGGAAAAGCTGAAGGAGACCGGCTGGGCCCAGAAGGACATCAGCGCCCACCTGCGCCGCGGCTATCCCTCCTACTGGAGCGGCCTCGACCTCGATACCCACCTGCGCCATGCCCGCTTGGTGCGCGAGGCCGAGGCGAGCGGCGCGCCCTTGACCATCGACACCCGCATCGACCGCTACCGCCAAGCGACGGAAGTCACGGTCTACACCGCCGACCACCCGGGCCTGTTCAGCCGCATCGCCGGCGCCATGGCGGTGGCGGGTGCTTCGATCACCGCGGCGCGTATCTTCACGCTGTCGAACGGCATGGCGCTCGATTCCTTTTATGTCGAGGACGCCACCGGCGGTGCCTTCGACCAGCCGGGCAAGCTGGCCAGGCTTTCCTCGGCGATAGAGCAGTCGCTGGCCGGGCGTCTCAAGCCGCTGCAGGAACTCAAGGCGCAGCAGTCGCCTATTCCCAGCCGCTTCAAGGTCTTCACGGTCCGGCCGCGTGTCCTCATCGATAACAAGGCGAGCCGCAGCCACACAGTGATAGAGGTGAACGGCCGCGACCGTCCGGGCCTTCTCTACCTCGTCACCACGACGCTGACGCGCCTCAACCTGATGATCAAATCGGCCCGCATCGCCACCTACGGCGAACGCGCGGTCGATGCCTTCTACGTGACCGACCCGCTCGGCATGAAGATCGAGAGCAAGCAAAAACTGCGGGCCATAGAAAAGAAGTTGCTGAGCGTGCTGGATGAGGGCGAGTGTGCCCCGGCGCCTAAGACGGCGAAAAAGCCCGCCGCAAGGAAGATTCCCCTGGCCAAAGAGGCCACGAAGAAAACCGTGCCCAAGAAGGCTGCGGCACCGAAGAACGTCGCCAAGAAAGCCGCCACCGCCCGCTCCGGCGCCCGTAAGGCCCCGGCGCGCAAGTCGCGCTAGATTGCCGTCCTTGAAGCCCGGGCGGCGGATACTGCTTTCGTTGATTGCAGTTTCGCCGCATTTCTCTAATACAGTGCGGGCATGAGCCTCGTTCGTTCCGTTGCCACCGTGGGCGGCTACACCGGTGTCAGCCGCATCCTCGGCTTCGTGCGCGACATCCTGATCGCCAATGTGGTCGGCGCCAGCCCGGTGGCCGATGCCTTCTTCGCCGCTTTCCGGCTGCCCAACCTGTTCCGCCGCCTCTTCGCCGAGGGCGCCTTCAATGCCGCCTTCGTGCCGCTCTTTGCGCGCCGGCTGGAGCAGGAGGGTGAGGCCGCGGCGCGGCGCTTCGCCGAGGAGGCTTTGTCGATCCTGGTCACCGCTCTGCTGGTGATCTCGGCGGCCTGTATGGCGGGCATGCCATGGTTCATCTACCTCATCGGCTCGGGCTTCTCGCAGGACCCGGAAAAGCTGGCGCTGGCCATAGATCTGACGCGCATTACCTTCCCCTATCTCCTCTTCATGGCGGTGGTGGCGCTGATCTCCGGCGTGCTGAACTCGCTCTACAGGTTCGCGGCGGCGGCGGCGGCGCCGATTTTGCTGAACGTCATCTTCATCGCAGCCCTGGTCGCCGTGCTGCCGTTCTTCACCGAGGTGCCGGGCCACGTCATGGCCTGGGCGGTCTGCGTTTCCGGTGCCGCGCAACTGATCTTCCTGGTGGTCGCAGCAAGGCGCGCCGGCATGGTGCTGCGCTTCCCGCGCCCGCGCCTCACCCCCGGCGTACGCCGCCTCATGGTGCTGATGGTGCCAGGCATGCTTTCGGCTGGCGCGCTGCAGATCAACATCTTCGTCGGTTCTTCCATCGCTTCCTGGCAGGAGGGTGCCTTCTCCTTCCTTTACTACGCCGACCGCGTGTACCAGCTGCCCCTGGGGCTTATCGGCATCGCCATCGGCGTTGTCCTGCTGCCCGACCTGGCGAGGAAGCTGCGCGCCGGCAACGAGAACCAGGCCCTGCACAGCCTCAATCGTGGCCTGGAGTTCGCGCTGCTGCTGACGTTGCCGGCTACCGTGGCGCTCGTCGTTCTCGCCGGGCCGGTGATCGGCGGCCTGTTCCAGCATGGCCGCTTCGGCGCCCAGGACGCGGAGGCCACGGCCTCTGCACTGGCCGCTTTCGCCTGGGGCCTGCCCGCTTTCGTGCTGGTGAAGATCCTGCAGCCGGCGTTCTATGCCCGCGAGGACACGGTAACGCCCTTCCGGTACTCCGTCGTTTCGGTACTCGCCAACATTGCGCTCAGCCTCTTCCTGTTCTGGCAGCTACGCCATGTCGGCATCGCGCTGGCCACCACGTTGGCCGCCTGGCTCAATGCGGTGCTGCTGGCGCTGTCGCTCAGGCGCTTCGGCTTCTGCCATCTCGACGAACGCTTTCGCCGCCGCCTGCCGCGCATCCTCGCCGCGTCGGCAGGCATGGGTCTCGCGCTCTGGGGCCTGCGCCAAGTCACCGATCCCTGGCTCAGCGACACCTTCGTCGAGCGGGCGAGCGCGCTGGGGATCCTGGTGGCGGTGGGGATGGCGGTCTACGGCGGCCTCGCCTTCGGCATCGGCGCCGTCTCGCGCAGCGACTTGGCGGGATCGCTGCGCCGCGGCGGCAGGAAAAGCGCTGACGTCGCCGACTGACGCCCACTCCGCGGGGGACGGGCGGCGAGACGCAGGGCGCCCGTGCATACGGGTCTTGCATGGTCAGACCTTGACCGCTCCCGGCTGTCCAGCGATAACCCCGACAACCCTGGCTTCCCCATCCCTTTCCTTTCGTACTGGTCGTACTGGCACATGAATCGGATCTTTTCGGGCGTCCAGCCCTCCGGCAACCTGCACCTTGGCAACTACCTCGGGGCCATCCGCAATTTTGTGGCCCTGCAGAAGGACTTCGACTGCATTTACTGTGTGGTCGACCAGCACGCCATCACCCTGTGGCAGGACCCGGAAGTGCTGCGCCAGCGCACGCGAGAGGTGACGGCCGGCTACCTCGCCGCCGGCATCGACCCCAAGACCTCGGTCATTTTCAACCAGTCGCAGGTGGCCGCGCATTCCCAACTCGCCTGGGTGTTCAACTGCGTGACGCGGATCGGCTGGCTGAACCGCATGACCCAGTTCAAGGACAAGGCCGGCAAGAATCGCGAGAAGGCGTCTTCGGGGCTCTACGTTTATCCGAACCTCATGGCCGCCGACATCCTCGTCTACAAGGCGACCCACGTGCCGGTCGGCGAGGACCAGAAGCAGCACCTGGAACTGACCCGCGACATCGCGCAGAAGTTCAACAACGATTACGGCGTCGAATATTTCCCGATCGTCGAGCCGCTGATCCAGGGCACCGCCACCCGCGTCATGTCGCTGCGCGACGGCTCCAAGAAGATGAGCAGCTCCGATCCTTCGGATGCCGCGCGCATCAACATGACCGACGATGCCGACACCGTGGCGAAGAAGATCCGCCGCGCGACCAGCGATTCAGACCTGCTGCCCGATTCCTCGGCGATCGGCGCCGACGGCCAGTTCACCGCGGCCTTCCGTGAGGCGCGCCCGGAGGCGGCGAACCTGCTGACCATCTACGCGGCGCTGACCGACCGCGGCCTGACCGACGTGGTCGATGGCTTTGCCGGCAAGGGCTTTGCCGATTTCAAGAAGGAGCTGACTGACGTCGCGGTCGCCAGCCTCGGCCAGATGGGCGAGGAGATGAAGCGCATGGTCGAAGACAGCCAGTACGTCGACTCGATCCTGCGCGAAGGCGCCGAGCGGGCCCGGGCCATTGCTCAGCCGATCATCGATGAAGTATATGACATCGTTGGGTTTTTGCGTCCGTAATCGCACGCAGCCGGGGGAGCGGGTGCTCTGCGTTCCGGGCATGGCGGGCCGGCGGCGGTAACGGGACGATTGCGCAGCCGCGTCCGCTAGTGGCAGGATTCGCCGGCACGGACGCCTCCCCGCAAGACAAGAACCAACAAAGGAACCGCTTCATGGCAGACGTCCCTCCCGCTTCGGACAGCCGGTCGAGCCGCGTCTTTCTGGTGGTCGTGGACGAAACCGAGGAGATGCGCGTCGCTCTGCGTTTTGCCGCGCTGCGCGCGCGCAGCACCGGCGGCAAGGTCGCCATGCTCTACGTGGTCGAACCCTCGGAGTTCCAGCACTGGATGTCGGTTGGCGATCTGATGCGCGAGGAAGCCCGCACCGAGGCCGAGCAGGTGCTGCAGCGCCTCGCCGCCGAGGTCAGCGACCTTGCCGGCTCCCTGCCGGTGCTCCACGTCCGCGAGGGTGACCGGCGCGACGAGTTGCTGGCCCTGTTGGACGAGGAGCCCAACATCTCGATCCTGGTGCTGGGCGCCTCCACCGGCAAGCGCGGCCCGGGACCGCTGGTCTCGGCCTTGACCAGCAAGTTCCTCGGCCGGCTGCACATTCCGGTCACCATCGTGCCGGATTCCATGACCGTCGAGGAAATCGACGCGGTCACGTGACCCCCCGAAATCAGCGGTTTTGGCCGCTACCTTGACTAAAGCCTACTAATTTACTCTGATTTGCGGGAAGGAGCTTGAAGCGGGCCGCCCCCTGGCCCAAATTCAGGGCTGCAGATCCCCAGGAGACACCCTGCCATGTTCATCCAGACCGAACAGACCCCGAACCCGGCGACCTTGAAGTTCCTGCCCGGCCGCGACGTACTGGCCGAGGGTACCGCCAATTTCCCGGATGCCGCCTCCGCCGCCCGCTCGCCGCTGGCCGAGCGGCTTTTCGCAGTCGAGGGGGTGGTCGGCGTGTTTTTCGGCACGGATTTCGTGTCTGTCACCAAGGAAGACGCGCGGGAGTGGTACCTGCTGAAGCCGGCCATACTGGGCGTCATCATGGAGCACTTCACGGCCGGTCGTCCGGTGCTGCTGGACGATGCCGTCGGCGGCGATGAAGGACACAGTGATGATGGCGAAGACAGCGAGGTGATCAGCCAGATCAAGGAGCTGCTCGATACCCGCGTGCGTCCGGCCGTCGCCCAGGACGGCGGCGACATCGTGTTCCGCGGCTTCGACAAGGGCGTCGTCTACCTGCACATGCAGGGCGCCTGCTCCGGCTGTCCCAGTTCAACCGCCACCTTGAAGATGGGGATCGAGAATATGCTGCGGCATTACATTCCCGAGGTGGTCGAGGTGCGCCCGGTTCTCTGAACCGTCTGCCGTCGTTCCGGCGGATCCTTTACAGCAAGGCGAAGGGGCATTTCCGAAGTCACGGAAATGCCCCAAAACTTTTCTGCTGCGGCCCTGATCTGCCCGGATTTCGGCGGTCTTCGCCTCTACGTTGCACGCCAATCGGGCCCTCTCTTCTGATCCGCCGATAACGAAATCTTCGCGAAGCCGACCTATCGTTGCCGCCTGTCGGGAATGCACCGCGCAGACTCAAGACCAACAGCAAGGCGATGAGGCGATGGGGGCACAGGTGGCGGCAATTGTCGCTGAATGGCAGCCGGTCCTTGGGCGTTTTGCCCGGGCCGTCAATCGCGATCTTGCCGGACGCGCCGCGGCGCTGACGGCAGTCTTCGGTATTCTTCTCCTGCTCGCACAGATGTTCGGCGCCGACCCGCTGCCACGCTCGGCCTGGCAGGAACTCGGCATCGCGGCGGAGCGCCCCGCGCTGCGTCGCGTGTATGTGCGCGAGTCGGCGAAGCTTGAAGATCTGTTTGCCGTGCAGAGCTATCATCTCGATGACTTGATCAATGACGATGGGCTCGGCGTGCCACGCCTCGCCGTCACTGCGCTGCCGCGCGACATGGCCCGCATCGACGATGCCGAGGCGCGCAAGGCGCTGTTCCTGCGCACGCTGCTGCCGCTGATCCTGCAGGCCAACCGCGAACTGCGCCGTGCGCGCGGCAAGGTGATTGCCGCCCTGGATGCGCAGGCGGCCGGACGCCTCGGCGCGACCGATGCCCTATGGCTGCAGGCGGTCGCCGAGTGGTACGGCGCGGCGCCGGGCAATGCCGCAGATCTGCTGAGCCGCATCGATGCGGTGCCCCCCAGCCTGGCGCTGGCGCAGGCTGCGCAGGAGAGCGGCTGGGGCACCTCTCGCTTCGCGTTGCGCGCCAATGCCCTCTTCGGGCAGCGCAGTTGGGGCGACGCCGCCCCTGGCCTCGCGCCGAAAGAGGCCGAGCGTGACGACTTCAAAGTGCGCGCCTTTCCGGACCTGATGAGCGCTGTGCGCTCTTATCTGCACAACCTCAACAGCCATGCGGCCTATCAAGACCTGCGCGACCGCCGCGCCAAGGCGCGCGCCCTGGGCGTGCCGCTGCACGCCCAGGAACTGGTGCGCGGTCTTAAGAACTATTCGGAAGAAGGGTCCGACTACGTTGCCGCGCTCAGCGAACTGATCCGCAGCAATCGGCTGCAGGCGCTCGACGACCTGCACTTGCGGCCGCGCCGCTGACTTGCGCCGCTGACCCGATTTAGGGCGCCGCCCGCTTCGACACCACGAACTGAGTTCCGAACCAACGCCAGCGGCCGCCCTCGGCGGGCAGTGTGCAGTTGATGCGCGCGCGCCCGGCCGGAAAGTCCGTCGCGAAGCGCAGCTCGATCCGCTCGCCCAGGCGCATCATCTCCGGCGCGCCGGCCGAGGCGAAGCACTGCAACGCATCCAGGTTGCCGAGAGACGCCGTGACGGTGAAGCCGAAGTTCGGCGGGTTCTGGGCCGGCTCGGCGATCGCCGTGTCGGCCGGCGTGATGCCGTCGACCGGCAGTGGCAGGGTGTTGGCAACGAGGCGAAAGCGTTCCATGTCGCCGTAGGCTTCGTTGAGCGGAAAGCGCGGCAGGAAGAAGCGGTCGCTTGTCGCCCCCGCGGCACCGGAATGCTGACCGAAGGCGGCGGCGAAGTTACTCCCAATGACATTTTGGCGCAGGGCGAGACTCATCTCGCCATAGGGATAGGCGAAGAGCGTCGGCGCGCTGCCGAGTTCGGTCTGCAGGCGGGCGGCGGCTTGTTCCAGCTCACTGTGCTGGGCGGCGGCGTCCTGCCAGGCCATGTGGGCGTGGCTATGCCCATGATTGCCGACGGTGACCAGCGGATCGGCCGCCATCTCGCGCAACTGCTCCCAGCTCATGTAGCCGCCGAGGCTGAGATCGAGCGGCTCGGTCGACACGAAGAGGGTGAAAGGCAGGCCGGCAGCCTTCAGGCGCGGCCAAGCCTCGCTGTAGACCGACAACGCGGCGTCGTCGATGGTGATGGCCACGGCACGATCGGGCAGGGCTTCGCCGCTGTGCAGCCGGGCGACGATCTCCGGCAGCGGCAGCACGCGATAGCGGCCGGAGCCGAGCTCGGCGAGGTGCGCCTCGAACTGCTCCAGGCGCACCGAGGTGGTGGGCAGGCTGTCCTCACCAAAGCGGTGGTACATTAAGATAGCCGCCCCATTGTCGGGATCGGCGGCCGCGTGCAGTGACGGCTGTTCGGCGGTCGCCGGTGCCGCACCGAGGCTCAGCGTCGTCGCCAGAACGAAGAGCAGGCGCCGTCCGCTTGTTTGCAGATCGTGAACCTTTTGCATGCCAGCATCCTCAATCCGTCCGGCGGCGGGTGCGGGGCGGGCGACGGGACCCGACCTCTGTCACAGCGAAATGCCGGGTCACCGAAGTCCAGGGCGAGGGCCCAGTTTTCGGGAGGCTATCGGACTTGCCGACCCCGCCGCCAGGGGCCAAGGTATGCCCGTTTCCTCGCGCGCCGGGCAAGAGCGTGGCGACTGGAGCTTAAGAAAGGGATAAGCCGTGAACGAAATCTTGAGCGATGCCGCGCTGGACCAGATATTCCGGCAGGCGCGCACCTATCGTGCCTGGCGCGACGAAGAGGTGAGCGACGTCTTGCTGGAGGCAATCTACGACCTCGCCAAGATGGGGCCTACCAGCGCCAACTGCTGCCCGATGCGCGTCGCTTTCCTGCGCAGCAAGGCGGCCAAGGAGAAGCTCCGCCCGGCGCTCGACGCGGGAAACGTTGACAAGACCATGGCCGCGCCGGTTACCGCGATCATCGCCTATGACTTGGCATTCTATGAGAAGTTTTCGACTCTGGCGCCGCAGCGCGACGGCCAGAAGATGTATGCCGGCAAGGAGGCGCTGGTGCAGGAAACGGTCATGCGCAACGGGAGCCTGCAGGGCGCCTACTTTATCATCGCCGCCCGCGCCCTGGGTCTCGACTGCGGGCCGATGTCGGGTTTCGACCGCGACCGGGTCGACAAGATTTTCTTTGCCGGCACCAGCTGGCGCGCCAATTTCCTCTGCAACCTCGGCCACGGTGATCCCGCCGCGCTGAGGCCTCGGGCGGCGCGCCTGGAGTTCGACGAAGCCTGCCAGCTGTTGTAAGGATCCGCTTGAAAGTCCTCAGCCGGCCATCAGTTGAAGCGGCGCGGCGGCGTCGGCCAGCAGAGGATAGCGCCGGGGCTCGAAGAGTTGATAATGCCACCATTCCGAATGAATCCAGTCCCAGCCGGCGGCGGTCATCAGGCCCAGCAGCAGAAGGCGGTTGCGCTGCACCGCTACAGGCAGGTCGCAGCGGCCGTGATGCGACTGGGCGGTGAAGTCGTCGAAGGGCGTGCCCATGTCCAGCGCTTCACCGCTGGCGGCATCGATAAGCGTAAGGTCGACCGCGACACCGCGCGAATGGCAGGAGCCGAGGCGCGGGTCGGCGACGAACTCGGGATCCGGAAAGCACTCCCACAGGCGCCACTGCGCCTCCACCGGCCGGAAGGCGTCGAAGATGCGGAACCGGAGGCCGAGCGGCGCGGCGAGCGTGCAGGCGCGCCGCAGAGCCGCGGCTGCATCCGGATGCAGCTGTGCCTCGGCGCGGTCGTAGATCGGCTTGCCGGTGATATTGTCCGGCGTCGCGTAGGCGAGGGCGATGTCGAGGTCGAACTCGGGCGTGGCAAGGGCGACGAGGGGCATGGCGGCGGAGGCTTTCGGCTGCAGCGGCATGGAAGAGGTGTCTCTGGTAGCACGGCGGCGGACCGTCAGCATAGAGGGCGGGAGCGGGCCTGATGACGGCTGCCTCCCGCAATGACGGCGCGCCGGTCCTGCTCGCCATGGATGCCGCCGGCAGCGCCTGCTCGGTGGCGCTATGGGCCGGCGGGCGAGTCGTCGGCATGCGTTTCGCCCCGATGGCGCGCGGCCAGTCGGAGCAGTTGGTGCCGATGATCGCCGCGGTGATGGCCGAATGGGGGGGCGGCTTCGCCGATCTCACTGCCCTGGCGGTCACCACCGGGCCGGGGGCCTTCACGGGCGTGCGCATCGGGCTTGCCACCGCGCGCGGTCTTGCGCTGGCGCGGGGGCTGCCGCTCATCGGCATATCCTCAATGGAGGTCGCTGCCGCGGCGGCGACAGGGGACGAACGTGCCGGGCGGCTGGTGTTGGCCGTCATCGATTCCAAGCGCGGCGCCCTGTTCCACCAGGTTTTCGATGGCGACCTCGGCGAACTCGGCCCGCCGGCTGAGATCGTGCCGCAGGATCTTGCCTCCGCCCTGCCGCCGGGCCCTCTGGTGATCTGCGGTGACGGCGCCGAATCGGCCCTGGCCGCCCTGGAGGCTGCCGGGCGCGGCCACGCGGTCGTTGCGGCGGCGGCGGGACCGGCCGACGCGGCGATCCTGGCCGCACGGGCGTCACTGCGAGATCCCGCCGACCAGGTCCCGGTGCAGCCGGTCTATCTGCGGCCGCCCGACGTAACCCCCTCCAAAGCGGCGGCGGCGACGGCGAAACCGGTGCCGCGGGGATGAGTCCGGCGGCGGATTCGATGCCTGGGGATGGCGGTGCGATCCGCCCGGCGGGCGCCTGTGACGTTGCCCTATTGGCGGAGCTCTACGGCCGCTGCTTTGCCGACGGCGAAGGCTTCAGCGGCACTCCCTGGAGCGCCCGTTCCCTGGCCGAGGTACTGGCGCTGCCCGGCGTCTTCGCCCTGCTGGCGGTGCAGGCCGGCCCAGCGGAGGAGCAGCCGGCTGGCTTCCTGCTGGCGCAGGTGCTGTTCGAGGAGGCCGAACTGCTGACTGTGGGGGTCCTGCCGAGCTGCCGCCGCCGCGGACATGCCCGCCGCCTGCTGCAGGCCGCGGTGACGGAGTCGGCGCAACGCGGTGCTCACCGAATGCAACTGGAGGTAGTAGAGAGCAACGCGAGGGCGCAAGCCCTCTATCGTGCCGCCGGCTTTGCGCCCTTCGGCCGGCGTAGGAATTATTACCGACAGGCGGACGGAACCGCCCTGGATGCCGTCCTCTACGTCCGCCCGCTGGCGCCCGCCGCCCTGTAAAGCAGGCGGCCCTCGGATTCAGGCGCCCAGGCTCGATTCCGGGCATTCGCCCGCTGGGCGCCGGCGCTGACCTCGGAGCCGAGACGCCGTTTCCAAGGGGTTTTTAATTAATTGAACAGGAGAGGAAAGGTCACGAATACAATACTCGATGACTTTTCCACTGTTTTTCTCTATTTTTTTTCTGTTCAATAATGTTGATTCTCGCTTTGAGAGTTTTTATATAGGCCTCAGCGATTTCAGGGAGTTTAATAGGTCAATGTCCGATCAGGCGAAGCAAAGCGAGTTGCTTTCTTTGACGACAAACATTGTCGCCGCTCATGTCTCCAATAATTCCGTTGCGGCTACAGATTTGCCGATGATTATCCGCGACGTTTACGACACGCTGTCGAATGTCGGCAGTCCGCGTGTGAGTGAGCCGGAGCGGCCGTCCCCCGCGGTACCGATCAAGAAGTCGGTGACGCCCGAATTCATCATCTGTCTCGAGGACGGCAAGAAGCTGAAAATGCTGAAGCGCCACCTTAAGACAGCCTACGACATGTCGCCGGAAGACTACCGGGAGCGGTGGGGCCTGCCCGCTGATTATCCGATGGTGGCGCCGAACTACGCCCGCCAGCGCTCCAAGCTGGCCAAGCAGATCGGCCTGGGGACGCGAGCACGGCGCAAGGCCTAAGCGGCGCTGCCGCGCCGCGATATTTCCGTGGAGCGTCCGGGAAAACGGCGTCGCCGCCATTAGGCGGGCGGCGCTTTTTCCGTTATAATGTGGTTAACGTACTATAAGGGACCACGAATAGGCTTGGTTTCCGGCGCCTCTAGGCGCGAAGCTAGGGAAGCAACAGGATTAGGTTAGGCATGTCGGATCGCCTGGAGAAACTGTGCATCGAGAAGGGGCTGAAGATGACCGAGCAGCGGCGTGTCATCGCGCGCGTGCTGTCGGAATCGTCCGATCATCCGGACGTCGAACTGGTCTATCAGCGCGCGGTCGAGCGTGATCCCCGCATCTCCATTGCTACCGTTTATCGCACGGTCAAGCTGTTCGAGGAGGCAAGCATCCTTGAGCGGCACGATTTCGGCGACGGGCGCGCCCGCTATGAGGAGCGGCCCGAGGAGCACCACGACCATCTGATCGACGTGAAGACCGGCGAGGTGATTGAGTTCTCCAACGAGGAGATCGAGCGTCTGCAGGCCGAGGTCGCCAAGGCACTAGGCTACCGCCTGGTAGGCCATCGCCTGGAACTCTTTGGCGTGCGCGCGGATTCCAAGCGCAAAGCGGCCGATGAATCCGAGGGAACAGCCTGAGGTCCCGGCCCGACCAGCGGCGCCGGCATCCCGGGAAGGGAGCACGATGAGCCTCGCAGAAGCCAAGTCCGACCGCCCGGTCGACGTCAGCGGCGGCAACCTGCACATTCGTCTGGCCGAGGATGTTGCCGAAGTGCGCGCCGCCCAGGCTCTTCGCTACCGTGTGTTCTACGAGTCCATGGACGCCACTCCGACGCCGGAGATGGCCGCGGCGGGGCGCGATTTCGACTCCTTCGACGATTTCTGCGATCACTTGCTGGTGTTCGACGCGGAGCGCGGCAGCGGCCCCGACGCGGTGGTCGGCACCTACCGGGTGATGCGGCGCGAGGGTGCGACCCGGCGCGGCCAGTTTTACACCAGCGACGAATACCAGATCGACTGCCTGACCGCTTACCCCGGCGAGATCCTGGAGCTCGGACGCTCCTGTGTCGATTCGACCTACCGCAGCGGCGCTACCATGCAGCTCCTGTGGCGCGGCATTGCCGAGTACGTCTTCCACTACAACATCTCCATCATGTTCGGCTGCGCCAGCCTGCCGGGGACGGACCCGGCGGAACTGCGCATGCCGCTGGCCTATCTCTACCACCACCACCTAGCCCCGCCGGCGTTGCGCCCGCGCGCGGTGGCCGATCGCTACGTCTCGATGGATCTGCTGCCGCCCGACCAAGTTAAGATCTCCGAGGCGCGCCAAGCGCTGCCGCCCCTGATCAAGGGGTACCTGCGGCTTGGCGGCTTCGTCGGCGACGGCGCCGTGGTCGACCGGGAATTCGGCACCACCGACGTCTGCGTGGTAGTGAAGACCGAGATGGTGACCGAGCGCTACCTGCGCCACTACAAGCGCGAGGAGCAGAATAGTTCGGAGATGAACGCCCCGGCGCAGAATGGCGGCAAGGGTACCGAACGGACTGGCCATGGATCCGGTGGAGGGGCATGACGGCACCCAACTTCGGCTCGCCGACCACCGCCCTCTGCCGCCTTCTGGCCTATGCCGGCCTTACCCTCGTCCTCATGCCGATTCAGCTGTTGGCCGTCACACTTGGTTGGCCGCTGCGCAAGCGGCTGCCGCAGTGGTACCACCGGCGCACCTGCCGCATTCTTGGTATCCAGGTCGAACGGCAGGGCCGGCCGTCGCGCCGCCACCCCACGCTCTATGTCGCCAACCATGTCTCCTACCTGGATATCGAGGTGCTGGGCGCCATCCTGAAAGCCTCTTTCGTCGCCAAGTCGGAAGTGGCGACCTGGCCATTCTTCTCCTGGCTGGCCAAGCTGCAGGAGACCGTCTTCGTCGAGCGCCGGGTCCACCGTGCCGCCGAGCACCGCGACGAGATGGCCCGCCGCCTGGAGGCGGGTGACGACCTGATCCTGTTCGCGGAGGGCACTTCGGGCGATGGCAACGAGGTCCTGCCCTTCAAGAGCGCCCTGTTTTCGGTCGCCGAGCGGCGTCCGCACGACAAGCCCCTGAACGTGCAGCCGGTTTCCATCGCCTACACAAGACTCGACGGGCTGCCGCTGGGCCGCTATCTAAGGCCGTTTTTCGCCTGGTACGGTGACATGGAACTGGGCAACCACCTGTGGCACGCCATCAGCCTGGGCCGCGTCACCGTGGTGGTGGAGTTCCACGAGCCGGTGAGCCTGGCGCAGTTCGCCTCGCGCAAGGCTCTCAGCGATTACTGCTACGAGGTGGTGTCGCGCGGAGTGGCTGCCGCGCTGTCGGGTCGGCCGCAGCCGCCGTTACCGCAGCCGGCGCCCGCAGCCGGCGCCCAGGGGGCGGCGCCGACGGCCTCGCCGGCGGTCTAGGGTGGACAATGCCCGAGTGCTCCGGGCAAGACAGAAGATGGATCGGCATGGCCGGTCAGGATTGGACGAGGTGAGCGAGAAGACCAAGAAGCGGCTGTTCATCAAGACCTACGGGTGCCAGATGAACGTTTACGATTCCGCCCGCATGGCCGACGTGCTGGCGCCGCTCGGCTATGAGCCGGTCGACAGCCCGCGTGGCGCCGACATGGTGATCCTCAATACCTGTCACATCCGGGAGAAGGCCTCGGAGAAGGTGTTCTCGGAACTCGGCCGCCTGCGCGCTTTCAAGCAGGAGCGCGCGGAGGCCGGTGGCGACATGCTGGTGGCGGTGGCCGGCTGCGTCGCCCAGGCCGAGGGCGAGGAAATCCTGCGCCGCGCGCCGCAGGTCGACATGGTGTTCGGCCCGCAGACCTATCACCGCCTGCCGGAGCTGGTCGCGCGCGCGGTGCGCGGCGCCGCCCAGCGTGACGGGGGTGGACGCGAGGGCGGTGGGCGCGGTGTGCTCGACATCGACTTTCCGGTGGAATCCAAGTTTGACCACCTGCCCGAGGAGGCCGAGGCGCCTGGCGCCGCCGCCTTCTTGTCGGTGCAGGAGGGTTGCGACAAGTTCTGCGCCTTCTGCGTGGTACCCTACACGCGCGGTGCCGAGTATTCGCGCCCTGCAGAGGCGGTGCTGGCCGAGGCCCGGCGCCTCGCCGCGGCCGGGGTGCGTGAGATCACGCTGCTGGGACAAAACGTCAACGCCTACCATGGGGAGGCAAGCGATGGCGGAACCTGGGGCCTCGGCCGCCTGATCCGCGCTCTGGCCGAGATCGACGGCATCGAGCGGCTGCGCTACACCACCTCGCATCCCTCCGATATGGACGACGACCTGATCGCCGTGCACGGGGAGGTCGCCAAGCTGATGCCCTACCTGCACCTGCCGGTCCAGTCGGGGTCCGACCGCATCCTGGCTGCGATGAACCGGCGTCACACGGCGGCGGACTACCTGAGACTCATCGAGCGGCTGCGCCAGGCACGCCCGGACCTCGCCCTTTCTTCCGACTTCATCGTCGGCTTTCCCGGGGAGAGCGATGCCGACTTCGCCGCCACCCTGGCGCTAGTGAACGAGGTTGGCTTCGCCCAGGCCTATACCTTCAAATACAGCCCGCGCCCCGGCACCCCGGCGGCGGTCGAGGAAAGCCAGATCTCGGAGAACGTGAAGAGCGAGCGCCTGGCCGGCCTGCAGCAACTGATCGGTGCCCAGTCCCAGGCCTTCAACCAGACGTGCGTCGGCCGCGTGCTGCCGGTGCTGCTGGAGCGCCCGGGGCGCAAGCCGGGCCAACTGGTCGGCCGCAGCCCCTATATGCAGTCAGTGCACGTCGCGGTGCCGGAGGTCGCGCTGGCGCGGCTGACCGGACAGATCATGGATGTCGCGGTGGAGGCCGCGCACCCCAACAGCCTGACCGGACGCCTTGTCATCGCCCCGCAAGCGGCCGCCCCCCAATCGGTCGTCCGGACGCCGTCCGGATCGCACCACTCGGCAAGGATCACAGCTTGAACTCGGACAGTCTTCCTGGCGTCTCTGCAGGCCAAGCCGGCGAACCGACCTTTATCCAGTTCGACGACAATTCGTTGCTGCCGCTGCTCTACGGCGAGCACGACCAGCATTTGCTGCGCATCGAACAGCAGCTGGGCGTCAGCCTCGCCTCGCGCGGCAACCGCTTGGCGATCTCCGGTCCCGCGGCTTCGGTGGAGGCGGCTAACGCGGCCTTGACCGCGCTGTACCAGCGGCTGAAAAAAGGTCTCGACGTCGGCGACGGCGAGGTCGATGCCGTGGTGCGCATGGCAACCCAGGCCTCGGATTTCGAGAGTGGCCACGAAGCGGTGCGCGCGGTGCATGCCGACGACCTGGCGATCATGACGCGCAAGCGCCGCCTCACGCCGCGCTCGCCCGGCCAGAAAACCTACGTCCAGGCACTGCGCAATTACGAACTGGTCTTCGGCATCGGCCCGGCCGGCACCGGCAAGACCTACCTTGCCGCTGCCATGGCCGTCTCCATGCTGGTTGAAGGCGCGGTTGAGCGCATCATCCTGTCGCGCCCGGCGGTGGAGGCCGGCGAGCGCCTCGGCTTTTTGCCCGGCGACCTGCACGAGAAGGTCGACCCCTACCTGCGCCCACTCTATGACGCGCTCTACGACATGCTGCCGGCGACCCAGGTGGCGAGCCGGCTCAGCAACGGCGAGATCGAGGTGGCGCCGCTTGCGTTCATGCGTGGGCGCACGCTCTCCAACTCCTTCATCATCCTCGACGAGGCGCAGAACACGACGCCGGTGCAGATGAAGATGGCGCTGACCCGTCTGGGCGAGAACAGCCGCATGGTCATTACCGGCGACCTGTCGCAGATCGACCTGCCCAAGGGCGCGCCCTCGGGTCTGCGCGAGGCTGCCGACATCCTCGCCGACATGGAAGGCGTCGCCTTCGTGCAGTTCACCGCCGCCGACGTGGTGCGCCACTCGCTGGTCACGCGCATCGTGCGCGCCTATGCCGCCCACGACGCCAGCAGGAACGGAGAAGGAGATCTTTTCGGCCGGAACCGCTAGCGGTTCCCCGATGGCCGTAACGACGATGAGCGACGAACCTGGAAGTAGTAACTTGGAGATCGCCGTGTCCCTGCACGACGCGGCGTGGCTGGATGCCCTCGCGGATCTGGAGGAGCGGGCGCGTGCAGCGGTGTCTGCAGCGCTGACGCAGGCTGCCGCGCAGTCTGCGGGACTGGGCGTGCCCATCGCCGGCGGTCCGCTGGAAGTCTCCCTGGTTTTCACCGACGATGCAGAGCAGCGTGTGCTGAACCGAGATTATCGGCACAAGGACAGCACAACCAATGTGCTGTCGTTTCCCAACATGGACGACGACCTTGTGCCGGCGGGCGAGCCGCGCCTGCTGGGCGACGTGGTGCTGGCACGCGAGACGGTGGCGCGCGAGGCCGCCGAGCAGGGCAAAAGCCTGGCCGATCACACCACCCACCTGCTGGTGCATGGCGTGCTGCATCTTCTTGGGCACGACCACCAGGACACCGAAGAGGCGGCTGTGATGGAAGCGCTGGAGCGGCACATTCTGGCCGGTCTCGGCATTGCGGATCCCTATGAAACAGCGACGGCGGCGATGAGCGAACCTGAGATGGGCCATGGCTGATTCCTCGGGCACCGGGCGCCTCACGCGCAACGGCCAATCCGGCAACGGGTCCGGCGGCGGCCTGTGGCAGTGGTTGCGCGGGCTGGTGAAGTCGCGCCAGGGCGAGGCGCATCTGCGCGAGACGCTGGAAGAGATCATCGACGAGATCAAGGATGTTGAGCGCGAAGAAGACAGCGGCGCGCCGATCTCCAGCGACGAGCGCGTGATGCTCTCGAACATCCTGCGCCTGCGCCACCTCACCGCCTATGACGTCATGGTGCCACGTGCCGACATCGTCGCCGTCGATCTCGAGACTCCGATCGACGAATTGACCGAGGTGATGAGCAGCGCCGGCCACTCGCGTCTGCCGGTCTACCGGGACACGCTGGACGAGGTGGTCGGCATCGTCCACATCAAGGACGTGCTGCACTACATGAGAGAGCGCCGCGACGAGGGCGCCTTCGACCTGGTCGACCTGGTGCGCCGTATCCTCGTGGTGGCGCCCTCCATGCGGGTACTCGATCTGCTGCTGGAGATGCGGCTGTCGCGCGTCCACATGGCGCTGGTGGTCGATGAGTTCGGTGGTATCGATGGCCTGGTCACCATCGAAGACCTGGTCGAGGAGATCGTCGGCGAGATCGAAGATGAGCACGACGTGGCGGTTGGTCCCAAACTGATTGAGCGGCCGGACGGCAGCGTCATCGCTGACGCGCGCACCACCATCGAGGAGTTCGAGGAGAAGGTCGGCCCGGTGCTTTCCGAAGAGGAGCGTGAGGAGGACATCGACACCCTCGGCGGTCTGCTGTTCACTCTGGCCGGGCGCGTGCCGGACCGCGGCGAACTGATCGAGCATCCGCCCAGCGGCATCACCTTCGAGGTGCTGGAAGCCGACCCGCGCCGGGTCAAGCGGCTGCGCGTGCGCAACGTCGCGCTGCGCCCGGCCGCGGCTTCCGCCGACGACCGCACCCGATGACCACGCCCGCGGCGACGACGGCGGCGGGCTTGCGCCTCGCCGAGCGCATGGCCGCGGTCATCGCCGGGCTGACCGGTTGGCGTCGCCTGGCGGTTGCCGCGTTCTGCGGCCTTCTCGCCGCCGCGGCGCTGCCGCCGTTCTACCTCTTGCCGCTGCTCATCCCGGCGTTTACCGGCGTGCTGTGGCTGCTGGCCGGCGCCGGGCCGCACGGCGGCCGCCAGGCGGCATTGACCGGCTGGGCTTTCGGCACCGGTCATTTCGCCGCCGGGCTTTATTGGGTCGGCATCGCTTTTCTGGTCGATGCCGAGCGTTTCGGCTGGGCGATGCCCTTCGCCGTCGCCGGCCTCGCCGCCGGCCTCGCGCTGTTCCCGGCTCTTTCCTTCTGGCTCGCCTTTCAGGCGTCCCGGCGCCTGCGCCTGGCCGGAGTTGCGCGTCTTTTCGCCTTTGCCGGTGCCTGGCTGATCGGCGAGGGCTTGCGCGCCTGGATCCTCACCGGCTTTCCCTGGAACCTGATGGGCAGTGTCTGGGCCTTTGCACCGGAAACCCTGCAGCCCGCCGCCCTCGGTGGGGTCTGGCTGCTCAGCCTGATAACCGTGCTGGCAGCGGGCGCGCCCGCGCTATTCGCCGAACCGTCTCAAGGTAACGCGCCGTCGCGCCGCCGCTCGGGGTTTGCCGTCGCGGTCGTGCTGCTGTTGCTGCCGCTGGTGGCCTGGGGCTTCGGCGCCTGGCGGCTGGCCGCGGCACCGCCGCTGGGCAGCGCCGTCGTGGAGGATGTCCGCCTGCGCTTGGTCCAGCCGTCCATCCCGCAGGCCATGAAGTGGCGCGCCGACCAGCGTGCAGCCAACCTGCGCCTGCAGGCGGAACTTTCCCTGCGGCCGGGACATGACGACCGGACCGTTATCATTTGGCCGGAGACCGCGGTGCCCTACCTGCTGGCCACGGAACCGCTATTGCGCCGCGAACTCGCTACGCTCGTGCCGCGCGGCGGCTACCTCATCACCGGCGCCCCGCGGGTCGCCGCGGACGATCCCGGCGGCAAGATCTGGAATGCGCTGCTGGCGCTGGACAGCGGGGGGGAGATCGTCGCCTCCTACGACAAGGCGCACCTCGTCCCCTTCGGCGAATACACGCCCCTGCGCTCCCTGCTCGGCCTTGCCAAGCTGACTGCCGGTTCGCGCGATTTCTCACCCGGTCCTGGCCTTGTCACCCTGGACCTCCCGGGCGTACCGCCATTCTCGCCGCTGATCTGCTATGAGGTGATCTTTCCCGGCGCCGTAAAGGTGCAGGCCGCGGCAGCCGCCGCCGCACCGCGCTGGTTGCTGAATCTCACCAATGACGCCTGGTTCGGCGATTCCTCCGGCCCCTACCAACATTTTGCTTCCGCGCGAATTCGCGCAGTAGAAGAGGGTATTCCGTTAATTCGCGCCGCCAATAATGGTATATCTGCTGTGATTGATTCTTATGGTCGAGTTGTTGCGCAGATTAATCTCAATGATCGCGGCATTATAGACGCACAACTACCCGAAGCTGCCGAACATAGGACCCTTTATTCTTATGCGGGAAATGCGTTGTATTTGATCCATCTACTTCTTATTGCTTGTGTTATAATTGTGGCCCGCCGTTTTATTTAGTAGTATGGATCGAGGGGGACTTGACGGATCAACCCCGTGTTGGCATACATCGGTATGTCTTTAGTCCTAGAGTTCTGACGTTTTCCTTCACCAAGAGGTATGATGCGGATGGCGCGACGCGGCGTGCCCCCGGGCGATCGCGAAGGCGGTCCGAACCCGGTCGATGTTCATGTCGGCAGCAGGGTCCGTCTGCGGCGGACCCTTCTCGGCATGAGCCAGGAGAAATTGGGTGAGGCCATCGGCCTTACCTTCCAGCAGGTCCAGAAGTACGAACGCGGCGCCAACAGGGTCGGTGCCAGCCGCTTGTTCGACCTTTCCCGTGTGCTCGACGTGCCGGTCGGCTTTTTCTTCGACGAGATGCCGGAGGACGTGGCCGCGAGTTCGCCGGCGCAGCGTCCCGGCTACAACCGTCCGCCGCCGGAGCAGGAGCTTGATCCTATGGTCAAGCGCGAGACGCTGGAACTGGTGCGCGCCTACTACAAGATCGACGAGCCCAGCGTGCGCAAGCGCCTGTTCGAGATGACCAAGGCGTTGGCGGTCGCGAGCACTGGTGGGTCTCTCAAGTCCGAAGAATAGGCCGCGCGCCCTGCTGCCTTTTCCGGCGGAACCGGCCCGCGGGCCGGTTCCGGAGGGCGGGCTCCCAGCGGTTCCGGTCGGCGCCCTGCAGCGCTTCGTGCAAGTCTGCTTGCATTTGCGCTTGAGCGTCGCTATTCCCACCGGGCAATTCTTCAATTTTTGGCCCGAACGGCGGGAGCGACGCAGTGCGTAACGGTAGCTATCTCTTCACCAGTGAGTCGGTCTCCGAGGGTCATCCGGACAAGGTCTGCGACCGCATCTCCGATGCCATCGTCGACACTTTCCTGACTCACGATCCGAGTGCGCGCGTCGCCGTCGAGACGATGGCGACCACCAACCGGGTCGTGCTAGCCGGTGAAGTCCGCGGTCCGGCCGAAGTGACGCGGGATCTGCTGGAGCAGGTGGCGCGCGCGGCGGTGAAGGAGATCGGCTACGAGCAGGACGGTTTCCACTGGGGCAAGATGGCGGTGGACAACTACATCCATGCACAGTCCTCCGATATCGCCCAAGGCGTCGACGCCCTAGGCAACAAGGACGAAGGGGCGGGCGACCAGGGCATCATGTTCGGCTTCGCCTGCCGCGAGACCGATGACCTCATGCCGGCGCCGATCCACTTCTCGCATTCGATCCTGCGCTCCCTGGCTGAGGCGCGCCATTCCGGTTCCGAGCCGGGCCTGGGGCCGGACTCAAAGAGCCAGGTGACCCTGGAATACGTTGGCGGCAAGCCGGTGCGCGCCACCTCGGTGGTCGTTTCGACCCAGCACGCCGGCGATCTGGACCAGGACTCGGTGCGCGAGATCGTGCGGCCTCATGTGGTCAACGTGCTGCCGGAAGGCTGGATGTGCCCGGAAGAGGATTTCTACGTGAACCCGACCGGCCGTTTCGTCATAGGCGGTCCGGACGGCGATTGCGGCCTCACCGGGCGCAAGATCATCGTCGACACCTACGGCGGCGCGGCCCCGCACGGCGGCGGCGCCTTCTCCGGCAAGGACCCGACGAAGGTCGACCGCTCCGCCGCCTACGCGGCCCGCTACCTGGCAAAGAACGTCGTCGCCGCAGGCCTCGCGGACCGCTGCACCATCCAGGTCTCCTATGCCATCGGCGTGTCCAAGCCGCTGTCGGTCTACGTCGACACCCAGGGCACCAATGAGGTCGACGAGGCTAAGCTGGCCAAGACCCTGCAGGAACTGATGGATCTCTCCCCGCGCGGCATCCGCGAGCACCTGCAGCTGTCTCGGCCGATCTACGCGCGCTCCGCCGCCTACGGACATTTCGGGCGGGCGCCGGATCCGGACGGAGGCTTCTCGTGGGAGCGCACCGACCTGGTCGCCGACCTGAAGAACGCCTTCGGGGCCTAAAGCCGGCTCCCCTCCCCTCGCACAGCGGTAGGCGGTGATGGCGGCGCGGCGCAACACTTACGGCCGCCGGCAGGGCCGGCCGCTGCGCGCTGCCCGCAAGGCCCTGCTCGACACCGCCCTGCCGGGGCTGGAACTCGCACTGCCGGAAGAAGGCGGGCTCCGGATCGATCCGGCCGCTCTGTTCGATCGCGTACCGGAAAAATTGTTTCTGGAAATCGGCTTCGGCGGCGGCGAGCACCTCGCTTGGCAGGTCGCGCACCATCCCGAGGCCGGCTTCCTTGCCGCCGAGTATTTCATCACCGGTGTCGCTAGCCTGCTCGGCCAGTTGCCCGACGGCGGTGCCGACGCGTCGCTGCGCCTCTATACAGGTGACGCGCGCGACCTGTTGGAGGCCTTGCCGGACGGTTGCCTAGATAGGATTTTCATCCTTTTCCCCGACCCCTGGCCCAAGCGCCGCCACCGCAAGCGCCGCCTGATCCAGCACGCGACGCTCGACCTGCTGGCCCGTGTGCTGAAGGATGGCGGCGAACTGCGCTTTGCCACCGATGACCGGGGCTATCTCTCCTGGGCGCTGGAGCGTCTGACCGTCCACCCGGCGTTCGTCTGGCAGGTCGCCGGGCCGGACGACTGGCGCCGCCGCACCGGCGACTGGCCGCCAACCCGCTACGAGGAAAAGGCCCTGGCGGCGGGGCGCCGGCCGGCCTACCTGCGGTTCCGGCGGCGGCCTCGGCAGGGCTGAATCGACTGGGGCCGGTCATGGCCAAAGGTCCTTTTCCCCTCCCCGCGGATTGGGATAAAAGCCTTGCAGGCTGCGGGTTTCGAGCGTACAGTCCGGCTCACCTGTGATGGCGGTATCGGCCAAAAATGATACCGCTGGGCTACCGAACGGTGGGCCTCTGGCCCGCCTTTTTTATTATCGTAATCTCAATGCGGAGGTTGGGGCAGTGTCCCAGGCCTTGGAAAAGGCTTCCTCAGGGCTGGCTAAAACCAGTGACGGCAAGGCGGCTGAAGTCGAGCGTCTGATCGCCCCGGCAATCGAGGCGATGGGCTACGACATCGTGCGCGTGCAGCTTTCCGGCGGCGATCGCCTGTGCCTGCAGATCATGGCGGAGCGGCGCAGCGACGGCAGCATGAACGTCGACGACTGCGCGGCCGTCAGCCGCGCGGTGGCGGCGATCCTGGACGTCGAGGATCCGATCGACAGCGCCTATACGCTGGAGGTGTCCTCGCCGGGCATCGACCGGCCGCTGACCCGGCTCAGCGACTTCGAGCGCTTCGCCGGGTTCGAGGCGCGCGTCGAGATGGCCCTGCCGGTCGATGGGCGTAAGAAGTTCCGCGGTCGCCTGCTGGGCGCCCGCGGCGAGGAGATCGTGATGGTCTGCGAGGAGGCGGAGGTCGCTTTGCCTTTCGAGTCTGTCCACAAGGCCAAACTGGTGCTGACTGACGAACTGATCGCCGCCAGCCAGCAGGCCGAAGATCGGCAGGACGGCGAAGGCCGGAGTGCAGAAGACTGAAGCGGAGATGGCGCGGCGGACTAGGGCATCCCGCTAGGGAGCCGGTTGTAACCGCCCGCTGAATTAACGACGAGATTTCTTGGGAACGAGACGAGCTATGGATACCAGCGCTCTTGCACGAACCGAACTTCTTCAGGTCGCCGATGCGGTGGCCCGCGAGAAGTCGATCGAGCGTGACGAGGTTCTTGAGGCGATGGAGCAGGCCATTTCCAAGGCCGGCCGCGCCAAGTATGGCCACGAGCACGACATCCGCGCGGAGATCGACCGCAAGTCCGGCGAGGTCCGCCTGCGCCGCTACCGCGAAGTAGCCGACGAGGTCGAGAACGAGTTCACGCAGATCCTGACCAAGGATGCGCAGTCTCGCCAGACCGGAATCCAGCCCGGCGAGTTCATCGTCGAGGAGCTGCCGCCGATCGACCTCGGCCGCATCGCCGCCCAGACCGCCAAGCAGGTCATCGTGCAAAAGGTGCGCGAGGCCGAGCGCAAGCGCCAGTTCGACGAGTACAAGGATCGCGTCGGCGAGGTGGTGAACGGGATCGTCAAGCGCAACGAGTTCGGCAACGTGACCGTCGACCTGGGCCGTGCCGAGGCGCTGATGCGTCGCGACGAGAGCCTGCCGCGCGAATCCTTCCGCACCGGCGACCGCGTGCGGGCCTATATCTACGACGTCCGCGAGGAGCAGCGCGGCCCGCAGATCTTCCTGTCGCGCACCCATCCGCAGTTCATGGCCAAGCTGTTCGCCCAGGAAGTGCCGGAGATCTACGACGGCATCATCGAGCTGAAGGCGGTGGCCCGCGATCCGGGCAGCCGCGCCAAGATCGCCGTGGTGTCGTACGACAGCTCGATCGACCCGGTCGGCGCCTGCGTGGGCATGCGCGGCAGCCGGGTGCAGGCGGTGGTCAGCGAACTGCAGGGCGAGAAGATCGACATCATCCCCTGGTCGGAAGATACCGCGACCTTCGTGGTCAACGCGCTGGCCCCGGCAGAGGTCTCCAAGGTGGTGCTGGACGAGGATGCCCACCGCATCGAGGTGGTGGTCCCCGACGACCAGCTGTCGCTGGCCATTGGCCGGCGCGGCCAGAACGTGCGCCTGGCCTCGATCCTGACCGGCTGGGACATCGACATCATGACCGAGGAAACGGAATCCCGCCGCCGGCAGGACGAATTCCGGGCCCGCTCGCAGATGTTCATTGATGCCCTTGATGTCGACGACGTTATTGCCCATCTCCTGGTGACGGAAGGCTTTACCGCGCTGGAGCAGGTTGCCTTCGTCCCCGTCGAAGAACTGGCGCAGATCGAAGGCTTCGACGAGGAAGTCGCCGAAGAGCTTCGCGCCCGCGCCCGTTCCCACCTCGAAGAGATGGACCGTCACAACGAGGAGCGCCGGCGCGAGCTGGGTGTTGCCGACGCGCTGACCGAGGTTGAGGGGCTGACCCCGGCCATGCTGGTGATGCTGGGCGAGCAAGGGGTGAAGACCCTCGACGACCTCGCCGATCTCGCCGCCGACGAACTGCGCTTTGCCATCAGCGGCCAGCGCGGCGAGCACAGCCTGGAAGACATGGGCCGTGTGCCCAACGCCGAGGTCGAGCGCATCCTGCAGGCCAGCCCGATGGGCCAGGACGAGGCCAACGCCATCATCATGGCGGCGCGTGCCCACTGGTTCGATGACGAGCCGGCCGCCGAAGGCGGGGAAGCTGAGGAAGCTGACGCCGGCGCAGAAGCGTAATCAGACGCTTGGATTTGAGCGGAAGGGAAATAGACGGACGGGAATGACGGCAACGACAGCGCCACAGGATACGGCCGAAAAGGCTGCCGCCACGTCCGCCGGCAAGCATCGGCGGGGCAGCCGGCCTGCGCCGGCGGCGCCCGAACGCCGTTGCCTGGCCAGTGGAGAGGTGCTGCCGAAGGCGCAGTTGCTGCGCTTTGTCGTCGCCCCCGACGGAACCCTGGTGCCGGACCTTGCCGAGCGCCTGCCCGGGCGGGGTTTGTGGTTGCAGGCGCGGCAGGATATGATGGCTAAGGCCTGCGCCCGGAACCTCTTTGCAAAGGCGGCAAAGAGGCATGTGCGCGTGCCCGACGATCTGCCGCGGCAGGTCGAGGCCCTGGCGCTCAGGCGCTGCCTCGATCTGCTCGGTCTGGCGCGCCGCGCCGGAGCGGTTGTCGCTGGGTTCGAGAAGGTGAAAGCCGCCTTGCGTAGCGGTGAGGTCGGCGTGCTGGTGCAGGCCGACGACGCTGCCGACGATGGTCGGCAGAAGATCCAGGCCCTTGCCCGAGCGGTAGGGGCCAGTGCGGTAGGTCCCCGGGTGCGGATGCTGCAGTTCTGCGGCGCAGCGGACCTGGGCGCGGCGGTCGGCCGCGAGGCAGCGGTGCATGTCGGCATCGCGCCGGGCCGCTTCGCCGAAGGATTGATACAAGAGGTTCAGCGTCTCGCAGGACTGCGGGGCGTGGCGGAACAAGGAAACGGGGTTGGGCGCCCAACCGAAGGTGAGCGCTAGAGGACATGACGACAAGCAAAGAACCAGAAGCCAAGCGGCCGTTGAAGCTGAACCAGCCGGGAAAGCTGCAACTTAAGAAGACGGTCGAGACCGGCCAGGTGCGCCAGAGCTTCAGCCATGGCCGCTCCAAGGCGGTGACGGTCGAGGTGAAGCGCAGCCGTACTTTCGAGCGCGGCACCTCCGGACGCATGAAGGAGGTCACCGAGGCGGCGGCCGAAGCCGAAGCGGTGCTCAATGAGGCGCCAGCGCCGGCCGTTCCGCAGCCGGAGGTCGAAGAGAAGCCGACGACCGCGAAGCGACTCTCCGCCGAGGAGCGCGCGAGCCGCGTCCGGGCCCTTGAGGTCGCCCGCGAGGAGGAGGCCGCGCGCAAGGAGCGCGAGGCCGAGGAATCCAAGCGCCGCGCCGAGCAGGCCAAACGCGCCGCCGAGGAGCGCGCCCTCCGCGAAGCCGAAGAGGCCGAGGAGCGCCAGCGCGCTGCGGAAACCGCCGAGCAACAGCCTTCGGCCGCCGCAGAGGACGTCGCAGCCGGGACGCCGGCCGCCACTCCGACGGCGGAGCCGGCAAAGGATCGCCCGCGCCCGTCCGCCAAGACGGCCGAGCCGGCCGCCGAGGAAGAAGATGACGGCCCGGCACGTGCCAAGGCACGCAAGGGTCCCGCCGTGCCGGCTAAACCGGCTCCCAGCCGCAGCCGTGGCGAACCGCGCCGGCGTGCCGGCAAGCTGACCATCAACCAGGCCCTCGACGGCCAGGAAGGGCGCCAGCGTTCGCTGGCGGCCATGAAGCGCCAGCGTGAGAAGCAGATGCGCCTGGCCGGTGGCCAGCAGCCGCACCAGCCGCCGCAGAAGGTCGTGCGCGAGGTGGTAATCCCCGAGGTGATGACCGTGCAGGAGTTGGCCAATCGTATGGCCGCGCGCGGCGCCGAGGTTGTGAAAACCCTTATGAAACTAGGTGTTATGGCGACGATCAACCAGACTATCGACGCCGACACCGCCGAGCTGGTGGTCGGAGAATTCGGCCACAAGTCCAAGCGCGTCTCCGCTTCCGACGTCGAAATTGGCATGCGCGGCGCCGACGACCGCCCTGACGAATTGCAGTCGCGGCCGCCCGTGGTCACCATCATGGGTCACGTCGACCACGGCAAGACGTCGCTGCTCGACGCCCTGCGCGAGACCGACGTGGTCTCCGGCGAGGCCGGCGGCATTACCCAGCATATCGGCGCCTATCAGGTGCGCCTCGCTTCCGGCGACCGCATCACCTTCATCGATACGCCGGGACACGCGGCCTTTACCGAAATGCGCCTGCGCGGTGCGACGGTGACGGACATCGTGGTGCTGGTGGTGGCCGCCGACGATGGCATCAAGGAGCAGACGGTCGAGGCGATCAACCACGCCAAGGCTGCCCGGGTGCCGATCATCGTCGCCATCAACAAGATCGACAAGCCGGGCGCCGATACGGCCCGCGTGAAGCAGGAGTTGCTGCAGCACGAGCTGATCACCGAGGACCTGGGCGGCGACATCCTCGCCATCGAGGTTTCGGCGCTGAAGAAGACCAACCTCGACAAGCTCGAGGAAGCGATCCTGCTGCAGTCGGAAATCCTGGAGCTGAGGGCCAATCCTCTGCGGCCCGCCGAGGGCGTTATCATCGAGGCCAAGCTGGAGCGTGGCCGCGGTTCGGTCGCCACCGTGCTGGTCCAGCGCGGTACCCTGAAGGTCGGCGACATCTTCGTCGCCGGCGGCGAATGGGGCCGCGTGCGCGCCCTGATCAACGAGCGCAACGAGCAGATCGATGAAGCCGGGCCGGCGACGCCGGTCGAGGTGCTGGGCCTTAACGGCACCCCCTTTGCCGGTGACGACTTCACGGTGATGGAGAACGAAGGCCGCGCCCGCGAGATCGCCGAGTACCGCCAACGCAGCCGCCGCGAAAAGGAAATCGCGGCCACCGGCCGCGGCACGCTGGAACAGATGATGAGCCGCATCAAGGAAGGCGAAGCCTCCGAGTTGCCGATCGTCGTCAAGTCCGACGTGCACGGGTCGATGGAAGCGATCATCACCTCGCTCGAGAAGCTCGGCACCGACGAGGTCAAGGTGCGCGTGCTGCACAGCGGTGTCGGCGGCATCAACGAGTCCGACGTGAGTCTCGCCAATTCCACCGGCGCCATGATCATCGCCTTCAACGTGCGTGCCAATCCACAGGCCCGTCAGATGGCGCGGCGCGACGGTGTCGACATTCGCTATTACTCGATCATCTACAACGTGGTCGATGACGTGAAGGCGGCGATGAGCGGCTTGCTCGCGCCGAAGCAGCAGGAGAACTTCCTGGGCTACGCGGAAATCCGCGAGGTGTTCACCAACTCCAAGGTCGGCAAGGTCGCCGGTTGCATGATCACCGAAGGCCTGGTGAAGCGTGGCGCGAAGGTGCGCCTGCTGCGCGACAACGTGGTCATCCACGACGGCACCCTGAAGACGCTCAGGCGCTTCAAGGATGAGGTGAAGGAAGTGAAGGAAGGCTACGAGTGCGGCATGGCCTTCGAGAACTACACCGACATCCAGGTTGGCGACCAGATCGAGTGCTACGAGATCGAAGAGGTCGCCCGCGAACTCTAGGCGCCGCAGCGGGCCGGCGGGCTGTCCCGCCGGCCGGCAGGCCACGCCCCCTCGTCGGGGCCGGTGGCCGGGGCCCAGTGGTCTAGGGTAAGTCGGGGCCGGGTATCCAAGTTATGGCTCATTCGCGAGGCGCCAAGGGGCGCGCCAAGGACTCCCGCCAGGGCCGCAGCCAGCGTCAGCTGCGTGTCGGCGAAGAGCTGCGCCATGCGCTTGCCGCCGTTCTGGCGCGCGGTGAGCTGCGCGACCCTCATCTGGCCGAGGTCAGCCTGACGGTGACCGAGGTGCGCGTCAGCCCGGACCTGAAAAGCGCCACCGCCTTCGTGGTGCCGCTGGGCGGTGCCGACCTCGACCCCATCATTGCCGCGCTGAATCACGCCGCCAGTTTCCTGCGCGGCCAGCTCGGCCAGGAGGTGCAGCTGCGCCACACCCCGCGCCTTTCGTTCCAGGCCGACCACTCCTTCGACGAAGCTGCCCGGATCAACGCCATCCTGCACCATCCGCGGGTCGCGCAAGATGTCGAGGCGGACGAGGAAGAAAGCGGCGACGCGGACCAGGATGAGGACGGCCATGGCGAGTAAGGCGGAGACGCCCGCCGTGAATGGCTGGATCATCATCGACAAGCCTCTCGGGCTCACTTCGACCCAGGTGGTCGGCCGGGTGCGACGCATTCTACGGCCACGCAAGGTCGGACACGGCGGCACCCTCGACCCGTTGGCCAGCGGCCTCTTGCCGATCGCGCTCGGCGAGGCGACCAAGACCGTCTCCTACGTTATGGACGGGCGGAAGAGCTACCGTTTCACCCTGCGCTGGGGGCAGGCGACGGCAACCGACGATGCCGAGGGCAAGGTGATCGAGGAGGATGCGCACCGCCCGGACGAGGCCACGATCCGCGCCGTCCTGCCGGGCTTCACCGGTGAGATCGAGCAGATCCCCCCGCTCTATTCAGCAATCAAGGTGGGCGGCCAGCGCGCTTACGACCTGGCCCGCGCCCAGGCCGACTTCGAGCTGAAGTCGCGCAAGGTGACGGTCCACGCCATCACCCTGCAGGCCATGCCCGACCGCGACCACGCGGTTTTCGAGGTCCATTGCGGCAAGGGGACCTATATGCGCTCCCTGGCGCGCGATCTCGGGCGGGCGACAGGGACGGTCGCACACATCGTAGAGTTGCGAAGATTAACCGTCGGCCCGTTCACCGAGGCCAACGCGATTTCGCTGGATTCCCTGGAATCTATGGGGCATAGTCCCGCCGCCTTGGAGCAGGTGCTCCCGGTTGAGACTGCGCTGGACGACATCCCGGCGCTGGCTCTTTCCGAGACCGAGGCGAACCGCCTGCGTTGCGGTCAGGCCGTGTCCATGGTGGCACGTGCCAACCGCGATCGCATCAGCGAGCTCAGCAACGGATCCATTGTCTTTACCACAACCGGCGGTAAGCCGGTGGCATTGGCCCGTTACGAGGCAGGCGACATTCATCCGGTCCGGGTTCTGAACCTTTAGTTTATTGGAGACATGACGATGTCGATCACCAACGAGCGCAAGACTGCGCTGGTCGAAGAGTATGGCACCCATCAGGGTGACACCGGGTCGCCGGAAGTTCAGGTCGCAATCCTCTCGGAACGCATCTCGAATCTCACCGAGCACCTCAAGACCCACAAAAAGGATTTCCACTCGCGCCGCGGCCTCCTGGTTATGGTCGGCCAGCGCCGGCGCCTGCTGGATTACGTTAAGGGCAAGGACAAGGCGCGTTACGACGGCTTGATCCAGCGCTTGGGCCTGCGCCGCTGAGGCGCGGACCCACGGAAGATTCCCGGTGTCGCGGTGCCGGCGCCTTGGCCCTCAGGCCATTGCGATGGTGCCGCCCACCCGGGGACGATCGGAAGGCATGAACGTAAGCGACATCGTGACTGTGCCGGCGCGATGCATTTTTGAGGGCCGGGCCGACGTAAGGAGCGTCCGGGGAAAGCTTCCCCAGGACGGGCGCTCCTTGCGCGGGTCCGGCGCTTTGCTTTCCGGCACAAACTGACGACTGCCATCCGGGCGCGTCAGTTCCGCAAGTGTCAGGTTGGAAGGACCTAACAAGCATGTTTGATATTCATAAGCAGGAAATCGAGTGGGGCGGCCGCAAGCTGACCCTGGAAACCGGCCGCATCGCGCGCCAGGCCAACGGCGCCGTGCTGGCGACTTACGGCGACACCGTGGTGCTGTGCACCGCGGTTGGCGAGTCGGCGCCGCGCCCGGGCATGGACTTCTTCCCGCTCACCGTGAACTACCAGGAAAAGACCTTCGCCGCCGGCAAGATCCCGGGCGGCTTCTTCAAGCGTGAAGGCCGCCCGTCGGAGAAGGAGACCCTGGTCTCCCGCCTCATCGACCGGCCGATCCGCCCGCTCTTCGCCAAGGGCTATAAGAACGAGACCCAGGTGATCTGTACCGTGCTGAGCCACGACCTGGAGAACGATCCCGACATCGTCGCCATGGTCGGCGCCTCGGCGGCGCTCACCATCTCCGGCCTGCCGTTCCTCGGGCCGATTGGCGCCGCGCGCGTCGGTTACAAGGACGGCCAGTACATCCTCAACCCGCTGATGGATGAGATGGGCGATTCCCAGCTCGATCTCGTCCTCGCCGGCACCCGTGACGGCGTGCTGATGGTCGAGTCGGAAGCCCAGGAGCTTTCCGAGGAAATCATGCTGGGTGCCGTCGCCTTCGGCCACGAGCAGATGAACCCGGTCATCGACTGCATCATCGCGTTGGCCGAGCGCTGCGCGAAGGAGCCGCGCGACGTGCCGCCGCCGTCCGCCGAGGTTGAAGCGGTCAAGGCCAAGCTGATCTCCGGCGGCATTCTCGACAAGCTGACCGAGGCCTATACCGAGGTCGACAAGCTGTCGCGCCAGGCCAAGGTCGCCGCGGTGCGCGAAGCCTCCGTCGCCGATTTCAGCGACGAGGAAAAGGAACGTGCATCCGGCCTGTTCAAGTCGTTGGAAGCCGACGTCGTGCGCGGCAACATCCTGAAGACCGGCAAGCGCATCGACGGCCGCACCACCGTGGACATCCGGCCGATCAAGGCCGAGGTCGGCGTTCTGCCGCTGACCCACGGTTCGGCCCTGTTCACCCGCGGCGAGACCCAGGCGCTGGTCACCACCACCCTGGGTACCGGCCAGGACGAGCAGCTGGTCGACTCGCTGGAAGGCAGCTACCGCGAACACTTCATGCTGCACTACAACTTCCCGCCCTACTCGGTGGGTGAGTGCAGCTTCCGCCTGGCTCCGGGCCGTCGCGAAATCGGCCACGGCAAGCTGGCGTGGCGTGCCGCGCGCCCGCTGCTGCCGGCCAAGGAGGATTTCCCCTACACCATCCGCGTGGTTTCCGAGATCACCGAGTCCAACGGCTCGTCGTCGATGGCGACGGTCTGCGGCGCTTCCCTGTCGATGATGGACGCCGGCGTGCCGCTGAAGCGGCCGGTGGCGGGCATCGCCATGGGCCTGATCAAGGAAGGTGATGACTACGCCGTGCTGTCCGACATCCTGGGCGACGAGGATCATCTCGGCGACATGGACTTCAAGGTCGCCGGCACTGATACCGGCGTCACCTCGCTGCAGATGGACATCAAGATCACCTCGATCACCAAGGAGATCATGGAGGTCGCGCTGAATCAGGCGCGTGACGGCCGCATGCACATCCTGGGCGAGATGAACAAGGCCCTGACCTCGGCCCGCGAGGACGTGTCGGGCAATGCCCCGCGCATCACCGTGATCAACATCCCGAAGGACAAGATCCGCGAAGTGATCGGCACCGGCGGCAAGGTCATCCGCGAAATCTGCGAGGAGACCGGCGCCAAGATCGACATCGAGGACGACGGAACGGTGAAGGTGGCCGCCGTCGACCAGGATCAGGCCCAGGCGGCCCTCGACTGGATTCGGTCCATCGTGGCGGAGCCGGAGATCGGCGAGATCTACAGCGGCAAGGTCGTGAAGGTGGTCGACTTCGGCGCTTTCGTGAACTTCCTCGGCCCGCGCGACGGCCTGGTCCACATTAGCGAGTTGGCGCCCGAGCGCGTCAACACCGTCACTGACGTGGTGAAAGAGGGCGACGCGGTGAAGGTGAAGTGCATTGGCATGGACCGCGGCAAGGTGAAGCTGTCCATGAAGCGCGTGAACCAGGAGACCGGCGAGGACTTGGAAGCCAAGGCCAGCTAAGGTTTCTTCCGGATCGAATGAGACGAGAGCCGGCGCGGGGTCGACCATCATGGCCTCTGCGCCGGCTTTTTCTTTGCCGCTTCCCGCCGACTATCTGCCCCGGGTGATGGGGCACCGCGGCGCCAAGGCGCTGGCGCCGGAGAATACACTCTCGTCCATGAAGGCAGCGGCCGAGGCCGGCGCCACCTGGGTTGAGTTCGACGTCATGCTGACCGGCGATCGCAGGCCGGTGCTGTTCCACGACGACACCCTGCTCCGCACCACCGGCCGCAAGGGCGCCATGGCGAAGACGCCTTTTGCCGAGGTGACGGCGCTGGACGCTTCTCTTGGGTTCGCGCGCCGCTACGGCCGGCGCCGGGCGGAGGATTTCCACGGACGCGACGACTGCCGCGTGCCTTCGCTGGAGGAAACGGTTGCCAGCCTGCTGGACCTCGGCCTGACACCCAACGTAGAGATCAAGCCGACCAAGGGCCTCGCCGCCGAGACGGCGGAGGTGGCGCTGGCGAAGCTGCTGGAACTGTGGCCGACCGACCGCTTGCCGCCGCTGATCAGCAGCTTTGAGCGCAAGTCCTTAGCGGCGGCCAAACGCGTGGCGCCGCACTGGCCGCGCGGGCTCCTAGCCGAGGAGTTACCGCGCGACTGGCGCCGGGCGATGGCCGAACTTGAGTGCTACTCGCTGCACCTGGACTGGCAGCGGACCCGCCGCATCGACGTGGCGGCGGTGAAAGCGGCGGGTTATGCCGTCGCGGTCTATACGGTCAACGGCGTGCGCGCCGGCCGGCGGCTGCTCGACAAAGGCGTCGATTGCCTGATCACCGATCGCCCGGACCTGCTGATCCCGGCGCTCGACACCTGATCTTTGAAAACGGTTTCGGCTTACTCGCTCGGCCGGCTCATGCGGCCCGGCGAGGGTATGCCGATGATGTTGTAGCCGCCGTCGACGAAGTGGACCTCGCCGGTGACGCCCTGCGACAGGTCGGAGGCGAGATAGAGCCCGGCGGAGCCGACCTCTTCCAGCAGCACGTTCCGCTTCAGCGGCGCGTGGTCGCGGTTCCAGCCGAACACGAAGCGCGCGTCGCCGATCGCCGAGCCGGCGAGGGTGCGCATCGGCCCGGCCGAGATGGCATTCACGCGAATACCATCCGCGCCCAGGTCGACGGCCAAGTAGCGTACGCTGGCTTCCAGCGCCGCCTTGGCGACGCCCATGACGTTGTAGTTCGGCGTGACGCGCTCGGCGCCCAGGTAGGACAGGGTAATCAGGCTGCCGCCGTTCGGCATCAACGGCGCAGCCTCGCGCGCCACCGCGGTGAAGGAATAGCAGGAGATCGCCAGCGTGCGCCGGAAATTGGCCCGGCTGGTGTTGAGGTAGCGCCCCTTCAACTCCTCCTTGTCGGAATAGGCAATGGCGTGGACCACAAAGTCCAGCGCGCCCCAGGTCTCGCCCAGCTTGGCGAAGACGCCCGTTACATCGCTTTCTTGCTCGACGTCACAGGGCAGCACCAGCGAGGAGCCGACGGATTCGGCAAGCGGTCGCACCCGGCGTTCGAAAGCCGATCCCTGAAAGGTGAAGGCCAGTTCGGCCCCTTGCTTGCGAAGGGCTGTCGCAATGCCCCAAGCGATGGAATGGTCGTTAGCCACTCCCATGATTAGGCCGCGTTTGCCGGCCATCAACCCAGCCATTTACTTGAGCCTGCCCTGGTTATCCTTCGAAGCGTTTAAAGGCGAGGCTGGCGTTGGTGCCGCCGAAGCCGAAGCTGTTGGACATCACGCAATTCAGCGGCACGTTCTCTTCCAACGTGCGAACGATCGGCATGCCCTCGGCCTCTGGGTCGAGATTGTCGATGTTCGCTGAGGCGGCGACGAAATTGTTGTCCATCATCAGCAGCGAATAGATCGCCTCGTGTACGCCGGTCGCCCCCTGGGAATGACCGGTCAGCGATTTGGTGGAGGACACCCGGGGCATGTCGGCGCCGAAGGCCTCGCGGATCGCTTTCAGTTCGGTGATGTCGCCGACGGGCGTCGAGGTGCCGTGAGCGTTGATGTAGTCTACCGGAGTGTTGCCCAGGCTCTGCATGGCCAGGCGCATGCAGCGTACCGCCCCTTCGCCCGACGGGGCCACCATATCGGCGCCGTCGGAGGTTGCCGCGTAGGCCGCGACTTCCCCGTAGATCTTCGCGCCGCGTGCCTTGGCGTGCTCCAGTTCCTCCAGCACGATGACGCCGCCGCCACCCGAGATGACGAAGCCGTCGCGATCGCGGTCATAAGCGCGGCTGGCCCGGCCCGGCGCGTCGTTGTAGCCGCTGGACAGTGCGCCCATGGCGTCGAACAGCACGGTCAGGGTCCAGTGCAGCTCCTCGCCGCCGCCGGCGAACATAACGTCCTGTTTGCCCATCTGAATCAGTTCGGCGGCGTTGCCTACGCAGTGTGCAGAGGTCGAGCAGGCGGAGGAGATCGAATAGCTCAGGCCCTTGATCTTGAAGGCCGTAGCGATGTTCGCCGAGTTGGTCGACGACATGCAGCGCGGCACCATATAGGGTCCGACCCGCTTGGGACCCTTGGTGCGCGCCAGGTCGGCGGCTTCTACCTGGTTCGAGGTCGAGGGGCCGCCCGAGCCCATGACGATGCCGATGCGCTCGTTCGACGCTTCGGCATCGGTCATGCCGGCATCGGCGATGGCTTCCTTCATGGCGACGTAATTGTAGGCCGCGCCATCGCCCATGAAGCGCCTGACTTTGCGGTCGACATGGTCGTCCAAATTGATCTTCAGTGATCCGTGGACGTGGCTGCGAAAGCCCATTTCCGCGTAGGTATCGCAAAACTCGATACCCGAACGGCCGGCTTTCAGGGCATCGATCACTTCGGCCTTGTTGTTGCCGATGCTGGAGACGATGCCCATTCCGGTGACGACGACTCGGCGCATAGAAATCCCGTTGGTCCTGCGGCTGTGGTCTCTTGTTACTCGACGAGTCCGAAGGTTCCTGCCCTGGCCCCATCGCTATCGCTGTTGGTTCGGGCCCGCCCTTCGCGTGTCAGCCCGCATCCTCGCGTGTCAGACGGACTGCGGCTCGCGCTGGAACAGGCCCACCTTCAGATCCCTGGCTTCGTAGATCGGCTTGCCGTCGGCCTTCATGATGCCGTCGGCGACGCCAAGCACCAGCTTGCCCATGCGCACGCGCTTGAGATCGAGATGGTAGCTGACCATCTTGACCGCCGGCGTCACCATATCGGTGAATTTGACCTCACCAACGCCCAACGCGCGGCCGCGGCCCGGGGCGCCGAGCCAGCCGAGGAAGAAGCCGACCAGCTGCCACAGAGAGTCGAGGCCGAGGCAGCCGGGCATCACCGGGTCGCCCTCGAAATGGCAGCCGAAGAACCAGAGATCCGGCTTGATATCGAATTCCGCGACGATGTGACCCTTGCCATGCTCGCCGCCGTCTTCGGTGATCTCGGTAATGCGGTCGAACATCAGCATCGGCGGCAGCGGCAGCTGTGCATTGCCAGGACCGAAAAGCTTGCCGTGCGCACACTTGAGCAGATCTTCGTAGCGAAAACTGTTCTTTCTCTCGGTCAATAGATCCACCTGGTCGGCACCCGTCTGTTATCGCGTGGCGCCATCGCGGGGCGCCATGTCATCTCCAAATCGCACGTCATGGCCCTCTGCGTCCGGCACATTTGTGTCCCGTTTCAACTCCCTACATAGGTAGGGCAGCGCATTAACGCCACGACAAAAAGCGTTGCCGCACAAGGCCTCCCGGTATTCGGGGAGGCGTCCGGCCAACGCCTCGCGGACTATAGCATAGGAAAACTGCTGTCAAACAGCTTCAACAGCCTCACGAGGTGCGGCGGCTGCCGCGAGGCCTCAGCGAAGCGCCCGGAGCGCAAGCCTTTGGAGAGGCTGGCCTCGCATGGTTAACGGGCGGTTAACAGCCCGTTGGGGTCGGCCTGTGGGGGCTCTCCTTTGTGCTGATGCGTTTTATAGACGTTCCAAAGAAATTGACATGAGTATGTTTTTGCCCCTTTAATCGAAGAAGCTGGGAACCATATACCGGGATACCATGACCAAGGATCGTCCATACAGCGCGCTCGTTCAGCGCCTCAAGACGGCCGGCCTGCGACCGACCCGCCAGCGTCTGGCGCTTGCCAAGCTGCTGTTCGAGGCTCCGGGCGGCTGCGATCGCCACATCACGGCCGAGCAGCTGCATGCCGAGGCCGTGGGCGATAATGTGCGCGTCTCGCTGGCGACCATTTACAACAGTCTGCACCAGTTCACCGATGCAGGGCTCCTGCGCGAGGTCGTGGTCGAATCCGGTCGCTCCTACTTCGACACCAACGTGTCGGATCACCATCATTTCTATTTCGAGGACAGCGGCCGCCTGCAGGATATTCCCGGCGAGATGGTCCAGCTCGATAGCCTGCCGCCGCCGCCGGACGGCGCCAAGGTTGCGCGCGTCGACGTGATCATCCGGCTGCAGGACGGCGAGTAGACGGCCCCGCCGCTTCGCCCGCGTGGGGTGGTTTCGCCGCCTCTTAAAACTCCCCTTAGAATCATTCTAAACTGTTGACAGGCTGTTGCCCTGAGGCTATTTAGTGCCCATCAGGGGGCGGTCCTCGTGGCGTTTCAGGCGCCGCGGCGGACGGCAAACAAGCCCCTCTCTAAAAAGACCTCGGGCGCCCTCTAACCGCCCAATCAAGTCTCACCTACAGGAGAGAGAGCCATGTCGCTGAAGAACTCGAAGACCGAAAATAATCTGAAGGACGCCTTCGCCGGCGAGAGCCAGGCCAACCGCCGCTATCTCTATTTCGCACAGAAGGCCGACATTGAGGGTTACAACGACGTTGCCGCGGTCTTCCGTTCCACCGCCGAGGGTGAAACCGGCCATGCGCACGGCCACCTGCAGTACCTCGAGGAGGTTGGCGACCCGGCCACCGGCGAGCCGATCGGCGACACCGTGCTGAACCTCAAGTCCGCCATTGCCGGCGAGACCCACGAATACACCGACATGTATCCCGGCATGGCGCGCACGGCCCGCGAAGAGGGCTTCGACGAGATCGCTGACTGGTTCGAGACGCTGGCGAAGGCTGAGAAGAGCCACGCCGGCCGCTTCCAGAAGGCTCTCGACACGATGGCTTGATTTCTGGCTCCGGGATCCCGGACTCGGCACCGCTCCGCGAAGCGGCGCCGGCCGGGTTCCCTTGCCAGGAACTCTCATGTGAGTGCAGGTCCGAAGCGTCCGGCTGCCCCGGCCCGCGAAGCGGCGGCCGCCGCCGCTTCGGATCCCTGCTGCTCACATGAGGCGCCCCGTCGGGCGTCGTCGTGACCTTCTCAGCAGGCTATCCCGGATCGGCCCCGAAAGCAGGCCGGGCTCCAGATGACCGGACTTGCCGTCCGCGTTGCCGCTTTCCGGTCCTGCATGCGACGATAGCGCCGTCAGCTGCCCGCCAGTGACCCGGGGCGCCACCGGAATGGTTGTGCGCGACAATTGCGAGGGGAAGACATGAGCGAAGGCGGCTTGAACGCGCCGGTGCGTCATCCGATTGATTGGAACGACCCGGATTTCTACGACTGGGACAAACTGAACGCGGAAGTCGAGCGCGTGTTCGACATCTGCCATGGCTGCCGGCGCTGCTTCAATCTCTGCGACTCCTTTCCACGACTCTTCGATCTGATCGACGAGTCCGAGACCGGCGAACTCGACAGCGTCGACAAGGCAGACTACAAGCCCGTCGTCGATGCCTGCACGCTCTGCGACATGTGCTTCATGGTGAGCTGCCCTTATGTGCCGCCCCACGAGTTCAACATCGATTTTCCGCACCTGATGCTGCGCTATCGCGCCGCCGAACGGAAGCGCGGCCACGGCGATTTCCGCGTCGAGCAACTGACCAGGACCGACCGCAACGGCAAGCTGGCCGGCATGGCGCCGGGCTTGGTGAACTGGGCCGGCGACACCTCGAACAAGTTGACGCGGCCGATCATGGAAAGCGTTGCCGGCGTCGCGCGCGAGGCGGACCTGCCGAAGTTCCACGGCAAGACCTTCGCCCTGCGCGCCAAGCAGCAGCCGGCCGAAATCAATGCCGCCGCGCCGGCCAAGGGACGCAAGGTCGCGCTCTATGCCACCTGCTTCGTGAACTACAACAACCCCAAGATCGGCGAGGCCGCCCGTGCCGTGCTGGCGAAGAACGGTGTCGAGACCGAGGTCGTCTATCCGTCATGCTGCGGCATGCCGCAGCTCGAGAACGGCGACATCGAGAAGGTCGCGGAGTCAGCCAGGCGGGTTTCCGCAGAACTCTGCACATGGATCGACAAAGGCTATGACATCGTCGCGCTGACACCGTCCTGCGCCTTGATGCTGAAGTTCGAATGGCCGCTGATTCTGCCTGACAACGAGACGGTCGCGAAGCTGGCGGAGCACACCTCGGACATCACGGAGTACGTCGTCGACATAGCCAAGAAAGAAGGCCTGGCCGACGGCCTGAAGCCGCTGCAAGGCGGCGTCGCCCTGCATATGGCCTGCCATGCCCGCGCCCAGAACATTGGCGCCAAGGCAGCGGAAATGCTGCGCATGGTGCCCGAGGCCGACGTGAAGGTGGTCGAGCGCTGCTCGGGCCACGGCGGCTCCTGGGGCGTCATGAAGGAAAACTTCGACGTCGCCATCAAGGTCGGCCGCCCGGCGGCACGCCAGGCCGCGCAGGCGGGCAAAGCCTACATCGCCTCGGAATGCCCCCTGGCCGGCCAACACATCCTTCAGGGCATCGATCGCCTGCAGATGGAAAACAAACCCAAGGTCGCCGAGAGCTATCACCCCATCGAGCTCTTCGCCAAGGCTTACGGCCTGGTCGAGTAGCGCGACCTCTCACACGATGAGGAGTGCAACGACATGAGCACTGGACTTGCCATGAAACGACAGATCACCCGCGAAGACATCCTGCCGATGGCCAGCTACGAAGCAGAGCGCCGCGAGCTGCGCCGTGACCTGGTGGCCAAGAAGAAATTCCGCCGCCAGGACGTCGGCCCGGTCTGCACGTTCTATTTCGAGAACTACGACACCATGTGGGCGCAGGTGCATGAGATGCTCTATATCGAGCGCGGCGGCGAGGAGCAGATCGCCGACGAGCTCAGCGCCTACAATCCACTGATCCCGCAGGGCCGCGAACTGGTCGCGACGGTAATGTTCGAGATCGACGACGCCCAGCGCCGCAAGACCTTCCTGTCCAAGCTGGGCGGCATCGAGGAAATGGCGTTCTTCGAGATCGACGGCGAGCGCGTCGTCGGCAAGCCGGAGGAGGATGTCGACCGCACTACCGCGGACGGCAAGGCCTCCTCGGTGCAGTTCATCCACTTCCCCTTCAGCGAGTCGCAGATCGCTAAGTTCAAGTCACCGGGAACCCGGGTCATCCTGGGTTTCTCGCATCCGGAATACGGCCACATGACGATCCTGCCGGAAGAGGTGCGCGCGGCCCTCTCGAAAGACTTCGACTGAGCACGCGCCTGCCTCGCCTTTCGAGCAAGGTCTCCGTCTACTCCAGTATCTCGCCGGGATAGAGGCCGTAAAAGGCGTCGCGCTCCAGCCAGCCGGAGAAGCCGTTCGCGCTCACCTCGCACCAGTCCTGCTGGCAGCGATTCAGCACCCCGACCACGCCGGCGTCGACCAGGGCGACTCCGGGAGAGTCGGGCTCCGGGCGGCGGCGCAGGATGTGGCGCTTGCCGGTCACCAGGATTCCGCGCTGGCCCTGAACCATTGACTGGTGGACCCAGCCCTCGGTGCCTTGCCAGTCACGGATGCGCCGCCAGGTGTCAAACTCGTCGACGATCTCCACGGGCATGCCGCGGCGCTGGTAGACCCAGTCGATGGGATAGCGGGTGCCCGGACCGGTTCGCAGGTTGACCTCTGCCGCACGCAGCGAGACGAAGCGCGGCAACGGCAGACCGGTGCGCCCGGCCGGTGCCACATGCTCGGTGTCCCCCACCCTGCCGGCGTCCGTCTCGGTGGCCGGGTCGTCTGTCTGGGCAGCTGCGGGGTGGCCAGCGGCGACGGCTGCGCCCAGCACCACGCCCAGGAGCAAACCTGGAAACAGGAGCGGCAGGCGGTTGGGCAGGGGGCGAAGCCTCGACATCCCGTTTTCCTAGCCGCCGCTTCGGCGCCGGGTCAAGAAGCTGGCCGGTGCCGGGGCGGCGGTTTGTCCAGGGTCCTGGCCGAAAGTGGCCTGTCCCCTGGACAAGCCAGCGCCCCGCCTGCTATGGCAAAGCCGCGAATTCGGTCCCTTCGCGCCCGCTTGACCATGGCCCGAGGCCCCCGCGGCCCGCAGCTCGAGTTAGGAAGCAATGCCCCAGAAAAAGGTCCGTGTCATCGTCACCCGCCGCCTGCCCGATGCCATCGAGACGCGGATGATGGAGCTGTTCGACTGCCGCCTGAACATCGAGGACAAGCCGATGAGCCAGGCCCAGTTGATCGAGGCTGCGAAGGAGGCCGAGGTCCTGGTGCCGACCGTGACCGATCGCATTGACTCCGCTGTCCTGTCCCAGGCCGGGCCGCAGTTGAAATTGATCGCCTCCTTCGGCACTGGCGTCGACCATATCGACCTGAAAACGGCGCGCCAGCGCGGCGTCACCGTGACCAATACGCCCGGCGTGCTGACCGAGGATACCGCGGACATGACCATGGCGCTGATCCTGGCGGTGCCGCGGCGCCTTGCCGAGGGCGAGCGTCTGGTGCGCGCCGGCGAGTGGCAGGGCTGGGCGCCGACCGGCATGCTGGGCCACCGGGTGAACGGCAAACGCTTGGGCATCATCGGCATGGGCCGCATCGGCAGCGCCGTTGCGCGCCGCGCCAAGGGCTTCGGCATGTCGATCCATTACCACAACCGGCGCCGTGTGCATCCCGCCGTGGAAGAAGAGCTGGAGGCGACCTACTGGGAAAGCCTCGACCAGATGCTCTCGCGCATGGACATCATCTCGGTCAACTGCCCGCACACCCCGGCGACCTTCCACCTGCTTTCCGCGCGCCGGCTCAAGCTGCTGCGCGAGGAGGCCTATATCGTGAACACCTCGCGTGGCGAGGTGGTCGACGAGAATGCCCTGACCCGCGCGCTGGAGGCCGGCGAGATCGCCGGCGCCGGTCTCGACGTCTTCGAGCACGAGCCGGCGGTCAATCCCAAGCTGCTGCGTCTCGACAATGTGGTGCTGCTGCCGCACATGGGCTCTGCCACCATCGAGGGCCGCATCGCCATGGGTGAGAAGGTCATCATCTCCATCAAGACTTTCGTCGATGGCCACACCCCGCCGGACCGCGTCCTCGAGACGATGTTCTGATCGGCGGGCAGGCCGCCGGTTTCCTTCAGCGGCTTTCTCACTTCACCGGACAGGGCCCGTCGGTCGAGGCGTCGTGCACGCGGATGGCGCCGGTGACGATGGCGTCCTCGGCGGCGTCGGCGGCGGCTTCCATCTGCGGCGTGATGAGGTCGCCGTTGTCGTCGTCCAGCACCCAGTCGAGGCCGCCCTCGGCAAGGCCCAACACCTTCACGCCGGGCTGCCATTCGCCGTCGCGCGCCGCCGTGAAGTTGTCGTAGACGGCGACGTCGATGCGTTTCCTCATGGAGGTCAGCACCCGCCCGGGGTGCAGGCCGTTCTGGTTGGAGTCGGTGCCGATTCCCAGCACCTTGGCGTCGGCCGCCGCCTGCAGCACGCCGATTCCCGTGCCGCCGGCCGCCTGAATGATGACGTCCGCGCCGCGTTCGATCTGCGAGCGCGCGAGTTCGGCCCCGCGTGACGGGTCGGTCCAGGCCGCCGGGGTCGCGCCGGTCATGTTCACCAGAACTTTTACCCTGCGGTCGACGCTGCGCGCGCCCAGGACGTAGCCGCAGGCGAACTTGCGGATGATCGGGATGTCCATGCCGCCGACGAAGCCGATGACCTTGGACTTGGAGGCCATGGCCGCCAGCACGCCGACGACGTAGGAGCCTTCCTGCTCGCGGAACAGGATCGACTGCACGTTTGGGGCATCCACCGCCGCATCGACGATGGCAAACTTGGTGTTGGGAAACTGCGGTGCCACCTCGGCCAGGGCGCTGGCGTGGTTGAAGCCGATGGCGACAATGGGCGAGAAGCCCTTCTGCGCGAAGGTCCGCAGCGCCTGCAGCGACTGTGCGGGCGAAGCGATCTCAAACTCGCCGTAGTCCTCGCCGGTCTCCTCGCGATAGCGCTCGGCGCCGGCGAAGGCGGCCTCGTTGAAGGAGCCGTCGAACTTGCCGCCGACGGAATAGATCACCGCCGGCCTGGCGAAAGCCTCGCCGGCGGCGGCCAGCAGCAAGACAATGATAAGGTAGGGACGGGCAGACTTCGTGGTCACGGGGCGGCGACTCCGCAACAAGGGGGAACAAGCCGTTGGACTCTAGGCGATTTTGCGGATTTCCGAAAGACGGTGCCCTACACTGCGCAGAGCGCTTCGCCGGTGCGGTAGTCGACGGTCTTGAGATCGCGAATGGTGGCCTGCGGGCCGCAGAGGGCGCAGTCGGGGTCGCGCGGCACCTTCACCTTGCGGAAAATGGTCTCGAGAGAGTCGAAGAGGACGAGGCTGCCGGCGAGCGAGGTGCCGATGCCGAGGATCTCCTTCACCACTTCATTCGCCTGCAGCGCCCCCAGGGTGCCGGCCAGCGCACCCAGTACGCCGACGTCGGCGCAGCTTTCCTTGGGATCGCCTGGCTGCGGACCGAACAGGCAGCGGTAGCAGGGTGTCTTGCCGTCGTGAGCTCTGAAGGTAGAGAGCTGGCCGTCGAAGCGCATGATGGCAGCGGACACCAACGTCTTCTTTGCCAGGTAGCAGGCATCGTTGGCCAGGTAGCGGGTCGGGAAGTTGTCGGAGCCGTCGGCCACCAGGTCATAGCGCGCAATAAGGTCGAGGGCGTTGTTGGGCGAAAGCCGCGTGTTGTGCACCTCGACCGTCACCTCGGGGTTGATCTCGGCGAGGCGCCGGCGCGCGGATTCGACCTTGGACATGCCCACGTTGGCGGTGTCATGCAGCACCTGGCGCTGCAGGTTTGAGAGATCGACCACATCGTCGTCGACGATGCCGAGGGTGCCGACGCCTGCCGCGGCAAGGTAGAGCAGCAGCGGCGAGCCGAGGCCGCCGGCACCGATCACCAGCACCCGGGCATTCAGCAACTGCGCCTGGCCGTGCTCGCCGATCTCCGGCAGCACCAGGTGGCGCGCGTAGCGGTCGATCTGATCGTCGCTGAAATCCATGGCTTCAGTCTAGCGCCTTGAGGCCGTTGGACAAAGGGGTGCTACAGCCCTTCAAAGAGGGCAGTGGAGAGATAGCGTTCGGCGAAGGATGGCAGAATGGCGACAATGGTTTTGCCGGCCATTTCCGGGCGGGCGCCGATCTCCATGGCCGCACAGAGTGCCGCGCCCGAGGAGATGCCGACCGGCAGGCCCTCGACCCGGGCTGCCTCCCGCGCCATGCGGAATGAGGTGTCGTTGCCGATGCGCAGGATCTCGTCGATGAGGGCGGTATCCAGGTTGCCCGGCACGAAGCCCGGGCCGATGCCCTGGATCTTGTGGGGGCCCGGCTGTCCGCCGGACAGCACCGGGCTGTCCTCCGGCTCGACCGCGATCATCTTCACGTCAGGCTTGCGTTGCTTCAGCACACTGCCCACGCCGGTCAGCGTGCCGCCGGTGCCGACGCCAGACACCACCACGTCGACCTCGCCGCCGGTGTCCTTCCAGATCTCCTCCGCCGTGGTGCGGCGGTGGACCTCCGGGTTGGCCGGGTTGTTGAACTGCTGCGGCATCACCGCGCCGGGATTCTTGGCCAGAATCTCCTCGGCCTTGGCGACGGCGCCGGTCATGCCCTTGGCGCCTTCGGTCAGCACCAGTTCGGCGCCCAGCAGGCGCAGCATCTTGCGGCGCTCGTCAGACATGGTCTCCGGCATGGTGAGGATCAGGCGGTAGCCCTTGGCGGCGCAGACGAAGGCCAGCGCGATACCGGTGTTACCGCTGGTCGGCTCGACGATCATGCCGCCTTCCTTCAGCTTGCCGTCGCGCTCCAGCGCCTCGATCATGGCTAGGCCGATGCGGTCCTTCACCGACGCCAAGGGGTTGAAGAACTCGCACTTGCCGAGGATGCGGGCCTTGCCGGCTCCATGTGCCTCGGCCAGGCGCTTCACCCGTACCAGCGGCGTGGCGCCGATGGTGTCGACGATCGAGTCATAGATCTTGCTGCGGAATTCGCCGCCCGAATTATCGCCCATTGCGCGCTTTCCGTTCTCTGAGGATTTTTATCGGATCAGATCGTGAAGTCCCGGATCTGGCGGGCTTCGCTGGTGATGCCCTTCTCGCGCGCCCTGTCACAGAGTTCCTCGATGGTCATGGCGTCGAAGCGTTCCATCATCTGCTGTTGCATCTCGTTCCAGATCGGGCGCAGCACCTTTACACCCAGCTCGGAGCCGTCGGGCTCGTTCGCCGGATCGGCGGTGCCTTCGAGCTGGCGCACGATGCGGATGATCTCGCCGACGGAGATGCGGCGCCGCTCGCGCGCCAGGCGGTAGCCGCCCTTGGGGCCGCGCTGGCCGGCGAGGATGTTGTGGTGGACGAGCTGCTGCAGCACCTGTTCCAGATAGCGCCGCGGAATGCCCTGGCGTCGCGAGATGTCGGTGGAGCGCACCGGGCCGGCGCCAGCGTGGTAGGCGATGTCGACCACGGCCTCGATGGCGAAGAGCAGCTTTTTCGACAGTCTCAGCATGGCGGTTCAGCTACCCGCAACCGCGGTCTTTTCTGAGGCGAATCCGGTCGAACCGAAGCCGCCTTCGCCGCGCGCGCTGGCCTCCAGGTCGGCGCTTATCGTCCAGGCGACGCGGGCGTAGGGAGCCACCACCATCTGGGCGATGCGGCTGCCGCGCTCGATGACGAAGGGCTGGTTGCCGTGGTTGATCAGTACCACGCCCACCTCGCCGCGGTAGTCCGCGTCGATGGTGCCGGGTGCGTTCAGCACGGTGATGCCGTGCTTGAGCGCGAGGCCGGAGCGCGGCCGGACCTGCGCCTCGGTGCCGCCGGGCAGCGCGATGGCGATACCGGTGGGGATCAGCCGCCGCTCGCCCGGCTGCAGCGTGACCGGCGCCGTCACGGCGGCCAGCAGGTCCATGCCGGCGGAATCGCTGGTGGCATACTCGGGCAGGGAAAGGTCGGCGGCGTGGTCGAGGCGTTTGATGGCGACGCTGAGGGCTGTCATGTCGGTCTTCGCGGTCCCTGTACTGGTCTGGTTGTCTCTACGTTGTCGTTCGCTCAGTGGCCGAGTGTGGTGGCGATCTGCCGGCACAGGCGTTCGGCCACCTCCACCTTGGTCATCTGCGGCCAGTCGTCGACGCCCTCGGCGGTGATCAGATGGATACGGTTGTCGTCGCCGCCGAAGGTCGCCGACCCCGGCGCCACGTCGTTGGCCAGAATCCAGTCGCAGCCCTTGCGTGCCAGTTTGGCCCGGCCCTGCTCCACTACCTTCTCGGTTTCGGCGGCAAAGCCGATCACCAGGCTCGGGCGCTGGGCGCCCGCAGCGGACAACTCGGCCAGGATGTCCGGGTTCTGGGTCAGCTGCAGCGCCGCCAAGCTTCCGTTGTCCTTCTTCAATTTTTGTTGCGCGGCGTTGGCGGCGCGCCAGTCGGCCACCGCGGCGGCGCAGACCGCCACCTCAACCGGCAGGGCGGCGCGGCATGCGGCCAGCATCTCCTGCGCGGTTTCCACGTGTACGGTCTTAAGACCCGGCGGGTCGGGCAGCTGGCTGGGGCCGGAGACCAGCGTGGTCTCGGCGCCATGACGGGCCAGTGCCGCTGCGATGGCATGGCCCTGCTTGCCGGAGGAGCGGTTGGCGATATAGCGCACCGGGTCGATCGGCTCGTGGGTCGGTCCTGAGGTGACCAGCGCGCGCAGGCCGCTCAAGGCACCCAAAAGGCCTTTGCGCGCATTCAATGCTGCCTCGATGGCGGCGAGAATCTCGGCGGGCTCGGCCATGCGTCCGAAGCCGTATTCGCCGCAGGCCATGTCGCCCTCGTTCGGGCCGACGGTGGCAACGCCGCGCGCTTTCAAGGTTGCGAGGTTCGCCTGGGTCGCCGCGTGCTCCCACATGCGCACGTTCATCGCCGGGGCGACCAGCACCGGCTTGTCGGTAGCGAGCAGCGCGGTGGACGCCAGGTCGTCGGCGCGCCCTTGTGTCATCTTGGCCAGGATATCGGCGCTGGCCGGCGCCACCACCAGCAGGTCGGCGTCGCGCGACAGCTGGATGTGGCCCATCTCCGCTTCGTCGGTCAGGTCGAAGAGTTCGCCGTAGACCTTCTCTCCGCTCAAGGCCGAGAGCGACAGGGGCGTCACGAACTGGGCGCCGGCCTTGGTGAGAATGCAGCGCACCGCCGCGCCCTTTTCCTTGAGGCGGCGGATAAGCTCCAGCGATTTATAGGCTGCGATCCCGCCTGAGACGATCAGGAGAACCCGTTTTCCGGTCAACACGGTGGTTACGCCCAGATTTCACGGTGAACAGTCGTGAATAACCTAGGGGCTCGCCTGTTGGAAGGCAAGCGGTGCGCGGCGCGCGCCGGTTCAATATTTAAAGTCAGTTGGTTATAGGAGAGCGGCCAGGGCGACGGCCAGCGCGGCGAGCGCTACCGGCAGGGCCCAACGGGCCAAGCCCCCGCCATTGCGCGCGGTCAGTTGAGCGATGGTTTCCGGGTGCAGGCGGATGCGTCCGTCGGCCAACTCCTCGGTCGCGCGTTCCAGGTTGTCGGCCAGCGCCGGCAGCTGGCGCAGGCTGTGCAGCACGTCCTCGACACTTTCACGCAGGCGTGCCTGGGGCCCGCGGTTCTCGCGCATCCACGCGTCGATCAGCGGCTGTGCCAGGGTCCAGATATTGAGCGAGGGATCGAGCCGCCGGCTGACGCCCTCGGCCATCAGCATGTTCTTCTGTAGCAGCAGCAGTTGCGGCTGCACCGGCAGCTCGAAGGATTCGGTGAGGCGCAGGAGCTGCGCCAGCAGCCGCGCGAAGGAGATCTCGTTGAGCGGGCGCCCCGCGATCGGCTCGCAGACCGAGCGCAGCGCCTGCGCGAACACATCGAGGGCGTGGCCCGAGGAATCGCTCTTCGGCAGGTAACCGGCTTCCATGTAAACCGCGGCAAGGCGATGGTAATCACCGTCCAGCGTGGCGATAAGCATGTCGGCTAGGTGGCGCCGGGTACGCCAATCCATTCGCCCCATGATGCCGAAATCGACGGCGACGATGTTGCCGTCCTCGGCGACCCACATGTTGCCGGGGTGCTGATCGCCATGGAAAAAGCCGTCTCGGAACACCTGGTTGAAGAAAATTCCGGCGGCCTTGGTCAGCACCTCGGCCAAGTCGTGGCCGGCGGCGAGCAGCGCGTCGCGGTCGTCCATCGGGATGCCGTCGACGCGCGACATGGTGAGCACCCGCCGCGACGAGCGGCGCCAGTCGATCTCCGGCACATTGTAGGTCTCGTCGCCGGCAAAATTCTCTGCCAGTTCGGAGGCTGCGGCGCCTTCCATGCGCAGATCCATCTCCAGGCGCACGGTCTCTTCGAAGACGCGCACCGCCTCAACCGGGCGGAAGCGCCGCAGCTTGGGCTGCGCGCGTTCGACCCACTCGGCGACCCAGTAGAAGAACTCCAGGTCGCGCTCGAAGGCTTTCTCGATGCCGGGGCGCAGGATTTTGACCGCGACCTTCCTGGGCTCGGAATGGGCTTCATCCTCCGACGCGACGGTCGCCTCATGGACCTGAGCGATGGAGGCGGCGGAGACCGGCTGCGGGTCGAAGGTGAGGAACAGGTCCTCGACCGGGCCGCCCAACTCCTCCGCGATGATGCTGCGCGCGAGCGCACTGTCGAAGGGCGGCAGGTGGTCCTGCAGCTCCGCGAGGTCCAGTGCCACCTGCTCACCCAGCAAATCGGCGCGAGTCGACAGCGCCTGGCCCAGCTTGATGAAGCTGGGCCCCATCTCGGTCAGAGCACGCGCCATCTTCTGGCCCGGACGGCCTTCGGCCTGGCGGCGCGAGACGCGGCGCACGAACCACACCAACCCGGGCGCGACGCCGACTTCTTCCAGCGGCGCCAGGGCGTCGTGACGCGCCAGGGTGCGGGCGATGCGCAGGAAGCGCAGCAGGGACCGGAAGGTGCGCAGCATTGCGGTGTCTGTCTCGGTTCTTCGGTCTCGGGCTTAGATGCGCCAGCCGGAGTGCAGCGCGGCGATGCCCCCGGAAAGGTTGCGGTAGCGCACCTGCGACAGGCCGGCGGCAGACATCATCGCCGCCAGTTGCTCCTGCGGCGGGAAGCGGCGGATCGATTCGGCGAGGTAGAGATAGGATTCCCGGTCGCCGGCGACGGCCGCGCCCATGGCCGGCAGCACATTAAAAGAGTACCGGTCGTAGAGATCGGCGAAGACCGGCATCACGACGCGGCTGAATTCCAGGCAGAGGAACCGCCCGCCCGGCTTGAGCACGCGGCGCGCCTCGGCCAGCGCGCGGTCGATGTGGGTGACGTTCCTCAGGCCGAAGGCGATGGTGTAGGCGGTGACCGAGCGGTCGGGCAGCGGCAGACGCTCGGCGTCGCCGCAGACCCAGGAGATACCCTTCAGCAGGCCGCGGTCGATGGCGCGGTCGCGCCCGACCGACAGCATGTCGGGAGTCAGGTCGCAGACGATCACCTGGCCCCCAGGATCAGAAGGCGCTCCGCCGTGACCCTGGCCTTCCAGGCGGTCGAGCACGCGGAAGGCGATGTCGCCGGTCCCGCCCGCGGTATCCAGCAGCCTGAGGCCCGGGCGGGGGTTCAGCCAGTCGACCATGGCGCTCTTCCACAGCCGGTGGACGCCGCCGGACATCAGGTCGTTCATCAGGTCGTAGCGGCTGGCGACGGACTGGAAGACTCCCTGGACCAGCGACGGTTTTTCCGCCTCGTCGACCTCGCGGTAGCCGAAATGGGTGGTGGAGGGGTCTTCCCCTCCCGTGTCGGAAGCTTGGCGTGAGTTCATCGCGCGGACCATAGCGCGCGCGGCGGCGGCGCGCTACTCTGCGCGGCACTTCTTCCTAGGACCATTTTTTCGCAACCCTACCGGACCTTATACCAGCCGATGCCAGAGCTGCCTGAAGTCGAGACCGTGGTGCGCGGCCTGCGCCCCAAGCTGGAAGGCCATGTGCTCCAGCGGGTCGAGCAGCGCCGGCCGGACCTGCGCTTTCCGTTTCCGGTCGACTTCGCCCAGCGACTGACCGGGCGCCGGGTGGAGGCCATCCGCCGCCGCGCCAAGTACATGCTGCTGCAGCTCGACGATGGTCAGGTCCTGTTGTGTCATCTGGGCATGTCCGGGCGGATGATGATCATCGAGCGCGGCCGGGACGGCAGCCGGGTACCGCTTGATCGCCATGACCATGTGGTCTTCACCACCGAGGCCGGGACCGAGGTCCGATTCAACGATGCGCGCCGCTTTGGGATCATGGACCTCATCGACGGTGCGGCACTGGACGTGCATCCGCTGCTGCGCAGCCTGGGACCGGAGCCTCTGGGCAACGATTTCAACGGCCCCGCCCTCGCCGCGGCGTTGAAAGGCAAGCGCACGCCGATCAAGGCGGCGCTGCTCGACCAGCAGGTGGTCGCCGGCCTCGGCAACATCTATGTCTGCGAGGCGCTGTTCTCCGCCGGAATCTCGCCGCGCCGTGCCGCCTACACGGTACAGGGCAACCGCGCCGAGAAACTGGCCGCCGCTGTGCGTCAGGTGCTGACCCGCGCCATCGAGGCCGGCGGCTCATCGCTGCGCGACTATGTCCAGGCGAACGGGGAACTTGGCTACTTCCAGCACGAATGGGCCGTCTACGGCCGCGAAGGCGAAGCGTGCCGCCGCTGCGGCACGGCCATCAAACGCCTGGTGCAAAGCGGCCGGTCCACCTTCTATTGCTCGCGCTGTCAGAAATGAGAAGCTCATCAATGACACCGGAGGATTCTGTTTCCATGTCCGCGGCTCTGGGTTAGGAAACCGCCATGCTTCGCGCGCCGCAGCGTCTCCTCATCGCCATGGCCCTGGTCCTGCTGGCCTTAGTCGTCCAGCCGGGACCCGTCGCCGCACAGGCGCAGAACGACGCGGAGCGTTATGTCGCGGGCATTCCCGACCTGCCGCTGATGCCGGGCCTTGAGGCCCTGCCCGACAGCGGCGTGGTCTTCGACAAGCCGGGCGGCCGCATCGTCGAGGCTTTCGCCCAAGGCAATGTGTCGCCGCCGTCGGTCACCGCATTCTATGACGAGACGCTGCCGCAGCTCGGCTGGCAGCGCGAAGCGCTCGGCGTTTACCTGCGCGAAGGCGAGCGCCTGCAGCTCGCGTTCAGTCAGGACGCCGGCAAAATTACCTTGCATTTCAGGCTGTTGCCGCAATAGAGACCCGCAAGGAGAGAATTGCCGCCGAGTCGTTGCAGCGGTCGCGCGATCACAGCACTCTGCGGCGGTACATGAAGCCGGAAGGAAGAGGTTTATGAGCTACGAGAACATCATCGTCGAGAAGGAAGACGGCGTCGGGGTGATCACCCTCAACCGGCCCAAGGCGCTGAACGCGCTGTGTAAGGCGCTGATCGTCGAACTGGAAACGGCGCTGGATGACCTGGAAGCCGACCATTCCATCGGCTGCATTCTCCTGACCGGCTCCGAGAAGGCCTTTGCCGCCGGTGCCGACATCAAGGAGATGAAGGACAAGACCTATCAGGAAGCCTATGCCGAGGATTTCATTACAGAAGGCTGGGAGCGTCTCTCGCACACCCGCAAGCCGGTGATTGCCGCGGTGGCCGGTTACGCCCTGGGCGGTGGCTGCGAGATTGCCATGATGTGCGACTTCATTCTTGCCGCCGATACCGCGAAGTTCGGCCAGCCGGAAATCACCATCGGCACCATTCCCGGCTCCGGCGGAACCCAGCGCCTGACGCGTTTCGTGGGCAAGGCGAAGGCGATGGAGCTCTGTCTCACCGGCCGCATGATGGACGCCGAGGAGGCCGAGCGCGCGGGGTTGGTGGCGCGCATCGTTCCGGCGGCGGATCTTTTGGACGAAGCGAAAAAGACGGCGCGCAAGATCGCCGGCCTTTCGCGCCCGGTGGTGATGATGGCCAAGGAGGCGGTGAACCGGGCCTACGAGACGACCCTGGCGGAGGGGATCAAGTTTGAACGACGAGTCTTCCACGCCACCTTTGCCCTGGACGACCAGAAGGAGGGTATGGCCGCCTTTGCCGAAAAGCGCTCGCCGAATTGGAAGAATCGCTGACCGGCGCACCCGGAGGGACTGCCGGAGGGGCGGCGGTTAACCCTGATTTTCTTTGCATATCAGGGCCTTTCCGGGGGCTTCCCTGGGCCTTAATGGTGGCTTGACGCAGCGGAGGGTGGCGGCTATAACCCCGCCTTCCTCACTACTGAGAACGAAGTTTTAGGCATATGGCAAACCATCAATCGGCCAAGAAGCGGATACGCACCAACGCCCGCCGGGCGGAAGTCAACGGCGCCCGCGTGGGTCGCATCCGGACCTTCGTGAAGGCCGTCGAGCTGGCGATCGCCAACGGTGACAAGACTGCGGCACAGGCCGCGCTGAAAGCGGTCGAGCCGGAGCTGGCGCGCGGCGTGCGCAGCGGCGTGATGCCGAAGAACACGGTGGCGCGCAAGATGTCGCGCCTGTCGGCCCGCGTTAAAGGGATCGCCTAGGACCGCTACGCCGGCCGGGAATCGCGCAAGCGCCGCTTCGCAGATAGTTCGACATTCCAGGCTGTCATGATACCGCGCCTTCATTGAAGGCGCGGTTTTTCGTGTGCGCAGACCGAGAGCATGATGCGTCGGCTATTCGTTTCCGTATCAGCCGTTTTCGCATGCTGGTTTAAAGACTTTTCGGCGCATGATGCGCGTCGGATTCTGCGCTGTTGCATGTGTGCCGCCGGACCAAAAAAAATCCCGTTCCCTATTCGATCCGCTTGTCACCTGAAGTCTATCTGGCTACATTAACTCTGTCGCGCTTGGGGGTCCTGAGAAAGAAATTCTAGGAAAAAACAAAATAAAAAGTCGCATCAATCAAGTAATTCGCGAAATGAATTATTTAGATTGTAGCCGCCGCGGCGAGGGGTGGATGCACCTCTAGGATGTCGTTGTTTTTTTCCGACCCGCCTGGCTCTTTGGGCCTCTCCCAAGCCGATTGCTCGAACAACTAAAGACCCACGAGGTTGCTGACCACGTCATGGACGATGCTTGTGCTTTCGCGAAGAATTACCTCTGGCAGCAGTGGCGCACGGTAAGGGTCGGAACGCACGCGGCGCTTGAGGGGGTAGTCTGAGATGGTTGGTGGTGACGGTGAAGCGACGATCATCGAGCAATGGGCCCGCGTCCGGGGCCGTCTGCGTGCAGAAGTCGGTGAAGCGGCTTATCGCAGTTGGTTGAAGCCCCTCATCCTTGCGGGTTCGCGAAACGGCAGGCTGCGTCTTGCTGTGCCGACGCGCTTCATGCGCGATTGGGTGGCGAGCAACTACGCCGAACGTCTCTCCACGTTGTGGGGCGAAGAAGATCCGACGATCGGCGGCATCGAGATCGTCGTGCAGCCGCCGGCGCGTCCGACACCAAAGCCCGGTGGCGCGTTGATCGGTGGCGCTGTGGATTCGCAGGCTGCGGAGCTGCGGCCGCGTGAAACCCCTGTGCAGGAGACACGCGCCGGCGCGCAGCTGAACGGCATGAACGCGGCGCGTGGCTACGACAGTGACGTCAGGACTGCCAGCGCGGCGCCGGTGATCGCGACACAGTCGGGCTACGGCACGGAATCGCAGTCGCCAAGCGGGATGCGCGACGGGATTTCCGCGCCGCTCGACCCGCGTTTCACTTTCGACAACTTCGTCGTCGGCAAACCGAACGAGCTTGCCTATGCTGCGGCGCGGCGTGTTGCAGAGGCTCCGACCCCGCCGTTCAACCCACTGTTCCTCTACGGTGGTGTTGGTCTCGGCAAGACACACCTGATGCACTCCATCGGCCTGCAGATCAAAAAGCAGTCACCCGAGCGCCGCATCATCTATCTCTCGGCCGAGAAGTTCATGTACCAGTTCGTGCGCGCCCTGCGCACGAAGGACACCATGGCGTTCAAGGAGCAGTTCCGGTCCGTCGACGTGTTGATGATCGACGACGTGCAGTTCATCGGCGGCCGCGAGGCGACACAGGAAGAGTTCTTCCATACCTTCAATGCGCTGGTCGACCAGAACCGCCAGGTCATTATCTCGGCGGACAAGAGTCCCAGCGACCTGGAGGGCGTCGAGGAACGCATGCGCTCGCGTCTGGGCTGGGGCCTGGTCGCCGACATCCACCCGACGACCTACGAGTTGCGCCTCGGCATTCTGCAGGCCAAGGCGGAGCAGTCGAGCACCGAGGTGCCGGTGAAGGTCCTGGAGTTCCTCGCCCACAAGATCACCTCCAACGTGCGTGAGCTGGAAGGCGCTCTCAACCGCATCCTCGCCCATGCCACCCTGGTCGGCCGGCCGATTACTTTGGAGACCACCCAGGAAGTACTTCACGACCTGCTGCGGGCCAACGACCGCCGGGTGACCATCGAGGAGATCCAGAAGCGGGTCTCGGCCCACTTCAACGTCCGCATCGCCGACATGCATTCGGCCCGCCGGGCCCGCGCCGTGGCCCGGCCCCGCCAGGTGGCCATGTACCTCTCCAAGCAGCTGACTTCCCGCTCGCTGCCCGAAATCGGACGCAAGTTCGGCGGCCGCGACCACACCACGGTGATGCACGCCGTGCGCAAGGTGGAGGAGCTGAAGGCCACCGACGCCAGCTTCGCCGAAGACGTCGAGCTGCTGCGCCGCATGCTGGAAGCCTGATATCAGCCCCCGGGCTGGCTTTTTCAGCCCCCTGCCCTCTATTGCGGGGCGGGAAAAGCCAGCCAAAAGAGTCGCTTAGCAGCTGCACTCGCGGCGCCCGGCCCACGGGCCGGCCGAGGCGCCCCAAGTGCGCTTAAAGCTTACGTTTTCCCCCTTCCATGCTATACTCCGCGACCGCGCTGCGGAGCCGCATTTCCGGGCTTGGCGCGTGGTGCCGATGGCCCCCCAGGGCGGCGCCGGCGCGGCCCGGGAAATCCGGCGCGCCCCAGCCGTCCAACGGGCCGCGCGGGCCCTCTCTCAGGACCCCATCCAAGACAGCTACGCAAGGGCTGAAAAGCACCGCAAGGCACGCAAGAGAACGTTTAACTTTTTGCCCGAAGGCCAAGCATCCGATCATGAAGCTGACCATTGAACGCGCCGCGCTCCTGAAGTCCCTCACGCACGTGCAGAGCGTTGTGGAGCGGCGCAACACCATTCCCATCCTGTCCAACGTGCTGATCGAGGCCGACGGCAACACCCTGTCGCTCACCGCCACGGACATGGACCTGACGGTAATCGACCGCCTCGCGGCGACGGTCGGCCAGTCGGGCGCCACCACTGCCCCGGCGCACACCCTCTACGACATCGTGCGCAAGCTGCCGGAAGGCGCTCAGGTGGAGATAGAGGCCGGCGGCGAGGACAGCCGCTTGAAGCTGAAGGCCGGGCGTTCCACCTTCACGCTGGCGACCCTGCCGCGCGAGGACTTCCCGCTGACCTCCGGTGACGACCTGCCGCAGAGCTTCACCCTGCAGGCGAGCGAGCTGCGCACCCTGGTCGACCGCACGCGCTTCGCCATCTCCACCGAGGAGACGCGGTACTACCTCAACGGCATCTTCCTGCATGCCGCACAGAGCAATTCTCAGCCGGTGCTACGCGCCGTGGCTACCGACGGCCACCGCCTGGCGCGGGTCGAAATGCCGCTGCCCGATGCCGCCAAGGACATGCCGGGCGTCATTGTGCCGCGCAAGACGGTGGGCGAACTGCGCCGCTTGGTCGACGGCATTGACGACCCGGTCGAAATTGCGCTGTCGGAAACCAAGATCCGATTCGCCTTCGGCTCTACCGTGCTGACTTCCAAGCTGATTGACGGCACCTTCCCGGACTACGAGCGGGTGATTCCTGCCGGCAACGACAAGGTTCTCGAAGTGAACTGCAAGATCTTCGCCGAGGCGGTCGACCGCGTCTCCACCATCTCCTCGGAAAAGAGCCGGGCGGTGAAGCTGGCGGTGCACGATGGCGCCCTGGTGCTGTCCGCCAACAGCCCGGAAAACGGCACTGCCGTGGAAGAACTGGAGATCGACTACGACGGTGCCGGCATAGAGATCGGCTTCAATTCACGCTACCTGCTGGACATCACCCAGCAGATCGAGGGCGACGCGGCGCAGTTTACCATGGCCGATCCGGCCTCGCCGACCATCGTGCGCGAGGTCGCCGACAGCAGCGCCCTCTACGTGCTGATGCCGATGCGCGTGTAAGGCAACTTCGCGAGATCATGACGCAGCCCTACAACAACACAGTCCGGTCCTCTTGCTGATCTCCGCCGCCTGGGGCGATGCGGAGCCCGGCGCCGTGTCGCACGTCAGGACCGAGGCCGGCCTGTGGCTGAACCGCCTGCTGGTGACGCAGTTCCGCTGCTACGCCCAGGCGGAACTGAGGCTCGCTGCCGCTCCGGTGGTGCTGACCGGGCCGAACGGCGCCGGCAAGACCAACCTGTTGGAGGCGATCTCCTTTCTGTCGCCGGGGCGCGGTCTGCGTGGCGCGCGGCTTAGCGAGATCGACCGCCGCACCCCTGGCGCCGAGGCGGGCTCTCCCTGGGCGGTTGCCGCGACGGTGATGACGCCCGAGGGCCCGCGCGATCTCGGCAGTGGGCGCGATCCCGGTCAGGCCTCCGGGGGCCACAGCAGCGAGGCTGCCAATGCTTCGGGCCGCGAACGCCGGCTGGTGCGTGTCGACGGTGCCGCTGCCCGCGGTCAGCAGGCCTTGGCCGAGGTGCTCTCAGTGGTTTGGCTGACGCCGCAGATGGACGGGCTGTTCCGCGAGGGTGCCTCCGGCCGACGGCGCTTCCTTGACCGCCTGGTCTATGGCTTCGATCCGGAACACTCCGCACGCTGCAACGCCTACGAGCATGCCCTGCGCGAGCGGGCGCGCCTGCTGAAGTCCGGCCACGGCGACGCCGCCTGGATCGCTTCGCTGGAAGATTCGATGGCGACGCGCGGGGTCGCCATCGCCGCCGCGCGCCTCGCCACGGTGGAGCGTCTGCAGCGCGCCTGCGACGAGGCCGAGGGCCCCTTCCCCAAGGCGGATCTGGGGCTCGAGGGCGCGGTGGAGGATTGGCTGCGCGGCGGCCCGGCGCTGGCTGCCGAAGACCGGCTGCGCGAGGGCCTCGCCGCACGTCGGCGCCAGGATGCCGAAAGCGGCGGCGCGGGCTTCGGTCCGCACCGCAGCGACCTGACGGCGACCCACCGGTCAAAGGGCATCGCCGCCGAGCTGTGCTCCACCGGCGAACAGAAGGCGCTGCTGATCGCCATCCTGCTGGCCCATGCACGCCTCTTGACTCTGGAACGCGGCGCGGCGCCGCTGCTGCTGCTCGACGAAGTGGCGGCGCACCTGGACGCGGCGCGCCGCGCGGCGCTCTACCAGGAAATCATCGGCCTCGGCGCCCAAGCCTGGCTGACCGGTACGGACGCCGCCGATTTCGACGGCCTGCAAGGCCGGGCCCAATTCTTCGCGGTGAACGATGGGGCCGTCGGCCCTGCCGCAGCCGCTTTCTGACACGTAATGAGCGACATCGGGTACCCCCTATGAGCAATGAAGACGATCAGCCGAAACCCTCGGGCCGCAAGCGCGCCGACGCCGCCGACTACGGCGCGGAGTCCATCAAGGTGCTGCGCGGCCTCGACGCGGTGCGCAAGCGCCCCGGCATGTACATCGGCGACACCGACGATGGGTCGGGCCTGCATCACATGGTCTACGAGGTGGTCGACAATGCCATCGACGAGGCACTGGCCGGCTACTGCGACACCATTTCGGTGACCCTGAACGGCGACGGGTCGGTTACGGTCGCCGACAACGGCCGCGGCATTCCGGTCGACATCCACGCCGAAGAAGGCGTTTCGGCGGCCGAGGTCATCATGACCCAGCTGCACGCCGGCGGTAAGTTCGACCAGAATTCCTATAAGGTTTCCGGCGGCCTGCACGGCGTCGGCGTCTCGGTGGTGAACGCGCTCAGCGAGTGGCTGGAGCTGACGATCTGGCGCGGCGGCAGGGAGCACTGGATGCGCTTTCGGGGCGGCGACGCGGAAGCGTCGTTGGCCGAACGCGGCGACGTGGGCGACAGATCCGGTACGCAGATCACCTTCATGCCGTCGTCGAAAATCTTCACCAAGTTGGATTTCGACTTCGCAACGCTGGAGCATCGCCTGCGGGAGCTGGCTTTCCTCAATTCCGGCGTGCGCCTGACCCTGACCGACGCGCGCAGCGCCGAGACGAAGGAAATCAACCTGCACTACGAGGGCGGCCTGATCGCCTTCGTGAACTACCTCGATCGGACCAAGACGGCGCTGATCGAGCCGGCGGTGACCATGTCGGCGGAGCGTGACGGCATCACCGTCGAGGTCGCGATGCAGTGGACCGACAGCTACCACGAGACGGTGCTGTGCTTCACGAACAACATCCCGCAGCGTGACGGCGGTACCCACCTTGCCGGATTCCGCGGTGCCTTGACGCGGCAGATCAACAACTACGCCACGGCATCCGGCCTGCTGAAGAAAGAGAAGGTGGCGCTGACCGGCGACGACGCGCGCGAAGGTCTCACCTGCGTGCTCTCGGTGAAGGTGCCGGACCCGAAATTCTCAAGCCAGACCAAAGACAAGCTGGTGTCGTCCGAAGTTCGCCCGGTGGTCGAGTCGGTGGTCAACGAGCGCCTTGACCAGTATTTCGAGGAGCACCCGCAGGAGGCCCGCCGCATCGTCGGTAAGGTGGTCGAGGCCGCCGCGGCCCGCGAGGCGGCGCGCAAGGCACGCGAGTTGACGCGCCGCAAGGGCGTGCTGGACATCGCCTCGCTGCCCGGAAAGCTGGCGGACTGCCAGGAACGTGATCCGGCGAAGGCAGAGCTCTTCATCGTCGAGGGCGACTCGGCCGGTGGCTCGGCCAAGCAGGGCCGCGACCGCAAGAACCAGGCGATCCTGCCGCTGCGCGGCAAGATCCTGAACGTGGAGCGCGCACGCTTCGACAAGATGCTCTCGTCGCAGGAGATCGGCACGCTGATCACCGCGCTGGGCACCGGCATCGGACGCGACGAGTTCAACATCGAAAAGCTGCGCTACCACAAGATCATCATCATGACGGACGCCGACGTCGACGGCAGTCATATCCGCACCTTGTTGCTGACCTTCTTCTTCCGGCAGATGCCGGAGCTGTTGGAGCGCGGCCATCTCTATATCGCGCAGCCGCCGCTTTACCGCGCCAAGCGTGGCGAGTCCCTGCGCTACCTGAAGGGCGACCGCGAGATGGAGGCCTACCTGATCGACAGTGGCCTGCGCGACACCGTGCTGACATTGCCGGGTGAAGGCCAGATCGCCGGCGAGGACCTGCGTCAGCGGGTCGAGCGCGCGGTGCGCGCCAGGCATTTCATGGAGCCGCTGATCCGCAAGCTCGGCAATGCCGACGTGGTCGAGCAGGCGGCTATCGCCGGCGTGCTGAGCCCGGACATTCTGAGCGACGACCAGCGTGCGCGCGAAGCGGCGGCTTACATCGCCACGCGCCTCGACGAGATCGCCAAGGAGCATGAGAAGGGATGGAAGGGCACCTCGCTGGCCGACGGCGGGATGGAGTTCATCCGCACTCTGCGCGGCGTCACCGAGCAGCGTGTCATCGACGGCCCGCTGGTGCGCTCCAGCGAGGCGCGCCGTCTCGACGAGATGGCTGCGGAACTGCGGGCCGCCTACGAGCAGCGCGGCGACTTGACCGCCAAAGACAAGAGCTACCGCATCACCGGGCCACTCAGCCTGGTGGCGGCAGTCTTTGAACTGGGGCGCAAGGGCGTTAGCGTGGCCCGCTACAAGGGTCTTGGCGAGATGAACCCGGAGCAGCTGTGGGAAACCACGCTGGACCCCAACATCCGCGCGCTGCTGCAGGTGAAGGTTGCGCACGCCGATGAGGCGGAGGACGTATTCTCCACCCTGATGGGCGATGTGGTGGAGCCGCGTCGCGAGTTCATACAACAGCATGCGCTGGAAGTTGCCAACCTGGACGTCTAGGACCCTGACGGCCCGACCGGACACTCTGGGCGCCTTAAGAATGCCACCGGCGGAGTGGACCAGGATTGTGGTGAAGCGCCCCGGATTTCTCTATCTATAGGCGCCATGGCGGAACGCAGCCGCAAGAAGTCTGTTTCGAGCCAGCCGTCCAAGCGCCGCGGCAGCGGCCGCAATGGCGGTGGCAGGGGCGCCGGCAAAAGCAGGAAGTCGGCGCGCGCAGTCCAGGCCAAGCGTGCCGCCGGGCTGCTGCGCCGCATCGTCACCTGGTCGTTGGTCGCCACCATCTGGTGCGGCGTGATGATCGCCGGCTTGCTTGCTTGGTATGCCTACGACCTGCCGGAAATCGGCGAGATCGAGAAGATGACGCGGCGGCCCAACGTCACGCTGGTCGCGGCCGACGGCACCCGCCTGGCGTCATTCGGCGACCGCTTCGGCGCCACCTACGGCCTGCAGGAGCTTCCTCCGCACCTGCCTCATGCGGTCATCGCGGTGGAGGACCGGCGCTATTACGATCACGGTGGAATCGACTATCGCGGCCTTGCGCGTGCCTTTTACGTAAACATCCGCGATGGGCGCATCTCGCAGGGCGGCTCGACTCTGACTCAGCAGCTCGCCAAGAATCTCTTCCTCACTTCCGAGCGAACGCTGAAGCGCAAGATCCAGGAGGTCATGCTCGCCTTCTGGCTTGAGCACCGATTCACCAAGGACCAGATCCTCACCATCTATCTGAACCGGGTCTATCTGGGCGCCGGCACCTACGGCGTCGACGCGGCGGCGCGCCACTATTTCGGCAAACCGGCGACGCGCGTTACGCTTTACGAGGCGGCGCTGCTGGCAGGCCTCCTGAAGGCGCCTTCGAAGCTCAACCCGACGCGCGACCCCGAAGGTGCCGACCAGCGCGCCGCGCTGGTGCTGCAGACCATGGTCGATACCGGTTTCATCACCGCTGACGAGGCAGAGGCGGCGCTGCAGCAGAAGACCCCGACCCATGTGGCTCGCGACGACGTCGCGCCCTACTTCGCCGACTGGGTCCTGGCGCAGGTGCGCGACTATCTGGGTGGCATCGACACCGACATCCGCGTGGTCACCACCATCGACCCCAGCCTGCAGAGCATTGCCAACGAGGAACTGATCGCCGCGCTGAACGGCGACGGTGCCAAAAGCAAGGCGGGGCAGGCGGCACTGGTCAGCATGGCACCCGACGGTGCCATCCGCGCGCTGGTCGGTGGTCGCGACTACGCTGAAAGCCAGTTCAACCGCGTCACCCAGGCGCTGCGGCAGCCGGGTTCTGCCTTCAAGACTTTCGTCTATCTGGCCGGGTTGGAGGCGGGCCTCACTCCGGACAGCATCGTGAAGGACGCACCGGTGCGCGTCTCCAACTGGACGCCGGACAATTACAACGGCCACTACTACGGCGACGTCACACTGCGGGAATCCTTTGCCCGCTCGATGAACTCGGTCGCCGTGCGGGTGACGCAGAAGGTTGGCCCCAAGACGGTGGTGGCGACGGCCGAGCGCCTCGGCATCTCCAGCGAGCTGCGGCCGACCGGCGGCATCGCGCTGGGCGCCTCGGAGGTGACGCTGCTCGATCTCACCGGGGCCTACGCGGTCTTCGCCAACCAGGGCCGCCGGGTCCTGCCCTACGGCATCACCGAGATCCGTGACGCCCGCGGCCAGTTGCTGTTCCAGCGCGACCGCACCACGGGCGACAGCGTCGTCTCGGCGCAGCATCTGGCGCAGATGTCCAACATGATGTCGGCCGTGGTGGTTTGGGGCACCGGCAAGGCGGCGCAGCCGGGCCGCGCCGCCGCCGGCAAGACGGGCACCAGCCAGGACTTCCGCGATGCCTGGTTCGTCGGCTACACGGCCGAACTGGTGACCGGCGTATGGTTCGGCAACGACGACTCCACGCCGATGGACAAGGTCAGCGGCGGTTCGCTGCCGGCGCGCCTCTGGGGCCGCGTCATGCAGCGCGGTCTCGACGGACTGCCGCAACGCCCGCTGCCGGGCGGCGGCGCGCTGATCGCCCAGACCGACAGTCAGGACGACAGCATCGGCGGCTTTATCGGCCGTATTCTGAAAGGCCTGGGCGCCGAACAGTCGACCGGCACCCAGCGCGCGCCGGCGCAGAAAAGTCCGTCGCAGCAGCGCGAAGCAGATAAGCCGTTTTGGTTGCGCGAAGAGCAGCGCGACTGACGCGCATCTTTGCCACGCGTCAGGCGTTTTCGGCGAGCTGCGGTGCGGGGTGAACGATCAGCCAGTAGGCCAGCATACTGCCTAGCGCCACCAGGGCGATGGCCGCCATCATCGACAACGCCGACTCGCCGCTGCCGTGGCCGACGACGATGCCGACAAACGCGGCCAATCCCATTTGGCAGAATCCCAGGAGAGCCGAGGCCGCTCCGGCCATACGCGGAAAGGGGCCGATGGCGCCCGCCTGGGCGTTGGGCATGGCAAGGCCGGTGCCGATCATGAAAACCGCGACCGGCGCGACGATGCTGGCCACGCTGGGGGGCATGACGGCATGAAGCGCCAAGCCGGCCACGCCGCCGAGCAGCTGGATGGCGGTGCCCAGCTGCACCATGCGCTCGACGCCGAAGCGCACCGTGTAGCGCCCGGACCCGAATGCGCCGAGCATGTAGCCGACGACGATGGCGGCGAAGCAGAAGCCGTAGACCTCCGGGTCGAGCCCCAGGATGCCGATCAGCACGAAGGAGGATCCGGAAATGAAGGAGAAGATGCCGGAATAGGTACAGGCGACGACAAGCACATAGCCGACATAGCGGCGGTGGCGCAGCAGGCTGCGGTAGTTGCCGATCAGATGGCCGAGGCGCGTGGCGTCCGGGCTCTTCCAGCGGTTGGTCTCCGGCAACGTGATCGCCGTGGCGGCGAGGACCGTGAGTCCGACCGCCGAGACCAACACGAAATTGGCGCGCCAGCCGAACCACGCCTCGATGAAGCCACCGATGATAGGCCCGAAGGCGGGGGCGAGCGCCATCACCATGCCCATGTAGGACAGCATGCGCGCGGCGCGCTCGCGCCCGTAGATATCTCGCACTGCCGCACGGCCCAGCACCGGGCCGACGCAGGCGCCGACCGCCTGGCAGAAGCGGGCGAAGATCAGCACCTCGATCGAGGGTGCGGCGGCGCAGGCCAGGCTGGCGACGAGGTAGAGCGCGAGGCCGCCCAGGATCACCGGGCGGCGGCCGAAGCGGTCAGACAGCGGCCCGCAGGCGAGCTGGCTGAAGGCGAAGCCGACCAGAAAGACCGAGAGGGTCAGCTGCACCGTGCCCTGGTCGGTGGCGAAGGCGGAGCCGATCGCCGGCAACGAGGGCAGGTAGAGGTCGGTGGAGACCGGGCCCAGCGCGACCATGGCGGTCAGCAGGATGGAGACGGTCAGGCTCTCGGCTCGCGCCATGGATGCTCCGGCAGGAAGGACAAGTCGCGCCGCGTCGGAACCGCGGACTGGTCCCCGAAAGAGGCGGGAAAGTGGATGTTTACGGGCGGACCCCGCCACCGCTTATAGTCGCCTCCGGGAAGCTACGGCAAGAACCGCGCGAGGACAGGGGCATCATGGCCGACAACGAGACCAAAGGTGGGGCTTTTATGCCGGCGGACGCCTTCGGCCGCTCGCTCACCGGCTTCGGGGTGAACATTCTGGTCAGCGACGTCGCCGCCAGCCTTTCCTTTCTGCACGAGGTCCTGTTGGTCGAGGCTGTCCACGCCGAAGCCGACTTTGCGGTCTGCCGCTACCAGGATCACCTCTGGATGCTGCACTCGGATGCCAGCTACCACAGCAATCCCCTGCTCGCCTTGACCGGCGACGGCGCGATCCGCGGCGCCGGACTGGAACTCAGACTCTACGGTGTCGATCCCGACGCTGCCGCGGCGCGCGCAGAGGCGGCCGGTTTCACCGTTCTGCAGGCACCGGCCGACAAGCCACACGGCCTGCGCGAAGCCTACATCGCCGGCCCCGACGGCTTTGTCTGGGTGCCCTCGGTACACAAGCAGGCGAAAGCTCAGCCGTAGCGCCAGAGTTGGGCGCCGTGACGCTGCAGCCAGGCCTTGGCGCCCGCCATGTCGTGGGTCAGGCTGCCGGCCAGCTTCCAGAAGCGCTGCGAGTGGTTCAGGTGAACCATGTGCGCCACCTCGTGGGCGACGACGTAGTCGAGCACCGGCTCGGGCGCGAGGATCAGTCGCCAGGAGAAATTGAGGTCGCCGTCGGAATTGCAAGATCCCCAGCGGCTGCGGGTGTCGCGCAGGCTGAGGCGGCCGACGCGGCGGTCGATGCGGGCGGCCTTGTCGCGTGCACGGGTGCCGATCTCCTGGCGCGCCTCGCGCTTCAGGAAGTCGCCGACCCGTCGCGCCAGATGCTCCGGCTGGCCGGAAACGCGGATCAAGCCCTCGGTTCTGATGACGCCGCAGCGGGCATCCGGGTTGTGGGCGATCACATGCTCAACACCCAGCACCGGCACGACGGCACCCTCGCTGAAGGGGATGCGCGGCGGCACTTTCTCCAGGTGTTTCAGGATCCACCCGCTGTTGCCCTCGGCGAAGGCGATGGCCTCGTGGATCGGCGTGCGCCGCGGCAAGACGAGTTGTACGCCGTCGCCGGCGGCGTTGAGGCGCAAGGTGATGCGCCGGGCGCGCGGGTGCCGGCTGAGTTCCAGCGGCACATCGCGGTCCGGAAGCCTGAGGCTGCGGGGTGCTTCCAGGGGCAGAGGCATGGAATCTCTATATCGCGGCGACTCCAAAACGGGCAAGGGCTACCCGTGCCGTCGCTTTGCTGCGCCGCAGCGGCATGCTAGCGTTCGGCTTTGCGGGTCGATTCTATCCGCTGTGTCAGAGTGTTAGTTCGGGACGTTATCCGCTTGGACACCATCATGCCGGGAGGCTCGGCCGGGCCCGCGGTCGCGGGGATCGGTCACAACGAAGGGCCGCCGCTGGTGGAGTCCCAGGGGCATCTCGCCGCCTGGCGCCGCGCCCACAAGAAAGCCTGGAAGACGCCGCCGCTGGAAATTGTGCGCCGTCGCCTGAAGCGTGCGCAGGCCGCCGGCATGAGCTACCGCGAATACACTCTGGAGATCCTGGAACGCGGTCGCTACCTGTGACCGCTGCGGTCGGCGGAACCTATTCCGGGTGTTCCGCCTCGCCCTCCAGCAGCGCGGCCTTGCGCTCCACACCCCAGCGATAGCCGCCCAGTTGGCCGTCCTCGCGCAGGGCGCGGTGGCAGGGGATGACCAGGGAGACCGGGTTGGTGGCGCAGGCCCGCCCGACCGCGCGCTGGCCGCGCGGCACGCCCATGCGCTCGGCGATCTCCGAGTAGCTGAGGGTTTCGCCGCAGGGAATGGCGATCAGCTCGTTCCACACCCGCCGCTGAAAAGCGGTGGCGCGTACGTCTAGAGGCAGCTCCGCATGCGGGATCTTGCCTTCCAGAAAGTCGATCACCACCGAGACAGAGTGGGCGATGGAGTGCTGGTCGCGGGCGATGCTCTCGGCCTGGGGGAACTCGTGCTCCAGTTCCTCGACCAGCGCAGAGTCGTTGTCGCCGATGCTGAGAAAGCACAGCCCCTTGGCGGTCGCGGCGACCAGCAGGAGGCCCAGCGGCGATTCCACGATGTCATAGGCAATGACCGCCCCCTTGCCGCCCTTGGCGTAGGAGGCCGGGGTCATGCCCAGCATGCGTTCGGCGCGCTCGTAGATGCGGCTGGAAGAGCCGTAGCCGGCGCCATAGGTCGCCTGGGCGATCGACTCGCCGTTCTTCAACTGGGCGCGAAAGGCGGCATTGCGGCGGGCATCGGCGTAGTCGCGCGGGCTGACGCCCATGACCCGTTTGAACAGGCGCTGCAGGTGCCAGGGGCTGACGTCCAGGGTCTCGGCGATCTCGGCCAGGGTCATGCGTTCGCAGTCCTGGGCATCGATCAGATCGCAGGCCCGGCGCACCAGCGCCAACTGGCTGGGTGTCGCCTGGGCCTGGCTGTCCGCTGCGCACTTGGCTCGCTGCATGTCCATCGCTTCCTCTCCTGATCCGAATTTAGCGCGTCACGCCGACCTTGTAGCGGGCTTTCGATTTCGGGAGATATCCGAAGCTTGCTCAGGACGCCTGTCCGAATTTTTCCACAGGATGTTCGGAATGTTACATTTCGGGCGTAATATATTTGTAATAGAACATTCAAAAGACCATCGCGACCGGTGAATAGCTTCGCCGCGAGGTCAGATAGATCGAGTCGCAGAGATAGGGAGAAATTCTTATGCGTCTAAACCGCAAACTCATCGCGCTGGCGGCTGCCGCGGCTTTCGCCGGCACCCTCCCGCAGGCGGCGCTCGCTGCCACCGAGATCGACTGGTGGCATGCCATGGGCGGCGAACTGGGCGAAAAGGTCAACGAGATCGCCGACGGCTTCAATGCGTCGCAGAGCGACTACATCCTGAAGCCTGTCTACAAGGGCAACTATACAGAGACGATGACCGCGGCCATCGCCGCCTTCCGTGCGAAGCAGCAGCCGGCGATCGTGCAGGTCTTCGAGGTCGGCACCGCCTCCATGATGGCCGCCAAGGGCGCCGTCAAGCCGGTCTATCAGCTGATGCAGGACGCGGGCGAGCCCTTCGATCCAAAGGACTACCTCTCCGCCGTTACCGGCTATTACACCGACAGCAACGGCAACATGCTGTCGATGCCGTTCAACAGTTCGACGCCGGTGCTCTACTACAACAAGACGGCCTTCGAGAAGGCGGGCCTCGACGCCTCCAAGGCGCCGGCCACCTGGCCGGAGCTCGAGGCTGCAGCGAAGAAGCTGCAGGCTGCCGGCTATGCCTGCGGTTTCACCACCGGCTGGCAGTCCTGGGTGCAGCTGGAGAATTTGAGCGCCTGGCACAACGTGCCCTTCGCCACCCAGTCCAACGGCTTCGACGGCATCGACACCGAGTTGGCCTTCAACAGCCCGCTGCACGTGAAGCACATTGCCGCAATGGCGGAGTGGCAGAAGAGCAAGATCTTCGACTACGGCGGCCGCCGCTCCGACTCGGCGCCGAAGTTCTATAACCAAGAATGCGCCATGTACATGAACTCCTCGGCCGCCTATGCGGGCGTGAAGTCCAATGCCAAGGATTTCGACTTCGGCGTCGGCATGTTGCCCTACTGGCCGGACGTCGCCGGCGCGCCGCAGAACTCCATCATCGGCGGCGCCACCCTCTGGGTGCTGAACGGCCACAGCGACGAAGAGTACAAGGGCGTCGCAAGGTTCTTCAGCTACCTATCCTCGGCGGAGGTGCAGGCTGACTGGCATCAGTTCACCGGCTATCTGCCGATCACCCACGCTGCGGCCGAGCTGACCAGGGAGCAGGGCTTCTACGCCGAGAACCCGGGTACAGACGTGGCCATCAAGCAGATGACGCTGGAGGAGCCGACCCAGAACTCCAAGGGTCTGCGCCTCGGCAACTTCGTGCAGATCCGCGACGTGATCAACGAGGAACTGGAGGCCATCTGGAACGGCAGCAAATCCGCCCAGCAGGGTCTCGACGACGCGGTCAGCCGTGGCAACGCGCTGCTGCGAAAGTTCGAAAAGACTGCTGGCTGAGCGGTTGAAAGGGCTTCAGGCGGCCGGACGGTCACTCCGACCGGCCGCCTTCCCCTTGGGCCCGAAGGTGCCTCATGCAGCATAAGCGGGTGATCTTCCAGGGGCGCGTCCTCCCCTACTTCCTGATCCTGCCCCAGCTCGTCGTCACGCTGGTCTTCTTCATTTGGCCGGCTTCCCAGGCGCTGTACCAATCGGTGCTGCTGGAGGATCCCTTCGGCCTCGACTCGACGTTTGTCTGGTTCGAAAACTTCGAAGAGCTCTTCGCCGATCCCGCCTACCTGAATTCCTTCAAGACCACCGTTGTCTTCAGCCTGGGCGTCACGGCAACGTCGATGATCATCGCCTTGCTGCTGGCCGCCATGGCCGATCGCGTGGTGCGCGGCGCGACCGTCTACAAGACGCTCCTGATCTGGCCCTATGCCGTGGCGCCGGCCGTCGCCGGCGTTCTGTGGTGGTTCATCTTCAATCCGACCATCGGCGTGCTGGCCTATGCCTTGAAGTCGCTTGGCTATGACTGGAACCACTACCTGAGCGGCGGCGACGCCATGATCCTGGTCATCGTCGCCGCGTCGTGGAAGCAGGTCAGCTACAATTTCCTGTTTTTCCTGGCCGGCATGCAGGCGATCCCGAAGTCGCTAATCGAGGCAGCGGCGATCGACGGCGCCGGGCCGGTGAAGCGCTTCTGGACCATCATCTTCCCGCTGCTGTCGCCGACCACTTTCTTCCTCCTTGTGGTGAACGTCGTCTACGCCTTCTTCGAGACCTTCGGCATCATCCACGCCACCACATACGGCGGGCCGGCGCAGGCCACCAACATCCTGGTCTTCAAGGTTTACAACGACGGTTTCGTCGGCCTCGACCTTGGCGGTTCTGCGGCGCAGTCGGTGATCCTCATGGCCATCGTCATCGCGCTGACGGTCATCCAGTTCCGCTACATCGAGCGTCGGGTGCAGTACTGATGATCGAGAATCGCCCCATCATCACGCTGCTGACGCACATCTTCCTCATGCTGGGAGTCGCTGTCGTCGCCTTTCCGATCTGGCTCGCCTTCGTCGCCTCGACCTACCCGGTCGAGGGATTGGTTTCCGGTGTGCTGCCGCTGTGGCCCGGCGACCGCTTCCTTGAGAACTACGGCTCCGCGCTGACCGGCGGCGTCGCGGCAGCGGGCAGCCCGCCGGTGCTGCTGATGATGGTGAACAGCCTGATCATGGCGCTGGCCATTGCCGTCGGCAAGATCGCCATCTCGATCATCTCGGCCTACGCCATCGTTTATTTCAGCTTTCCCTTCCGCGCCACGGCCTTCTGGATCATCTTCATGACGCTGATGCTGCCGGTCGAGGTGCGTATCCTGCCGACCTACGAGGTGGTGGCAAATCTTGGCATGCTGGACAGCTATGCGGGACTGGCGATCCCTCTCATTGCGTCGGCGACCGCAACCTTCCTGTTCCGCCAGTTCTTCCTCACCATTCCGGACGAGCTGCTGGAGGCGGCCCGCGTCGACGGTGCCGGCGCACTGCGTTTCTTCTGGGACGTCGTGCTGCCGCTGTCGCGCACCAATATCGCCGCCCTCTTCGTCATCCTGTTCATCTACGGCTGGAACCAGTACCTCTGGCCACTGCTGGTCACCACCGACGGCGACTACTACACTATCGTCATGGGTATTCAACGCATGGTCGCGGTACCCGATTCCGAACCGCTTTGGCATCTCATCATGGCCACGGCGATCCTGGCGATGATCCCGCCGGTCGTCGTCGTCGTCGCCATGCAACGTCTTTTCGTCAAGGGCCTGGTGGAAACCGAGAAGTGAACGGAAGCGCGCTTAATGGCTGAAATATCCCTGCGCAACGTGAAGAAGAGCTACGGCGACACCGCCGTGATCCACGGGGTCACTGTCGATATTCAAGACGGCGAGTTCGTCGTCATCGTCGGACCGTCGGGCTGCGGCAAATCGACCCTCTTGCGCATGATCGCGGGGCTGGAGGCGATCACCGAAGGCGAAATCGCCATCGGCGGGCGCGTGGTGAACCGGCTGGAGCCCAAGGACCGCGACATCGCCATGGTCTTCCAGAACTACGCGCTCTATCCGCACATGACGGTCTACGACAACATGGCCTATGGCCTGAAAATAGCCGGCAAGCCGAAGGCGGAGATCGAGCGACGCGTGAACGAGGCTGCCGGCATTCTGGAGCTGCAAAGCCTGCTGCAGCGCAAGCCGCGCCAGCTTTCCGGCGGCCAGCGCCAGCGTGTCGCCATGGGCCGCGCCATCGTACGCCAGCCCGCGGCCTTTCTGTTCGACGAGCCCCTGTCGAACCTGGATGCCAAGCTTCGCGTACAGATGCGCCTGGAAATCAAACGCCTGCAGCGACGCCTCGGCACCACCTCGGTTTATGTCACCCACGACCAGGTGGAGGCGATGACCATGGCCGATCGCCTCATCGTCATGAACGCCGGCATCGCCGAGCAGATCGATGCGCCGATGGCGGTCTACGCGCGCCCAGCCAGCCTTTTCGTCGCCGGTTTCATCGGCTCGCCGGCGATGAACTTCCTGCCGGCAATCATCGCCGACGACGGCGCCACGGCAACACTTGCCGGCGGCAGCCATATCCGGCTTCCCGCCGGCGGCCTTTCCACCCTCGCGGGACGCCCCGTCACCCTGGGCGTGCGCCCGGAGCACCTGCATCCGACCGGCTCGGAGATCGGGGGAGACGAAGCGACCTTCGCCATGCAGGTGCAGCTGGTAGAGACGCTTGGCGCGGACACCCTCGCGCATGGCGCGCTGGGTCAGGACGCCCTGGGTAAGGACGGCGCCCTGCTCACCCTGCGCCTGCCGGGCGGCGCGAAGGTGCGCGAAGGCCAGAGCCTAGGCCTTGCCGCCGATCCCGGCGAACTGCACTTCTTCGATGCGGAAAGCGGCCGGCGTATCGCCGACCTCTAGGGTTCAGCTCCCGGCCGCCAGAGCGGGATCGACCTGCTTGGCCAGGCCCTCGGCGATGTCGTCGGCGGTGCTGGCGTGGGTGAAGTGGCTCAGGTAGTTCCCCTCCGGCCCCATCAGGTAGATGATCGAGGAGTGGTCCATCAGGTAGTCGCTGGCGTCCGGCTCCTGCACCTTCTGGTAATAGATGCGGTAAGCCTTGGCGGCCACGGCGACCTCTTCCGGTGTGCCGGTCAGCGCCATGAGGCGCGGGTGGAAGTGCTCCGCATAGCCGGCCAGCGCTTCGGTGGTGTCGCGCTCCGGATCGATGGTGATGAAGATCGGCATCACCGCCGCCGCCTTGGCGGGATCGGTCTCGGCCAGCAGATCGAGGCCCTGGGTAATGGCGGACAGCGAAGTCGGGCAGACGTCCGGGCAGTAGGTGTACCCGAAGTAGATGAGGCTGTAGTGGCCCTTGAGATCCGCCTCGCTGCGCTGCGTGCCGGTCTGGTCGGTCAGCGTGAAGGGGCCGCCGATCAGCGCCTCGCCGCTCGTGCCGCCCTGCCGGCTGACGATGTTTTCCGGCAGCACGGAGCGCCACAGGGCAAAACCGCCGCCAGCCAACACGAGGCCCAGGAGAACAATCAGGAGGATGCGAATCTTGGTCGACATGAGGGGCAGCCTAACGATTGAAAGCGGCGAAAGAAATGCGAATTGCCGTCCTCAGATAGGCGCGGGCGGCGGGCGGCGCAATGCGGCCGCCCGTCGCAGCCTCCCCCGTGGCCGCAGGGTGAGGTTTATGGCAGCAGGGCGCGCAGGTCGTCCGCCTGCAGGTTGGTGAACCTGCGGTCAATGACGATGGCCCTGGGCGTCGCCCCGGCGCCGTAGTAGCTCTCGTTCAGCGACTGCCGGGTGAAGATCTTGGCGCCTTCCAGGGCCCCGCCGCCGAACAGGCCGACGGACTTGGAGAAGGCATAGATGTCGGAGGTGAAGTCGGTGGTCCGCGAGGCCTCGACGCCACGGCCCATGGGACCGACGGTGATCGAGGCGTCGGCGCCCAGCTTGAACTCACTGGACAGCATAGCATCGACCGCCTTGTCGCTCATCAGCACGAAGACGACCTCCTTCACTTCGCCGCCGATCTGCAGGCCGATGGAGCCGGCGCCCAATGTGTAGAACGCCGGCGGCGACCAGCTGCCGTCGGTGCCGCGCGCCAGAAATACGCCGGTGCCGCCCTCGGCACCAATGATGAAGCCGCCCTTGACCAGCTGCGGAATGATGTAGATGCCCTTGGCCGCCTTGATGAACTTGGGCAGTTCGAAGAAATCCTGGTCGGCCATCAGGCGGTCGACAGTGAGACGCGCTTCGGTGACGAGGCCCTCCGCCTCGGTCTCCGCGCGGGCGGTGCCGGGCAGGATGGCGCCGAGGCCGGCAAGAGCGGTCAAGGCAAGCGTGGTGGCCGTGAAGCGGCGGCGGGTGGTTTCGATCATGGCTGCGGCTTCCTTTTATGGTTCTGCTGGCACTTACGCGCGGCGGCGCGACCCTAACATGGCGACTCCGCGCGCCCAGTGAGGCATTGGAGAGTCTAAGAATCCAACTGTGTCGGAAGTAGGGCTATCTCGGAGGTTGAGCGCTGAGGTTCACTCCTGCAATACGCCAGGAGCCGCCCAATCGTTCCTCCGGATCACGGTTTTCGTCGGCGAAATGCTCGAGGCGCGTCAGCGAGCAGGTGTCGACGGCAAAGCTCAAGGCCTGTGCTGGGCCGATGGTCAGGGCAAGGGCCAAGGCGGCGCGGATCGGCCCGCCGTGGCTGATGCAGACGATGTCGTGTCCGACATGGCGGCGGGTCAGGCTTTCGATGGCTTCGGCGACGCGCCGGCTCAGGGCAGCGAAGCTCTCGCCGCCCGGCGGCACCGCCTCGGCCGGGGCCTGCCAGAAGCGGCGCCAGGCCTCGCCGCGCCCGGCTTCTCCTGCGCCTGCATCCAGTTCCGCGTAGGTGAGGCCCTGCCAGTCGCCGAAATGCTGCTCGACCAGCCGGGGCTCCACGTGGAACTCCTCAGGCGCCGCCGCATGGTGGCGGGCGATGGCCTCGGCGGTGGCCCGGGTGCGCTTCAGCGGCGTCACGACCCAGACGGCGTCGCGCGGCAGCGTCGCGGCCAGGGCACGGAACAGCGCTTCGTCGCCGCAGTCGCAGTCGACGTCGAGGCTGCCGTAGATGCGCCCCTCGTGGCCGACCACCGGCGCGTGGCGGATCCACCACCACCGTGTGGGGGTCAAGGCGCCGCTCCCGCGCAGATGGCCAGAAGCACCGCCGCTTCGCCGAGCTGCTGTGCGGCGCCCAGCACGTCGCCGGTCATGCCGCCGATCTGGCGTTGTGCCTGCAGGCCGAGGCCCAGCTGCACCACCGCGCAGGCGAGGATCGCCACCACGGCCACGCCGAAATCCAGCAGCAGGAAGGCGGCCAGCCCTCCGACCGCGAAAGCGATGACGGCATCAGCACCGCCGGGCCGTCCGGTGGCGGCGGCGAGACCGTCGCTGCGTGCTAGGGGCTGGGCGGCCATGAGGGCAGCGAGTCCGCCGCGCGAAAGCGTGTGGGCGGCGATCAGCGCCGCGGCCGCGGCACCGGTGTCGGCGAGGCTGGCCAGGCTGCCGCCGCGCGCGGTCAGGACCAGCGCCAGAGCCAGTACGCCGTAGCTGCCGATGCGGCTGTCGCGCATGATGGCGAGCTTGCGTTCTCGGCCGTGCCCGCCGCCAAAGCCGTCAGCAACGTCGGCCAGGCCGTCCTCGTGCAGGGCGCCGGTGACCAGGATCGAAACCGCAAGCGCGGCCAGAGCGCAGGCAAATGGCGGCAGCGCCAGCCAGGCCCCCACGGCAAAGGCCAACGCGGCCAGAGCGCCGATGCCGGCACCGACCAGCGGATAGCAGCGCGCGGGATGGCTGGCCACTGGCTCGCTGGGGCGCGCCGATACCGCGCCCAGCGGCAGGCGGGTCAAGAGCCGCGCCGCGCTCAGCAGGTCGCCGAGCCAGCCGTGGGGCGCCCAAAAGCGCGGGGAAAGGAGGATTTTCATGGTGGTCGCTTATCCGCCGTTGGGGGTCGTGTCTTAAAAAACGCCCCCGCGTCCGATTTGCCTTCCTGTATCAGCCGGTTATAAGTCAAGTCGCCGCTCCGGCCCAATCCCGGCGAGCGGCTTTGGGGAGGTTTTTTGAGATGACGGCCGCCGAGGACATTACCAGTCTGGACGAGATCCGTGACCTGCTGAAGGTCCTGCCGCAAGCCGACGAGGAGGCTGCCGAGGTGGCGCTCGCCCGGCAGGCGCAGCTCACCAAGCCGGCCGGCTCGCTCGGCCGGCTGGAGGAATTGGCAGTCTGGCTGGCGACGTGGCAGGGCCGTAACCCGCCCTCCGTGGAGCGACCCTACACGGCCGTCTTCGCCGGCAACCACGGCATCGCGGCCAAGGGTGTTTCCGCCTATCCGGCCGAGGTGACCGCCCAGATGGTGCAGAACTTCATCGAAGGCGGCGCGGCGGTGAACCAGCTGTGCAGTCTCGCCAACGCGGACCTCAGGGTCTACGAGATGGCGCTGGAGGAGCCGACGGGCGACATCTCCGAGGGGCCCGCGATGAGCGAGATCGACTGCTGCCACGCCATGGCCTACGGCATGATGGCGGTCGAGACCGGCATCGACGTGCTGGCGCTGGGCGAGATGGGCATTGGCAACACCACCGCCGCGGCCGCGCTCTGCCACGGCCTGTTCGGTGGCGAAGCGGCGGACTGGGTTGGGCCAGGCACCGGCGTCGACGACGCCCGCTTGGCGGCCAAGGTGGCGCTGGTCGAAAAGGCTGTGGAACTGCATCGCGACGCCCTTGGCGATCCGCTGCAGGTGCTCTGCCGCCTGGGGGGGCGCGAGCTGGCGGCGATCGCCGGCGCTGTGCTCGCGGCACGCATGGCGCGTACGCCGGTGGTGCTGGATGGCTATGCCGCCACCGCGGCGGCGGCGGTGCTGTACGCGATCGACCCCGCCTCGCTCGACCACTGCCTGGTTTCGCATGTGTCAGCCGAGCCGGGTCACAAGCGCCTGCTGGCGCGTCTTGGCAAACGCGCGGTGGTCGACCTCGGCATGCGCCTGGGCGAGGCTTCTGGCGCGATGATCGCCGTGCTGCTGCTGAAGGCGGCAGTCGCCTGCCACAACGGCATGGCAACCTTCGCCGAGGCCGGCGTTTCGGGGCCGGGAGATAGCGCCTAAAAATCAGAGAGTTAGATCTGGTCGGCCTGGGGTCTTGCCTTTCCGGGCCGGGAGACGAAACTCTAGTCCATGGTCAAGCCGCCCTCTCTCGCCCCGGCGGCCGCGCCGCTCCCTCTCGCGTCGGTTGCTGCGCCGCCCCAGGAGGGTCGGCTGCGGCTCAGAACCCTGGTGCTCATCCGTTGGATCGCCCTGCTAGGACAGGCGATATCCCTGGCGGTGGTCTACTTCGGCCTCGGATTCGAGATCCCCTTCGTGCCCGCGATGGCAGTGATCGCGGCCTCCGGCGCACTCAACGTGGTGATCTCCATCGCCCGCCCGACGGCGACCTGGGTCAGCGACCGTGAGGCTTTCTGGAATCTTTGCTTCGACCTGGTGCTGCTGGCTGCGCTTTTGTGCCTCACCGGCGGCCTGCAGAATCCCTTCTCCATCCTCATCCTCGCGCCGGTAGTGATCTCCGGCTGGGCACTGTCACGCCGCAGCACCATGGTGCTCTCGGCCATGGCCGTCGTCCTTGCCTCCTTCCTCGCGGTCTGGCACCTGCCGCTGCCCTGGCCGCAGGCCGGCATCCTGCTGTCGCCGACCTACATCGCCGGCGTCTGGGTGGCGCTGGTCATCGCGGTGATCTTCATCGCTTCTTACGTCTCCTCGGTGGCGCAGGAGACCCAGCGCATGTCGCAGGCTCTTTCGGCCACGCAGCTGGCACTGGCGCGCGAGCAGCAGCTATCGGCGCTTGGCGGCCTGGCTGCCGCGGCGGCGCACGAGCTGGGCACGCCCCTCGGCACCATCGCGGTGGTGGCGCGCGAGCTGCAGCGCGAGTTGCCGGAGGGTTCGCCGCTGCGTGACGATGTCAACCTGCTGCATGCCGAATCGCTGCGCTGCCGCTCGATCCTCGCGAGCCTGGCCGAACGGCCCGAGAGCGACGACGGCTCGCCGTATCATCAGCTGCCGATGGTCGCCCTTGTCGAGGCCGCGGCCGCGCCGCACCGGCGCGACGGTGTCGAACTGGAGATCAATGCCACGCCAGCGATCGACAGCACCGCGCCGCAGCCGACGGTGACGCGCAATGCCGAGGTGCTGCATGGGGTCGGCACCATCATCCAGAACGCGGTGCAGTTCGCCCGCAAGCGGGTGCAGGTGGAGCTGACCTGGGACGAGGAGTCGGTGATGCTGCGGATCGCCGACGACGGCCCGGGCTTCGACCTGACGGTTCTCAGTCGGCTCGGCGAACCCTATTATTCGACCGGCGCCCGAGCGCGCCGGCGCGGCGAGGACCAGCACATGGGGCTCGGCATCTTCATCGCCCAGACGCTGCTGGCCCACCACGGGGCCACCCTGGATTTCTCCAACGACGTCGTCGGTAGCGAGGGGGTCGGCAACGAGGCGGTCGGCGGCGCCGTGGTGGAGATCCGCTGGCCGCGCAGCAGCCTGGAGGTCCCGGCGAGGGCTGAGCACGGCGGTGCAGCGGCGACGGCCGGCGTGCCGGGCTTTGGCAAAACGGAACAGGCATAAGTCGAGTGAGGAAAGCGGTATGACAGGCCAGTCGGAACCCGAAGGCCCTGAGAACGAAGAGACGCTGCTGCCGGAGGCGTTGCGCAACCTGCTGATCGTCGACGACGATCAGCGCTTCTGCGATCGTCTGGCCCGCGCCATGGAGCGTCGCGGCTTTGCCGTGCAGACCGCCTACAACGTGGCCGACGGGCTTGCCTTGGCACGACGCCTGGCTCCCCGTTACGCGGTCGTCGACCTGCGGCTCGACGACGGCTCCGGCCTTGAGGTGGTGCAGGCGTTGCGCGAGGCGCGCGACGACGCCCGCGTCATTGTGCTGACCGGCTACGGCAACATCGCCACGGCTGTCGCGGCGGTGAAGGCCGGCGCGACAGACTACCTGCCGAAGCCGGCCGATGCCGACCAGGTGGAGGCCGCACTGCTGGAGCGCGGCGAAGCACTGCCGCCGCCGCCGTGCAATCCGATGAGCGCGGACCGCGTGCGCTGGGAACACATCCAGCGCGTTTACGAGCAGTGTGATCGCAATGTATCGGAAACCGCGCGGCGCCTGCGCATGCACCGACGCACGCTACAGCGTATTCTCGCCAAGTATGCGCCGCGCAACTGACACGCCGCTGCTCAGCGATGCGGGGCCTGTCGGTTAGGAGGCTGCTTGCGCCGGACTGGCGACGCGGCGATGGCGCGCCAGGGCGGCGCTCAGGCGTTCGGCCGCCTCTTCGCGGGTGATTTTCTCGGACAGCAGGTGGTCCAGGAAGTAGCCCTGGAACAGCGAGATGCCCAATTTGTGGCCAAGGCCGATGGCATCGTCGGATTCACAGCGCATCATGATGATGCGGCGCGGGTTGGTGGCTTCGATGGCCGCGCGCAGCGTGTCACCGTCCTTGCCTTCGGCCTGCTGGCGCAGCTGCGGGGTCCAATGCAGCTTCACAAGCTCGAAACCCAGCTTGTGGCGGTCGATGAATGGCAGTGACAGCGCGGTCAGACCGTCGAGGCAGATGCGGTAGCCGCGGTCCAGCAGGAACTCGCGCGCGAAGATGAAGCGCGCGATATCGGCGAAGACGTCGGTCTTTTGAAGCTCAATGACGATGGTATTGCGGCGGGTCTTGTCGAGCAGACCGTCAAACTCAAGGAAGCGCGGCGACAGCACGCTGGCGATGTTGATGTTCAGGCTGAAGGAATGCTTCAGCGTCGCATCGTCGTTCTTGGTCAGCCAGGCCAGCATGCGCTGGTCCAGCTTGGTGGTGAGATACTGGAACAGCCAACGGTCGGAGATAAGATCCTGGTCCGGCAGCAGCGTCTGGCGCAGCGCGCCGATCGATGTGAACAGTTCGTAGAACAACGGCACCGGTCGGCCGTCGTCGTTGACTTCGCAGATCGCCTGCCGGCTGGTCATGCCTGAGAGGTCGGCCTGGGCGATGGCTTTCTCCAGTGCGGCCAGGTTGCCCAGATCGAGCGGCTTTCCGGCCCCCTGGCTCTTCTTGGCCGTGCGTGCGAGGCGCTCCTGTTCGGCGCGTGACTGGATCAGGGATTCAACGCGCTCGGTCAACTCGGTGAATTGGCTGTCGAGATCGAAATAGCTGCAGAAATCTTGAGTCGCGCTATCGCCATCGGCGAAGAACGGGTCGATCCCCAGCACATGACATATCCGCGCCAGCGCTTCATCGATGTGGGTCAGCGCCTCGCGGGAATAAACCACGAAGAGATCGTTTGTGGATGTCGCAAAGAGACTGGCGTCGCACTTCTTGGCATCGCGGGCCAGCATGGTGCGCACTACTTCGAAGCACTCGGGCAGGCGCTGGAAGGTGAGCAGCTTGGAAAGATGAACCTGGACGGCATAGTGGTCGCTGCCGGCGCGTTCCAGCCGCTTCACGTGGTTGAGCAGTGCCTGCTCCTGCATGCGTGGTTGCTGACTGGCTGACGTGTTCATCGGGGTAAGCGGCTCCCTGGTCGAATGCGGCCTGTCGACCTGCTCAAGAAGGATAGGAATCTAGCGCTTTCGATTTGGTTAAAATCCCGTTTGTATCTCTATCACGAGGGCGGAATTCCGACGTTTGGGAACGGCTTGCCTGCCTGCGCAGGATCCAGTAGGGCAGGTTGGGAAGAAAAGGAAATAGTGATCGTGGCGGCGTTCGAACGTTAAAAGTGTTAGTAAGAAATACTATTCAACCATTTGGCTCGATGAGCCGATTGCGTGATCGAAAGGGACCGGCCCGGCGCCGGCAGGCAAGCATGACCCGAGACAGCAAGGCCGGTACGCCGGATCGAAGTGATGGAGCCGGGCCCGACCTGGCTGGTGACGACGTGTCCGCCGCTATCGAGCGGCTGGTTGGTGTGCCGGTGCTGGTGCTGGGTGACATCATGCTGGACCGTTTCGTCTATGGCGCGGTCGAGCGCATCTCCCCTGAGGCGCCGATCCCGGTGCTGCGCATTGAGCGGGAAACCGCGATGCTCGGCGGCGCCGGCAACGTGCTGCGCAACCTGGCGGCACTCGGCGCCTGCCCGCGCGGCATCGCCGTCGTCGGCGAGGACACTGCCGGGGCGGAGGTCGAGGCTCTGGCCCGCGGCTGCCTGCAACCGGTCGGCGGCACCGTGGAACTGATCCGCGCCCAGGGCCGGCCCACGACCATCAAAGACCGCTTCATTTCCTCCGGGCAGCAGCTGCTGCGCGTCGACCGCGATCCGGAAGGCGTCCTCGGCGAAGGCGTCGAAGCCCGCGTGACGGCGGCGGCGCTGGCGGCGCTGGACGGCGCGGCGGCGGTGATTCTCTCCGACTACGGCAAAGGCCTGTTGAGCGACGGCGTGATCGCGGCGGTAATCGCGGCGGCGTCGGTGCGCGACTGCCCGGTGATCGTCGACCCCAAGGGGCGCGACTTCGCGCGCTACCGCGGCGCCGCTTGGATCACGCCCAATCGCCGAGAACTGCAGGAAGCCAGCGGCCTGCCGACCGGCGACGATGCCGCGGTGGCCTCGGCGGCGCTGAAGGTGATCGGCGAGGCCGGCATCGGCGCCGTGCTGGCGACGCGCAGCGAGCAAGGCATGACCGTCGCCACCGGTGTCGGCGCAACGCAGGTGCATCACTTGAAGGCGGAGGCGCGCGAGGTCTACGACGTCTCCGGCGCCGGCGATACCGTGGTGGCGGCTTTCGCGGCGGCGATCGGCGCCGGCCTGCCGGCGATCACTGCAGCGCAACTGGCCAACGTGGCCGCCGCCATCGTGGTCGGCAAGCTGGGCACGGCGGTGGCCCGGCCGGGTGAAATCCTGCACGCCCTGCATGCCTCCGAGCTGCTGGCGGCGGAGGCGAAGGTCAGCGATCTCGAAGGCCTCGCCGACCAGGTCGCCCGCTGGCGCCAAGCAGGGCTCACGGTCGGCTTTACCAACGGTTGTTTCGATCTGCTGCATCCGGGCCACGTCTCGCTGTTGGAACAGGCGCGCAAGGCCTGCGACCGCCTGATCGTCGGCCTCAACAGCGATGCCTCGGTGCGGCGTCTCAAAGGCACGTTGCGCCCGGTGCAGGGCGAAGCGGCGCGCGCCGCCGTGCTCGCCTCGCTGGCCAGCGTCAATCGGGTGGTGATTTTCGGCGAGGACACGCCGCTGAAGCTGATCGAGGCGCTGAAGCCCGACGTGCTGGTGAAAGGGGCCGACTATAGCCTGGCGCAGGTGGTCGGCGCCGATATCGTGCAGCGTTATGGCGGTCGCGTGGTGCTGGCCGAACTGGCGCCCGGCCACTCGACCACGGCCACCATCGAAAAGCTCGCAGGGGGCTGAGACGCGGATCCACGCTCAGAAACTGTCGAGTTGTCCGGGCAGGCTGTCCGGGTCGGTGAGCACCTGCAGGCGCCGGGCGGCAAGCCGGGCGAACTGCAGCAGCAGGGTGCGGCGGCGTGCAGCGTTCAGCGTGAGGCCGGCCGACTCGCGGATCACTGTCGCGCTATAGCCATCCGCGACCATGAGACCCTGGTCCGCCGGGATCAGCGACTGGGGAAAGCTTTCCGGCACCGCAAAATAGAAGGCGTCGCAGAATTCCAGGTAGCCGGGCCACTTCTGGTCGGTCCGGAAGTCCTCGATGCTCGATTTGATCTCTACGATGGTGATGCGGCTCTTGGCGTCGAAGCAGATGAGGTCGGCCCGGCGGCCCGAGGCAAGGGTAAACTCCGGCAGGCTGACCAGACCGTGGGCAGCAAAGAAACGGCTAAGGCCACGCGACAGCAGGGCCGCGGCGTGCGAGCGCTCTAATACTGTTGCCTCGTCGGGCAGCGATCTAAGATGGCTGTTGGGCGGGATCGGCATGGCCGCCAGGATAACCCGGCGACCGCTGCCATGCAGCAGATGTTAAGTCAGGAACTTTACAGCAGAGCCTGCAAAAGCAGCGCAGCACCCACGGCCGGCAGCATCCACAGGGCGGCGGTGATCGCGTAGCCCAGAATGTTGAAGGAGGCGGAGATGGCGCCTTCGCTGTAGAGCCGACCGAAGGTGCGGCGCTCGCGCCCGAGCAGCAGCACCAGGTAGTAGCGCCCGCGCCCGATCGGCAGCGAGCGGCGGATCTCCACCGAGTGCTTGGCGATGCCGCGTGCCCCGAACATGGTCTTGATCGCCTCGCATTGCTCCGGCGAGAAGGACGCGGCGACGCGCGGGTCGATGCGTTTGAAATAGTGATCCAGGAAAGGATCGCCGGTGTTCTTGGGGGCGATCTGCGGCGAATCGATCGAGCGGGGCTCGCTGGCGGCGGGAACGGAAACGGCGGATGCGTCTTCCGATGTCGCGGACTGCTGGAACATTGAGCCGGCTCCCTGCCTTGCCTATCGCTGATTGACCAGAGAATGTCACAAGGCCGCTTAAGAAGCTGTTAAGGGATCGATTCAATTTAGGCTAAGTGGTCCGGGCCGGGACCGGTCTCCGCCGGCCGTACGGGATGCATTCGGGGCTTGGCACCTCTATATTCCCATTGGCCGGCGTGACCGGCTTCACAACCTGGAGGTTCTTTTCGATGGCATCAACCGGGTCTACCCCGGGCCAAGGCGGCCCCAGCTGGCTAAGACCGCTGGTGGACTACGGCCCCTTGGCGGCATTCTTCCTTGTCTACTGGCTAAGGGATCTGACCGCCGCCACGGTGGCGATCATGGCGGCGACCGCGGTCGCGCTGGTGCTGGCGCTGCTCGTCGAGCGCCGGGTCCCCATGATGCCGCTGGTCACCGCCGCCGTGGTCGGCATTTTCGGCGGGCTGACGCTGTGGCTGCAGGACGAGACCTTCATCAAGATGAAGCCGACCATCGTACAGCTGATCTTTGCGGTCGTGCTGTTCGGGGGGCTGCTGCTGAAGCGCCCCTTGCTGAAGCCGCTGCTCGGCTCGGCCTGGCCGCTCGACGACGACGGCTGGCACAAGCTGTCGTTCCGTTTCGCCGTTTTCTTCCTCGCCATGGCCGCGGTGAATGAGGCGGTCTGGCGCACCCAGTCGACCGATTTCTGGGTCACCTTCAAGGTATTCGGCATCATGGCGCTCACCTTCGTATTCGTCGCTTCCCAGGTCTATTTCATGCGCGCGCACATGCTGGGTTTGGACGACGACGCCGACAAGGAAGGGGCCGGCAAGCACGGCGAATGAGCGTGTTCCTGGCGCAAGAAAAGGGCCGGCACCGCTGGCGCGATACCGGCCGGAGTGAGGTCGGAAAGTGCAGCCTGCCTCAGGCCGGGCTGTGAGGACCACGCCGGGAGTGAGACCGGCGGGATAAGGCCGCGGCTGCGGCAGGTTGCTCCGGAACGACGGGGCAGCTGCATCGGGGAAGAGTCATGCTTCCCGGCGCGCGCTCACCATCATAACCCTTGGCATAGCGTTTTGTTGGAGCCTGTCCGCCTGCCGGCTTCATTTTCAGACCACCCTGTTGATCGGTCTGAAAAGGAAACCTATTGAAACTCAAGGAGATTAGACCGCAAAGACCGGGGCAATGGAATTGCACGAATTCTCATTGTGATATAACAATTCCTGATGGCTCTCCTGCGACACCGGCTGCCGCCGGCGAACTCCCTGGTGACCTTCGAGGCCGCCGCGCGGCACCTCAATTTCACCCGCGCGGCGGCCGAGCTGAGCGTGACCCAGGCGGCGGTCAGCCGACAGGTCCAGCTGCTGGAGGACAACCTCGGCCAGCGCCTCTTCGAGCGCCAGCCGCGCGGTCTGGCGCTGACCGCGGCGGGGACGCGGCTGTTCGCCGCCGTCACCATGGGCCTCGGGCACATCGCCACGACGGCCGCCGACCTGCGGCGGGTACGGCGCGAAGGGGAACTGACGGTCTCGACCAGCGTCACCTTCGCCAACTACTGGCTGATGTCGCGGGTCGCCAAGTTCCGTGCCGCGCACCCGGAGATCCAGTTGCGCCTGGTCGCCTCGGCGCCGGTGCGCGACCTCACCGCCTCGGGCATCGACCTCGCGGTGCGTTACGGACGCGGCCGCTGGACCGGGGCTGAGGCGCTGCACCTGCTCGACAATCACGTCTTTCCGGTCTGCGCGCCCGCCTACATGGCGCGGCGCCGCCCGCTGCAGTCGGTCACCGACCTCTTGGAGGAGACGCTGCTGCACCTGGTGGAGTTCGACCGCAACTGGGTGAGCTGGGAGGCCTGGCTCGCCGCCATGGGCGTCACTGCCCGCCCACGCGGGCCGAGCCTGGAGTTCGACAACTATCTGGTTCTGACCCAGGCGGTACTGGACGGCCAGGGCATCGCGTTGGGCGGTGGCCGCCTGGCCGAGGACTTTCTCGCGCGCGGCGTCCTTATCCGCCCCATCGAGGCGACGCTGCGCTCGGAGCAGTCATTCTACCTGCTGGTCCCCACCGACCCGCCGCTGACGCCGCAGGCGGCGGCCTTTCGCGACTGGATCCTGGTCGAGGCGAAGGAAAGGACGGCATGAGGAAGCCGGCGGTTCAGTTCAGCTGGCGGGCGAGCTGGTCTAGGGTGTAGCGCTGAGCATCCGACAGTGCGCCCTCCTCGACGGAGGCGACGCGCTCGATCATGCCCATAAGCTGGTCCTTCTCGACGTCGCTCAGCTTGCCCTCCAGGTTCCGCGCGAGGCGGCGCACTGCTTCGTCCATGTTGGTCGACTGCTGCACCAGCCAGCGTCCGTAGGCCCCGATCTGCTCGGCCTCGCCGGCGTCGGTCTGAAAGCCGCGGCGGCATTCCTCCGCGATGCTGGCGATTTCTGCGCGGCCGATGCCGCCGTCCATGCTGGCGAAGGCCGCGAGGATGCCGGCAGCGGCGAGGCGCGGATCGTCGATGCCGTCCAGCGGGTTGGTGTTGGACTTGCGCCGATAGCCGAAGCGGCGCACCGCGGCGCGGACGTCGTCGGCGGTGTCGATGACGGCCTTGGCGGCCAGGCGCGCGCGCCAGAGCCAAAAGCCAACGCCGATGGCGACGCCGAGGATCGCGAGCAGTATGTGCATGGGCAGTCTTCCGCTCCATAACCCGTGATGGAGCAAGATCCTAGGCGGGCAACCGCAGATTTTGAAGCGGGATTCGGCGGTGCGGAGTGGAACTGAGGGGAGAAAGCGCCGATCGGCACCCGCAGACCTTTCCAGCAGCCGGATCAATTCTGTCGAAGGTGCATCTTGATTCATGGTGCGGAAAGCAGAAGAACGAGACTATCGTCCGACGAAATCCGCCTTATTCTGCCAGCCGCACCGCTCGTGCGGGTGACTGGTTTTCCCCAAGATACACGCCTCGCACCGTGGCCCTCACTCGCGTCAGAGGCCGCTCAACGATGAACTGCATCGCGGCGGCAATAACCACGGAGAGAAAGACGCCACCGATAAACCAAGCTATCCCTGGCTTCGGGGTTGCCGCGCTAAGGCAAACTAGAACCGCATAGTGATTAAGATAGAGGGAATACGAAAGATCACCTAACCGGCGGTCCATGCGGGTGGAGATAAGAAAGGCCTCGGTCCGGCTTAGTACGACAAGTGCCGCTAGGAAGAGAACAAAGACGATGCCGCCGCCCGTGGTTCCCACATGTTCAAAGCCCAAATACAAGCTAGCGAGCGCTGCAACTAGTAAGACGAGATAAACGCCCGGCGACCGCGTTCGTCGGGCAAAGAAGATCGTGATGCCAAGCAAAAAGAACGGTGCGAAGCGAGCATAGAAAACGACGCTATCGAGCGTCAGCAGATTGGCACCCGCTAGTATTACGCAGCCGAGCGTTGCAATGGCCATTGCTATAGCTCGTATGGCCCACGACCGCGGCACCAAAGCAACGGTAATCGTGAGTAATACATAAAACATCACTTCTACGTTGATCGCCCATACGTACCGGACGAAAAGATAGATACGGCCGAAGTAATACCACGCTTCATCCGGCCTCAAAAAAGGGACGATCGCTAATGTATTGTAGCCAACGTTTGCGGTGGTCCAAATCTCGGCCGATACAGGGTTGATTCCCTCGAAAGCGACCGCACGATCTAGCAGGCCGAGCCGCGTGACTGAAAAATGAACAATCAGCGAAAGGATTAAAGCACCGAGGAACCCAGGTACAATTTTCAGGATGCGGTTTATCGCAAGCGCCTGCCAGCGACCTGCGTAAAACGTCGAGGCTGCCTCAGCCAAAATGAACCCTGAGAGGACAAAAAAACATAGAACCGCCGCACTGCCCATCCTGCTTGCGGCAATAAGATCACCCAGTGTCCCGCCAGCCAGCCATCCGCCGTGACCGAAGACGACGGCGAGCGCGAGGATGAAACGGAAGGCTCCAAACGGCCGATAGGGAGCCTGGGAGACTTTCGAGTTTTCGCGTGAAGCGTCTATCATGGCTTAAGCGTAAGACAGGGTCTTAAAAGGCAGCCTATCCACAACAGCTGGTGCCCAGATCCCTTCCACGCGCATTAGCCACTACCGATTGGTAAGATCGAAATTCAGGGTTGGCGGACCCGACAGGATTCGAACCTGTGACCTCTGCCTTCGGAGGGCAGCGCTCTATCCAGCTGAGCTACGGGTCCCCATGGGCGTCTACCCTGGAATGGCGCGACAATACTGCAAGTATCCCAGGGGCGCAAAGGGCTTTGCCGCCCCGGTTTCCAGTCCTCCCTCGCCCGTTCAGCGGGCGGCGGCGGTCGCTTCCTCGGGGTCGGTGCCGTGCAGCGCGGCGGCGGCGTAGGCCTCTGCGCCCGACGGCAGCGGGCCCTTGGGGTCGCGGGTCCAGGCGGCGATGTCCTGTATCACCACCTGGGCCTGCAGGTCGCGCAGCAGCATATGCCAGCCCTCGGGGTAAAGGGCGAAGCGCTGGCGCCGGTCAGTCCTGCCTTCGTCCGCGGCCGGCAGGTTGCGCCAGAAGCGGAAAGTCGGCTTGGCCGGCACCACCTGATCGCGCGCGCCATAGAGCAGCAGGGTCTCGGCCTCCACCGTGGGAGCCGCCGCCAAGGCGGCGTCCATCAGGTTCACCAGGCCGTAGACGGCATCGGTGCGGGTTTCCTTGATGAACAGCGGGTCGCGGCCGAGGGCGCGCAGCATCTCGATGTTGTCGGAGGCCTGGATGCCGAGGCCGCGGCCGGAAAAGCGCGCCCAGGGGATCAGACGGGCACCGAGCCACAACGCGGCGCGCTGGTGGAACGGCATGGTGGAACGCGCCCAGACCGCCGGGGCCGCCAGGATGACACCGTCGGCCTCAAGAGCATTCACGGAAGTGTCGGAATCGGCCAGGGCGGCAAGGATCACCGCACCGCCCATGGACTCGCCCAGCAGGTAGAGCGGCAGGTCGGGATGGCGGCGGCGCAGCAGGCGGGCGGCATCGGCGAGGTCGCCGGTCAGCGTGTCGATGCCGGGCCACAGGCCGCGGTTGGGCGCCGCGCCGAAGCCGCGCTGGTCGTAGGCGTAGACGATGAGGCCCTCGGCGGCCAGTGCCGCGCCGGAGTTCGCAAAGGCGTGGCTGTAGTCGTTGAAGCCGTGCAGGGCCAGGATCATGCCGTGCGGCGCCTTTCCCTCGGCCGGCGTCCAGCGGCGCAGCGGCAAGCTCGTTCCGTCGGCGGTGATGAAGCGGTCGTCGGCTATGGCCGGCGCCGCGAGGCCCAGGGTCTCCAGACCGGGCCCCGGCGGCGCGAGGCGCGGGGCGCAGGCGGCCAGAATCAGGAACAACAATGCCGGCAGCAGCCGCGCCCGCATCCGCCAGTCGTGCCGCCCGCTAGGCCGCCGCATCGTCACCTTTGGCGTCGGGGGCGTCTCCGCTGCCGTCATGGGCGCCGCGGGTCAGCTGCAGGAAGATGTCCTCCAGATCGGTCTCCTCGGTCGACATGTCGACGACGGAAAGGCCGGCGCCCGTGACGGCGGCGAGAATCTGCGGAACCGGGCTTTCGCTGGCGCGGTAGTGGAAGCGCAGGCGGCGCGGGCCCACCTGGTCGGGCGTGAAGCCGGCCAGGCTGTCGGGCACGCCGGCGAGATCCTGGCCGAAGACCAAAGTCAGCGTCTTGTTGTCGAGCCGCGCCAACAGGCTGCCGGTGTCGTCGCAGGCGATCACCCGTCCGTGGTTGATGATGGCGATGCGGTCGCAGAGCTCCTCGGCCTCTTCCAGGTAGTGCGTGGTCAACAGCACCGTGGTGCCGGCACGGTTCAGCTCGCGCACGTTGGCCCAGAGCTGCTGGCGCAGCTCGATGTCGACGCCCGCCGTCGGCTCGTCGAGCACCAGCACCGGCGGCTGGTGCACCATGGCCTTGGCCACCATGAGGCGCCGACGCATGCCGCCGGACAGGGTGCGTGCATAGGCCTCGGCCTTGTCCGCAAGGCCCATGGCGGCGAGGATGCGGTCGCTCATGCGCTCGGCCGGCGGCACGCCGTAGAGACCGGCCTGCAGCTCCAGCAGCTCGCGCGGCGTGAAGAAGGGATCGATGTTCAGTTCCTGCGGCACCACGCCGATGGCTGCGCGTGACTGGCGCGGGTTCGCATCGATGTCGTAGCCCCAGATGCTGGCGCTGCCGGCGGTCTTGTTCACCAGGCCCGCCAGGATGTTGATCAGCGTCGACTTGCCGGCGCCGTTGGGGCCCAGCAGGCCGAACAGGCTGCCGCGCGGGATGTCCAGGTCGACCGCCTTCAGGGCGGTCTTGGCCGGCGACTTGCCGCTGGCTTTGTAGGTCTTGGTCAATCCGCGCACTGAAACGGCCAACTCAGGCAGGGCCGGGTTCGCGGTGACGTCGCCGGCCTGGGTTCGGCTGGAAGTGTCTTGGGTCATTACGGCCTATTCTAGCAGGGCTACCCCAAACAGCGGTACTCGGGGTCGGCGGCATTCGGATCGCCGGCACCCGGTCCGGGGGGAGCGTCGGAGGCAGAGGTCTGCCACAGTACGGGCGGCGGCCATGGGTAGCACCGCCCCGCTGGCGGGGTCAACACGGGCGGCGAGGCGCTGAGCGCAAGCGCGTTTGCACCCTGTTCAATTGCTGATTTCTTTTCCTATACCGGAATTAGGTCGCGCGCGCCCGTGGAAGCTCGGATACAAGCCTTTTGCCTTCGGCAGGCTGCCAGTGCTATCGGGAACCCATGACGCGCCCGACTTCCCGTTATCAGCCGCTGCTGAGCGGCCATCCCACGATCGCCTGGCCGGCGCTGCCGGCGCCCGAGGCGGCCCGGCTGGCGGCCCTGCTGCTGCAGCTGGACGCCAGCCAATGGTGGACGCCGGAGGACCTGCGCGCCCAGCAGCTGCACCAGGCCGCCAACCTGCTGCATCATGCCTATCGCCAGATCCCCTACTATCGTGACCGCCTAGCCGAGGCGGGCTATCTGCCGGGTAAGCCGGTGACGGAGGAGGTGTGGTCGCGCATTCCGATCCTCACACGCAGCGCCCTGCAAGAGGCCGGCACCAGCCTCTATTGCCCGGAGGTGCCGAAGGACCACGGCGGCATCTACGAGATTTCTTCGAGCGGTTCCACTGGCCAAGTCGTTACCGTTCGAGGCACCCGCCTCGCTCAAGCCATGTGGGATGCCATTACGCTCCGTGATCATCTTTGGCACGGTCGCGATTTCTCAGCGGTCATGGCGGCAATCAGGCCTTTCGCTGCGGGCGTGGCAGATCTCCCGAAGGGAGGAAGATCTGCGTCCTGGGGACGCTCCACGCACAGCTTCGTTGAGACCGGCCCCAGCGCCGTGCTGAACGTCTCAACCTCGGCGGAACAACAGGCCGAATGGTTGTTGCGGGTTCAGCCGGAATATCTTCTGACATATCCATCAGCACTGCGCGATCTGCTGATCTACTGCGGTAGGAAAAGTATCAAGATACCTAGCCTTCGAGGCGTGCGGACTCTATCTGAACTTCTTGCGCCCGAGATCAGGGAGTTGTGTCGTGAGATTTGGCAGCTTGAAATAGTTGACCTATACAGCACACAGGAAAACGGATATTTGGCTCTCCAGTGTCCGGAGAGTGATTCCTACCACGTCCAAGCCGAGTCGGTTATCCTTGAGGTTCTGGACGAAAACGGCACGCCGTGCCGCCCCGGGGAGGTCGGCCAGGTCGTTGTCACGTCACTTCTCAATTTCGCGATGCCGCTGATTCGCTATGCCATCGGCGATATGGCGGAGCCAGGCGATCTCTGTTCTTGCGGCCGCGGTCTGCCGGTGCTCAGCCGCATCCTCGGTCGGGTCCGTAACACATTGCGCTATCCGGACGGAAGGCGTGGCTGGCCGATGCTGGGCGACATCTACCACGCCGGCGTCGAGGGCATATACCAGTATCAGATTGTACAGCGCAGCCTTGAAGATATCGAACTTAGGCTTGCGACGGCCGCACCCTTGAGGCCAGTGGACGAGGACAAACTACGAGAATGGCTGCGCTTCCGCAGTGGCTACCCGTTTCGCGTCACCTTCAGTTATCCTCCTGAGATTCCCCGCGGGCCGGGCGGCAAGTTCGAAACCTTCCGAAGTGAACTGCCTGCCACCCTGCCCGAAAAACAAGAAGATTGAACCTTGGTCGTCTGACGCTATCATCGCCGCCACGACGCCCCCTTTCGGCCCGACCGACGATCTGGAGAGACGCTATGCAGCCGCCCGAAACCATCCTCGTGGACAAGCCTAAGGTGGCCTGCGACGGCGGCAAGGCTTCGCTCGGCCACCCCCGCGTCTTCCTCAACATGGAAGGCAAGGGCCAGATCGACTGCCCCTACTGCGGGCGCCGCTTCGTGCTGAAGCAGGACACCGCGGCGGAGTAGTCAGCAGTCTGGCAGTTTGCCGGCGTTCCCCCGCTCAAGGGGCCGCTGAACGCTCGACTTAGCCGGGGGGCTCCGGCATTCTCCCCGGCATGACGACAGCCCCCTATAAGCACCTCTACCTGGTCGACGGCTCCGGCTACATTTTCCGGGCCTACTTCGCCATTCCGCCGCGTAATACCTCCGACGGCAGGCCGGTCAACGCCACCTTCGGCTTCACCAACATGCTGGTGAAGCTGCTGCGCGACAGCGACGCCGACGCCATCGCCGTCATCTTCGACGCTTCCGCCAAGACGTTCCGAAACCAGATCTATCCCGAATACAAGGCGCACCGCCCGGAACCGCCGGAGGATCTCGTTCCCCAGTTCGCGGCGATCCGCGAGGCGACGAGGGCCTTCAATCTGCCCTGCATCGAGCTGGAAGGCTACGAGGCCGACGACCTCATCGCGACCTATGCGCGCCAGGCCAAGGCCGCGGGCGCCGAGGTCACCATCGTGTCCTCGGACAAGGACCTCATGCAGCTGGTCGATGGCGGCATCACCATGCTGGACCCGATCAAGGAGCGTAAAATCGGCCGCAACGAGGTGGTCGAGAAGTTCGGCGTGCAGCCGGAGAAGGTTGTCGACGTGCAGGCCCTGGCCGGCGATTCCACCGACAACGTGCCGGGGGTGCCGGGCATCGGCATCAAGACCGCGGCGCAACTGATCGAGGAATACGGCGACCTGGAAACGCTCCTCGCAAGGGCAGGCGAGATCAAGCAGCCCAAGCGCCGCGAGAAGCTGCAGGAAAACGCCGAACTCGCGCGCATCTCGAAGAAGCTCGTGACCCTGGCGCAGGACGTGCCGGTCACGGCCGATCTCAAGGAGTTCGGTCTGAAGCTGCCGGAACCGGAGGCACTGCGCGGCTTCCTGGAGCGCTACGAATTCCGCTCCCTGCTGCGCCGCCTTTCCGAGCAGCTGGGCGGGACCGAGGACGCGGCGACACCTGCCGCGGCGCCGCCGGAATCACCTAAAGAGGCAGCCTACGAACTGGTACAGGACGTCCTGGAGCTTGAGCGCTGGGTGGCGGCGGCACAGCGCCGCGGCGTGGTTGCGGTAGACACCGAGACCACGTCGCTGGATCCGCTGACGGCCAATCTCGTCGGCGTGTCGCTGTCGACCGCCGCCGGCAAGGCCTGCTACATCCCGCTCGGCCACACCGGCAGCGGTAGCGCTGACGGAAAACCGGATCAGGGTGGACTCGACCTGGACGGCGCCGTCGAAGCGCCGAAGCAGATCCCCTTGGACAAGGCCATCGCCGTGCTGAAGCCGATGCTGGAGGATCCCGGCATCCTGAAGGTCGGCCAGAACATCAAATACGACATGCTGATCCTCGCGCGCCACGGTATCTCGGTGGCGCCGATCGACGACACCATGCTGCTGTCCTACGTGGTGGAAGGTGGCATGCACGGCCATGGCATGGACGAACTGGCGCAACTGCATCTCGACTACCAGACCATCAAGTTCAAGGACGTCGCCGGCAGCGGCAAGAATCAGATCACCTTCGACAAGGTGCCATTGGACAAGGCGCTTGATTACGCTGCCGAGGATGCCGACATCACCCTGCGCCTCTTCGAGATGCTGAAGCCGCGCCTGGTGACGGACCGCCTTGCCACGGTTTACGAGACCATCGAACGGCCGCTGGTGCCGGTGCTGGCGGAGATGGAACTGACCGGTATCAAGGTCGACCGCGATACCCTGCGGCGCATGTCGAACGACTTCGCCACGCGCATGGGCGAGCTGGAAAAGCAGATCTACAAGCTGGCCGGCCGCGAGTTCACCATCGGCTCGCCCAAGCAGCTGGGTGAAATTCTCTTTGATGAGATGTCGCTGGACGGCGGCAAGAAAGGCAAGTCCGGTGCCTATGCGACCGGCGCCGACATCCTGGAGGCGCTGGCCGCCCAGGGGCACGATCTGCCGGCGCGCGTGCTCGACTGGCGCCAGGTGTCGAAGCTGAAGAGCACCTACACCGACGCGCTGCAGACCCAGATCAATCCCAACACCGGCCGGGTCCACACGTCCTACTCGCAGGCGGTCGCTTCCACCGGCCGACTGTCGTCCAACGACCCAAACCTGCAGAACATCCCCGTGCGCACCGAGGAAGGCCGCAAGATCCGCACCGCCTTCGTCGCCGAAAAGGGTCACGTGCTGCTCAGCGTCGACTACAGCCAGATCGAGCTGCGCCTCACCGCCCACATCGCCGAAGTGGAGTCCCTGAAGCAGGCCTTCCACGAAGGCCAGGACATTCACGCCATCACCGCTTCGCAGGTCTTCGGCATTCCCGTCGAGGGCATGGACCCGATGGTCAGGCGCAAGGCCAAGGCGATCAACTTCGGCATCATCTACGGCATCTCCGCCTTCGGCCTGGCGCAGAATCTCGGTATTCCCCAGGGCGAGGCCAGAGCCTATATCGATGCCTATTTCGAGCGCTATCCGGGCATCCGCGCCTACATGGACAAGATGAAGACGGCGGCGCGCGAGCAGGGCTTCGTTACCACGCTGTTCGGGCGCAAGGTTCACATTCCGGGCATCAAGGACAAGAACCCAGCGATGCGCAGCTTCTCCGAGCGCGCGGCGATCAACGCGCCGATCCAGGGCACCGCCGCGGACATCATCAAGCGCGCGATGATCCGCGTGCCGCCGGCGCTGGAGCACGCCAAGCTCGGCGCGCGCATGCTGCTGCAGGTGCACGACGAACTGCTGTTCGAAGTCCCCAAGGACGAGGTCGAGGCAACTTCGGCCCTGGTGCGCGAGGTGATGGAAAACGCCTGTGCCCCGGCGGTCGAGCTGTCGGTGCCGCTGGTTGCCGACGCCGGCACCGGCGCCAACTGGGCCGAAGCGCACTAGGCAGAGATGGCCGGACAACCGCTGCGCCCCCTGCCCGCTCCCAAGTCCGACTTCATCGGCCTGGAGGGCAAGGTGCATCTGGCGACGGGCGGCGAGCCGCCGCTGCTGGTGAAACACCGGGAGGCCTTTGAGGCCTTTGCCATCGACAAGGCCCGTGGCTTCGACGGTTATTGGACCCACTGGAAGGTCGACGACGAGGTTCGCGTGACCGTGGCGCGAATGATGTGTCTAGAGCCCGGCGACATTGCCCTGCTCGGCAATGCTTCCGACGGGATCATGAGCGTGGTCTCCGGTATCGACTGGCGGCCCGGCGACAACGTCGTCGCGCCGGAATTGGACTACGCCTCCGGCCGTTATGCGCTGGCCAGCCTGAAGGCGCGGGGTGTCGAGTTGCGCCTGGTGCCGGCGCGCGGCTGGGCTCTGAACGAGGACGATCTGCTCGCGGCCTGCGACTCGCGCACGCGCCTGGTCTACGTCAGTCAGGTGAACGCCCTCACCGGCCAGCATGTAAACCTGGAGAAGCTCTCGGCAGGACTGAACGATGGCCCGATGCTGCTGGTCGACGCCAGTCATGCCTTCGGCGTGGTGCCGCTGCGCGGCGACCTCTCGGACTTCCTGGTTACCGCCTGCTACAAATTCGCGCTCGGCATTCATGAGGGGATTCTCGGCTGGAACCGCAGGCGGCAGCCGGACTTCGCGCCCGGTGGCGCCGGCTGGTCTTCCGCCACGGCGGGGCCGACCGCCGCCGACTACGTGATGAAGCCCGACGCGCGGCGCTTCGAATACGGCAACGCCGGGCACCTCGGCGCCTACCTGCTGCGCGAGTCCCTCACCTATCTTGAAAGCTTCGGCATCGACGCCATCACGGCACACGTCCGTAGCCTGGCCGAGCGCCTCATCGCCGGCGTCGGCGCGCTCGGACTGGAGGTGATGACGCCGGCCGGGCCCGAGAATCACGCCGGCAACGTCTGCTTTCGCTGCGCCGATCCGGAGGCGGTGATGCGCCGCGCCGCGGAAGAGGCTATCCTTGTCTGGAGCGACAACGGCCGGGTGCGGATTTCGGTGCACCTCTTCACGACGCAAGGGGACGTCGAGATCTTCCTGGAACGCCTGCCTCGCTTTTTGCGTTGAGGCGCACGGCAAAGGAGACCGCATGGCCGAAGCGCGGCTGAAGAAGATTCTGAGAGATCTCTACACCGGCAGGAGCCAACGGGCGACGAACTTCCGCTACGGACTCCTCGCCTTCGACCTGGCGACCATTGCCTTCTTTGTGGTGACGGCGCCAGAGTTTCCGACGCCCTTCATCCTGACCGTCGATTTCATTCTCGGCTTGATCATCCTCGCCGACTTCCTGGCGCGGCTGTGGATCGCGCCGGCGCGGCTGCGCATGCTGCGCCAGCTCTACACGGTGGCGGACGTCCTGGTGATCCTGACCTTGCTGCTGGCACCTTTCTTCTCGACCAGCTTCGCTTTCCTGCGCGTGCTGCGCGCGATGCGGCTGCTGCACTCCTACCACGTACTGCGCGACCTGCGCGAGGAGACGGACTTTTTTCGCCGGAACGAGGAGGTCATCGTCGCCTGTGTGAATCTCTTCGTCTTCATATTCCTGGCAACGGCGCTGGTCTTCACCCTGCAATACCGCCGCAATCCCGACATCGAGAGCTATGTCGACGCGCTCTACTTCACGGTGACGACGCTGACCACCACAGGATTCGGCGACATCACCATGACCGGCAGCGGCGGGCGTCTGCTGGCCGTCGGCATCATGGTGATCGGTGTGGCGCTGTTCTTCCGCCTCGCGCAGGCCGTCGTGCGGCCGACGAAGGTCCGTCACGCTTGTCCGACCTGTGGGCTCGACCGCCACGAGCCTGACGCTGTGCACTGCAAGCACTGCGGAGAAACCATCAGGATCCCGACGCATGGCGTCGAATAGAAGCGGCCCGCCCTGACGGGCGGACCGCTGCTGCGACGATGCGACCTTGGCTCAGGCCGCGGCGTGAATGCCGGCGGCCTTCACGCCGTCGTCGACGTAAGTCTCGAACTGCTTGAAGTTGGTTTCGAAGCGTTTGGTCAGGTCGCGCACCGTCAGGTCGTAGGCCTGCTTGTCCCGCCAGGTATTGCGCGGATTGAGCACCTCCGCCGGCACGTCCGGGCAGCTCTCGGGCATCAGCAGCCCGAATTGCGGATGCCTGGCGACGGCGATCTCCCCCAGCTTGCCCGACAGGGCCGCGCGCACCATGGCGCGGGTGTAGGCGATCTTCATGCGGTTGCCCGTGCCGTAAGCCCCGCCGGTCCAGCCGGTGTTGACCAGCCAGCAGTTGGCGCCGGTTTTCGCCATCTTCTCCCCCAGCATTTTCGCGTAGACCGAGGGGTGCCGCGGCATAAAGGGTGCGCCGAAGCAGGTGGAGAAGGTCGCAGACGGCTCGTTGCCCATGCCCTTTTCCGTGCCGGCGACGCGCGCGGTGTAGCCGGAGAGGAAGTGGTACATCGCCTGTTCGGGTGTCAGCCTGGAAATCGGCGGCAGTACGCCGAAGGCATCGGCGGTCAGCATGACGATGTTCTCCGGCTGGCCGCCGCGGCCCCCCGGTGCCACATTGGGGATGAAGTCCAACGGATAGCTCGCCCGCGTGTTCTCGGTGTAGCGGTTGTCGTCGAGGTCGAGCAGGCGTGTCGCCGGGTCGAGGACGACATTCTCCAGCACCGTTCCGAAGCGCCCGGTGGTGGCATAGATCTCCGGCTCGGCTTCGGGATCCAGGCGGATCACCTTGGCATAGCAGCCGCCCTCGAAGTTGAACACGCCATTGCTGGACCAGCCGTGCTCGTCGTCGCCAATCAACTGACGGCTGGAATCGGCCGACAGCGTCGTCTTGCCGGTGCCGGAAAGTCCGAAGAAGATCGCCGTGTCACCGGCCTGGCCAATGTTGGCCGAGCAGTGCATCGGCAGCACGTCTTTCTCCGGCAGCAGGTAGTTGAGGATCGAGAAGATCGACTTCTTGATCTCGCCCGCATAGACCGTGCCGCCGATGATCACCATGCGGCGCGCGAAGCTGACCACGATGAAGCTTTCGCTGTTGGTGCCGTCGGTCTCCGGATCGGCGTGCAGGAAGGGCGCGTGCAGCACGGTGAACGAAGGCTGGAAGCCGCCGAGGTCGGCCTCGGGCGGCTGGATGAACATGTTGCGGGTGAAGAGAGAGTGCCAGGCGCTCTCGCTGACCACGCGCACCGCCAGACGATGGTCTAGGTCGGCGCCGGCGTAGACGTCCTGCACGAAGACGTCGCGGCCGCGCAGGTAGTCGACCAGTTTGCCATAGAGGCGCTCGAAGCCGGCCTCGCCGATGGCGACGTTCACGTCGCCCCACCAGATGTCGCCCTCGGTCGCCGCCTCGCGGACGATGAACTTGTCCTTGGGGGAGCGTCCGGTGTGCTTGCCGGTCAGGACGACCAGGGCACCGCCTTCGGCCAATTGGCCTTCGCCGCGTTTCAGGGTTTCTTCGTAGAGCGCCGCGACGTCCGAGTTCCAGTAGGCGGTTCGGATGTCCTTCAGGCCGTGTTGGCCGAGCCCGTTGCGGCTGATGACCTTACCAATCTGTTCCAACGCACTTTCCTCCCATCAAGAGCTAATGGAGGGACCCCGCGACCGCTGGATTTGCGGCGGCCGTGTGTAGGGGACGCTCCTCCACCCGATATCGTTCCCGGGGCCTTCTGGCGGACCCCTGGCGGCAAACGCCGCCCATCCTTGGGACGGCGGCGCCACGCTGACAGATAGTCGATAGCGCGCGGCTTTTCCACAAGGCCAATGTGTCTTTATGTGGTTCCGGGGCACCGCGGGTTTTCCCGGAACATCGCTCACGGCGCGTGGCACCGGGCGGATGAAATTAACCCTTCGCGCGGATTAAGCGCTTGTTCATGAATACAAATTAGAAATTATCCACAGCGCCGCGGCGATTGCCGCATGCCGTCTGGCCAGCAAGAGCCAGTCTCGAGTGGGAAATGCCCCAGACATCGTCTGGAGGCTGCATGGTTACCGAGAACATCGCCGTTAGAAAGTCTGCCGCCCGTGGACCGCGGGGGGCCGGCCTGCCGCTGCGCCGCGTCCGTCGCACGGCGACGCCGCCGCGCCCGCTCAGCCTGGCGCTGCAGGGTGGTGGCGCTCACGGCGCCTTTACCTGGGGCGTGCTGGACCGCCTGCTGGAAGAACCCTGGATCGCCATCGACGGTCTCAGCGGTGCCAGTGCCGGCGCCTTGAACGCTGCCGCGCTGGCGAGCGGCTGGCAGGCCGGAGGCCGGCACCCGCGGGCCGCTGCACGCGAGACGCTCGAGCGCCTGTGGCGGCGGATCGGCACCCTGGCAGACTTCGGCCCACCGCTGATGGCGGCACCGGCCTTCCAGATGATGACCCGCCTCTTCTCCCCCTATCAGCTGAACCCGCTGAACGTGAACCCGCTGCGCGGCGTGCTGGAAGAGGTCATCGATTTCGAGGCCTTGCAGCATGCCCGCGCGCCGCGCCTCTTCGTTTCGGCCACCGACCTGAAGCAGGGCCGCGCCGTGGTCTTCGAGAACGAAGAGATGAGTGTCGACGCCCTGCTCGCCTCGGCCTGCCTGCCGCATCTCTATAAGGCTGTGACGATCGGCGATGCGCACTACTGGGACGGCGGCTTCATGGCCAACCCGACGATCTTCCCGCTGGTGTTCAACTGCGATGCCCGCGATGTGCTGATCGTGCAGATCGACTCGCCGACGACCGAAGACCTTCCGCGCAGCCCCAGCCAGATCGACACCCGGCGCAGCCAGATCGTGTTCAACGCCCCCCTGATGCGTGAGCTGGAGGCGTTGGGCTATATGGGCCGCATGGCCGGACGGCGCGGCTGCGGCCTCAGCGACCGGGTGAAGGGCCTTAACCTGCACATGCTGCACGGCGGCGCCGCCATGCAGGGCCTCGACGTCGCCTCCAAGCAACGTGCCGACTGGGGCTTCCTCAGCACGCTGAAGGAAACCGGCCGCGCCGCGGCGCAAGCCTGGCTCGCCGCCCACCGCGACGACCTGGGCGAGCGCTCCACCCTCACCCTGTCCTAGATTGGATCACGGTGAGATGGAGCCACTGAGCGGCGGTGGATCCCCTTCGGCGAGGCCATCCGACCCTGAACTGATCTAGTCTGCGCCGCTCTCCGCCGCTGCGGTCAGCAGGCCGTGCTTGCGCAGGCGGCCCCGCAGCTGGTCATAGGTGAGGCCCAGTTGCTTGGCCGCGGCGCGTTGATTGTAACGCTGCGCCGCCAGGGCCTGGCTCAAGAGGTCGTGTTCCACGCGCTTTAACGCTGCATCGAGATCGAAGGCCCGCGTCGGGTCAGAGAGAATGCTCCCCGGCGTAGTGTTGCCCGTGGCGGCCTCGGGCCCTTTGGTGGGTTCAGTCCCGGCCTTGGTCCCGATCCTTGCCGCAGACAGCGGCGCCAGGGTCCAGGGGCTGGCGAAGGGATCGATCACCACGGTCGCGATCTCTTCATCGGGCTTCCCGCGTGCCACCGATCGCTCGACCACGTTGCGCAGCTCGCGCACGTTGCCGGGCCAGTCGTGCGCCAGCAGCCGCTCCATCGCTGCATCGGTGAAGCCGGGAAACTGCGGCCAGTCCAACTCCTTGGCCATCTCGCGGGCGAAGTGACTCGTCAGCAGGGGAATGTCTTCGGGCCGCGCGCGCAGCGGCGGCAGCGTCAGCACCTCGAAAGCGAGGCGGTCCAGCAGGTCGGCGCGGAAGCGACCCTCGGCAGCCGCGGCCGGCAGGTGCTCGTTGGTGGCGCCGATTACGCGCACGTCGACCTGCAAAGTGGCGTTGCCGCCGACCCGTTCGAAGGCGCCGTACTCGATGACGCGCAGCAGCTTTTCCTGCACCGCCGGGCTGGACGCCGCAATCTCGTCGAGGAACAGGCTGCCGCTGTCGGCGATCTCGAAGCGGCCGGCCCGCCGCTTCGCCGCGCCGGTGAAGGCGCCGGCCTCGTGACCGAACAGCTCGGTCTCCAGCAGGCTCTCGGCCAGCGCCGCGCAGTTCAGCTTAACGAAAGGGCCGCCCCAGCGGCGTGACAGGAAATGCAGGCGGGCGGCCACCAACTCCTTGCCGGTGCCGCGCTCGCCGATCACCAGCACCGGACGGTCGAGCGGCGCCACCCGGGAGATCTGCTCGGCGAGCGTCATGAAGGCGGGCGACTGACCCAGCAGCGGCGGCAAATCGGGACTGATCATCGCGTCAGAATAGCCAATAAATGGGGAAAATCACCATAAAACGGTCTATGAACCAGGCCCCCAATCCCGACCCCGCCTCCCTTCCAGGCTATTTATCGTTGCAAAACAATAACTTATAGTCTCTGAGCGGACTTGGCACGCGGATTGCCAATAGTTATGGCGGATGGCCGAAAAGCCCCAAGCCAAGAACACCACCAAGCCAGACAGAGAGCGCACGACGATGAATCGCTGGAACGACACTTCCGACTTTCGCACCTCCGGCCCCACTTCTTCTGGGCGTGCCGGCCCGGGGCGAGAGTTTTTTGGCCGAGCCTGCGGCGGACGGGAAGGCTTCGACCGCTGGGTCGAGCGCACCCGGCTCTATCTGAGGAGCCGCACCGCCGATCACTGGCTGATGTTCATCGCCGGATTGCTGCTCGGCGCCCTCTTAGTCTAAGTCGCAAGACCTGACCCCAAATGATCAACACGGTGCCCTTGCACCAGTCACCACCGAGATAACCGAGACAGACGATAAGGACCGACAACAATGGGTATCTTCTCCCGCCTCGCCGACATCATAAATTCCAATCTCAATTCCATCCTTGATCGGGCCGAGGAGCCCGAGAAGATCATCCGCCTGGTCATTCAGGAGATGGAGGACACCCTTGTCGAGGTGCGTTCCACGGCGGCCAAGACCATCGCAGAGAAGAAGGAGGCCAACCGCCGTCTGGCCCGCCTCGCCGAGGCACAGCAGGGCTGGCAGGAGAAGGCGGAGCTTGCCCTCTCCAAGGGCCGCGAGGATCTCGCCAAGGGCGCCCTGGTCGAGAAGTCGAAGCTGGCCGAGGCGGCCGCGATGCTGCGGGAGGAACTGGAAGAACTGGACGCCATGCTGCAGCAGGACGAGGCGGACATCGGCAAGCTGGAGAGCAAGCTGCGTGAGGCCAAGGCAAAGCAGCAGTCGCTGGCTGCGCGCCACGAGACCGCCAGCTCTCGCCTCAAAGTGCGCCGCAACCTTTACGATGGCCGCGTCGACGATGCCTTCGCCCGTTTCGAGCAGGTCGAAAAGAAGCTCGATGCCAAGGAAGGCGAGGTCGAAGCTTTCGATCTCGGCCGCGGCAAGTCGCTGGCCGAGGAGATCTCCGAACTGGCCGCCGAATCGGCCATCGAGGATGAACTGACGGCCCTGAAGGCGAAGCTTGCCCAGTCAAAGGGCGGCGCCAAGCCGGCCGGTGGCGAATAAGGCGCGGCCGGGCCGGGGAGCTTAGACATCCATGGACTATACCGTACTGGGCATCCTGTTCCTCGCCGTGGTGGCGCCGATCTGGATCATCGCCCACTACACCACGCGCTGGAAGGCGACCAAGGCCCTCTCTAGCGACGAGGAGCAATTGCTCGAAGAACTGTGGAAGAACTCCGAGCGCATGGAGCAGCGCATCAATGCGCTGGAACGCATCCTCGACGCCGAGGTGACGGACTGGAGGAAACAGCTGTGATCAGCCCGCAAAACCACCAGAACCGGCCTTCCGGGAATAGCGGTCACGGGCATCCGTCTGCCGGCCCGAAGCCGAGCCGGCTCTACCGCAATAGGGAGCGTGGGCGCATTTTTGGCGTCTGCGCGGGCCTTGCCGACTACTTCGGCATCAGCCCCTTCCTGGTGCGCATCGCGGCGGTCATCGCGGTCTTCATGTTCCCTCCGCCGACCATCATCTGCTACCTGCTGGCGACTCTGCTGATCGACCGCGCCCCGGCCTATCAGTACGAGTCGGACGCGGAGAAGGAGTTTTGGCGCCAGCTCCGCCTGAAGCCGAGCGAGAGCCTGTCACGGCTGCGCCACCGCTACCGCGAACAGGAGCAGAGGATCCGCAACATGGAGGCCTTCGTCACCTCCTCCGAGGCCAAGCTCCACCGCGCCTTCCGCGATCTGGAAAGCTGAGCTTCCATCTAACCCTTTGAATTAACGCAATTGCTGCGCAGCATGGAATTTCATGCTGCGCAGCAATTCTTCGCTCAGACGCAGCAGGCGGTCTCGCGGCCGGCGGCCGGCGGCGTGCCGCAGGACTGGTCGCTGCAGCAAGCGACAGCCGGCAGGTCTTCGCCGTAGACGACCGCTTCGCCGTGACTGTGGAAAGTCTCCCAGGCGATTCCCTGGGGATCATTCACCCAGGCCTTGTGGGAGCGGGCGTAGCAGCAGGTCGTGTCCTTCTGCTCTACCAGGCGCGCACCGGAGGCGGCGAGCCGCCCGGCGACCTCGCGCAGTTCGGCCTCGTCTTCGACCTGGATGCCCAGGTGATCGAGGCCTGCTTGGCGGGCGCGCTGGGACATGGCGAAGTTCACCCGCGGGTCGTCCAGCATCCACTTGGCGTAGTCGTGCTTCAGGACAGCGGGGGCGCCGCCGAACAGGTTGGTATAGAAGTCAACCGAGGTGGCGAGATCGTCGACGCTGAGATGGACGTGAAGGCGCTTCATCGGGCGGACTCCTTAGGGCTTGAAGGGGGTGTGCTGAGGGCTGCGGTCCGTGGTGCCGTGCAGCGCCCGCCGCAGCAGTTCTCGGTGAGATAGGCGACCAGGCTGCCCATCGCCGCAAAGTCGGCAGCATAGATGAGAGAGCGGCCCTCGCGCCGGCAGGTGATCAGGCCCGCCTGGCGCAGTTCTTTCAGGTGGAACGAGAGGGTGGCCCCCGGCAGGGCGAGCCTCGTGCCGATGTCGCCGGCTGCCAGCCCCTCCGGCCCGCCTTCGACCAGCAGGCGGAAAATGTCCAGTCGGCTTTCCTGCGCCAAGGCAGCCAAGCCCGCGAGGGCGTGAATCTTTTCCATAATTCCAGAATATTAGAAATGAAAAGAGAGATCAAGAACACTCTTCTTGTCAGAACGGAGATCCGCCTTCAGCCGTCCTGACTGCTGCGCGCCAGGGAATAGACGAGGATCTGAGTGACGGTCTGGCCGTCCGCGGAGAACGGCAAAAGAATGCCGTATTCGGACCGCCAGCGACCCTCGGGCGAGACGAACTCGGATACCTGGTAAAGATGCGTGCGCCCGGTGCGAATGCGCTCGTAAACCGCCAGCGCTTCTTCCGGGCTGGACCAGAAGACGCCGTCCTGCACCAGCTTGCCGGTTGGGTCGTGGCCGCGCAGGCGCACTTCGTCGGTGCCCACCACGCGGTAGCGGTAGATGCCCATGCCCTCGTCATCCACGCCCTCGACGTCGACCAGCAGGATGCTGGAGAGATGGCGCGGCACCGCCTCGGGCTGGAAGTCGGCGCGCTTCGGCATCGGGCGGCCCTGCCGCAGACTGTCCCAGTAGGAGAAGATCTCGGCGATCCGCAGCGGGCAGTCGGCGAGGAAGTCGCGGCCGGTGCTTTGGGCAGAGACGGCAGGGCGCGGCCTGGGCGTGTCGTCTTTCAGCGCCATGAACGATTCCCCCTGGCCCTCCGCTTACATCCTGTCAGAGGGCCCTCCAGCGGCCACCGATGGCTGCGATCCGAGGCCGGATAAGCAAAAGGCTTAATTCACAGTTAACCAATACATTGTTAGTTGATAGGCGAAAGCAAGACCAGTTTCTCTTGTCCTCTGTTCGAATGCCGCAGGAGCGTCAACCTGGAAATCACCGTCCCCTCCGTCATCCCCGGTGCCATGATCGGCGCCTCGGTGCTGCTGGCGGCGCTCGCCTACCTGCGCGCCATGCCCGGCGCGCCTGCGGGGGCCGGTTATTGGACCGCCGGCTATGCCCTATGGGTGTTGCGCCTCGGCCTCTACCTGGTCGGCGAGCCGCTGCATCCCCAGTTCGCTGTGTTCCTCGCGGAGGCCATGCAGGGCGTCTCGGCGCTCATGCTGCTGTGCGGCACCCTGTCCTTCCTGGGTCATAGCACCCCGCGGCTGCTTCTCACGCAGGTGGTGGTCGCGGTTTTCCTGTGGTCCGGATTCAGTACCTTCATCGTCGACGACTTCCTGCTGCGCGCGGTCCCGCTCTATGCGGTGTCCGGCGGCGCCTTGATCGCGGCCGGCGTCTGCATGCTGCGCGCCCGGCCCGAAGCTGCAGTCGCCGCCGGCCGCTTTGTCGGACTCATTCTGATCCTCTGGGGACTGCACAAGATCGAGTATCCCTGGCTGCGCCCGGTCGAGTGGTTTGCCCCCGTCGGCTTCCTGATCTCGCAGTTCCTCGCCATGGCGGCGGCGGTCGGTTTGCTGCTGACGATCGCCGGCCGGCTGCATAGCCGCGCGGCGGTGCTTGAGCGCCAGCACGAGCAAAGCCGCGAGCACCTGCAGACCCTCAACCAGTTGCTGGAGATCTCGCTCGGCAGCAAGCCGCTTGAAAAGCAGCTCGAGGACGCCCTCGACGCGATCCTGGCCGCGCCCTGGCTGGCCGTAGAGCCGGAAGGCGGCGTGTTCCTGGTGGATGACGGGGCACTGCGTCTGGCAGTGCAGAAAAACCTGCCGCGGCCCCTCCACACGATCTGCCAAAGGGTCGCCTTCGGCCAGTGTCTCTGCGGCCGGGCCGCCGCCCAGCAGCACATCATCCATGCCTCCCATGTCGACGAGCGCCACGAGAACGGCTTCGAGGGCATGGGGCCCCATGGCCACTATGCCGTTCCGCTGGTCTTCGGTGGGGAGACCCTCGGCGTCCTCATCCTCTCTCTGCCGGACGGGCGCGAGCGCGACGAGGCGGAGATGGCTCACCTGCGCGCCGTTGCCGACGCTTTGGCCGGCATCATCATCCGTCAGCGCGCCGAGTCGGCTGCCGAGGAAAGCCGCCGCCGTCTGATCGAGGCTCAGCGCATCGCGCAGGTCGGCAGCTGGGAGACCGATCAAGAGGCAAAATCCTCCATCTGGTCCGACGAGGTGTACCGCATTCTCGGTTACCGCCCTGGCGAAATCGAAGCCTCACAGGAAGCCTTTCTCGCCCGCGTCCACCCGGATGATCGCGCCGCCGTCGTCGACGCGCTGACGCAGGTCGACCAGAAGGACAGCTTGATCATCGATCACCGGGTTGTGCACCCGGATGGCACGGTGCTTTACGTTAGCGAGATGGGCGAGGTGGTGCGCGACGAGGCCGGGCGTGCCCTGCGCATCGTCGGCACCACCCAGGACATCACAGAGGACAAGGCCGCCGAACAGGCTCTGGTCAAAGCCAAGCAGGCGGCCGAGGCCGCCAACCGCGCGAAATCCAGCTTTCTGGCAACCATGAGCCACGAACTGCGTACGCCGCTGAACGCGGTCATCGGCTTTTCCCAGTTGCTTGAGCACCTGGAGTCAGAAACAGCCGGTGCCCACGGCGGTCTCGCCAAGGATGTCGGCAAGTATCGTGAATACGTCGGGCACATCCGCGAAAGCGGTGAACATCTGCTCTCGGTGATCAATGACATTCTGGATCTGTCGCGGGTCGAGGCCGGCCAGTCGGCATTGAGCGAAAGCCTGATCGACGTCGCTGACCTCGTGCGCCGGACGGTCGGCCTGATGGAGGCCAAGGCACGTGACGGTCAGTTGCAACTGGCCGTCAGCTTGCCCGAGCGACCGCTGCATCTGCAGGGCGACGAACGGGCCATCAAGCAGATTCTGCTGAACCTCGTTGCCAACGCGCTGAAGTTCACCAGGCCCGGCGGGCGTGTGGTGGTGGAATTGAAAGTCGCCGGCGGAGCGCTGGAAATGGCCGTACAGGACACCGGCATCGGCATTGCCCCCGAGGATCAGCAGCAGGTCTTCGAGCCGTTCTTCCAGGTCGAGAGCGAACTCAATCGGCGCTTCGAGGGTACCGGCCTCGGGCTGCCGCTCGTGCGTTCGCTGGTCGAACTCCACGGCGGCCAGATCGCTCTCCACAGCGTGCCCGAGCAGGGCACCCGGATCAGCGTGGTCTTCCCGCACCACCGGCTCCTCGTCGCTTCAGAGGCCATGGCCGGGGAGTGACAGCCAAGCAGCGCCTTCTGGGGCTCTTACGGATTTCCTCCCTATCTATCCCGAAATCGCCGCAAAAAGGCCACAGTCCCTTTCCAGGTTGGCCGGCACCGCCTTGCGGCGCTGCATCGCCGCGGGTCGGCAGGTGAAATCGGCGGCTTGCTCCCGGGTTGAGCGTCTGCTTTGGTAGCCCAGTGGGTTCCTTATCCCGGCCGCCTTGTTATCGAGGCGTTCGGGGGGCAGGCTGACATGGGGAAGGGGCCCGGCAGCGCCACCGGCGCAAGCCACGGGTATCGTAGAGAGGGATATTAAAAGTCGACGGCCATGCAGGATACCATCGCCCTGGTCGATGACGACCGCAACATTCTGACCTCCGTTTCCATCGCCTTGGAGGCCGAGGGTTTCAAGGTGCGCACCTACAACGACGGGGCCGAAGCGCTGCGCGGCATTGCCGCCAATCCGGTCGATCTGGCGGTGCTCGACATCAAGATGCCGCGCATGGACGGCATGGAGTTGCTCGGTCACCTGCGCAAGTCTTCCAACCTGCCCATCATCTTCCTGACCTCCAAGGACGACGAGATCGACGAGGTACTGGGCCTGCGTATGGGCGCGGATGACTACATCACAAAGCCGTTTTCCCAGCGTCTGCTGATCGAGCGCATCCGCGCCCTGTTGCGGCGGGAGAAGGGCGGCGAGGATGCCGAGGGCGGCAGCGAGACAGCGGAGGCGCCCGTCGTGCGCGGCGAACTGACGCTCGATCCGGCGCGCCACCTCTGCAGCTGGAAGGGGGGACGCATCAATTTGACGGTGACCGAGTTCCTCATCCTGAAAGCTCTGGCGCAGCGCCCCGGTCATGTGAAAAACCGCGACCAGCTGATGGACGCGGCCTATGGCGAATCGGTTTACGTCGATGACCGCACCATCGACAGCCACATCAAGCGGCTGCGCAAGAAGTTCCGCGACGTCGACGACAGCTTCCAGCAGATTGAAACGCTCTATGGCGTCGGTTACCGCTACCGGGAAGCCTGAGCTGCACGGCAGGGCGCGGCGGCGCGCCGATAGCCTGGAGGGGCAGGGCACCAACATGTTGCGGCGGCAGAACGGCGAAGGCGGCAGGGCGGCGGGCAAGCGCGCACGCCAGACCGAGTCCCGCGCCGACGAGACGTCGACGACCCGGCCGCCGCGGCGCCACTCACGCGGCTGGCGCTCGCCGTTGGTCCGCCGCATCCTCACGATCAACGTCCTGGTGTTGGCGATTCCGGTGCTCGGCCTGATGCATCTAGACCAGTACCGCAACAGCCTGATCGCCGCGGAGATCGATTCGCTGCGCATCCAGGCCCGCGCCTTTTCGCTGTCGCTCGGCTCGACGGCGGTCGTCGCAACCCAAGTGGGCGATGAGCGCCTGCTACCCGAAGTGACGCGCAACCTCATGCGCGTGCTGCTGGTCGACACCGGCGTGCGTGCGCGCATCTTCGCGCGCTCCGGTGAAATCCTGGCGGACAGTTTCGTTCTGGGCGGACCAGGTGGGCAGGTGCAGATCCAGACCCTGCCGCCGGACCGGGACGGCGGCTTTGGCTTGCTGCGTCGCCTCTTAAATCTCGCCATGCAGTGGTTGCCCGGCAAGGACAGCTTCCCGCTCTACCGGGAAGCGCGCGAGCAGAAGGCGGCCGATTACGATGAGGTGATCGGCGCGCTAGCCGGCCAGAGCCCCGGCATGGTGCGCCTCGACCGCCAGGGCCGCCTGGTGCTCTCCGTCGCGGTCCCGGTGCAGCGGTACCGCCAAGTGCTGGGCGCCCTTATGCTGTCGAAGGACGGCGCCGTGGTCGACGCTGCCGTCGACGACCGCCGGCGCGACATCCTCATCGTCTGCGGCGTTGCCCTGGGCGTCACCGTGCTGCTGTCGTTCTACCTCGCCGGCACCATCGCGCGGCCGATCCGCCGCCTGGCGCTGGCTGCCGACCAGGTGCGCTCCGGCAAGGGCCGGCAGTTCGAACTGCCGGACTTTACCCGCCGCGGCGACGAAATCGGCGATCTTTCCGATTCGCTGCGCGCGATGACCGAGGCACTATGGCATCGCCTCGACGCCATTGAGGCTTTTGCCGCCGATGTGGCGCATGAGATCAAGAACCCACTGACGTCGCTGCGCAGCGCAGTGGAAACCGTCGCTCGTGTGGAAGACCCGGAGCAGCAGAAGAAGCTGATGTCGATTATCCTCGACGATGTGCAGCGCCTCGACCGCCTGATCAGCGATATTTCCGACGCCTCGCGGTTGGATGCCGAGCTGTCGCGCGCGGAAACCGATATCGTCGACATTGGCGGGCTGTTACGCGCGCTGGTCGCCGTGCAAGAGGCCGGCGAGCGTGCCGAAGCGCCGCGCTTCCAGCTCGACGTGCTCGACCACCAGGACCTCTCGGTGCCGGGCATCGAAGGCCGCCTCGGGCAGGTGTTCCGTAACCTCATTTCCAATGCAGTGACCTTCTCGCCGCCCGGTGGCACCATCCGCCTCGCCGCGCAACGCCAGGCCGGCGACGTGGTGGTGTCGATCTCCGACGAGGGCCCCGGCATTCCGGAAGGCAAGCTGGAGGCTGTGTTCCAGCGTTTCTATACCGAGCGGCCCGCGGGCGAAAAGTTCGGCACCCACTCCGGCCTTGGCCTTTCGATCTCCAAGCAAATCGTCGAGGCGCACGGCGGCACCATCCGCGCGGAGAATCGCGGCGATCCGGAAGGCCGGGTCTGCGGTGCCTGCTTTACCGTGCGCCTGCCGGCCGACTAGCCGGTCATGGCAGAGGCACCGACTGAAGACTTGGTCCATGCCACGGCGGTCATGCTGGCGGAGCCCGATCTCGGCGAATGGGCGGTACTGCTGCGCGGGCCGTCCGGGGCCGGCAAGTCGGACATCGCCCTGCGCCTCATCGACCGCGGTGGCATGCTCGTCAGCGACGACCAGACCCGGCTGCAGGCGAACGGCGGACGCCTCTGCGCCTTTCCGCCAGAGACAATCGCCGGCAAGCTGGAGGTGCGCGGCCTCGGCATAGCGCAGTTGCCCTACCGCGCCGGCGTGTCAGTGGCCTTGGTCGTCGATCTCAAGCCGGCCGCGGCGATTGAGCGCCTGCCGGAACCGCGGCTGGAAACGCTGTGCGGTGTTGCCGTAAGCCGCATCGACCTCGATCCGGCGCAGATTTCGGCGCCGGAGAAGCTGCGCCTTGCCTTACGCGCGGCGGCCTCGCGTATAATGCGCGCCGATTCGGCGGGCCCCTTTGCTGGCCCGGATGCTGGTCTGGATACTGGCCTGGATACTGGTACGCCTATGAGCGACGACACTCCGAGCGATGCGGAGCCGGCAGGCGGAGCGGCTCCGGCACATGCGTCCCGGCAGAACGAGCGCACGCGCCTGGTTCTGGTGACCGGCCTGTCCGGCGCCGGCCGCTCCAGCGCGTTGCGGGTGCTGGAGGACGAGGGCTACGAGGCCATCGACAACCTTCCGCTCAGCCTGCTGCCGGCGGTTGTGCATGAGGTCGGTCTGCGGCGGCCGATCGCCATCGGTGTCGATATCCGCACCCGCGATTTCGCGGTCGGCCCGGTGCTGGAACAGCTCGACCGCCTCGCCGCCAGTCCTGGCTTCGCCATTACGCTGATTTTCTTTGACTGCGACGACGAGGTGCTTGGGCGCCGCTTCACCGAGACACGGCGGCGCCATCCGCTGGCCCAGGGTCGCCCGGTGGCCGACGGCATCGCGGTCGAGCGCCGCCTGGTGGCGCCCTTGCGCGAGCGCGCCGACATGGTGATCGACTCCTCTCACCTGACCCCCGCCGAACTGCGCCAGCAGCTGCTCGGCCGCCTTGGTCTGGGCGGCAGTGCCGGCATGTCGGTTTTCGTCACCTCGTTCTCCTTCCGCCAGGGTCTGCCGCGCGAGGCGGATCTGGTGTTCGATGTACGCTTCCTCGCCAATCCGCATTACGAGCCCGACCTGAAGCCGCTGAGTGGCCAGGACGACGAGGTCGCCGCCTACGTGGCCCGCGATGCCGGTTTCCCCCCGTTCTTCGACCAGTTGACGGCCATGCTGGACGGCCTGCTGCCGCGGTACGAGCGCGAGGGGAAGAGCTATCTGACCATCGCCGTCGGCTGCACCGGCGGGCGCCATCGGTCGGTTTTCGTGGCCGAGCGCTTAGCTTCCTGGCTGCGGGAGCACGGCCGTCCGGTCCATCTCACCCACCGCGACATCTCCCGCGATCCGGCCCGTGCGGCGGCGCCGGACTGAGCGCCCGGTTGACCGGAAGCGGCGATTGGGCCCTTATCATGGCGTCAAAAGCGGTGAGGCCAGGTCGCCCGCGGCCGAAAATCGGGTGCGGCGTTGGCGAGCAGGGAGCTAAGGATGATTGGTCTGGTCTTGGTAACCCACGGACGTCTGGCGGTGGAATTCGTCCAGGCGCTGGAACACGTCGTCGGCCCACAGGAGAACGTCACGGCAATCTGTATCGGTCCGGAAGACGACATGGAACAGCGCCGGCGGGACATTATCGACGCAGTCGCGGCGGCCGACGAAGGGGATGGCGTGGTGCTGCTGACCGACATGTTCGGAGGCACGCCGTCGAACCTGGCGATCTCCGTGCTCGATAAGGGCCAGGTGGAGGTGATTGCCGGTATTAACCTGCCGATGCTGATCAAGCTTACCGGCCTGCGCAGCACCGCCACCCTGTCGGAGGCTGTGACCCAGGCCCAGCTCGCCGGGCGCAAGTACATCAATGTCGCCTCGCAACTGCTCGACGCGGACAAAGACTGATGAGCGGGGAATGACGGGCGCGACAGAAAGCAAGGGCAGTGCCCCGGCCGCCGTGCGGCGGCAGGTGACGATCTGCAACCAGAAGGGGTTGCACGCGCGTGCCGCGGCGAAATTCGTTAAGCTGGCGGGAAGGTTCGACGCGCAGGTGACGGTCGAGAAGAACGAGACCCGGGTACCCGGCGGTTCGATCATGGGATTGATGATGCTGGCGGCCGGGCCCGGCTGCGATATCGAGATTGAGGCAAGCGGGCCTGAAGCGGAGGCGGCGGTGGATGCACTGGCGCAACTGGTGGCCGGCAAGTTCGATGAAGACGGATAAGAAGAAGAAACCAAGGGAGGAACGCGTTCTCGATGGACTCGGCGTCGCGCCGGGCGTGGCCATCGGGCCTGCCTACGTGCGCGAGGCCGGCGACCTGCAGGTCGTCGAGTACCAGATCCCCGCCGGGAAGGTGAAGGCCGAGAAGGCGCGCCTTGCCGAGGCCGCGGCCAAAGCGGGCCGCCAAGTCGGCAAATTGAAAGCGAAGGCGGTCGGCATCCACGGCCTCGCCGCCGAGGAACTTGGCTACCTGCTGGAAGCACACCTGCAGATGCTGAACTCGACACGCCTGATCGGCGGCATCGAGCGCCGAATCGAAGGCGACCGGCGCAACGCCGAGGCCGCCGTGATGGCCGAGATCTCCGCCCTCGCCCAGGAATTCGAGGCGATGGAGGACAGCTACCTCTCGGCCCGCGCGGAGGACGTGCGTGAGGTCGGTCACCGCCTGCTGCGCTGCCTCACGGACGTCGAGTTCCACGGCTTCAGCGGGCTGGAAAGAGGCAGCATCGTCATCGCCGAGGAGATATCGCCGGCCGACACCGCGTTGATGGACCCGCGCGAGATCGGCGGCTTCTCCTGTGTTCTGGGCGGCGCCGAGGGGCACACCGCGATTATGGCCCGCTCGCTGGGCCTGCCCGCGGTGGTCGGCGTGCCGGGCCTGCTGCCGACGGTGCGCTCCGGCGACCTGCTGATCGTCGACGGCAGTAATGGCCTGGTCATCGTCAACCCGACGCCGGCCCGGCTGGCCGGTTACGAGCGGCGCCTCAAGGACATGGCCCGCGAGGTCCGCTCGCTCGCGCGGCTGCGCGACGTGCCGGCCAAGACCCGCGATGGTCAGCACGTCGGCCTGCAGGTAAACCTGGAACTGCCGCGCGAGCTGAACCAGGTGAGCGAGAGCGGCGCCGAGGGCGTCGGTCTGCTGCGCACCGAGTTCATGTACATGAACCGCAATGACCTGCCCGGCGAGGAGGAGCAGTACCAGGCCCTGGCGGAGATCGTGAAGGCCATGAAGGGCCGGCCGGTCACGGTCCGCACCCTCGATATCGGCGGCGAGAAGCTGGCCACTTCGCTGGGCGAGCAGCTCGGCGAGTCGGCCAACCCGGCACTGGGCCTGCGCGCCATCCGGCTGTCGCTGAAGGAGCCGCAGCTGCTGCGTCCGCAGCTGGCCGCCATGCTGCGCGCGGGGGTGCACGGGCCCCTGCGCATTCTGCTGCCGATGATCACCACGCCCGGCGAAGTGCGTGCCGTTCGCAAGGAGTTGGACAAGACCGCCCGGCGCCTGGCCCGCCGCGGCATTGCCATCGCCGACCCGCTGCCCCCGGTGGGCGTGATGATCGAGGTGCCGGGCGCCGCCCTGGCCGCCGACTCGCTGTCACAGGTCGCCGACTTCTTCGCCATCGGCACCAATGACCTCACCATGTACACCCTCGCCATCGACCGCGGCGAAGAGCGCGTCGCCCACCTCTACAACCCGCTGCACCCGGCGGTCCTGCGGCTTATCCAGTTCACCGTCGAAGCGGCCTTGAGGGCCCGCATCCCGGTCTCGGTCTGCGGCGAAATCGCCGGCGACCCGCGCTTCACCGCCCTGCTGGTGGGGCTAGGCGTGCGCGAGCTGTCAATGACCGCCAAGGCGGTCCCGCGGGTGAAGAGCCGCATCCTTTCCATCGATATGCACACCGCCGGACGACGCGCCATGATGATCATGGAGCAGGTCGACAGCGGGCGGATCGCCGCCCTGCTCGACGACTTCAACGAGACCGCGAACTAACGGGCCGATCTTCCCGCCTGCACAGCCTTGCGGCGCGGCGTCGGGGCTGATACATGACCCGGTCTATTCCCGATCCGGCGCATTCGCGCCGACCCGGCCCCGCCAGGCATCGCGCGGGGGCGGTAGCTGAAGGTAGGAAGGAAAGCATGGCCGAATTCACCGATTATGTGGTGGCGGATCTCTCCCTGGCTGCTTGGGGCCGCAAGGAACTGGAAATCGCCGAGACGGAAATGCCGGGCCTGATGGCCTTGCGCGAGGAGTTCGGCCCGTCCCAGCCGCTCAAGGGCGCCCGCATCGCCGGCTCGCTGCACATGACGATCCAGACCGCCTGCCTGATCGAAACCCTGCAGTCCCTGGGCGCCGAGGTGCGCTGGGCCTCCTGCAATGTCTTCTCGACCCAGGATCATGCCGCCGCGGCCATCGCCGCGACCGGCACCCCCGTCTTTGCCTTCAAGGGCGAGAGCCTGGAGGAGTACTGGGACTTCACCCACCGCATCTTCGAGTGGCATGACGGCGGTACGCCGAACATGATCCTCGATGACGGTGGTGATGCCACGCTGCTGATTCACCTCGGCATGAAGGCGGAAAAGGACCTCTCGGTGGTCGCCAATCCGACCAACGAAGAGGAAGAGGCGCTCTTTGCCGCCATTAAGAAGCGCGTCGCCGAGAAGCCCGGCTGGTATTCCGCGCTGGGCAAGGCGATCCGCGGCGTGACCGAGGAGACCACCACCGGCGTCCACCGTCTCTACGAGATGCAGAAGGCCGGTACCCTGCTGTTCCCGGCCATCAACGTGAACGATTCGGTGACCAAGTCAAAGTTCGACAACAAGTACGGCTGCCGCGAGAGCCTGGTCGACGCTATCCGCCGCGGCACCGACGTGATGATGGCCGGCAAGGTCGCCACCGTCGCCGGCTTCGGCGACGTCGGCAAGGGCTCGGCGGAATCCCTGCGCAGCGCCGGCTGCCGTGTGATGGTGACCGAGGCCGACCCGATCTGCGCCCTGCAGGCGGCAATGGAAGGCTATGAGGTGGTGACCATGGACGAGGCGGCCTCGCAGGCCGACATCTTCGTCACCGCCACCGGCAATGTCGACGTCATCACCGTCGACCACATGCGCCAGATGAAGGATCGCGCCATCGTCTGCAACATCGGCCACTTCGACTCCGAGATCCAGGTCGGTGCGCTGCGCAACTTCAAGTGGGACAACATCAAGCCACAGGTCGACCAGATCGAGTTCCCGGACGGCAAGAAGATCATCCTGCTGGCTGAGGGCCGCCTGGTGAACCTGGGCGTCGCCACCGGCCACCCCAGCTTCGTCATGAGCGCCTCCTTCACCAACCAGGTGCTGGCACAGATGGAGCTCTGGGCCAACGCGGAGAGTTACGGCAAGACCGTAGCCGTGCTGCCCAAGCATCTGGACGAGAAGGTCGCCGCCCTGCATCTGCAAAAAGTGGGCGCCAAACTGACCCAGCTGTCCAAGAAGCAGGCCGACTACATCGGCGTTGCCGTCGACGGCCCCTTCAAGCCAGAGCACTACCGCTACTAGGGGAAACGAGAGGCTGGCTGCCGGGCAGCGCCGCCGGCTGCGGGCGCCTTGCCGCCCGCACGGCTTGCGCTTAGACTCGCATCCTGTGAGAGGGGCCTCGACAGAGCGCCGGCCGCGCCGGCGGGATAGAACAGCGCAGGTTTTCGCTGAAGCGATGACGCGCGCGGCTCATCGGGCCCATCCCGCGGCGGCCCGCGCCGGAGGACCGGATGGCTGAATCCGCCGGGCAGATGGCAGCGGGAGGCTGGGGGTTACTTTGGCTCCTGCTGCTCTCCCTCGTTGCCCTAGGCCTTTGTCTCTGGCTCATCGTGCAGTCGCGCAGGAAACTGGCGGACAGCAAGGCCGAAACCACGGCAGCGCGGCGCCGTGCCGCGGTACTCGATGGTGTCCTTGCCGCCTCGCCCTGGCCGCAGATCACGCTTTCTCAGGGCGGTACGGCCTCTCAGGGCAGTGCGGCGCCGGCCGCTGCCGCGATGCTCGGCCTCCCGGCAGATGCGCCGGTGACCGAGGCGCTGCTGCTCGCCTCACTGGATGCCAATGCGCGGACCCGGGTCGAACCGGCGCTGGAGGCGCTCGGCCGCGACGCTACGCCCTTCGACCTGGAAGCGCGACTGGCCGATGGCAGCCGCCTGTTGGTTCTGCACGGGCGCCCTGCAGCCGGAGAGCCCGGTGCGGCGGGCGCCGCCACGATCTGGTTCGAAGACCGCTCGGACTCCGCGCGCCGCGAGGCGGCCCTGAAGAACGAGGCCAGGCATCTGCGCGCTGTGCTCGATGGCTTACCCATGCCGCTGTGGCTGCGCGACGGCGACGGACGCCTGACGGACTGCAACCGGTACTACGCCGAAGCGGTCGACAGCGATGTCGAAACGGTGCGCCGCGAGGGGACCGAGCTGCTGGGCCGCGCCAAGGGACCGTCCGCAGTGGCGCTGGCCGAGCAGGCGCGCGCCGGCGGCACGGCCGCCAGCGAAACCCATCACGTCGTCATGGGCGGCGGACGCCACCTGCTGGAGATCTTCGAGCTGCCCTTCGGCAAGGGCGCGAGCCTTGGCTTCGCTGTCGACCGCACTCAGCTGGAAGAAGTCCAGGCCGAACTCGGCCGTCACATCCGGGTGCAGTCGGAGATGCTGGAGAACCTCTCCACCGCCATCGCGATCTATGGACGCGACCTCCACCTGATGTTCTTCAATACCGCCTATGCACGGCTGTGGGAGCTCGATGAGGATTTCCTGCAGACCCACCCGCATCTCGGCGATGTGCTGGAGGCCCTGCGCGAGCGGCGGCGTTTCCCGGAGTACCCCAACTTCCCCGCCTACAAGCGCGAGGTGCTGCAGAAGTACGCGACCCTCATCGCCCAGGAGGAGGAGCTGGTCCACCTGCCCGACGGATCGACACTGCGCATGGTGGTCACGCCGCATCCCTTCGGCGGCATCCTGTTGTCTTACGAAGACGTCACTGACCGCCTGGCGCTGGAGCGCAGCTACAACACCCTGACCGAAGTGCAGCGCGAAACCATCGACAACCTCTACGAAGGCATCGCCGTCTACGGCGCCGACGGGCGCGTCAAGCTGTTCAACCCGGGACTCTGCCACCTCTGGCACCTCGACCCGGAATTCCTGCGCGGCGAACCGCACGTGCGTGACGTGCTGCCGCGGACCCGCGATCTCTTCCCGGTGTCCGACGAAGACTGGCCGGAGGTCTTCGAGCTTCTTGTCGGCCGCACCACCGATCCCGACACGCGCAGCGGGCGGCTGGAGCGGACCGACGGCAGCGCCATCGACTGGGCGCAGGTGCCGCTGCCGGACGGTGGTGTGCTTTTCAGCTACGTCGACGTGACCGACACCCTGCGCGTCGAGCGCGCCCTCATCGAGCGCAACGAGGCGCTGGAAACTGCCGACCGCCTGAAATCGGAATTCATCGCCAACATCTCCTACGAGCTGCGCACGCCGCTGAACGCCATCATCGGCTTCGCCGAAGTGCTGGAGAACCAGTTCTTCGGGGAGCTGAACGAGCGCCAGCTGGAATACAGCCACGCTATCGTGCAGTCCTCGCAGCAACTTATCGCTCTGATCAATGACATCCTCGACCTCGCTTCCATCGAGGCCGGCTACCTCCAGCTCGACCTGCAGCCGACCAACGTGCAGACGCTGCTGGAATCGATCTTCACCCTGGGCCGCGAGCGCGCGCACAGTCGCAGCATCGACCTGCGCCTCGACTGCGACCCCGAAGCCGGCGAACTGATGGCCGACGGCCGCCGCCTCCGCCAGGCGCTGTTCAACCTCTTGTCCAACGCGCTGAAGTTCACCAAAGAGGGCGGCGTCGTCACCATCGCCGCGAAGCGGCTTGCGGGCGAAATGCTGTTGGAGGTTGCCGATACCGGTATCGGCATTCCCGACGAGGACCGCGAGCGGGTGTTCGGCAAGTTCGAACGCGGTTCGCGCGAGACGCGCCACTCCGGTGCCGGCCTCGGACTGTCGCTGGTGAAAAGCCTTATCGAGCTGCACGGCGGCCGCGTCGAACTCGATTCGCGGGTCGGCGGCGGCACCTGCGTCACCTGTCATGTCCCGCTCGGGCCGCTGCCGCTCGGCCGCAGCCAGGCCGCCGGCGATGGGCCTGCCGCCAAGCAGGACGTGGCGGAGTAGATCCGCCGCTCAGTGCGTCGAGGCTTCCTCGGGCACGCCCTTGGTGGTCGAATATTCCCAATGCAGCGCCTCGCCGGGGAAGACCAGCGGTCGGATGGCGTGGGCGGCCAGCGCCGCCTCGGAAAACCCGGTGAGAATCAGCTTCAGCTTGCCCGGGTAGTGGGCGATGTCGCCGATGGCGAAGATGCCCGCCGCGCTGGTCTCGGCGGTCGCCGGGTTCACCGTGATGTGGTGGTGGTCCAGTGCGAGCCCCCAGTCGGCGATCGGACCGAGATTCATGGAGAGGCCGAAGAAGGGCAGCAAGCTGTCGGCCGGCAATGTCTTCTTGTGGCCTTCCAGGTCTGCAACGATCACGCCGCTCAGCTGCCGCCCGTCGCCTTCCAGGCCGGCCAGCTGGTAGGGGATCACCAGCTCAACCTTGCCGTCGGCGACCAGCCGTTCCAGCTGGCTGACGCTCTCAGGCGCCGCGCGAAACTTGGCGCGGCGGTGCACCACGGAGATCTTCTCTGCCAGCTCGGCCAGCGAATTGGCCCAGTCGACGGCGGAATCGCCGCCGCCCGCAATGACGATGCGCTGGCCGCGGAAGCTCTCGCGCCGCTGTACCAGATAATGCACGGAGCTGCCCTCGTAGCCCTCGATGCCTTCCAGCGGCGGCCGGTTGGGCCCGAAAGCGCCGCAGCCGGCGGCGATGATCACTGCGGTGGCCTCGATCACGGTGCCCTTGGAGGTGGTGAGGCGCCAATGCTTCCCGTGCTCCTGCCCTTCCGCCTGGTGCTGCAGGCTGGTGACCTGCTGGCCCAGGTGATAGATCGGGTCGAAGGGGGCCGCCTGCTCTGCCAGGCGGTCCACCAGATCCTGCGCCATGACCCGTGGATAGCCGGGAATGTCGTAGATCGGCTTTTCCGGATAGAGCGCCGCGCACTGGCCGCCGATCATCTCCAGGGTGTCGATCACGTGGCAGCGCATCTTCAGCATGCCGCATTCGAACACCGCAAAGAGGCCGACCGGGCCGCCGCCGATGATGGCGACATCGGTGGAATAGAGGGGCGAAAGAGGGGTCGCGTCCGCCAAAAAAGGTCTCCTCGTAACGGCTGGAAAGGGGGAACAGAGGTCGTGGCCCGCGCGCCGGCGCCTAAGATGGCGGCGCCCGGCCCTCCTGACAAGCCGCCGGGCGCCCCCGGATCGTCTGGCAGCGCCCCCCTAGGGAGACTTGGCGGGACTGCGGAGGACCGGGCAAAGCGCGGGACGCGGGACAGTTGCCGCGGCGAAGGGCGCCCGGTAAAAAGGCCGCTCATGATGACCGCGATCCAGATGTCCGCCCCTTCCGCCCCGCTGCCGCCCGCTACGCCGCTCCTGGACCTGCCGCTGCCGGACCTGGCGGCGACCGAGGCCCTGGGCCGGGCGCTTGCGCGCCTGCTGCGGCCCGGCGACGTGGTCGCCCTCTACGGTGACCTCGGCGCCGGTAAGACGGCGCTGGCCCGCGCCCTGATCCGTGCGCTGCCGGGCCTGCCGGGGGCTCCCGGGGACGCCGCCGAGGAAGAGGTGCCGAGCCCGACCTTCACCCTGGTGCAGACCTACGAGCGCGATCCGGCGCCGGTCTGGCATTTCGACCTCTACCGCATCGAAGACAGCTCGGAGGTTGAGGAACTGGGGCTTTCCGAGGCGTTGGCCGGGGATATCAGCCTCATCGAGTGGCCGGAACGTCTCGGCGCCGGGCTGCCCGCGGCGGCGCTGAGGATCTGCCTGGACTTCTGTGAGGACGGGCAGGGTCGGCGCGCTCGCCTTTCCGGTGGCGGGAACTGGGCCCTGCGCCTGGCGGAGCTGCAATCTTGACCGACAACCGCGAAGAGCTGTGCCGGCGTTTCCTGGAACAGGCCGGCTGGGGCGCCGCCGAGCGGGGGGTGCTGGCCGCCGATGCGTCCTTCCGCCGCTATGACCGTCTGCGGCGCGGCGGCGAGACGGCGGTGCTGATGGACGCGCCGCCGCCGCAGGAAAACGCGGAGATCTTTCATTTCCTCACGGAGTGCCTGCTGGACATCGAGCTCAGCACGCCGCGGCCCCTAGCGCTGGATGCCCAGGCTGGCTTTCTGCTGTTGGAGGATTTCGGCGATCGCACCTTTACCCGCGCTCTTGCCGAGGGCGCCGACGAGGCCGAACTCTACCGCCTCGCCACCGACACCTTGGTGGCGCTGCACCAGCGTTGGTGGGTGGAATCACCCAAGATTCCGGCCTATGACGAGGCGAAGCTGCTGGCCGAGGCGGCGTTGCTGGTCGACTGGTTCCTACCGGCGATGACCGGCAGGGAAACCCCGGCGGCGTTGCGCGAATCGTACATCGCGGCCTGGCGCGAGGTGGTGCCGGTGATGCTGCCCGACCCGAAGCGCGTGCCGCACAAGCTGGTGCTGCGCGACTACCATGTCGACAACCTGATGGTCATCGAAGGACGCCAGGGCGTCGCCCGCTGCGGCCTGTTGGATTTCCAGGACGCGCTGATGGGGCCGGTCAGCTACGATCTTGTGTCCCTGCTGGAGGATGCGCGCCGCGACGTCTCGCCCGCGGTGGTGACGGAGATGCTGGAGCGCTACCACGCCGGCATGCACAACCTCGTCGACCGCTGGGCCTTCGCGGCTTCCTACGCGGCCTTGGGCGCACAGCGCAACGCCAAGATCATCGGCATCTTCACGCGGCTGTCGCGACGCGACAACAAGCACGGCTATCTGCGGCACATTCCCCGCGTCTGGCGTCTGTTGGAAGGCGATCTGGCGACGCCGGCGCTGGCGCCGGTGAAGGACTGGTTCGACCGCGAGGTCCCGCCCGCGCTGCGCGGCACGCCGACCCAACCCGAGCCACAGAAGCCCGAGAAGAAACAGAAGGACGTGCAGGGATGACTGCGGGACCCACCACCGCCATGGTACTCGCGGCGGGCCTCGGCCAGCGCATGCGCCCGATCACCGACAAGATGCCCAAACCCCTGGTGCCACTGCGCGGCGAGGCGATGCTCGACACCATCCTCGACCGCCTGGAGGTGCACGGTATCGAAAAGGTGGTGGTGAATCTGCACTACCTGGGGGGGATGATCGTCGACCACCTTGAGGGACGCAAGCAGCCGGCCATCGTGTTCTCGCAGGAGGACGCTCTACTGGAGACCGGCGGCGGTGTAAGGAAGGCGTTGCCTCTTTTGGGTGACGAGGCCTTCTTCGTTCTGAACGGCGATGTCTGCTGGCTCGACAGCCTGACACCGGCACTGGAACGCCTGGCCGACGCCTGGGACGCGGCGGAGATGGACGCCCTGCTGCTGCTGCACCCGACCTGCAGCGCGTTCGGTTACGAGGGCATCGGCGATTACTTCATGGACCCGGTCGGCCGCCTGCGCCGCCGCCAGGAACGCCAGATCGCGCCCTTCATTCACGCCGGCATCCAGATCCTCCATCCGCGCCTCTTCGACGGCACGCCGGAGGGCTCCTTCTCGCTGAACAGGCTCTACGACAAGGCACAGGAGGCCGAGCGCCTGTGGGGTGTGCGCCACGACGGCGAGTGGTATCACGTCGGCACTCCGGCCGAGTTGCGCGCGGTCGAGGACGCGCTGCACCATCTCGCGCAATCCTCCGGGCAGAAATAGCGCGATGACCGGCGCGCCGGCCGTCTTCACGATCCCCGCCGGTCAGTCCTTCGTCGATGCCCTGGCCTGGGGTCTGCTGCGGCGCTACGCGGGCAGCCCCGAAAGCCTTGCCGCCGCCACGGTGCTGCTGCCGACGCGGCGTGCCTGCCGTTCACTGCAGCAGGCCTTCCTGCGTGCGTCTGACGGGGCGCCCCTGCTGCTGCCCCGGCTGCTGCCGCTCGGTGACCTTGATCCCGACGAACTGCTGTTCGAGCAGCCTTCCTTTCCCGGGGCGGGCGAGGCAAGCCTGCCGCCGGCGATCTCCGCCGTGCAGCGCCAGCTGCTGATGGCTTCCTGTATCCTCGCCCACAGCCGCGCGCTGGCGGACGAGACCGGCGGCGCGATCTTGAGCGAGGACCAGGCGATCCGCCTCGCCGGCGAACTCGCCCACCTGCTCGACCAAGTGGAGACCGAGGGGCTCGACTTCGCAGCGCTGAAAGACCTGGTGCCGGAAGACTACGCCGCCCACTGGCAGATCACGCTGGAGTTCCTGCGCATCGTTACCGAGGAGTGGCCGAAGATCCTCGATGGGCTCGGCTGCATCGGTCCCGCGGAGCGGCGCCGCCGCCTTGCGGAACTGCAGAGCGCGGCGTGGCAACGCCAGCCGCCTGCCGATCCGATCATCGCCGCCGGTTCGACCGGCTCGATCCCGGCGACTGCCGAACTGTTGCGCACCATCGCCGCCCTGCCGCAAGGCGCCGTGGTCCTGCCGGGTCTCGACCTCGACAGTGACGACGATATCTGGCGCGAGATTCGCCGCGACCCCAGCCATCCGCAGTACGGCATGGCGCAGCTGCTCGACCGGCTGGGGATTGCACGTGACACCGTCGGACTCTGGTCTGAAGGGGTGGCGGCTGAGGTCGATGCGGGCCGCGCGCGCTTCGCCAACCTGGCGCTGCGCCCGCCGGAGGGCACCGCGCGCTGGCGCGAGGCCAGGGTTGAGGCCTTCGATGCCGCGCTGGACGGCGTGCAGCGTGTCGACTGCGCGGATTCCGGCGAAGAAGCCTTGGTCATCGCGCTGCTGCTGCGCCGTCAGATCGAGCAGCCCGGCACCACTGCTGCGCTGGTGACGCCGGACCGCAATCTTGCACGCCGCGTCGCTACAAACCTGCAGCGCTGGCGCATCGAGGTGGACGATTCCGCCGGGCGCAGTCTCGCCAACACACCGCCCGGCGTTTTTCTGCGTCTGACCGCCGACATGGCCGCCGATCGATTCGCGCCGGTCGCGCTGCTGGCTGCGCTGAAACATCCTTTGGCGGCGGGGGGACAGGCGCCCGCGACCTTCCGCCGCCGCGTGCGCGAACTTGAACTGGCCGTGCTGCGCGGCGCGCGCCCGGCCGCCGGCCTGGACGGCCTGCGTCGTGCATTGGTCGGATCAGCGGCATCGCAAGTCCTGCTGTCATGGTTCGACCGCCTGGCGGAAGACCTGGCGCCCCTCGCCGAGGCGCTCGCCGCCGAAGGGGACGGCGATCCCAAGCGGCTCAGCGATCTCGTCGCCGCTCACCTGGCCGCCGCCGAGGCCTTGGCCGCCAGCGATGCAGAAAGCGGCGCCGACCGCCTGTGGGCCGGGGAGGCCGGGGAGGCGGCGGCGGCCTTCGCCAGCGAACTCGCCGAGGCGGGCATCGCGACACCGGTCACCCGCAGCCTGCACTACCCGGCGGCCCTTGAAGCCTTGATGGCCGGGCGTGCGGTCCGGCCGCGCTACGGCCTGCACCCGCGCGTCGCCATCCTGGGGCCGCTGGAGGCGCGCCTGCAGCACGCCGACGTTCTCATTCTCGGCGGGCTCAACGAGGGCACCTGGCCGGCGGAGGTCGATCCCGGCCCCTGGCTCAGCCGTCCCATGCAGTCGGCCTTTGGTTTGCCATTGCCGGAACGCCGCATCGGCCTTGCCGCGCACGACTTTTTCCAGGCCTTCTGTGCGCCGCGGGTCTATCTGACGCGCGCGCAGCGGGTCGAGGGAGCGCCCACGGTGCCGGCGCGCTGGCTCAGGCGCATCGACGCCCTGCGCGACGGGCTCGGGCTCAATGTGAACCTGCATGCCGAGCAGGCGACGCTGAAGGCCTGGGCGGCGGCGCTGGATGCGCCACGCGAGAGCATCCGCATCAGCGAGCCCCTGCCGCGGCCGCCGGTTTCGGCGCGGCCGCGCAAGTTGTCGGTGACGCGCATCGAAACCTGGATGGGCGACCCCTACGCGCTCTATGCGCGCGAAATCCTGCGGCTGCGCCCGCTCGACCCGCTGGATGCCGACCCCGGCGCGGCGGAGCGCGGCACCCTGGTGCACGCGGCGCTCGAAGCCTTCCTCAAGGACCATTCCAATGCACTGCCGGTTAACGCCCTCGATCGCCTGATCGAGATTGGCGCCGAGGTGTTCCATCCGATCAGCGCCAAGCCCGGTGCCTTCGCCTTCTGGTGGCCACGCTTCCTGCGCGTCGCCCACTGGTTCGTTGCCGAAGAGCAGGCGCGCCGCGCCGGGATTGCCGAGAGCTTCGTGGAAACCACGGGCGAACTGAGGATCGACGCACCCTTTGCACCCTTCACGCTGACTGCCAAAGCCGACCGCATCGACCGCCGCAACGACGGCACGCTGGAGATCATCGACTACAAGACGGGCGCGCCGCCGGAGAAGAGGAAGGTGGACCGTGGTTTCGCACCCCAATTGCCGCTGGAGGCAGCGATCGCCGCCGCCGGCGGCTTTCACGGAGTGCCACCGGCGCCGGTCGGCGCGCTGACATTCTGGCGGCTTTCCGGTGGTACGCCGCCGGGTGAGATCCTGGCGGCAAGCCAGAACGATCCCGCAACGCTGGCCGCAGAGGCGCTGGAAGGCTTGCAGCGCCTCGTCGCTTCCTTCGACGATCCGGCGACGCCCTATGCCTGCAAGCCGCGGCCGGAACTGGCGCCGCGCTTCGGCGACTACGATCACCTCTCGCGCATCGCCGAATGGTCGGCGGGGGCGGAAGACTGATGGGCACGGCAGCCGATCACATCGTCGCGCAAGCCACGGAGGCGCAGCGCCAGGCCACGGATCCCGAGGCTACGGTCTGGGTCTCGGCTTCGGCGGGCAGCGGCAAGACCAAGGTGCTGGTCGACCGCGTGCTGAGCCTGCTGCTGCGCGGCAGCGCGCCGGGCAGGATCCTCTGCCTGACTTTCACCAAGGCCGCGGCGGCGGAGATGGCCAACCGCCTCTCCGGCCGTCTCGCCGGCTGGGTCACCGCCGAGGAGGCGGTTTTGCGCGCCAGCCTGGAGGAACTGACCGGCGGGCCGGTCGACGACGACCTGCTGCCGCGCGCCCGGGCTCTCTTTGCCCGTGTCCTCGACACGCCGGGCGGCATCAAGATCCAGACCATCCATGCATTCTGCCAAGCGCTTCTGGGACGCTTCCCGCTGGAGGCCGGCGTCGCGCCCAACGCGCGGGTGCTGGACGAGCACGAGTCGGCGGACCTGCTGGAAACGGCGCGGGTCGAGGTGCTGTCCCAGGCACTGAACGACCAGGGCCGACTGTCGGACGCCATCGCCATCTTGACCGCGCACCTGCAGGAGGATCGCTTCACCGAGGTGCTGCAGCAGCTCATTCACGAGCGCGGCCGCCTCGCCGACCTGAAGGCCGTGCGCGGCAACGTTGACCGTGTGGCAGAAGACGTCTTCACGCTGCTGGGCGTCGATCCGGCGGAGACGCCGGAGGACGCCATCGCCAAGGCCTGCGCCGAGGGCGCCTTCGAGCGTACCGCCTTGATGGGTGTCATGGAGGCCTGGGCCACCGGTACGGCGAACGAACAGAAGAAGTCTGAGCAACTGGCGAACTGGCTCGCCGCCGATGGTGCCGCACGCGCTGAAACGTTCGAGTCTCACTGCGGTCTCTTCCTCACCAAGGAGGGTGAGGCGCGCAAGACCCCGCTGACCAAAAAGGTGCTCGCCGACTTCCCCGCCGCGCTCGCTGCCGTGCAGGACGAAGCCGAGCGCCTGATCCTCGTCAGCCAACGGTGCAACGCCATCACCGTGGCACGCGGCACCCGCGCTCTGCTGGTGCTTGGCGACGCCATCGTCGCCGCCTATCAGCGCCACAAGGAAGCGCGCGTCCTGCTCGATTACGACGATCTCATCCACTTCTCTGCGCGCCTTCTGGCGCGCCAGGGCGGTGTTTCCTGGGTGCTGTTCAAACTGGACGGCGGCCTCGACCACCTGCTGGTCGACGAGGCGCAGGACACCAGCCCCGAGCAGTGGCGCATCGTCGAGATGCTGACCTCGGAGTTCTTCGCCGGCGCCGGCGCGCACGAGGACCGCGCCGAGACGGTGCGCACGGTCTTTGCTGTCGGGGATCCCAAGCAGTCGATCTATTCCTTCCAGCGGGCCGACCCGGCGGAGTTCCAGCGCATGCGCGATCTCTTTCGCGGGCGGGCGCAGCGCGCGCAGCACCGCTGGCGCCCGGTCTCGCTGGCCGTCTCCTTCCGCTCGACCGAAGCGGTATTGAGCACCGTCGACGCCGTCTTCGCCGCTGAGGCGGCGCAGGACGGCGTGCTGTTCGGGGAGGCGGCGATCCGCCACCAGGCGAAACGCGTGGGTGATGCGGGCCTCATCGAAGTCTGGCCGCCGGCGCCGCCCGCCGAGAGCGAGAGTCTGGACTCCTGGGCACTGCCGCTGCCTAGCCGCAGCGACAGCCCGGCGCCCCTGCGGCTCGCGCGCCTCGTGGCACGGCGCATCTGGTACTGGACCGTCAGTGCCGAGGGGGCAGACGATTCGGCCTGCCAGCTGGCAGCGCGCGGCCGGCGCATGCGCCCTGGCGACGTCATGGTGCTGGTGCGCCGGCGCAACGCCTTCCTCGCTGAGCTGGTGCGCGAACTGAAAACACTGGGCGTCCCGGTTGCCGGCGTCGACCGGATGAACCTTACCGAGCAACTGGCGGTGATGGATCTGATGGCGCTGGGCCGCGTGCTGTTGCTGCCGGAAGACGACCTGAGCCTCGCCTGCGTGCTGAAAGGGCCGCTCATCGGCTTCGACGAGGACCAGATCTTCGCGCTGGCGCACGGCCGCGGGCGCAGGAGCCTGTGGCAGCGTCTGGGGGAACTGGCGAAGGATGATCCCGCCTTCGCTGGCGCGCGCAGTTACTTGGAAGATCTCGCCGCGCGCGCTGACTACGTGGCGCCCTTCGAGCTCTACTCGGCTTTGCTGGGCGCCGGGCGCGGACGGGAGAAACTGCTGGCGCGTCTCGGTCCGGATGCCGCCGATCCGCTCGACGAGTTTCTCTCTCTCGCGCTCTCCTACGAGCGTGAGAATGCGCCTTCGCTGGAGGGCTTCCTGCACTGGCTCGCCGCCGGCGAGCTGGAGATCAAGCGCGACCTGGAGCAGGAGCACGGCGCGGTCCGCCTGATGACGGTGCACGGATCCAAAGGACTCGAGGCGCCGGTTGTGATCCTGCCGGATACCCTGCAACTGCCCTCGGCTTCCGACGGCCTCTTGTGGGTCCACGACGGCAAGGCAGCGCCGCCGCTGGCCGTCTGGCCGGTGAAACGCGACTACGACCTGCCGATCCTCGGCCTCGCGCGCGCGGCGCGCCAGCAGGCTCAGGAACAGGAGTACCGCCGTCTGCTCTACGTGGCGCTGACCCGGGCCGAAGACCGCCTCTACGTCTGCGGCTGGGAGACCAAACGCTCGGCGCCGGCCGGCAACTGGTACGCCCTGGTACAGGATGCCTTCACGTCCCTGGCCGACCGAGGCGATGTTGAGGCTGTCGACTTCGACTTCACGGCCGATGTGGGTACCGAGGGCTGGGCCGGACCGGGCTGGCGGCTGACGCGGGCGCAGGTTGCGCCGGTCGTCGCCGAAAAGGAGGCGCAGCGGCCCGAGGGCGCACAGCCCGTCCCGCTGCCCGCCTGGGCGGCCACACCAGCGCCGCCGGAGCCGGCGCCGCCGCAGCCTCTGGCGCCCTCGCGTCCCACGGAAAGCGAGCCGCCCTCGCGCTCGCCGCTGGGTGCCGACGCCGGTCGCCGCTTCCGCCGCGGCCTTCTCATTCACCGCCTGCTGCAGTCGCTGCCCGACCTAGCGCCCGGCGATCGCGCCGCGGCGGGCCGCGCCTTCCTTGCCAGCCCGCTGCACGACCTCTCATCGGAACAGCAGGATGAAATCCTTGCGGAAGTTCTGCGCGTGCTCGACCTGCCGGACCTGGCGCCGCTGTTCGGCCCCGGCAGCCGGGCGGAGGTGCCGCTGGCAGGCCTGATCGACACGCGGGCGGGCCCACAGGTGATCGTCGGCCAAGTGGATCGCCTCTTGGTTGAGAACGAGAGCATTTGCCTCATCGACTACAAGAGCCAGCGTCCGGCGCCGCAGCGGGTCGAGGAGGTGCCTCCGCTTTACCTGAAGCAAATGGCGGCCTATCGGGCGCTGCTGGCGCGGATCTATCCAGGCCGGGCGATTCGCAGCTATCTTCTTTGGACGGATCAACCCCGGCTCATGCAACTCAGCGATGCGCTGCTGGAGGGTCACGCGCCTTGACGCTGGCTACTGGCGCTCCCTACATTGAGGGCAGATTGTTACACACCTTTCTCGGATCCTGGAGGCCGCTGCGGCCGTCCGGGCGCCATCGTTACAGGGGTAAGTTTTCATGAGCACAAGAGCTACCAGCGACGGTACGTTCGAGCAGGATGTCTTGAAGGCGCCTGGCCCCGTCCTTGTTGATTTCTGGGCCGAATGGTGCGGCCCCTGCAAGATGATCGCTCCTGCCCTGGAAGAGATCGCCGTGGAGATGGGTGGCCGCGTCACGGTCGCCAAGATCAACATCGACGACAACCCGCACACCCCGCAGAAGTATGGCGTGCGCGGCATTCCCACCCTCATGCTGTTCAAGGATGGCCAGGTCGCGGCCACCAAGGTCGGCGCGGTCGGCAAGGGCCAGCTGATGGAGTGGGTTGAATCGGTCGTCTGAGGCCCTAAATGGATAGGGGTAACGAGGAAAAGTAAGGTTCCAAATACGGTTTCCCCGAAAAGTACCCCTAGAAGCGTACATATCCCCCCAAAAGATGTTCCAGACCCCGCCGGATCGCTCCGGCGGGGTTTTTTCTTTCACCACAGGGCCTTAATCTGGTCTCTGCAGGACAGTCGCCTTGACAGAAAGGCGGCTGTTGTCGAAGGTCCGCCCTCGCGCAGAATCGATTGGTACGGACAATCGACAAGAACAACGATCAGGTCAGAGAAGGTCAGCCGTGGGAAAAGTGAAGTACGACTGCCTCAAGTGTCCGGGCTACTGCTGCTCCTATCCGAATATCCATTTGAAGGATTCGGATATCGAGCGCCTCTCCAAGCACCTCGGCATGTCTGAGAAGGACTTCCGCAAGAAGCACACTAAGAAGGGCTTCAAGGAAGAAGGCGCCGCCAAGCGGCCGACAGTGCTCATCCACCAGGAAGACGAGCACTTCGGCAGCATCTGCTGGTTCTTCGACACCGACAAGCGCCAGTGCACGGTCTACGAGGGCCGGCCCGAGATCTGCCGCGAGTATCCGGGGCGCAAGCGCTGCGGATACTACGAGTTCCTGAAGTTCGAACGCGATGCCCAGGAAGATCCCGACTACGTCGCCATCACGAACAACTACTGATGCGGCTTAGCCGTTCTCGCTCAGGACGTAGCCGGCGAGGTAGAGCGAGCCGCAGATGAGGATGCGGCCGGGCCGTTCTGCTTTCGCGACGATGGCCTTCACGCCGTCCACGACGGACTCGACCGGCAGGGCGTCGATGCCGGCGGCGCTCGCATGGCCGGCGGCCGCCTCGGCGGAGAGGCTGGCCTGCTCACCGGGAATGCGCACGGCCTTCAGGCTGTGCGCGAAGGGCGCCAGCGCCTGCAGGTAGCCGGCGGCGACCTTGGTATCCAGCATGCCGTAGACGAGGTCGAGCGGACGGTCGCCCCAGTCCATCCGTGACCTGTCTTTCAAGGTCGCGGCCAGCGCCTCGCCGGCGGCGGGATTGTGCCCGCCATCGAGCCACAGCTCCCAGCCCTCGGGCAGGGCGTCCACGAGGGGCCCCTGGGTCAGGCGCTGCAGGCGGGCTGGCCAGCTTGCCGTGGCGATACCCTCTGCGATGGCGCGGTCGTCCACGCCGAACTCTCCCAGCAGCGTCGCGCAGGCGACGGCAAGGGCGGCGTTGGCGAACTGGTGCGCGCCGAGCAGAGACGGCCTGGGCAGCACGCGCGGGCCGGCCGCATCCTCGTAGCGGAAACCTTCGGACGTCGGCTCGAAGGTCCAGTCGCGGCCGTGGCAGAACAGCGGGGTGTCGATGCTCTGCGCGTGCCGCTCCAGCACGGTGAGTGTTGCGGGCTCCTGCGGGCCGACCACACAGGTCACCCCCGGTTTCATGATGCCGGCTTTCTCGCCGGCAATGGCGGACAGCGTCGAGCCGAGAAACTGCTGATGGTCGAGGGCGATGGGCGTGATCGCGGTGAGCCGCGGCCTGTCGATGACGTTGGTGGCGTCGAGCCGCCCGCCGAGGCCGACCTCCAGCAGAAGGATGTCGGCGGGCTCTTGTGCGAAGGCGAGGAAGGCGGCAGCGGTGGTCACTTCGAAGAAAGTGATCGGCTCCGGGCCGTTCTCCGCCTCGCAGCGTTCCAGGAGAACGATGAGCGCCGCTTCGTCGATCAGGCCCGTGGTCAGGCGGATGCGCTCGTGGAAGCGCACCAAATGCGGCGAGGTGTAGACCTGAACGCGACGGCCCGCGGCCTCCAGCATGGCGCGCAAAAAAGCCAGCAGCGAACCTTTGCCGTTGGTGCCGGCGACGTGGACCACCGGTGCGAGGCGCGCTTCCGGATGGTCGAGGCGCTCCAGCAGGCGCTCGACGCGGCCGAGCGACAGGTCGATGACCTTGGGATGCAGGCGAGTCAGGCGGTCGAGCACCGCGTCACTGGTCTTGGCGCCAGTGGGTGGGGAGGCATCACGCACGGGAGGGCATCACTTGCGCGGCGCGTCGCTCCCGCCCGGACGGTCGTTGCCGCCTTCGCCGAGGATTTCGGCGGCGGCGTTCTTCTGCTTCGTTTTCGGCGCCAGCGGGATCTCGACTTCCGCGTTTGCTTTGCGTGCGCCCTTGGCCCCACCCTTGATCGGCACGACCTCGGCGTTCGGTGTCTTGTCGCGCAGCAGCGCGAGAATCCTGACCAAGGTGTCGCGCAATTCGCCGCGCCGCACCACCATGTCGACCATGCCGTGATCGAGCAGGTACTCGGCGCTCTGGAAGCCCTCGGGCAGCGACTCGCGGATGGTCTCTTCGATCACCCGCTTGCCGGCGAAGCCGATGGTGGCCCCGGGCTCCGACAGGGCGATGTCGCCAAGCATGGCAAAGGAAGCCGAGACGCCGCCGGTGGTCGGGTCGGTCAGCAGCACGATGTAGGGCAGGCCCGCGTCCTTCACCATCTCCACCGCCACGACCGAGCGCGGCATCTGCATGAGGGACAGAATGCCTTCCTGCATGCGCGCACCGCCGGAGGCGGGAATGACGATCAGCGGCGCTTCCTGCAGCACAGCCAAGCGGGCCGCAGCCAACAGCCCTTCGCCGACGGCGATGCCCATGGAACCGCCCATGAAGGCGAAGTTGAACACCGCGATGACGGTCGGCTTGCCGCCCATGTCGCCGTGCGCCACGACGATGGCCTCGTCGGGTCCGTTCTTCGCCTGCGCTTCGCGCAGGCGGTCGGAGTAGCGCTTGCGGTCGCGGAACTTCAGCGGATCGAGCGGCACCTCCGGCAGTTCGATCGCCTTGAACTTGCCGCCGTCGAACAGCAACTCCAGGCGACGCCGGGCGGGGATGCGCATGTGATGGCCGCAGTGCGGGCAGACCCGCAGGTTGTTTTCCAGCTCGCGGTGGAAGATCATCTGGCTGCAGGAAGCGCACTTCTCCCACAGGTTGTCGGGAACCTCCGGCTTCTGCACCAGCGCGCGGATTTTCGGCCTGACGTAATTGGTGATCCAGTTCATCGCTCGAAAGGTCTCCGCCGGTTATGCAGGCAGGGTTACGCCGCGAGCGTGCCGCGCACGCCGTTCGCCAGGGATTCTACCAGGGCCAGCACCTTGCCCGCCAGACCCGGCTTGGCCCTGCCGTTCTCGTCCAGCTCCGCCTTCACCGCATCGACGATGGCCGAACCGACCACAGCGCCGTCGGCGACGCCGGAGATCGCAGCGGCCTGCTCCGGCGTGCGGATGCCGAAGCCGACGGCGATCGGCAGTTCCGTGTGGCGGCGCAGGCGGGTGATCGCCTCACGCACGTGCTCGGTCGGCACCGAAGCGGTCCCGGTGATGCCCATGATGGAGACGTAGTAGACGAAGCCGCTGGTGTTGTTCAGCACCGTCGGCAGGCGTTTGTCGTCGGTGGTCGGGGTCGCCAGGCGGATCCAGTGGATACCGGCTTTAAGGGCCGGCAGACAGAGCTCGCTGTCTTCCTCAGGCGGCAGGTCGACGACGATCAGCCCGTCGACTCCGGCGACCTTGGCATCGGTGACGAAGCGCTCGACGCCGTAGCTGTAGATTGGATTGTAGTAGCCCATGAGGATGATAGGCGTGTCGCCGTCGTCCTTGCGGAACGCGCGCACCATGGCCAGAGTCTTCGCCAGCGTCATGCCGCCTTTCAGCGCCCGCAGGCTGGAGGCCTGGACCGGCGGCCCCTCGGCCATGGGATCGGAGAACGGCATGCCGAGCTCGATGAGGTCGGCGCCTGCGCCCGGCAGGCCCTTCACGATTTCCAGCGAGGTGTCGTAGTCCGGGTCGCCGGCGGTGACGAAGGTGACCAGCGCGCCGCGGCCCTCGGCCTTCAGCTTGGCAAAGCGCTTTTCGATCCGGCTCGCCGTTGCGGCCTTGGCGTTCACAGTTCGACTCCCAGGGCCTTGGCGACGGTGAAAACGTCCTTGTCGCCGCGTCCGCACATGTTCATGACGATGATCTGGTCACGGCCCAACTGCGGCGCCAGCTTGCGCACGTAGGCCAGCGCGTGGGCCGGCTCCAGGGCCGGGATGATGCCCTCAATGCGCGAGCACAGCTGGAACGCCTCCAGCGCCTCCTTGTCGGTCGCCGAGACGTATTCGGCGCGGCCGATGTCGTGCAGCCAGGAATGCTCCGGCCCGATGCCGGGGTAATCCAGTCCGGCGGAGATCGAGTGGGCATCGGTGATCTGGCCGTCTTCGTTCTGCAGCAGGTAGGTGCGGTTGCCGTGCAGCACGCCGGGGCGCCCGCCGGTCAGGGAGGCCGCGTGCTCGCCCGACGGGATTCCGTGGCCCGCCGCCTCGACGCCGAAGATGCGCACCTCTTTGTCGTCCAGGAAGGGGTGGAACAGGCCGATGGCGTTGGAGCCGCCGCCGATGCAGGCGACCAGCGCGTCGGGCAGGCGGCCCTCGGCCTCCATGATCTGCTCGCGGGTCTCGCGGCCGATGATCGACTGAAAGTCGCGCACCATGGCCGGATAGGGGTGCGGGCCCGCCGCCGTGCCGATGATGTAGAAAGTGTTCTCGACGTTGGCGACCCAGTCGCGCAGGGCGTCGTTCATGGCGTCCTTCAGCGTTCCGGTGCCGCTGGTCACCGGCTTCACCTCGGCGCCCAGCAGCTTCATGCGGAACACATTGGGGGCCTGCCGCTCGATATCGGTGGCGCCCATGTAGACCACGCAGGGCAGGTTGAAGAGAGCGCAGAAGGTGGCGGTGGCGACGCCGTGCTGGCCGGCGCCGGTCTCCGCGATGATGCGGGTCTTGCCCATGCGCCGGGCCAGCAGGATCTGACCCAGAACGTTGTTGGCCTTGTGAGAGCCGGTGTGGTTCAGCTCATCGCGCTTGAAGTAGACCTTGGCACCCTTCGCCGGGTCGGCGCCCTTGCGCATCTCCGCGGTCCAGCGCTCGGCGTAGTAGAGCGGACTCGGCCGACCGACATAGTGCTTGGCGTAGTAGTCGTAGTCGGCCTGAAAGCTCGGATCCCGGCGCGCGGCCTTGTAGGCCTGCTCGACGTCCAGGATCAGCGGCATCAGCGTCTCGGCCACGAAGCGGCCGCCGAAAATGCCGAAATGCCCGGCCTCATCGGGCCCGGCGCGGTAGGTGTTCAGCGTCTCCATGAGGGACGATCGTCCTTGTTCGCGTCACTTTTGGTTATGTGGGCGGAGATTGCCCGATTAGGGCCGCCGCTGCAATGCCCGCAAGCCGCGGAAATCCGCCTTTCAGCGGCCGCTAAAGTGCCCGGCAGGCGTCCAGGAAGGCTCTGATTTTGGCGGGATTCTTCTCCCCTGGCGCATCCTCGACCCCGGACGAGACATCGACCGCCGCAGCCCCCGAAATGTCGACCGCGCGGGCCACGTTCTCGGGGGTCAGGCCGCCGGCCAGCATCCAGGGCAGCGGCCAGGTGGTCCCGGCCAGGATCGACCAGTCGAAGGCCACCGCGTTGCCGCCCGGCAGGGCGTTCTTCATGTCGGCGGGCGGCTTGGCGTCGAACAGCAGGCGGTCGGCAACCGACAGGAAAGGTTGGACGGTCTCCCGGTCGCCGGGCTGGCGCAGCTTCACCACCTTCATGACCGGCACCCCGAAGCGCGCCTTCACCTCGCCTACCCGCTCGGGGCTCTCGGAGCCGTGCAGTTGAAGCAGATCCAGGGATACCGACTTCAGGATGGCCGCGATGGTGTCGTCGTCGGCGTCGACCAGCAGGCCCGTCTTCACCACCCCTGCCGGCACCAGGGCAGCCAGCGGCGCCGCCTCGGCGGGCGTCACCGCGCGGGGCGAGGGAGGATAGAACACCAGCCCGACGAAGGCGGCTCCGCCCTCCACGGCGGCGGTCATCGCCTCGGGCGTCGAGATCCCGCAGATTTTCACCTGGACAGTCATGCCGGCGGGATTAGCACCGCTCGGGCAGCGGGAGTCAACCGGGTCAGTCGAAGCGCTGGAGAAGGTCGTGGGCCGGCGCCGGCACCCAGCCGGTGCAGGTGCGAAATGCGACAACACAGAAGGCGAGGTAGAGCGCCTCCACCAGCCACATGTTGGCATGCCATAGGAGTAGGGCGGCGAAGGTTCCGGAATCGGAGTCGCTCAAAAGGCCGAGCAGCCAATCGATGCCTTCTGCGGGAAGGACGACGGTCAGTCCGATCGCGGCGAAGAGCGTGAAGGAGATGCCGCGCGTGTGCCGCCAGGCATGGGCGAAGCTGTAGGGCTCGTCGACCGCCGTTGCGACATATACGAAAGCAAAGCGAAGGCTGAGGTAGAACAGCGGCATGAACAGCACCCAGTAGGCGAGGGTGGCCACGGCGTTGTCGAGCCCTAGTGCTCCCGACAGGTGGTGGAAGAACGTCAGCGGCAGGTTGATGAGCGAGAGCAGCAGCGCGTAGATGAGGAAGCGTCCATGCCGTGTCCCCAGCCGTGGAAATACCACGACGTCACCAGAGGTCGGCCCCAGCAGGAGGAATCGCAACCAGGCGACCGCCATGAGAGTCCAAGGCAACTCGGCGCCGAACTCCCACACCAGGCGGACTTCAAAAGTGTCGAGCAGGGAGGCCAGCACGGTGATCAGAAATAGCAGGACGAACGGCAGCACCGTAACCTTCGCCAACGTCCCCAAGTTGCCGAACACGAGACGATAGGCTTCCGAAACAGTCGGCAGCAGCGGCAGCGGCGCCACGGCGCCGGATGGCGGTTCCGCTTGGATCACTCGAAGCGCTCCAGCAGTTCGCGGCGGTCGCGCCGCCAGCCCGTGAGTGTGCAGAAAGCGTGGGCCAGTACCGCACAGCTTAGCGCGTAGTAGAGATAGAACAGGGCGTTGCCGCCGATCACGACAAACCAGAATGCGCCACCATCGGAGACACCGTTCTCCATCTGCGCCGCCAAATCTGGGGAAACGGCTGCGATGATGACGCCGAAGACGGCCAGCAACAGCACCAAAGGCAGGGCCGTGAGGCAGTAGGCGATCAGGATGCGCAGTCCATTCCTCTGGGTGCGATGCCAGGACCCGCTAAGCCGCTGAGGTGCATCCAGGGCGATCCAAGGGGCGACGAAGCTGAAGCGGGCGATCAGGTAACTGGCGGTGACGTAGAGGATGAAAATGAAGATGCCGAAGGTCACCGGCGAAGCTTGCGCTGTCTCCACCAGCACGACTTGGAAGAAGATCGCGGGGACGTACAACACGGTGAGCAGCAAGCTGTAGCCGACAAAGACACGGAAGCGCCGACCGATGGGGGGCACCAATCCCGGCCGCGCGGTAGATTCCTCCAACAGCAGCCGGCGGAGCCAGGCGATCTCGAAGAGCGCAACGACGGCGGTGGTCAGGAAAAGTCGGATGACCGCGAGGGCGGCACCGGCGGCGTCTTCTGGCAGCGCGATATCGACCAGTACGGAAAGGCCGAATGGCACCGCGGCAGCTGTGGCAACAACGCCCAGGTTGCCGAAGGTGTCGCGATAGGCAGCCTTGGTCGTTTGCCAGATCGGCAATTTGGGGACGACGGCTTCTGCGTTCTCGAGGACGGCCATTCGCTCTCCCAAACCTTCCTGCGCCGGCGGCAACCGGCCGATAAAATCCAACCGGAACGATAGCAGCGGGGCCTGAGTTCGACCACGTGAAAGACGGGAAAGGGCTCAGCCCTGGCGGTCGCCGCCGTCCTCCGGGCCGTTGTTGCCCCGCCTCACGGGCAGGTCGCCGCCGGCCGGTACCCAGCCGGTGCAGGTGCGGAAGGCCAGCGCGACGATGGTGTAGAGCACGGCCATCACCGCCATGGTCAGCGCTTCGGTGACCATTTTCAGCGACAGCGCGGCCATGGGCGAGATCTCCGGCGGCGTACCGCCTTCGGCGAGCCCCCCATCCCCTCGCTGCAGCGCCGCCAGGTCGAACAGCGAGATGCCGATGACCGCGGCAAAGAGCATGCTGGCGAGGTAGGCGACGGCGAGGAACAGCGGCAGGCCGGCGATCAGCAGCAGCAGTGTCAGGCGCATGCCCCCCTGGCCCTGGGTGTGGCGCCAGGCGAAGGCGAGAGTGTAGGACTCCTCCACTGCAGCTGCCGGAAACATGAAGCTGAGGCGGGCGGCGAGGTAGAGCAGGCCGAGCGCGACCAGCGCCGCCGACAGCGGCACGATCATGGTGATCACGGCGCCGAGCATAAGCAGCGCCGCGCCGATCAGCAGGCCGAGCGCCAGGAAGCGCCAATGGCGCCGGTCCCAGCGCAGCGCCGGCCGGACCATTCCCTGGGGTCCCAGCAGCACAATACGGTACCAGTTGACGCCGAAGTGGGTGTAGGCGGCACAGGGCGCCAGCAGCATCAGCAGCAGGGTGAAAGCGTTCGCCGGAACGATCAGCGCGACCATCGTCGTTGCCGCCAGCAGCAGCAGGCCGCCCAGGGCGGCGCGGAACAGCAGCGGCGGGTTGCCGTAGGCGATGACGAAAGCGTCGATCAGCGTGTTGAGGATCGGCAGCGTCGCCACCGCCTGCTGCGGCGGTTGGTTCTGTTGAGTCATGCGCTTACGCGGTCACCCCGGCTGCATCCAGGTCGGCGGCGATGCGCCGAGCGGCGGCCAGGGGGTCCTCCGCCGCGGTGATCGGGCGGCCGATGACGAGGTGGTCGGCGCCGGCGGCAACGGCATCCTCCGGCGTCATGATGCGCTTCTGGTCGCCCGCCACGGACCAGGCCGGGCGGATACCGGGCACCACCAGCAGGAAGTCCGGCCCGCAGGCCTTGCGCAGCAGGGCGATTTCCTTGGCCGAGCAGACCACCCCGTCGAGGCCGCTGTCCTGGGCCAGCAGCGCCAGGCGTTTTACCTGGTCCTTAGCCGGGCCCTTCTGGCCGACCTCTTCCAGATCCTTCTCGTCCAGGCTGGTCAGCACGGTGACGCCGATCACCTTGGGGCGTTCGACGCCGAGATCCTCGGAGGCCTCGCGCGCCGCCTCGGCGGCGGCGGTCATCATGGCGCGCCCGCCGGAGGCGTGCACGTTGAGGATCTTGGGCCTGAGGTGCACGGCGGCGCGCACGGCGCCAGCCACGGTGTTGGGAATGTCGTGGAATTTCAGGTCGAGGAACAGCGGCGCGCCGCCGGCGGCCATGCGCACCCCGTCGGGGCCCTGGGCGGTGAACAGCTCCTTGCCGATCTTCACGCCGCCGACGGCACCGATCAGCGCCTTGGCGAGACGCGAGGCCTTGTCGATGTCCGGTGTGTCGAGGCCGACGAAGATGCGTTCGTGTGGTTTCAGGGCGGGGCTGCTGGCCATGGTCGCGTTCTCTTTCTTGCTATCTATTCAGGCGTTAGGGTCTGGTGGCGGCCCTCGGCCCAGAGGCGGAAGCTCTTGAAGTTGGTCGCGCCGGTCGCCGTCCTGGCCAGCTGCTCGCCCATCACCGCACCGAACTTGAACATGTGGCCGCTGCAGCCGCCGATCATCAGGATCGGCCCGTTATTTTCAGTCACAAAGCGTTCGTCGGGCGACACCGCGTAGGGGCAGACCTGGCCGCGCAGCACCTTGTAGTCGTCGAAATCGCGCAGCAGCGGCGCGAAGGCGGAGGCAACCTCGGCCGCCTCGTTTGGCCGCAGCGGATCCAGCCGGTCCGGATCGCCGGGGCGGCGGTGCTGGCCGCAGCCGAACTTCAGCTCGGTCCCGCCGGCTGGCGGTGCTGCATAAATGTCGACCTCGTTCAGCAGATGTACCATGACTGGCGCCTTGGCCCAGCTCGCTGCGTGCCGCTCTGGCGGCTCCATGTAGGCGACCACCTGGCGGTGCGGCACCGCGCGGCGCGCGAGTTCGGGAAACAGCTTGGCGGTCCAGGCGCCGGCACAGACGACGATGGCCTCCGCCGTCTCGCGCCGGCCGTTCGCCAGGGTGACGGCGCCAGCGGCGGGATCGACGCCGACCACACGGCTTTCGTCGCGCAGGGTGACGCCGCGTCGCCGCAGGTCACGGATCAGCGAGTCGACGATGCGCGAGGCGAACAGCACCCCGCCGGTCGTGTTGTAGAGGCCCCAGGCCTGCGCCGGCGCCTTCATGAAGGGGCAGAGCGCCTCGATCTGCTTGTGGTCCAGAGTCTCATAATCGAGGCCCAGGTGGTCGAGGGTCTGGCGTGACTGGTCGGCCCAGTCGCCCTCCTCGGTGGACAGCGCCAGGCTGCCGACCTCGGCGTAGTGGGATTCCCCCAGGTCGTCCCACATCCGCTGCCACGCCTTCAGGGCGTCGACCGTCATGGCGCAGTAGCCTGGCTGATCCGAATAGGGCAACCGGATCAGGCGGTGCTGGTCGTAGGAGGCGCCACCCTCGTGCGGCAGCGGTCCCTGCTCGAACAGCAGCGCCTCGTGGCCGCTGCGCGCCAGGGCCCAGGCCGTCGACAAGCCGACGATGCCGCCCCCGATAATGATGACTTTCATGGACGTGGGACCTTCTTGCCCTTGGCTCGCCCTTGGCTTGCCCTGCGCCGGGGCCCTTCGGTCGGATCAATCCGCCGCTCGGGCCGACGCCAAACAACTCACTCGGCCGGCGCCGCGTCTTGCATAGCGCTCGGGCGCCCCGAAATCCAGTCCCGGAAGCTGTCGGCGCTCTGGCGCCCGGCAATCACCTCGCTCAGAGCCTCGCCGATCAGTGGAGCGAACTTGAAGCCATGGCCGGAAAAGCCGGTCAGAATCCAGGCGGCGCCCTGCGGGGCGGCGATGAAACGCTCGTCCGCCGTCACCGTGTAGAAGCAGGTCCCGATGCTTTCGACCTGGAAGCGCTCGAAATCGACCAGGTGTTCGGCCGCCATGGCCAGAGCCTCGGCAACGTCGCCCGGCTGGCCGTCGCGCTCGCGGTCGGGGTGGCCGCTGAGCGAGAAGCCATGGTCGCCGACCTTCATGCCGGTGCCGGCCGCGGGAGGCACCAGGTAGAAGCCGGAGCCCGAGCCTGCACCAATGTCCAGCAGCATGGGATGGCGTGCCCAGGCGTCCTGCAATTCCGGCGGCGGCTGCAGATAGGCGTAGGCCTGGCGTGAGGGGGTTATGCGGCCGGCCAGATCGGGCAGCAGGTCCGCCAACAGATCGGGAAGCCAGGGTCCGGCGGTGACAACCACCAGATCGCCACTGACGGTGCCGCCGCCGGCGAGGGTAACGGTGGCGGCCTCGGTATCGATTGCGGTGACCCGGCGGCGGGTGTTGAGGCTGCCGCCCTGGGCGGCGACGCGGGCGGCGAGGCTCTGCAGAATCGGCTTGGCCCGCAAAATGCCGCCGCTTTCCAGATAGAGGCCGCGGTCGCCCGGCTGGTGGTTCAGCAGCGGAAAGCGCCGGGCCAGTGCCTCGGCATCCAGCCATTCGTGGACCACGCCGAGGCGCGCCAGTCCCGCGGCGGAGCGGTCGATCCAGGTCTCGTTGTCCCCACCGGGGGTTTCGCGGCTGATCGCGAGGGTGCCGGTCGGCACGTAGTGGCTGCGCCCAAGCCGCTGCCACAGGCGCGCCCAGGCGGCATAAGCGGGCGCCACCATGGCCGCGTAGCCGTCCTGGTCCCCATAGGGATAACGGATCAGGCGGTGTTGATCGGTGGAGGAGGCGAGATCGTTGGGTATCCCGCCCTGCTCGAAGACGACGACCTGGTGGCCGGCAGTGGCGAGGGCCTCGGCCGCCGCCAGGCCCATGACGCCGGCACCGACGATGAGGACTCGCAAGGTCAGTACCTTTCGCAGACGAGCTGGGCGGCAGCGAGGTCTTCGATCGCCGTGCCGACAGACTTGAACAGGGTGATCTGGTCGTAGAAGCGCCGCCCGCTGCGCTCGCCGCGGGTCAGTTCCAGAAGGTCGCCGGCGATATCGTCCAGCGACAGGGCGCCCGAGTCCACGGCCTGCACGATGTCGCCGCCCTCCTTCGTCGCCCCGGCGCGGGTGTCGACGAAGACGCGGGCGCGCCGCATGACGGCGTCGTCGGTTTCGCGCATGTCCGGCCGGAACGCGCCGACCAGGTCGACGTGCTGGCCGGGCTGCAGCCAATCGCCGCGGATCAGCGGCTCTTTCGACAGTGTGGCGCAGGAAATGACATGGGCGCCGCGCGCGGCCTCCTCCAGGTTGTCGGTCCAGTCGACGCGGAAGTCGCGTCGGTTCATCTGCTTGGCCAGCCGCTTGGCCTTCTCCGGGTTGCGGCCCCAGATGAGGACATTGCAGATCGGCCGCACGGCAGCGTGGGCGACGATGAGCTGCGGCGCCAGCGCGCCGGTGCCGACCATCAGCAGGCGCTCGGCATCCGGCCGCGCGAGATAGCTGGAGGCCAGTGCCGAGGCGGCGGCGGTCCGCTTCACCGTCAGGGTCGGCCCGTCGATAAGCGCCAGTGGCGAGCCGTTCTTGCCATCGACCAGGACGTAGATGCCCATCACCGCCGGCAGACTCTTTTCCGCGTTGTCGGGAAACACCGTCACCATCTTCACGCCGATGTGGCGGTCGACCTGCCAGGCCGGCATCAGGAGCAGCGTTGCCGTGCTGCCGCCGGTTACCTCGACATCGTGGTGGTGGCGGACCGGCACGGCAATGTCGCGACGGAACGCCTGGCGCAGGCGCTCGACGAGCGAGGGATAGTCGAGGGCGGCCTCGACCTCCGCGGCGGAAATGATGCGCATCAGACCGCCACCTCCGGTCAGTGGCCGCCGGAAATGGCTTTGAGCCCGCTCGTGGAAGGGGGCGACGGCGGGGGCGTGCCGGGGCTGCGCTGGCTGGCGGCGCTGCGCCTCAGTTCGACCACCTCGCGCTCCAGGATTGTGGCGCGCTGCTCGGCACGGCGGGCACGCGCACGTGCAGCGCCGACGCGCAGCCACATGAGGAAGGCGCCAACCACGAAACCGCTCAACAGGCTGCCCAGCAGGACCAGGGCGACTGGCAGGCTCAGCTGGTATTCGAAGGGCCAGAAGTCGATGGCCACGTCATGCCGGTTGGCCGCCGTGAAAGTCACGAAGACGATGAGGAACAGGAAGGTGACGATCCAGTAGACGAAGTGCACGGGCGACGCCAGTTGCTTGCTTGCGGACGATGGTCCCCAGGGACTTGGGGACGCTGGGATGCGCCGAGTCTAGCCCAATCGCCGCCGTCCCGCGAGGCCTGTCGTCACGATTCCTAGGCGGCGGGCCTGACCTGCCAACCCCGTGGTCCGCCGGCGACGAGACGATTCAGCGGCTGTTCAGGCGCTCGCGCAGCTGCTTGCCGGTTTTGAAGAAGGGTACATGCTTCTCCGACACGCTGACTGCGGCACCTGTACGCGGGTTGCGGCCGACCCGCGCCTCGCGGCGCTTCACGGAAAAAGCGCCGAAACCGCGCAGTTCGACCCGGTCTCCCCTGGCCAGCGCCTCGCTGATTTCGTCGAAGATCGTCGTGACGATGCGCTCCACGTCACGGTGGTACAGATGCGGATTGAGATCCGCGATGTGTTGGATCAGTTCCGATTTGGTCATAGCGACGTCATCCCCTCCCGACCCGCGAAGCGGCCGGAGTCCCCATCCCGTTTACCTCCCGCAGATCACGGGCGCCGCCGGTTATTCGCTTTGCATTACGGAGAACCCCGTAAGGCACTCCCCCCGCTCCGGTGTACGCACCGCCCTGCTTATTCATGCGGCCGGGAGTTAACCCTGTCGCAAGTAGGGGAAACGTTGCCAGAGGAATCTGCGGGCGTCAAGGATAAGCCTTTCAGAACAAACGTTTTTTCGATGAATGTCCCGATGAAGGCCCGGGCGCAGAAAAATGGCGGAGAGGCGTGGATTCTTTGCGTTTTCACGGGCTTCAGCGGGCCCCTTCAGCGCTGCAAAGGGCTATGGCGCAAAAGAAAACGGCCCGCCGAGGGTTCGGCGGGCCGTTCGTAACGGATCTCGACGGAGCGGATCAGTCCTCTTCGCCGTCGCCCCTATCGCGCTTGCGCGCGGCTTCGGAGATGGCGGCTCCCAGGATGTCACCCAGGCTGGCACCGGACTCCGTGGAGCCGTACTCGGCCACGGCTTCCTTCTCCTCGGCGATCTCGCGCTGCTTGATCGACAGCGAGATCTTGCGGGTCTTGGGGTCGATGGCGGTGATGCGCGCATCGACCTTCTCGCCCACCGCAAAGCGGGTCGGGTTCTGCTCGCTGCGGTCGCGCGACAGTTCGGCCTTGCGGATGAAACCGATGGCGCCGTCGCCCACCTGCACCTCGATGCCGTTTTCGGTCACCTGATGCACGGTGCAGGTCACCACGTCGCCCTTGCGCAGCTTCTCGGTCGAGCCGGCGAAGGGATCCTCGCCCAGCTGCTTGATGCCGAGGCTGACGCGCTCCTTGTCGACGTCGACGTCCAGCACCTTGACCTTGACCATGTCACCCTTGTTGTACTGCTTGGCCGCTTCCTCGCCGGACAGGTTCCAGTCCAGGTCGGACAGGTGAACCATGCCGTCGATCTCGCCGGGCATGCCGACGAACAGCCCGAACTCGGTGATGTTCTTGATCTCGCCTTCCAGCTCGCTGCCGACCGGATAGTTGGCCAGGAAGGCCTCCCACGGGTTGTTGCCGCACTGCTTCAGGCCCAGGCTGATACGCCGCTTCTGCTCGTCGACGTCCAGGATCATGACCTCGACCTCCTGGGAGGTGGAGACGATCTTACCCGGATGGACGTTCTTCTTGGTCCAGCTCATCTCGGAGACGTGGACGAGACCTTCGATGCCGGCTTCCAGCTCCACGAAGGCGCCGTAGTCGGTGATGTTGGTGACGCGGCCGGTGAACTTCGTGCCGACCGGGTACTTGGCGGCCACACCCTCCCAGGGGTCGGCTTCCAGCTGCTTCATGCCCAGGCTGATGCGCTGGGTCTCCGGATTGAAGCGGATCACCTGGACCTGGACCTGCTGGCCGATGGACAGCACCTCGGTCGGGTGGTTGATGCGCTTCCAGGAAATATCGGTGACGTGCAGCAGGCCGTCGACGCCGCCCAGGTCCACGAAGGCACCGTAGTCGGTGATGTTCTTCACCACGCCGGTCAGAACCTGGCCTTCCTTCAGGTTGGCCACCAGCTCCGAACGCTGCTCGGCGCGGGTCTCTTCCAGGACGGCGCGGCGCGAGACCACGATGTTGCCGCGCGAGCGGTCCATCTTGAGGATCTGGAAGGGCTGCGGGGTACCCATCAGAGGGCTGACATCGCGCACCGGGCGGATGTCGACCTGGCTGCCCGGCAGGAAGGCCACGGCGCCGGAGAGATCGACGGTGAAGCCGCCTTTCACGCGGCCGAAAATGACGCCGGTGACGCGCTCGTTGCTGTTGAAGGCCTTGGCCAGCTGCGTCCAGGCTTCCTCGCGCTTGGCCTTTTCACGGCTCAGCATCGCCTCGCCGTTCTTGTTCTCCATGCGCTCGAGGTAGACTTCGACTTCGTCGCCCGCCTTCAGCTCAGGCATCTGACCGGCCTCGGCGAATTCCTTCAGGGCCACGCGCCCTTCCGACTTCAAGCCGACATCGACAACGGCGGTGTCGCCGTCGATGGCGATGATGATGCCGCGGAGGACCTTGCCTTCGAGTCCGTCTTCAGTGCCGAGGGATTCATCGAGGAGAGCGGCAAAGCTCTCTTTCACAGGGGCGGTGCTGGTGGCTGCTTCAGCCATAGTCGGTAGTCCTTTCGTTCGTGCACTATCCAGGCCGGGCGGTTTGCCGCCGGTCTTCCCGGGACCATCCCGGGCGGTTCGTCTTGCCGGACCTACGCAATCAGGAAATGCGGCGTCCTGGGGCTCGCGGCCCGTGGCATCGCCAAAATTCCTGAAAAACCGGTCCCTTAGTCGCGGCGCCGGGCGATTTCCGCCATGGCGACTGCGAAGGCCTGATCGGCATCCATGCTGCTCGTATCAAGCCGGACCGCGTCCTCTGCGGCCCTCAAGGGGGCGGTCGCCCGCCCGCTGTCGCGCGCATCCCTCTCGCGCAGATCCTGCAAAACGCGGGCGTATATACTCTCCTCGCCCCGTTCGATCAACTCTTTATGGCGCCTGGCGGCCCGCGCCTCCACCGAAGCGGTCAGGAAAAATTTCACATTTGCCTCGGGGCAGACCACGGTGCCGATGTCCCGGCCGTCCAGCACCGCCCCGTTTCTCCGCCCCGGCGGGCGGTCCGCGAAGTCCCGCTGGAAGTCGAGCAGGGCGGCCCTGACGGAAGGAATCGCCGCCACCTTGGAGGCTGCCTGGCTGACCGTTTCCAGGCGCAGGTCATCGCGCTCCAGGTCGATGGGCTCCAGGGCCCGGGCCGCCGCCGTGGCGGTCTCCGGGTTCTCCGCATCGCCGCCGGCGGCCAGGATCTTGGCGGCCACGGCGCGGTAGATGGACCCGGTGTCCAGATAGGCGTAGTCCAGCGCGGCGGCCAGGCGGCGGGCCAGAGTGCCCTTGCCGGCGGCCACCGGTCCGTCGACAGCGATAATCATGGGGCGATAATCACGGCTCGGCGATCTCCGCGCCCAGGCCCCGCATCAGCCCGGCGAAGTCGGGAAACGAGGTCGCCACCGGTGTCATGTCGTCGATCAGGACCGGCCGCTCGGCCGCAAGGCCAAGGACCAGGAAGCTCATGGCAATGCGGTGGTCCAGTTCGGTCGCGATGGCCTGGTTGTTACCGCCCGGCGGGCGGCCGCCGCAGCCGGTGACGGTCAGGGTCTCCGGCTGCTCCGTCACCTCGACGCCGCACAGCGCGAGGCCGCGGGCGACGGCGGCGAGGCGGTCGCTCTCCTTCACGCGCAACTCGCCCAGGCCGTGCATGACCGTGCGTCCCTCGGCGGCGGCGGCGGCCATGGCGAGAATTGGGTACTCGTCGATCATCGAGGGTGCCCGCCCGGCCGGCACTGCGACGCCTTTCAGACGGCTGCCGCGTACCACCAGGTCGGCAATCGGCTCGCCACCTTCCTCGCGGGCGTTCTCGATGGTGATGTCGCCGCCCATCTCCTGCAGGGTCGTGATCAGGCCGCTGCGCTGCGGGTTCATGCCGACCGCTTTCAGGCGCACCTCGGAGCCGGGCAACAGCAGGGCCGCGACCAGCGGGAAAGCGGCCGAGGAAGGATCGGCCGGCACCTGCACATGACGGCCGGTCAGTTCCGGCTGGCCGGTCAGCAGGATTTCCTGTGCCCGATGGCCTTCGTCATCGATCTCACGGATCACGATGTCGGCGCCAAAGTGGCGCAGCATGCGCTCGCTGTGGTCGCGCGTCGCCTCGCGCTCGACCACGCGGGTCTCGCCGGGGGCATTGAGACCGGCCAGCAGCACCGCCGATTTCACCTGAGCCGACGGTACCGGCAGGCGGTAGTCGAGCGGCAGCGGGTCGCGCGCACCGATCACCGTCAGCGGCAAACGCCCGCCCTCGCGGGCGATGAAGACGGCGCCGGAGGTCGACAGCGGTTCTGTGACGCGCGCCATGGGACGGCGGCGCAGCGAGGCATCGCCGGTCAGGACGGCGGTCAGCGGATGGCTCGCCAGGATGCCCAGCAGCAAGCGCGCGCCGGTGCCGGAGTTGCCCATATCCAGCACATCGTCCGGCTCCGCCAGCGCGCCGATTCCACGTCCCCAGACACGCCAGCATCCCTTTGCATCTCGCTCTATCTCGGCTCCCAACGCCCGCATGGCAGCGGCGGTGCGCAGCACGTCCTCGCCCTCCAGCAGGCCGTCGATGGTCGTTTCGCCGACCGCCAGGGCGCCGAACATCAACGCCCGGTGCGAAATGGACTTGTCGCCGGGCAGGCGCACGGAGCCCGAAAGCGCCCCGCTGGGCCGGCCGGTCATGGGGTGTCCGGCCATGGGCGTACCTGACGAGGAGTTCACGGTGGGTCGGCTTTCCTGGTTGGCGGCTATGGGCAGCCGGAATTAGCGTTTCTTGGCCCGGTTCTACCGGGCCGGTGGGGGCGTCTGCAATGCCCTCTGTGCCGGCGGTGCCATCGCGTGCCTGTCCCCGGGCTTTCCGGGCGGCTGCAGAGCCGCAATTACCTTTTGACAGCGATGCACGATCATGGCAATTGCGACGCCCAGTCCCTGAGTTCCTTCCCTAAAACCGCAAGACCTTTGGAGGTACGCGCTGGTGGCAAATCCGAAGTGGGGAACCAAGCGCATCTGTCAGAGCTGTAGCGCCAAGTTCTACGACCTGCAGAAGTCACCGATCATCTGCCCCTCCTGTGGCGCCGAATTCGACCCGGAGGCACTGCTGAAGTCGCGCCGCCCGCGTAGCGCCCCGAAGCCGGAGCCCGCGCCGAAGCCGAAGAAGCCCAAGGCTGCGCCGGCGAATGACGAGGATGGCGAGGATGTCGACGACGATTTCGAGATCGAGGATGACGAGGCCGATGCCGCTGTCGGCGATTCCGATGACGACGACTTCATCGAGGACACCGAGGACCTGGGCGACGACGACGTGGCCGTCGTGGTCGAGGGAGAGGACGAAACCTGAGGCTGCGGGGATCCAAAGCCTTTTCTGCGCTGCCGCGTTAGGCTTGGGGTAATCCTTCTCGCGGATACTCCGCCCGTCCTGCCGTCAAGGTTGGGCGGGGAGGGCGTTCCGGCAGGCGAAGGTTCCGGGGGCTTGAAGGGACATCGAATCCCCGCGAATTTTTCCTTGCCTTGATCCGGCGGGATACCTAATTTCCCGCATCACGCCGCCGGGCGACGTTTTTTGAGGCGCCGGCGGTTCCCATGGGGCCGTAGCTCAGTTGGGAGAGCGCTACAATGGCATTGTAGAGGTCGTCGGTTCGATTCCGTCCGGCTCCACCAGTTTCCAAAACCCCCGGCCCAGCGGCCGGGGGTTTTTTGCTTTCTGGGTCCCACGATCTTGCCCAAAGACGGGCTTTGCCCTATTCGAGGCATCCAACGCCAAGGCAAGCAACGACACAGCAGGGAGGTTTCGCGTGGCCCAGAAAAAGTACCGCATCGCCGTCATCCCCGGCGACGGCATCGGTAAGGAAGTGATCCCCGAGGGCCAGCGCGCCGCCGAGGCGGTGGCCGGCCGGCACGGCTTTGCGATCGAATGGGAAGAGTTCGACTGGTCGTGCGAGCGCTATGCCGAGACCGGACGCATGATGCCGGAGGACGGCATCGCCCAGGTGAAGGAATTCGACGCGATCTACCTGGGCGCCGTCGGCTTTCCCGGCGTGGCCGACCATGTCTCCCTCTGGGGCCTGCTCATTCCGCTGCGCCGCGAGCTCGATCTCTACGCCAACGTGCGGCCGGTGCGCCTGCTGAAGGGCATGACCTCGCCCCTGGCTGGACGAGGTCCCGAGGACATCGACTTCATCGTGGTACGCGAGAACGTGGAGGGCGAGTACTCCGACATCGGCGGGCGCTCCTATGGCGGCACCGATCAGGAGATGGCCTCCCAGCTTTCGGTGTTCACGCGCCGCGGCACCGACCGCATTCTGAAGTACGCCTTCGACCTGGCGGAAAAGAGGAAGCGCAAGCACGTGACCTCCGCCACCAAGTCCAACGGCATCGTCCACACCATGCCCTACTGGGACGAGCGGTTCGCGGCCATGGCGAAGAACTACCCCGCTGTGAAGACCGCGCAGTTCCACATCGACATCTTGACCGCGCACTTCGTGCAGCATCCGGACTGGTTCGATGTGGTCGTCGCCTCCAATCTCTTCGGCGACATCCTTTCCGACCTCGGCCCGGCGATTGCCGGTTCGATCGGCATCGCGCCGGCGGCCAATCTCAATCCGCCGCGCGAGTTCCCCTCCCTCTTCGAGCCCGTGCATGGCTCGGCGCCGGACATTGCCGGCAAGGGCATCGCCAACCCGGTGGCCGCGGTGTGGACCGCCGCGATGATGCTCGACCACCTGGGCGAGGAAGCCGCTGCCAGGGAACTGGAGACCGCCATCGAAAGCGTGCTGGTCGACCCCAAGGCGCGCACCCGCGACCTCGGCGGCACGGCCGACACCCGCGGCTGCGGCCAGGCGATTCTGGAGGCCTTGGCCTAATTAAGTCCTGGCGTAATGCGCGCGACTTGACTTTGCCCCTACTGGAAGGGGGAGTCTGCCCGGCCCGGATGAAGCGGCGGATAGGAAGATGGCGAAGAAACCGAGCTGGCTCATCGTCGGATTGGCGCTGCTGATCGCCGGCGGCGCCGGGGCGTATTATATGTTCACCGGCAGCGGCGCCGCCGCGGGCATCGATCCGCACAACCGCACGAAGGTGGCGCTGGGAGAACGGCTGTACGCTGACAACTGCGCCGCCTGCCATGGGTCGCAACTCGAGGGTCAGGCCGACTGGCGCCAGCGCCTGCCGAACGGCCGGCTGCCGGCGCCGCCGCACGACGCGAGCGGCCACACCTGGCACCATCCCGACGCTCAGCTCTTCGCGCTCACCAAGTATGGCCCGGCGGCCATCGTCGGTGGCGGCTATCAAAGCGATATGCCGGCCTACGAGGGCACGCTGAGCGACGCCGAGATCTGGGCCGTGCTGTCTTATATAAAGAGCCGATGGCCCGCGGAAATACAGGCTCGACACGACCAGATCTCCCGGCAATAGGTCCGCGCGACGCGTCCTGCCGGAGGGTGTGGGAAAACTCACGGACGCGGTGATCCCGTCATGCTCTGATGCTTCCTGCCTGGGGACGGCAAGGCTTCGCGGTATCGCGGAACCGAGTTCCCCGAGGAGCGTTATCCTTTGTGCTGAGGGGCGTAGCGCCCGGATGCTGATGGTGAAAGCGAGGTAGGCGAGCCGTGAACATCTACGAATGCATGAAGGCTGATCGTCGCGGGCAGCACGAGTTGGCGACGCGCATCCTGGAGACTGCGGACGGCAGTTGCGAGATGCAAAGCCTGTTCGATGAGCTCTGTGATGCGGTGGAGTCAAGTGCCGCTGCCGAAGAGCAGACTTTCTATGCCGATCTCCTCGCATTCCCCGATGGCCGCACACTGGTGCAGCGCAGTGTCGTAGCACATGATGAGACTGTCATGCTGCTCGACGCCCTCGCGGACAGGGAGTTCTGCACGGCGTCCTGGCTGACTGACTTTGCCCGTCTGGCGTCTGTCCTGGAGCGCCGTTGCAGCAGCGAAGAGACCGAGACCTTCGCCCTGGCCGATTCACTGATCGAGCCGGGGCGGGCGGCGAGGCTAGGCGAGCGTTATGCCGAAGCGAAACGCCAGTGGCTCGCAACCTATGGACGCCAGATGCCCACAACGATTCCGTCAAGGCAGCCCGCATCGCAATCCGCGTTGGTGCACGCCGGCTCTGTCGGCGTCACGGCGAGCCGCCGGCAGTCTGCTAGGTTCTGCCTGCGCGGTCGCCCGTCGATCTGGCTCAATCGGATCGGCAGGCCGCTGCGGGCGGCAAGAAGGTCGCGTTGGCCGATGGCCACCCATGTCTATGAGGCGTCCTCGACAATCCCCGACGGTGCGTCGGGGTGGCGGCCAAAACGTCCGCGCAACGGCTGACACGGGGGCTTGGCCCCTGACCCTGACCTCCGGGGCTGTCACAAATCCTTATCTCAAGCGTCACGCGCCGGACATCGCCGGCACCTAGCCTCGCGAAGACGCACGGAGTCCTTCCGCGCCGCTTCTTCTCGCGTATTTTGGATAGGGGATTTCACGATGAACCGACGCGCGCTTGTGCTGGCCGGGCTGATCGCCTTCGGCCCGGCGGCTTCCGCCTTCGCCATGGATATGAAACTGCTGGTTACCAACGATCCGCTTGCCACCTGGCGCACGGTGACCTACCCGGGCGGAAAGACGTCAGCCTTCACCATCGGCCTAGGCTCTGCCGCCTTCCGTCATCCGGGTGACCCGGCCAACGTCATCTATGTCGCCTCCGACCGCGGCCCGAACTTCACCTGCGGGGACGCCAAGACGATCATGGGTGAAGCAAGCCAGGCGCTGTGCACGGACGTGAAGGGCGCCCGCTTCTACCCGACACCGGACTATACGCCGTCGATCTACCGTTTGGAGCTCGACCCGGCCAGCGGCACTTTCGCGGTGAAGGACGTGATCTCCCTGAAGACCGCCTCGGGCCGCGCCATTACGGGCCTGCTGAACCCGCAGAGCGTCGCCAAGACGGACCAGGGCCTCGACGCGCAGGGCAACAAGCTTGCCTACGATCCCAATACCGTCGACGCCGAGGGCCTGGTGAAACTCTCCGACGGCAGCTTCTGGATGGGTGAGGAGATGGGCCCCTCGGTGCTGCACGTGGCACCCGACGGGCGCATCGTGAAGCGCATCGTGCCGGCCGATGCCGTCGCCGACTACAAGGACGCAGACACTGAGATTGTCGGCGGCCTGCCTGCCATCCTCTCGAAGCGCCAGGCCAATCGCGGCATCGAATCCATGGCCGTCTCGCCGGACGAGAAGTTCCTCTACTTCATCCTGCAGAACCCGCTCGCCAATCCCGATGCCAAGGCCTACGCGCAGGCGAAGAACACACGCCTGTTCAAGATGGAGCGTGACAGCGCCCGGCTGGTCGGCGAGTACGTCTACCAGTTGGACGATCCGCAGAGCTTCGCGCTGGATCCTTCCGACAAGCAGAACGCGCCGCGCATCTCCGAGATGGCGGCGATCGGCCCCGACCGCCTGCTGGTGCTGGAGCGCACTGACGCCACCACCAAGCTGCACGAAGTCTCGCTGGCCGGTGCCACCAATATCCTTTCCAGCAAGTGGGACGATGCGGCGACCAGTCCCAGCCTGGAGCTCAGCAACGACCTTGCCGGCACCGGCGTCACGCCGCTCGCCAAGACGCTGCGTTTCGACACGGCGCGCGATTTTCCGGAGGCGCCGGTAAAGTTGGAAGGCATAGCTTTTCTGGGTGACGGCACCATGGCCCTCATCAATGACAACGACTTCGGCATCACCGGTGATGCGACCAAGGTGCTATTGGTCGGCGGCGCGGTGAAGGCCGATACTGCCGTTTATACGGACTAGGTCCGTTTCGTTCCCCGCGGCCTGCGGGGGACAGGCGTTCTCCGAAAGCCTCCCTATGGGCCCGGCCCTTTCGCTTGGGGCCTGTAACCTGGGGCCTGTAACTTGCCGGCCGGCACCGCTACCCGCGGTGCCGGCCTTTCTCTTGCAGGCCTCCCTTTGACGCCCATTTCGTTTCGGCGAGCCGCTCGGTTAGACTGAGGGCCATTCTTCGCCGGAGAGAGCATGTCGCGCATCGTCGCTGAAACCACGCACTGGCAGCCAGCGCCGCGTCCGCTGGACGCCGGGCGCGCGGTCTTTGCCATCGGCGACGTGCATGCCCATGCTGACCATCTCTGGGCCCTGCATGAACGCATTGCTGGCATCATTGCCCTCGAACTGGCCGAGTCGCAGGCGGCGGGGCAGGTATCCGTGGTGTGGCTGGGCGACTACGTCGATCGTGGTTGGCAGCCACTGCAGGCCCTCGACCTCGTGGCCGCCGGGCTCGGCCTGCCCGATGTCGAGGAGATCCGCCTGATCGGCAACCACGAGGTCTATCTGATCGAGGCGGCGACCGGCGAGGACCTCAGCCTACCGCGCCTGCTCAACTGGTGGCGCTTCGGCGGCGAGGAGACGCTGAAAACCCTGGCCCCAGACGCGCGCATCGAGGAGCCGGCCGAGCTGGCAGCGGCGCTTGCGGACAGCCTGGGAGGGGAACGGCTCGCCTTCCTGCAGGGGCTCGCCCTGCAGCATCGCATCGGCGACTACCTCTTCGTTCATGCCGGGATCAGCCCGGAACGGCCGCTTGGGGCGCAAACCGAACAGGATCTGCTGTGGATCCGCGAACCCTTTCTCAGCGGCCGCGACTGGCCGCACCCGGTCACCGTGGTGCACGGTCACACACCGGAAGGGCCGACGGCGCTTCCCCACCGCATCGGCGTCGACAGCGGGGTGTTCGCCAGTGGTCGGCTCAGCGCGGTGGAGTTGCGCGGTGACCGCCTGCGTTTCATCTCGACCCAGGAAGAGGCTTGATTCGTCAAGCCGCTGCGAGGTTTGTTGGTTAAAGAATGCTTTCCCTAAGGGCGCCTCTTAAGCAAGCCCTAAGGGTATTCGGCTAGAGTTTTCGACGATTCCGCCCGCTTTCCTCGATCACCGTTTGTTCGGTCACCTAGGGGGCTCTGCGGTAGGTCACGGAAAGGCAGGGGATGGTCCAGGCCAAGGAAAACCGCGAAGTCGATGTGGTTCTGAGCGAGGCCGAGCAGTTGCGCGAGCAGCGCGACCGCTTCCTTGCCTTTGCCTTCGCCGCCTCGGACCTGCTGCTCGAGATCGGCGACGACAGCCTGATCCGCTATGCCGTGGGCGCCACCAACCAGCTGCTTGGCGGCCCGCCCAAGGCGGTGATCGGCCAGGGCTGGCTGGAGATCTTTGCCGAGGAGGACCGCTCGCTGCTGGTCGCCAAGATCGGCGCCCTCACGCCGGGCAAGCGCTGCGGCCCGATCCTGGTGTCGATCCACCCGCCGGGCTTGTCCGCCACTCAGCGCAAGCCACTGCGGGTGGTGTTCAACGCTTGCCGTATTCCCGACCACGAGGACGTCATCTACTGCACCTTGACGGTCGCCAGCATCGGGCTTGCCAAGGCGGCGCGTGCCGATGCGTCACGCACCGACAACGGATTGCTGCGCCGCAAGGCCTTCGAGGAGGCTGCGGTAGAGACCCTGGAGGCGGCACGCGCGTCCGGCCAGGACGTCGAGATCACCTTTATCGAGTTCGTCGGCGCCGCCGGCTTCCGCGAGCGCCTGGGTAGCGACCGTTGGCAGGCCTTCTACGCCGATGCCGGGACCGTCATGCGCAGCGGTGCCATCGACGCCGACGCCGCCGGCGCCATCGCCGAAGACCGCTTCAGCATCGTCCACGAGGCCGGCGCCGACGTCGGTGTCGAGGTGCGCCGCCAACTCGCCGAACTGGCCCGCGCCTTCGACCCCCAGGGTGCCGGGCTGGAGGTTGAGCAGGCCACGGTCACCGCTTCCAGCGAGGAACTCACCAGCGAGGAAGCGGCCCAGGCCCTTGTCTATACCATCAACAAGATGGCCTCGAAGGGCACCGGCAGCCTCGGCGTGGCCAGCCTGGCGGTTTCCTTCCACGAGCAGGTGATGGAAACCCAGGACCGCATTACCGCCTTCAAGGCGGTGGTTGCCGCCAACAAGTTCGATTTCGCTTTCCAGCCCATCGTCGACCTGGAATCCCGGGAGATCTCGCATTTCGAGGCGCTGACCCGCTTCGCCCACGGCGAATCGCCGTACCAGACCATCGTCTTTGCCGAGAACGTCGGCCTCATCCAGGACTTCGACCTCGCCTGCTGCCGGCGCGCCATCGCCTTCATGGCCGAGCGGGCCGCGAGCACGCCGGTGAATCTGGCGGTCAATCTTTCGGGGCTGTCGCTGCAGAACGACGTCTTCGTCGACACCCTTATGGGCCTCTTGCGCCAGCACAGTGGCTTGGCCGGCCGCCTGCTTTTCGAGGCCACCGAATCCTCGCGCATGCACGACCTGGAACGTGTCGCCCGTGTATTCAACGCCATGAAGAGTCAGGGCTTTTCCATGTGCCTGGATGATTTCGGTGCCGGTGCCGCGTCTTTCCAGTACCTGCGCGCGCTCGAGGTCGACTACGTGAAGATCGATGGCACCTACACCCGCCGGCTGCTGACCTCCGACCGTGACGGTCTGATGCTGCGCAACCTTTGCGATCTCTGCGCCGACCTCAAGATCAAGACCATCGCCGAGATGGTTGAACTCGACGACCAAGTGGCAAAACTGCGCAGCCTCGGCGTCCACATGGGCCAGGGCTACCTCTTGGGCCGTCCGGCGCCGCAACCGGTCTTTGCCGGCACCGCGGCGAGCCGCGTCCGACGCTAGCGTGCATTTCGGCGTTATGCGGCCGGAACGCTTCAACGTGCGGTTCCGGCCCCCCGCTTGATTGGGCGGCGGGGAGCCCCCATTTTAACTAGTGGCGGCGCCGCTTTTTGGGCCGCTGGCGGACGGAGGGCCCAGGCGGGTATCCGGATCCGTGTAACAAGCAGCCTTGCTCAAGAAGGAGGAGGCATCCGTTCGATGACGCGCTTGTCCCTTTTCAACAGCCCGCTCCTGCTCGGTTTCGAGCAGTTCGAGCAGGCCATCGACCGCATCTCCAAGACGGCCGAAGGCTACCCCCCTTACAATGTTGAGCAGCTCGGGGAAAACCGGCTGCGCATCACGTTGGCTGTGGCCGGATTCACCGACGACGACCTCTCCGTGCAGATCGAGGATCGCCAGTTGGTCATCCGCGGCAAGCAGGCTGACGAACACGACCGAGTCTACCTGCACCGTGGTATCGCGGCGCGGCAATTCCAGCGCAGCTTCGTACTGGCCGAAGGCATCGAGATCACCGGCGCCCGGCTGGAAAGCGGATTGCTGCATATCGAGCTCGAACGCCCGGTCGTCCAGCCTGAGGTGCGCACCATCAAGATCGTGACGCAGGATGGCACAGACGGCAAGGGATCGGTCATCGAAGGTTTTGGATCGGAGGACTAATATGAACCAGCAGGTCACCTACAGCGAGTTGTCGCCGCAGGATTTCCTGATGCTCGGCATCGACGACGTCGCCTACGTGAAGAAGGAGCGCCAAGACGGCAAGGAGGTCTTCGTGATCCACTCGGCCGACGGCTCCACCATTACCGCACTCACCGACTACGAGGTCGCCTTCGTGGCGGTGCGCCAGAACGGCATGGAGCCGCTCAGCGTGCACTGACCCCGCCGGAGACCCAGCAAGGGCAAGGGCCGCTTCCCGCACAGGGAAGGCGGCCCTTCCGATTCGGCGGTCCTGCCGCCCCACAGCGGATCGCGATCCGCTCTAGGCGGCGTGGCTGGCCTGGCTCTGGGTCAAGAGGGCGTAAATCGCCTCGGCGCTCTCGGTGCCGCGCAGCTTCTCGCAGACCGCGCGGTCGCGGAACAGGCGCGACACCCGGGCCAGCGCCTTCAGATGGTCCGCTCCGGCGGTTTCCGGTGCCAGCAGCACGAAGATCAGGTCGACCGGTTGCTCGTCGATCGCGTCGAAGTCGATTGGTGACTCCAGGCGGGCGAAGAGGCCGTACAGGCGGTCCAGCTCCGGCAGCTTGCCGTGCGGGATGCCGATGCCGTGGCCGACACCGGTGGTTCCCAGGCGCTCGCGTTCCATGAGCACTTCGAACAACGCCCGTTCGGGCTGTCCGGTGAGCTCGGCTGCCTTCTTGGCCAGTTCCTGGAGAGCTTGCTTCTTGCTGGTGACGCGAAGATTCGCGACCACGCTCTCCGGTAAGATCAGATCAGAAATATCCATCAGCAACCTTAGGTCCCCAGCCGGTATCACTCACCGCGGTTTCCGCGCGGGTCGATCCAGCCGATGTTTCCGTCGCTCCGCTGGTAGATCATGTTCAGGCCGCCATGGGCGCTGTTGCGAAACATCATGGCTGGCAGGTTTGCCAGGTCCATGCGCATGACCGCCTCGCTAACCGTGAGCGTCGGAATTTCCGTTGTCATCTCCGCAACGACGGCCGGCTGCCCGTCCGCGTTGCTCTCGTCTTCACTCTCCTCAGGGCCTTCGCCAGCCAGGATGTACTGCTGGGCGGGCAGAGGGGCCGCCTCGGCGGTCTTGCTGTTGTGGTCCCGCAGACGGCGCTTGTAGCGGCGCAGGCGCTTCGACATGCGGTCGGCTGCCGCGTCGAAGGCGGGATAGGGCTCGTTAGCCTCGCCCTGGGCCTCCATCTGTATGCCGCGGCCCACGTGCGCAGAGATCACGGCGCGATACAGGTGCGCCTCGCGCGAAAGCGTTACGGCAACCTCCAAGGCATCCCCGAAATACTTGTCGAGAATACGCGAAAGGCTTTCATCAACGTGCGTTCGCAGCGCGTCACCGACGTCCAGCTGCTTTCCCTTAACGGAGAGCTGCATAATCGCTTTTGTGGATTGAAACGAGGTGGCTTACCACCCTCTCAGCATGCCCTATAGGCACGGCGGGCGCAACATAGAGACGGCCCCAAGTGAAGTCAATAGGCTGTCTCCCATGGTTAATGTACGTGAGAGCGGCCGATATATTTACTGGAAAATCAGATGGTTAAGTCTGGTTAACCAATCCGGCCTTTTCGCGCCGGCGCTGCACGGAGGAGGGAATTCTCATGGCTTCGCGGTACTTGGCCACCGTGCGCCGGGCGATATCTACCCCATCCTTGCGCAGCAGTTCGACGATGGTGTCGTCGGACAGGATATCCTTGCTGCTCTCGGCATCTATCAGCAGCCTGATGCGATGGCGTACCGCCTCGGCCGAGTGGGCGGTGCCGTTGGCCCCGGCGATGGAAGCGGTGAAGAAGTACTTCAATTCAAAGGTGCCGCGCGGGGTGGCGATGTACTTGTTGGACGTGACTCGGCTCACCGTCGATTCATGCATCTCGATCTCGGTGGCGATGTCCCGCAGGGTCAGCGGCTTCATGTGCTCGACGCCCTTGCGGAAGAAGGCGTCCTGCTGGCGCACCAGCTCGGTGGCGACCTTCAGGATTGTCGTCGCCCGCTGGTGCAGGGCCTTGACCAGCCAGTTGGCCGACTGCAGGCGCTCGTTCAGGTATTCGCGCTCCTTCTTGGAGCGCACGGCGCTGGTGATCTGGGCATAGTAGTCGGAGTTCACCAGGACCCGCGGCACGGTCTCGGCGTTCAGTTCGACGATCCAGCCACCCTGCCGGTCCGGGCGCATCAGCACGTCGGGGATCACCGGCTGCGCCACCTCGCCTTCGAAGCTGAGTGCCGGGCGCGGGTCCAGCGCCTTGATCTCAGCAATCATCTCGGCCAGGTCCTCCTGGTCGATGCCGCAAAGCTTGCGCAGCCTGGCATGGTCGCCCTTGGCCAGCAGCTCCAGGTTCTCGACCAGCGCCTGCATGGCCGGGTCGTAGCGGTCGCGCTCTTTCAGCTGCAGGGCCAGGCATTCGGCCAGTGAGCGGGCGAAGATGCCGGTCGGCTCGAATCCTTGGAGCAGGTGCAGGACGGCTTCCAGGCGCTCGAAGGGACAGCCCAGCTGCCCGGCCAGCTCGACGAGGTCGCCGGTCACGTAGCCGTTGTCGTCCAGCTGGTCGATCAGGCAGGCGCCGATCGCGCGGTCGGTCGGATCGGCAATCTCGATCTGTAGCTGCTCGGAGAGGTGCTGGCGCAGGGTGAGGGTGCCGGAAAGGCGCTGTTCCAGCGAGAACTCGTCGTCGCCGCTGGGCGCCGCGCCGCGCGTCGAAAAGGCCGGCTCGCTGCCGGGGCCTTCGAATGCAGCGCCGCCGGTGTAGACATTCTCGTAGTCGGTATCCAGAGGCTCGTCGGCGGACGACGGCAGGTTCTCGGCGGTCGAGCGCTGTACGGTATCGGGATCTGCGACTTCGCGTTCCGAGGTAGGGTCAACGGCTTCGGCCTGCTGGTCCATCGAAGGACTGTCCAGCAGGGTATCGTTGGCGCCTTCGTCGCGATCGAGCAGCGGATTTTGCTCGAGCTCTCGGTCAACTTCCGCCGCAAGTTCCAGGTTGGAAAGCTGCAACAGTTTGATCGCCTGCTGCAACTGCGGCGTCATGACCAGAGATTGGCGCTGGCGCAGTTCCAATCTTTGTGTCGCCGCCATAGCCTTAACCTTTTAGAGGCTAAACCTTTCACCCAAGTAAACGCGGCGTACGTCCTCATGGGCGACGATCTCGTCGGGCGCCCCCTCCATCAACACCACGCCGTCGTGGATGATATAGGCGCGGTCGACGATTTCCAGGGTTTCGCGCACGTTGTGGTCGGTGATCAGCACGCCGATGCCGCGGTCCTTCAGGTGGGAAACCAGGTCGCGGATGTCGCCGACGGCGATCGGATCGATGCCGGCCAGCGGCTCGTCCAAAAGGATGAAGCTGGGCTGCGAGGCCAGGGCGCGGGCGATTTCGACACGGCGCCGCTCGCCGCCCGAAAGAGCCACTGCCGGTGTGCGCCTCAAGTGAGTGATGGAAAACTCCGCCAGCAGGTTTTCCAGGGTGACCTCGCGCTTCTCGCGCACCGGCTCGATAACCTCCAGAACGCCGCGGATGTTCTGCTCCACGGTCAGGCCGCGGAAGATCGAGGCCTCCTGCGGCAGGTAGCCGATGCCCAGGCGAGCACGGCGGTACATCGGCATGTCGGTGATGTCGTGGCCATCCAGGGTGACCCAGCCGTAGTCGGGCGAGATGAGGCCGGTGACGATGTAGAAGCAGGTCGTCTTGCCGGCGCCGTTGGGGCCGAGCAGGCCGACAGCCTCGCCGCGGTCCAGCGACAGGGTGACCCCGCGCAGCACCGGGCGCTTCTTGAAGCTTTTGCCGATGTTGACCGCCATCAGGCCGGCATTATCCGTCACCAGGCGCGGACCTTCGCCGGTTACGGCCGCCGGTTGCGCCGGCCGGGCCTTCTGCGGCGCGACCGCCGACTTGCGCGTCTCACTGACCAAACCGCCCCCACTGCCTCCATCTTCTCATGCGTCGCCTCATTCCCCTGTCGTCTCCAGGGTGGATCAGGATCCGCCGTTGCCGTCCGCCGGTGCCGGCGCCTGCTCAGCGGGCGCCTTATCCTTGCTCGCGCGCGGCAGCACCAGCGCCTTCACCTGCTTGGGCTTCTCAACGCTGCCCGGCGGCGCGCCGAGCAGGCGGCTGACGCCCGTCGCCATGTTGACCTCGGCGTAGTCGCCGTCCAACTGGTTTTCGCCCTGGGTGATTTTCACGTCGCCGGCCAAGGTCGCCAACTCGCGATCGACGAAGTAGGTCCCCTCGCGTCCACGCGCGTATTCCTTGAGGGTCTGGATCTCGACATTGCCGGCCGCGTCGATGCGGCGCACCTCGAGGTCGCCCTCGGCATTTTCCTCGAAGTTGGCCGTCAGCACGTCGGCCTTGATCTGCTTGTCTTCGTGGGTCGCGTGGGCCTTGCCGCGCGCGACGGCTTTGCGCTCGCCTTCCCAGTACTCAAGGCTGTCGCGCGCCGTCACGACGTCTTCCTTGCTGACCAGGCGCAGATCGTCCCCCGTCATCACGAAGATCTGTTCGTCCAGCTTGTACTGCCCCTTGTCGCCGTAGACAGTGCCTTCCGGCGCGTTGATGCGCACGTTGCCGGTCGCCTCCAGCAGGAAGATCTCGCTTTCGCCTTCTTCCCCTTCAGCCGGTTCGCGGTAATAGGCGGTCAGCGTGTCGGCAAGAACCTCGACCTCGCCGCTCGCCGCGCGCGCATTGCCGCGGGCGATGTAGGTCTTGTCGTTGCGATTCCACTCGATGCCTTCTTCGGCGTTGATCTCCAGCGGCTGATCGCTTTCGCGCAGCTGCGCGGCAGTCTGCGCCGAGGCCGACACCGGTGCCAGGGCGGCTAGTCCGAACAGAGCGGCGGCCAGCGCCGGACGCAAGGCTGCTGTCATGCTCATTGCGTCGCCTCCGTCCCAGGCGCAGCGGTGCTGTCCGGCTCCGCGCCCGCCCCCGGCAGGCCGTCCTCTGCTTCCGGATAGATGACCAGGCGGCTCTTGCCGGTGAACACGATCACCTGGCCGCGGTCTCTGAGCCGGAACCCTTCCGACTGCAGTTCGCCGGACGGGCCCTGGCCGCTGACCGGCATGTCGCCCGCCGCCGAACCGTCGTTCAAGTTGATGGTCGCCGTTTCGGTGAGGATGTCGAAACCCTTGTCGTGGGTCAGGTGCACCGTGCCCGTGAGATCGAGGATCTCCTCTTCGCGGCGGTAGTGGCCCACGCGCGCGGTCAGCGCCACCAGGTCGCCCTCCGTGGTCTTGATGTCGGCCTTGGGGTGCTGCAGCTCCACCACGTTCTCGTCGTCCGGTGCCTGGGTCGCCAGGTCGGCGGCGACGTTGAAGGGCTGGTTGTTCTCGTCGACGCCGCTGTAGCGTGCGTTCAGCATGTTCAGCGTCTTGGCCTGGTCGCGCGCAATCTTGGCGAAATCGAGCCCGGAGCGACTGACGTCCGGCATCAGCTGCGGCCAGGCGATGACCAGCAGCACCAAGCCCGCCGCCAGGGCCGGCAGCAGTACTTTCATCGAGCTGACGAAGAGGCTGTAGCTGTTGCGCCCGCTGAGGCGCGGCGGCGGCGGCTTCTGGCGGTCGTTTGCGCCGTCGCGGACCGGACCCGGCGTCTGGATCGTCGAATGGGCTGCGGTTTCTGCCATTAGCGTTCGTGCATCCTTCAAACCACGCCGGCCCGCAGGCAGTCGTGCATGTGCAGGATGCCGACCGGCCGGTCGGCTGGACCGGCCTCCTCGACCACGAAGACGCAGAGGAAGGGCGGCGTCGAGGTGTTCATGAAGGCCACCGCCTCGGCCGCCAGGGCATTGGCGCGGATGGTGCGCGGCTTCGGCGTCATGATGTCGGCGGCCTTCAGGGCCAGGATGTTCTGGTTCATGTGACGGCGCAGGTCGCCATCGGTGATGATGCCGATCAGGCGGCGGTTGCCGTCGATGATGCCGACGCAGCCGAAATGCCCGGCAGTCATGATGAGGATCGCCTCGGAGACCGGGGTGTCGGGTCCGCACAGGGGCAGCGCGTCGGGGCCGTGCATCAGATCGGCGACCCGCAGCAGACGCTTGCCCAGCGCGCCGCCCGGATGGAACACCTCAAAATCGCTGGGCGAGAAATTCTTGCGCTCCAGCAGGGCCACCGCCAGGGCATCGCCGAGGGCCAGCATCAGCGTGGTGGACGTTGTCGGCGCCTGGGTGATCGCGCAGGCCTCCGGCGCGCCTTGAGCGGCCGAGGGCAGAATCAGGGCGATATCGGCGGCCTTGGCCAGCGCGCTGTCCAAGCGCGCGGTCATCGCCACCAGCGGAATGGCAAATCGCTTGGCGTAGGTGACGATGTCGCTCAGTTCCAGCGTGTTGCCGGAATTGGACAGGGCGATGACCGCGTCCTTGGGGGTGATCATGCCGAGGTCGCCGTGGCTCGCCTCGCCCGGGTGGACGAACTGGGCCGGCGTGCCGGTCGACGCCAGGGTGGCGGCGATCTTGCGGGCGATATGGCCGCTCTTGCCCATCCCGGTCACGATGACACGGCCTTCGACGGCGGCTAGGCGCTCCACAGCCTCGACGAAGGCGCCGTCCAGCAGGTTTGCCAGGGTGCTGATCGCCTTGGCTTCCATGTCGAGGACACGGCGCGCGACCTCAAGATCCTTGCCGGGCAGATCTGCTCCTGGCGCTGCCCTTTCGGAGTCCAACTGTGCTTTCATGCTCTCGATCTGTCTCTACAAGCCCCAATCGATTGGCGTTGCCTGCCGCTCGTCGCCGCACCAGCCGCTGGAATCGACCAGGTACGCGCTGCAAGGCACCCCAACAGCCGATCAAACCCCAAACGGCCGAACCTTAAACGGTCATACGGTGCCACCTCTGCGCGTCATCCCCCGAAGCCGCGTGGCTCGCGAATCCAGCCGTACCTTAGCACAGGCGGCCCCACGCTCTGAAAGCCCGATGAGACCCCCAAAAGGCTAGGTCCCGCAAGGCGAATGGCCGCCGGCCGAAGGCGAATGCCTGCCCGGAAGGCCGCGGCGGCGCAGCCGCGGCTCAGTGGGCGAAGATGTCCTGTTCCTGCCAGCCGGCGATGTCGAGCGCGGCGCGCGTGGGCAGGAAGTCGAAACAGGCCTTGGCGAGGCCGTCACGGCCTTCGCGCTCCAGCATGACATCCAATTTGGCGCGCAGGTCGTGCAGATACAAGACGTCGGAGGCCGCGTAGGCAAGCTGTTCCTGGCTGAGTTCCGCCGCCCCCCAGTCCGACGACTGCTGCTGCTTGGAGAGTTCGACACCCAGCAATTCGCGGCAGATGTCCTTGAGGCCGTGCCGGTCGGTGTAGGTGCGCACCAGCTTGGAGGCGATCTTGGTGCAATAGACCGGGGCGCAGTCCACGCCCAGGTAGCGGCGGATGGCGGCCACGTCGAAGCGCGCGAAGTGGAAGATCTTGGTGATCCCGGGGTCGGCCAGCAACGCCTTCAGGTTCGGCGCGTCGTAAGCGTTTCCGGGTCCGCCCCGGGCGAACTGCACCAGATGGCAGACGCCGTCGCCGGCGGAAAGCTGAAGCAGGCAGAGGCGGTCGCGGGCCAGGTCCAGGCCCATGGTCTCGCTGTCAATGGCGACGGCCTTGCCGAGGTCTAGGCCGGCCGGCAGGTCGCCTTTGTGCAGGTGGATTTCAGGTGCGGCCACGCGCGTATTCCGGTCGTCAGGTTCGGGACAGGGGAGCTCGAGGGTGGGTAAATCCAAGAGTTTCGGCCACCCTTGGGCGACCGGCAGTCCAACATAGGCGGTCAATTGAGGCTGTCAACTTGTACCCAGGCTTTGTATATATCGGCCGAGGGTTCGGGCCGGTTTCGATCGGCCGATTGAGCCAGGTGGGTCAAGGCGGGCGGCCCTGGCGGGCCGCCGGTGCCAATGGCAGAGGGGAAAGCGGATGATCGGTGGCGTGGTTACGGTTTTCGGGGGCTCCGGCTTTCTCGGCCGCTATGTCGTGCAGCGCCTGGCGCGAGACGGCTGGCGCGTCCGCGTCGCAGTGCGCCATCCCGCCCGTGCCGCCTTTCTGAAGCCACTGGGCGACATCGGCCAGATCGTGCCGCTGTGTGTGCCGGTGCAGGACCGCGAGGCCGTCGCCGCGGCGGTCGCCGGTGCCGACGCCGTGGTCAACCTGGTCGGCATCCTCTTCGAGGGCGGCCGCCAGCGCTTCCAGGATGTGCAGGCCGAAGGCGCCAAGATTATCGCCGAGGAGGCCTCGGCCGCTGGAGTCCTGTCGCTGGTACATGTTTCCGCGATTGGCGCTTCACCGGAATCACAGTCCGCCTATGCGCGCTCCAAGGGCGCTGGCGAGGCGGCGGTGCGCGCTGCCTTTCCGGGCGCTACCGTCCTGCGGCCCAGCGTGGTGTTCGGCCCCGAGGACGGCTTTTTCAACCGCTTCGCCGAAATGGCCCGCTTCTCCCCTGCGCTGCCGCTGATCGGGGGCGGCAAGACCCGCTTTCAGCCGGTCTACGTCGCCGATGTCGCCCGCGCGGTGATGAAGGCGCTGAACGACCCCGCCTGCCGCGGCAAGGTCTATGAACTGGGCGGCCCCAAGATTTACAGTTTCAAGGAGTTGATGGGGCTGCTGCTCCGGACCATCGGCAAGAAGCGCTGCCTGGTGAGCCTGCCCTTCGGCCTCGCCCGTCTGCAGGCGACGTTCCTGGAATTGCTGCCGGTGCCGCCGTTGACCCGCGACCAGGTGACGCTGTTGCGCCATGACAACGTGGTGTCGCCAGGCGCCCTGACGCTGAAGGATCTGGGGATCGAGCCGACGGCGGCCGAGGGGGTGATCCCCAGTTATCTGGACCGCTACCGCGACGGCGGGCGTTTCGGCAGCCGTGCCAAAGCCTGATGGGACTCAGGCGGCGCTGCCGCCGTAGATCCACAAGAGCAGGCCCGCACCCAGCAGGATGCGGTAGACCACGAAGGGCGTGAACGACGCCCGCTTCAGCCAGCCGATCATCAGCACGATCGAAATCAACGCCACCACGAAGGCCAGCACTGCGCCGACCACGGCTTCGGTGCCGAGCACCATGTTGCCGCTCTTGTAGAGATCGTAGCCGGCCAGGCTGCCGGCGCCGAGGATCGCCGGGATCGCCAGCAGCAGCGAGAAGCGGGCCGCCTCCACCCGCTCGAAACCGAGGAAACGCGCAGCGGTCATGGTGATGCCGGAGCGGCTGGTGCCGGGCAGCAGGGCCAGCACCTGCGCCAGCCCGATCAGCAGGCCCGCGCCAAAGGTCATGTGCTCGATGCGCCGGAAGGTCAGGGTGCTGCGGTCGGCGATGTAGAGCAGGATGCCGAACCCGATGGTCGCCCAGGCGACGATGGTGGTATCGCGCAGGTGGGCGGTCACATCGTCTTTGAAAAGGCCGCCGACGATGACCAGCGGCAGAGTGCCGACCACCAGCAGAGCGGCGAGGCGCGCACCCGGCGTCCAGCGGCCTACCGCCAGGCGGGCCACGCCGCCGGCCATCTGGCCGACCTCCCGCCAGGCATAGAGACAGACTGCGGCCAGGGTGCCGACATGGACGCCAATGTCGAGGGTCAGTCGGTCGGCCTCGGCTTGCTCGATGCCGGTCATGTTCAGGGCGTCGAAGACCTCCCAGGTGAGCACCAGATGGCCTGAGGAAGAAATCGGCAGGAACTCGGTAATTCCCTGGACGATGGCCAGGACAACGACATGCAAGAGCGACAAGGGGGCTTCTCGAGTGCGGCGGTTCCAGGGGCGGCGACGCGGCTTATAGCACCAGTTGATTAACGATCCCATGCAGCAAATTAGTTCCGCTTCGGGACTAATTTTCCGAAACCCTCTCGCAGAGCCCCCCAATATCTGCTATGGTAAGGAACCTGCATGGTTGATAGGTCACTATTGCTGACCTATATTGTTTTTTCCCCTCGCAAACTGCGGGTTCTTGGTCTATAGACGACCGCCCGCGACGGTGCCCCAAAGCCTGGATGTAACCAGAGCATTAGGGTTGCGGCGGGGCGACAACCGCCGATCGTCGGCAGCCCGCCGGGGCGGTCCGACCCAACGGCGGAACGGGTCTGTGAGAGATTTGGGGTTGAAGCCTATGGCCAGTAAAATGCTGCAGTTCGTCAAGCGCGCGCGCGCCATGCCGGAAAAGCGCGCCGCTGAGTTGCGCCGCCGGGATTTCGGTGAGATCTACGACGAGTACGATCCTGAGGCGGCCGCCAACCAGGCTGGACGCTGCTCCCAGTGCGGCGTGCCGTTCTGCCAGGTGCACTGCCCGCTGCACAACAACATCCCCGACTGGCTGATGCTGACCGCCGAGGGGCGGTTGCAGGAGGCTTACGAAACCGCCCAGGCCACCAACAATTTTCCGGAAATCTGCGGACGCATCTGTCCGCAGGACCGTCTTTGCGAAGGCAACTGCGTCATCGAGCAGGCCGGTCACGGCACCGTAACCATCGGCTCAGTCGAGAAGTACATCACCGACACCGCGTGGGAAGAGGGCTGGGTGCAGCCGGTCAAGCCGGCGCGCGAGCGGCGGCAGTCGGTCGGTATCATCGGCGCCGGACCCGGCGGTCTGGCCGCCGCTGAGCAGCTGCGCCGCAAGGGCTACCAGGTCCACGTCTACGACCGTTACGACCGCGTCGGCGGCCTGATGATCTACGGGATTCCCAACTTTAAGCTGGAGAAGGAAGTGGTCACGCGCCGCGCCGATCTGCTGGAGCGTGGCGGCGTGCAGTATCACCTGAACTGCGATGTTGGCAGCGCCGAGAGCTTCGCCGCTCTGCGCGAGCGACACGATGCGGTGCTGATCGCCACCGGTGTCTACAAGGCGCGCGACATCAAGGCCCCGGGCAGTGGCCTCAAGAACATCTTCCCGGCCATGGATTTCCTCACCGCCTCCAACCGCAAAGGCCTGGGCGACAGTGTGCCCGCCTTCGAGGACGGCACGCTGGATGCCAACGGCAAGTCGGTGGTGGTTATCGGCGGCGGCGACACGGCGATGGACTGCGTGCGCACCGCCGTGCGCCAGGGCGCCAAGGCGGTGCGCTGCCTCTATCGCCGTGACCGCAAGAACATGCCCGGCTCGCAGCGCGAGGTGGCCAACGCCGAGGAAGAAGGCGTCGAGTTCGTCTGGCTGTCGGCGCCCGAGGCCTTCCTCGGCGACGACGTGGTGAAGGCGGTGCGCGCTCAGCGCGTTCACCTCGGTATGCCCGACGCTACCGGCCGCCAGATCCCGCAACTCATCGACGGCTCGCATTTCACGCTCGAGGCCGACATGGTGATCAAGGCGCTGGGCTTCGACCCGGAAGACCTGCCCAAGCTGTTCGACACCGAAGGGCTGGAGGTTACCCGCTGGGGCACCGTGCTGACCGACTTCAAATCCAAGATGACCGCGCTGGACGGCGTCTTCGCCGCCGGCGACATCGTGCGCGGCGCTTCTCTGGTGGTCTGGGCGGTGCGCGACGGCCGCGACGCCGCCGAGCAGATTCATCACTACATCCAGGCCAAGGCGGAAGCTTCCGCCGTGGCGGCGGAATAAGGCGGGAGACCAGGATCATGACGGAACAACACCCTCTCCTTCCCGCCGCCGCTTCAGGGCGCACCGCTCCTGGCGAGGAATTCGCCGCCACCTGGAAGCGCAACGCGGAAAAGCTTTCCAGCCAGGGTCTCTACGATCCGCGCGACGAGCATGACGCCTGCGGTGTCGGCCTGGTCGCCTCGATTGACGGCACGCCGCGGCGTGACGTGGTCGTCGCCGGCATCGAGGCGCTGAAGGCGGTGTGGCACCGCGGCGCGGTCGATGCCGACGGTAAGACCGGCGACGGAGCCGGCATCCACCTGCAGATCCCGCAGGACTTCTTCCGCGAGCATGTCTCGCGTACTGGTCACGAACCGGGCAACGAGACCCTGGCGGTCGGCATGGTGTTCCTGCCGCGCACCGACTTCGGCGCGCAGGAACGCTGCCGCGTGCTGGTCGAGCGCGAGATCCTGAACTTCGGCTACCGTATCTATGGCTGGCGTCAGGTGCCGGTGAACACGGACATCGTCGGCGAGAAGGCCAATGCGACGCGGCCGGAAATCGAGCAGGTGATGATCGCCAACGCGCGCGGCATCCCCAACTCACAGTTCGAGATCGATCTTTACATCATCCGCCGCCGCATCGAGAAGGCGGCCGAGTTGGAATCGATCCAGGATTTCTACATCTGCTCGCTGTCCTGCCGCTCAATCATCTACAAAGGCATGTTCCTGGCCGAACAGCTGTCGACTTTCTATCCCGACCTGCTGGACGACCGCTTCTCCTCCAATTTCGTGATCTTCCACCAGCGCTATTCGACCAACACCTTTCCGACCTGGCGCCTGGCGCAGCCCTTCCGCATCATCGCCCACAACGGCGAGATCAATACCCTGAAGGGCAACGTGAACTGGATGCAGGCGCACGAGTGCCGCATGGCATCGGAGACCTTCGCCGACCACGTCGAGGACCTGAAGCCGGTGATCTCCGCCGGGCTCTCGGACTCCGCCGCCCTCGACGCGGTGGCCGAACTGATGGTACGCGCCGGGCGCGACCTGCCGATGGTCAAGACCATGCTGATCCCTGAGGCCTGGGGCCAGGATCCCTCCATGCCACAAACGCACCGCGACCTTTACAGCTACTGCAACGCGGTGATGGAACCCTGGGACGGCCCGGCCGCGGTCTGCGGCTTCGGCGGCCGCTGGGCAGTGGCCGGCATGGACCGCAACGGCCTCCGGCCGCTGCGCTACACCATCACCAAGGATGGCCTGCTGTTCGCCGGTTCGGAAACCGGCATGGTGCGCATCGACGAGCAGAACATCGTCGAGAAGGGCCGCCTCGGCCCGGGCCAGATGCTCGCCATCGACCTGCGTGAAGGGAAGCTCTACCACGACGGCGAGATAAAGGATTACCTGGCGGCCCAGAAGCCTTTCGGCGAGTGGATCGTCAACGTCACCTCCATCGATGACCTGCTGCGCCCCGACCACGGCGAGCCGACACGCTGGGAGGGCGACGCCCTGCGCCGGCGTCAGCTCAACTACGGCCTCACCATGGAAGACCTGGAGCTGATCCTCCATCCCATGGTGGAGGACGCCAAGGAAGCGGTCGGCTCGATGGGCGACGACACGCCGCTCGCGGTGTTGTCGGACCGCTATCGCGGCATGCATCATTTCTTCCGCCAGAACTTCAGCCAGGTGACCAATCCACCGATCGACTCGCTGCGCGAGCGCCGGGTGATGACCCTGAAGACGCGCCTCGGCAACCTCGGTAACATCCTCGACGAGGACGAGGCGCAGTTGCGTCTGCTGCAGCTCGAATCGCCGGTACTCTCCAATGCCGAGTTCGAGGCGATGGTCGAGCACATGGGCGACGCCGCCGCCAGGATCGACTGTACCTTCGCGCCCGATGGCGGCGAGACGGCACTGGCCGACGCTTTGGACCGCATTCGCCAGGAGGCGGAGAACGCGGTGCGTGAAGGCTGCGAGCATGTGGTTCTGACAGACGAGGCGGTCGCATCCGACCGCGTCGCCATCCCGATGATCCTCGCCACCGGTGCCGTGCACACTCACCTCGTGCGCCAGAAGCTGCGCACCTTCGTCTCGCTGAACGTGCGCGCCGGCGAATGCCTCGATACCCATTACTTCGCGGTGCTGATCGGCGTCGGCGCGACCACCGTGAACGCCTATCTGGCGCAGGAGTCGATTGCCGAGCGCCACCGCCGCGGCCTGTTCGGCGACCGCCCGCTGGAAGACTGCGTGCAGGGCTACATCAAGGCGGTCGACGAAGGCCTCCTGAAGATCATGTCGAAGATGGGCATCGCGGTGATTTCCTCCTACCGCGGCGGCTGCAATTTCGAGGCGGTCGGTCTGTCGCGTACCCTGGTCGACGAGTTCTTCATGCCGATGCCGAGCCGCCTTTCGGGTATCGGCCTCATGGGCATTCAGGAGAAGGTGCTGGCGCTGCACGAACGTGCCTGGAACGAGGACTTCGTGGCGCTGCCGGTCGGCGGCTTCTACCGTTATCGTCGCGGCGGTGAGAGTCATGCCTGGGAGGCCGGCCTCATCCACACCCTGCAGCACGCGGTGGCGACGGACTCCTTCACCACCTACAAGAAGTTCTCGGAGGGTGTGCACAATCAGCCGCCGAGCACCCTGCGCGACCTCTTGGACTTCAAGGTCGACGGCGTGGCGCCGGTGGCGATCGAGGAAGTCGAGTCGATCACCGCGATCCGCAAGCGCTTCGTGACGCCGGGCATGTCGCTGGGCGCGCTGTCGCCGGAGGCGCACGGTACCCTCAACATCGCGATGAACCGCATCGGCGCCAAGTCGGACTCCGGCGAGGGCGGCGAGGATCCGGCGCGCTTCACCCCGCACGAGAACGGCGACAACGAGAACTCGGCGATCAAGCAGGTGGCTTCCGGCCGCTTCGGCGTGACCGCCGAGTACCTGAACCAGTGCCGCGAGATCGAGATCAAGGTCGCCCAGGGCGCAAAGCCCGGCGAGGGCGGCCAGCTGCCCGGCTTCAAGGTGACCGAGATGATCGCCAAGCTGCGTCACTCGACGCCGGGCGTCATGCTGATCTCGCCGCCGCCGCATCACGACATCTACTCCATCGAAGACCTGGCGCAGCTGATTTACGATCTGAAGCAGATCAACCCGGACGCCAAGGTCTGTGTAAAGCTGGTGGCGCGCTCGGGCATCGGCACAATTGCCGCGGGTGTTGCGAAGGCCAAGGCGGACGTCATTCTGATCTCCGGCAATGTCGGCGGCACCGGCGCCTCGCCTCAGACCTCGATCAAGTTCGCCGGCGTGCCGTGGGAGATGGGGCTCTCCGAGGTACATCAGGTGCTGACCCTCAACCGCCTGCGCCACAATGTCACCCTGCGCACCGACGGCGGCCTGAAAACCGGCCGCGACATCGTTATCGCCGCAATCCTCGGTGCCGAAGAGTTCGGCGTCGGCACTGCCTCGCTGGTCGCCATGGGCTGCATTATGGTGCGCCAGTGCCACTCCAACACCTGCCCGGTTGGCGTCTGTGTGCAGGACGAGGCACTGCGCAAGAAGTTCACCGGCACGCCGGAGAAGGTGGTCAACCTGTTCAGCTTCATGGCCGAAGAAGTGCGCGAGATTCTGGCGCAGCTCGGCGCGCGCAGCCTGAACGAGATCATCGGCCGCACCGACCTCTTGAAGCAGGTCAGCCGCGGCGCCGCGCATCTCGACGACCTCGACCTTAATCCGCTGCTCGTGCAGGCCGAGGCCGGCGAGTTGCCGACCTACTGCACCCTGCTGGGCCGCAACGAAGTGCCGGAGACTCTCGATGCCCAGATCATCGCCGACGCCAAGCCGCTGTTCGAGGTCGGCGAGAAGATGCAGCTGCAATACTCGATCCGCAACACGCACCGCGCGATCGGCACCAAGCTGTCGTCCAAGATCACCCGCCGCTTCGGCATGACGGGGCTGAACCCCGGCCACATCACGGTGCGTCTGCGCGGCTCCGCTGGCCAGTCTCTCGGGGCCTTTGCGGTGCAGGGCCTGAAGCTGGAAGTCTTCGGCGATGCCAACGACTATGTCGGCAAAGGCCTCTCGGGCGGCACGATCGTGGTGCGGCCGCTGACCTCCAGCCCGCTGGCCAGCAACGAGAACACCATCATCGGCAACACGGTGCTGTACGGCGCTACCGCCGGTAAGCTGTTCGCCGCCGGCCAGGCAGGCGAGCGCTTCTGCGTGCGCAACTCCGCCGCCGTCGCCGTGGTGGAGGGCTGCGGCTCCAACGGCTGCGAGTATATGACCGGCGGTACCGTCGTGATCCTCGGTCCGGTGGGGCCGAACTTCGCGGCCGGCATGTCCGGCGGCATGGCCTTCATCTACGACGTGGACGACGTTCTGCCGGAGCGCATCAACCCCGACGGCGTGATCCATCAGCGTGTCGAGACCGAGTACTGGGAGGCTCAACTGCGTGAGCTGATCAGCGAGCATTGGCGCGAGACCCAGTCGGGCTTCGCCCAGCAGATCCTCATCAATTGGGGCGCGGAGAGACGCCGCTTCTGGCAGGTGGTGCCGCGCGAGATGCTGAACCGCCTGGCCCACCCGGTGACCCGCGAGGCCGAGGAGGCCGCCCGGGCCTGACCTAGTCGACCAGCGTATCGGCTCGACCAACGTATCGGGCCGGTGTTGCCCGGCAATAATTGCCTTAAGGTAGAGCGCCGCCTGTAGCCGGGCTGGCGCTCTACCCATTCTAGCGCGGATTTCCGCGCGTTCCCGGCCCTGCTGCCCAGGCACAATCTTTGCAAGTTTCCCGCCGGAACTAATCTACCGGGAGGGAAGCGGCATGACCGATGCCATTGGACCCAGCATCTCCGACGTGGCGCGTGCGCTCATGGAGGCGCGCCAGACGACCAGCCGCGCGGCGGCAACCGCACCGCAGCCGGCTGCAACGGGAACTGGGCGGACCGCCAATGAGGGCGACAGCGTCACCCTCTCCGCCGAAGCGCAGAAGTCCATTAAGCTGGATGGATCGGTGACACCGATCGACATGAGCAAGGTCCGCCTGATCACTCCGCAGGGCCTGCGCAGCGACGCGGAGACCGGGCTGCAGGCGGTCATGGACGAACTCGGCATCGAGGGTGATCTCCACTTCGCCATCACGGTGAACGGCGACGGCTCCATCGCGGTGGCGGGCGACGACCCGCAGGCCGAGGCGCTGGAGCAGGCGATCAACGCGGATCCGGCCCTGCAGAAAACCCTGCGTGATATGGAGGTTCTTTCCGGACACAGCCTCACGATGCCGGCGATGAAAGAGGCGCTCGACTGGATGCGCGAGCACGAGGACCAGCCGGCGCCCCGCAGCCTGTTCGATGGCGTTGATGCACTGAGGCAGCGGATCGAGGGCGCCAGCTATACCTTCACGATGACCGGCGGCACGCTGACCACGGCCTTCGTGGATGCGGCGGGAGAGAGCTTCGGTGGCATCGGTACCGAAACCGGCCTGGACGGGCGCTGGACCTGATCGCTGCGCCCTGGAGATTCGGGCGTTCGGGGCAGCGAAGCTGACTCTATTCAGGCGCGGGCGGCGGGCTTATAGTCCGCCGCCATGCGTCAACTCTACCATATTGCCATCGATCCCGGCTGCCGGGTGATCCGCGTCATGCTCGCCGAGAAGGGGCTGGACTGCGAACTGCGCACCGAGAAAGTGTGGGAGCGGCGCGAGGTCTTCCTGCGCCTCAGCCCCGCCGGTCAGGTACCGGTCTTCATCGATGAGGACGGCACCTCGATGCCCGGTACCTCGGTGATCGCCGAGTATCTGGAGGAGGTCTATCCGGAGCCCTCGCTGCTGGGCAAGGCCCCCGCCGACCGTGCCGAGGTGCGGCGTCTGGCCGCCTGGTTCGGCGAAAAGTTCCACCGTGAGGTGACGGCGAACCTGGTCGACGAAAAAATCATGAAGCGCTTCCTGAAGCTCGGCACGCCGAACTCCGGGGCGATCCGCGCTGGCCTGGCCAACGTCCATTATCACCTGGAATACATCGGCTGGCTCATCGACCGCCGGCGCTGGCTGGCCGGCGACGCCTTCTCGCGCGCCGATATCGTCGCGGCGGCGGAACTCTCCGCCGTCGACTACCTGGGCGATGTGCCGTGGCACGAGCACAGCGGCGCCAAGGACTGGTATGCGCGGGTCAAGTCGCGCCCCAGCTTCCGCGCCATCCTGGCCGACCATATTTCAGGCGTGCAGCCCCCCAAGCACTACGCAGACCTGGATTTCTGACCCAGCACTACTCCACCTTCACGTCCAGCTTGGCGAGGTTGTCCTGCGCCTCGGCCGCCGCCGGGCTCTCGGGGGCAACGCGCGTCACTTCCAGCCAATCCTCGCGTGCGCCGGCATCGTCGCCGGCCAGGCGTTTCAGGTTGCCGCGCTCCAGCAGGCCCTCCGGGTTCTGCGGGTCGAGGCGCAGCGCCATGTCGACGTCGGCCATGGCGGCCTCCTGCTGCCCGAGGTAGCGGTGGGCGCTGGCGCGATAGATCAGGATGTCGGCCCGATTGGGCGCGTGGGACAGGGCGCGGTCGAGGTCGGTGATCGCGGCCTGATAGTTGCCGACGCTGGCGGCGGTGAAGGCGCGGTCCACCAGCAACTCGATGTTGTTGGGCTCGCGCGCCAGCGCGGTGCTCTGCACCGCATAGGCGCGGTCGACATTGCCGGCAGCCAGCCAGGCCTGCGCCGCCTGGATCAGGATGGGGATCTGCAGGGTGGCGTAGCTGGCCTCCAGGCTGCCGGCCAGGCTCTCCAGTTCCTCTCCGGCGGCCTCGTAGTGGCCGAGCCGCATGAGGGCGACGGCGGCGCAGTGGCGCGCGGGGTCGCTGCCCCCCAGATCGCCCCAGGTCTCGGCCGCCTCCAATGCCTCCTCGGGGGCCGTTTCGGCCAAGTCCATGCAGGCCTGGTACTGGGCGGCCTGCTCGATGTCTGCGCTCTGCGCGACGGCGGCCCCCGACCCGGCCCCGGCCCAGGCAGCTGTGGCCATCGCCAGGAATAGAGCTGTGAGCGTTGCTGAAATCCGCATGTTTCTGCCGGCCCTCGCCTGCCGTGCTGCCGATGTTATTGCTCGGCTGTTGCTGCCGGGGCGGAATCTATAGAAGAGACGGCACGATAAAAAGATGGGAGAGGAGGCCGACACCGCCATGCCGCAGACCGTACCGATCGCCCAGCCGGGCCGCCTGTTCTGCTTCGGCCTCGGCTTCAGTGCCGGCGCCCTGGCGCGCCGTCTGCTTGCCGCCGGCTGGACGGTCGCCGGCACCACGCGCTCGGCCGAGAAGGCAGCCGCGCTGCGGGCGGAGGGCATCGAGACCTTCGTCTTCGATCGCGATCACCCCCTGCCGGCGGCCGCCTTGGCGGGGACCACCCATCTGCTGGTCAGCGTCGCCCCCGACGACACGGGCGACCCGGTGCTCGACCGTCACGGCGCCGATATTGCCGCCCTCTCCAGCCTCCAGTGGATCGGCTACCTCTCGACCACCGGTGTCTACGGCGATTGGCAGGGCGCGGAGGTCGACGAGCGTTCGGAGTTGCGGGGCGCCAAGGGCCGCAATCGCCGCCGCATCGAGGCGGAGGCCGCCTGGCTGGGATTGCACGAGGGAAAGAACCGCCCGGTGCACGTCTTCCGCCTCGCCGGCATCTACGGCCCCGGGCGCAGCGCCCTCGACCAGGTGCGCGCCGGGCGCGCCAGGCGCATCGACAAGCCGGGGCATCTCTTCAGCCGCATCCATGTCGAAGACATTGCTGCCGTCCTGCAGGCCTCCATCGCGCGCCCGTACCCGGGCCGCATCTATAACGTCTGCGACGACGAGCCGGCGGCGGCCGCGGAGGTGACGGCCTATGCCTGCCGCCTGTTGGGCGTCGAGCCGCCACCGCTCATTCCCCTGGTGGAAGCAGGGATGTCGCCCATGGCCTTGAGTTTCTGGGAGGACAACCGCCTGGTCTCCAACCGCCGCCTGCACGAGGAACTGGACGTCACTTTCGCCTATCCGGACTACCGCGCCGGCCTGGACGCCATTTTCGAGGAGGAGCGCAGGGCGGCGGAGCGCCGCTAGGCAATACTCCCTCTGCGTCTTCCGCCTATCACTTAATGCCAAGCAGGCAGCGCCGGGTTTCCTCTTAGAGTAGCGGGCTGACGCCTCGCAGCACGATCGGCCGCAGGACGCGCCGACCGGTCGCCCCGATCCTTATGGAGCGGATTTGGACCATGGTCCTGCTCGATTCCCTGATTGCCTTTGCCCTGACGCTCGCTGCCCTGGCGACCCTGGTGACCATCCTCATGGAGATCATCACCCGAGTGGCCGGCATGAAGGCCCGTCGTCAGGTCCAGCTGTTCGGCAAGCTGTTCGATGAGGTCCTGGTCACGCACCTGCCGGCGGAAGCTAAGAAATGGGAGGTTGTGAAGACCATCCTGCAAAGCCGTCTCTCCGACAAGAAGATGGCCGACAGCGAGGACAAGCAGTCCTACTTCGGCACGGCGGCCGGGGCCATCTACGACGACGTCTCGCTGGAACATGTGCTGCGCCGCCTGCTGGAGACCAGCGGCGCGGAGACCCTGATCGAGGAGGCCGAGGAAAAACTTAGGGCCCGGCTCGGACTGATCGCGCGCAAATACGAGGAGTACTGCTCGGCGCTTGGCGCGGACTTCAAGCGCAATGCGCTGAGACGATCAATCTGGATCGGTATCATCCTGGCGTTCCTCATGAATGCGGACGGCGTGCGCCTGCTCACCGGCTATCTGCAGGATCCGGATCTGCGCGAGCGGGTTATCGAGAAGCTGGAAGTGCCGGCGCAGCCGGCAGAGGCGGTGTCCGAAGGTACGGAAGAGGGCGAGGCCGTGCTGCGGCGGACGCAAGATGCCGGGGATCAGCTGGCGCTGATCGACGATCTCGCGCTGCCGATCGGCGCCGGCTACTTCCCCTACTGTCACATCGGCTGGCTGCGCGACAAGGTCGACTACGCGGCGGACCCGCTGTGCCGGGCCGGTGCCGATACGGTGCCGACCGGTTCCTGGCTGCTGTGGCTGCTCAAGGTGCTGGGCACCGGGATTCTGATCGGCCTGGGGGCGCCGTTCTGGTACGACGTCGCCAAGCGGCTGTCCGAAGTGCGCGAGGCCTTCAAGGGCAAGGGCACGGCGGAAGCCGCGCACCGCGGGGCGGATGCTGGGGGCCAAGCCGGTGCGCGCGAGGCCCTGGTCGAGCAGATCGTCGACGATGTGAAGGAGGCGGTGAAGGCCGGCGTCTGGACGCGCAGCTAGCCGCGCGTCGCCGGGGCCGACAGCGCCTCGATCATGCGTTCCAGGCGCGCGAGATCCTGCGGCTCCGACAGGCGGTGGGCGGCGTTCTTCACCAGGGTCACCTCGACATCGTCGCTTTCCAGGGCCTCCGCGAGACGCAGGCTGGTCTGCCAAGGCACGTCGGCGTCCTCAAGGCCATGGATCAGGCGCACGGGACAGGTGAGCGGAATAGACTTGCCGAGCAGCAGGTGGTCGCGGCCCTCCTGGATGAGATGTCGGGTGATGCGGTAGGGCGTCGCGCTGTATTCCGAGGGCCGGTCAACGTAGCCGGCGGTCTCCAGCGCCCCACGCTGTTCCGTGGTGGCGCGACCCCAAATGAGGTCCTCGGTGAAGTCCGGCGCCGCGGCGATGCCGACCAGGCCGGCAATGCGTTCCGGCCGGGCCAGCGCCACGAGCAGCATGATCCAGCCACCCATGGAGGAGCCGATCAGGACCTGCGGCCCCTCGGTCAGCGCATCGAGCACGGCCAGGGCATCGCCCGCCCAGGCGCCGATGGTTCCGTCCTCGAACCGGCCGGAGGAGGCACCATGGCCGCGGTAGTCGAAGCGCAGGAAAGCGCGGCCGCGGCGGCGGGCGTAGGCTTCCAGGGCCAGGGCCTTGCCGCCGCCCATGTCCGACATAAAGCCGCCGAGAAACATCAGCCCCGGCTCGGCGCCTGCCGCGGTGGCCCGTTCCGGGCTGGCTTTTCGCGCCGCCGTCTTGTAATAGGCCAGGACAGTGCCGTCCTCGCGGGCTAATTTTTGCGGCTGCGGGTCGACCGGCGAATCGGAATGCGGCATGCTAACCCTCGGTAAACGGATTCTGTGGCAACGGTTGCCGGCGCGGGACGACCTCCCGCAGCGGGAAAAGCGGGCATGAGCGTTCCTGAGCTTAACATCGGCGTGACTCGCGTCCAGAAGGCTGCGGCCGGCGAAGGCCCGGTGGTGCTGCAGATCGTCCCCAGCCTGGTCACCGGCGGGGCCGAGCGCGGCACCATCGAAATCGCCGCGGCTCTGGTCGCCGAGGGCGGCACCGCCATCGTTGCCTCCGAGGGCGGGCCGATGGAAAATGACCTGCGCCGTGCCGGGGCGCTGCACCTGAAGCTGCCGGCGGCGTCGAAGAATCCCATCGTGATGTACCGCAATGTCGCGCGCATCGCCCAGATCATCGAGAGCTACAGCGTCGGCATCGTGCATGTGCGCTCGCGTGCGCCCGCATGGTCGGCCAAGGCCGCCTGTGAACGCACGGGCGCGCATTTCATCACCACCTTCCACGCGCCCTACAATTTCTCCAATGCGTTGAAGAAGCGGTACAACCAGATCATGGCCGAGGGCGAGCGGGTCATCGCGATCTCGGAGTTCATCGCCCAGCACGTGCGCGAGAACTACAACGTCGATCCTGCCCGTCTGCGCGTCATCCGCCGCGGCATCGACATCGCACGCTTCGACCCGGACCGTGTCTCGGCCGAGCGCATGATCCAGCTGTCGACCCGCTGGCGCCTGCCTGACGGTGTGCCGCTGATCCTCATGCCCGGCCGGCTGACCCGCTGGAAAGGCCAGACGGTGCTGCTCGATGCGCTGGCCCAGCTGAAGGACCTCGATTACCGCTGCGTCATGGTGGGCTCCGATCAGGGCCGCACCGCCTACCGGCGCGAGCTGGAGGCCCTGGTCGCCAGTCACGGCCTGGAAACCCGCGTCTCGATCATGGACGAGTGCAACGACATGCCGGCCGCCTATATGCTGTCCGACGTGGTGGTTTCCCCCTCCACGGACCCGGAGGGCTTCGGGCGCACCGTCGGCGAGGCTCAGGCCATGGGCCGCCCGGTGGTGGCCAGCGACCACGGCGGTGCGCGCGAACAGATCATCGACCGGCGCACCGGCTTCCTGTTCCCCAACCGCGACGCAGCGGCCCTGGCCGCCGGGCTGCGCAGGGCTCTTGCGCTCGCCCCCGACGCCCGCGCCCGCCTGCACGACGATGCCGTCCACAGGGTTCGCGCGGAATTCTCCAAGGACCAGATGTGCGCCCGCACCCTGGGCGTCTACCGCGAGGTGCTGCGCGCCGGCGCGCGCAGCCAGTTCAGCCGAACTTGATGCGCCTCGGGCCCGGCAAGTCTGCCGGGGCCCCGGGGCGGCACGGCGAGGTTGCCGCAGGGCGAAGGCCCGGCGCGTGGCCCGACGCCTGCGGGGGCTTGCCTTGACAGGCCTTGTAATCCTTCTAAAGTTCCCGCCGCTTCAAAAAAGGACCCGGATTTCCGGGATTTGTCATGGCAGTCACGACGGAAAGTAACCTCTCGATCACGCTCCCCGACGGCTCGGTCCGTGCCTTCGACGGGCCGGTGACCGGCGCCGAGCTTGCCGCCTCCATCGGCCCCGGCCTCGCCAAGGCGGCGCTGGCCGTCAAGGTAGATGGCGCTCTGCGCGACCTGAAGCGCCCCATCGAACAGGATGCCACCGTCGAGATCGTGACCGCCGGCCACGCGGACTCCCTGGAATTGCTGCGCCACGACTGCGCCCACGTCATGGCCGAGGCGGTGCAGGAGCTCTATCCCGGCACCCAGGTGACCTTCGGCCCGGCCATCGAGAACGGGTTCTACTACGACTTCGCCCGCTCGGAGCCTTTCACGCCGGACGACCTGGCGGTTATCGAAGAGCGCATGCACGAGATTGTCGACCGCAATGAGGAGATCGAGCGCGAGGTTTGGGAGCGCGACGCGGCGATCCGGCATTTCCAGTCGATCGGCGAGAAGTACAAGGCCGAGCACATCGAAACCCTGCCGGCGGATGCCGACATCTCGATCTACCGCCAGGGCAACTGGCTCGACCTCTGCATCGGCCCGCATCTGCCCTCGACGGGAAAGATGGGCCATGCCTTCAAGCTGATGAAGATCTCCGGCGCCTACTGGCGCGGCGACGCGCGCAACGAGCAACTGCAGCGTATCTACGGCACCTGCTGGGAGACGGAAAAGCAGCTGAAGGCCTATCTCACCATGCTGGAAGAGGCGGAAAAGCGCGACCACCGCCGCCTCGGCCGCGAAATGGACCTCTTCCATATGCAGGAGGAGGCCGCGGGCTCGGTGTTCTGGCACCCCAAGGGCTGGACGCTCTACCGTGCGGTGGAGGCCTACATGCGCCGCCGCCTGGAAGCCGCCGGCTACGTCGAGGTGAAGACGCCGCAGCTCATCGACCGCTCGCTTTGGGAAGCCTCGGGCCACTGGGAGAAGTTTCACGAGCACATGTTCATCGCTGAATCCGAGGAGCGCATCCTCGCGGTGAAGCCGATGAACTGCCCCGGCCACGTACAGATCTTCAAGCAGGGCATCACCAGCTACCGCGACCTGCCGCTGCGCATGGCCGAGTTTGGCTCCTGCCACCGCAACGAGCCGTCGGGGGCGCTGCACGGCATGATGCGCGTGCGCGCCTTCACCCAGGACGACGCCCACATCTTCTGCACGCCGGACCAGATCAACAGCGAGACGGTGATCTTCTGCGACCTGCTGCGCCAGATCTACCGCGATTTCGGCTTCGAGGAACTGGTGGTGAAGTTCTCCGACCGTCCGGCCGTGCGCGCCGGCGACGACGCCACCTGGGACAAGGCCGAGGGGGCGCTGAAGGATGCGGTGGAGCAGGCCGGGCTCGATTATACCCTGAACCCCGGCGAGGGCGCCTTCTACGGGCCGAAGCTGGAGTTCGTGCTGCGTGACGCCATCGGCCGCGACTGGCAGTGCGGCACCTTCCAGGTCGACTTTGTGCTGCCCGAACGCCTCGGCGCCAATTATATCGGCGAGGACGGCGAAAAGCATCGCCCGGTGATGCTGCACCGGGCGATCCTTGGCTCCTTCGAGCGCTTCCTGGCGATCCTCATCGAGCAGTATGCCGGCAAGTTCCCGCTCTGGTTGGCGCCGCTGCAGGTGGTGGTGGCGACCATCACCTCCGACGCCAATGCCTATGCGGAGGAGGTTGCCGTGGCGCTGCGGGCTGCCGGGCTGCGCGTCGAAACGGATCTGCGCAATGAAAAAATCAACTACAAGGTGCGTGAGCACTCCCTCGCCAAGGTGCCGGTCCTGGCTGTTGTCGGCCGCCGCGAGGCCGAGGAAGGCAAGCTCGCCCTGCGCCGGCTGGGCAGCAAGGATCAAGAGGTCCTTGCGCTGGGCGACGCAGTAGATAGGATCAGGGCGGAAGCGGCGGCCCCGGGCGCAGCATAGCGCAGGGCTTCCCGCCAACTGGTCCCCGGTGCTCTGTCCCCGCGGGACCGTCGTCATGGATGCAATGAGTTTTAGGGGGCAGGGAACCGAGGGCGTCAGACCCGCGGGATCTGCCGAGAGAAGGGGAGGTCGCCGCCAGCAGTGGCGCGACCAAGCAAAAAGACCTGAAAAGGGAACCCTTGAACGGGAATAAGGAGCTTAAGCGATAGCACGCCCACCGTCTGATGCCACGCCGTCCCGCGACGGACCGCGTGTCAACGAAATGATCACGTCGCCCCAGGTACGCCTCGTTGACGAGAATGGAGAGCAGGTCGGAGTCGTGTCGACGGCCGATGCCCTGCGCCGGGCCACGGATGCCGGCCTTGACCTGATGGAGGTGTCACCCAACGCTGACCCGCCCGTCTGCAAGATCCTCGACTATGGCCGCTTCCGCTACGAGGCCCAGAAGAAGAAGAACGAGGCCCGCAAAAAGCAGAAGGTCATCGAGGTCAAGGAAATCAAGATGCGGCCCAACATCGACACCCACGACTACGAGGTGAAGATGCGGGCCATCCACCGCTTCATCGAGGAAGGCGACAAGGTCAAGGTGACCATGCGCTTCCGCGGCCGCGAGATGGTGCACCAGGAACTCGGCAAGCAGGTGCTGGACCGTGTGCGCGATGAGATGGAGGAAAAGGCCAAGGTCGAGCAGTTCCCGAAGCTGGAAGGCCGGCAGATGACCATGGTCATGGCGCCCCGTTAACGGGTCTCGGCCTTCCGGCCCCTCTCACGGCAAGGGCCGCCTGCGAGATGCAGGCGGCCTTCGGTCTTTCCGTGGGCAGGGGCGCGCGGGATGGCGCCTCAGGCGCCGAAACCTCCATCGATGGTGTGCTGAGCGCCGGTGACGAATCCGGCTTCCGGCCCGGTCAGATAGGCGACCAGCCCGGCAATCTCCGCCGGTTTCGCATGGCGCTTGATCGCCATGACGGGGTGCACCAGGTCCCTCAGCGGTCCGTCCGCCGGGTTCATGTCGGTGTCGACGGGGCCCGGCTGAACGTTGTTCACGGTGATGCCGCGGTGTCCCAGGTCGCGGGCGAGGCCGCGCACCAGCCCCTGGATCGCCGACTTGCTGAGCGAATAGGCGGTCATTCCGGCAAAGGGAACCCGGTCGCCGTTCACCGAGCCGATGACGATAATGCGCCCGCCGTCCGGCATCTTGCGGGCCGCCTCGACGGCGGCATGATAGGGGCCGCGCACGTTGATATCGATCAGGCGGTCAACGTCGGCCGGGGCGATTTCCAAGGGGTCGCCCATCACTGCCACGCCGGCGTTGATCACCAGGATGTCGAGCGGTCCCTGCCCGGCGATGACCTGGGCCACGGCTTCACGGTCTGCGCTGTCGGCCTGGACTGCGGCGGCGCCGCTGCGGGCCGCCAGAGCCTCGGCGGCATCTTTCGATCCGCTGTAGGTGAAGGCGGTGGTGGCGCCGTCGGCGGCCAGGCGCTCGACGACAGCCGCACCGATCCCGCGGCTGCCGCCCAGAACCAGGGCCTTTTTTCCCTTCAGAAATGCGCTAGTAGTGGTCACCAGAGTTCTCCTTGAGAAAATTTTTAGTGGTCACTACATATGTCTTGCCACCGCTCCACCAAGTGAAAAATATAGTGACCGCTAAAAAAACATCTCCGACTCTTGCGCAGGACCGAAAATCGGGCCGTGGCCGGCCGCGCGCCTTCGATGCCGATGCCGCCGTCGACACCGCCATGACGCTGTTCCACCGGCGCGGCTATGATGCTGTCGGTGTGGCCGAATTGGCCGAGGCGATCGGCGTAAATCCGCCCAGCCTCTACGCGGCCTTCGGCAGCAAGAAGGGTCTCTTCGAGCGCGCCCTGGAGCGCTACCAGGAGAGCGGCGGCGGCTTTGTGGCGCGGACCCTGGCCGAAGAAGGCAATCTTGCCGAGCTGATCGGACGGGTGTTCCTGCGCGCTGCCGAAACCTACAGCGCCGCGGACAGTCTGCCCGGCTGCCTGGTGCTGGACAGTACCCGCAACTGCAGCGATCCGGAGATCCGCGCGGTGACCGACGCCCTGCGGGCCGAGGGCCGCGAGCACATCCGCCGGCGCATCGCCCGAGAGTTCCCGCGCGCCGCCGAGGTGCTGACCGACTATGTATTGGTCACTCTCTCCGGCCTCTCCGCCGCCGCGCGCGACGGCATGGATCCGGCCGCCCTGCGGCGCTCGGCGCAGATCGCTGCCGACGGCTTTGCCGCCCAACTGGGCGGAAAGGGTTAACGCGGCAGTTCGGTCGGGTCGGATTTCGGCGGATTTCCGCGCCTTTCTTGGCCGATCCGGCCGCTGCGGGCACGCTTGCAATCGCCCTGCGGGGCGGCTATAACCCCGCGTTCCTACCCGAGCGGTCCGGCTAAAAGGGCATGCCCAGCCGCTCTTACTGTCTCGTTTCGTTCAGAAAGGATGCAAAATGCCCAAGCTGAAGAACAAGTCCGGGGCGAAAAAGCGCTTCCGGCTCACCGGCTCCGGCAAGGTGAAATACAAGCCGGCCGGCAAGCGCCACATGATGCGCCGCCGTCCGCAGAAGATGATCCGCAGCACGCGCGCCATGGGCATCCTCAGCGATGCCGATGCGAAGATCGTCAAGCGCAACTTCCTGATCTACGCGAAGTGAGGGAGGCAGCGACATGGCAAGAGTAAAGCGCGGCATCACCACCCACGCCCGTCACAAGAAAATCCTGAAGCGTGCCAAGGGCTACCGCGACCGCGGGAAGAACGTCTTCACGGTCGCCGTCGAGCGCGTCGAAAAGGGCCTGCAGTACGCCTACCGCGACCGCCGCACCAAGAAGCGCAACTTCCGCGCCCTGTGGATCCAGCGCATCAACGCCGGCGCCCGCGAGCACGGCCTCACCTACTCGCAGTTTATGAACGGCATCAAGCGGGCTGGTATCGAGCTCGACCGCAAGGTGCTGTCTGACCTGGCGGTGCGTGAGCCCGATGCCTTCAAGTCCCTGGTGGAGCAGGCCAAGGCCGCCCAGGCGTAAGCTGTTTGGGCCCTGAGGCTTTTCCGGTTAAGGCCGGGGCCGTGACCCCGGCTGACCAGTGACCGATCCCGTCAGCGAAAGGCGCGTTTCCCTCCCTGGGGGGAGCGCGCCGGACGGGAGGGCAAGGCGGACATTTCGGCGATGGAGAACCTCGAAGAACTGCAGGAAAGCCTGCTGAATCGCGTGGCGACAGCGGGCGATCTGGAGGCTCTGGAGAGTCTGCGCGTGCAGGCGCTCGGCAAGAAGGGTGAAGTCACCCAGCGGCTGAAGACCCTCGGCAGCCTCACCCCCGACGAGCGCAAGGAAGCCGGCCAGCGGCTGAACCGCGTGAAGGAGGTGTTGACCGAGGCCCTGGACGCGCGCCGCGCCGACCTTGAGGAGCGTGCCCTGGAGTCCCGCCTCGTCAACGAGGCAGTGGACGTCACCCTGCCGGCGCGCCCGGCGGAGGTCGGCCGCATCCACCCGATCAGCCAGACCTTCGAGGAATTGGTGGCGATCTTCGGTGAGATGGGCTTCTCGGTCGCCGAGGGCCCGCACATCGAAGAGGACTACTACAACTTCACCGCCCTCAACATCCACGAGGCGCACCCGGCGCGCCAGGAAATGGATACCTTCTACATGCGGCCCGCCGCCGACGGCAGCCGCAAGGTCCTGCGCACGCATACCTCGCCGGTGCAGATCCGCACCATGCTATCGGAAAAGCCGCCGATCCGCATCATCGTGCCGGGGCGCACCTTCCGCGCCGACCACGACGCCACCCACTCGCCGATGTTCCATCAGGTCGAGGGGCTGGTGATCGACAAGAAGTCCCACATGGGTCACCTGAAGGGCACGCTGACGGCCTTCTGCCGCGCTTTCTTCGGCGTCGACGACCTGCCGCTGCGCTTCCGGCCCAGCTACTTCCCCTTCACCGAGCCCAGCGCCGAGGTTGACATCGGCTGTTCGCGGGAGGGCGGTGAACTGAAGATCGGCCCGGGCAAGGACTGGCTGGAGATCCTCGGCAGCGGCATGGTGCATCCCAAGGTGCTGGCCAACTGCGGCATCGATCCCAACGAGTACCAGGGCTTCGCCTTCGGCATGGGGATCGAGCGCATCGCCATGCTGAAATACGGCTTTCCGGACCTGCGCATCTTCTACGAGACGGACCTGCGTTGGATGAAGCACTACGGCTTCGTGCCGCTGGAGATTCCCTCCATGGTCCGGGGCATGTAGAGGGGGATGTAGCGCCATGAAGTTCACGCTGAACTGGCTGAAGGACCACCTCGACACCACCGCCTCCCTTAAGGAGATCACCGACAAGCTGTCGATGATCGGCCTGGAGGTCGAGGGCGTGGAGGATCGCGCCGAGAGCCTGAAGCCCTTCACCGTCGCCTACGTGAAGGAGGCGCGCCAGCACCCGAACGCGGACCGTCTCAGGGTCTGCATCGTCGATACCGGCAAGGGCGAGGTGCAGGTGGTCTGCGGCGCGCCCAACGCGCGCACCGGCATGAAGGGTGTCTTCGCGCCGGTGGGCAGCTACGTCCCCGGTACGGATTTGACCCTCAAGGCCGGCAAGATCCGCGGCGAGGACTCCAACGGCATGCTGGTCTCGGAGCGTGAGCTCGGTCTCTCCGACGACCACGAGGGCATCATCGACCTGCCGGCCGACGCGCCGCTGGGCGCCGCCTTCGCCGAGGTCGCAGGCTTGAACGACCCGGTCATCGAGATCGCCATCACGCCGAACCGCGGCGACTGCCTGGGCGTGCGCGGCGTTGCGCGCGATCTCGCGGCGGCCGGCCTCGGCACCCTGAAGCCGCTGAAGGCGGCGGAGCCGGTGAACGGCACCTTCGACAGCCCGATCCGATGGCGCCGCGACCTGCCGGCCGATCGCCAGCATGCTTGTCCCTATGTGGCCGGGCGTTATTTCCGCGGCGTGAAAAACGGCCCCAGTCCCAAGTGGCTGCAGGACCGCCTGCGCGCCATCGGTCTGCGTCCCATCTCAGCGCTGGTCGACGTCACCAACTACGTCACCTTCGACCTTGGTCGCCCGCTGCACGTCTTCGACGCCGACAAGGTGAAGGGCGACGTGGTCATGCGCCTCGCCCGGCCGGGCGACGAGATCCTCGCCCTCGACGGCGACACCTACGCCCTGGACGGCGAAATGGTGGCGATCTATGACGACAACGGGCCGGAAGGCATCGGTGGCGTCATGGGCGGTGAGCTCTCCGGTTGCCATGAGGACACCACAAACGTCTTCCTGGAGGTCGCCCTCTTTGACCCCGACATGGTGGCGCGCACGGGGCGCACCCTGGGCATCCTCTCCGACGCGCGCTACCGCTTCGAGCGCGGCCTCGATCCGCAGTCGGCGGTGTGGGGCGTGGAGGTGGCCGCACGCCTCATCCTTGAGCTCTGCGGCGGCGAGGTAAGCGATGTGGTCAGCGCCGGCGACGTTCCGCCGGAAACCCGCAAGCTGGCCCTGCGCCCGTCGCGCGTTGCCGAACTGGGCGGCATGACTGTGGACGCGGCCCGCCAGGCAGAGATCCTCGAGCGCCTCGGCTGCTCGGTCGATGCCGGAAACGACGAGATCGCCGTGGTGCCACCGAGCTGGCGCCCGGACATCGAGGGCGAGGCCTGCCTGGTCGAGGAGGTCATGCGCATCCACGGCTATGACGACATTCCTGAGGTCGAACTGCCGCGCGACAGTTATCTGCCGCGCGCGGTGCTGACTCCGGCGCAGCGGCGTGTCTCGGTGGCGCGTACGGCGCTGGCCTGGCGCGGCCTCTATGAGGGCGTCACCTTCTCCTTCGTCGCGCGCCGCGAAGCCGAGCTGTTCGGTGGTGGTGCCGAGGCCGTCACGCTCGCCAACCCGATCTCCGCCGATCTCGACGTCATGCGGCCGACACCGCTGGTGAACCTCGCCACCGCGGCGGTGCGCAACGCCGACCGCGGCTATGGCGACCTCGCTCTCTTCGAGGTCGGTCCGCAGTACCTCGACGACACGCCCAAGGGCCAGCTGACGGTGGTCGCTGGCCTGCGCCGCGGCGACTTCCAGCCGCGCCATTGGGCGGGCGGAGCCCGTCCGGTCGATGCCTTCGATGCCAAGGGCGACGCCGAGGCCGTGCTGGTCGCCTGCGAGGCACCGGCCGACAAGCTGCAGGTCACCACCGACGCGCCGGCCTGGTACCACCCGGGCCGTTCCGGGGTGCTGCGCCTCGGCCCCAACGTGCTGGCGCAGTTCGGCGAACTGCATCCGCGCGTACTGAAGGCCCTGGACCTGAAAGCGCCGGCTGTGGCCTTTGAGGTGTTCCTGGACCGCATTCCGCTGCCGCGTGCCGGCCGGCAGAAGCGCAGCCTTCTGGAGCTGTCACCGTTCCAGCCGGTGTCGCGCGATTTCGCGTTTCTGGTGGATGAAGACGTGCCGGCGGAGAAGCTGCTGCGCGCGGCGCGCGGGGCGGACAAGGCGCTGATCACCGAGGTGGCGTTGTTCGACGTCTATCAGGGCAAGGGGGTGGAGCCGGGCAAGAAATCGCTCGCCATTGCCGTCACCCTGCAGCCGCGCCAAGGCACGCTGACCGATCAGGAGATCGAGGCCGTGGCCGCCAAGGTGGTGGCCCAGGTCGCCGGTGCGACCGGCGGCATACTCCGCGGCTAAATCCGGGGGCGGCTAAGCCTGCCCCTCCGCAGCGCCGCTGGCCTGACGCCGCCCGATCTTCCGATCAGTTCCGGAAAGTCAGGAGTATTCCGCCCTGGGGGTGCTGTAGCGCGCCCAAAGCTCGTCGGCCTTGCGCGCGCGCTCGACCAGTTCTTTTGCCAGTTTGATGTTGCCAGCCGCCTCCGCGCGCGCGGCGAGCGCCCAGGTCATCGCCGCATATTCGCGTGCTTCTGCTTCGCTGATTCTCCGGTCCATTTCTACAAATCCCTGCCCAGATGGGAATTGGCGACTGGATTGAGCCTCAACCGTGGATGGTTAATGAAACGTTAAAGAACCGCTAAGTCTGTGATATTTCTGCACCCGGAGTTGCAAGCCTACAACAGATGCCGCGCTCTGGCGGGTGGCAAGGCGGTGGCGTTGCTGTGCGAAGGAAAGGGCCGTGCGGCGGGTGCACAGGACAGCAAAAAGGCCCGGTCCATACTGGACCGGGCCCTTGAGAAATCCCGTGGCCTTTTGGGCGACTACCGTTTCGGTGCTGCCCCTAAGCCGTATCGTCAGGCCTTTTGATCAGGTGCTGTACCACTGCATGCAAATGCGCGGTCCCTGGTGGGCCTTGTTGTGAGCGGCGGTCTGCCGGATCGTCTTGCTGATGAAGTTCTCCAGCTCCCGGATGTGATGCTCCGGCACGCCGGCCCGGATCAGGGTGCTGCGGGACTGACGCGCGTTCTTATCGTAGGTCGCGAAGTCGTCCTTACCCAGAGCCTCGTAGGCCTTCACCATGCAATAGTTCTGTTGATACCAGCGCGCTTCATTGCGCGCCGCAGCTGCGGGGGACGTGGTCGCCGCAAAGACTGCACCTGCGATCGCAACGCAGGCCGCCAAGCGGATTCCGCCACCCACGGACATGAAGATTCTTCCCATGAAACCTCTCCGCATCGTTTCGCCATCAGTGTCCTGAGGCGGCCAATTCTTCACGTGCGGCCTTTAGAATCTGTGAAGAATCGGGATAATGCTCCCCAAATCCAGATCAGATTAACAAGAATACCCAAATTCTCAAAGCTGAAGAAATCTGGGTCTACCGGAGCGTGGGGTGAGGATGCGGGTGGTGGAACTGGCGGGCGGCTGCCAGTGCAGTTCGATGCCGCGTTCGGCAAGGAATTCCTCCGCGGCCTGACGCGCCTCGGCGTGGGTGCGCGCGGTGCCCTGGCCGAAGCGCACCCCTTCCGTTTTCTGGTAGGTCACGGTCCAGCGGAACAGCCGTTCGCCGCGCTGTTGCGTAAAGTTCGATGTCTCGCGCCAGGGCTCTATCAGGATATTGTGACTCTTCAACGGCTTGCCTCCCTCTGCCTTTAGGATCGAGGGCTAACACGGCCGTTTCGCGCCGGCCTGTGACGACTTCGGGACAAATGCGCGGCTTCTGTGGAGTTTTCGGGTCGGCGGCGGCTCGCCCCGGCCGGCCGGTATCGGCGGGGGCCGGCGCCCCGCGGAACGTCGTCGGGCGTTGCTTCGTGGGGCGCCGCGCCCTATCTTCCTGCGCGCCCCCGCCTCTGTCGATTTGGGGGGTTTTTACCGAGGCATACCGCAAAGTCAGCATGACCGACCTTTCCCACATCCGTAACTTCGCGATCATCGCCCACATCGATCACGGCAAGTCCACCCTGGCCGATCGCCTGATCCAGCTCTGCGGCGGCCTCACCGCACGCGAGATGAAGGAGCAGGTCCTCGACTCGATGGATCTGGAGCGCGAGCGCGGCATCACCATCAAGGCGCAGACCGTGCGGCTCAGCTACACCGCCGAGGACGGCGAGACCTACGAGCTGAACCTCATCGACACGCCCGGCCACGTCGACTTCTCCTACGAGGTCAGCCGCTCGCTGGCGGCCTGCGAGGGCTCACTGCTGCTGGTCGACGCCTCCCAAGGTGTCGAAGCGCAGACTCTCGCCAACGTCTACCTGGCGATCGACAACAACCACGAGATCATCCCGGTCCTGAACAAGGCCGACCTGCCGGCGGCCGAGCCGGAGCGGGTGAAGGAGCAGATCGAGGAAGTCATCGGCATCGATGCCACCGACGCCCTGCTGATCTCGGCCAAGACCGGCCTCGGCGTGCCCGCGGTGCTGGAAGCGCTGGTGAAGCGGCTGCCGCCGCCCAAGGGCGACGCCGCGGCACCCCTTAAAGCCATGCTGGTGGACAGCTGGTACGATACCTACCTGGGCGTCATCGCCCTGGTGCGCGTGGTCGACGGCAAGCTCATCCCGGGCATGAAGATCCGCATGATGGGCACCGGCGCCACCCACTTCGTCGACAAGGTCGGCGCCTTCACGCCCAAGATGGTGAACCTGCCGGAACTCGGCCCTGGGGAGTTGGGCTTCATCAACGCTTCCATCAAGTCGGTTGCCGACTGCAACGTCGGCGACACCATCACCGACGAGCGCCGCCCGGCCGAAAAGCCGCTGCCCGGTTTCAAACCGTCGGTGCCGGTGGTGTTCTGCGGCCTGTTTCCGGTCGACGCCGCGGACTACGAGGACTTGCGCGATTCCCTGTCCAAGCTGGCGCTGAACGACTCCTCCTTTCAGTATGAGGCAGAGAGCAGCGCGGCGCTGGGCTTCGGCTTCCGCTGCGGCTTCCTCGGCCTCTTGCACCTGGAGATCGTGCAGGAGCGTCTGGAGCGCGAGTTCGACCTCGACCTCGTCACCACGGCCCCCTCGGTGGTCTACAAGATCCACATGACCAACGGGAAGCTGATCGAGCTGCACAACCCCGCCGACATGCCCGACGTGGTGAAGATCGATCACATCGAGGAGCCCTGGATCCGCGCCACCATCCTGGTGCCGGACGAGTACCTCGGCCCGATCCTCAAGCTCTGCGAGGAGCGCCGCGGCGAGCAGGTGGACCTCACCTACGCCGGCTCGCGCGCCATGCTGATCTATCGTCTGCCGCTGAACGAGGTGGTTTTCGACTTCTACGACCGTCTGAAGTCGGTGTCGCGCGGCTATGCCAGCTTCGACTACCAGATCGAGAGTTACCGCGAGAGCGACCTGGTGAAGGTCTCCATCCTGGTGAATACCGAACCGGTCGACTCGCTGGCCATCATCGTGCACCGCGGCCAGGCCGAGGCCCGCGGCCGCATGCTCTGCGAGCGTCTGAAAGGCCTCATCCCGCGCCAGCTCTTCAAAATCGCCATCCAGGCGGCCATCGGCGGCAAGGTGATCGCACGCGAGACCATCTCGGCCCTGCGCAAGGACGTTACCGCTAAGTGCTACGGCGGCGACATCACGCGTAAGAGAAAGCTGCTGGAAAAGCAGAAGGCCGGCAAGAAGCGGATGCGCCAGATCGGCAACGTGGAGATCCCGCAGTCGGCCTTCCTGGCCGCGCTCAAGATGAGCGACAACTAGCTTCGCGCACCCCTCTTAACGCTTGCTGGTGAAGCGGCGCGGCGCGCGGGGGCCGCGCCAGCGGCGGCACAGCAGCACCAGCACGGCACCGGGTACGAAGAAGACGGCCACCGCCGGCCACAGCAGCACCGGCGCGACCACGTTGTCCCACAGGTCGACCGAGATGTTGCGCTCGATGCCGGCCTGCAGAATGTTGAGGCTGGCGCCGCCAAAAGCCTGGTCGATCTCGTACCAGCGCTGACCCAGGACGGCGAAGCCCCAGGTCCCGCTGCTGAGCGACGAGACGGCGTCCCAGCCCAGCAGGACCAGGGCGCAGAACAGCAGAAACCAGCCGATCACGCGGCCAACGATCATTCAGCCCCCCAATTTGCCATTGGCAGCCCGCCGCCGGCTGTACCTTGCCGGGCCGCTCGCTCCCCTGCCGGACCGGCCCGGCCGCCGCGGCGGCCATTGCGGGCGCGATAGTAGCAGCCGCGGGGGCCAGCGGCCAACCTCCGGGCGAAGAGGGGGCCGAAACGGCAGGCGGAGCACGCCCCTCAGGCGATTTGGCCGGCTGGTCCGTAAGCGTTGCATCGCGGCGCCGCCTCGGCTAGTTTCGCGCCGCGCGCCCGGTATAGGGCCGGTCCCCCTGTGGGAAACCCAGGTTCGCCCCGGGCCCACCCGGACGGGCGCCGCGTGAGGAGAGATGGCCGAGTGGCTGAAGGCGCACGCTTGGAAAGCGTGTAGGCGGGAAACCGTCTCGAGGGTTCGAATCCCTCTCTCTCCGCCAGCCTTCGCTCTTCGAGCTTCGGCTGGCTTACGCCAGTGAGCCAGCGGGCGCGAGATTAGAGCGAGGCTGCCCTCCGAAGCCTTGGCGAAGGAGGGCTGAGAAGAGTGCTCGTATATGCACTACGTGTACCTCATTCAGAGTGAGACATGCCCGGATCAGCGGTATGTCGGCTTCACTACAGACCTGAAGAAGCGGCTGGCGACCCACAATGCGGGCGGGTCGGTCCATACTGCCAAATACAAGCCTTGGAAGCTGGTATGCTACCACGCGTTCTCGGATAAACGGAAAGCGCAGGAATTTGAGTACTACTTGAAATCCGGCTCGGGCAGGGCCTTCGCAAACCGCCGGTTCTGGTAGCCCCTCACCCCTCCACGACGAATTCCACCCCCACCGGCGTGCAGGCTTCGCCATTGATCGGGATGATGTCCTGGGGGCAGGCGGACATGGCGACGATGCAGTCCATCTCGGCACGCAGCAGCACGTGGTCGCCGGGCTGGCTGACCGGCGGCTTCCAGTCGATGCCCCAGTCGTCGGCGACCGGGATGTTCATCCAGAGGTTCAGCGGCTGCGGCACGTCGGGTACGGTGAGGCCGATCGCCATCATCGCCAGGCGCAGGTTGTCGGAACAGTTGTCGTGATAGTCCTCGACGCCCAGGGTGGTGTAGCGGAAGAGGTCGCAGGCGGCGATCAGCGTGTCGTGCACGCCGGGCGAGGAATCCTCCAGCAGGGTGAGGATCGGCCGGCGCCGGTTGGTCACCATGGGGTCGCCGGGCCTGGGCAGCACGCGGTTGATCCACGCGCGGGCGTGCGGCCAGGAGAGGAACTCCGAGCGGTTCGCCGCGCTGAAGGCCCAGGTGTCGCAGACCTGGGTGCCGTGGGTGTTGACGATGCGGATCTTCTGCCCCTTGGCCAGCCTCACCGCGCGGCCCTGGCGTGCCGGCACCTCGTAGCGCTTGCCGGCCTCGGGCGTGCCGTCCGGCGAGACGGCGTTGGCCAAGCTGCCGTTCACGCCGCAGGGCGTGGCGTTGTCGTTCGGGTTATCGAGGATATCCGTCTTCGGCATGCGCCTGTCTCTCCGCTTCGATGAGCTTGCGAAGAGCCATCATAGCGCTCCGGCGGCCGGACGGAATCGCCTTTGCCATCGGCGGCGTTTGACGCGCAGCCTCCGACGCGCCGACTTCAAGCGTGCTTGATGCCCTCGGCGGCGATCTTGGCGAGCTTCTCGGCGCCTTTGGCCAGGGCATCGGCGACCTTGGCCGCAATCTTTGCGTACTTCTCGAGTTTCTTCAGTCCGTCCAGGTCATCTTGCAGCCCGGCGTTGATATCCTCCATCCGGTGGATCAGGTGCTCGACTTCGGCGGTGTCGTCGAGCCGCTGTGCCGTCACGAAGGCAAGCACCGTGAAGCTTTCACGGGCCTCGGCCTGGGCCGCGCGCAGGCTTTTGCGGAGCTCCATTTCCGCCTCGGTCCGCTCCCGTCTCTCTCTGAACGCGCTAAAATCGATCTCGTCGATGCCTTCCTGTAATTCACGGTCCAGCTTGGCGAGTTCTTCACGGGCGGCGTTGGCCTGGGCGACCACCTGGGCCACGGTCGGCCTGCGCTTGCTCATCTCTTGTCCCTCCCCATAGTTGGCCTCTGCCCGTTCGCCGCTAGCCGTTGTCTGGCACGATCGCGCGGATATCCTTCAGGATCTTCGCCAGCGTTTCGGCCTCGGCGGCAAAGGCCTCGATCTTGCCGATCGCGGTGGCAATGGAGACCTCGCCGCCTTGCAGGGCATCGGCCAGGGCGTCGTGGGCATCGCCAAGACGCTTGAACAGATCCGGCGGCGTCGAGGTCAGCAGCGTGTCGAACTTCGCCGCCGACAGCTTCAGTTTCGCCAGGTTGGCGGCATCGCCGTTGTCGCGGAACGCGTCGAGCGACTTGGAAACGTCGTTGGCGAGGTCTTTCCGCGGCACGTCGGAGACAAAGGCGGAAACCGTCGCGAAGAGATCGGCGGCTTCGCGGACGACCGGTTTGGCCGCTGCTGTCGCTCGTTGCAGGCCTTTGTACTTCACCCCTTCGACGTACTGGCCGACGATCCAGTTCACGCCAGCGCCGACGGAGGTGGCAAAGGGCGGGATGTCAACCGGTGCGACGCCCGCCTCGGCGCGCGCCTCGGCCACGGTCTCCGCCAGGTTCTGCACGCTTCCCAGCGCTGCGTTCACCTGGGTCTCGACCTGGCTGGCGGTGTCGGCCTCAAGCAGAGCCTTCAGGTTGCCGGCATAGCGGTTGATCTGCGTCATTAGCCGCGTCATCTGGATCAGCGGCGGCTCGGGAGGATAAAACTCCCGGGCGCCGCTATCGGGATCGACGACGGCCAGGCGGCAGCGCGGCGAGGCGACCAGGCATTCGTCCTGGGAAAACTGCAGGAAGGAGCGCCGCGACAGGATGCCGCCTTCCAGCACCCCCCGGTAAGCTTCCGTGACCTGATCGCTCAGCTCCGCCAGCGCCTGCTCGGCGTTGTCGGTCGCGGCGGCGAAGTCATTGACAGGCTTGCCGTAATCGGTGGTGGAACAGGCCGCCACCGCCAGCAGAAGCGCTGCCCCGCTTGCCCATCGCGCGAGCCGTTTGAGGCCTGATCCCACAACGACCACCCCTCGATCTCCCCTAACCGTGGAATGTTTACCATTTTGCCTCTTTCCGTCAGCTCTGGGGAAACGAAAGAGGCGTCCCGCCCTACCCCTTTTGGCTGAGCGGCGCTGCGTCGCGCTTGCCGGTTTAGCGGTCCCGGCCTAACGTCCTCCTGCCGCAACCTGAGAAACTCGGATCCGACAGATGACCCTGCGCAACGGCCATGAATTCCTGGCGATTCCCGGCCCCACCAACGTCCCCGACGCGGTGCTGAACGCCATGCACCGCCCGGCCGTCGAGATCTATACCGGCCCCCTCGTGGAGACGACATTGACTTGCCTGGAGGACCTGAAGCGCCTCTTCGGCACTTCCACCGGGCGCAGCTACATTTATGCAGCCAACGGCCACGGCGCCTGGGAGGCCGCCCTTACCAACGTCCTGTCGCGCGGTGACAAGGTGTTGGTCCTGGGCACTGGCCGCTTCCCCACTCTATGGGGTGAGATGGGCACCTTTATCGGTGTCGAGGTGGAGGAGCTGACGTTCGGCTTTCGCCAGGCGGTCGACCCGGCGGCGGTCGAGGCGCGCTTAAAGGCGGACGCCGCCGGGCAGATCAAGGCGGTCCTGATGGTTCAGGTGGATACCGCCTCCGGCGTCGTGAACGACGTGGCCGCGGTTGGTCGCGCTATCGCTGCGGCGGGGCACGGCACTCTGTTCATGGTCGATGCCATCGCCTCGCTGGCAACCATGCCTTTCGAGATGGACGCCTGGGGTATCGACGTCGCTGTTACCGGCTCCCAGAAGGGCCTGATGACCCCACCGGGGCTCGGCTTCGTGGCAGCCGGCCCGCGCGCGCTGGCGGCGCACCGCAGTGCCGGTCTGCGCACCGCCTACTGGGACTGGACCAAGCGCGACGGCCCGGTGCACTACCAGAAATACTGCGGCACTCCGCCGGAGCATCTGTTGTTTGGCCTGCGCCAGGCGATCGACATGCTGTTTGAAGAGGGGCTCGATGCGGTGTTCGAGCGTCACCGCCTGCTGGCCGAGGCGACACGCCGGGCGGTCGGCGTCTGGGCGGAGGGCGGCGCGCTGTCATTCAACGTGCTGGACCCTGCCGCGCGTGCCAACTCGATCACCGCCGTGCGTGTGGAAGGCGCCGACCCGCAGGCCCTGCGCAGCTATTGCACCGAAGTCTGCGGCGTCACGCTGGGTGAAGGGATCGGCGAGTTGCTGGGTCACGGTGTGCGCATCGCCCACATGGGCCATGTGAACGCGGCGATGATGCTCGGCACCCTGGCGGTGGTGGAAACTGCCCTCGGTGCACTTGGTATTGCCCACGGCAAAGGCGGCGTGCAGGCCGCCATCGATTTTCTGGCTGCGGCGGTACCGCCGGCGGACGTGCGCCCCGCCGAAGAATCCCCGTTGCGCCGGGTGCAGGGCAGCTGAGCAGCCTTTGCGGCGTCGGCGCTACCAGCTGCCTCCTCCTCCTCCGCCGCCACCCCCGCCCGACGACCCGCCGCCGGACGATCCGCTGGAACTGCTGCTGCTCGGTTTCGTCGAGGCGGTGCCGAGGGTCCTGCTGAGGCCGCTGGCAAGGCCGGTGGTCATGCCGGCGATGCCCTGCGTGCCCCAACGCGAGCGGTGCCAGCGCTGTTGGCGCACCGCCGCTTCCTGCTGGGCCGCCGCGCTGGCGCTGGCGGTGAAGCGGCGGGTCCATTCCTTCTCGACGCCCAGGGCCATGGCGTACGGCAGGTGGTACTCGAAGAGTTCCACGGTCATCTGCGGCTCGGCGGTCAGCATGTTCAGCCGGTCCTTCTCGGCAACCGTCAGGTACAGCAGATAACCCTCGATGGCGTCACGCATCTCCTGGCCCAGGCGGGTCGGCGCCTTCAGCAGGATCCAGAACAGCGTGAGGTTGGCGACCTGGGCGACGAGCAGCAGCGCCAGCGGCAGGCCAAAGATGTCGTAGGTGAAGTAGAGGGCGCCGGCGCCGGGGATCATGAAGGGGATCATGAACAGCGTCATGATAAGATCGCCCCAGCCCAGCGTCGAACCGCCGCGCAGTTGGTCCAGCAGGTGGCTCACGATCTGCCGGCCGATGAGGATGACCGGAACCGTGAAGGCGATCCCGAACAGGCCGCCAAAGCCGATGAAGGGCAGCGGCTCGAGGGTCCCGGCCTGGATCAGCAGGCCGCCGACCATGGTGGCCCCGGCGAGCAGCAGGCCAAGGAACCACAGCCCCTTGTTGTGGCGGAAGTAGACCTTGTCGTACTCGCGCGCCAGGGCGGTATCCACCGCCTCGATCGCCTGGCGGATTGCCGGCGTGTAGTCCGGCTTGATGACGGTGCTGTCCTGGCCGTCGGGAAACAACGCTTCCATCGCGGCCGCTTCACCGGCGGGCAGCTTTTCCGGAGATTTCTTTGCGACCTGTTTAGTCAGAATGTACTCGCGGCCGTCCTCTTCGATCGTGACGCGCCCTTTGATGCCAAGGCTGGTGAGGGCCACGGTGAAGGCCCGCGCGCTGCGCATGTCGGCGCCGCGGGCGCGTGCCCAGACGAAGCCGGTGGCTGCCGGCGACAAGCCGTCGGGCGCCTTGAATAGCGGGATGATCACGCCGGCCTCCGGGTCGCGGCCGACCCGCAGCCACTGCGCGAAGAAGAACCCGATGGTGACGATGAGGCCGATGAAGGCGACCAGGGTGCCGAGATTGTCGAACAAGAGGTGCTGCAGCCGCTCGCCGAGGCTGGGCTCCGGCACGATCCCCTTGGGGAAGGAGACCGCGACGGTCAGGCCTTCACCGGGATCCAGCGTCCGGGTGGTGGCGAACCTGACGCTGCCGTCCGAGCCGCGGCTCTGGGTGAAGTCACTGCCCTGTTCACCGCTGTAGCCGGTGTAGCCGGCGATATCGATGGCGACCGCGCCGGGCGGCAGGTGGATGGTCGCCTCCGCGCGGCCGATCGGGTGCGCCCAGTCGTTGCCGGTGACGTTCCAGTAAATCTCGTCGACGTCCGCGCGGAACACCAGCTGGCGGTCGGTGCGGTAGACCAGGCGATAGCGATGGACACCTTCACGCAGCAGGACGTTGGGATGGCCGATGCGCACGCGCTCGCCGGCAGGCCCGTCGATCACGACGTAGGGCTCGTCCTCGCCGTCGCGGGTGACCTCAAGAATCTTGAAAGCGACCTTTTCGTTGAGCCGAAGGACGCCGCGGTAGCGGGTTGGGAAGTCGCGGTAGATGCCGTGCTTGTCGCTGCCCGGTGTGACCTGAAAGTCGATCTCCTCGGTGACCGTGAAGGCGCCGTCTTCCTCGATCACGATGTCGGCGGCAAAGCGCGGGATGCGGTCGGGGTCCTCCTGCGCGGCAGCCGGCGCAGCCCCGAAAACCAAGAGAGCGAAGAGCGCCGCGAAGAGGGGCGGCAACAGTCTTTCTGTCATGCGCCGTCGTCGCCGAGACGCAGCTGCGGCAGGGCGCGGTCGGCGGCCTGGTCGACCTCGTAATAGTCGGCCTTCATGAAGCCGAAGCGCTGGGCGATCAGAGTGCTGGGGAAAGAGTCGATGAGGGTATTGAGGTTGCGCACCGTGCCGTTGTAGTAGCGCCGCGCCATCTGGATGTGGTCCTCGATATCGCTCAGTTCCTCCTGCAGTGCGAGGTAGCTGTCGCTGGCCTTCAGGTCGGGATAGTTCTCGGCGACGGCGAAGAGGTGTCCCAGCGCGCTGCCGAGGCGTTCCTCCACGGCGGCGCGGGTGCCGGCCGGGGCGTTCTCGGCGGCCAGTGCGCGGCGGCGCATCTCGGTCAGGCTCTCAAGGGTGCGGCGTTCGTGCGCTGTATAGGCCTTTACAGTTTCCACCAGGTTGGGAATCAGGTTGGCGCGCCGCTTCAACTGCACATCGATGCCGCTCCAGCCTTCCTGGGTCTGCTGCTTGCGTGCCACCAGACGGTTGTAGATCAGCACCGCCCAGACGAGCAGCAGGACGGCCAGCGCGATCAGCGCGCCGATAAGACTTCCTAACGTCATTGGTCGTATCCACCCCTGTTTTCCATAGGCTGCCCGCACCGAAGGTTCTCCCGAACGTCTTCGGGCGGGCTTCCTTCCCCCGATCATGCTGCTCGCAGCATAGCGACTCTAGCCGGAAAACGGTGCTGCAATGATGTCTGGCCGGTGCCGTCAGGCGCCACCGGATCGTGAGGGCCGCGCGGCCGCCGCGGTCACGGCGAGGCTGGCGGCAAGCAGGCAGTAGACGGCGCAGGCGAGCGCGATGGCTTCCATGGCGACGCCGCGGTCGATGAAGAAGCCCATCACGGCCGGGGCGAGGCCGGTGGAGAACACCATGGCCGAGGTGGCGAAGGCGCGGATGGCGCCCAGGTGGGTGACACCGTAGAGCTCCGCCCAGAGCGCCCCGAACAGCACCGCGCTGGTACCGGTGGTGGCGCCCAGCAGGCCCATGAAGAGGGTGGCGACCGGCGGCGCGTCACTGAGACCCAGAGCAAGGCAGCCGAGGGTCACCGGCGCCAGCGCGAAGGCCAGCAGCCGGCGCGCGCCGAAGCGGTCGACCAGCGGGCCGGCGAAGAGCAGCGCGGCCAGAGAGCAGGCGGCGAAGACGGTGAAGGAGCCGGCCATGAGGCTCAGCGGCCAGCCCTTGGTCTCGGCCAGGTGGACCTGATGGAAGATCAGGCCGGTGCCGATGAAGGGCATGGCCAGGAGCGCCGGCAGGCGCAGCCACAAGGCAGGGTCGCGCAGCACCGCGCCAAGCGTCTTGTCGTCCTCGCCGCCGCCCTCCCGGCGGCGCTGGCGGAAGGCCGCGTCGCGCTCGCGCTGGCCTTTCAGGAGCACAAAGATCAGCGGTACCAGGGCGATCAGCACCAGGCCTGAGCCGCTCCAGACCTGGCGCCAGCCGGCCAGGGCGAGCGCCGCGACCGCCAGGGTCGGCAGGCTGGCCTCTCCCAGGGTGTGGCCCAGGGTGGCGACGCTGACCGCGCGTCCGCGCTGGGCCTCGAAGTAGCGGCCCATGGCGACCACGGCGCTGTGGCTGGCGAGGCCCTGGCCGAAGAGGCGTAGGCCGAAGAGCGCGGCCACCAGGAAAGCGGCATTCGCGGCCGCGCCCATCAGCAGACAGGTAGCCCCCAGCAGGGCCAGAACGCCGCCGGCGAAGACGGGCAGCGGCAGCCGGTCGATGAGGCGTCCGGCCCACAGCAGCACCGCGGCCGAGCCCAGGGTGGCGACGGCGTAGAGGCTGCCGAAGTCGCCATCGCTGAGGGCGAAGGCCGTGCGGATTTCGCCCGAGAACAGCGAGATGAAGAAGGTCTGCCCCAGGCTGGAGCAAAAGGTCATGAGCACGCCAAAGGCGAGTAGGCGCGCGTTGGCGCGCAGGAAGGAAAGCGACAGCATAGGGCCCCTTCTACGCCGCCGGCGGGACGGCGCAAAGGGGCGAAGGGCGGGGCATGGCGCTGTCATACGCTTTACCCAGCCGGTCTGGCGGGCTCCGGGCCCATGCAGGCTTTGTGCGACTCGCCGGGTGACTTACCAACCGGAAGCCCTAGGTACTATAGTTGGAGACGATGCAAGCAAGGGGGCGGTGATGACGGGGCGGGTTACATCCATCTTCGCGGCGGGCATGGCCGTGTGGCTCCTGGCGGCGGCGGTCGCACCCGACAACGCCGCAGCGCAAGGCAACCTGCCCTCGCAGAACCGCAGCGGCACGCCGGTCGACCTGGAACTGGTGCTGCTGGCCGATGCCACGGGCTCCATCGACGACAAGGAGATCTTCTTCCAGCGTCAGGGCTACGCCGACGCCATCACCGACCCGGATATCCTCTCGGCCATCGCGCTGGGCGCCGATCGCAGGATCGCCGTCACCTACGTGGAGTGGGGCGACCAGCATTCGCAGGAGATTGTGGTGCCCTGGACCATCATCGACGGCCCCGAGGCGGCAGCCGGCTTCGCCGCGGCACTGATGACCCCGCCGCGCAAGGCTTTCGGGCGCAACGCCATCGGCTCGGCCATCACCTACGCGCACCTGTTGATCGAGGGAAACGGCATCAATGGCTTCCGCCGGGTCATCGACCTCTCCGGCGACTCCGCCAATTCCTGGAACGGCATACCCCTGGAGGTCGCGCGGCAGAACGCCATTGCCGCCGACATCGTCATCAACGGCCTCGCCATCCTCTGCCGAGACTGCAGCGGCCGACCCGTCTACTACGACCTGGAAGAGGCCTACCGCCGCGACATCATCGGCGGGCCCGCCGCTTTCGTGGTCACCGCCGACGACATGGAGTCCTTTGCCACGGCGGTGCGCAAGAAACTGTTGCTGGAAATTGCCGGTGTGCCCGACGAGGAAACCTTCCGGCAGCGCCTCGCGCAGTTGCAAGGCAACCCGCAGCCCGCGGTGGACTGAGGGATTGACCATCCTCGAGACGCAGGCCGGCGGCGCCGCCTCGAGGCGGGGGCAGCGGCTCAAGGGGTCAGCGGCACCCGCTCTCCGTGGACGGCAATCATGCGGTCGATTTCGGCGAGGGCGAAGGCGGCGAGGTCACGCTGAGCGGCCTGGGCCAGCGGATCTTCGTCCTCAATATCGCCGATCACCAGGATGTTCTCGTCGTTCAGCCGGTTGGCCGGTCCGGTGTAGTTGAAGCTGCCGCAGATGATGACGGCGCCGTCGATTACCATCAGCTTGTGATGCAGCTTGCCCAGGCCGTTCTTGCGCGAGGCGAGGTAGGCCTCACCGCCGTTGTCGGCCACCATGCGGGTCGCCGCCCAGTCGCGGTTGCCCTGGCCCGCGTCGAAGATGCCGCGTAGTTTCACGCCGCCTTTGGCCATGGCGACCATGGCGTCGTCGATACCCGAAGAGCGCGCGAAGGTGAAGATGGCGAAGTCGATGCGCTCGCGCGCTTTCAGCATCTGCTTCATGATCTCCATCTCCGGTGCGTGGTCCGGCGCGAAGAGAGCGCGCACGCAGACGCTCCCAACGCGGTTGTTGCGCGGCGACGGATCATGGCGGTTGCGAACCTTGCCGAAGGTGCCCTGCCAGATCTCGGCGAACTCGTCATCGTACTCGTTGCAGACCCACTGGTCGTGCACGATGACGATGTGGTTCAGGTTCTTGCGGCTGCCGTGGCTGCCGGTGCCGGTGGGCGTGAAATTGGTCGACCCGGTCAGCAGCGCCCGGCGCGGGCCGCCGCTGTCGCGGACGATGAACTTCTGGTGGAAGATGTCTGGATTATAGTCTGCCCGCGCGTCGACGTTGGCGCGCAGCAGCACGGCGAAGAGGTTGCGGTTCTCCTCGTCCTCGCCGCCGACGGTGAAGGGGTCCGCCCAGGGCTTGTCGGCGCGCAGGTAGTCCTGCTCCAGCACCACGCGGATGCGCACGCCGCGCTGGCGTGCGCGCACCAGCGCCTCGGTGATCGGCCGCGATTCGATCTCCTGCACCGCGACGTCCAGGCTGGTCTTGGCTTCGTCGATGAAGTCGACGATCACCTTCTCCAGGTCATCGGGGGCGCCCAGGCCGGTTGGCCCCATGTAGAATTCCAGGCGATCGTTGAGGATGAAGGACATGGCGCTCCCTCGGCTAGGGCCGGCTGCTTGGCGATAGCAGCATCATGTTACAGCTTTGCCGTCGGTCTGAGGCGCGCAAAGGGGGTGCAAGCGACCCCTTGCGGGCGCTAGCATGTGGCCTGACCGGCAAGCAAGGTGGTGGATACGCATGGGTACAGGCGGACTTTTCGATCTGACAGGGAAGGTCGCGGTGGTCACAGGCGGCAACGGGGGGATCGGCCTCGGCATCGCCCGCGGGCTGGCCCGCGCTGGGGCGGACATTGCCGTGGTCGGCCGCCGGGCGGAAAAGCTGGAGGCTGCGGTGGTGGAACTGGAGGGCCTCGGCGTGCGGGCCGCGGGCATCGCCTGCGATGTCACCGACGAAGCGGCGGTGGCCGCGATGGCTGCCGAGGTGAGCGAACGCTTCGGCCGCCTCGACATCCTGGTGAACAACGCCGGCACTTCCGTGCGCAAGGCGCCGCAGGACCTCACCGCCGAGGACTGGCACCAGGTGATCGACACCAACATGACCTCGGCCTTCCTCTGCGCCAAGGCTTGCTATCCCCTGTTGAAGGCGGCCGGCGGCGGCAAGGTCATCAACAACGGCTCCATGCTGTCGATCTTCGGGGCGCCGTGGAATGCCGCCTACGGCGCCAGCAAGGGCGGCGTGATGCAGTTCAGCCGCTCGCTGGCGACGGCTTGGGCGCCCGACAACATCCAGGTGAACTGCATCCTGCCCGGCTGGATCGATACCGACCTGACGAAGAAGGCGCGTCAGCAGGTGGAAGGCCTGCACGAGCGCATCCTGGCACGCACGCCCGCCGGGCGCTGGGGCGATCCCGACGACTTCGCCGGCGTCGCCGTGTTCCTCGCCTCGGCCGCCTCCGACTTCATCACCGGCGTCGCCCTGCCGGTGGACGGCGGCTATTCCATCGCCATTTGAAGAGAGACTGTTTTGCCCGTGAGCGCCGATCCGAACGATTTCATCGCCGGCCTGCCCAAGGCCGAACTGCACCTTCACATCGAAGGCTCGCTGGAGCCGGAGATGATGGTGGCGCTGGCAGAGCGCAACGGCGTCAGGCTGCCCTATGCCGACGTCGATGCCGTGCGCGCCGCGTACAATTTCACCAGCCTTCAGGACTTCCTCGACCTCTACTACCAGGGGATGGCGGTGCTGCAGACGGAGCAGGACTTCTACGACCTGACGCTGGCCTATCTGCGGCGCGTCGCGCAGGACAACGTGCGCCACGTGGAGATTTTTTTCGATCCCCAGGGCCACACCGGGCGCGGCATTGCTTTCGCCACGGCCTTCGACGGTATCGAGAAGGCACTGCGCGACGGGGCGGACGAACTGGACATCACCGCGGGGATCATTCTTTGCTTTCTGCGCCATCTCTCCGCCGCGGACGCCATGGCGACGCTGGAAGAGGCGCTGCCCTACCGCGACCGCATCGTCGGTGTCGGCCTCGATTCCTCCGAGCAGGGCCATCCGCCGGCGAAGTTTCAGGCGGTCTTCGATCGCGTGCGGGCGGAGGGCTTCCACGCCGTGGCCCATGCCGGCGAGGAAGGGCCGCCGGCCTACATCTGGTCGGCGCTGGATGACCTGAAGGTAGAGCGCATCGACCACGGCGTGCGCGCCCTGGAGGACCCGGACCTGATGCTGGAGTTGGCGCGCCGCCGCACGCCGCTCACCGTCTGCCCGCTTTCCAACATCCGGCTCTGCGTCTTCGACGACATGACCGCGCATCCCCTGAAGATGATGCTGGATCGCGGCCTCATGGTGACGGTGAACTCCGACGATCCGGCCTACTTCGGCGGCTACATGAACGACAATTACGCCGCCGTGCGTCAGGCCCTCGGACTCACCAACGAAGAACTCGCCCTCATCGCCCGCAATTCCTTCGAGGCGTCGTTTCTCGACAACGCCACCAAGGCCGACTACATCGCCGAGGTGGAAGCCTATGTCAGGGCGGTGCAAGCCTGAGGTCCGGCACCGCCGCCAGGCGCGCTCAGAGGGTCGTCACGAGCTCGGCCTTTGGCGCCCACACCCCAGTCGCCGCCACCTTGCGCGCGTAGTCGGCGAAGTCGCGCGGCTTGCGGCCGAGGGCGCGCTCGACACCGTCGGTGAGGCTGGCGTTGCGGCCGTCCAGCACCGTGGCGATGAGCTCGTTGACGAAGGCCGCGAAGTCCGCCGGCAGGCCCTCTGCCATCATGGCTTCGGAGAAGGCTTCCGCCGTGATCTGCTGGTAGCGGATGTCGCGCCTGCTGGCCTCGGCAATCTCCGCCGTTGCCTCGGCGAAGGTCAGCAGGCGCGGGCCGGTCAGTTCGTAGAGCTGGCCTTCGTGACCCTCCTCCGTCAGCGCCGCCACGGCGATGTCGGCAATGTCCTCGGCATCGATGAAGGGCTCGGCGACCGCGCCGACGGGCAGGGCCAGGGTGCCGCTGCGCAGTCCCTCGAGGAAGAAGCTCTCGCTGAAATTCTGGTTGAACCAGCTGCAGCGCAGGATGGTCCACGCGGCACCGGAGGCCTGCACGGCCTCTTCGCCGCGCTCGGCTCCTTCCTCGCCACGGCCGGATAGCAGCACGAGCCGACGGACGCCGCGCTGGATTGCCAGCTCGGCGAAGGCGCCGACAGTCTCCGCTGCGCCGGGCACCGTGAGGTCCGGGTGGTAGGTGACGTAGGCGGCGCCGATGCCCTCCAGGGCCGGCGACCAGGTGTCCGGGTTCTCCCAGTCGAAGGGGATGGTGGCACTGCGCGTGCCGATGCGCAGCGGCAGGCCGCGCCGGTTCAGGCGTTCCGCCACCCGGCTCCCGGTCTTGCCGGTACCGCCGATCACCAGGATCGTCTTCGGGGAAGTCATGGCTCTCGTCCTTTCCGTTCTCGGGGTCGATCCACAAACATGAGTAATACTCACATTTGCTAAATGTGATAAACCCTCATATTATGCAAGTCAAGAGAGCAGATTTTTCGTGAAGGAGAGAAGCTGCCGTGGCCAAGGCCGCCGACCGCAAGCCGGAAGGTCGCACCGCGCAGTCGCTGCGCCGCCGCCCGGCGCAACAGCGCAGCCGGGAGCGCGTCGAGCGCATTCTGGCGGTGGCGTCTCAGAAGATCGCCGAGTCCGGCAGCGATGCCCTGCGCATGAGCGAGGTGGCCGCGGAGGCCGGCATCTCCATCGGCTCGCTCTATCAGTACTTTCCGGACAAGGCGGCGATCATCCACACACTGGCGGCGCGCTACAATGCGCTCTGCCGCGCGGCGATCGAGGAAGGTCTGGCACCGGTCAAGGACCTGAAGTCGCTCTGTGCCGCCTTCGACGCCCTGGCCGCGGCCTACTACGACCTCTTCCTGGCTGAACCGGTGATCCGCGACATCTGGTCCGGCGCTCTGGCCGACGGCCGGCTCCGCGACCTGGAGTTGGAGCACAGCCGGGTGATCGGCAAGATGATGACGGAGACCCTGATGCGCCTTTTCCCCAAGGCGGACAGGGACGAGGTCGCCGCGCGCTCCTTGCTTGTCATGCATCTCGGCGAGGCCACCATGCGCCTTGCCGTCTCCGTGAAGCGCAAGGAAGGTGACGCCCTGGTCGAGGCCTACAAGAGCATGGCCGGGCGGGAATTCACGGCCATCGCGGCGCGGGCGAAAAAGGGCTGAGTGAGAAATTCGGCCGGAAACCACCGGGCGCCGTTGCGCAGGAAGCTGAAGGCGATACCCGACGGCTCCGGCCGAGGTGTGCCGGCCCTCCCGGGGGGCATGAGGGGTTCGCAGGGTCCGGGAGGACCGGCAGGGATAAACTTCTCCTGAACTTACTCAGCGGCGGCGGCCTCGAACGCCACGCCCAAGGCCTTGGCGACGCCTGCGCCGTAGGCCGGATCGGCGCGGGTGAAGTGCACCAGCTGGCGCTGGACGATTTCCTCCGGCACGCCCTGCATGGCGGCGGCGATGTTGGCGAAGAGGCGCTGCTGGGCGTCGGCGGGCATCAGGCGGAAGAGATTGCCCGGCTGGGTGTAGTCGTCGTTGCCCTCCCGGTGGTTGTAGCGGTCCGCGTCGCCGGAGATCTTCAGCAGCGGCTCGGCATAGCTTTCGTCCTGCTTCGGCCCGCCCATGGAATTCGGCTCGTAGTAAGCGTCCGGATTCTGCGTGAAGTTCTCGAAGAAGCGCATCGGCCCATCCTTGTGGTAGTGGTGGACCGGGCACTTCGCCGCGTTCACCGGCAAGGCCTCGTAGTGGGTCCCCAGGCGATACCGGTGCGCATCGGCATAGGAGAAGATGCGCGCCTGCAGCATCTTGTCCGGCGAGAAGCCGATGCCCGGCACGATGTTCGAGGGCGAGAAGGCGGCCTGTTCGATCTCCGCGAAGTAGTTGTCCGGGTTGCGGTTCAGCTCCATGACGCCGACCTCGATCAGCGGGTAGTCGCCGTGCGGCCACACCTTGGTCAGATCGAAGGGGTTGTAAGGCGTCTTCTCCGCATCGGTCTCCGGCATCACCTGCACGTAGAGCGTCCACTTCGGGAAATCGCCGTTCTCGATGGAGCCGTAGAGGTCTTCCTGGGTCGACTCGCGGGTCCTGCCGACGACCTGCTCGGCCTCCGCATTGGTCCAGAACTGATGGCCCTGCTGAGTCTTGAAATGGAACTTCACCCAGAAACGCTCGCCGTCCTTGTTGATGAAAGAATAGGTATGCGAGCCGTAACCGTTCATGTGGCGCACGGTCTGCGGCAGGCCGCGGTCCGACATCAGGATGGTCACCTGATGCAGGCTCTCCGGCGACAGCGACCAGAAGTCCCACATGGCCGTGGGCGAGCGCAGGTTGCTGCGCGGATGGCGCTTCTGGGTGTGGATGAAGTCCGGAAACTTGTAGGGATCGCGGATGAAGAACACGGGCGTGTTGTTGCCGACCAGATCCCAGTTGCCTTCCTCGGTGTAGAACTTCAGGGCAAAGCCGCGCACGTCGCGCTCGGCGTCCGCCGCGCCCTGCTCGCCAGCGACGGTGGAGAAGCGGGCGATCATCTTCGTGGATTTGCCGATCTGCGAGAAGAGTCTGGCGCGGGTGTACCGGGTGATGTCCTGGGTCACCGTGAAGGTCCCGAAGGCGCCCCACCCTTTGGCGTGAACGGTGCGCTCGGGGATGCGCTCACGGTTCTGGTGCGCCAGCTTCTCGATCAGCTGGTAGTCCTGCATCAGCACCGGCCCGCGCGCCCCGGCGGTCAGCGAATTCTGGTTGTCGGAGATCGGCGCGCCGGCCGAGGTCGTCAGGATCGGGGTCTTCTGGTCAGCCATTGTTTCCTCGGCGTCTATCTGGATGGAAAAGTTCTGGAACGGTTCTAAAGGTACTCAGAGCTGATTGATCTTCAAAATCGATTGTTTCGATCATATCAATCGTTGTAGACTATTAGTCTTCTTTGCCTCTTGGGAATGCCCAATCGATGAACCTGCGCGATCTCGGCTACGTGGTGGCGGTGGCCGAAGAGCAGCATTTCGGCCGTGCCGCCGAGCGCTGCCACGTCAGCCAGCCGACCTTGAGCGGCCAGCTGCGCAAGCTGGAGGAAAGCCTGGGCGTCACCCTCTTCGAGCGCACCAGCCGCTCGGTGGTGACCACGCCGCTGGGGGAGGAAATCGTGCGCCACGCGCGCCTGGCCCTGGAGCAGGCCACGCAGATCCAGGACATCGCCCGCGCCCACCGCAACCCCATGGCCGGGCCGTTGCGCCTGGGCGTCATTCCGACCGTCAGCCCCTACCTGATGCCGTTGGTCCTGGGCGCGCTGAAGCGCCGCTACCCGGACCTCACCCCGGCGCTCTTCGAGGAGGTGACGGACTCTCTGCTCGCACGTCTTACCGCGCACCAAATCGACGCGGCTGTGCTGGCGACGACGCCGGATGCGCCGGAGCTGACGTCGATCCCTCTTTTCGACGAGCCTTTCTGGGTCGCTTGCCCAAAGGACCACCCCTTGAGCCGGCAGGACGAGATCAGCGAGGCGCAGCTTGCCGACGTCGACCTGCTGCTGCTGACCGACGGCCACTGCTTGCGCGATCAGGTACTGAAGGTCTGTGCGCGGTCGCGCGGCCCCGCCAAGCAGCATCCGGGGGGGCACCGCATTGCCGACCTGCGCGCCTCCAGCCTGGAGACCCTGCTGAACATGGTGGCGGCCGGCTTCGGCTGCACCCTGGTGCCAGCGCTGGCCGTGCGCAGCCCGCATCTGAGCGGCGCCGATATCGTGGCGCGGCCGCTGCGGCTCGCCAGTGCCCAGCGCCCGGTCGCGCTGTGGTACCGCAAGTCCTTTCCGCAGCCGCGCCTGCTGGAAGCGCTGGCCGGGGTCATCCTGGACCAACTGCCCGACAGTGTGACGCCGCGGCCTGACGTCAGGCAGGCCGCAGCCATCTAAGCAAATCGAATGCTATTCCGGGCTGATTCTGAAAGCCATTCTGACACGACCGTCAATCGCCATCCCAGGAGGGGGCTGGAACGCATTGGACGAACCGCAGCAGCTTGCCCTCCAGCGCCTCCTGCACGCGCAGATGAACAACGCCACCTAGGACGTTGGCGCGCCCCGGTGCGCCCCGTCAACCGCATGGGGCCAAGCAGCGATCGCCCCCGGAAGGCGTTGCCTCCGGGGGCGATCTCAGCACCGTGAATGGACTTAAGTTTCTGCTCAGGCGGCGTGTTTCTTGGCCTCTTCCTGCAGCGTCTCGATCAGCAGCTTGCCGAGCTTCTCCGCAGAGGCCGGGTTCTGGCCGGTGACCAGGCGCCCGTCGCGCACCGCGTGAGCGCCGAAGGGCTTCGGGTTGCCCTCGAACTCGGCGCCCAGGCTGCGCAGCCGGCTTTCCAGCAGGTAGGGAACGACTTCGTCGAGACCGACCTCGCGCTCCTCGGCGTCGGTGAAGCTGTTCACCCGCTTGCCGCGCACCAGCGGCTGGCCGCTGGAGAGGTCGGCGCCGACCAGGCCGGCCGGCCCGTGGCAGATGGCGCCGATGACTGCGCCCTTCTCATAGGCCTGGGCGATCAGGCCGCCGACCGCCTTGTTCTGCGCCAAGTCCCACATGGTGCCGTGGCCGCCGGGCAGGTAGACCGCCGCGTAGTCGTCGGCGTTTACCTCGACCACCGGGCGTGAGGCCTCAAGCGCCTTCATCGCCTCCTCATCGTCCATGAAGCGCTGCACGGAGGCGGGACGTCCCTCCTTCGCGCCGGTTTTGGGGTCGGCCGGCGGCGGGCCGCCGGCGGGTGAGGCGAAGTCGACGTCGTAGCCCGCGTCACGCAGCTGCCAATAGGGGGTGGTCAATTCTTCCCAGTGGAACCCGGTCGCCTTGCCGGTGTCGCCGAGTTCGTCGTGCGAGGTGAGAAGGATGAGAATACGTTTCGTCATCGCGTTTGGCTCCCTGGTTGCTGTTGGGGTCAGGTAAGGAAACGCGGCGTCCGGCGGGATCGTTCCGAATTTCCCGTGGCGCGAAAGGAAGAAGGGCGTCCCCGCCGGGACGCCCCCTTGCCGTGCCACCGGGTTTGCCGAGGCGGCGAAGATCAGGCAGCCGCGCTCGACTCCAGGGTCACCGAATAGAGATCGTTGTTGTCGATGTCTTTCAGGGTGACGGTCATCGCCTCGGTCTCGCCATCGATGCGGACCTGACCGAAGAACTGAAGCTTCTCGGCGGGTGACAGGTTGGCCCTGCCGCCCGGGTTCTTGGTGTACATCACCTGCGGGCCAAAGGTGTTGTCCATCTCGCCGGGGCCGAAGGAGCCGGCGTGCACGGGGCCGGAGACGAACTCCCAGAACGGCTCGAAATCCTGGAACTGCGCCTTGTTGGGATCGTAGTAGTGCGCGGCCGTATAGTGCACGTCGGCGGTCAGCCATACGGTCTGTTTGATGCCGCTGTGCTTGATGAAGCGCAGCAGGTCGGCGAAGTCGTGCTCGCGCCCCTTCACCGGGCCATCGCCGTTGGCGCCATTCTCGAAAGCCGGCAGGTCGCCTACCTTGTCCTTTACCTGAATGCCGATCGGCATGTCGGCCGCGATCACCTTCCAGGTCGCCTTGGAAGCAAGCAGTTCCTGCTTCAGCCACTTCAACTGCTCGGCGCCGAGGAAATCGGTCTCGGGGCCGCGCTCGAGCTGGTCGTTGGCGCTGTTCGCGCCGCGGTAGCTGCGCATGTCGACGAAGAAGATGTCGAGCAGCGGGCCGTAGGAGACCTTGCGGTAGATGCGCTCGGGATCGCCCAGCGTCGGGCGGATCGGCATGTACTCCAGGAAGGCGCGCTGCGCTCGGCTGGCCAGCAGGGAGGCGCTCTTCACCGTGTAACGGTCGTCGGCGATCAGCATCTCGCCGGGGTACCAGTTGTTGGTGACCTCATGGTCGTCCCACTGCGAGAAGATCGGCACCTCGGCATTGAAGCGCCGCACGTTGTCGTCCATCAGGTTGTACTTGTAGTTGCCGCGGAACTCGGCCAGCGTCTCAGCGACCTTCGACTTCTCTTCGATCGTCACGTTCTTCCAGATGCTGCCGTCGGGCAGGGCAACCTCGGCCTGGATCGGGCCGTCGGCGTAGATGTTGTCGCCGGAGTGGATGAAGAAGTCCGGGCGGTTGTTCAGCATGGTCTGGTAGCAGCGCATGCCGCCCCAATCCAGGTTGATGCCCCAGCCCTGGCCGGCGGTGTCGCCGGTCCACACGAAGCTGACGTCGCGCTTGTTGCCCGGCGCCGTGCGGAAGCGGCCCACCGTGGGCTCGCTCAGCAGATTCACGTCGGCGAGATCTTGCCACTGCAGGCGATAGAAGATGTCCTGGCCGGCGGGCAGGTCGGTCAGGTCCAGGCTGGCGGTGAAGTCGCTGGTCTCGATCGCCGCCGGCCCGCGCAGCTTGCGCGCGTTCTTGAAGGAGTCCGTAGTTGCGACTTCAACCATCAGGCGCGCCGGCCGGTCGGCGCGCGCCCAGATCATGCCGCTGTTGGTGGTGACGTCGCCGCTCTGGACGCCGTGGGTGAAGACCGGCCGGTTCACTTGGGCGATGGCCGGGGCGGCAAAGCCCAGCAAGCCGGCGCCGGCTAGCCCGGCGCCGGCGGCGGCGCCGCTGCGCAGCAGACTCCTGCGGGTAATCGGGAGGGCGGTCCGGCGGAAAGACAGATGCGACATGATCTTCTCCTTGAGATCGGCGGGTACACGGGGGTCCGGCTCCGGGCGGAAGCGGGGATAGTTTCGGCCTCTGCGGGCCTTGGCTTGTGTGGTCGGCTCCGACTCTTGCCCGGCATGACTATCGCGCCGTCGATAACCTGCTGCTATTGCCGGGCAATGTCGCTCGCGCGTCAGTTTCGTGACGGTGGCAGAGGGGTCTGTGAGCAACCGGGAAAATGCTGCCAAAATGTTAATCTTCAACGTCTTTTAACCGTTCTCTGCTCGAATCATCCTGCATTACCCTGCCAGTTCGTGGAGAGATTCGGCCGTTGCCGACGAAAATGGAGTTGGCTGCGGAGCTTGCCCGGCTCCAGCGGCGCGTGGAGGAGGTCGAGCGGCTGGAGGCCGAACGGGCTCAGGCCGAGGCGGCCTTGCGCGAAAGCGAGGCGCGCCTGCGTGATTTCGCCGCCGCCGCTTCCGACTGGTTCTGGGAGATGGACGCAGACTTGCGCTTCTCCTTCATGTCGGAGCGTCTGCGCGACGTCACCGGGGTGGATCCGCGCCGCACCATCGGTAAGACCCGACAGGAAATGGGCTCGGGCGACACTGACGGCGACAAGTGGCAGACGCATCTTGACGACCTCAGGGCGCACCGCCCGTTCCGTGACTTCCGATACATCTACGTTGCCGATAACGGCGACCGGCAATACTGGTCGATCAGCGGCGTGCCGCTGTTCGACGAGGCGGGCTGCTTCCTCGGTTACCGCGGCACAGGGCGCAATCTGACCGAGGAATACCGCGCCCGTCGCATGGCCTTCGAGGCGCAGGATCTGCTGCTGCAGGCCGTCGAACATTTCTCTTCGGCGGTCGCCCTGTTCGACAGCGAAGATCGCCTGCTGCTGTTCAACGACGCTTACGTCGAGGTCTTCGCGTCCTGCGCCGATGCCATCGGTCCTGGCATGAAATTTGAGGACCTGGTCAGCCTGCAGGTGGACCATGGCCTTATCCGGGAAGCGGTCGGGCGCGAGGAAGAATGGGTGGCAGAGCGCATGGCGCGCCACCGCAACCCGGTCGAGGAGTTCGAGACCCAGCGTTCCGATGGCCGCTGGACCCGCATCCGCGAAGAGCGCACGGCCAATGGCGGCCTCTTCCTGACTCTGACCGACATCACCGAGACCAAGACGATGGAGCGCGCCGAGCGGGAGATCCGTGATCGCTTGCGCGCGGTTATCGATCACCTGCCCGCTGGTCTGGTGCTGAAGGATGACGGTGGCGCCTACATGCTCGCCAACCAGCAATTCCTGGAGCTCTACGGCCTGCAGGCGCACGAGGTGGTCGGCGGCACCGCTTTCGAGTACTTCCCGCAGCAGCAGGCCGAGGTAATCTCCGCACAGGACCGCACCGTGCTGCGCACCGGTATCCCGATGGAAGCAGAGATGGAGGTGACGCGGCTGGACGGAGAGAAGGTGTTCTGCATGATCACCCGCTTCCCGGTGCTCGATTCCGCCGGGCGCGCCATCGGTATCGGCGGCATCCATATGAACATCAGCGAGATGAAGGAGAAGGAGCGCCAGTTGCGCATCGCGCGCGACGAGGCCGAACGGGCCAACCACGCGAAGTCCGCCTTTCTCGCCAACATGAGCCACGAACTGCGCACGCCGCTGAACGCCATCATCGGCTTCTCGGAGATCATGGAGCAGGGCCTCTTCGGGCCGCTTGGCAATCCGCAGTACCGGGAGTACGCAGAAGACATCCGCCGCAGCGCCAGCCATCTGCTGTCGATCATCAGCGACATTCTCGACCTTTCCAAGATCGAGGCCGGTCGCATGGAGCTGCACGAGGAGATGATCGACATCGCCTACGTGGTGAGCTCCTGCCGCACCATCGTGAAGGAGGCCGCCGCCAATGCAGGCCTCGCGCTGCGCAGCCTGCTGCCGGACGATCTGCCGCCGCTCTATGCCGACAAGCGCTCGGTGCGCCAGATCCTGCTCAACCTCTTGTCCAACGCGATCAAGTTCACGCCCGAAGGGGGCGGCGTCATGGTCGAGGCGATGCTGGAGCCCTCGGGCGACCTCGCGCTCGTCGTGCGCGATACCGGCGTTGGCATGACGGCCGAGGGCATTGAAATCGTGCTGCAGCCCTTTGGACAGATCGAGAGCGCACACACCCGCACCCACAACGGCACCGGCCTCGGGCTGCCAATCTCGAAATCGCTGGCAGAATTGCACGGTGGATCGATGAAGGTGGAGAGCGAAGTGGGCAAGGGGACCTCGGTCACCGTCCGCTTCCCGGCCCGGCGGGTCGGTAGCCGTGCCGTCTTCGATGCCGGGAACGGGCGTCGCTCCGCCTGAGAGCCGCCCGCTACAACGGGAAGACCAGCAGAATCATCGGTATCGAGACCGCGACCACCAGGATCTCCAGCGGCAGGCCCATGCGCCAGTAGTCGCCGAAGCGGTAGCCGCCCGGCCCCAGGATGAGGGCATTGTTCTGATGCCCGATGGGCGTCAGGAAGGCGCAGGAAGCGGCGATGGCGACGGCCATCAGGAAGGGGTCGGCATCGACGTCCAGGCGCTCCGCCACCGTCGCGCCGATCGGGGCCATGACCACCGCGGTGGCAGCATTGTTCAGAATGTCCGAGAGCGTCATTGTGACGACCATCACGATTACCAGCACCGCAACCGCCGGCAGCCCCGCTGTCAAATCGACCAGCCCGTTGGCGATCAGCGTAGTAGCGCCGGTGCTTTGCAGCGCGCCGCCGACCGGGATCAGCGAGCCGAGCAGGACGATCACCGACCAGTCGATGCCGTCGTAGAGTTCGCGCACGTTCATCAGGTCGAGTGCCACCAGCACCACGATGGCGATGCCGAAAGCGATGTGAATCGGCACGATGCCGAAGCTGGCGGCGAGGATCGCCGCGGCGAAGACGGCGATCACCGCCGGGCCCTTGCTGCGTTTGCCGAAGTGCATCTCGCGTTCGGCCAGCGGCAGGATGCCGTAGGGTGTCACCAGGTCGGCGAGCTGCTCCTTCTCGCCGTGCAGCAGCAGAACGTCTCCGGGACGGATGCGGAAGGAGCGCAGGCGGCCGTGATAGTGCTGGCCTTGGCGCGAGACCCCGAGCAGGGTGATGCCGCGCAGCGCGAAGAGATGCAGTGAACCGACCAGGCGGCCGTCGAGGCGCGAGCCCGGCGCCACCACGCCCTCCATCAGCGTCGCGTCCTCCGACATTTTGCGCGCGCCGACGCCGGACGCCTCGGCGCCGATCTCCAGTTCCAGCGTGCTGACGAACTTGTCGATCTCCTCCGGCGCGGCCTCGATCTTCAGAATGTCGCCGGCTCGCAGCTCCTTGCGCGTCGAGGCCGGAAAGGCCCGCTCGTCGCGGATCTGGTCCATGATGACCACGTCGATGTCCTTGACCAGCTCATCGATCTCTCGCAGGGTCTTGCCGACGTGCGGGTTGCCCTCCGGAACGCGGGCTTCGGTCACGTATGCCTCGATGTCGAACAGCTCGCCCTTGGGGCGCGCGCCGCCGCGCTGCGGCACCAGGCGCCAGCCGATCAGGGCAACAAAGGCCACGCCGGCCGCAGCGACGGCGAGGCCCACGGGTGTGAAGTCGAACATGCTAAAGTTGCTGCCGGTCAGCTGGCCGCGGTAACTGGCGACGATGATGTTAGGTGGCGTGCCGATCAGGGTGATGAGGCCGCCCAGCATCGAGCCGAAGGACAGTGGCATCAGGATAATGCTGGGCGAACGCGCCGCCTTGCGCGCCGACTGGATCGCCATGGGCATCAGGATGCCCAGCGCGCCGACATTGTTCATCACCGCCGACATGGCCGCGCCGATGCCGGCCACGGCGCCGACGTGCGTGGTCGTGCGCCCGGATGCCGGCCGTACCAGTTGGGTGAGGCGGTCCACGGCGCCGGTGCTGGCCAGTACCCGGCTCAGCACCAGTACGGCGGCGACGGTTATGGTGGCCGGGTGGCCGAAGCCGTCGAAGGCGCCCTCCGGCGCCACGAGGCCCGTGGCGACAGCCGCCATCAAGGCGGCGAAGGCGACCACGTCGTAGCGCCAGCGGCCCCATACCAGAAGGGCGAAGAGCGCCAGCAGGATGGCGAAGATCACGGCTTGATCGATGGTCACGGCGATTCTGCGGGCTCCCGGGAATGCGAGGACGTGGCGGCGGATATGACCTTGGGCGCGGGCGATTGTGTCACTGCCGCCGGGCCGGTGCAAAACCTTAGGATTGCAGCCGGATTCCAGTCCACGCTGTTCGGGAAACGGCGCTTTCACGGCCTCTCACAACGCCGTGAAAAGCCTTTGGTTGCATCCGAGGCTGCTTATCTGAACCCTACCGGCCTCGGATTCTCCGTCCTTTATCTTTGTTTGATAGAGTGGCGACGAGGGCCGGCAAGGGGGCAGAGGAATCGCAGTATGGCTAACATCATCGAGGCCGATCTCTGTGTCATCGGTGCGGGCTCCGGCGGGCTGTCGGTGGCCGCCGGCGCCGTTCAGATGGGCGCGCGCGTGGTGCTGATCGAGAAGGGCAAGATGGGCGGCGACTGTCTCAACAGCGGCTGCGTACCCTCAAAGGCGCTGATCGCCGCCGCCGCGGCAGGGGACGCGATGCGCCATGCCGGCCGCTTCGGCGTCAGCGGCCAGGAACCCGGGGTCGACTTCGCCGCTGTGCGTGACCATGTCCGTGGCGTCATCGCCGGCATCGCGCCGCACGATTCGGTGGAGCGCTTCGAGGGGCTGGGCGTCACCGTGATCCAGGCTGCCGCGCAATTCACCGGCCGGCGCGAGGTCGTGGCCGGCAACACTACAGTGCGGGCCAGGCGCTTCGTGGTCGCCACCGGCTCGACGCCCGCCGTGCCGCCGATCCCCGGGCTGGAGGCGGTACCCTACCTGACCAACGAGACGGTATTCGACCTCGCCGAACGGCCCGAGCACCTCATCGTCATCGGCGGCGGGCCGATCGGCGCTGAATTGGCGCAAGCACACCGACGCCTGGGTGTCCGTGTCTCGCTCTTGGAAATGTTCAAGGTGCTCGGCAAGGACGACCCTGAGGTGACCGCCGTCGCGCGCCGCCGCCTCGCCTCGGATGGCGTCGAGATCCACGAAGGCATTCAGATCAAGGCGGTCTCCAGGCAGGGCGACGCGATCGGCGTCACCATCGAAAAGAACGGAGTCGAGACGACGCTCAGCGGTTCCCACGTGTTGGTTGCCGCCGGACGCAAGGCCACCGTCGAAGGGCTGGGCCTGGATGTCGCCGGCGTTTCCTACTCCGCCAAGGGCGTCGCGGTCGACCGCCGCCTGCGCAGCAGCAACAAACGTATCTTCGCCGTTGGCGATGTTGCCCTGGTGGAAGGCCTCGGCGCCTACCAGTTCACCCACGTGGCCGGCTATCATGCCGGGATCGTCATCCGCAACGCGCTCTTCAAGCTGCCGGCCAAGGTAGATTACGGGGCGCTGCCCTGGGTGACCTTTACCGATCCGGAGATCGCCCACGTCGGCCTGACCGAGGCGCAGGCGCGCGAGAAGCACGGAGACAAGGTGGCGGTGCTGACCGCGCTCTTCGCGGAGAATGACCGTGCCCGCACCGAGCGCGCGACCGAGGGTCTGGTGAAGGTGGTGGTCGGATCGCGCGGGCGCATCCTCGGCGCCTCTATCGCCGGGCGTCATGCCGGCGAGCTCCTGCAGCCCTGGGTGCTCGCTATCGGCCAGCGCCTCAAGATCGGCGCCATGGCGAACATGATCGCGCCCTATCCCACCCTCGGGGAAGCGAGCAAGCGCGCCGCAGGCAACTATTACACGCCGACCCTGTTCAGCGATCGCACGCAAAAGATCGTGCGCTTCCTGCAGTGGTTCGGCTGAGAGAGTCCTTTCTATGAGCGAGTTGAGCGAAGAGATCGACGTCAAGCCGGCGGGCCGGCCATTGCTGCGCCGGCTGCTGCCGCTGCTGGTTCTGGCTGCAGCCGTTGCTCTGGCTTTTGCCCTGGGTCTGCAGGACTATGTCAGCCTGGAGAACCTACGTACGCATCGCGCCGAACTGAATGCCTTCGTAGCAGAGCAAGGCGTCATCGCCGCTCTCGTATTCATCGCCGTCTATGCCGTGACCACGTTGCTTATTCTGCCGGTCGGGGCCGTGCTCACCATCATCGGCGGCTTTCTCTTCGGCGCAACGCTTGCAACGATCTACGTCATGCTGGGCGCCACCTTGGGTGCGACGATCCTCTTCACCATAGCCCGCAGTGCCCTCGGCGATCTCTTTCGCGCCAAGGCCGGCCCTGCGCTGGAGCGGATGGAGGCGGGGTTCCGCGAGAACGAGTTCAGCTACATGCTGCTGCTCCGCCTCGTCCCGCTGTTTCCCTTCTTCATCGTGAATGTCGCGCCGGCATTCCTCGGCGTTTCGCTACGCACCTATGTCGTTTGCACCTTTGTCGGCATCGTCCCCGGCACCCTGGTCTTTGCGCTGGCCGGGGGAGGCCTCGGATCGGTGTTCGATGGTGGCGGCGCCTTTACGGTGGAAAGCGTGCTGACGCCGCAGATCATTGCCGGCCTCGTCGGCCTCTCGTTGCTTTCCCTGCTGCCGGTCGCCTATAAGCACCTCAAGGCACGCCGCCAGGCCCGCTGAAACGCGGGCGCCGCCCGCTGGCCCCAGGCGCCGATTGGATCTGGCCCTCTATGAAGCGGCCTTGAGGCTTGATATACCTGGGGGATCGCAAGGGGTGGCGCCGTTTTCGGCCCTGCCCGCAACGCGGATTCCAGCCAAGCGGAGAAGTGCCATGCCGCAATCCGAGGCCCCAGCGCCTGCAGCCCGCCGATTCCGGATCCGCGGTCTCTCCGCCGGACTTCTGCTGTTGCCGATCCTGGCCCTGGCGGGAGCGACGCTTGCCGGTGCCCAGGACATTCGCTTTTTCCGCATCGGCACCGGCTCGACCGCCGGGACCTATTTCCCGATCGGCGGCATCATCGCCAGCGCCATTTCCAGCCCGCCGGGCAGCCGCGACTGCACGGGCGGCGGCAGCTGCGGCGTTACCGGTCTGGTCGCCGTCGCACAGTCGACTCGCGGATCGGTCGACAATGTGCGCCAGATCGAGGAAGGCTCGATGGAGTCCGGCTTCAGCCAGTCGGATGTCGCCTACTGGGCCTACCGCGGCGAGGAACTGTTTCTCGAGGGCGGCCCGCTGAAGTCACTGCGCGCCATCGCCAACCTCTACCCCGAGACCATCCACCTGGTGGTGCGCTCCGATTCCGGCATCAAGTCGGTCGCCGATCTGCGCGGCAGGAAGATCTCGGTCGACCGCCCCGGCTCCGGCACGCGGGTCGATGCTCTCCTGGTGCTCAGCGCCTTCGGCATTGTGCCAGCGGATTTCGAGGATTACGCGCTGGCATCCGGTGCCGCTGGTGACGCCCTGCGCGAGGGCGAGATCGACGGATTCTTCTTCGTCGCCGGCACCCCGGCGACCGCGGTGCTGGAACTTGCCGAGGAGGCACTGGTCGACCTTGTGCCGATTGCCGGACCTGAGGTCGACAAGCTCTTGGCCGACAGCCCCTTCTTTGCCCGCCAGGCGCTGCCGGCCGGCACCTATCCGGGGCTCCAGGCAGTGGACACCCTTTCGGTCGGCGCCCAGTGGGTGGTGTCGGAGAAGGTGCCCGAGGAGACGGTCTACGCCATCACCCAGGCGCTGTGGCATCCGACCACGCGGCAGCTGCTCGACAAAGGCCATCCCAAGGGTGCCCAGATCGTGCTGGAAAAGGCGCTGGACGGCCTCGGTATTCCGCTGCACCCGGGCGCGGCCAAGTACTACCGCGAAGTCGGCATGATGAAATAGCGGCCTGGCGGCTCAATCAAACTCGATGATCCAGCTCTCTTCGGCGGCGGCCGCCGTCCATTCCTTCATCCAGGGGTGGTCGGTCACCGCCGTGCAGTAGGCCTCGCTGATGGAGTCCAGCGTCACGTCGTAGGTGCGGAAGCGGGTCACTACAGGCGCGTAGAAGGCATCGGCCACGCTGAAAGCGCCGAAGAGAAAATCCCCTGCCCTGCCGAAGCGGCCGCGGCAATCGCGCCAGATCGCCTGAATGCGGTCGACGTCGGCCTGAACTTCCGGTGCGATCTGGTGACCGGGGTGGTGCTTGCTGAGATCCATCGGCAGGGCGCCGCGCAGGGCCTGGAAGCCGGCATGCATTTCGGCGGTGACGCAGCGGGCGAGACGCCGGGCCGCCGGGTCGCTCGGCCACAATCCCTGAGAGGGATAGGTCTCGGCCAGGTATTCGGCGATGGCCAGGCTGTCCCACACCGCTTCCCCGCCGGCAATCAAGGTCGGCACCTTGCCGGCCGGGCTGTGGTGCAGGATTTGCGCGCGCGTGTCGGGCTGGCGCAGCGGGATCACCACCTCGTCGAAGCGGATGCCGGCCTGCTTGGCCAGCAGCCAGCCCCGGAGCGACCAGGAGGAATAGGTCTTATTGCCCAGAATCAACGTATAATCGGTCATCGTCATGCTCTTGTTTGCGCGCCGCGGAACGGCCGAGACTCTGCGAGTCGACAGCGCGGCGATTTAGCGCAAATATGCCGCCGCCGCGCAAGTCCGTGGTGTCACTCCATATTCCCCCGCTAGGAAACCAGCTTCGGAGCTTACCCCTTGGCCAGTCCCGCCGCCCTTGTTGCCACTCTCCTCGACGATGAGTCCAAAGCCACCCCGATCACCGCGCTGACCCGCGACGTCTATGACGACTGGCTGAAGGCGCAGCCCGCGCCGCGCCGTGCCTGGGTCGCGGCCAGCGGCTTCCGTGCGCAGCCGGGCAGCTTCTGTCTGCTGCCGGGCGAGGGCGGCGCGCTGGAGGAGGTACTGCTGGTGATCGACGGCGACGAGCCGATCTGGTCCTTCGCCGGGCTGCCCACCGGGCTGCCGGCCGGGGTCTATCGCCTCGATCAGGGCATGCGCCCGGGTGCCGCCTCGCGTGCCGCCCTGGGCTGGGCCCTCGGCAGCTACGCTTTTACCCGCTACAAATCCAACGGGCGCGAGCTGGCGCGTCTGGTGTGGCCCAAGGCGGCGGACCGCGACCAGGTGACCCACACTGCCGAGGCCATCGCCCTGGTGCGCGACCTGGTCAATACCCCGGCCAACGACATGGGTCCGGCACAGCTCGCCGAGGCCGCCCGCGCCCTGGCCAAGCAGCACCGTGGCAAGTGCAGCGTCATCGTCGGGGACACCCTCTTGAAGCGGAACTACCCGGCGATCCATGCGGTCGGCCGCGCCGCCGCTGAGGAGCCGCGGCTCATCGACATGCGCTGGGGGACCAAGGGTCCCAAGGTGACGCTGGTTGGCAAGGGCGTCTGCTTCGATTCCGGCGGCCTGGACCTGAAGCCCGCTGCCGGAATGAAGCTGATGAAGAAGGACATGGGCGGCGCCGCCCATGTGCTGGGCCTTGCCTCGCTCATTATGGCGGAAAAGCTGCCGCTACGCCTGCGCGTGCTGATCCCGGCGGTCGAGAACGCCGTTTCCGGCAATGCTTTCCGGCCGCTCGACGTGCTGCAGACCAGGAAGGGCCTCACCGTCGAGGTCGGCAACACCGACGCCGAGGGCCGCCTCATCCTTTGCGATGCCCTGGCCGAGGCGGACAGCGAGAAGCCCGACCTGCTGATCGATTTCGCGACCCTGACCGGCGCGGCGCGGGTCGCCCTCGGGCCCGACTTGCCGGCGATGTTCTGCAACGACGACAAACTGGCCGGCGTCATCCTGCGCCAGGGTGCGGCGGAGGGCGACCCGGTGTGGCGCCTGCCGCTGTTCAAGGGTTACCGCCAGGGTCTCGACAGCAAGGTCGCCGACCTCAACAACATCTCCAACAGCCCCTACGGCGGCGCCATCACCGCGGCGCTGTTTCTCGAGCAGTTCGTCAACCCGGGCACCCGCTGGGTGCACTTCGACGTCATGGCGTGGAACGTCGCCACACGGGCGGGACGGCCCGAGGGCGGCGAGGCCATGGGCCTGCGTGCGGTCTACGCCGCCATCGTCGAACTGACGCGCCGTGGTCCTGCCAGGAAAGCCTGACGGCCCGGAAAGGCTTCTGGGCGGTCGATGTCACAGGCGGCGGGCTTGCGCCCGCCGCGCCGCTTCGGCAGACTTCGTTTCGCTTCTGCAATGAGAACGAGCCGCCGCCATGGCTGCCCCACCGACGTCGACCCCTGCAGGCGGGCCTGCGATGCAGCCGAGCCAGGCGCTGGCGCTGTGGCACCGGGTGCTGGTGGTTGGCCTGAACCGGACGCTGCCGGACCTCACCACGCGGCAGTTCGCTCTTTTCCTTCAGGTATATCTGGCACCGCCGCCGCACACCGTGCGCGGCCTCGCCAAGACTCTCAACATGTCGAAGCCGGCGGTGACCCGCGCCGTCGACCGCCTGGAGAAACTGGAGTTCGTCCGCCGCAAGACCGACGAGCAGGACAAGCGCTCGATCCTTGTCCAGCGCAGCGTGAAGGGCTCGGTCTTCCTACGCGAGTTCGCCGACATGGCCGCGGCGGCCTCGCGCGAGCTGCAAGTTCCCTGACAGCGGCCGCTCAGTAGCCGCGCTTCAGGTCAACCACGTGCTGCAGGGCCTCGCCGGCCTCCAGGCGCTGAATGTTGGCCACCACCGCGCGCACGGCGCTGGAGGGGATCGTCATGCTGGCGATGTGCGGCGTCATGAAGACGCGCGGATGTTCCCAGAAAGGATGGTCCTCGGGCAGCGGCTCCTGGCGGAAGACGTCCAGGGTGGCGCCGCTCAGTTGCCCGCTGTCGAGGGCTTCGATGAGATCCTCCTCGACCAGCTGACCGCCGCGCCCCACGTTGATGACGGCGGCGCCGGCCGGCAGCTTGGCGAAGAGATCGCGGTTCAGGAGGTCGGCGGTTTCCGCTGTCAGCGGCAGCAGACAGACCAGAATGTCGGTTCCCGCGAGGAACTCGTCCAGGCCGGCTGGCCCATGGAAGCAGGTGACGCCGGTGATGCTCTTGGGGCTGCGGCTCCAGCCGGCCAGCTTGAAGTCGAAGGCCCTCAGCTTCTCCAGGGCATCGCGGCCCAGAACGCCGAGCCCCAGCATACCGACCTGGCGCGCCTCGGCGGCGATCTGCGGGATTTCTTCCCATACCTTGGCGCGGCGCTGGGCGGCGTAGTCCAGCATGAAGCGGTGGTGGTTCAGTACCGACAGCACGACGTACTGGGTCATGCCGGCGGTCAGGCCCGGCTCCACCATGCGCACCACCGGCACGTTCGGCGGCAGCTCCGGGTCACTCGCCAGGTGATCGATGCCGGCGCCCACGGAGAAGATGGCCCTCAGGTTGGGGTAGCGCTTCAGTTCGCCCTTGGGGGGCTGCCATACCAGGGCGTAGTCGATCTTTGCCGGGTCGCCGTCGTAGGGCCAGGTGTAGGTTTTCAATTCGGGATAGTGGGCGTTCAGCGCCTCGGTCCAGGCGTTGCCCCGGTCGATGTCGGTTTTGATGAGAAGTGCCACGGAAATCCAACTACGAGAAAACAGGGAGGGGTCAGGTGGAGACGACGCCTTCGACGGCTTCCAGGTCAAAGGCTGCTTTCATGAGTGCTTGAGTGTAGGCGTTCTGCGGTGCATCGAAGATCTGCTCGGCGCGGCCCTGTTCTACCACCTTGCCATCGCGCATGACGATCACTTCGTCGGCGAGGGCGCGGACCACCTTCAGGTCGTGGCTGATGAAGAGGTAAGCCAGGGCATGGCGCTGCTGCAGTTCGCGCAGCAGGTCGACGATCTGTGCTTGCACCGACATGTCGAGTGCCGAGGTCGGCTCGTCCAGCACCACGAAGCGCGGCTTCAGCACCATGGCCCGCGCGATGGCGATACGCTGTCGCTGGCCGCCGGAGAACTCGTGCGGGTAGCGATGGCGGCTTTCGGGGTCGAGGCCGACCTCCTCCAGCGCGGAGACGATCATCGCCTCGCGCTCCGCCTCGTTGCCGCCCAGGCTGTGGATCTTCAGGCCCTCGGCGACGATCTGGCCGATGGAGAGGCGCGGGCTCAGGGAGCCGTAGGGGTCCTGGAAGACGATCTGCATGGAGCGGCGCAGGGGGCGCAGGTCTTGGCTGCCGAGGCCCTGTATGACCTTGCCGTCGAAACGGATGGCGCCCTCGGATGACAGCAGGCGCAGGAGGGCGAGGCCCAGGGTGGTCTTGCCGGAGCCGCTCTCGCCGACGACGCCAACGGTGTGGCCCTGACGCACGGTGACGGAAATGCCGTCGACAGCGCGGACGTAGTCGACAGTGCGCTTCAGGATGCCTTTCTTGATTGGGAACCAGACCTTCAGGTCGTCGCCTTCCATCACCACCGGTGCATCGGCGGCGCCGCCAAGCGGCCGGCCTTTGGGCTCCGCCGCCAGCAGGCGCTGCGTGTAGGGGTGCTGCGGGCGCTCGAAGATCTCCTCCTCGTTGCCCTGCTCGACGATCTCGCCCTGGGTCATGACGCAGACCTTGTCCGCCATCTTGCGCACGATGCCGAGGTCGTGGGTGATCAGCAGCAGGGCCATGCCGAGTTGCTGCTGCAATTCCTTCAGCAGTTTCAGGATCTGAGCTTGGATGGTGACGTCCAGGGCCGTGGTCGGCTCATCGGCGATCAGCAGGTCCGGCTCGTTGGCCAGTGCCATGGCGATCATCACGCGCTGGCGTTGTCCGCCGGACAGCTCGTGCGGATAGGCATTGAGGCGTTTCACCGCGTCGGGAATGCCGACCAACTTTAGGAGTTCAAGGGTGCGCTGGCGTGCCTGATCCTTGTTCATGCCCTTATGCAGGAACAGGGTTTCGTTGATCTGCTTTTCCACCGTGTGCAGCGGATTCAGCGAGGTCATCGGCTCCTGGAAGATCATCGAAACCTGATCGCCGCGCACCTTGCGCAAGCGCTTGGTGTCGGCGCCGACCATCTCTTCGCCGTCGAACAGAATGGAGCTGCCTTCCGGGTGGCGGGCCAGCGGGTAGGGCAACAGCTGCAGGACCGACAGCGCCGTTACCGACTTGCCTGAACCGGATTCGCCGACCAGAGCGACGGTCTCGCCTCTGGCGATTTCGAAGCTGACGTTTTTCACGGCATCGACCGCGCCGCCGGGCATCTGGAATCGCACACCCAGGTTGCGCACCTGCAGCAGGGGGCCTCCTTTGTTGTTTCCCGGCATCAGTCGTCGCCTCCAGCAGCAGGGGCCGGTTTGGCGGCCCGGTCGCTGGCTGCAGATTCGGCCTGCACCGGCCCGGTGAACAGCTTGCGCGGGTCAAAGGCATCACGCACCGCCTCGCCGATGAAGACCAGGAGGCTAAGCATGATGGCGATGGAGAAGAAGCCGGTAAGGCCGAGCCAGGGCGCGGCGAGGTTCTCCTTGCCCTGTTTCAAAAGCTCACCCAGGGAAGCAGAACCGGCGGGCAGGCCGAAGCCGAGGAAATCCAACGAGGTCAGCGCGGTAATGGAACTGGACAGAACGAAGGGCAAGAATGTGATGGTGGCGACCATGGCGTTGGGCAGAACGTGGCGAAACATGATGACCGGGTCGGTCGCACCCAGCGCGCGGGCGGCGCGCACGTAGTCGAAATTGCGGGCGCGCAGAAACTCGGCGCGCACGACGCCGACGAAACCCATCCAGGAGAACAGCAGCAGAATACCCAAAAGCCACCAGAAGTTCGGCACTACCACGCTGGCCAGGATGATCAACAAGTAAAGCTGAGGCATGCCGCCCCAGATTTCCATGAAGCGCTGAAACAGCAGGTCGGTCCAGCCGCCGAAGTAGCCCTGCACGGCACCGGCGGACACCCCGATAACCGCTGACAAGGCGGCGAGCACCAGCCCGAAGACGACTGAGATACGAAAACCATAGATGAGGCGCGCCACCACGTCGCGGGCCTGGTCGTCGGTGCCCAGCCAGTGCTCGGCGCTGGGCGGCGTGGGCGCCGGATCAGGCAGGTCCCAGGCGACGGAGCGATGGTTGAAGCGGATGACCGGCCAGATCATCCAGCCCTTCTCCGTGATCAGTTCTTGAACTGCTGGATCTTTGTACTCCGCAGCCGTTGGAAAAGAACCGCCGAACTCCGATTCCGGATAATCCTTTACGACCGGAAAGTAGAGGCTACCGTCGTAGTAGACAAGGAAGGGGCGGTCGTTGGCGACGATCTCTGCGGCAAGGCTGATCACGAAAAGCGCTATGAAGATCCACAGCGACCAGTAGCCCCGACGGTTGGCGCGGAAGTTGTGCAGGCGGCGTCGATTCAGCGGACTGATCCTGAGCCCGATAAACTGCGGCTGCTGCGCGGGCATCGTCATGTCACACCGCCCGACGCTCGAAGTCGATGCGCGGATCGACGATGGTGTACATGATGTCTCCGACGATGTTCATCAGCAGGCCGAGCAGCGAGAAGAAGTAGAGCGTGCCGAACATGACGGGGTAGTCGCGGTTCAGCGCCGCTTCGAATCCTAGCAAGCCTAGCCCGTCCAGCGAGAAAATCACCTCGATCAAGAGCGAGCTGCCAAAGAGGATTGCGACGAAAGCGCCTGGAAAGCCTGCAATGACGATCAGCATGGCGTTGCGGAAGACATGGCCGTACAGCACGCGGTTCTCGGTCAGGCCCTTGGCGCGGGCGGTGATGACGTACTGCTGGCCGAGTTGGTCGAGGAAGGAGTTCTTGGTCAGCATCGTCAGCGTCGCAAAGCCGCCAACTACCATGGCGAAGACCGGCAGGGCGATGTGCCAGAAATAGTCGGCGACCTGCTGGTACCAGGGCCACTCCGATGACCCGACGGAGGTCAGGCCTCGGAGCGGAAAGACCTCCCAGTAGGTGCCGCTGGCGAAGAGAATGATCAGCAGCACGGCGAAGAGGAATGAGGGAATCGCATAGCCGACGATTATGGCGCCGCTGGTCCAGAGGTCGAAGCGGCTGCCGTCGCGGGTCGCCTTGGCGACACCCAGCGGAATGCAGACCAGATAGGTGATGAGCGTGGTCCACAGGCCGAGGGAGATGGAGACGTCCATCTTCTCGATCACTAGATCGACCACGGGCCGCCCCCGGAAGAAGCTCTCACCGAAATCGAAGACGGCGTAGTTTCTCAACATCAGCAGGAAGCGCTCGTGCGCCGGCTTGTCGAGCCCGAACTGGCGCTCCAGTTCCGCGATGAATTCCGGGCTGAGGCCTTGAGCGCCGCGGTAGGCGCCGGTGGTGCTACTGTCCGAGGCGACGGAACGAGTCTCGCCGCCGCCACCGGCAATGTCGCCGGTTTGCTGCGAGACGCGGCTGGTCGCGGCGACGCCCTGGCCCGTGAGCTCCGCGATCACCTGCTCGACCGGCCCGCCGGGCAGCACCTGCACGACGGCAAAGTTGATCAGCATGATGCCGAAAAGAGTCGGGATGATCAGCAGCAGGCGGCGGACGAGGTAGGAGAGCATGACCGGTCAGCTTCCTTCCTGTGCCGCGCCGGCGCTTCGACGGCGCGCTGTCAACGTTGCCGCCTTTTCCGGGTCGATCCACCAGCGCAGTACGTCCGGGCCCTGGAGGGGGACGCGCTCCGGCCGGCCGAACTTGTCCCAATAAAGGATGCGGTCGAAAGGTGCCATGAGCTGAGGAATGACGTAGTGGCCCCATAGCAGCACACGGTCGAGCGCGCGGGTGCGCTGGATGAGGCTTTCACGCGTGGGTGCGGAAATCACCAGTTCGATCAGTTCGTCGATTACCGGATTCTTGATCCCCGCATAGTTGCGGCTGGATGGCTGGTCAGCCGCCGCGCTGCCCCAGTACTCGCGCTGCTCGTTGCCAGGAGAGAGTGACTGCGCGGTTGGAATGATCATCATGTCAAAGTCGCGCGCCCGCACCCGATTAATGTACTGCGAGGTATCGGCCAGGCGCGGCCGGACCTCGATCCCGAGGCGGCGCAGGTTGAAGAAGAACGGCAGCAGCACGCGTTCCTGTGCCTGGTCCTGGTAGAGGAACTCAAAGCTGAAGCGCTGCCCGGTTTCCGCGTTCACCAGTTTCATGTCGCGCACCACCCACCCGGCCTGCTCCAGTATGTCGAGAGCCTTCAGCAGGTTGTCGCGCGGCCAGCCGGAGCCATCGGTGGCCGGCGGCTGATACGGGGTGGTGAAGACTTCGTCGGGGATGCGTCCGCGATAGCGCTCCAGAATTTCCAGCTCTTCGCCTTGAGGCAGGCCTGTCGACGCGAGCTCGGTCGGTGCGAAGAAGCTCGCCGGCTGTTCGTACTGGCCGTAGTAGACGGTCTTGTTGGTCCACTGGAAATCGAAGGCGTAGGCCAGCGCCCGGCGCACCTGGGGATCTTTGAAGAGATCGCGGCGGAGATTCATGTAGAAGGCCTGCATGCCGCCGGAACTCTTGTCCAGGATACGCTGCTTGTGCAGGACCCCCGCGTCGACCGCCGGGATGTTGTACTGCGTTGCCCATTCCTTGGCGGAATTTTCCTGGAAGTAGTCGATCTGCCCGGCCTTCAGCGCCTGGCGGATGATAGTGCGGTCCAGAAAATACTCGTAGCGGATGGTGTCATAGTTGTCGGTGCCGACGCGCACCGGGATGTTCTCGCCCCAGTAGTCCTTCACGCGCTCGACCTCGACGAAACGTCCCGGCTCGAAGGATTTGATGCGATAGGGACCGCTGCCCAGCGGCGGTTCCAGCGTGGTGGCCGTAAAGTCGCGGTTTTCCCAGTAATGTTTCGGCAGCACCGGCAACTCACCCATGATCAATGGCAACTCGCGGTTCTCGCCAGTCTGGAAGGTGAACTTTACGCTCCGCTCGTCCAACTTTTCGACGCCGGTCACGCTCTGATAATAGAAGCGGTACTGAGGGTGCCCCTTTTCCACCAGAATGTTGAACGAGAAGATCACGTCCTCGGCGGTGACCGGCTCGCCGTCGTGCCAGCGCGCCTTGGGATTGAGGTGGAAGATGATCCATGAGCGGTCTTCCGGCCATTCCATCGTTTCCGCCAGAAGGCCGTACTTGGTGAAGGCCTCATCGTCACCGTGAGTCAGCAGCGTCTCGACCGAGATGCCGGCACCGGCGCCGGCCGTCCCCTTGGCATTGAAGGGATTGAAGGTGTCGAAAGTGCCGTCGGCGGAGAGCGTCAGCGTGCCGCCTTTGGGTGCATTGGGATTGACGTAGTCGAAGTAGGGCACGTCCGGTCCGTACTTCGGCTCGCCGTGCATGGCGATGGCGTGCCCTTTGTGGACGACTTGGTCTTGCGCGGCGGTGGCAGCGGGCAGGGCAAGCGCCGCGGTCACGGCGAAAGCGGCGAGGTATCGGTGCAGTGGCTGCAGCTTACCCAAAGACAAGACCCTGTTCGTGACGGGATTTCGGGTGCGTTCCTTTGCGGAATCTGGGCCCGAATCCTCTTCCAACCAGCCCCCTTGCCTGAATGTTATGGCCAATCAGGCGCTTTGCAGCAAGGAAATCGCTAATTCGTGACAGCGCGGGTCGCCGGCGCAGACCACGCGGCCGTCGGTGTCGAGGTCCGTCGGCCGGCCCTGCCAGTCGGTCATCACGCCCCCGGCGCCGACAATGATGGGGGCGTGGGCCAGGTGGTCGTAGGGCGCCAGGTTGGCCTCGATGACGATGTCGGCAAAGCCGCTGGCCAGAAGCCCGTAGTTGAAGCAGTCGCCGCCGTAGAGCGTCAGCTTGGCGGCCCGGCGCAGGCGGTCGAAGGCCAGGGCGTCGGCATCTCTGAACATGTCCGGCGACGTCGCCAGAACAGTGGCGTCGGCGAGGCCATCGCAGGGCCGCACCCGCGCCTCGCGCGTGCCGTTGGCATCGGTGAAGGTGGTGGCCTGCCCGGCGGCACCGGCCCAGCGCTCCTCCAGGATCGGCATGTCGATGACGCCCAGGATCGGCCGGCCGCCCTGCAGCAGCGCGACCAGGCAGCCGAACAGGGGGTTGCCGGTGATGAAGCGCTTGGTGCCGTCGATGGGGTCCAGCACCCAGACGAACTCGGCCCCCGGGTTCTCGACGCCGAACTCCTCGCCGTGGATGCCGTGGTCGGGATGGGCGGCGGCGATGAGCTCGCGCATCGCCATCTCCGCCTCGCGGTCGGCCCGGGTCACCGGGCTCTCGTCGGCCTTGGCCTCGACGGCCAGGCCCTGACGGAAGTGGTTCCGGGCGACCCTGCGTCCGGCATCCGCTAGGCGGCCCGCCAGCTTCAGAAACTCGTCAGGGCAGCCGGCGGCGACGCTCACGGGATCTGTCGCGGAACGCGGGGGTGCCGGGACGCGCGCCTTATTGAGCCGGCGGCTCTGTACCCGCCGCGGGCTCTTCCGCCGGGGCCGCTTCAGCCGGAGCCTCTTCCGCCGGGGCCTCGGTCACCTCGGGCAGCGCGGCGGGGCTGCCGCTCAGCGTGCGCAGGTAGGCGACCACGTCGGCGCGGTCGCCGGCTTTGTTGAAGCCGCGGAACGACATCTTGGTACCCGAGGCGAAGTCCTTCGGCTTGTGCAGGAAGACGTTCAGGTGCTCGTAGGACCAGGTATCGCCGCTGTGCTCGGCGAGGCTGCTGGAGTAGGAGAAGCCTTCGTGGGACGCGATCGCGCGCCCGACCACGTCGTAAAGGTTCGGGCCCACCTTGTTGGCGCCGCCTTCCTCGAAGGTGTGGCAGGAGGCGCACTGCTTGCCGGCCAGGCTCTCGCCTGCCGCGACATCGGCCGAGGCCAGCAGCGGGGCGATATCCTCCAGCGCGGGCTCCTCGGCGCCCGCGGCGGCCGGTGCGGTCCCCTCGCCGACGGCGATCACGTAGGAATTCTCCTCCAGCGTGACGTGCGGGTGATACAGCAACTCGGCGATGAAGCCGGAGAGCATGGCGATGACACCGGCGGTGAGCACGGCGGCGGCGATCTTATTCGATTCCAACGAAGAAGCCATTGATAAGCCCTTGCTTCCCTTCTGATCCGCGCGGGACAATAGCCGCGCAAGGCTGAGCATTCAATAGTCCGTCGGGCGCAAGGCTGCAAGGCTCCAGAAGCCCGTGGGGATTGCGGGAGATTGGACAGCCCTGGCGCATCGCCCCCCGGAAAAACCCCGATTTCCCGCCCCGGAAGCGCGCAGGCGGTTTGTTTTCTCCCGCGCGCCGCCCTAATCTGCGCCGGCCTTCCGGCATCCCCGGTATGACCGGCGGTCCACTTGATACCTCCCGCGCGACAATGCGCCTCAGCTTCCAGAACCCGACGATGTCCTCCAGTCCCGTCCCGAGCCGTTCAGCCCCCAAGAACCCCATCGTGATGATCCCGGCCCGGATGGCCTCGACGCGGCTGCCCAACAAGCCGCTGGCCGACATCCACGGCGACCCGATGATCGTGCATGTCTGGCGCCGCGCCATGGAGGCCGCGGCGGGCCCCGTCGTGGTGGCCTGCGCCGAGGAGGCCATCGCCGAGGCGGTGACCGCCGCCGGCGGCACGGCGGTGCTGACCGACCCGGCGCACGCCAGCGGCTCCGACCGCATCTTCGAGGCGCTGAGCGCTGTCGACCCAGAGGGGCGCCACGACGCTGTGGTGAACCTGCAGGGCGACCTGCCAACCCTCGACCCGGCGCTGGTGCAGGCCGTGTTGCGCCCGCTGGCCGCGGGGCCGGCGGACATCGCCACCCTGGTGGTCCAGATCAGCGAGGCGGAGGAACGCCGCAATCCCAACGTCGTGAAGGCGGCGGTGGGGTTTTCGCAAGGCGCTTCGATCGCTCGCGCGCTCTATTTCAGCCGCTGCCCGGTGCCCTGGGACCCACGGGACCAAGGGGGCGATGGCCCTTCCCAGCCGCTGTATCATCACATCGGCATCTATGCCTACCGCCGGGCGGCGCTGGAGCGTTTCGTCGCTCTACCGCCCTCGCCGCTGGAACTGCGCGAAAAGCTGGAGCAGCTGCGCGCGCTGGAGGCGGGCATGCGCATCGACGTGGCCCGCGTTGACACCCTTCCCCTGGGTGTCGATACTCCCGCCGATCTTGAGCGGGCCAGGGCCCTGCTGACCCCGGCAAGAGGTTGACTTTCCCCAGTTTCCGGGCAGCTTCCGCCGCTCCGGATTTCGCGACAGAGAAGGCAGAGAGCTATGTCAGAGGCCCCCGAGACGGCGCCCACGCCGATGGCGTCAAAGCGATGACCGTCAAAGACGTCATCGCTTTCCAGGGCGTCCCCGGCGCCTATTCCGACATGGCCTGCCGGGCCGCCCGCCCGGACATGACCACGCTGCCTTGTGCCTCCTTCGAGGACACCTTCGCTGCCGTCCACGACGGGCTGGCGCGCTTTGCGATGATCCCGATCGAGAATTCCAGCGCCGGCCGCGTTGCCGACATCCACCACCTGCTGCCGGATTCCGGGCTGCACATCATCGGCGAGCACTTCCAGAAGGTGGAGCACCAGCTGCTGGCGCCCCCCGGCGCCACCATGGACAGCATCCAGACGGTGCACAGCCACGTGCAGGCACTGTCCCAGTGCCGCCTCTACACGCGGCGCCAGGGCATCCGCCCGGTAGTCCATGCCGACACGGCGGGCGCCGCCAAGGAGGTCGCCGAGCTGGGGGATCCGACGCGCGCGGCCATCGCCTCGGAGCTGGCCGCGGAGACCTATGGTCTGCAGATCCTGGACGCCAACGTCCAGGACATCCCGCATAACACTACGCGCTTCATCATCATGGCTGAGGAACCGATCGACCCGCCGATGGACGACGGGCCGGTGGTCACCACCTTTGTGTTCCGTGTGCGCTCGGTGCCGGCGGCGCTCTACAAGGCGCTCGGCGGCTTTGCCACCAACGGGGTGAACATCACTAAGCTGGAAAGCTACATCATCGACGGCAGCTTCACCGTGGCGCAGTTCTACGCGGATGTCGAAGGCCACCCGGAGAACCGCATGGTGCGCCTGGCGCTCGAGGAACTCAGCTTCTTCTCCCGCGAAGTGAAGATCCTCGGCGTCTATCCGGCCAATCCCTTCCGCGGCACCGACAACGGCGACGACTAGCGTTCTTCCAGCCAATCCTCGATGAGGCGGCGGGCGATGGAATCGCGGCGCGGCAGCTTGAATGTTTCGTTCTCCGGCGAATTCTTCAGCTCCTCGCGGCTATACCACGCGGCGCTTTCCAGTTCGTCGGGGCCGAGCTGGGGCGGGGCGTAGCCGGCGCGCGCATGGAAGCCCAGCATGATCGAAGAAGGAAACGGCCAGGGCTGCGAGGAGTGATAGTGGACGTCCTCGACGGCAAGCCTCAGGCCGACCTCTTCCCAGATCTCGCGGACGACGGCTTCCTCCAGGCTTTCCCCCGGCTCGACGAAGCCGGCCAGGGTCGAGTGCATCCCGGGCGGCCAGAACGGTTGGCGGCCCAGGAGGCAGCGGTCGGCACCGTCGTGGACCAGCATGATCACGGCGGGGTCAGTGCGCGGGAAATGGACGGCGTTGCAGGCCGTATTGGAGCAGCGGCGCTGGTGGCCACCCTTCTCGCTCACCGTCGGCGCACCGCAGACGCCGCAGAAGCCGTGGCGCGCGTGCCAGTGGGCAAGACCGCGCGCGTAGGCGAGCAGGGCGCTGTCCCGGCGGTCCATGATGGGGCCGACGGCGCGCAGGTCCTGGAAACTGCCGCGCCCGGCGGTCAGGGCGTCGATCGCCGGCGCCTCCAGCGGTGAGAAATCTACGGCCAGGTAAGCGGTCTCCTCGCGCAGGCCGAGGAAGATGGCCTCACCCGCGACGTCCAGCAGGCCGCCCAGTTCCGACCGCGCCAGGATCACGGCTTGGGCTTCGGCGGCGATCAGGTGTTGGCTGCGCCACAGCGGTACCACGCGGCTTTTGGGATCGCGCAGCAGGGCGGCCAAGCGCTCGGCGTCGCCCCGCAAACGGTCGGCGCGGTCCAGCGGCACTTCTGCGTAGAAGTTGGGTTTTCTGGGCTTGGAGTCTGAGTACTTGGAATTCGGCATGGGCGGCCAAGGTGGCACGACCGCCGCGTGGCGGCAATCGCCCCGTTGCACCCTCGAGCAGGGTCCGCTGCGTAGGTGATCGAGAGGCCGCAACAGCGCAGTCTCGCAGGCTAAGGAACCAATGATGCAGCGCAGGCAGATGCTGAAACTCCTGGGGGGCGGTATGTTAGGCGGTGGTCTTACTGGCCTCTGCGGTCCCGGCGCAGCCGCGACCGCCTGCGGGGGCTATCCCGCCGGCGATCGCTGGGCTTTCGACGTATTGCGCCACGACGCGGTCATCGGCGACCACGTCTTCACCTTCTCGCGGGGCACGGCCTCGCGGGACACCGCCCCAAGGGACGCGGGCGATTTCGTGGTTGAGGTGGCCATCGACATCACCGTCGGCTTCCTGGGCGTCACCCTCTTTCGCTTCACGCACCGTGCCGAGGAGATCTGGCGCGGTGGCCTGCTGCAGGCGCTCACCAGCGAGACCGACGACGACGGCACGCTCTGGCAGGTGCGCTACGAACGACAGGGTGACAACCTGCGCGGCAGCGTGAACGGCGCGCCCGCGGAGGGCCCGGGGGATATCCTGCCGGCCAGTCTGTGGCACCCCGATACCCCTAGGGCGACCCGCCTGCTGGATACCGTCGACGGCGGCATAAAGCCGGTTGCCGCGGTGGTGCTGGCGCCACCGCCGGCCGGTCACTTCCGTCTCACCGGCGGCATTGAGCGGGAGGTCTGGACGGATGCCGCCTGCGGCCTCACCCGCGTGGTCTTCCCGGCCCGCGACGGCTCGCTTATCACCTTGGCCCGGCGATAGGCCCGGGAATCCGGGGAATCCCTCCGTACTGGCGTTATCTTTCGGAAAAGTCCCCAGAATCTGCGGCAAATGAAGGCGCCGGGGGTCTTGCTCCGGCGGGTCCGATGGCCGATATTGAGGGTGGGAGGTTGGCGGCGGACGGATCACTCGCCAACCCGGTCAGGTCCGGAAGGAAGCAGCCGTAACGAGATTCCGGTCCGGGTCGCTGTTCCAACCTCCCACCCGCTTTCCGCTGTCCCGCGCGGGGTTTCCGCGCCGGGTCAGGCCGCAGCCCCCCGGAACGATCCACGGCCTCCGACTGACTGCCTGATGAGCGACGCCCCCAGCGACATCGAAACCGCAACCGCCGCCCCCGAAAGTCCGTCGGGGAACGTTGTGGCCAATGAAGCGGGTGGTAGGGAGAGCCTCTACCGGGTGCTGGCGCGCAAGTACCGCCCTTCCACCTTCGCAGACCTGGTGGGCCAGGAAGCCCTGGTCCGGACCCTCACAAACGCCATCGAGACCGGCCGCCTGGCGCATGCCTTCATCCTCACCGGGGTGCGCGGCGTCGGCAAGACGACCACCGCGCGGATCATAGCCCGCGCCCTGAACTGCGTCGGGCCTGACGGCGCGGGCGGACCGACGCCGGCGCCCTGCGGCGTCTGCGACCAGTGCATCGCCATCGCCCAGGACCGTCATGTCGACGTCATCGAGATGGACGCGGCCAGTCGGACGGGGGTGGCCGACATCCGTGAGCTGATCGAGGGCGTGCGCTACCGCCCGGTGCAGGCGCGTTACAAGATATACATCATCGACGAAGTGCACATGCTCTCCAACAGCGCCTTCAACGCGCTCTTGAAGACCTTGGAAGAGCCGCCGGAGCACGTCGTCTTCATCTTCGCGACCACCGAGATCCGCAAGGTACCGGTGACCGTGCTGTCGCGCTGCCAGCGCTTCGATCTGCGCCGTCTCACCACCGAGGACCTGCAGGGCCTCTTCTCGCGCATCGTTGCCAAGGAAGGCGTGACCGTGGAGCCGGAGGCGCTGGCGATGATCGCGCGGGCCGCCGACGGGTCCGCGCGTGACGGCCTCTCGCTGCTCGACCAGGCGATCGCGCTAGGCGGCGGCACCACGGTGAAGGGCGCCCAGGTGCAGGCCATGCTGGGCCTTGCCGACCGCGCACGCATCTTCGACCTCTTCGATGCGCTGGTCGCCGGCAAGCTGCCCGAAAGCCTCGACATTGTCGCCGATCTCTACGCCGCCGGCGCCGACCCGGCGGTGGTGATCCAGGATCTTCTGGAACTGGCCCACTTCCTGACCCGCGCGAAGCTGGTGCCGCAGGCACTGGACGCGCCGGGCCTGCCTGAGACCGAACGCCTGCGCGGCAGGGAATTGTCGCAAAAGCTGACCATGGCCGCGCTGGCGCGCATCTGGCAGATGCTGCTGAAGGGCCTCGGCGAGGTGCAGAGTGCGCCGGTGCCGCTGCAAGCCGCGGAGATGGCCCTCATCCGCCTCGCCTACGTCAGCGATCTGCCGACGCCGGGGGAGTTGGTCGAGCGGCTGAGTGGGGCCTCCTCGTCGGCGCCGGCGTCGGGTGGCGGCGGCCGTGCCGCCGCGTCTTCGGGTGCCGGGTCCTCGGGTAGCCCCAACGGCGGCGCGCCGGTCGAGGCACGCGGTGCGTCTTATGAAATGAGCGCCCCGGGCGGCGACAGCGGCTCACGGGCCTCTTTGGCGCGCGCCGTGGCGCCGCGGCCGGAGCCCGACGAACTGGTGGTTCCGCGCTACGATCCGCTCGACACGCCCTTCGATGAGCCCCGGGCAGCCATGGCCCCGAAGCAGACTCCGGCGCCGAAGAGCTTTGCCGAGGCCGTCGCCGTGGTGCGCGACCAGGGTGAGAGTATCCTCGCCAACCACTTGATGGACGACGTGCAACTGGTGCGCTTCGAGTCCGGCCGCATCGAGCTGCATGTCGGCGAGGCGGCGCCGCCCAATCTCGCGTCGCGCTTCGGCGCGGTGCTGGAGAAGGCCTGCGGCAACCGCTGGGTCATCACGATTTCGCAGCAGCCCGGCGAGGCGACGCTGCGCGATCAGCAGAAGGCCGAAGAGGCCGCCAAGCGCGACGCCGTCATGCAGCATCCGTTGGTGCAGGCGATCGTCGAGACCTTTCCGCAGGCCAAGCTGGTGGCGCGCCGCGACCGCAAGCTGCCCGAGCCGGCCTTTGTGCCGGACGCCCCGCCCAATGATATGGATGCCCTGTCCGAAGAAGGAGCCGACGAGCGATGAAGAACCTGGGCCAGATGATGAAGCAGGCACAGGCGATGCAGGCCAAGATGGCCGAGATGCAGGAAAAGCTGGGCCAGATGGAGGTCACCGGGCAATCCGGCGGCGGTATGGTGAAGGCGGTCCTCAACGGCAAGTCGGAACTGCGCAGCCTGAAGGTCGATCCCTCGTTGGTCGATCCGGGCGACGTCGAGGTCATGGAAGATCTCATCGTCGCGGCGGTGAACGACGCCAAGGCCAAGGTGGAAGCGGCGGTGGCCGAGCAGATGAAGCAGGTGACCGGCGGCCTCGACCTGCCGGCCGGCTTCAAGCTGCCTTTCTGAACCCCTGCCCGACTGACGTTTCATGATCGCCGGCGACCTTGACCGCCTGATTCAGTTGCTCGCCCGCCTGCCGGGTCTCGGCCCGCGCTCGGCGCGTCGCGCTGTCCTGCACCTGATGAAAAAGCGCGAGGCGCTGATGCTGCCCCTGGCCGAGGCCATGGCCAGGGCGGCGGAGTCGGTGACCCATTGTTCGCTCTGCGGCAACCTCGACACCCGCGACCCCTGCGGCATCTGCCGGGATACGACCCGCGATCCCAAGCTGCTCTGCGTGGTGGAGGAGGTCGCTGATCTCTGGGCGCTGGAGCGCTCCGGCGCGTTCAAGGGCCGCTACCACGTGCTGGGCGGCACGCTCTCGGCGATCGACGGGCGCGGGCCCGATCAACTCAGCATCGGCAAGCTGCTGCAACGCACCGCAGCGCCGGATCAGCCGGTGGAAGAAGTCATCCTGGCACTCTCGGCCACGGTCGACGGCCAGACCACGGCGCACTACATCTCAGAGCGTCTGGCCGCCAGCGGCATCAAGGTCTCCCGCCTCGCCCACGGTGTGCCGGTCGGTGGCGAACTCGACTACCTCGACGACGGCACCCTGACGGCGGCCTTGAAGGCGCGGCGGCCAGCCTGAAGTTCTACGCCAACGGAAAGGCCTTTCCGGAACAAAGTCTTGCCGCAATTTCCTGGCAGACTGATGCTGTAAACCTCTCCTCCAAGCACCTTCAAGTCGCCGTTCCCCCCCACGCTTCTTCAAGGACCACCGGCTCCATGACCCTCCTGCGTCCTGTCACCTCCCGCCGTTCCGCCGCCTTGGCGGCGGCTCTGCTGCTCTCAACGGCCATCCTCGTTCCCACGTTGGCGCCCAGGCCGGCCTTCGGCCAGGAACTGGCGCTGACGGCGGAGAACCGCCGCAGCCTGACGCTCACCGTCTACAACCAGAATCTCGGCCTGGTGAGCGAGACCCGGCGCGTCGACCTGCCTGCCGGCGAAACCCTGCTCGCCATCGCCGACGTCTCCGGCCAGATGCAGCCGGAAACCGTGCTGATCTCGGCGATCGGGCTGCGCGTGATCGAGCAGAGCCTGGATGCCGACCTGTTGACGCCGGGGCGCCTGCTGGAGGCTGCCCTCGGCCAGACCGTGCAGATCATCCGGCGTCACCCGCAGACCGGCGCGGACATCGTCGAGGAGGGGCGCGTGCTGTCGCTGAGCGGGGGCCTGGTGGTGCAGATCGGGGACCGCGTCGAGATCGACCCGCCCGGCCGGATCGCCTTCACCCGGATGCCGGCGGGCCTGCGCAACGAGCCGACGCTGCTGGCGCGCGTGTTCCCGGGCCAGGCCGGCCCGAACGATCTCCGGCTCGACTACCTGACCGGCGGACTCTCCTGGCGCGCCGACTACGTGGCGCGGCTGAATGCGGCCTCCGATCGGCTTGATCTCGCCGCGCTGGTGACCCTGGCGAACTCTACGGACAGCGATTTCACCGATGCCACCCTGCGCCTGGTGGCGGGCGAGGTGAACCAGGCGGCGCCCGTGTTCAAGGGGCAGGCCTATGCCGCCCGCGGCGAGATGGCGTCCATGGCGCCGATGCAGGCCGACGGCATGTCGGCGCCGGTGGCGGCCGCCGACCGCTACGTTTACAGCGTGGAGCGGCCGGTGACGCTCCGGCGCGGGGAGACCAAGCAGATCCCGCTGATGAGCGCCGAGGGCGTCAGGGTGGCACGCGAGTACCGCTTCGAGGGGGTGGTGAACGGCCATCCGGGCGTCGAGGAAATTGGCCCGGTGAACGCCGTCCTCCTGCTGGAACTGGAGAACGACCCCGACCTCGGCCTCGGGGCGCCGCTGCCGGCCGGCACGGTGCGGGTCTACGGCCCCGCCCAGGCGGCATCGGGGGCGGGGGCCACGCTCTTCCTCGGCGCCGATCAGATCGAACACACGCCCGAGGGCGAGAAGGCGCGCCTCAACCTGGGTGAGGCCTTCGATGTGACCGCCCGGGCCGAGCGCACGGTTTATGAGCGGCTTTCCGACAGCAGCTACGATACCGGCCAGCGCATCACTGTGAAGAACGCCAAGGACGAGGCGGTCGAGGTGGTGCTGGCGGGCCTGATGCCCCAGGGCTGGACTCTGCGCGAGGAAAGCGCTCCGCACGAGACCGAGAGTGCCAACCGGATCACCTGGAAGCTGACGGTTCCGGCCGGCGGCGAGGCGACGTTGACTTACCGCATCCGAGTGTCGAACTAAAATTAGGCAATAATCAGTTAATTATCGTTTTGAAGATGGATAGGTCGACAATTGGCGGTCTGCGCGTATAATTAACTAGATTTAGCCTAATATGCGGAGTGTCAGGTCGGCATGAGGGTGGCGCTGCCCGAACCGCGGCTCCTTCAGTGCGTTGTGGGTGCGCCCAGCGGCGGAGGCGGCGGCGCGACCTGCTGAGCCTCGCGCTCGGCATCTTCCAACTCCAGTTCGCCGATCTTCTCGCCGCGGCTGACGATCTTGTTGGCCGAGGTGCGGATGTCCTGGATATCGCGCGAGGCCTGGTCGAAGTGGCTCTCCAGCTTGCCGACCCTTTTGTCCAGGCGGACGACATCCTCCATCATCTTGCCGACCTCGGTCTGGATGATGGCGGCCTGCTCGCGCATCCGTACGTCCTTCAATACCGCCCGCACCGTGTTCAAGGTCGCCATCAGCGTGGTGGGAGAGACGATCCAGACGCGCGCCTTGTAGGAGGCCTCGACGACTTCGCGGTAATTGGCATGCAGCTCGGCGTAAACCGCCTCGCTGGGCAGGAACATGAGCGCCGATTCCGCCGTCTCGCCGGGGATGATGTAGCGCTGGGCGATGTCCTGAACGTGGCGGCGCACGTCGGCGGCGAAGGCGCGCCGCGCCGGCACCAGCAGGGCCTCGTCGCTGCCGGCCTTGCGCAGCGCCTCGTAGCTTTCCAGCGGGAATTTTGAATCGATGGCGATGGCGCCCGGCGGGTTCGGCAACTGCAGCAGGCAGTCGGCCCGCCGCCCGTTGCCCAGGGTCGCCTGGAAGGCGTAGGCCGAGGGTGGCAGGCTCGCCTCGACGAGGTCGCGCAGCTGGATCTCGCCGAAGGCACCGCGCGCCTGCTTGTTGGCCAGAATGTCCTGGAGCCCGACCACCTGGGTCGAGAGCTCGGTCAGGTTCTGCTGCGCCTTGTCGATGACAGCCAGACGCTCGTGCAGGTTGGCCAGCGCGGTCTGGCTTTTCGTCGAGGAGTCGTTCAAGCGCTCGCCGACCTGTTTGGAGAAGCCCTGCAGGCGCTCGTCCACCGTCTTGATGACCACCCGCTCCTGGGCCTGCAGGCGCTCGATGATGACGTTTTGCACGGCGGTCTGGCTCTCGGCCATCTGGGCGAGCCGGCCGGTGAGGGCGGCGAGTTCCGGGTTCTCCTGGGGGCCCTGGGGGGCGGGCCGGCGGCGCAGCAGCAGGCCGAGGACGGCCCCCACCGCGAGGGCGGCAGCGACGGCGACGATCAGGGTGACGAGGTCCATAGGGCCCGACTCCAAAAGAAGAACAGAACGCGAATCCGAGGCTAGCACAGGAACCGGGCGCGGCCCAGCCGTGCCGGCAACGCGCCCGCTGAATCGCTTGACCCCGGCGGGATGAGGCCATACCTAAGTTGGCCGTTGGGGTGTTGCTTGCCGGCACGGAACCGATCGTGCCGGAAAGCTGCCCTTGTCACCGATCTCCTTGCCGACTTGGTGGGCCATGGCTCTGCTACCGATCATCACCGCTCCCGATCCGCGCCTGAAGAAGGTTTGCGCGCCTGTCGATGCCGTCGACGACGAGATCCGGCAGCTTATGGATGACATGCTGGAGACAATGTACAACGCGCCGGGCATCGGCCTTGCCGCGCCCCAGGTGGGCGTGCTGAACCGGGTCATCGTGGTCGACGTCGCCGGCGATGACGAGGACAAGCAGCCGCTCTACATGGCCAACCCGGAACTGGTCGCGGTTTCCGACGACGATGCCGCCTACGAGGAGGGCTGCCTCTCCCTGCCGGAGCACTACGGCGAGGTGGTTCGTCCGGCCAAGATCCGCGTGCGCTTTCTCGATCGCGAAAACGAAATCCGCGAAATGGAGGCCGACGGCCTCCTGGCCACCTGCATCCAGCACGAGATGGACCATCTCGACGGCATCCTCTTCGTTGACCACCTGACGGCGCTGAAGCGCAATATGATCCTGCGCAAGCTCTTGAAGGCGAAGAAGTCCAACACGCCGCTGGCCAGCTACGCCACCGTCTGACGCGGGGGCCCCATGACCTTGCGCCTCGCTTTCATGGGCACGCCCGACTTCGCGGTGCCCACCCTGAAGGCGCTGGCCGAGGCCGGCCACGAGATCGCCGCCGTCTATTCGCAGCCGCCACGACCCGCGGGGCGCGGTCAGAAGGCCCGCCCTTCGCCGGTCCAGGACTATGCCGAGCGCCAAGGCTGGCCGCTGCGCACGCCCGAGACCCTGAAGACCCCGGAGGCCCAGGCTGCGTTTGCGGCGCTGAAGCTGGACGTCGCCGTGGTCGTCGCCTACGGCCTGCTGCTGCCGCAGGCGATCCTCGCTGCGCCGCGCCTGGGTTGTGTGAACGTGCACGCCTCGCTGCTGCCGCGCTGGCGGGGTGCGGCGCCGATCCAGCGCGCGATCCTGGCCGGCGACGCAGAGACCGGCGTCACCATCATGCAGATGGAGGCGGGACTCGACACCGGCCCGATGCTGCTGAAGGAGGCGGTGCCGATCGACCCGGCGACGACCGCGCAGGACCTCCACGACCGCCTCGCCGCGCTGGGTGCTTCGATGATCAACAAGGCTCTGGCCGGCCTCGTCGACGGCAGCCTTGAGGCCGTGCCGCAGCCCGACGAAGGAATCACCTACGCGGCCAAGATCGACAAGGCCGACGGGCGCCTGGACTGGCGCGACAGTGCCGTGGCACTCGACCGCCGGGTGCGCGCTCTTACTCCCTGGCCCGGGGCTTATTTCGAGCTCGAGAACGAAAAGGGCCGCGAGCGGGTGAAGGTTCTGGCCGCCGAGGCGCAACCGGACCGCGGCGCGCCGGGCAGTGTGCTCGATGACCGGGCGACCATCGCCTGTGGCGAAGGGGCGTTGCGGCTCTTAAGAGTTCAGCGGGCGGGTAAGGCGCCGATGGAGATCGACGCCTTTCTGCGCGGCTTCGATCTGCCGGTGGGCAGCGTGCTGCCGTGACCCGCTACAAGATCACCGTGGAATACGACGGCGGCGGCTTCGTCGGCTGGCAGCGCCAGGACAATGGCCCCTCGGTGCAGGCAGCGCTGGAGGAGGCGGTATTCCGCTTCTGCGGCGAGCGGGTGTTGGTGGAAGGGGCAGGCCGTACCGATGCCGGCGTGCATGCCTTGGGGCAGGCAGCGCATTTCGATCTCGGAAAGGACACCACCGCCGACACAGTGATGAAGGCGGTAAACTTCCACCTGAAGCCGGCGCCGGTCGCAGTGCTCTCCGCCGAAGAGGTTGCCGCTGATTTTCACGCGCGCTTTTCGGCGATCCGCCGGTCCTATCTCTACCGCATCGTGAACCGCCGCGCGCCGCTGGCGCTGGAGCGTGGGCGCGCCTGGTTCGTGCCGCACCCGCTCGATGCCGGGGCGATGCACGAGGCGGCGCAGTTGCTGGTCGGGCACCACGACTTCACTTCGTTCCGCGCCAGCGAGTGCCAGGCGAAGTCGCCGGTGAAAACTCTCGATGTTCTCTCCGTACAGCGCGGCGGCGCGCTCATCGAAGTACGTGCTGAGGCACGTTCTTTCCTGCATCACCAGGTGCGCAACTTCGTCGGCTCGTTGAAGCTGGTCGGCGAAGGCAAATGGTCAGCGGCCGATTTGAAGACCGCGTTGGAGGCACGCGACCGTGCCGCCGCGGGGCCGACAGCGCCGCCTGCCGGGCTCTATCTCACCGAGGTCGGCTATCCGTCCGCATCATGACCCGATTCAGTAGATGATGCCGGCGGCGATGTTCACGATGAAGAAGTCGATGAAGGTGTCCAGCGCGACCAGGCCAATGGCGCCGGGGACGCTCACCTTGAGGCATTGCCAGGCGACGAACCATTGCAGGCAGGCCACGTAGGCGAAGAGCACGAGGTTCACAAGCGGCAACAGCGCCTCGGGTAGAACTCCGCTGCTGCCGAGCACGGCGGCAACCAGCGCCAGGTGGGTCGTCACCACGCCCGCCCAGTTCTTGGCCGAGAGATAGCGGAAGAAGGCGCTTTCCTTGTCGATGACCTGGCAGATGCGGTGGGCGATGACCGGAAAGACCGTCCAACTGAGGCAATAGCAGAGCGTAATCGTCAGTGCGACGATGACGGAATCGGCGGCCGGGGTCTCGTGCTCTCCCAGCAACAGCGCGATGAGGAATGCCGGTGCGACGAGGACGGCGGCGAAGAAGGAGCGCAGCGTGGCGGCCGGCGACTCATCGAAGTACGCCGTCCCCTGCGCCTGGAAGCGGGCCAGGTAGAGGGCACCGAACACCCGGTAAATAATCTCCTGGGTTGTCGGGATCATCGCGCGAAGTAGCGCTGCAGCACGGCGCGGTAGATGGCGGTCAGCTTCTCTAGGTCGTCGACCGGCACGTGTTCGTCCACCTTGTGGGCGGTGGCGTTCAGGAGACCCAACTCGGCCACCGTGCAGTGGTCCTTGATGAAGCGGGCGTCGGAGGTGCCGCCGGTGGTTCCCAGCTCAGGCGCCTTGCCGGTGACGGAAGCGACGGCGTCGGAGACGAGATCGCTCCATGGCCCCGGTGCGCAGAGGAAGGATTCGCCGGACACCCGCATGGTCATCTCGTAGCGCGCGCCGCGGCTGCGGTCGATCGCCCTGTCGAAGCGTGCGCGCAGCCAGGCCTCCACCGAAGCGCTGGTATGGATGTTGTTGAAGCGCACGTTGAACAGCGCCGTCGCCTTGCCGGGGATCACGTTGGTCACCGGGTTGCCGACATCGATGGAGGTGACCTGCAAGCTGGAGGGGGGGAAGTGTTCGTTGCCGTGGTCCAGCGGCTCGCTCACCACCACTTCCAGCATGCGCGCCAGATGGTGCAGCGGATTGTCGGCGATATGCGGATAAGCGGTATGCCCTTGGGTACCGAATACCGTGAGCACGGCGTTGAGGCTGCCGCGCCGGCCGATCTTCACCATGTCGGCCAGGGTCTCGTTGCTGGTCGGCTCGCCGACCAGGCAGGCATCCAGGGTTTCGCCGCGCTCCGTCAGCCAGCGCAGGACCTTGCGGGTGCCGTTCACCGCGTCGCCCTCCTCGTCACCGGTGATCAGCAGCGAGATGGAGCCTTTCGGCGGTCCGTCCTTCAAAAAATCGCCGAGCGCGGCGAGGAAGGCAGCGATGGAGCCTTTCATATCGACGGCGCCGCGCCCGTAGAGCGTGCCGCCGCGCAGCTCGGCGGCGAAGGGATCGGCGCTCCAGGCGGCGGCATCGCCGGCCGGCACCACGTCGGTGTGCCCGGCATAGCAGAGGTTGGGGCCTTCCGTGCCGAGGCGGGCGTAAAGGTTATCGGTTTCCGGCGCGCCGTCCTCGGCAAACGGCAGGCGGTGGCACGTGAAGCCGAGTTCCGTCAGCATCGACTGCAGCAGGTCCAGCGCACCACCCTCAATGGGTGTAACGCTGGGGCAGCGGATCAGCGCCTGTGCCAGTTCTAGGGTATCGAGCTTGCCCGCCGCCATCAGCCGCGCCTTTCTTGCCGGGGGCTCAGGTCCGCAGCAGATCGTTGATCGAGGTCTTGGAACGCGTCTTCTCGTCGACCCGCTTGATGATCACCGCGCAGTAGAGGCTCGGCCCCGGGCTGCCGTCGGGCAGCGGCCTGCCGGGCAGGCTGCCCGGCACCACCACGGAATAGGCCGGCACGCGGCCCATGTGAACCTCGCCGGTCTCACGGTCGACGATCTTGGTGGAGGCGCCAATGAAGACACCCATGGAGAGCACCGAGCCCTCCTCGACCACCACGCCCTCGACCACCTCGGAGCGCGCGCCGATGAAGCAGTTGTCCTCGATGATGACCGGACCGGCCTGCAGCGGCTCCAACACGCCGCCAATGCCGGCACCGCCGGAGAGGTGCACGTTCTTGCCGATCTGCGCGCAGGAACCGACGGTTGCCCAGGTGTCGACCATGGTGCCGCTGTCGACGCGGGCGCCCAGGTTCACGAAGGACGGCATGAGCACGACGCCCGGAGCGATATAGGCCGAGTGGCGGACGATGCAGTTGGGCACCGCGCGAAAGCCGGCGTCGCGAAAGCGGTTCTCGCCCCAGCCCTCGAACTTGGAGGGCACCTTGTCCCACCAGTTGGTGTTCTCGCCCGGGCCGCCCGGCACCGGCACCATGTCGTTGAGGCGGAACGACAGCAACACCGCCTTTTTCAGCCACTGGTGGACTTCCCAGCCCTTGGGGCCCTTCTCGGCGACCCGGAAAGTGCCGTCGTCCAGGCCGGCCAGTGCGGCGGTGACCGCCTCGCGGATGTCGCCCTGAGTGCCGGTATTGATTGTGTCGCGCGCTTCCCAGGCACCTTCGATGATGCCCTTCAACTGTTGTGTCTGCATGGGATCCTGTGGGGCTGCTTCAGGCGTCTGTCGGGGCCCCGAATATTGCCGGGGATGCAGCGGAAGATGCGGGAGGGTCGCCGCCCTGTCAATCTTCCCCGGGGTTCCCCCAGCCTGCCGACCCATCCCGGGAGGACCGTATTCCCGGCGATTTCGGGCCAATCACGGTTAAGCGGCGGTAAAGGCCCAATCCGGGCCGCTTCGGCTGCCTGCGGCAGCGTCAGCTTGCCGCAGTTTGCGGTCGCAAAATGACACGCCCACTTAAGCGCATCTTAACTGCGAAAGGCGCAGATTCCGAGGCCCGAGGCTAGCCTCACGCGCGCGACAAAAGAGGTATCCGAATGGCACGTTCGCCGGCGGTGAGCGGCCCATCCAGCGACAGCGACCTGACGGAAAGCTACCGGCGCCTGGTGGAAGAAAACGCGTCGGGTGCGCTGCTTTCCGCCGGTGGCGCTTTTGCGCAGTTCCCGGGTGCGGTCCTGCTCGCCGGGCACAATGGTATTGTGCTGAGCGCCAACGACCTCGCCGAGCCGATCCGCCAGGTTCTGCAGGCCGGCCGTCACGAGGAACTGAGGACTGCCGTGCAGGCGGCGCTCGGCGGCACCGCCGCCCAGATCAATCCCCTGGTCCTGCGTGTTTCTGAAGCCGCGGCGAACACGGAGCGTGCTTTCGACGTGGTGGTGCTGCCCTGGGCCGACGGCACCGTCGCTCTGCTGCTTGGCCGCGATGTTACTTTGGAACGCTCATTGCGCGCGGCGCTGGTGGAATCGCGCCAGCGCTATAAAGATCTGGTCGAGATCTCCAACGATTTCGCTTGGGAGACCGACGCCGAGGGCTGCTTCGTCTTTGTCTCGCCGCGCGGCGCCCTGGGCTATGCGGCGACCGAGCTCGTCGGCCGGCCCGCCCACGCGCTGCTGCTCGACAACGACCCCCTGGCCGACGGCGCGGCGACCTCGCCCTTCACCGCCAGGGCGATGGTGGAGGAGGCCGAAATCTGGGTACGCAACGCCGCGGGCGAGCAACTCTGCCTGCTGTCGACAGCCCTGCCTCTGACGGCTGAAGGCGGCAACTGGATCGGCGCGCGGGGCGTCTGCCGTGACATCACGGCTCTGCGCTGCCACGAAGCGGAACTCGCGGAGGCGCGCAACCGCGAGCGGCTGTTCTCCTACATCGTCAACATGGTGCGCCGCGAGCTCGACCCCGCGCGCATGCTGGGCGCGACCGCCGAAGCCCTGATGCCGGCGATGGCGCTGACCGGCCTGTCGGTCCATGCCCTGGTGGAGGGTGACGGCGGTGGCAAACTGGGCGAGGCGCTGGCCGAGGCCGGCAAGCCGGCTCACGCCGACCTGCTGGCTTCCCTGTTGCCGCAGCTTGCCGACCGCCAGGCGGTGGAGCTGCACGATGCATCCGGCGATCTGCTGCTGCGCGCGACCCGCTACCGCGACACCACCAACGGCCTGCTCTGCGCCTGGCGCGCCAGCGGCACCCAGGGTTGGACCGCCGAGGACCGCAGCCTGCTCGACAACATCGCCGGCCAGGTCGGCCTCGCCATCGAACAGCTTGCCCGCCAGACCGAGATGGAAGAGCTCTCCATGACGGACCCGCTGACCGGTCTCAATAACCGGCGCGGTTTCGTCGAGAGGCTGGAGCAGCAGGTCGCTGCCGGCGGCGTGAAGGGCGCGCTGTTCTACATCGACCTCGATAACTTCAAGCGGGTCAATGACACCCACGGCCACCAGACGGGTGACGAGGCATTGCTCGACGTCGCTGCCCTCCTGAAGGATCAGATCCGCAACGGCGATCTTGCGGCGCGTCTCGGCGGCGACGAGTTCGCCCTGTTCCTGACCGGCATGGACCGCAGCGCAGCCGAGCGCAAGGGCGAGCAGCTGCTGAAGGTGGCGGAGCGTCTGCGCGGTTTCTCCGGCGACAAGGACCATCCGCTCGGCATCTCGCTGGGCGCTGCGGTCTACGATCCGCGCACTGGGGAGAGCTTGGAAGCGCTATTTCACCGCGCCGACGAGGCGATGTACGCCGCCAAGCGGGCCGGTAAACACAAGCTGGCGCTCGCCTCCGACTACGACCGGCGGGGGGGCCACGGTTGATGGTGCTCGGAATCGGACGCAAGAAGCTGCCGGAAAAGCTCTCCTACGAGGAGAGCAGAGAGTTGGCGGAGAACGGTTCGGACAAGGCCCGTGCCGATCTCGCCGCGCGCCCCGACCTCAGGCCAGAGGTGCTCTACTTCCTGGCCGAGGATCCCTCGACCGAGGTGCGTCGGCGCATCGCCGCCAACGCCCAGACGCCGCGCCAGGCCGACCTGATCCTGGCGCGCGACACCGACGAGGCGGTGCGTGCCGAACTGGCCTCCAAGGTCGCCCGCCTGACCGCCATGGATGGTCACGGCGCCCAGGAAAAGGCGCAGCGTGTGGTCGAGGAGACCCTGGAACTTCTGGCCCGCGACCAGGCGACTCGGGTGCGCCAGATTCTTGCCGAGACGCTGAAGTCGCTCGCCGGGGCGCCGCCGCAGGTGATCCAGCGCCTTGCGCGCGATGCCGAGGACGTGGTCGCCTGCCCGGTGCTGGAATTCTCGCCGCTGCTGAGCGACGAGGACCTGCTGGAAATCATTGCCGCCTCCGGCGTTTCCAGCCGACTTTGCGCGATTTCCCGCCGCAGCAGCCTCGGCGAGGCGATCTCCGACGCCATCGTGCAGCGCGACGACCGCAAGGCGGTGGCCGAACTGCTGGCCAACAAGTCGGCGCAGATCCGCGAGGAAACCCTGGACCGGCTGATCGATGGCTCGGTGCAGGAAACCGCCTGGCAGCCTTCCCTGGTCGAGCGCCCGGCTCTACCCAACGGCGCGGTGAAGAAACTTGCCGGCTTTGTTGCCGAGACCTTGCTGAAGAAACTGCAGAGTCGCAGCGACCTTGACGATGAGACCGCCCAGGTGGTGGCGGAGGCGGTCCGCAAGCGCATCGACGAGGGCAGCGACGCCAGGGAGGGCAAGGCCAAGGTCGCACCTGCAGCAGCCGACCCCGCTGCGGAGGTCGCCAGGCTGAAGAAGAAGGGCAAGTTGAACAGCGAGGCCGTGGGTGACGCCGTACTGGCCGGCCAGCGGGATTTCGTGCGTCACGCGCTCGCGGCCCTGGCCGGTGTCGGCGTGGACTATGTCGACCGGGTGCTGCAGGGCCACTCCGCCAAGGGCATCACTGCGCTGGCCTGGAAGGCCGGCTGCACCATGCGTGTTGCGCTGCAGCTGCAGACCAACATGGGCGGCATCCCGCCCAACAAGGCGCTGCACGCGCGCGACGGCAGCGACTTCCCGTTGTCCGCCGAAGAGATGGAATGGCAGCTCGACTTCTTCGCCAGCCTCGGCCAGCAGTAAGTCCGCCTTCAGGCAGCTCAGCGCGAGACCAGCGTGCCGATGCCGCCGCCGGTAAAGATCTCCAGCAACATGGAATGCGGCACGCGGCCGTCCAGGATGACCGCCGCCTCGACGCCGTTGTTCACTGCCTTCACGCAGGTCTCCAGCTTGGGAATCATGCCGCCGGAGATGGTGCCGTCCTCGCTCAGCCTGGCGATCTGCTCGGTGCTCAGCTCCGGAATCAACTCGCCCTCCTTGTCCAGCACGCCAACCACGTCGGTCAGCATCAGCAGGCGTGAGGCGCCGGCCGCGGCGGCGATGGCGCCGGCGGCGGTGTCGGCGTTGATGTTGTAGGTCTCGCCCGCCGGGCCGACGCCGATCGGCGCGATGACGGGGATGATGTCAGAGTTCTGCAGCGAGAAGAGGATCTTCGGATCGATCATTGTGGGCTCGCCGACGAAACCGAGATCAAGCACCTTCTCGATGTTGGAATCCGGATCGCGCTTGGTGCGACGCAGCTTCTGCGCCTGGATCAGGTTGCCGTCCTTGCCGGACAGACCGACTGCACGCCCGCCGGCGGCATTGATGGCGCTGACGATCGACTTGTTGATGGTGCCGGACAGCACCATCTCAACCACCTCGACGGTGGCCTCGTCGGTGATGCGCAGGCCGTCGATGAACTCGCTCTTCACCTGCAGCCGCTCCAGCATGCGGCCGATCTGCGGACCGCCACCGTGCACCACGATCGGGTTGATGCCGACCTGCTTCAGCAGGGCGATGTCGCTGGCGAAGAGGTGGGCCAGTTCGGCGTCGACCATGGCATGGCCGCCGTACTTGATGACGAAGGTCTTGCCCGCATAGCGGCGCATGAAGGGCAGCGCCTCGGTGATGGTCCGGGCGGTGCGCAGCCAATGCTTGGTATCGCTGATGTTTTTCTGCGTCATCATGAGGGTCCCAAATCACTTCCCCGGAGGGCGTCTTCGCGGCATGCCGTGCGCCGCACGGTGCCGGCACTCTAACGTCAGGCGGCCGGTTCTGCCAGCGCTGCCAGCGCGGCGCGCAGTTCCGCGATGCCGGCGCCGGTCTCCGAAGAGGTAGCGAGGCAGAGCGGATGGGCGGCCGGATGGCGCGATACCGCTGCCTCGGTTTCCTCGGTGATCCGCTTCAACGGCCCCGGCTTTATCTTGTCGGCCTTGGTGAGCACGATCTGGTAGGAGACGGCGACGGTATCCAGCGCCTTCATCACCTCTTCGTCGCTGGCTTTCAGACCGTGGCGTGCGTCGATCAGCAGGCAGACGCGGCGCAGCTGCGGGCGGCCCTTCAGATAGCCGCGGGTCAGCTCGTTCCAGCGTTCGATGTCGGTCTTGGGGGCGCGGGCATAGCCGTAGCCCGGCAGATCAACCAGGATGAGGCGCCCGCCGAGACTGAAGAAGTTCAGCAGCCGCGTGCGTCCCGGCGTGTTGGAGGCACGTGCCAGATTCTTGCGGCCGGTCAGCGCGTTCAAGAGGCTCGATTTGCCGACATTGGAACGCCCGGCGAAGGCGACCTCGCTGCCCCCGCTGAGGGGCGGCAGGTCGTTCTCGTCGGCCGCCGAGACCAGAAAGTCGCAGGGGCCGGCGAAGAGAAGCCGCCCTGTTTCCAGGGCGGCTTCGGTTTCCTCGCGCGTGGGCGTATCGCTCATGGCGGTCGTGCCCCGGCTCAGGTGGTGGGCTTCGGCTTGCCGCTGCCCAGCGGGACGCCCTGGCGCTTCATGATCAGCGCCTGCTGGGCCATGGACAGCACGTTATTCCAAGTCCAGTAGATCACCAGGCCGGCCGGGAAGGTCGACAGCAGGAAGGTGAACATGATCGGCATCAGCATGAACACCTTGGCCTGCACCGGATCGGGCGGCTGCGGGTTCAGCTTCTGCTGCAGGAACATGGAAATGCCCATCAGCAGCGGCCAGACGCCGAGGTTCAGCACGTTCAGGATGCCGAGGTCGGGCGCGCCCCAGGGGAATAGCCCGAAACCGTTGATGATCGTGGTCGGGTCCGGCGCCGAGAGGTCATGGATCCAGCCGTAGAAGGGCGCGTGGCGCATTTCGATGGTGACGAACATTACCTTGTAGAGCGCGAAGAAGACCGGGATCTGGATGATGATCGGCAGGCAGCCGCTGAGCGGGTTGGCGCCTTCCTTCTTGTAGAGCGCCATCATCTCCTGATTCAGGCGCTGCTTGTCGTCGCCAAAGCGTTCGCGCAACTCCATCATCTTGGGCTGCAGCTTGCGCATTTTGGCCATCGATTTGTACGACTTGTTCGCCAGCGGAAAGAACACCAGCTTGATCGCCACAGTGAGGCCCAGGATGGCGAGCCCAAAGTTGCCGAGCAGATCGTGCAGCCAGTGCAGCCCCCAGAAGATCGGCTTGGTCAGGAAATAGAACCAGCCGAAGTCGACCGCGCGGTCGAAATTCGCGATGCCGTAGGTTTCCTGATACTCCTCCAGCAAGGGCACGCGCTTGGCGCCGGCGAAAAGGCGGCTGGTGGTTTCGATGCTGGCACCCGGTGCCACCGCGGCCGTCGGATAAATCAGATCCGACTGGTAGTGGTCGCGCCCGCCGGGCTGGTTATAGACGAAGCGGGTCTTCACCGGCGTCTGCTGGTCGGGGACCAGCGCGGCCAGCCAGTACTTGTCGGTGATGCCTAGCCAGCCGCCGGTGGTGTCGTTGACGATCGACACTTCCTGGCCCTGGTACTCGTCCTTCAGGTCGTCGCCGTACTTGTACTCCTTCAGGGAGTCGTTCAGCCAGCCGATCGGCCCCTCATGCAGGATGTAGAATCCCAGGGTGTTCGGCGTGCCGGTGCGCGACACCAGACCGAAAGGCGCCAGATCGGCTGCCGTCTCGCCGTTGTTGATGACCCGCTGGGTCACGGTGAAGAGGTAATTGTCATCGAGGGCAATGACCTGCTGAAAGGTCAGCCCCTGGCCGTTGTCCCAGCTGAGGGTGACCGGCGAGGTCTGGGTCAGCGGTCCGCCTTCGGCGGTCCACAGCGTGTTGGCGTCGGGTAGGGTCACGTTGCTGCCGGGCTTACTGGCCCAGCCGAAGCGCGAGAAGTAGGCCTGCTGCGATCCTTCCGGCGACAGTAGGGTGACCGCCGGGCTGTCGGCCGCCAGGGTCTCGCGATAGTCGGTCAGAATCAGGTCGTCAATGCGCGCGCCGCGCAGGGCGATGGAGCCCCGCAGACGCGGCGTCTCGATGGAAACGCGCGGGCTGATGCCCATGACTTCTTCGCGCGACGGTGCGGTGGGCACCCCGCCCAACGTCGGCGCCACACCCACGCCCGGCACGCTGGCACCCGGCGCCGACGGTGTGCTGCCGTCGGTCTGGGCGGTCTGCTGGTCCTGTGGCTGCTGCGGTGGCTGGGCCGGCGGGAAGATAAACTGGAAGCCGATGAGGATGGTCAGCGACAAGGCGATCGCGAGAAGAAGGTTGCGCTGTTCCATGAGACGAGACGGGCTCCAGGGAGGCAGGCCTTAACGGCCCGATAGGTGATCCAGATGGTGACAGCCGCAGGCGCGGCCAAGGGAAATGCCGGCGCGAGTCGACTTTTCCAGCATGGGGTCCGGCATGGGGTCCGGGACGGGGTCATAGCCGAGGCCGCCCCAAGGATGGCAGCGCAGGATGCGCCTGAGGGCGAGCCAAACGCCCTTGAGGGGGCCATGCCGCGACACGGCCTGGCGGGCGTAGTCCGAGCAGGTGGGAAAATAACGGCAGCTTGGCGGAAACAGTGGCGAGATGAGCAGCTGGTAGCCGCGAATCAGCGCCAGCAGGATCACGCTAACGAGGTCGGCGGCCTTCACTGGGACGCCTCCCGCGGGTCCGCGTGCTTGCCCCCATCTCGGCCCCTATCTTGGCCAGGGCGCCGCTTGCCGGTGTTGTCGATCTGTGCGACGGCCTGCTCCAGGTCGCCCCGTAACGCGTCGAAGGGACGCGTCAGCGTGGCGGCACGGCCAATCACCACATAGTCGGTGCCGGCGCGGCCGACGCGCGGAAACACCTCCGCCGCTGCGGCGCGCAGGCGCCGCTTCACGCGGTTGCGCTCAACCGCGTTGCCGACCTTCCGGGTGACGGTGAATCCGACCCGCACCTCTGCATCCTCCTCTTCGGCCGCCGTCTTGACGGCGGCCTCGTCCCCGGACGTTCCTCCCGGGGGGCTCCCGGTTTCCGTGCGTACGGCAGGCGCCGCGCGGTCTTCACCGTGCTGGCGCCTGGCGGCTTGCAGGACGAGGCCGGGCGTCACCCACTTGCGTCGGGCGGCTGCGACCTTGAGGAATTGAGGCCGTGTCTTGAGCCGCCCGACGGTCGGCATCATGACACTTAGGCGGAAAGGCGCTTGCGGCCCTTGGCACGCCGACGGGCAAGAACGCGACGCCCGCCAACGGTTCCCTTGCGTGCGCGGAACCCGTGGCGGCGCTTGCGAACCAGCACACTGGGCTGATAAGTGCGCTTCACGGCTGTACTCCAATATCAGGCTGAATCTCGAATTGACGGGGCTGTATAAGGGTGGCCCGGGGCTCTGTCAACGACCGGCAGGGGCCGCGCGCACGGAATCTCGAATCATTCCGCGCCGGCCCTCACATCTTGGTGACTGGCGGCGGCGTCCTGAACCGGCTAAAACCGCAGAATTGCTAGGATTTCTGAGGGTCTCCCGCGAGTCTGCCAAACCGGGCGGCCGGTCGGACTTAACCGCCCGTTCACCATCTTTTTTCGGCGTCTGCGCGCCGCCGATAAGGAGTGCCATGCCCGAGCCCGGTCCCGCCCCTTCCGGTCCCAGTCCTCAGGGAAACGATCGCCCGGGCAGGGTTGCCCTGCGGCGGCTGCTGCCGGCGGCTGTCCTGCTGGCCGGGCTCATCGCCTTCTTCGCCTTCGGTGGCCAGCACTACGTCGGCCTGGAAACCCTGGAGCGGCACCGGGAAGGTCTTGCCGCCCTGGTTGCAGCGCACGGCGTGGCCGCGGTGCTGGTGTTCACCGCCGCCTACGCGGTCATCGTGGCTTTTTCCATCCCCGGCGGCCTGGTGATGACGGTCACCGGTGGTTTCCTCTTCGGCACCCTTGGCGGGGCCGCCTGCTCCGTGGTGGGAGCGACCCTGGGCGCCGTCGCCGTGTTCCTGGCCGCGCGGACTGCTCTCGGCACTTTCCTGCGCGACCGCGCTGGTCCGGCGCTGACCCGCATGCAGGCCGGCTTTCAGGAGGACGCGCTCAGCTATCTGCTGGTCCTCAGGCTGATCCCCCTGTTTCCCTTCTGGCTGGTCAACCTGGTGCCGGCTCTGCTCGGCGTCTCTTTGAAGATCTTTGCCGTCGGCACGGTGATCGGCATCATTCCCGCCTCGCTGGTCTATGCCTCCGTCGGCAACGGTTTGGCGATGATTTTCGACAGCGGCGAGACGGCGTCGATCAAGGACGCCATCCTGGAACCGGCGGTTCTGCTGCCTATCCTCGGCCTCATCGCGCTCGCGCTGCTGCCGGTGGTCTACAAGAAAGTGAAGGGGCGTAAAGACGGCGGCTCCAAGACTTCTTGACGTGTCGCGTGCCGCCCAGGGGTGCTTGTATTCACTCGTTTTTCACGGGAAGTTGAAGCCAATCGCGGGACCGTGATTCGAGGTTGATCATCGTCCTGCTCATTGTTGGGCATCGGCGTCAGGCCGCTTCTGGCGGCGCCGCGTCGAGGAGAAGCTTCTCTTTCCGGGGGAGCCCCAACAGTCCGAACATGATTGGAGGCAAAGTCCATGCTGAAGAAAACTCTGGTGGCCCTGAGCGTCGCGACCGTTTCCGCCGGCGCCGTCGCGCTGCCGATTGCCGCGAGCCACGCCGCCGGCACGTCTGTGCAAATCGCGGCCTGCAACCCCTGCAGCCCCTGTGCGGCCAAGAATCCCTGCGCGGCCAATCCCTGTGCAGCCGCGGTCAAGAAGCCGTGCAGCCCCTGCGCGGCCAATCCCTGCGCGGCGGCCAATCCCTGCCAGGCGGCCAATCCCTGCGCGGCCAAGAACCCCTGCAATCCCTGCGCCGCAAAGAGCAACTAAGTCTCTCTCCCAGCGCAATAGGAGGAGCGCCTGCCGATCTCGGCCGTGCCCCCGCAGTCGCGGCAGGCGCTCCTCCTGCTCTTCCCGAAACCTGCCGGCTTCCGCCTGGAGCGGCTCGAACGCCGCTTCTCCAGGTCAATTCCCGTGAACGAGTCCCGCGTGGTATAAGCCGTGGTTATGTTAGGCCAGAGATCACCGGGAAGCAGCCTGCGCCTGCCGCCGCTTACCAAGAGCCTGTCGGCCAAGCTGCTGCTCTTGACCATCGCCTTCGTCATGCTGGCGGAGGTGCTGATCTATGCGCCGTCGATCGGGCGCATGCGTCTTGTCTACCTGGAGGAGCGCCTCGCCGCGGCGCATCTCTCCATCCTGGCGCTGGAGGCGACGCCGGACAACATGGTCAGCAAAGAGATGGAGGCCGAACTGCTGCAGCACGTCGGCGCCTATATGGTGGCCCTGACCAAGCCCGGTGCCGGCAAGCTGATGCTGATGGTGGCGACACCGGAGCAGATCGACGCCACCTACGACCTCCGGTCGGCCAGCTTCTTCGGCCTCATCCGAGATGCGACCGTGACGATGTTGATGGCGCCCGAGAATCGGCTGCTGCGAATCATCGGCCCGTCCCCAAAGGATCCGGATGTCTTGGTCGAAGTGGTGATGGACGAGGCACCGCTGTGCCGCGCAATGTTCGACTACTCGTGGCGCATTCTCGCGCTGTCGCTCGTCATTTCCGTGTTCACCGCGGCACTGGTCTATCTCAGCCTGCACCTGCTGATGGTGCGCCCGATGCGGCGGATCACCGAAAGCATGGCCGCCTTTCGCGCCAATCCGGAAAACGCCGCCGCCTCGCTGCCGCCATCCGAACGCAGCGACGAGATCGGTATCGCCCAACGCGAACTGGTGAACATGCAGCAGGGTCTGCGCGCCGCGCTGCTCCAGAAGACGCGGCTCGCCGCGCTCGGCACGGCGGTTACCAAGGTGAACCACGACCTGCGCAACATCCTCGCCACCGCCAGCCTGATCTCCGATCGCCTCGGCAAGAGCGGCGATCCCGCTGTACGTTCCATGGCGCCCGCCCTGGTCGGGGCCATCGACCGGGCGCTGCACCTCTGCGCGCAGACATTGCAGTTTACCCGCGAGGGGCCGGTGCAGCTCGATCTGCAGCGCTTTGATCTGCGCGATCTCCTGACCGAGGTGCGCGAGGCGGTGGCGGAAGTCGGCGCCGGGAAAGCCGGCTGGGTCAATGACGTCGAGCGCGGTTTCCAGATCGAGGCCGACCGCGAGCAGCTCTATCGGGTGTTCTTCAATCTCGCCCGCAACGCGCTGGAGGCCGGTGCTGGCGAACTGCGCCTGGCCGCGCGCCCGGTGCGTGACTTCCTGGTGATTGACGTGGAAGACGACGGGCCAGGCATGCCGGAAGAGGCTCAGCGGAACATCTTCAAGCCTTTCGCCGGCTCGGCGCGCGAGGGCGGCACCGGTCTCGGTCTCTCCATCGCTCATGACATCATGCGTGCCCACGGTGGCGACATCCGCCTGGAACGCTCAGGCGCCGAGGGCACCCTGTTCCGGCTGGTGCTGCCGGTGCGTCAGTCGCGGTCGCAGCTTACCGCGAAGGCGAGCTAGCCGACGTCATTCAATCCAGCGCCAGGATCTGCGCTTTAAGATAAGCGCTTTCCGGCAGGGCCGGGTGCACCGGGTGGTCCGGCGCGGCGCCGGAGGTGCGCAGGATGCGGCCTTCGCGTCCGGCATCCATAAGGCCGCGCTTCACCTGTTCGGCGAAGCTTTCGACGTCGGCGTGGTGCGAGCAGGAGGCTGCCAGCAGATAACCGCCTTCCGCTACCAGGGGCGCGGCGAGGCGCACCATCTTACGGTATCCCTTGAGGCCCTGTGCCAGGTCCTTCTTGGATTTCACGAAGGCGGGCGGGTCGACGATGACCAGTCCGTATTGTTCGCCGGCCTCGGCCTGGCGCTGCAGTTCCTGAAACACCTCGGCCTTGACGAAATGGCAGCGGTCGGCCACGCCGTTGGTCTCGGCGGCCTGCTGGGCGAGATCGAGGGCGCCTTGCGAGCGGTCGATGGAGACCACCTCGGTGGCACCGGCCAGCGCCGCCTGCACGGTGAAGCCGCCGGCAAAGGCATAGCAGTCGAGCACGCGCAGCGCGCCGGAAAGCATTGCCGCCCAGGCGCGGTTGTCTCGCTGGTCATAGAACCAGCCGGTCTTCTGGCCGCCTTCCAAGTCGGCGAAGAAGCGCACCCCGTTCTCCTCCAGCGGCACCGGGCCATCGAGGTGTCCCTGCACCACCTCGACCTTTTCTTCAAGCTGCTCCAGCTTGCGCACGATGTTGTCGTTGCGCAGCACGATGGTCTTGGGTGCGACCACCTGGTTCAGCGCGTCGAGCAGCTGCTGCGTCAGCATCTCCATTCCAGCGGTGTTCACCTGCAGCGTCAGGGCGTCGCCGAAGCGGTCGATGATGACCCCGGGCAGGCCGTCCGCCTCGGCGTGAACCAGGCGGTAGTAGGGCACGCCGATCAGCTTCTCGCGGATTGCCAGCGCGCGGGCGAGGCGCCGGGCCAGGAAGTCCGTGTCGATGGCGACCGTCTCGTCGCGGCTCAGCACTCGTGCGGCGATCAGCGGGTGGCGGTTGAAGAAAGCCGTCGCCTGATAGCGACCCTGTGGGTTGCAGAGGCGCACCAGGCCGCCCGGCGGCACCGCCTTGGCGGCGTCGTCCATCTCCACCTCGTTGGAATAGACCCAGGGGTGGCCGTGGCCGAGGCGCTTCACGCCATGCGGCTTCAGGGTGATGGTTGGCAGGTCGAAGACCGCCGCAGGGGCTCTCTGCTTCATTGCCGCGCAGTCTAGCCCGCTGCTTCCCGACTGCAAGGACTAGACGGCGCGGCGGTGACGGCGGCTATTCGCCGAGTGCAACGCCTTCGCGCCCTATTCTCCCAAGGCGACGCCTTCGCGTCGGGGATCGGCGCCGCCTTCGAGGCCGGCTCCCCCATTCCCGCTCAAGCGGCGGATGCCGTGCAAGCCGCTGGTCATGCCGATCACATTCACCTCATGGCCCAGGGCCTCCAGCGCCGCCTTGGCGTCGACGACGGAAGTGCCTTCCTCCAGGTCGGTGGCGCCGTTGCGGTTCACGAAGTTTGGCAGCGCCACGGCCTGCTGCATGGAGAGGTTCCAGTCGAGCGCGGCGATCACCGCCTTGGCGGTGTAGCCGATGATGCGGCTGCCGCCCGGCGAACCGATCGCCATGACGAAGCGCCCGTCGCGATCCAGCACCAAGGTCGGCGACATGGAACTGCGTGGCCGCTTGCCCGGCTGCACGCGGTTGGCGACCGCCAGGCCGTCGGCCGCAGGGCGGAAGGAGAAATCGGTCAGTTCGTTGTTGAGGATGAAGCCGCGCGCCATGAGCCGCGCGCCGAAAGCGCTCTCGACGGAGGCGGTCATGGAGACCGCGTTGCCCTCCGCATCGACCACCGAGAGGTGCGAGGTGGAGGGTGGGTTCAGCTGGAACGGCGCCATCGCGTGCTGGCTCAGCAGGCCCGGGCTCGCCTCGCCCATGCTGGCCGCTGGGTCGATGAGGGCAGAGCGGCTGGCGAGGTATGCGGGGTCGAGCAGGGCGCCGACCGGTACATCGACGAAGTCGCTGTCGGCGAGAAAGCGGTTGCGGTCGGCAAAGGCGAGACGGCTGGCTTCGGCCACCAGGTGGATCGCCTGAGGGGAGGCCGGTTGCAAGGCCGCGAGGTCGAAGGGTTCCAGCAGCTTCAGGATCTGCAGCACGGCAACACCCCCGGAGGTCGGCGGCGGCATGCCGCAGACGACCCATATCCGGTATGGCAGGCAGACGGGCGTGCGCCGCTTCGCCTGATAGCCGCGCAGGTCGGTGTAGCTTAGGAGTCCGGGGTTATCCGTGGCGCTGCGCACTGCTTCGACGATGTCGACGGCCACCGGTCCCCTATAAAAGGCATCGGCACCGCCGGCGGCAACGGCCTTCAAGGTGTCGGCATAAGCCTGGTTCTTCAGCAGCGTGCCGACCGGCAGCGGGTTGCCGGCGGCATCGTGGAAGTACGCGGCGGTTGCCGGATAGCGCTTCAGATACTGGTCGCCGGCGATCAATTCGTGGAGCCGCGGCGACACGGCGAAGCCCTGCTCCGCCAGGCGGATCGCCGGCTGAAAGAGGGCCGGCCAGGGCAGCTTGCCGTGGTCGCGGTGCGCCAGCTCCAGCATGCGCAGCAGACCGGGCGCGCCGACCGAGCGGCCGCCCACCACGGCGTCCCAGAATGCCATGGGCTCGCCATCGGCCTTTAGGAACAGGCCCTCGTCGGCGCTGCCGGGCGCGGTCTCGCGGCCGTCGTAGGCCACAACGTCGCGGTCATCGGCATCGTAGTGCAGCAGGAAGGCGCCGCCGCCGATGCCGGAGGACTGCGGCTCGACGAGGCCCAGCACCAATGCGGTGGCGATGGCCGCGTCGACGGCCGAGCCACCCTGGCGCAGCATCGCCATGCCGGCCTCGGCGGCCAGCGGATTGGCGGCCGCGACCATCTGGCGCGGCGGACTGTCGCCCGGCTCGACCGGCGCACAGCCGGCCACCAGCGGCAGCGCGAGGACGGCGACGGCGGCGAGATGTCCTTGAAGTGAGGCGATGAAGCTGCAAAGCCGACGTGTCATGCGTTCTTTCTCCCGCGTCGTGAGTCGCCAAGATGCCGAACGCTATGATCAACCCTGGGCTGCGGCTTGACCAGGGCTAGAATTGTGCAGTGTTAGGCAGCAAGGCGCACGCGGGGTCAGCGGGGCGCGATTAGGCGCAACTGGGGATCAGCTTGCAGAGATGCAGACCTTCGATGCGGTGGCCACGTTCGTGCATGATGGCGCACAACCAGCCATCTTCGCGCGGACTGCCGGAGGAGGCGATGGTGGTGTGGACCGCCGTGCAGTTGTGGCGGCGGGCGATCTTTTCGATGCCGCCCTCCAGCGTGCGGGCGACATTGTCCTGGTCGACGAAGTCGAGCGCGCAAAAGTGGTCCGCGTAGAGAATCGGTCCATGCAGCAGGTCATAGGACAGCTGAAAGGTGGCGATGCCCACGATGCACGCCTGCTCGTTGCGGACGATTAGGATTCCAGTCCCAGACGTTGAGCCGAGGGCGAGGCGCTGTGCGGCAAAGCGCCGCCATGCTTCCAGATCGACGGCGGGGCATACTGTCCGAATCAGCGGAAAAGCGTGATCCACCTCCTGCGGCGACAATAGACTGACATTGAGTTTTCGCACCAGAAGAGTAACCTCGTGACGGCGTGTGCAGCGCACAAGTTGCATTTTTCCGATTGCAACAGTGGCGTCGGCGGGGCGCCCATGTCGTTGATCCACGTCAAAACAGCCGGGCTCGGACCGGCGAGGCCCAGATGGGCAGGCAGGTCAAGTCAGCGGCGGAATTTCGGGGCGTTGGGAAGCAGGATCACTTCGATGAAGCGATGGGATAGGGCAGTGGTCCCCTGGAGTTCTCGGCAATGAGAGTGTTCGATTTCGACCGCGTGAGCAAACTATCGCCGGCGGTGCCGCGTGAGCGGACCGAGGCGTCGCCCTGCGCCGCCTGCACCGTGCGGGGCATGACCATCTGCGCGCCGCTCGACAACCAGGAGCTTGCCCAGGTCTCGGCGATCATGACTTCGGTGGAGCTGACCTCCGGCGAGCCGCTGTTCGACGAAGGCGAGGAAGCCGGCAACGTCTACAACGTCACCTCAGGCACCGTGAAGGTCTATAAACTGCTGCCTGATGGCAGGCGCCAGGTGACGGGTTTCCTGTTCCCCGGCGACTTCGTCGGCCTCGCCAGGCAGGAGACCTATGCCTTCAGCGCCGAGGCGGTGACGCCCTGCCTGCTGTGTCGCTTCCCGCGCAGCAAGCTGGAGAACCTGATGCAACGCATGCCCAAGATCGAGCAGCGCCTGTTGAATATCGCCAGCAACGAGCTGGTCGCCGCGCAGGAGCAGATGCTGCTGCTGGGGCGCAAGACGGCGCGGGAAAAGATCGCGTCCTTCCTGCTCATGCTGTCCAAGCGTGCGCGTCAGCGCGGCCAGGCGGACGATCCGGTGATGGTGCCGATGAGCCGAACCGATATCGGCGACTACCTGGGCCTGACGACGGAAACGGTCAGCCGTAGCTTTACCCAGCTGAAGCAGGACGGTGTCATCCAGTTGCTGCCCAATCATCAGGTTAAGCTGGCGCAGCGCGAAGCGCTCGAGGACATCGCCGGCGGCTTCTGAAGGTCGCCGGCGCTCCGCTCACTCCACCTATCCATGTCGGTAAGTGGCGCTCTCAGGGGCGCGGCGTCTGGATGATCGGCGGCACCGATTGGAGCGCCGTATCCCAAGGAAATAGGATCCAGGTGTCCTGGCTGACCTCGGTGACGAAGGAATCGACCAGCGGCCGGCCGGCCGGCTTGGCGTAGACCGTGGCGAAGTGGGCCTTGGGCATCAGTTCGCGGACTTTGCGCGCTGTCTTGCCGGTATCGACCAGGTCGTCGATCAGCAGCCAGCCCTCGCTGTCATGGGATATCGGTTTCAACACTTCCATCTCGCCCTGGGAATGGTCGTCGCGGTAGCTGACGATGCAGATCGTGTCGATCAGGCGGACGTCCAGCTCGCGGGCGATGACCGCGGCGGGGACCAGGCCGCCGCGGGTGATCGCGGCGATCCCCTTGAAGGGTCCCATCTCCACCAGGCGCCAAGCCAGCGCGCGGGAATCGCGATGCAGTTGGTCCCAGGAGACCGGAAAGGTTTTCTGTTCGACGGTAAGCATGGCGGCCGCTCTTGGTCCTTTATTGTCGATCGCCGCGCCGCCGCGGCTTTCTCGGTCGCCGCGCCGCCACGGCAAGGGGCGAAGCGGCGATTAAAGCGGAACTGATCGATCCAGTCTAAGAGGTTTTTGGGGAAATCAGCTGGACAGCTCGTCACTGGGGACCAGGTGCACCGCGGCGATCCGCCAGCTGCCGTCTGGTTGCTGCTCCATGGTGTAGAGTGCGATTACGGCGCGGCCGTCCGGTCCGACGAAGCGCACCGCCTGGCCGATACGGCCCTCGATGATGCGGGCGTCGAGGAACTCAACTGAACGGGGGCGGTAGACTGGCTGATAGCCGCCGCGGACCATGGCCATGAAGTTCTCTGGCGTGCCGAACAGCTGTCGCAGCGCCGGCGTAGCGTAGGAGAAGGCAGCTGCGCCGTCGTTGCGCTGGAAGGCGTCCAGCTGGGCTTTGATGGTGCCGAGAATGGCCTGCCGCGCCGCCGGAGAGGGGGCCTCGATGTTCTGGGCCTGGGCGCCCCCTGCCGCCGGTGCCGCGGCAAGCAGCGTGAGAACGAAACAGAGGCGGGCGAAGCGGGTCATGCGGGGCTCCAGGGCGCTTTCCATTGAGGGCCCGGACCTGTTGTGGGCCCTGGAGAGGGAACTAGGGCGATCCGCCGCCGTGGCCAGTCCCGAAAAGCATCGGGCCGGCTTCCATCAGGAAGCCGGCCCGTTGAACCTTCACTCGGAGGCCTGTGGCGTCAGCGCACGTAGATGTGGACTTCGTTGACCTGTACCGACGGGCTGGAGGTCGCCGACAGCGTCATGCGATCGGCCGGCAGGCCCATGTTCGTCAGGGTCCGCAGCACGTTTTCGGCATTGCGGCGCGAGCGGTTGGTGTCCAGGGCGACGCGGGCCGAGTCGCTGCCGGCCGGGGCCACCGCGACGATGTCGAACGCGGCGTTGGGGCGGCGCTCCAGAGCGGCGCCGACCACGGTGAACAGCGCCTGCTCATACTGCACGTTGTCGCGGTGGAAACGGATCACTGCCAGGGGCTGGCGGGAACCCACCTGGCTGACGGCACCGCCGGCCGGGGCGGGAGCGGGCACGCCATAGGCACGGTTGGCAAGGCTGCCGCCGATGTATTCGCCGTTGTCGATGGCGACCTGCATGGCGGTCAGATTCAGGCGCTCGTTGGCGAAGTAGTTCTGGGTGCGGGCGATGTCGTCGGTCAGCTCGTTGAGCAGGCGGTCGATCACCACCACGGTCTTGTTGACTTCGTCCTCCAGCACGGCGAGCTGGCGGTGATCCTCTTCGACGGCGCCGCGCAGTTCAAAGGTCGTGCTGGTCGATTCGAGCAGGAAGGCCGACAGCGAGGCGGTGCCCGAGACCTGGCTGGCCAAGGTGTTCAGCGCGGCAATCGAGGCTCCGACCTGCTGCAACTCCGACTGTGCCTGGTTCCACTGGGCGACCAGCTCCGGGTTGCCGGGGGTGGTGCCGACCTGCAGGCGGGCGTTCATCGCGGCCTTCAGGGAGTGATAGTTGCCGGCGAACTGGCGCGCGGAGATGCGCAGGCTCTGCAGCTGGTTGTTTTCGTCGGCGAGTTGCTGCTGCAGGCGCAGCAGATCGTCGCGCAGCGATTCGATCTTCTGCCCGACGACGGTGCCGGTCGGCCGCATGGAGCTGACCGTCGGCGGCTCGAAGACGGTTGTTCCGAGGATCTCCGGCGGGCTGATAGCCGGGGCTGCCGCGGCCGGGGTGGCTTCCGCGGCGGCCGTTCGAGTGGCCGCGGAATTCTCAACCTGAGGCGCGGGCTGATTGCCGGCGGCGGGCGCTTGGTCCTGCTGCGGCGTCGTACAGCCGGCAGCAAACAACAGCGCGCCGATGACGACAGCGGTCCGGCGAAAAGGCAACAAGTGTCTGCTCGACATAGAGATTTCCGTACAGATTTCCGGGTCAGCAATACTGGATTCGGCCTACAGATTAACCATGTAAGTCTTTACAGAGTCTTGCTGTCCCGTCCCCCCTCGAACGATTGCGAGATAGTAGAGGATGGATTCTAGCCAAACAAGTGCCATTTCCCCGGCCTCCGGCGCGCCCAGAGCCCCGGATTCCGCCCGGAATCCGGCGTTTTTTGGCGTTTCGCGAAGCGCTTGCAAGCCGCGAAGGCTTCGAGTAATGTCCGGCCTCTTCGCGGCGGCCCGAGGCCGCTGCAGCGTAACTACACGCTTTGCTGTGCGCCCGTAGCTCAACTGGATAGAGCATCTGACTACGGATCAGAAGGTTAGGAGTTCGAATCTTCTCGGGCGCACCATAACTCCCTGAAAATTAAAATAAAATTAGCCCAGGAAGATAAGTGGTTTCCACTTTTTCCTGCAGTGATTTTCTTATTTCCCCGATTCGTTCCGACTCTAGATCCCAGCTCCGTGCAGATGGCGGAGCGGGTCTTCGCTCGACGACCTGGGCTGCGCAGGCGCGGGGCGGTCGTGGCGCGAACTTACGGTCGTAGGGCGCGCACTTCACTGGCCGATGGGTATCAAAGGAAGCCGCGCCGACGCGTGAGACCCTATCAAGGGTGTCAGCGCTCTGCGGTGAACGTCCGGTCGGGACATCCGCTTGCCTGCCCGAAGCGGCTGCTATGCCGCGCCGTGTCGAACCGCCGCTTTTGACCCGGTGCTGTCATTTTCGGTAGCGCCCTTCTTGCAGGAAGGTCATCAACCAGCCGGTTTGGGTTGTGGGAACAACGAGCTTGGCAGCTCCTGCATTATCGCGGACCGCCACTGCTCGCTCTCTTCCTCATCCTGCAACCGGTTGTGGTGCAGCATGGCCCCAGCGGGCGTGCGCACCAGGTGCAGGGTCCGCGTGTGAAAGGCTTCCAGTCCGGGACGATGGCCGATGCTCAGCACCGTCGCGCCCTCCAACTCGTCGTCGAAGATCGACATCACCCGGCGCTGACTGACTTCGTCCAGTGCCGAGGTGGCCTCGTCCAGAAATACCCACTTCGGCTTGTGCAGCAGCAGGCGCGCGAATCCGATCAGCTGCTGCTGTCCAAGCGACAGGCTCTTGTCCAGCCGTGCCTGGACATCGAGGGCCTGGATGAACTCCGACAGGCCGATCCGCTTGACGACGGCTTCCACCTCCTCGGTGCTGAAGCTATCGGGAGAGTCCGGGTAGGTGATCGCAGCGCGCATCGTGCCGAGCGGCAGATATGGCCGCTGCGGCATGAACATCATGGCTTCAGGATCGGGCAGTCGGATCGTGCCGCCGCCCCAGCGCCAGAGGCCGGCGACCGCACGGAACAGCGTGCTCTTGCCCGCGCCGGATTCGCCGACGATGAGGACACGCTCGCCGTGGCCGATCTCCACGGTCGCTTCGGCGATGACCACCCTGCCGTCGGACAGCAGCACGCTGACGTTCTCAAATCCGAGCTTTCCGTCGGGGTCCTGCACCAGTTGGATGCTGTCGATATTGCCGTCGATCTGCTCCAGCTTCGCGACGGCGGCCTTAAAGGCGCTTACGCGCTGCAGCGTCGCGCGCCAGTCGGCGATCTCCGGAAAGCGTTCGACGAACCAGCGCAGCGACGTCTGCACCTGGTTGAAGGCGCCGACCACCATCATCATGCCGCCCAGCGACAGCCCGCCGCTGAAATAGCCAGGCGAAGCGACCACGATCGGCACCACGATGGCGATCCAGCCATAGCCCGAGGTGATCCAGGTAAGCCGCGCCAGTTTTCCGGACAGCTGCTGCATCGACAGGATGACTCGATCCAGATTGCCTTCCAGCTGGCGCCGCTCGTCCCGCTCGCCGCCGAACAAAGCGATGCTTTCGGCGCTCTCGCTGACCCTGACCAGGGCAAACCGGAGATCGGCTTCCCGAGCGTAGCGCTGGGCGTTCAGAGAGATCAGCGGAACCCCGACCCGCCAGGTCAGGTAAGAACCGATCAGGGCGTATAGGATGGCGCACCAGACCATGTATCCCGGAATGGAAAAGCTGCCGGCGTCGACCACGAAGACGACATCCTCGGAAAGCACCCAGAGGATACTGACGAAGGTAACGAGCAGCATGCCGGCCTGCAGCAGGCCGACCCCGAGGATGGTGGAAAGCTCGGTGAGTTTGCGTGTATCTTCCTCGATGCGCTGGTCGGGGTTGACGCCGATCTGTCCGGCGAGCCCCAGGCGATAGGCGCGCCCGCCCACAAGCCATTCGTCGAGGAGGTGATGGGTCATCCACTGCCGCAGGCGGACCTTCAGCATCTCCTGCATCCAAGTCTGTCCGACGACCAGGGCCAGCAGTCCCGCGACGATGGCCAGGAAAATCAGCAGCTGAGCCCCAAAGGCACCCAGGTTCTGCTGCTCCAGCGCGTCGAAGAATGCCCCATGCCATTCGTTGAGCTTGATCTGGCCGAACATGTTGCCGACCAGTACCGCGACAATCCCCGCCGTCAGCAGAGCGATTTTAACGCGGTAGCGCGAACCCCACATCGTGCGCAGCAGCGCCCAACTCTCGGCAACGGCACTCTTTCCCTCATAGTCGATCGCAGGGGGCTGATATTCGCCCGGCAGGCTCGCGGCGGCGCCTTGGGATAAGCTTGCGTCGTTTTCGTCGTTCGCGGCGGCCGGCGCGCCGTCGGACGAGAGCTTTCTCTTAGCTGCAGCGGGCGACGGCTCGACCGATGGCAGGGGATGCAGGTCGACGTCGTCGCTGTCCAGGACGCGGTTTGTACGCCAGCTTTTCAAGACGCTCTTGCCTAGGGCCACTAAGTAATCCTGCCGTTGTGCTAGAGTTGAATCCATTTGGATCGACGCTGTAGGAGCATCCGAGCCCTCTGACTCCGGAGGGAATTGCCTGATCCTCGACATGCATTCTCCACCACCACCGGTTACCGATTCGTTAATGTGTGTTAAAACTGTGTCCAAAATTTGACCTGCGTGAGTCAACGCCTGCTGTTGGCGCCGCGCTGTGGTGAGAGTCACAAAGAATTCGGAGTTTTCAGGGGAAAAAGCGACGAAATGGGTGCAGGCTCGGCGCAGCGCAATGCGGGCCGAAGGCTTCTTTAGGCAGCACATCTATCGGCTCCTGCTACCCGTGATTGTTAACCATTTTCATTCATCTCGACGCCATCAATTTCAACTATGACGTACATTGCCGACCTCGACTCCTGGGTCGCCCACCAGGGTCGCCTCAGTATCGCGGCCACGGAGCGGGCGATCTCGGCCACGCAGCTGGTGCGGCACCGCGAGGCCTTCGGGCAGGTCGTGGTGCCGGCGCCTGGATCGGTGCTGGCCTCGCCGGTGATCGCCGACTGGGATCCGGAGCCCGACTATTTTTTCCACTGGGTGCGCGACTCGGCGATCGTCATGCGCAGCGTGGCGGAATTGATGCAGGACTCGTCAGGCGCCGAACGCGATCGCTGGCGGCGGCACTTTGAGAACTTCGTGCGTTTCAGCCTGAGCCTGTGCACCCTGGATGGCGCGGCCTTTGTCGGGTCAAGTCGCCATCGTGAGGCGACCAGAAGGGACTACCGCAAGTTCCTGCGTCCGGACGTCGAGCTGAGCAAGCTCGCCGGTGAGAAGTTGCTGGGCGAGCCCCGCTTTAATGCCGACGCCACCATCGACTTCCTGCGCTGGTCGCGGCCGCAGTACGACGGCCCGGCACTGCGCGCGCTTGCCTGCTTGCGCTATCTCGCGGCCGGCGGAGACGCGAGCGACGATTTGCAGCGCCTGCTCCGCCTGGACCTGGATTTCACGCTGCGCCATGCGGACCGGCGCTGCATCGGACCGTGGGAGGAGGCCGGGCAGAACGCCCATCACTACTACGTGGCGCTGGTGCAGCTTGGCGCAGTTGTGCACGGCCGCGCCTGGGCCGGCGATACGGTGGGCGATACGGGGGGGGATAAGTGGGGCGTGGCGGAGGAGCGGCTGCGCGCCGGGCTGGAGCGGCACTGGTCGCAGCGGTACGGAGTCTACCTGGCCATCCGTGACATGCCGGGAGAGTCGGCCGATGACTTGATCGACGCGGCGCAGCTGCTGGCCGTGCTCGATGCGGACCTGCCGGAGGGCCCGCACAGCGTTCTGGACCCGAGAGTCCAGGCCACGCAGGCGGCGATCGAGCGTCTCTTCGCGCGCGAGTTCGCGATCAACCGCGATCTACCCCGGGAGCGGGGCCCGGCGCTGGGACGCTCACGTCAGGATCGATACTTCGGCGGCGGCGCCTGGTATCCGACGACGCTTGCGGCGGCCGCGCTCTGCTATCGACAGGCGGCCTGTCCGGGGCAGGATCGCCAAGCGCTGTTGAAGCGCGGCGACGGCTTCATGGCGACGGTGCGTGCGCTCACACCTGCGGACGGTGCGCTCTCGGAACAGGTCGACCGCGTAACCGGCGAGCAGACCTCGGCGCGCCACCTGACGTGGAGCTATGCGGCTTTCGTCAGCGCCGCCCGCCTGCGCGCCGCGGTCTCGGCGGGCTAAGCCTCCGCAGCCGCCAGGCGCGGGCTTTCGAAGCCGAGACGCCTGAGGCCGCTCTGCACCTCGGGGCAGCTCATGAAGAGATCCCACAGCAGCCCGGAACGGTGATTCTCGATCATCACCACGATGGGGCCCTGGTCGATCGCGAGATTGCTGTCGGCGACCCAGCGCCGCGATGGATTGAAGGCGTCGCGAAAGCCATGTGGGCCCCAGATTTCGGCGCCAAGCTCCTCGTAGAAATAGCGCAATGCCGCCATCGATTCCTGCGGCGTGTAGGGCATGGCCGAGAGGGCTGCCGTGGGGGCGATCACGCCGCGATCCTCCTCGGGATTGAAAGCACCGTAGCCGGCGTCGCCGTCACAGGCGGTGAGCCCCCAGCAATCCGGCCCATAGCCTTCATGGCCGTTCGGGTTGGCGATGCAATGCGCGCGGTTGATGCGCGTGTGGGCGACGTTCTGGGCCCAGTAGTCGGCGTAGCGGTCGCGCAATCCCTTCGGGTCCAACCCCAGGAATGAATAATGCGAGAAAAACAGCGGCCCGCCGTACGGGGGCCCGAGCGGCAACTCGATGTCATAGTAGGTCCGGCCGTTTCGGAAGACCGGGCTGTTGGTCCAGCCGTTGTGGTAGGCCGCCGGCGCGATCGGATGCGTCGGCGAGGCGGCGCCCAGCACATAGGTGATGAGGCATTCGTTCCAGCCGGTTATGGCGTGATTCATCGCCCAGCCGTGGCGCGGGCTCCAGTGCCAGTACAGCACTTCGCGGCCGCCTTGGGTGTGCCAGTTCCATTCCACCGCGTGCCATAGCCGGTCAATTGCCTCACGCAGGCTTTTTTCCTGGGGCGAGGGTTCGGCAAAGTACTGCCGCGCAGAGAGCAGCCCCGCCATCAGGAACGCCGTCTCGACGATATCGCCGCCGTCGTCCTTCTCGGTGAAGGGCATCGTGGCACCGGTCCCACCATGCAGAAAGTGGGGGAAGACGCCGTGGTGCGTCTCGGCCTTGCCAAGGAAGGCAACGATCTTTTCAAGGCGGTCCAGAACCTCCGCGCGCGGCAGGAACCCGCGCTCGATTCCCACCAGCAGCACCATGATGCCGAAGCCGCTGCCGCCGCTGGTGACCGTTTCGCGATAGTCATACCAGTAAGGCTGGTTGCTGCGCTCGCGCGCCAGCCCGCTCACGGGGTGCGCGAAATCCCAGAAGTACGTCAGCGTCTGTCGCTGCACGAGGTCGAGCAGGTCGTTGTCGGAGAGTTGGCCGCTGGTGCCTCGGCGAGAGGACTCTCTCATGCGTCCGCCTCCCAATCGATGGTGGCGGTGGCAAGGTCATCCGAGTTCGGGCCGATCTCGATGATGAAACCCCCCGGCTCCCAGACCCGTTCCGGCGCGGCCAGACGATCGGCGCGGTAAAATTTCAGCTCGTCAACGCAGACCGTGAAGCTCACTCGCTGCTCCTCGCCCGGCTGCAGCGCGACCTTCCGGAAGCCCTTCAGTTCGCGCAGCGGGCGCGAGCGGCTGGCGACCGGATCGCCGATGTAGAGCTGGACGATCTCTTCGCCAGCGACGGCACCCGTGTTGCGCAGCGTAATGCTGGCTTCGAGCGTGTCGTCCTCGCCGCGCAGAGCGGTCTTGTCGAGTTCCAGCGCGCCGTACACGAAGGCGCTGTAGCCGAGTCCGTGCCCGAAGGGATAGAGCGGTGTGTGCGGCCCCTCGAGCCGGCAGGCGGTGGTGAACTTGCGGAACACGTGACGGCCTTTCTCGTCGACCTCGTGATCGCCGCGAACGTCGATGCCGATCTTCTCGATCGGCCGGCCGGTCGGCGCTTCGGCATAGCTGATCGGACACTGCCCGGTGTTGCGGGGAAAGCTCATGGCGAGCTTGCCGGAGGGATTGACGTCGCCGAAGAGCACGCTGGCCACCGCGTTGCCGGTTTCGCTGCCGCCGAACCAGGCATGCAGGATCGCGTTCGCGTGCCGATCTTCCCATTCCAGCGCCAGGGGACGCCCGCTCATGGTCACCAGCACCAGCGGCTTGCCGGTTTCCTTTAGGGCCCGCAACAGTTGGGCCTGGTTGCCGGGCAGCCCGATCTCGGAGCGTGTCGACGATTCTCCGGCATGCTCCTTCGCTTCGCCGACACAGGCCACGACCACGTCGGCCTGGCGGGCGAGCGCGACAGCCTCCGCGATGAGCTCGGCGGGCGGGCGGGCATCGATGGTGAAGGTTTCGTTGAAGACGTTGAGGCGTGCGGCAAGGTCCGGGTCGTCGACGATGTTGGCGCCGGCGGCGTGAAGGATGCGGCAGCCTTCGCCGGCGACAGCCTGAACGCCCTCCAGCAGGGTGATGCTGTCTTCCGGCCGGGCCGCCGGTGCCCAGGTCCCTTGCATGTTTGCCCGGCTGTCGGCCAGCGGGCCGACCAGGGCGAGGGTCGTGCCGTTGCGCGCCAGCGGCAGGGTGCCGTCATTTTTCAGCAGGACGCAGGACTGGGCGGCCGCCTCCCGTGCAAGGTCACGGTGTTCGGCAGAAAGGCCGGCCGGTGAACGCGCCGCTTCCCCAATGCCGCGATAAGGTACCTCGAAGAGACCGAGCTGTTGTTTTGCCCGCAGCACGCGGCGGCAGGCCACGTCGATCTCGGCCTCGGCGATGCGCCCTTCGGCGACCAGTTCGGGCAGATGGCGCAGATAAAGACCGCTCACCAGGTCGATGTCGACCCCCGCCGAAAAGGCCAGGTAGGCGGCTTCTCTGGTGTCGGCGGCGACGCCGTGGTGCACCAGTTCCAGGATCGCGGTGTAGTCGGAGACGATGAGGCCATCGAAGCCCCATTGGCCGCGCAGCAGGTCGCGCAGCAACTCGCGATGCGCCGTGCAGGGGATGCCGGCCAGATCGTGGAAGCCGACCATGACGGCACCGACTCCGGCGTCGACCGCCGCCTTGAACGGCGGCAGCACGACGTTGTGCAGACGGTAGGGGCTGGCGTCGACGGCGTTGTAGTCGCGGCCCGCCTCCGACAGGCCATAGCCGGCAAAGTGCTTGGCGGTCGCCAGGACCGTATCCGGCCGAGTCAGATCCTTGCCTTGATACCCCTCGATCATCGCCAGGCCGAAGACGGACGCGAGCAGCGGGTCTTCGCCCGGGCTCTCGGCGCAGCGCCCCCAACGGGCATCGCGCGCGACGTCCAGCATCGGTGCCCAGGCGACCGCAATACCTTCGGCGGCGGCCTCCGCGGCGGCGATCCGTGCGGTCCGGCGGACCAACTCCGGATCCCAGGCACAGGCAAGGCCCAGCGGCAGTGGAAAGATCGTGCGGTGACCGTGGACCACGTCGAAGGTGAACAGCAGCGGAATCCCTCGCGGCGACTCCTCGACGGCGATGCGCTGCAATTCGGCGAGCCGCGGCAGTTCCGCGCCGCCCGCGAGACTGCCCACCTCGCCGCGGCGAATCCGCGTTTCGATGTCGACCACGGCCTCGCCGGCGCCGGTGGTCACGTCGGTGTGGGCATTGGGGTGATTCAACTGGCCGATCTTTTCGGTCAGGCTCATGCTTTGGAGCAGCGTTTCGATCGAATCGCTCATTTGGGTACCGGCTATCGCGGCATCGGTGGCCGCCGGTGCAAGGCAATCAACTGCGACGACCACGCAGGAAGGTCTTGATCAGTCGTTACCATCTCCGCAACCATCCTATGGCCAAGGCGTTGAATTGCCACACTAGAGCAGGCGGGTAGGGGCAGCAACGCCCCGCGCGGCGATGCCGAAAAATGCCTCTCCGGCTGCGGGCCAGGGTGGGTACAGTGCCGGCACGGCACAACAGGCGGGCCGAGAAACGGCCGCCGCGCGATCCTCGCAGGCGCCGAGAGCCGACAGCGAACAGGAGAGCAGGCGTTGAACCGACGACCCAACATCCTCTTCATCATGGCCGATGACCATGCCGCCAAGGCGATCAGCGCGTACAATCCGCGCCTGCTTCAGACGCCGAACATCGATCGCATCGCCGAGGGTGGCAAGCGTCTCGATCACTGCTACGTCACAAACTCGATCTGTACGCCGAGCCGGGCCAGCATCCTGACCGGCACCTACAATCACGTGAACGGGGTCACGACGCTGGTGACCCTGCTCGACAACCGCTGGCCTAATGTCGCCAAGAGCCTCCAGGCCGGCGGCTACGCCACCGCCATGTTCGGCAAGTGGCATCTCGGCGAGGGCCCGCGGCACTGCCCGACCGGCTTTGATGCCTGGCGCGTGCTGCCCGATCAGGGTGCCTATTTCGACCCGGAGATGATCGGGCCGGAGGGACTGAATTACTACCGCGGCTACGCGACCGACCTGATCACCGACCATTGCCTCGAATGGCTCGGCGCCCGCGATCGCGACCGCCCGTTCTTCCTTATGTGCCATCACAAAGCACCGCATCGCCCCTTCTCTCCGGCGCCGCGGCATGCCCGCCTCTTCGAGGACAAGAGCATTCCCGTGCCCGAGAGCTTCGATGACGATTATAAGAACCGTGCTCGCGCGGCCGCAGCGGCTAAGATGCGCGTGCGCGTCGACATGAACTACGACGACCTCGGACTTGCCTGGCCGGAAGGGCTGGCGCAGGCCTGGAGCGAGGAAATGGGATGGCCGGAGCGTGCAAAGGTACCGGAAGACCCGACGGACCTGGTGCTGTTCGACCGCAATTCCGGCGAGCGCTTCACCTTCGGCTCAAAGCACGAACTCGATCACTTCAAGTACCAGCGCTATATCAAGCGCTATCTGCGCACGGTCATCGGGATCGACGAGAACGTCGGCCGCCTGCTCGACTGGCTCGAAGAAGACGGCATCGCGGAAGATACCATCGTCATCTATACCTCGGACCAGGGTTTCTTTCTTGGCGAGCACGGCTGGTTCGACAAGCGGTTCATCTACGAGGAATCCCTCCAGATGCCATTCCTGATCCGCTATCCGGCGGGTTTCGGCCCGGGCGTCGTGGACGCCATTGCAACGAACGTCGACTTCGCACCGACCTTTCTGGATTATGCCGGGCTCGCGGTGCCGTCCTACATGCAAGGGCGCAGCCTGCGCCCAGTGCTCGAGGGGCGGGTTCCCAGGGACTGGCCGCAGGTCGCCTACCACCGTTACTGGATGCACAAGGACGCGATCCACAACGCTTTCGCGCATTATGGCATCCGCGACCAGGGCCATAAGCTGATCTACTGGTACAACGAAGCCCTGGACCAGCCGGGGGCGCGGCAGGGCGACGAGCCGCCGGAGTGGGAACTGTTCGACTGCGTGGCCGACCCGCTGGAACTCGTCAACGTGTTCCGCGACCCCGCGAAGGCTAATGTTCTGCGCGACATGCTTGCGAAGCTCGATGCCAAGATCGCCGAGATCGGCGATACTCCGGCGCACGATACCGCCGCCGTTCTCGCCGAACTCGATCAGGCGGGTTAGGCGAGGCTTGCAGACGCTCAGTCACTGCCGCCTGCGCTGCCGGGCTTGTCGAAGAAGTACTTGTTGTACTTGTCGGCCTCGTCGCGGTGTTCCTCGGCGTCGGCCGGCGGCTCGCCCTTGCGGGTAATGTTCGGCCACTTGTTGTCGGAGTAGTCGCGGTTCAACTCCAGCCAGGTCTCGGCCTGCGGGTCGGTATCCGGCACGATGGCCTCCGGCGGGCACTCCGGTTCGCACACGCCGCAGTCGATGCACTCGTCGGGATGGATCACCAGCATGTTGTCGTCCTCGTAGAAGCAGTCCACCGGGCAGACTTCAACGCAGTCCATGTACTGGCAATTGATGCACGCTTCGGTGACGACATAGCAAGGCCCGCCCCGCAATCGGCGTCAAGTATACTCCTGAGCGGCAGCGGCGAGCCTGCGCATGGCGCCGAGCGCGGGGTCGAGAATCGTGGGATCCAGGTCGGCCGGATACACGGCATAGGCTGGCAGCGAGAAGGACGGCGCTGCTTTCAGGTGGGTGAGCCGGCCGGAATCCAAGTGTTCGCGGACCAGCCGGGCGGGGAAGTAGCCGGAGCCGCCTTGCGCCGTGACATGCTGCAGGCCGAGCCAGCCGATGTTGGCCGTCAGCCCGGGTCCGATGAAGTTGGGAAAGCTGGCACTGTGCCGGGCATAGAACTCCGGCCCCCAGTCGATCAGGACGTATCCTGGCCCCGGCTCCGGTACGGCGGCGGGGTCCGTCGAAACCAGGATCAGCCGTTCCTCCAGCAGCATTTCAACCTTGAGGCCCGGGCGGCTCTGCGGCGTGTACATCACGCCGATGTCGATGCGCCCCTCGACCAGGCCGAGCATCAGGTCCGGCTCAAAGCCAATCTCGGCGCGGACAGACACGTCGGGGGCCGCTTCCCGCATGACCGGCAGCCAGTGCAGCAGCAACTGCTCCCACAGCCCGAAGCGGCCGCCGACCGTCAGCGACGCGCGAAAGCCGCGCGGCACGCCGACGTCGTGGCGGGCCTGCTGCACCGTGCGCACCAGGGTCGAGGCGTGCCTTTCGAATTGGCGCCCGGCGGGGGTCAGGGTGGTGCCGCCCTTGTTGCGGACGAAGAGGGTGCAGCCGAGGTGGTCTTCCAGGGCGCGGATCCGCGCACTCACGGTCGACTGGGTGACGTGCAGCCGGTCCGCCGCGCCGATGAAGTTGCCCGCCGCCACGACCGTGAGAAATGTCCGCGCCAGTTCCGTGTCCACGAAACGCTCCCGTTCGAGAGATCAAAATAATATCGATAATATCGATACTAACGGCCATGAACACTCGTTTGTCAAAATTGAATCGGCTGAATAGCCTGACTTGCCTCGGCCCGGGCGGCGAGCGCTCACGGCTGCGAGCACGGGGATTTTCGGAAAGGGAGGAGACCGGGTGACTGACCCCAGCGTGCTTTCGACGCCCCTGTGCGGTCTCCTCGGCTGCCGCTACCCGGTTCTGCAGGCCGGCATGGGTGGCGTCGCCCGCGCCGAACTGGCGGCGGCTGTATGCGGGGCCGGCGGCTACGGATTCCTCGGCATGGTGCGCGAGCCGCCACAGCTCATCGCCCGCGAGATCGATGCGGTGCGGGCACGCACGGACAAGCCGTTCGGGGTGAACCTCATCCCTGCCGCGACCGATCCGGACCTTTTCGCCGAACAGCTTGCCGTCTGTTTCGATAAGGGTGTGCACGCGTTGTGTTTCTTCTGGGACGTCGACGCCGGGGCGGTGGCGCGGGCCAAGGCGGCCGGCTGCCGGGTGCTGTACCAGGTCGGCTCGGTCGAAGACGCGCGCGCGGCTGAAGCGGCCGGGGCCGACGCGATCATCGCGCAGGGCTTCGAAGCCGGGGGCCACGTGCGCGGCGGCGTTACCTCGCTGGTCCTGCTGCCGCAGGTGGTGGCGGCGGTTTCGCTGCCGGTGGTCGCCTCCGGTGGCTTTTCCTCCGGAGAGAGCCTGGTCGCGGCGCTGGCGTTGGGCGCGCAGGGAATCCACTGCGGCACGGCGTTCCTGGCGACCGAGGAATCTTTCGCCCACGACTACCATAAGCAGCGCGTGGTCGCGGCAGGGTCCGGCGAGACGGTGCACACCGACGCCTTTGCGATCAACTGGCCGCCGGCCTCGCCCGTGCGGGTGATCGCCAACAGCGTCACCGCTTCCCTCGGCCCTCGCCTTCATGGTTACAAACCAGAGGACTTTCGACGCGAGGAGGTGGCGCGCGACGATGGCCGGCCGCTCTATCGTTTCAGCACCGACTCGCCCCTGCGGACCACGACGGGCGAACTCGAAGCGCTGGCGCTCTATGCGGGCCAAGTGGCAGGTGCCGTCGATCGCGTAGTGCCCGCCGCCGGGCGGGTGGCCCAGATCGTCACGGCGGCCCACGCCACCCTGGAGCGGCTGGCGAGCCGGAACGGAGGCAAGGGATGACGCCGGCGATAAACGGGCAGGACTGGAACGAGGTACGCGACTGGCGCCGGTCGACCCGGGGCGAACTGCTGGCGCAGCGACTGGCCATTCCCCGCTCCGAGAAGCTGTTCCTGCGGCCGGTGATCGGCGGTCAGGTGCCGCTGCACTTTCCGGAACTGCGCCACGCTTGCATCGGGTTCTACTGGCCCTTCAAGGGTGAAGTCGACCCGCGCCACCTCTTGCGCGACCTCATCGGCATGGGGGCCGAGGCGGCCTTGCCGGTGGTGGTGGAGAAGGCAAAGCCGCTGGAATTCTGGTCCTGGCAGCCGCGCAGCAAGCTGGAGCGCGGCATCTGGAACATTCCCGTTCCCGCCGAGCGCAAACCCGTGCGGCCGACCGCCTTGCTGGTGCCGCTGGTCGGCTTCGATGGATCCGGCTACCGCCTCGGCTACGGCGGTGGATACTACGACCGCACCCTGGCCGGGCTCGATCCGCGTCCCCTGACCATCGGTATCGGCTACGCCTGCGGTCGGCTGTCGACGATCTTTCCTCAGCCGCACGACATTCCACTCGATGCCATCGTTACCGAGGCCGGGGTGACCCGCTACCGCTATCGCGGGCAACCGCTCCGCGCCGCCAGCCATTCCGATGCCGTGCTGTCGACAGGCCCGTCCCCCGGCCCATCAGCGGCGGCGGCCGCAGGGCCCGCACTTGCCGAAGGTGGTTATGCCTCCCCGCCTTGCGCCCTGCACGAGCTCGATCCGACCTATCTCGGCTACATGAGCACCGAAGAGGTGATCACCTTGCTGAACAAGCTGGTGGAAGCGGAGCGGGCGGGTGCCCGCGCGGTGGCCGAGATGGGCCGGCAGTGCGCGGAGGCGCCGGAACGGTCGATCCTGCGCGATGTGGCGATGGACGAGGCGCGCTTCTGCGCCATGCTGTCCCGCCATGTCGTCCGTCTCGGAGGTGCGCCCAGCGCCGAGACCGGTGCGTTCTACGGCAAGGTGCTTGCCCTGGAGTCGTCCGCCGAGCGGATTGCCTTGCTGAATCGGGGTCAAGGCTGGGTGGTGCGCAAACTGCGCGAGGCGGTCGGGCGGATCGCTGACGGGGCGCTGCTCGAAGACCTTCGCGACATGCTGAAGGTTCACGAGGACAACATCGCCCGCTGCGAAGCGATGGAATAGCCTGCTTCGGTTCGCCCGTCCCGCCCTTCAAGATTGCTCTTGCCCGCCGTCTGCCCAATCGGTTATTCGTATTTCGACGAATAACGAAAAGAGGCTCTTATGGCTGGAAGAGCGGCGCTCAATCCCTTGACGGCATCCACGACGATCGCCGCGGGGGCTGACCCCGAACGGATCGCGACACTGGCCAAGGCCCTGGCGCATCCCGCCCGGGTGAAGGTGGTGCAGACCTTGCTGCGCCGTCGCAGCTGCATCGGCTGCGATATTGTCGAGGAGATCGGCCTCGCCGCCTCAACCACCTCGGAGCACCTGCGCATCCTGAAGGAAGCGGGCCTGATCGTCGGCGAGATCGCCCGGCCTCGGGTCTGCTACTCCCTAAATCCTGAGGCCGTCGCGCCGCTGCGCGTCTTTCTCCAGCTTATCGAAACCGCGCCGGCGCCGGCCCTTCCGGAGTAGTCCCATGTCCGCCTTTGAACGTTATCTCTCCTTGTGGGTGGCGCTCTGCATCGTCGCCGGCATCGTCCTGGGTAATCTCTTCCCCGGCATTTTCCAGGTCATCTCCAGCTGGGAGTATGCCTCGGTCAACCTCGTCGTCGCGGTGCTGATCTGGGCCATGGTCTACCCGATGATGGTGGCAGTCGATTTCGCCAGCCTGAAGAACGTCCACCGGCGCCCCAAGGGCCTGGTCATCACGGTGGTGGTGAACTGGCTCATCAAGCCCTTCACCATGGCGGCGCTCGGCGTGCTGTTCTTCGAGCATGTCTTTGCGGACCTGATCGACCCGGCCGATGCCGGCCAGTACATCGCCGGCCTGATTCTCCTCGGCGCGGCGCCCTGCACGGCGATGGTCTTCGTGTGGTCGCAGTTGACGCGCGGCGATGCCAACTACACCCTGGTGCAGGTGTCCTTGAACGACATCATCATGGTCTTCGCCTTCGCGCCGATCGTGGCCCTGCTGCTCGGCGTTACCGACCTGCAGGTGCCGTGGCAAACGCTGCTGCTCTCCGTCGTCCTCTACGTGGTCATTCCGCTGGCGGCGGGGGCGCTGACCCGGACCGCGCTGGTCCGGCATGCCAACGGTGCCGGCGGGGAGGCGGCGGTCAGCCGCTTCACGGCCGGGGTGAAGCCTTTCTCGATCCTGGGCCTGCTGGCCACCGTGGTGCTGCTGTTCGGCTTCCAGGGCCAGATCATCCTGGAGCGGCCGCTGCTGATCGCGCTGATCGCCGTCCCTCTGCTGATCCAGTCCTATGGGATCTTCGCTATTGCCTACGCCGCGGCCTGGGCGTGGCGCGTGCCGCACAACGTCGCCGCGCCCTGCGCGCTCATCGGCACGTCCAACTTCTTTGAATTGGCCGTCGCCGTGGCGATCGGCCTCTTCGGGCTCAACTCCGGCGCGGCGCTGGTCACGGTGGTCGGCGTCCTGGTTGAGGTCCCCGTCATGCTTTCGCTGGTCGCCTTTGCGAACCGGACGCGAGGCCAGTTTCCGGCACAGGCCGAAGAGGTATCGGACACCGCTTCAGCGCCGCTGCGTGTGCAGGAGAGCAAGCGATGAAGGCTTGCCGCTTCAGGCGGCAGCTTTGAAGTAGTCTGGGTATTCGCGCCGCATCTCTTCGATGCGCTTGACGGAGCCGGCCAGATGGTCGCGCATGGCCTCCTGGGCGGCCAGCGGATTGCCCGCCTCGATCGCTTCCAGAACCGCCCAATGGCCCCGCATGATCTTGCGGACCTTGCCCTCTTTCGGCAGATCCAGTCGTCGCAGGCGGGAAAGGTGCCCGGCCTTGGCCTTCAGCATGGCATGCAGGTTCATCTGGCCGACACCGGCAAAGAGCGTCTGGTGGAACGCTTCGTCCAGGTCATTGAAAAGGCTGATCTCGTCGAGATTGTCTATCAGCGTCTCCTGCATGGTGAGGATCGCCCGCGCCTTTTTCAGTAGCACCGGATCGGGTGCCTCTGCCAGCCGCCGTGCCACCTCGGCCTCCACCGCAACACGCAGGAAGTGCACTTCGTAAAGTTGGGCAACGTCGATCTTCGTCACCACGGTCTTGGACTGCGGGATGATCCGGATCAGACCGTCCTGCTCCAGGCGCTGCATGGCTTCGCGGATCGGCGTCAGGCTCACGTCGAACTCCTTGGCCAAGGCGACGCGCGACAGTGTGGCCCCTGGGGGCAATTCCAGGCTGACGATACGCCCGCGCAGGATCTCGTAGATGCGCTGGGCCGCTGGCGCGGACTCCGTCCGGCTGGCGAGGAATCCCCCGGCCCGTGCCAGGCGATCTTCCGAATTCGGAAAGGCCATGTGAGCAGCCTGCTTTCTGCGCGAGACGGTCGAACAGGAACCTGGGCTCTAGATAGCGCAAGAATGTCGTTGATTCAACTAGTCAACTAATATACTAGTTGAGCGCTCAAACGAGGCTGCCGCGAAGCCGCCTCCAAACAAGAACGCTCCAAGGGGAGGAAGCGCTATGGAATTCAATAAATTCGCCGGATTCGCCAAAGTTCTGGCCGTCGCGACGGCCGTGAGCATCGGCCTTGGCGCCGCGGCCGAGGCAAGGACCCTCAAGGTGCAGACCAGTTCGACCGCCAGCCACTTCACGCTGGCTTTTCTGAACGAGAAATGGGTCCCGAAGCTGAAGGAAATGACTGGCGGCTCGCTGGAGATCGAACTGCTGCCGATCACGGCCGTGGTGCCGCACCGCGAGACGCCGGAGGCGGTCTCCATGGGCATCCTCGACGGCGATCTGACCTCGATCAACTACTTCGCCGGCCGCGATCCCGCCTTTGCCCTGATGGGCGATCTCATCGCCGGCTACGACAGCGCCGATCAGATCCAGACCTATTGCGCCGACGGCGGCGGCAAGGAAATGCTGCAGAAGCTCTACGACAAGTTTCAGCCGGGCGTGAAGGTCGTGGGTTGCGGCGCCTACGCGCGCGAGGCCTTCGTTGCCAAGGTACCGATCCGCGGCGTCGCCGACTTCAAGGGCGTGAAGGTGCGCTCGCCGGAGGGTCTCGCCGCTGAGATCTTCAAGCGCGCCGGCGCCGCGCCGGTATCGCTGCCCGGCTCGGAGGTCTACACGGCGCTGGAGAAGGGCGTCATCGACGCGGCCGACAATTCGGCCTATGCCAACAACGACGCCAACGGCCTACACAAAGTGGCCAAGTATCCGATCTTCCCCGGCATTCACTCGACACCGATTCTCCAATTCACCGTGTCGCAGAGCGCGTGGGACAAGATGACCCCGGCCGAGCAGGCTTCGCTGGAGACTTGGTACCTGGCCGCCTATAACGATATGCGCCGCATCGTCGACATGGAAGATCGCGCGCTGGTCGCTCGCGACAAGGCGGCCGGCGACCTCACCATCATTGATTGGCCGCAGGAGGAGCGCGACAAATTCCGTGAAATCGCCGTCGGTGCATGGAAGGACTTTGCCGCGTCCTCGGAGATGGCTCAGCAAGTCTACGACTCGCATATCGCGTTCATGAAACAACTCGGCCTGCTGGGACAGGATTTCTGAGCAACGGCTCGCGCCGGCTCCGGCTGCGCCGCTCGGCGTTGCCGGGGCCGGTATGAGCCTTGCCCCCCTGAGCCTCTTGCCTTCAGCGGGCTCGCCCGCGAACACGAAGGGCCTTCTTCACCCACCGCCGATCCGCCGTCTGGGCGGGCGGCAATGGTCGCAGCGATGACAAATTCTCCGCAAGCCCTCGCCGACACCGACATCGAGATCGCGTCTGACGATCCGTTGCATGACGACGTCGCGCTGCCGCGGTCGCGCTATGGCGTTATAGATCACATCAGTCACTTCTTCGGCCTTGTCGTCTCGGTGCTCTACCTGATCGCCGCCTGCGCCACCCTCTGGGAAGTGATCGCGCGCTACGTGTTCAATGCGCCCACCCAGTGGGCATTTGAAGTGGTCATGGTCCTCTGTGCCGCTTCATGGATGATCTCATCCGGCTACGTCACGCTAAAGCAGCGTCACATCGGCATCACCGTGTTTCACATCCTGGTTTCGGATCGGACACGCTGGTGGCTTGATCTTTTCGCAAACATCGTCGGCATTATCGCGCTCTTCCTGCTGTTGAGCGATGCGACGATCCGCGCCTATACCGCGCTCACCCACGTCGAGCGCACCGGCAGCGCCTTCAACTCGCCGATGCCGATGCTTCTGAAGTCGCTGCTCGTGGTGGGCGGCTTCCTCTACCTAGGGCAGCTGACGGTTAACCTGCACCGCCAGTTCACCTCGCCGGCCCTGCGCGGTGCAGTGAAGGCGCTCGGCGCCCTCATGGTCTTCTACTTCATCGTCGGCCTGCTCGGACACTATGGCGGCGCCGACAGTCCCTTCGCCGCCGTGCAGGCTTTCTTCTCGACTATCGGCGTGGCGCTCGACCCCAGCCAGGCGCTCGATGCGCGCTCCTACGACCTCGGCACCATTTCCCTGATCATGGTGGTGCTGCTGGTGCTCCTGATGATGACCGGCATGCCGCTCGGCATCGTCACCCTCATCGTCTCGGTGCTGATGGCAGTGGCTTTCTTCGGGCCGCGCGGACTCTACCTGGTGTCCACCAACGCCGCCGGCCTGCTCGACCACTACTCCCTGGTGGCCATTCCCTTCTTCGTGCTGATGGCCTCGATCCTGGAGCGCGCCGGCATCGCCGAGGATCTCTTCGACGCCATGTCGATTTTCGCCGGCAACCTGCGCGGCGGAGTCGCCGTGCAGACCGTGGTCGTCGCGGTCATTCTCGCTGCGATGTCTGGCGTTATGGGCGGCGAGATCGTCATGCTGGGGCTGGTCGCCCTGCCGCAGATGTTTCGCCTCGGCTACGACCGCAAGCTCACCATCGGCCTGATCTGCGCGTCCGGTGCCCTGGCGACGCTGATACCGCCGTCGATCATCATGATCGTCTACGGCCTCTCGGCCGAGGTCGGCATCGGCGATCTCTTCATGGCCGGCGCGGTTCCGGGCGTCATGCTGGCGGTCTTCTATGCGCTCTACGTTCTGCTCCGCGTGAACCTCAACCCGAAGCTGGCCCCGACCGCCAAGGAGGTCGAGGCCATGACCGGCAAGTCCAACAAGCTGTCGCGCGCGCGGATGAACGCGGTGATGCTCTGCATTGGACTGATCGGCGCGGTGATGGGCTCGATCTACGGCGGCATCGCCTCCGTAACCGAGGCGGCGGCCGTCGGCTGCATCGGCGCCATGGTGGTGGCGGCCGTCCGCCACGAGATGAAATGGCCGGTCCTGCAGGCGGCGCTTGTCGGCTCGATGGCCACCGTCGGCACCATCATCTGGCTGATCCTCGGTGCCATTTCGTTCGTCGGCATCTTCAATCTGGTCGGCGGTGGCGACTTCATGCGGTCGCTGTTCCTCGACCTCGGTTTGCCGGCGATGGGCGTCATCCTCGTCATGATGGCGATCCTGGTGGTGCTCGGCACTTTCATGGAATGGATCGCCATCGTCTTCATCACGGTGCCTGTCTTCGCGCCGGTGGTGATGAGTCTTGCGCCGGAACTGGGCCTCACCGAGGACCAGGCGAAGATCTGGTTCGGCGTCCTTTTCGTCATGAACATCCAGATATACTTCCTGTCGCCGCCCTTCGGTCCGGCCTGCTTCTGGCTGAAATCGGTGGCGCCCAAGGACGTCACGCTGCAGGAGATCTTCATCTCGGTTCTGCCGTTCATAGGCCTGCAGATCATCGGCCTTGTGCTGGTGATGATGTTCCCGCAGATCGCCCTGTGGCTCCCCGAAACTCTGAGCAACTGAACGAGAAGGCAAGGAGAGTGAGATGATCGGACGCGACAGCAAGGCGGATATGGATGCTTACGGGCTCTGGCCCTGGGCGGCTGGTGTCCTGCTGGCGGCGCTGCTGATCGGTGTGATGTTTGCCCTCGCCAAGGGCTTTGCGTGATCGAGTGATCCAATGACCGTGTCTAAGACGAGCAAGAAGAAGTACAGCGACCTGCGCAGCGCGCGCTGGATGGCGCCGGATGACCTGCGCTCCTTCGGCCACCGCTCGCGCACCATGCAGATGGGCTATGCGCCGGTGGACTGGGAAGGCAAGCCGATCATCGCCATCATCAACACCTGGTCCGATGCGCAGCCCTGCCACATGCACTTCAAGCAGCGGGTGGAGGACATCAAGCGCGGCGTCCTCCAGGCCGGCGGCTTTCCTCTGGAGCTGCCGGCGCTGTCGCTGTCCGAGAATTTCGTGAAGCCGACCACGATGCTCTACCGCAACATGCTGGCGATGGAGACGGAGGAACTGCTGCGTTCCCATCCTGTCGACGGCGCCGTTCTCATGGGCGGTTGCGACAAGACCACGCCGGGCCTGGTGATGGGCGCCCTCTCCATGGGCATCCCCTTCGTCTACGTCACCGCCGGGCCGATGCTGCGCGGCAACTACAAGGGCCAGGTGCTGGGTTCGGGAACCGATGGCTTCAAGTTCTGGGACGAGCGCCGCGCCGGCACCATGAGCAAGGAGGACTGGATCGGCGTCGAGGGCGGCATCGCACGCTCCTACGGCCACTGCATGACTATGGGCACGGCCTCCACCATGACGGCGATCGCCGAAGCGCTGGGCCTCACCCTGCCGGGGGCCAGTTCCATTCCCGCCGCCGATGCCAACCACCAGCGCATGTGTGCCGCTGCCGGGCGGCGCATCGTCCAGATGGTGTGGGACGACCTGACGCCGGACCAGGTCGTCACCGAGGCCGCAGTGAAGAACGCCGTGACCGTCGCGATGGCCATGGGCTGCTCGACCAACGCCATCATCCACCTGATCGCCATCGCCCGCCGCGCCGGCGTGCCGCTGGAACTGGACGACCTGGATCGGATCGGACACACCACGCCGGTGATCGCCAATGTCCGCCCATCGGGCAAGACCTACCTGATGGAGGACTTCTTCTACGCCGGCGGCCTGCGCGGCCTGATGAAGACGCTGGGGGACAAGCTCGACCTCTCGGTCCTCACGGTTTCCGGCGAAACGCTCGGCCAGGGGCTGGAAGGGGCGGAGGTCTACAACGCCGACGTCATCCGTCCGCTGGACAATCCGGTCTACCACGAGGGCTCGCTGGCCGTGTTGCGCGGCAACCTCGCGCCGGATGGGGCCGTCATCAAGCCGGCTGCCTGCGACCCGAAGTTCTACCGGCACAGCGGCCCGGCGCTGGTGGCCGACAGCTATGCGGAACTCAAGAAAATCATCGACGACGAGGATCTGGATATGAGTCCCGATACGGTGCTGGTGCTGCGCAATGCGGGGCCGCAGGGCGGGCCGGGCATGCCCGAGTGGGGCATGATCCCGATGCCCAAGGCGCTGCTGAAGCACGGTCATCGCGACATGCTGCGCCTCTCCGACGCGCGCATGTCCGGCACGTCGTTCGGCGCCTGCGTCCTTCATGTGGCGCCGGAAGCCTATGTTGGCGGGCCGCTGGCCCTGCTTCGGAGCGGCGACATCGTCGATGTCGACATTCCCAACCGCAGCCTCAACATGCGCGTCCCCGAAGCGGAACTGGCGCGCCGCCGCGCCGAATGGACACCGCCGCCGCCGCGCTACGGCCGCGGCTACGGCTGGATGTTTGCCAAGCACATCGAACAGGCCGACAAGGGCTGCGACTTCGATTTTCTGAAAGCAGAGTTCGGCCCGCCGACGGGCGAGCCGGAGATCAACTGAGATGGACGAGCGTACGATGACCGAGTTGAAGCCGCAGACCCGCGAGAAGCTGATGAACGTCTCGGTCGCCACCCTGGCGACCGCCCTCTTCAAACGGGGCTTCCGCAACCAGACGATCCAGGACGTCCGGCCGGTGCGGCCGAAGGGCCGCAACATGGTCGGCCCCGCCTATACCCTACGCTACATTCCGGCGCGCGAAGACCTGAACCAGATCGACGTGTTCAAGAATCCGGATCACCCGCAGCGCAAAGCGGTGGAGGTCTGTCCGCCGGGCGCTATCCTGGTGATGGACAGCCGCAAGGACCCGCGCGCCGCCTCGGCCGGCGACATCCTGGTGACGCGCCTGCAGATGCGCGGCGTTGCCGGTGTGGTGACCGACGGCGGTTTCCGCGACGCCATGAAGATCGCCGAACTCGACATGCCCGCCTATCACAACCGGCCGTCCTCGCCGACCAACCTGACACGCCACCAGGCGTTGGACCTCAACGTGCCGATCGGCTGCGGCGATGTGCCGGTCTTTCCCGGCGACGTCCTGGTGGGCGATGACGAGAGCGTCATCGTGATCCCGGCTCACCTGGCCGACGACATCGCCCAGGAGGCACACGAGATGACCGCCTACGAGGATTTCGTCTCGGAGCGGGTGAAGGCCGGCGCGACCATCGTCGGGCTGTATCCGCCCACCGATCCGGCGAACCTCGAGATCTTTGCCGCCTGGCGCAAGGAAAAGGGCCGCTGAGGCCATGTACATCGGGGAGCAGATCATCAACCCAACGGCGGAACGCCTGCGGCTCTCGACCCAGCTGGGCGTCGGACACGTGGTGCTCGATACGCGGCCCAATACGCAGATCGAAGGGGATGACGGCAATTGGGATGCCGCGAAAGTGGCCGGCTATCGCAAGTGGGTCGAAGGTTTCGGCCTCACTCTCGAGTGCCTGGCGCTCGACGTCGGGTCGTTCCTGCTCGACACGGTGTATGACCGTCCGCGTGCCGCTGGACGGGCGCAGAAGCTGCGCGCGGACATTCGCGCCGCGGCCGACGGCGGCCTCACGATGCTGAAGTATAACCTGCAGATGGTCGGAATCACCCGCACCGGGCGCCGTTCCGGACGCGGCGGCGTTCTCGAGAGTGCCTTCCGCGCCGCCGACTACACGGTGCAGGCCGACCGCGCCCACTCCTATTGGGGCGTCGGCCATCCCGGCGGTGGCGTTGCCGGCGCCGACATCGCGGTGAATGCCGTCGGCACCGCCGAGGCAGTCGGCCAGGTGATCGCCGAGGAGACCAGGGGCGTCACCGCTGCGCAGGCCTGGTCCGCCCTGGAGCAGCTGGTGGAGGCGATACTGCCGGCGGCGGAAAGGGCGGGCATCCGCCTCGCCGCGCACCCGCACGATCCCGCCTTTCCCAAAGGGGGACTCAACGGCGTCGAGCACGTCGTCGGCTCCATCGAAGGCATGGAGCGTTACCTCGACCTGGCGCCGGAAAGCGCGGCGCACGGCATCAACTTTTGCCAGGGTACTGTCGCCGAGATGTCGTCCGAGCCCTCGCCCTATGTCAGGGAGGCGATCCGCCGCATCGGCGGTCGCGGGCGCATCTACATGGTGCACTTCCGCAATATCAAGGGCGGCTTCTGCGACTTTTCCGAATGTTTCCCCGACGATGGCGACGTCGACATGGCTGCCGCCATCCGCGCCTACCGCGCGGTCGGCTACCAGGGCATCCTCTGCCCCGACCACGTGCCGGCCTCCGATCTGGATCCGGCGCGGGAACGCTTCTTCGCCTTCGCGCTGGGTTACACCAAAGGGCTGCTGCAGGCGGCATGAGTATGCAAAACCATTCGCCCGTCATCCGCCTCGATGCGGCCGACAACGTCGTCGTCGCCCGTGCCGATATCCCCAAGGGTGCCTTCCTCACGGCGGAAGGCGTGACGACCTTGCACGACGTGCCGCTGGGCCACAAGATCGCGACGCGACCCCTGGTCAAGGGTGAGCCGGTGCTGAAGTACAATACCGTCATCGGCTTCGCCGGCGAGGACATCGCGCCGGGCAGCTGGATGCACAGCCATAACGTGCTGATGGACGAGTTCCAGAAGGACTATCGCTTCAGCCAGGACTACCGGCCGACCGAACTCTTGCCGCCGGCCGAGCGTGCGACCTTCCAGGGTATCCGCCGCCCGGACGGCCGCATCGGCACGCGCAACTATATCGGCATCTTCATCACCGTGAACTGCTCGGCGACCGTCGCGCGTCGCATCGCCAATTACTTCGACGCGGAGCGTCTCGCCGACTATCCCAACGTTGACGGCGTGGTGCCCTTCGTGCACGAGCAGGGCTGCGGCATGGAGATGACCGGCGAGCCGATGGACCTGCTGCGCCGCACCCTGGCCGGCTATATCCGCCATCCCAATATGGCCGGTGCCGTGGTGTGCTCGCTCGGTTGCGAGCGCAACAACCTCGCCCGCTTCTTCGAGGAGCAAGCGCTGGCCACCGGCAAGACGCTGAAGACGGTGACGATGCAGCAGGTCGGCGGCACCGCGGCCGCCATCGAGGAGGGCAAGGCTCTGGTTCGCGATATGCTGGCGGAGGTCGACCAGGTGACCCGTGAGCCGTGTTCCGCCGAACACATCACCGTCGGCCTGCAGTGCGGCGGCTCCGATGGCTTTTCGGGCCTCTCGGCGAATCCTGCCCTCGGCAAGGCGGTCGATATTTTGGTGCGTCACGGCGGCACCGCCATCCTCTCCGAAACGCCGGAGCTTTTCGGCGTCGAGCACACGCTGACAGCACGGGCGAAGACGCCGGAGATCGGCCGCAAGTTCGTCGAGCGCATCGAATGGTGGCTCGACTACAGCAAAGGGCGCGACACCCAGATCAACGGCCGCGTGTCGCCCGGAAACAACGCCGGCGGTCTCGCCAACATCATCGAGAAGGCGCTGGGCGGCTCCAAGAAGGGCGGCTCCAGCGGCATCAACGCGGTCTACCGCTACGCTGAGACGGTCCGCGAGCACGGCCTCGTCATCATGGACACACCCGGCTACGACCCTGTATCCGCTACCGGCCAGATCGCCGGCGGCGCCAATCTCATCTGCTTCACCACGGGCCGCGGTTCCTGCTTCGGCTCCTTCCCGGCGCCGACCGTCAAGCTCGCCACCAACACGCCGATGTACCAGCGCATGATCGGTGACATGGACATCAACTGCGGCACGGTGATCGACGGTACCGCGACGCTGGACGAGATGGGAGAGGCGATCTTCCGCACGCTGCTGACGGTCGCCTCCGGGGAGAAGTCGAAGAGCGAGGCGCTTGGTGTCGGCGAGGACGAATTCGTGCCTTGGCCCATCGGCGTGCTAGCCTAGAGAGACCGATGGGACACAGATCAGTCGGAAGATACTCGACAAGCCGCCGACGCATCGGCAGGAATAGTCGATCACCCCTATTTCGCTCCGGCTGTCGCCTGGCATCGTCTGCGCCAGGCCGCGGAGCGAAGCAAGTAAGAGGACGGACAGGATGACTCTCGAACTGACCGGAAAGCACCTGATCGCCGGCGACTGGGTCGCGGGCAAGGAAACCTTCGACTCGGACCCTGCCACGGGGCCCAAGCGCGCCTTTGCCGTAGGCACGCCGGCCGACGTCGACGCCGCCTGCAAGGCGGCGGAGGAGGCGTTCTGGGATTATGGCTATTCGACCCGTGCCGCGCGCGCCGCCTTTCTCAACCGCATCGCCGACGAGATCGAGGCGCGCGGCGCGGCCATCACCGAGATCGGCTGCCAGGAGACCGGCCTGCCCGAAGCGCGCCTCAACGGCGAGCGCGGCCGCACCACCGGCCAGCTGCGGCTCTTCGCCAGCCACATCGAAAAAGGCGACTACCTGGACCGCCGCCATGACGCGGCACTGCCCGACCGCCAGCCGCTGCCGCGCCCCGACCTGCGCATGATGCAGCGCCCGATCGGGCCGGTCGCCGTCTTCGGCGCCTCCAACTTCCCGCTTGCCTTCTCGGTCGCCGGCGGCGACACGGCGGCGGCGCTGGCCGCCGGCTGCCCGGTGGTGGTGAAGGGTCACTCGGCGCACCCGGGCACCGGTGAGATCGTGGCCCAGGCGATTGCTGCCGCCGTGAAGGCCTGCGGCGTTCCTGCCGGCGTCTTTTCGCTGATCCAGGGCGGCAACCGCGCCGTCGGCCAGGCCCTTGTGCAGCATCCGCTCATCAAGGCGGTGGGCTTCACCGGCTCGCTGGCCGGGGGCAGGGCGCTGTTCGACCTCTGCGCCCAGCGGCCAGAGCCGATCCCCTTCTTCGGTGAGCTGGGCTCGGTCAATCCCATGTTCCTGCTGCCGCAGGCGCTTTCGGCGCGCGGTGGCGAAATCGCCAAGGGCTGGGCCGGGTCGCTGACCATGGGCGCCGGACAGTTTTGCACCAATCCGGGGATCGCCGTGGCCGTTGACGGTCCGGCGCTGCAGGATTTCGTCGCTGCGGCCTCCGCGGCGCTGGAGCCGACGGCACCGCAAACCATGCTGACCGATGGCATCGCCGCGGCCTACCGCAGCGGGCGCGATCGGGTGCGCGGCTCTGCGGGTGTGCGCGAAGTGCTGACCAGCACCTGCGATCAGCGCAATGCCACGCCCTACCTCTATTCGACGACCGGCAAGGACTGGCTGGCCAACGAGGAACTGGGCGAGGAGGTCTTCGGTCCGCTCGGCCTCGTGGTCGCGGCCAGCGGTTTTGACGAGATGGTGACTATTGCCAGGAGCCTGCAGGGCCAGTTGACCTGCACCCTGCACATGGACGACGGGGACAGCGGCGACGCGCGGCGTCTCATGCCGATCCTGGAGCGCAAGGCCGGCCGCATCCTCGCCAACGGCTTCCCGACGGGCGTCGAGGTCTGCGATTCCATGGTGCACGGCGGCCCCTATCCGGCATCGACCAATTTTGGTGCCACCTCGGTCGGCACCTTGTCGATCCGCCGCTTCCTGCGGCCGGTCTGCTACCAGAACATGCCCTCGGCGGTCCTGCCCGCCGACGTCGCCTGAGGGAGGTCTCGTCTTGCAGCTGCCCCGGAACGCCTTCAAACATGCCATTCTCTCCGGCAAACAGCAGGTCGGCCTGTGGTGCATGCTGCCCGGCAGCTTCGTGACCGAGGCGCTGGCCGGCGCGGGCTTCGACTGGCTGCTGCTCGACACCGAGCATTCGCCGGCTGATCCGCTGACAGTGCTGCCGCAGCTGCAGGCGGCGGCGGCCTATGACGTTTCAGCCGTGGTGCGGCCCGCCGCCAACGATCCCGTCCTCATCAAGCGCCTGCTGGACAGCGGCGCCCAGAGCCTGCTGGTTCCCTATGTGCAGTCGGTCGCCGAGGCGGAGGCGGCGGTTGCCGCCGTGCGCTATCCGCCTGAGGGCATTCGCGGCGTCGCCGGCCTGACGCGGGCCAGCCGCTTCGGCCGCGTTGCCGGCTATGCGCAGAAGGCGGCGAGCGAAATCTGTCTCCTGGTGCAGGTGGAGACGCAGAAGTCGCTCGACGCCATCGAGGACATCGCTGCGGTCGAGGGCGTCGACGGCATTTTCATCGGCCCCGGCGACCTCTCGGCGAGCCTCGGTCATCCCGGCGAGCTTTTTCATCCGGAGGTCGTCGCAGCGGTTGAAGGCGCCATTTCCCGTGTGGCGGCGGCCGGCAAGCCGGCGGGCGTGCTGACCTACGACATCGACTTCGCGCGTCGCTGCATGGAGCTCGGTTCCCTGTTCACGGCGGTGGGCGCCGACCTCGCGATCCTGACGCGCGGGGTCGACCGGCTGGCGGCGGAGTTCAAGAACGGCTAGCATGGCACCGTTGCCGCGGCGCCACGGCGGCAGCCATTCCTGATCGTTCGCCCACCATCAACTCCGCCGGGAGTGCCGCCCGAGGCATGTCCGAGTCATCCCGACTTTCCGCCGTGGCACAGCCTCTGCAGGGCCGCGACCGCTTTCTCGTCGCGCTGTGCCTGCTGGCGGTGATGGGGCTGGAACTGCTGGCGCGCCTCAGCGGGTCGCAGGCAATCCAGTACGCAGCCTATGCTGCGGTCGGTGCCACCGTGCTCGCCGCGGTGCGCGACCTCGGGCTGCGGGAGAAGTACCTGCTGACGCTTTGCATGGTCCTGACGCTGCTCACGCTGTGGCTGCATCCGGACCCGCCCGCGGTGCTGCTGGCGGGGCTCGATCAGGCTGCGTTCCTGATGGCTTTTCTGCTGCTGCTGAACCTGCTGCACGAGGCCGCGTCAACCTCGCCCGCCGTCGCGCGCTGCGGCGAGTATCTCACGCGCCAGCAGCCGGGGCGGCGCTATTACGCCCTCAACTTCGGTGCCGCGATCATGGCGGTGCTGTTCAATGTCGGCGTGGTCAGCTTCCTGGTGCCGCTGATCCAGCGGGGCATCGAGGCGGGGACGCCCGGCGATGCCCGCAACCCGATTCGCGAGCGGCGCCAGATCAGCGCCATGCTGCGCGGCTTTGCGTGGTGTGTTATCTGGTCGCCGACGGCGATCGCGCCCCTGGCATTGATGGAGTTGATCCCCGGCACCAACCGGCAGGTCTGGATCGCCATCGGCTTTTGCATCTTCGTCGGCCTGCTGGTACTCGGCGCGCTGGAGGACCGTTTCGTGTTCCGCGCCTACCGGCCGCAGACTAAGCCCGCGACCCCGCTCTTCCCGCGGCAGGCCGCCTTCCGCTTTCTGCTCGCCTGCAGTTGGCTGTTCGGCATGAGCGCTGTGGTCATGCTGCTGTCCGGCGAGACGGTGGTGTTCGGCCTCATGGTCTCTTGTCCGGTGATGCTGGTCGGCTGGCTGCTGGTGCAGAACCTGGGTGCGCCGGAAGGAGCCTGGGCCGCCACCGCGGGCCGGCTGCGGGTCATTGCCTTTTCGAACCTGGGCGGCGCCGCTCCGGTCGCCATCACCCTGGCCTGTTCCGGTTACGTCGGCCGCGTCGCGGCAGCGCTGATCCCGGCGGCTGCCTGGGCAGAAGTTCTCGGCCTCGATGCCATGCCCGACTTCGTCTTTCTCGCGCTGCTGCCGGTCGCTGTCGCCTCGCTCAGCCTGCTGGCGCTCAGTCCCATCATGATGGCGGTCTTCTTCGGCAGCCTGGTCGGCAGCCTGCCGGTACTGCCGGCCGATCCCACGCTGATTGCGTTGGCGATTTCCTGCGGCTGGGCGCTCTCTATGACTTTCTCGCCCTTTGCCACGGTCGTTTTGCTCATCAGCCGGGTGGGAGAGATCCCGCCCCGGCGGCTGACCTGGCAGTGGAACCTCGGTTTCACGGCGTTGGCGGCGGTTGCTCTCGTGCCGGTCTTCGCCCTGCTCACCGGCGGCCGCTAGATCCCGCGGCAGCCCGCACGTAGGGGGGCTTGACCTTCCCGTGACTGGAAACCCCATATCTGGGAGACCGGCCGGCAATCGCGCCGCTGGAACAAGTGGGATTCGTTTCATGTCAGGCACATCGCAGCCATCCCCCGTACGCGGGCATGTTCCTCATCATCATGAGGGGGAGGTACCCGTCGTGCGCGATCCGGTCTGCGGCATGACCGTCGACCCGGCCGCCGGCAAGCCGACCCACGAACATGACGGCCACGTCTTCCACTTCTGCAATCCCGGCTGCCGCGACAAGTTTGCCAAAGCGCCCGAGGACTACCTGACGGCCAAGGACCCGGTCTGCGGCATGAAGGTGGACCGCGCCGCTGCCCGCTACATGGCGAAGCATGAAGGACAACGCTTCTATTTCTGCTCGGCCGGCTGCCAGTCGAAGTTCGAGGCCGAGCCGGCGAAGTACCTGGACGGCCGCGCGAGGCCGGAACCGATGCCGAAGGGCACCCAGTACACCTGCCCGATGCACCCCGAGATCGTGCAGGACGGCCCGGGCGACTGCCCGCTCTGCGGCATGGCGCTGGAGCCCATGGGCGTGCCGACCGGCGAGGAGGGCCCGAATCCCGAATTGGTGGACTTCACGCGCCGCTTCTGGATCGGTGCGGCACTCACCTTGCCGGTGCTGGTTCTCGCCATGGCGCCGCATCTCGGTCTGCCGCTGCGCCAGATGCTGGGCGAGGCCACGGCTTCATGGGCGGAGCTGGTCCTCGCGACGCCGGTGGTGCTCTGGGCCGGATTGCCCTTCTTCGTGCGCGGCTGGAAGTCGCTAGTCAACCGCAGCCTCAACATGTTCACCCTCATCGCCATGGGCGTCGGTGCGGCCTACCTGTTCAGCCTGGTGGCGACCTTAGCGCCGGAGATCTTCCCGGCCGGCTTCCGCGACGCCCAGGGCCACGTCGCGGTCTACTACGAGGCCGCGGCGGTGATCGTGGTGCTGGTGCTGCTAGGCCAGATGCTGGAGCTGCGGGCGCGCGAACGCACCGGCGGTGCCATCCGCGCGCTGCTCGACCTTGCCGCCAAGACAGCGCGGGTGATTCGACCCGACGGCCGCGAGGAGGAGATCCCCCTGGAGGAGGTTAAGGTCGGCGACCACTTGCGGGTGCGCCCGGGCGACAAGGTGCCGGTCGACGGCACCGTGGTCGAAGGTCATTCCTCGGTCGACGAGTCCATGCTGACCGGTGAGCCGGTGCCGGTGGAGAAATCCAAGGGTGACAAGGTGACCGGCGCGACGATCAACGGCAGCGGGTCGCTGATCATCGACGCCCGGCGCGTCGGCGCCGACACCGTCCTGTCGCAGATCGTCGAGATGGTAGCCGCGGCCCAGCGCAGCCGTGCGCCGATCCAGAAGCTGGCCGACCAGGTCGCCGGCGTCTTTGTCCCGGCTGTAGTGGCGGTTGCCGTGGTCGCCTTCGTCGCCTGGTCGATCTGGGGGCCGTCGCCGGCAATGGCCTATGCCCTGGTGGCCGCGGTCTCGGTTCTCATCATCGCCTGCCCCTGCGCCTTGGGCTTGGCCACGCCGATGTCGATCATGACCGCCACCGGTCGCGGCGCGCAGGCCGGCGTGCTGATCAAGAACGCCGAGGCGCTGGAGCGCTTCGCCAAGGTCGACACCCTGATCGTCGACAAGACCGGCACCCTCACCCGGGGAAAGCCGGCGCTCTCCGCCGTGCTGCCCGAGGACGGCATCGAAGAGAATGAACTGCTGCGGCTCGCCGCCGCGCTGGAGCGCGGCAGTGAGCACCCCCTGGCCGAGGCTATCGTGAACGGTGCTGAAGACCGTGGCCTGTCCCTGCCGAAGGCCGAGGACTTCCAGGCGGTGACCGGCAAGGGCGTGACCGGCCGCGTCGAGGGCAAGGCTGTCGCTCTCGGTAACGCCGCCCTGCTGACCCACCTTGGCCTTGAGGGGCGCCACGCCGCCGAAGCGGCGGACGGCCTCCGAGATCAGGGCGAGACGGTGATGTTCGTAGTCATCGACCAGAAGATCGCTGGTCTGGTCAGCGTCGCCGACCCCGTGAAGGAAACCACCCCCGAGGCGCTCAAGGCGTTGCACGCGGAAGGGCTGCGGATCGTCATGGTGACCGGCGACAACGAGCGCACCGCGAGGGCGGTGGCGGGCCGTCTCGGCATCGACGAGATTCGCGCCGATGTGCTTCCCGAAGACAAGGCGCGCATCGTGAAAGAGTTTCAGGCCGAAGGCGCAAGAGTTGCCATGGCCGGGGATGGTGTGAACGACGCGCCGGCGCTCGCGCAGGCCGACGTCGGCATCGCCATGGGGACCGGCGCCGACGTCGCCATCGAGAGCGCGGGCTTCACGCTGGTGAAGGGCGACCTCACCGGCATCGTGCGGGCGCGGCGCCTTGCCCAGGCGACCATGCGCAACATCCGCCAGAACCTTTTCTTCGCCTTCGTCTACAACGCGGCGGGTGTGCCGATCGCCGCCGGAATCCTCTATCCCTTCCTCGGCCTCCTGCTGTCGCCGATGATCGCGGCGGCGGCAATGAGCCTGTCTTCGGTATCCGTCGTAGGCAATGCTCTGAGATTGAGAAGGGTGGATCTGTGATCCTCGGGGGTCTACGCATGCCTGCGCGACGGCCCTACGCGGTCAGGCTGCCGTAGATGAAGGAAGCGCCGCCGACGACGATTAGCACCTCGATGAACAAGGTGTGGATGCGGATGTCGGTGCGCTTGACGATCCAGGCGGCGACCCAGGTGCCGGGGATCGTGCAGAGGCCCATGATGAAGGCGATGACGAAGAGCGAGGGCGTCAGCGCCTCCAGGCTGCCGAAGAAGATGATCTTGGCCAGGTTCACGATGACGGCGATCGCGCCGTCGGTTGCCAGCAGCGCCGGACCGGTCAGGCCGAAGCCCATGAGAATCGGCAACACCAGCATGCCGGCGCCGACGATGATGCTGGAAAGGAAGCCGAAGGCCCCGGAAACCGCGATGACCATCGGCTTGCTCGGCTCCATCATGCGCCCGGCGGACCAGCGCCTGAGCGGCACCGAGGCGATGAGGATGGCGCCCAGTATGCCCTGTATCAGGTCGGACTCCATGCGTACGTAGAGCAGCGCGCCCAATGCCGAGGCGGGCACCGCGGTGCCTGCTATCAGCGCGATGCGCTTGGGCTGTATGTACTCGCGATAGAACCACGCACGGCTGGCATTGTTGATCAGCATCAGCACGGAGATCACCGGCACCACCGCCTTAGGCCCGATGATCGGCGTGATGAACAGCGTGATGATCATGCCCGATCCGACGCCGCTCATGCCGCCCAGCGCCGCCGCGACGAAACACACCCCGACCACCAGCAGGACGGTCAGCGGCGTCAGGCCGGGCAGCAGTGCGTCGAGCGTCTCCAAGCGGCGTTCCTGCCTCAGGAACCGGGCCGGCGCAGCGCCGCGGCGGAGAAGGGCGCAGCGTCATCGAACAGGCCGGTGGCAAAATTCTCCAGTGCCTCGGCGGCGCCGTCGGGACGCCCGGCAAAGCGGAGGTTGGCGCGCGCCTTGGCCAGCAGGTCCGCGCGGGTCATGCGTTCCTTGGCGCCGCCGCGCATCTGGCCCTGGCGTTCTTCCACCACGCGGCCGTCGGTCAGTTCGGCGCGGATGTGGCCGGTATAGTTGGCGGGATACTCGTTATCGGGATCGATGACGTAGGTGACCTTGCCGGCCAGCGCGAGCGCGCGCGGGTCGCGCACGGCCGCGTCGGTGAACTGGGCGAGGCCGGCATCGCCGTGGATGAAGCCGGCGGCAACGCAGTAGGGCGAGGAAAATTTGGCGGCGTAGGCCGTTGGGGGTGTCTGCTTCGAGGCCAGCGGCTCCCACAGGCGGTGCACCGTGCCCTCGCCCACCTCGCAAACGATCGACTTAACGTCTTCCGGCTTTACGCCCTGGCGTGCCAGGCGGATCGCGCAATCGACGTAGGGCTGGGTCATGGTGCCGCAGGCATAAGGCTTGAAAGCGACATTGGCGGTTTCCCAGCGGCTGCCCAGCGCACCGGTCAGCCACGCGAAGTCCGGCTGGATCGACGGCGCGAAGGCGCTGAACAGGCCGTGGGTTCCCTCAAAGACCGTAGCCGGTCCGCGGAATCCGGCGGCACCCATCTGGGCGGCACGCAGGCCCGCCTGCGCCGCCCAGCCGGGGTGCATGCGCTTGGTCCAGGTGCCGTCGGCGAGATACTCGATGATGCCGGAGGACATGGAGCCAGCGACGCCCAGGGTGTCGCGGATCTGCGCGCGGTTTTGGCCCATCGCGGCGGCCACACCGGCGGCCGCGCCCATGCAGCCGAGGATCGCCGTCGGATGGAAGCCCGCCGAATGCACCGCTTTCTTGGCGACCAGGCCCAGGCGGCAGGCGATCTCGATCCCGACGACGATGCCCTTGGCGACGTCACGCGCCGGAAGCTTCATCATCTCGCCAGCCGCCGCGAGGGCTGGCACGATGACCACGCCGGAATGCACCGGGCAGCCCTCGTAGGTGTTGTCGTAGTCCTCGCCGTGGCCGCAGGTGCCGTTGATGACCGCTGCCGCGGCGCTCTCGAAACCCTCGGCGAGACCGAAGACCGTGCAGTCGCCCCGCTGGTCGAAGGCTTTGCGCACCGCCTGGCCGTAGTCCGTATCTAGCGCCGCCACGGTCAGGCCGATGGTGTCGATGATGGTGTTCTCGGCCTCGCGCCGTGCCGCTTCGGGAATATCCGTCGCCGTCAGTCCCTCGATCCAGGTGGCGAGGGATTCCGAAACGCTCGGGACGGTAGAGTTTGCGGCCATGACTGATCCTTCGGACTGGTATTCGACTAGTGGCGGAAGCGGGCGAGGCCGGCGAGGTCGGGCTGTTCGCCGAGGTCCTGGCAGAAACTGAGCAGCGCCTCGGCTTGCGGCCGGCTCCAGCCGCCGTGAGCGGCATTGGCGAAAAACTTGGCGACGATGTCGGCGTCGCTCAGCGGCTCGTGCATGCCACCGCGCATATGCGGCTGGCGCCGCTCGACCACCTGGCCATTCTTCAGCGTTACCCTGATGTGGCCGCTATAGTTGCGCGGGTATTCGTTGTCGGGGTCGATGATGTAGGAAATCCTGCGGGCCAGGGCCAGGACGCGCACATCCTTGGCCTTTTCATCGGTGAACTGGGCGAGGCCGGCATCGCCCTCGTAGAAGGCGACGGCCATGCAGAAGGGCATGGAGAACTTTGCGGCGTAGCCCGATGGCGGCTGGTGCTTGGCGGCCAGGGGTTCCCACAGGCGGTGCACCAGGCCCTCACCGGTCTCGCAGACGATCGACTCGATATCTTCGCCTTTGATTCCCTGCTGTGCCAGTTGGATGGTGCAGTCGATGTAGGGGTGGATCATGGTCCCGCAGGCGTAGGGCTTGAACACCACGCGCTCCATATACCAATTCTCTCCCAGACCCTCAGTGAGATGGCTGTAGTCGGGCGTGGCGGTCGGCGCGAAGGCCTTGAAGAAGCTGTGGCCGCCCTCGAAGACCGTGCGCGGTGCGAAGAAGCCGGACCGTGCGAGCAGCGCGGCGCGGTAGCCGGACTGCGCCGCCCAGCCGGGGTGCAGCCGCTTGGTCCAGGCGCCGTCGGTCAGGTACTCGATGATGCCGGAGGCCATGGAAGCGGCGATGCCGAAGGCCATGGCGAGGTTCTGCGGCGGCAGTCCCAGCGCGACACCGGTGCCGGCCGCCGCGCCGAGGGCGCCGATGACGCCGACGGGGTGAAAGCAGGCGCGGTGCATATGCCCCGCCGCCACGTGATTGAGGCGGCAGACGGCCTCCATGCCGGCGATGATGCCCACCAGGGTCTGTTCGCCGCTGAGCCCGTAGCGCTCGGCGGCCGCCAGCACCGCCGGGATCACCATGGCGCCGACGCGGATCGGGGCACCTTCCAGGGTGTCGTCGAAATCCTCGCCGTGGATAGCCACGCCGTTCACCAGTGCGGCGCCCGCTGCGTCGAGGGCTTGGCCATGGCCGATCGCGGTGCAGGGGCCTTCGGAATCGCAGGCGGCGAGCACCTGCTGCACATAACGCTCGTTGCGCGACGCGAGACAGAGGCCGGCGGCATCCACCAGGTCGCGCAGGGCGACCGCCCGGGCCGGCGCGGGAATCCCTTTGAGAGTGAGTCCGGCGAGAAACCGCGCAAAGCTCTCGGAGAGCGTCTCTGCTTTGCCCGCGCCCGTTGCTGCCGTCGCTTCCATGGTCCCCACTGACTGATCCGGCCACCGGCCGCTTTCCCATAGGCGGGCAGACAATTTCACCTCCGCCCAAAACTGTCAACAATTGACGATATGGATTTTGCCGGTCATTGTCGCCGCCACGTTTCAAGACGGAAGGAAAGCAACGGCATGGCGCAAGCACGAGAGGCCCTTCTGGCCGGCAAGGTCGCCTTCATCACCGGCGCGTCGCGGCGCATCGGCCGGGCCACCGCCCTGGGCCTGGCGCGCGAAGGCGCGGATCTGCTGCTGAACGCGCGCAGCGCGCGTGACGAGGTCGAAGCCGTGGCGGAGGAGGTGCGCGGGCTCGGCCGCCGTGCTGCCGTCGTCATGGGCGACGTCACCGACGAGGCCGCGGTCGCCCGCATGGCGGAGGAGGCCAAGGCGGCCTTCGGACGCATCGACATCCTGGTGAACAACGCCGCGATCCGCCGCCAGGCGCCCTTCATGGAGATGTCCCTGGCGGAGTGGCGCGAGATCAACGCGGTGATCCTGGATGGCGCCTTCCTCATGTGCCGTGCGGTGCTGCCGGTGATGATCGCCGGGGGCGGCGGCACCATCGTGAACATCGGCGGTGTTTCGGCTCACATCGGCGCGAAAGAGCGCGCCCATGTCGCCGCCGCCAAGGCCGGCATCGTCGGCCTCACCAAGGCGCTGGCGGTGGAGTTCGCCGACCGCAACGTCACGGTGAACTGCGTCGCGCCCGGCAAGATCGGCGGCGAGCGTTCCAAGACAGCCGGCGAATCGCCCAAGATGCCGGCGGAGATTCCGCTCGGCCGCGAGGGAGAGATCGAAGAGGCTGCGGGCATGGTGGTGGCGCTCTGCCTGCCGCAGGCCCGCTTCATGACCGGCCAGACGGTCCACGTCAGCGGCGGCCTCTACATGCCTTGATGCCTTCAGGCCTGCAGCAGCGGCCTCAGCTTGCATAGGTCGTCCAGGCCCTCGATGCCGCGCAGTGCAGCGATGAGGTCTTCCGTCTGCCGGGCGCCCAGCACCGGCGCCATGAGGTCGCGCGCCTTCTCTTCCACCTGATCCGCCGTCATCGGGTTGTCCGGCGTGCCGAGCACCGCGCGGGTGCGATGCGTGAGGCTGCGGCCGTCGGCGCAGTCGATTTCGATGATCGCCTGGCGGGCCGGGCGGGCAGCGGTCAGCTCGGCGCTGGGGATCGCTTCGATGCGCTGGCGCACGGCCAGAACCGCGGGATCCTGCATGCGCCCATGGTCGTGGGTCGATGCGAAGGTGAGGCGGCCGTCGACCAGGGCGAGGGCCAGAAGGTGCTGCAGGCAGACGTCCGGCATATCCCGGTTGTTGACGATGGTCAGGCGGTCGTCCGGCATAATGGCGCGCAGAGCCACCACGTCGTCGGCTTTCAATTGATGTTCCGCAATCAAGGCAGTCACGGAATCGAGGGCGGCCTGGATCGGCGAGCCGACGCACCACTTCTTGATGGAAGCGGCGAGAATCTCGAAGCGTTCGCCGAGGGCCTCGGCCAGGGCTTCCGGACGCGCGTTCTCGGCAAAAGCGGAGATGTAGGAGAAGTCGCCGGTTAGGCTGCCCGGCACGCCGCTCGCCCCTGAGGCGACGAAAAGCGCGGCGAAGGTGCCGTTGCGCGCGCCCATGCCGCCGAAGTCGAAAGCCTTTTCCACGTGCTCCGAATCGCGCTGCCAGTAGGCGATGCCGCTGGCCTGCTGGGTGGCATAGGACAGAAGATACTCGCACTGCCGAGCGTCGAGCCCGGCGAGGGCGCCGGCCGCGGCGGCGGCACCGAAGTTGGCGCCCAGGCAGTGCGTGCTGTGCGTGCCGCTCCGCGGGCCGGAGAACCCGAGGGCCAATGTGGCGCGCGCGCCGATGTCGTAACCCAACGCGATAGCCTTCAGCAGCGCTGCGCCGCTCTTGCCGTTGCGCTCGGCGACGGCAAGCGCCGCCGGCACCACCGCGCAGCCCGGATGAAAGCGCCCGCCGAGATGCGAGTCATCGGTCTCATCGGCGTGGGCCGCCATGGCGTTGGCGAAGGCGGCATTGATCGCGCTGGTGACGACGGCGGTGCCGGGCAGGCAGGCTTCGGCAGTTCCGCCCTGGGTCGCGATGAACGCGCTGGCGCGTTGCCCCGCCTTCAGCCGCGTGCCGCTGACGATGGCGGCGAGACTGTCCAGCAGGTGGAGGCGTGCCCGCTCCATCACCGCCGGTGGCGGCGCTGCTTCCGTCGCGGTGGCCATGTAGGCGGCGACCTGCGCCGTGATCGACGTCGCTGCAGTCGACTGGCCCTTCATGCACGTTCCTTCCTTAGACAATCATGCCCTCCAGCGGGCCTTATCGTCATTCTCGTCAATTGTCGGCAATTGACAATCCATTCCGGACTTGAGACAAAGAGGGTAACAAGGCTGTCGATGCCTTCCTTCCCCATCCGCAGGAAAGAAGGCAAAAGAACCACCATGGGAGGAAAAAGATGGAATCCGGACTCCGGAACATTGCTGCTTCGGTCGCCGTTGCCGCGCTGCTGGCCGGTGCCGGCCAGGTTGCCGCGCAGAGCTATCCGATCGATACCGTCACCCTGATCACCCACTCCAAGGCGGGCGGCGGCACCGACGTATTCCTGCGCGAGATGACTAAGTATCTCGGCAAGCACATGGGCACCAACTTCGTGGTCGAGAACGTGCAGGGCGGCAGCGGCGCCAAGGCAATGGCCAAGCTGGCGACCGGGCCGGCCGACGGCTCGCTCTTCTATGGCACTACGCCCACCTACATCAATACCTCGCTGCTGAGCCAGCCGGACTACACCTACAAGGACCTTTCGGCGGTCACCAATGTGTTCCTCGACCCGCAGATCGTCTACGTGCGCGCCTCGAGCCCTTATAATTCGCTCGCCGAGGTGGTCGAGAAAGCGAAGGCGGATCCCAACTCCGTAAAGTTCGGCGTCACCACGCCGGGCTCGCTGGACCGCCAGGTAATGGAGAAGTTCAAGACGATCACCGGCGTCGAGGCGCCCGTCATCACCCATGACGGCGGCGGCGAACTGCTGATCTCCGTGCTGAACGGCACCGTCGATCTGGGCATCGGCGAGATCCAGGAACTTTCGGCACAACTCGAAGCCAACGAGGTCCGCGTCATCACGACCTACACGAAGGAGCGCCTGGAGCAGTTCCCCGACGTGCCGACCGCGCAGGAGCAGGGCATCGACCTGGTGGTCAACAAGTTCCGCGGCATCGCCGGCCCCAAAGACTTGCCGGACGAGATCTACGCAAAGTGGGAGGAGGGCATCCAGTCGGTGCTGAAGGATCCCGAGTTCCAGGAGTGGTACCGCGCGCAGAGCCTGGTGCCGCAGTTCATGCCGCACGAGGAGTACGCCCGGTTCATCGACGAGTTCGCCGAGGAACAGCAGGGCTTCTTCAAGCAGTACGGTATTACCGATTGAGGTGAGGGCGGCAGGCGAGGAAGGACATAGCAATGACTCGGGACGCCTGGATCGGCTTTGTCTTCCTTGCCTTCGCCGTCGTCTATTGGATCGCGGCTGACGGCATCCGTATCAGTCCGCTCGACGGACCGGTCACCGCGGCCGGTCTGCCGAAATCGCTGGCATATGCGCTGGGCGGTCTCGCCCTGCTGCTCATCCTGCGCAGCCTGGCGGTAAAGTGGATGGCCGCCGGCACCCGGCGGCCGCCCGCTGCCGCTGAGCCGGATGAGGAGGCGGGCTCGTCCAACTTCCGTGAGCACCTGCGCGCGGCAGGCATGCTGGGGCTGGGCATTGGCTACCTGCTGGTGGTGCCCTACCTCGGCTATACCCTCGCCATCGTCGGCCTGCTGCTGGCCACCGCGATCTACGCTGGCGCGCGCTTCGGGTTAAAGACCGCCGCCATCGCCGGCGCCGGCGGGCTGTTCTTCTACCTGCTTTTCGTCCAGTTCCTCCACATTCCGCTGCCCCCTGGCCTATGGCCCGAGCTGCTTCGCTCGCTGCAGGGCTGACGTCGGCGCAAACAGGGTAATCCAGTCCCATGGAAGGTCTCACCTACGCCTGGCAGGCATTGACCACCACGCCGGCCGTCTTCGCGGCGATGGGGGGCGTGGTTTGGGGCATTCTCGGCGGTGCGCTGCCGGGCATCTCGCCCTCGATCACCATGGCCTTGCTGCTGCCTTTCACCTACACGATGGAGCCGATCACGGCGATCGTGCTGCTGGCCTCGACCTACGTCGGCGCTGAGTACGGCGGCTCCATTCCGGCGATCCTGATTCGCACGCCCGGTACCAATGCCGCCGCCGCAACTGCGATCGACGGCTATGAGATGCAGAAGCAGGGCCGCGGCGGCGAGGCGCTCGGCATTTCGCTGGTGTCGGGCGTGATCGGCGGGCTCCTCGGACTGTTCTTCTTGGTGATGCTGACCAAGCCGCTGGCGCAGGTCGCGTTGCTGTTCACGCCGCCGGCCTACTTCGCTCTCGGCATCCTCGGCCTCAGCGTCATCGCGTCGCTGTCGAGCGGTTCTTTGGTCAAGGGTCTCATGGCCGGCGTGATCGGCCTGATGATCGCCACGGTGGGCACCGACCCGATCTCAGGCGTCGGCCGCTTCACCTACGGCAGCCCGGAGCTGCTCGGCGGCATCCCCTTCATCCTGGTGATGGTCGGCGTCTTCGCGGTGAGCGAACTGCTGGTGCAGGCCGGCAAGCCGGAGTGGACCAAGGCGGGCGAGGTGCAGACACGCATCAAGCTGCCGAGCTTCGCCATGTTGAAGAGGCTGCGCAAGCCGCAGCTGATCGGCAGCGGCATCGGCCTGTTCGAGGGCTGCATGCCGGGCGCGGGCGGCTCTATTGCCGCCTTCATGTCCTACAACGAGGCGCGCCGCTGGTCGAAGCACCCGGAGGAGTTCGGTAAGGGGTCACCGGAGGCGATCGCCGCGCCGGAGTGCGCGAACAACACTGTCGCCGGCACCGCGCTGGTGCCGATGCTGAGCTTCGGCATCCCCGGCTCCAACTCGACAGCCATCCTGCTCGGCGGCCTGCTGATCCACGGCCTGCAGCCAGGCCCGCTGCTGTTCGAGAAGCATCCCGACTTCATCTATGGCCTGTTCGGCGGCCTCCTCGTCGCCAACACCTCGCTGTTCTTCATCGGGATGCTGGTGCTGACACCGGCGATCTGGCTGGTGAACCGGCCGAAGCCCTACCTGATGGCGGCGATCTACGCGCTTATCTTTTCCGGCATCTATTCGATCGATCACAGTCTCTTCGACCTCTACCTGGTGCTGCTCGCCGGTGCGGCCGGCTACGTCATGCGCCTCTTCGGGTTTCCCTTTCTGCCGCTGGTGCTGGGCCTCGTGCTCGGTTACATGATCGAAGCCAATTACCGACGCTCGCTGCTGCTGACCAGTGGCGACCACGTCGTCTTCGTGCAGGATCCGGTGGCCGTCGGCCTGCTGGTGACCGCGTTGCTCTTCGTGGTGGGCTCGGCTTGGCGCGACATTCGCAGCGCGCGGAAAAAGGTGTCCGGCAAGGGGGACGGCGAGGCCAAGGCGTGAAAGTCCACGAAGTCCGCGTTCTGCGGCCTGGCCAACACCTGGACCGCGAAGAGCAACTCGCCTGGAAGATCGCGGCGGCCGCCGCCAATCCGGCGCCGCTCGATCCCGCCGCTGCCGCCATGGCTGTGAACCGAATCATCGACGACCATGCCGTGGCTCTGGCTGCCATCAATCGGGCACCGGTGGTGGCTGCGCGCGGACAGGCGTTGGCACATCCACGCGCCGGCGGCGCGACGGTCCTGGGCCTGCCGCGGGACCGGCGCTTCGACTGCGCCTGGGCCGGCTACGCCAACGCGACGGCGATCCGCGAGCTCGACTTCAACGACTCGTTTTTCGCCGAGGACTCGAGCCATCCCGGCGACACCATCGGACCGCTCATCGCCGTGGCGCAGCAGAAGAACCTGTCGGGACCCGACCTGCTGCGCGGCATCGTCACCGCCTACGAGATCCAGGTCGACCTGGTGAAGGGCATCGCGCTCAATCAGTATCGCATCGACCACATGGCGCACCTCGGGCCTGCCGTCGCCGGCGGCATCGGCGCCATGCTGGGCCTCGACACGGCCACGCTCTACAATGCCGTCAACCTGGCGGCGCACCTCTCGGTTTCGACGCGGCAGATCCGCAAGGGAACGATCTCCTCCTACAAGGCGAACGCGCCGGGTTACATCGGCCAGGTCGCCATGACGGCGGTGGACCGCGCCTTGCGCGGCGAGACCAGCCCGGCGCCGATCTACGAGGGCGACTACGGCATCCTCGCGATCCTGCTGGGCGGGCCGGAGATGGTCTGTCACGTCCCGCTGCCGGAGACCGGCGAGCCCAAGCGCGCCATTCTGGAGACTTACCCCAAGGAGCATTCCGCCGGCTATCACGGCCAGGCGCTCATCGATCTTGCCTTTCGCCTGCGCGGGAAGATCCCCGATCTGGAGGCAGTGGAGGAGATCGTCATGCACACCAAGCGCCTGACCCACGTGGTCATGGGCTGCGGCGCGGGCGATCCCGAGAAGTACGACCCCAAGGCAAGCCGCGAGACCCTCGACCACTCCATCATGTACATCTTCACCGTCGCCCTGCAGGACGGCGCGTGGGATCACGAAGCAAGCTATGCGCCCGGGCGTGCCGCGCGGGAGGATACCGTGCGGCTGTGGCACAAGGTGCGCACCGTGGAGGACCCGGAGTGGACGCAGCGGTTCACCGATCCGCTGCCGCTGGACAAGCACCATGGTGCCCGCGTAGTGGTGACCTTCAAGGACGGCAGCACCCTGGAGGAGGAGATCGCCGTGGCCGATGCCCATCCGCGCGGCGCGCGGCCCTTCCAGCGCGACGACTACGTGGCGAAGTTCAAGGCGTTGACACTGGACCTGGTGACGCCTGATGAGGCGGCGCGCTTTCTCGCCGCCGCCGATGCCCTGACCGAGGGACAGAATGAAGACCTCGGCGGCATCACCGTGACGCTGCAGCCGGAACGCCTCACTCTTGCGCCGCCCTGCGGCCTGTTCGACTGACCGGTCAGGTCGCCGTCGCCTCGCGCAGGCATTTGATGAGGGCCGACTTCTTCTCGAAGCCGATGCCCGGCGCGTCGGGCAGCGGAATACGTCCGTTCTCCACGCGCGTGTCGTCGGCGAAGCCGCCGAACGGGGCAAAGACTTCCGGATAGGATTCGTTGCCGCCCAGCTTCAGGCCGGCGGCGATGTTCAGGGACAGCTGGTGTCCGCCATGCGGCACCACGTTGCGCGTCGAGAAGCCGTAGTCGCCCAGCAAGGCGAGAGTGCGCAGATACTCGACGAGGCCGTAGCTGAGCGCGCAGTCGAACTGCAGCCAGTCGCGGTCCGGTCGCATGCCGCCGTGGCGCAGCAGGTTCCGCGCGTCCTGGTGGGAGAAGAGATTCTCCCCGGTCGCCATCGGCCCGCTGTAGTGCTTGGCGAGTTCGGCCTGCAGCGCGTAGTCCAGCGGGTCTCCCGCTTCCTCGTACCAGAATAGTTTGTAGGGCTCCATCGCCTCGCCATAGGCGATGGCGGTCTCCAGGTCGAAGCGGCCATTGGCGTCCACCGCAAGGTATTTGCCCTCCCCCACGATCTCCAGCACCGCCTCGATGCGGGCGATGTCCTCGTCCAGCGGCGCGCCGCCGATCTTCATCTTCACCACCTCGTAGCCCATGCCACGGTAGCGCCGCATCTCCTCCTGCAGGGCCGAGTGGTCCTTGCCCGGGTAGTAGTAGCCGCCTGCGGCGTAGACGAAGACCGAGTCGTCCACGGTGCCGTCGCCTTCGGTATCGGCGAGGTGGCGGTAGAGCGGCACCTCGGCGATCTTGGCGACGGCGTCCCACACCGCCATGTCGACCACGCCGACGGCGACCGAGCGCTCGCCGTGGCCGCCCGGCTTCTCGTTGCTCATCATGGTCGCCCAGATTCTTCGCGGATCCAGGTTGTCGCCGGAGTCGTTCAGCAGGCTGTCGGGCGCCGCCTCCTTCAGGCGCGGCAGGAAGCGCTCGCGCAGCAGGCCGCTGGCGGCATAGCGGCCGTTGGAGTTGAAGCCGTAGCCGATCACCGGCTTGCCGTCGCGTTCGACGTCGGTCACCACGGCCACCACGCTGGCAGTCATCTTGGAGAAGTCGATATAGGCGTTGCGCAGGGGTGAGGAGATCGGAACGACGGCGTCACGGATGTCGACGATACGCATAGGGTCTGGCCTTATTGTGTTCTGCTCGGGAAGGGGAAACGACGGAAGGTCAATCTAACCATCCACCCGCGTCTCGCGCCAGGCGTCGCGGTCCAACGTCAGGCCCAAGCCCGGCCTGTCGGGGATGGTGAGCCAGCCGTTTTCCGGCTTCGGCGCGTCGGTGAACAGGGTCTCGCCGACCGCGACCATGCCCAGGTGCCACTCGACGATCCAGCCGTTCATCATGCCGGCCAGCAGGTGCATGTTGAAGAGGGGCCAGCCGCCGCCGTTGGCGATCGGCATATTGTAGATCTGCGCCAGGTGCGCGACCTTGCGCGCCTCGGTATAGCCGCCGCAATAGGTGACGTTGGGCTGCAGGATGTCGACCGCCTGGTGCTCGACGAACTCGCGCAGGCGCCAGCGGTGGCCCTCCATCTGGCCGGCGGCCAGGGGAATTTTCGTCGAGCGGCGCAGGTCGGCCAGGGCGCGGGCATCGTTCTGCTGCAGCGGCTCTTCGAACCAGGTGAGATTGCAGTCTTCGATCTCGCGGCAGAGATACTTGGCCTCGACCGGATTGAAGAGGTAATTGGCGTCGATCATCAGATCGATGTCGTTGCCCACCGCGTCGCGAATCGCCTTCACGCGGCGGACGTCCTCGCGCCAGCCGCCCTTGTCGACGGCCACCACCGACTTTAGGGCCGTGAAGCCGTTCTTGACGTGCAGCTGCGCGGCCTCGCCCAGCAAGTCGCGGTCGTATTGCGGGAAGCCGAAGGTGCAGTAGGCCGGCACCTTCTGGCGCGCGTTGCCCAGCAGGGCGGCGATCGTCCGGCCCTCGGCCTTGCCCATGATGTCCCAAAGGGCGATGTCGAGGCAGGAGAGCGCCATGGAAATGGTGCCGGTCATGGCGCGCGGGTTGAGCCGGCGCCAGACCTTCTGGTGGATTGCCTCCAGGTCGCGCGGGTCCATGTCCCTGACCACTGGCAGCACGTGCTCCTGCAGGGCGACGATCACCGATTTGGCCAGGAAGTGCCCGGTCAGGCCGTAGCCGACATGGCCCTCGTCGGTCTCCACTTCGCAGAACACGAAGTGCGTCTGTTCCTCGCGGCCGTAACCCTCGACGCGGCCTTCCAGCAGCGGAATGGTGATGGAAAAGCCATGCAGGCTGGCTCGGATGTCCTTGATTTTCATCGGCGTCTCCCAATCCGTTGCTTGCCGAACAATCATGGACTTCTGTATGATTGTCAACAATCGACAACTCGAAAACGGAGCATCGCTGCCATGCCCGCAGACGCCGCGGCACCCCACGACCTTCTCCCCGGATTCGAACACCGCCGCTTCACCACCGCCGGGGCGGAGATCAACGCGGCGGTCGGCGGCGAGGGACCTCCGCTGCTGCTGCTGCACGGCAATCCGCTGACCCACGTAAGCTGGCACCAGGTCGCCCCGGCGCTGGCCGAGCGCTACACGGTGGTGGCCCCGGACCTGCGCGGCTACGGCGACAGCGCGAAGCCGGCCGGCGGCGGGGACCACGCCGCCTATTCCTTCCGCACCATGGGCGAGGACAACTTCGAGGTAATGCGCCAGCTCGGCTTCGAGCGCTTCCCGGTGGCCGGCCACGACCGCGGCGCCCGCGTCGCCTTCCGCATGGCGCTCGACAAGCCGGAGGCCATCGAGCGAGTGGCGGCCCTCGACATCGTGCCGACCCACCACGTGCTGACCCACGTCTCCCTCGGCTGGGGGCTGGAGAGCTATCACTGGTTCTTCATGGCGCAGAAGGCGCCTTTCCCGGAGAAGCTGCTGACCGCCGACCTTGACTATTACATCGACTACAAGCTGAACAAGAAGGGCGTCGGCCTATCCATCTTTGATCCGCGTGCCATGGCCGAATACAAGCGCTGCACCACGCCGGCGCAGATCCACGCGGTCTGCGAGGACTACCGCGCCACCGTCGGTGTCGACTTCGAGATGGACAAGGCCGACTACGGCAAGCGCAAGCTGTCCTGTCCCCTGCTGGTCATCTGGGGCTCCAACAGCCACTGCGGGCGTCATTTCAAGCCGATGGAAGCCTGGGCCGAATGGGCCGACGACCTGCGCGGCTTCGCGGTGCCGACCGGCCACTATCCGGCGGAGCAGCGCCCGGACTTGATCCTCGACGCATTCCAGGCATTCTTCGCCGGCGAGGAACCAGAGGAGCCCTTGGGGTGAGCCGGGACGTATCCGCTGAAGAGGCCAAGACCCTTATCCATGACGGCGCCGAGATCGCCTTTCTCGATCTGCGCGAGGCGGGTGAGTTCGGCGAGGGGCATCCGTTGTTCGCCATCCCCTGCGCCTACAGCAGCCTGGAGGCACGCATCACGGCGCTGGCGCCGCGGCGCAGCGTGCGGATGTTGCTCATCGATGGCGGCGACGGCGTTGCCGCGCGCGCGGCGATGGCCCTGGAAGCGCTTGGCTACAGTGACGTCATGATCGTGGCGGGTGGCACGCCCGCGTGGCGTGCCGCCGGCTATACGCTGTTTCAGGGCGTGAACGTGCCGTCGAAGACCCTCGGCGAGCTGGCCGAGCACGCCTGGCATCCAGAAACCATTGACGCACCGACCCTGAAGCGCTGGCAGGGCGAAGGCCGCGCGTTCCGTTTCTTCGACGCGCGCCCGCCGGCGGAATACGCCAAGATGCGCGTGCCCGGCGCCGTCTGTCTGCCTAACGGCGAGCTGGCGCACCGTTTCCCGGCGGCGGTGGACGGCGCGGACACTCCTGTCGTCGTCACCTGCGCCGGGCGCACGCGCGGCATCGTCGGCGTCCTCGGCCTGCGCCTCGCCGGCATTGACCAGCCGGTCTATGCACTGGAGAACGGCACCCAGGGCTGGCAGCTCGCCGGCTTCACGCTGGAGCGGGGCAACGCCGCGGCGTCCTATCCGGCGCTCGATGGCGCCGCCGCCGAGGCGACGCGGGCGCGGGCCGATGCGCTGATCGCGCGTCACAGCATCGCCACCGTCGGGGTCGCGGAGGTCGCCGCCTGGCACGCCGATCCCGCGCGCACCACCTATCTTTTCGATCTGCGCACGCCGCAGGAGACTGCCGCCGATCCGGCGCCGGCATTCCTGCCTGCCCTCTCGGGACAGCTGGTGCAGGCGACCGACCAGTGGGTCGGCGTGCGCCATGCGCGCCTGGTGCTGCTGGACGACCTCGGCCTGCGCGGCGCCATCGCCGCCTTCTGGCTGCGCCAGCTCGGCTACGAGGTGGCGGTGGCGCGTATCGACGACGGGCTGCGCGCTCTGGCGGCGCCGCCAGCGCCGCCGGCTCTGCCGGCTGTGGAGGAGATTCCGGCTGTTGAAGCCCTGCGGGCCTTCCGCGAAGGCGAGGCCCAGTTTGTCGATCTCCGCGGCTCCAGCGCCTATCGTGCAGGGCACGTCGCTGGAGCCCAGTGGTCCATCCGGCCACGCCTCGATCGCCTCTTTCTCGGCCCGGCCGCCACCGTCTGCCTCATTGGCGACGATCCCGCGGTGACGGCGCTGGCGGCCGGCGAATTGCGGGCGCCGGGTTTCCCGCCGGTGCGCGAGGTGCGCGGCGGTCAGCCGGCACTGGTCGAGGCGGGCGCGGCGCTCGAAGCCACGCCGGATACGCCTAGCCCGGCGGAAGCCATCGATTTCCTCTTCTTCGTGCATGATCGCCACGACGGCAATCTCGAATCTTCGCGCCGCTACCTGGCCTGGGAGCAGGGGCTCATCGCGCAACTCGACGCCGCCGAACGCGCCGCCTTCGTTCTGAGCGACCGAGGTCTCTAGCCGCAATCGTTCCTACGACCCGATCTCCTCTGAGGTCAGCGCCTCGGCAGCTGCGCGGCGGCGGCGCCGCCACACGGAGAAGCTGGTGATGCCGATCGACAGCAGCATCAGCGCGAAGATCAGCAAGGCGCCCGGCCGCTCCAGCGCGTAGGAGAGATCGCCGCGGCTGATCTGCCATGTGCGGATCAGGTTCTGTTCCAGCAGGCTGCCGAGCAGCAGGCCGACCACCACGGCGGCGACGGGGTAGTGGTAGCGCACCATAGCCCAGCCGATGACGGAGAAGATCACCAGGGTGATCGGGCCGGAGAGCGAGCCCTCGATGGCGTAGGAACCGAAGGTGGAAACCACCAGGACGCTCGGAATGAGGAAGCGCAACGGCACTCGCACCACGGCGCTGGCGGCGTAGACGAAGGCCAGGCCGACGAACAGCAGCAGGATCGCCTGCGCGAAGTTCGAAAAGATGATCGCGTAAACGATGTCCTTGTTGTTGCCGATGAAGCTCGGGCCGCCGACGATGTTGTGCATGGCAAAGGCGGCCAGCAGGATCGCCGTGGCGCCGCCGCCGGGAATGCCCAGTGCCAGCATGGTCGCCATGGCGCCGCCCTCGGAGCTGGAGTTGGCCGCTTCGGCGGCGATCACGCCTTTCGGATTGCCCTGGCCGAAGCTGTCGCTGTCGGGCGCGTTGCGCTTGGTCTCCGCGTAGGAGATCAGGTTGGAGATCGACGAGCCGACGCCCGGGATGGCGCCGATGATGACGCCGATAGTAGCGCCGCGAAAGATGATGGTCGGGTACTGAAAGGCCAGTTTCACGCCCTCGATGATGCGCGTGAAGCTGATCTTGCGGTCTGCCTCGTCTTCGATGAGGTAATGCGTGTTGATGAGGTTCAGCAGCTGGCTGGCGGCGAGCAGGCCCATCATCGCGGGGATTGTCGGAATACCGTCCAGCAGCCAGGGCACGCCCATGGTGCCGCGGACGAAGCCGGCGGTGTTCATGCCCACGGTGCCCAGCAGCACACCGAAGACGCCGGCCAGCAGGCCGCGCCACAGCGAGGTTCCGGCCAGGGCCCCGAGCAGCAGCATACCCCAGGTGGCGATGGCGAACATCTCCAGCGGTCCCATCTTCAGCACCACGGCGGCGACTGGGGCGATGAGGAACAGCAGCAGGATGTAGCTGGAGAGGGTGCCGACGACGGAGGAGGCCAGCGCCACGCCGAGTGCCTGGTTGTGCCGCCCCTGCCGTGCCATCGGATAGCCGTCGAAGGTCGTCGCCACGGCTGAGGAGGTGCCGGGAATGTTCATCAGCACTGCCGGTACCGAACCGCCGAAGCCGGCACCGGTATAGATCGACGTGAGGAAGATGATCGCCGGCAGGAAATCCATGTAGAGGGTCAGCGGCAGGAAGATCGCCATCGCCATGGTGATGGAGATGCCCGGCATGGCGCCGAAAAAGAGGCCGATGAGCAGACCCGGGATCAGGTAGATCCAGGCGATATAGGAAGACGACAGAATCGACAGCGCGTCGCCGATGGCGGTGAGATCGAGCATCGCGGCCTTCAGAGAATCCGGAGGGGGAAGGGATAGGGCACCAGCATCTGGTAGCCGTAGACGATGACCAGGGTGAAGACGGCGCTGAACAGCGCAATGACCCACAGCTTGCGTTCGCCGCAGATATAAAGGCCCAGCGCCACGAAGAGGAAAGTCGCCACGTCAAAGCCGGCGACCTCCAGCGACAGCGCGAAGGCGCCGAAGGCCGCAGCGAGAGCGGCGACCTTCGCGAGGTTGTGCCAGTTCTCGGGAGGCGAATCCGCCGCAGCGTCGCCGTCCTCGCTCTTGCGCCGGAAGCACTGCGGCAGCACGAAGGCGGCAAGGATGAGGGCGATGATCGCGGCGGGCTCGACCAGCAGCAGGTTGTTGATCTTCAAGGAGGTGGCGCGAGCGTCCAGCAGATAGGTGACGACCACGCCGCAGATCAGCAGCAACAGTGCCAGATGTCCCCAATCTATCCGTCGCTGACCCGATTGGGGGGGCGTGTCGTGGTCCTTCATCGCAGCCTCGCACTTGGAAAGTCGCAGTGGGTGCCGGCCGGGCCGGGAAAAACCGGCCCGAGAGTCGGCAGGCGCCGCCCCCGAGTTTGCCACCCGGAGCGCGGCGCCTGCCAGTCTACCTCAGGGCGGGGTCAGGTGCCCTTGAGCAGATCGATGTGATCGGCCATCACCTTGGCGGTGTTGCGCAGCGCCTTGTTGGAGGCGTCGGGCCCGGACCAGTCGGTCGCCAGCTGCTGATTGGTCAGCGATTCGATGACCTTGGGGTCCTTGCTGGTGCTTTCGATGGCGCTCAGCAAGGTCTGGTAGCGGTCCGGATGCTTCTCGACGAAGGTGGTGTGGACGGCCCAGCCGCGCTGTGAACCGGCGACGAACTGTGCGTCGGCGCCGTTCACCTCGGTGACCGGCGGGCAGTCCCAGCTGTCGCGCGGAGCATCGTCGAAGACGCAGAGCGGAGTGATCTTTTCCGCAAGCGGCAGGAAGCCCTGGCCGCCGACCAGGCCGATGTCGACAACGCCGCCCGCCGTGGCGTTGCGGGCCGGACCGCCGCCGTCGTAGGTCACGAGGCGCAGGCCGTCGCGCGAGATGCCGTTGGCATCGGCGAAGAGCATCATGTTGACCAGGTCCGCCGAGGACGGCTGGATGCCGATCGACAGGCTGCCCGGGTCCGCTTTAAGCTTTGTGATCACGTCCTGCACCGACTTGACGTCGCCATCGGCCGCCGCCGCCATCAGCGTATAGTCGCGCGACGGCAGGTTGATCATGTGGAAGTCTTCCAGCTTGAACGGCGCATCCTGGGTCAGAATGTTCAGCGGCAGATACGGTGCCGCCGAGGTGCAGAGGATGCTGTAGCCGTCGTCGGGCTGCTGCATGAAGTAGGAATGGCCGAGCAGCGCGCCGGCGCCGCCGCGGTTCACGATGACCAGCGGCTGGCCAAGGGCCTCCTGCAGAAAGGGCGCGAAGGCGCGGGCGAGGCGGTCGTTGTAGCCGCCGGTGTCGAAGGGGACGACGACGCTGATCGGCCGGTCGGGATATGCGGACTGCGCGCGCAGGACTGCGGGCGCGGAGATCGCGGCGGCGGCGAGGCCGCCGGCGCCGAGTTTCAGGGCAGTGCGGCGTGTGAACTTCTGAGCCATTCCTATTTCCTCCCAGGTGCCTAGGCAACACGGCACGGGCGACCTGCCGGCTGCCCGTGCGCGATTTCTCGAGTGCGGATCTAAAGGCCGCTTGCCGCCGCGGCAGGCTGCCTGACGGCAGATCCTTGGCGGCGCTTGCCCTGACGCTAGAAAGACAGCCGTCAACTGTCAACAATAATGCAGCCTAATTGACTTTCCGCCGGCAAATGCCTGAGTGATCCAGCCGTTCGCCCTGTCGTCCTCGGGGCCCACCGCCGTCAGGAGCAGCGGCGCCAAGCCGCAATGCAGTGATGGATTTGCTCAGTTTTCCGAACCATTTGGGGCGAAACCCGCAACGTCGCTGCCGGGGTCGGAAGCGCGGAAGCGATAAATGTTGACAATCGACAGGATTGTTTCTTACCTCTGTGCGCAGCGCAGGGGATGGCCGGCAAGGGGCCGTCCGCTGCTGCGGCGGCTGCCCAGCGGCGTCCTTGCGGCCCGCAGCCGGTGCCATCAACGACAACACAGTGGGTGAGGAAACAGACATGACGGCAGTGCGCAGCGGGTCCCAGACGGCAGTCAAGGCGGAGGCGGTTGGCGGAGGGCTGACCCACTACGTCGCCGAGTTCGTCGAAGAAACCCGCTTGGCGGACCTGCCGCAGGTCGTCATCGACAACGGCAAGAAGTCGATCCTGGACGGTCTCGGCCTCGCCTTGTCCGGTTCGGTTGCCAAGTCCGGCGAACTGGTGCGCCGTCACCTCGCCGACCTCAATCTCGGCAAGGGCCCGGCCACGGTGATTGGTTCGAACCTGAAGGTCGCGCCGCGCTTTGCTGCCTTTGCCAACGGCGTCGGCGTTCACGCCGACGACTACGACGACACCCAGCTGGCGGTCGCCAAGGACCGCGTCTACGGCCTGCTGACCCATCCGACCGCCCCGGCGCTGCCGGCGGCGCTGGCGATGGGCGAGGCCAAAGCGGCCTCCGGTGCTGAGGTCATGCTGGCCTACCACATCGGCGTCGAGGTGGAATGCAAGATTGCCGAGGCGATCAACCCGCGCCACTACCAGACCGGTTTCCACGCCACCGCCACCTGCGGCACCTACGCCGCGGCCTCGGCGGCCGGGCGCCTCATGGGCCTCAGCGTCGAACAGCTGGAGCGCGCGCTCTCCGTCGCCGGCAGCCAGTCGGCGGGCCTGCGCGAGAACTTCGGCACCATGACCAAGCCGTTCCACGCCGGCCGCTCGTCGGAGAGCGGCGTGGTCGCGGCGCAATTCGCGGAGTATGGCTGGACCGCGACCGACAAGATCCTGGAGGCGCCGCGTGGATTCTTCAGCGCGGCCGGTGGCGGCTACGACGTCAATGCCATTGCCGGCAAGCTGGGTGCGCCGTGGACCTTCGACAGCCCCGGCGTCTCCATCAAGCCGCATCCCTCGGGATCGCTCACCCATCCGGGCATGACCGAGATGCTCCGCCTCATCAAGGAGCACGGCGTCAAAGCGGCAGACGTCGAGCACGTGCGCGTCGGCACCAACTCCAATATGCCCAACGCCCTCATTCATCACCGCCCGACCAACGAGCTGCAGGGCAAGTTCTCCATGGAATTCTGCATGGCGATCCTGCTGATTGAGGGCCGCGCGGGCCTTAACGAGTTCGTCGACGAGGTCATCAACCGTCCCGACGTGAAGGCGATGATCGAGAAGGTCGACTTCGTGATCGACGAGCGTGCCGAGGCCGCCGGCTATCACAAGATGACCACCTACATCGATATCACCCTGAAGGACGGCCGCACGATCTCCGGCGTCGCCGACTTCGGCAAGGGCAGTCCCGCCAATCCGATGAGCTTTGAGGAAGTGTCGAAAAAGTTCCACGAGTGCGCCGAGTTTGCCTCGTGGGACAAGACCAAGGCGGAAGACGTGGTCGCCATGGTGCGGGACCTGGACAGTCTCCCCTCGCTGGACCGGCTGCTCGCCGCCCTCAGCAAGCACTGAGGCGGCGCGGAGAGAGGCCCGGAGATGGCGGCGGGCGAAAGCAAGGTGCAGGAAGTCAAACCGGCCGGCCCAAGGTGGAAAGATCCGTCCTGGTGGCTACGCTGCCTGATCACCTATGCGCTCGCCCTTGTCGGCGGCCTGGTTGCCTCCCGGATCTCGATTCCGCTGCCTTGGATGCTCGGCCCCTTCTTCGTCTGCGGCGCTTGTGCGGCCTTCGGCGCGAAGCTGGCTTTCCTGCCGATGGGACGGGAGTTCGGCCAGCTCGCCGTCGGTCTGGCCGTCGGTCTGCGCTTCACCCCGGCGACGCTGGCGGCCACTCTCGGCCTGCTGCCGGCGATGCTGGCGGCGACCGTCTATGTCATCTTCTTCACCTTCATCGCGGCGCTGATCTTTCGCCCGCTGGCCGGCGTTGACCGCGTGACGGCATTCTTCGCGACGGCGGCGGGCGGCGTCGCCGACATGGCGATCGTCGCCAAGGCGCACGGTGGCGACTCCAGTGCCGTGGCCATCGTCCATGCGCTTCGGGTCTCCAGCGTGGTGGCCATCGTGCCGGTGCTGGTGATCACATTCGGCGCGCCCGGCTCGGCACCCGACACCATGGCGACGGCCGGCCAGGACATTCTGCTGCTGGCCGGGGCGCTGGTCCTTGCCTACATCGTCGCGCGGCTCTTGAAGCCGACGCCCTTGCCCAACCCCTGGCTGGTCGGCCCGATCTTTCTTGGCCTCGCGCTCGGCGCTTCGGGCCTCATGAAAATCACCGTGCCGCCGATCCTCATCACCCTGGCACAGGTCGCCATCGGCACCTGGCTGGGCTGCCAGTTCAAGCGCGAGGTGCTGCTGTCGGTCCCGCGCGTCGCGGCCGCCGGCTTCGCCGTATCCCTATTCATGATCGCGGCGGCTGCCGCCGGCTGCTACGTCCTGGCAGCGGCGACCGACATGCCGATCACCACCGCCTTCCTGTCGCTGGCACCGGCGGCGGTGACCGAGATGGTGATCACCGCCAAGGTCATGCACCTCGATGCGGAGACCATCACCGCCTTTCACATCATGCGCATCGCCATCGTCTGTTCGACGGTGCTGCTGGTTTTCAAGTTCTATAGCTACGTGACGGGAGCGCTCTATGGATCTCGGATTTGACGGCCGCCGAGTCCTGATCGTCGGCGGCAGTTACGGCATCGGCCGCGCCGCTGCCGAGATCTTTATGCAGGAAGGCGCCGAGGTGATCATCGCCTCGCGCTCGGCGGAGAATCTTGAAGCCGCAGCCGCGGGGATCGAGCGGGCGGCCGGCAGGCGGCCGGAAACGCTCGTCGTCGACGTGACGGAGGCCAGTTCGGGCGACGACCTGGCGGCTGCGGTGCGACGGCGCTGGCAGGGTCGGCTCGACGTGCTGGTAACCGCCGTCGGCGGCAGTATCCGATCGGCTTTCGCAGATCTGAGCGACGACGACTGGATCGGCAATTATACGTTCAACGTGCTTTCTACGGTGCGCGCCATTCGCGGCCTGTTGGGCGCCCTGGAACAGGGCGAAGGCCCCTCGGTGGTGACCCTCGGCGCGGCGGCCTCCAAGATGCCCTACGCCCACCAGGTGGTTTCCAACGTTCACAAAGCAGGACTGCTCGGCCTCACCAAGACGCTGGCCGGCGAACTGGCGGACAAGGGCATCCGGGTCAATTGCGTGGCGCCGGGGCGCACCCTGACGCCGCTGTGGACCAACCGCGCGGCCAAGATGGCGTCCGAGCGCGGCAGCAGCGAAGAAAGCGTACTCGAAGAATTTTCCCGCGATATTCCCCTGCAACGCTTCGGCCGGCCCGAGGAGGTCGCGGTCATGGTGGTGTGGCTCGCCAGTCCGCGCGCCAGCTACGTGACCGGTCAGGCGGTGAACGTCGACGGCGGCATAGCGCGCGGTCTGCTGTAAGGCAGGCCTGCTCCAAGAAAGGAAACGACAATGACCGCGATGAAAGTGACTGCAGAACTGGCCGACTGGATCGTCGGCCTCAAGGGGACGGACATTCCCGCCGAGGTGCGCGAGGAGGGCGTGCGAACCTTCGTGAACTGGATCGGCTGCGCCGTCGGCGGCGCGCATCACGAGACCGTCGATGCGGCGTTGAGGGCCGTGGAGCCCTTCTCCGGCCCGCGCAAGGCGACGGTGCTGGGGCGCCGCGAGAAGCTCGACGCGCTGCACGCGGCTCTCTTGAACGGCATCACCTCCCACGTGCTGGACTACGACGACACCCATCTGAAGACCATCATCCACCCGGCCGGACCAGTGGCCTCCGCACTGATGGGGCTGGCCGAGATCCGACCCCTCAGCGGCCGCGACCTGCTGACCGCCCTCATCGTCGGCGTCGAGGTGGAATGCCGCATCGGCAACGCGGTCTACCCGGACCACTACGACCGCGGCTGGCACATCACCGGCACCGCCGGCGTCTTCGGGGCGGCGGCGGCGGTGGGCTATGCCATCGGGCTCGACGCACAGAAGATGCGCTGGGCACTCGGTCTCGCCGCCACCCAGTCGGCCGGCCTGCGCGAGATGTTCGGCACCATGACAAAGTCGTTCCACCCGGGCCGCGCCGCGCAGAACGGCGCGATGTCAGCCTTCCTGGCCGAGGCCGGTTACGACTCATCCGAGCAGGCCATCGAGGCCAAGCGCGGCTTCGCCAACGTGATGTCCGACAAGCAGGACTACAGCGAGATCCTGGGTGAGCTCGGCACCCGCTGGGAGGCGGCGCTGAACAGCTACAAGCCCTTTGCCTGCGGCATCGTCATTCATCCGACCATCGACGGCTGCCAGCAGATCCGTGACGAAATCGGCGGCGCGCGGGTGAAGGAGATCGCCAAGGTGCAGCTGACCACGCATCCCCTGGTGCTGGAACTGACCGGCAAGACCGCGCCGAAGACGGGGCTGGAGGGCAAGTTCAGCGTCTACCACTCGGCGGCCTGCGCACTGCTGCACGGCGACGGCGCGCCGACGGCCTTCACCGACGAGGTGGTGAATCAGCCGGAAATCGTCGCCCTGCGCGACAAAGTGAAGGCAACGGCGGATCCCAACTGCCACGAAGCCTCGGTGACCATCGAAGTTACCTTCAACGACGGCTCGACGCTGACCAAGCATGTCGAGCGCGCCATCGGCAGCCGCGACCTGCCGCTGACCAACGAGCAGCTGGAAACCAAGTTCATGAACCAGGCGACGCTGGTGATCGGCGATGCGCCTTCGCGCGCGTTGCTCGATCTCGCCTGGACGATCGAGGATCTCGACCGCGCGGCCGAGGTGGCCGAGGTGTCGGTGCCCACGGCCAAGCTGCAGAATGCCGCCGTTTGAGCGGCGGAAATCATAAAAGTTACCAGTTGAGGATTTGCCATGACATCCAGAAGTTTGCGCTTGGGCGTGCTCGAGGGCGACGACATCGGCCATGAGATCGTGCCGGCGTCGGTGCGCGTCGCCGAAGCGGCGGCCGCTCGCACCGGCCTTGCCATTGAATGGACCCAGGTGCCGATCGGCCGGCGCGCCCTGGATACCCACGGCAGCACCATGCCTGCGGGGACGCTGGACACCCTGGCCGCCCTCGACGGCTGGATCCTGGGGCCGATCGGGCACCGGGAGTATCCGAAGGTGGCGGAGGCGATCAATCCGCATCCGATCCTGCGCAAGCACTTCGATCTCTTCGCAAACGTGCGTCCGACGCGTTCCTATCCCGGCATCGGCTGCCTCTACGACGACATCGATCTGGTCATCGTGCGTGAGAACAACGAGGGTTTTCAGCCCGATCGCAACGTGGTGGCCGGCTCCGGCGAGTTCCGTCCGACCGAGGACGTCACCATCTCGGTGCGAGTCATCTCCAAGGAAGGCAGCCGCAAGGTCGCCCGCGCTGCCCTGGAACTGGCGCGCGCCCGCCGCAAGCACCTGACCCTCGTTCACAAGAACACGGTGTTCAAGCTGGGCTGCGGCATGTTCGTCGATTCCTGCTACGAGGTGGCCAAGGACTATCCCGACATCACCGTGGACGAGTGCATCGTCGATACCTTTGCGATGCGCCTGGTGCGCGAGCCGCAAGCCTTCGACACCGTGGTCACCACCAATATGTTCGGTGACATCCTGACCGACGAGGCGGCGGGCCTGGTCGGCGGTCTCGGCATGGCCCCGGGTCTCTGCATCGGCCGCGGGTCGCTGGCGATGGCGCAGGCGACGCACGGCTCGGCGCCCGACATCGCCGGCAAGGGTATCGCCAATCCCTACGCGATGATCGAATCGACACGCATGCTGCTGGATTGGCTCGGGCGTCAGCATGGTGTATCCCCGGCGGTGGAGGCGGCGGCGCTGATGCGCCAAGCGATGGACCATGCGCTGGCAGACCCGGCGACGCGCACCCGCGACATCGCCGGCACCGCCGACCTCGAAGGCATGACCCAGGGCATCCTGAACGCGCTGGGCAGCGAGGGAGGAAAGCGCGCCCATGCGTAAGTATAAGATTGCGGCCGTCCCCGGAGACGGCATCGGCCCGGAAGTCATCGAAGCGGGCGTCGAGGTGTTGAACGCCGTCGCCGGACTGGACGGCGGCTTTGCCCTGGAGACCGCGACCTTCGACTGGGGCTCCGACCGCTATCGCAAAGTCGGGCGCATGATGCCGGAGGACGGCGTCGACACTCTGCGCGGTTTCGATGCCATCTACTTCGGTGCCGTCGGCGACCCCAAGATCCCCGACCACATCACCCTCTGGGAACTGCGTTTGGCCATCTGCCAGGGCCTCGACCAGTACGCCAACGTGCGGCCGACGCGGCTGATGCCCGGCATGACCGGGCCGCTGCGCCCGGAGCTCGGCGCCAGGATTGACTGGGTGATCGTGCGTGAGAACTCGGAAGGCGAGTACGCCGGTGTCGGCGGGCGCGCCCATGTCGGGCTGCCCTTGGAAACCGGCATCGACGTTTCCGTCTTTACCCGCGAGGGCGTCGCGCGCATTTGCCGCTTTGCCTGCGAGCTGGCCATGAGCCGGCCGCGCAAGCGCCTCACCGTGGTCACCAAGTCCAATGCCCAGCGCCACGGCATGGTGTTCTGGGACAAGGTCTGCCGCGAGGTCCTGGCCGACTTTCCGGATCTCGACGTGGACTTCAAGCTGGTCGATGCCATGGCCGCGCTGATGGTCACCAGGCCGGAAGCCATCGATACCGTCGTGGCGACCAACCTGCACGCCGATATTCTCTCCGACCTCGCCTCGGCGCTGACCGGCAGCCTCGGCAACGGCGCCACCGCCAACATCAATCCGGCCGAAGGCGTGCCCTCGATGTTCGAGCCGATCCACGGCTCGGCCTTCGATATCGTCGGCAAGGGTATCGCCAATCCCATCGGCGCCTTCTGGACCGGCGCCATGATGCTGGAGGACCTCGGCGAATCGGACGCCGCGGCGCGCCTGATGACGGCGATCGAGAAGGTCACGGAGACAGGTCCGCGGACCCCGGACCTCGGCGGGCAGGCGGCGAGCGCGGATGTGACCAAGGCGGTGCTGGACGCGCTCGGCGGGTGATGGCCGTGTTCTGAGTGCTGAATCCCGGCTTTCCGCCGGTTTGAGGCCGCACATCTGCAACCGGACCGCGTAGCGGACCACGTTCTAAAGCTTTGCCTAGACGAAGCGGGCTGGTAAATTGTTTACAGTTTTCACAGTGACAGCGCGTGATCCCTATGGAAGACAATCTGACGCAGCCGCTCGACGACCTCACGGTCGTCAAGACTGTGTCCCTGACCAATGCCCTCGAAAAGCAGATCGAACGGCTGATCGTCGAAGGCGAGCTGGCACCTGGCGAACGTCTCAACGAGATCCAGCTCGCCTCGCGCTTCGGCACCAGCCGGGGCCCGCTGCGCGAAGCGACGCGCAGCCTGGAGGCCAAGGGATTCGTCGAGGTGATCCGCAACCGCGGCGTCTTCGTGCGGCAGCTGAGCGTCGCGGAGGCGCTGGAGGTCTACGACGTCCGCGCCGCGCTGTTCGGGCTGGCCGGGCGCCTGCTGGCGCAGAAAATGAACGACGAGCTGCTGGCCAAGCTGAACCGCCAGCTCGATGCCATGGAGGCGGCGGCGGCGAAGTCCGACTTCGACACCTACTATCCGCTGAACCTGGAGTTTCACCGCACCATCGTCGAATCGGCGGGCAACAAGACGCTCTTTGCCGAGTACCTGCGTTTCGTGAAGAAGATGCATCTCTTCCGTGCCAAGAGCCTGGTGCAGGGCGGCGGCCTCGCGGTCTCCAACCGGGAACACCGCGAGATGGTGGATGCACTCGCCTCCGGCGACGTGGAACGGGCTCATGCCTCCTGCTGGCGTCACGTCGAGCGTGCCAAGGCACGCCTGCTGGCGGCCTTGGAAGCGGCGCAGATTCAGCCGGCGGAGGGCGTTTCACCGGACGCGGCCAAATCGGCCTCACCGGTCTGATCTCAGCGGGCGCCGCGGCTGGGCGGCGCCCTCAACCAACAACAGAAAAGCTGCGTCGGCACCGGCGTCCCACTCCCCGCGTGCCTGGGGCGGGACGCCGTGCGCTGCGCGCGGTCGGTGGGAGGATAACGGCATGGTAACAGAGGCAACGGCATCGCAGGACGTCCACGCGACGGCGCCGGGGGAAGATCTCTCCGGCCTCACGGCCGCGGCCTCTCGCTTCGCGGCGGATATCACCTTCGCCGACCTCGACGCCGAGGTGCGGCATCTTTCCAAGCGCTGCCTCATTGATGGACTGGGTGTCATGCTGGCCGGCAGCGAGCAGCCGGGCATGGCCGCGCTCGAGGCTTTCATCGCCGGCGAGGGCGGCACCGGGGTGAGCCGCATGCTCGGCGCGGCCGCCCGTCGCCTGCCGGCGACGCGGGCCGCGCTTTGGGCGGGCACCGCCGGCCACGCCATGGACTGGGACGACACCCAGCTCGCCGAGGGGCCGGGGCGACCCTATGGGCTGCTCATGCACCCGACGGTACCGCCGCTCGCCGCCGCGCTGGCGGTGAGCGACCTCGTCGCCACGGAAGAGGGCAAGCCCGTCGGCGGCGAACGGTTCTTCACGGCGTTCAATGCCGGCTTCGAGGTCGCCTGCAAGATCGCCGAAGCAATCAACCCCGACCACTACATGCGTGGCTTCCACACCTCCGGCACCATCGGCACCTTCGCCGCGGCCACCACGGCGGCGAAGCTGCTGGGTCTCGATGCCGCCGGGATCGCCCGTACCCTGGGCGTGGCGGCCTCGATGGCCGCCGGCATCCGTGCCGGCTTCGGCACCATGACCAAGCCGCTGCACGTCGGCCGCGCGGCGGAAAACGGGGTCACCGCCGCGCTTCTGGTCCGCCAGGGCTTCACCGCCAACGAAGAGGCGCTGGACGGCAAGTGGGGCTATTTGGCGGTGGCCGGGCCGGGCGGCGAGCCGTCGCTGGTGCGCGAGCGCTTCGGCAAGCCCTTCACCATGGCCAGTCCGGGCGTCTCCATCAAACCCTATCCCTCCGGTGTGCTGACGCATCCCTCGATGGACGCGCTGCTGTTCCTGCTGCGCGAAGCGGGCCTTGCGCCCGACGACATCGCACGCGTCACCCTGCGGGCCGGGCGCAACGTGCTGGGGCCGATCCGCTACCGCATCGCCAAGACGGAACTGGAAGGCAAGTTCTCCTTCGCCTTCCTGCTCGCGGCGATCGTGCTGCGCGGGCGCTGCGGCAAGGCGGAGTTCACCGACGCATTCGTCGCATCGCCGGCGTGCCAGGCGATGCAGCAGCGCGTCGAGACCGCCTTCGACCAGCAGATCGAGGATATGGGCTGGGACCGCATTCGCTCTCGCGTGGTTGTGGAGACCAAGGACGGCCGCACGCTGGAGCGCTGGGCCGACGAGAACTACCGTGGCAGTCCGCACAACCCCTTGAGCGATGCCGAGGTAGAGGGCAAGTTTCGCGACTGCGCCGCCGGTCTGCTCGACGCCGCTGGGGTCGATGCCCTGTTGCAGTCGATCTGGAACAGTGACGGCCTGGACGACGCGGGCGTGCTGCTGGAACAGTTGAGCTGGCGCAAATAAGCTTCAGCATTCGGGGAGACATCCGATGATCGTGGTGCACGGCAGGGCCAATTCCACCAATGTCCAGAAGGTGCTGTGGCTGTTCGACGAGATCGGGCTGCCGTTCGAGCGCTTCGACCGCGGCGGCAAGTTCGGCGGCCTCGACGATCCCGACTACCGCGCGCTCAATCCCAACGGCCTCGTGCCGACGGTGATCGACGGCGACCTGGTGCTGTGGGAATCCCATGCCATTCTGCGCCACTACGCGCGCCAGAACCCCGGCGCCGCGCTGTTCCCCGGCGATGCGGCCGATGCCGCGCACAGCGATATGATGCTCGACTGGACCATTACCACCCTGTGGCCGCCGCTGCGCGTCGCCTATGTCGCGGTGGAACGCGAGGGCAAGCCGCTGGAATCGCCCGAGGTGCAGCAGGCGCTCGACAAGGCTCACCGCCCGCTCGACATTCTGGAGGGTCAGCTGGCCGGGCGCGATTATGTCGGCGGCAGCTTCGGCATCGGCGACATTCCCCCGGCGATCTGCCTGAGCCGCTGGCTGTACCTCGGCCGCGACCTCGCAGCCTGGCCCGCGGTCGAGGCGTGGTATGCGCGCTGCTCCGCTCGGCCAGCCTTCCGCAACCGCGTCATTGTGGGCGGCTGATCATCTTTGCCGACGAGCGCGACAGTTCGGTGATCTAGGCCGGGGGTGGGGCCTCTGTGTGCTCGACGGCCCCGGGAAGGCGCGCATCGAACGTCTGCGCGGCGCTCAGGTTGAGGGATCGTCGATCAGCGGCGAGGGCTTGGCCAGCTTGCGCAGGTCGTCCGGCTTGGTCAGGTGGATTTCGCGGCCGTTCACGTCGACGCCATAGGGCTTCAGGGTGGCGAAGGCGCGCGACAGGTTCTCCGGTGTCATGCCCAGCAGGGCCGCCAGGGTGCGCTTGTCGACCTGCAGCGTCACGGTGCCAGTGCCACCCTGTTCGGCATCGGCACGCAGCAGGCAGTTGGCCAGTCGCTCCACGGCGTTGCGCAGCTTGTGGTTCTTCAGCGACTTCACCACGCCGCGGTAGCGGGCGGACAGTTCGCGCACCACGGCGCGGGCGAAGACATGGTCGCGCGCGAAGATGGCCCGCACGTTCTCCGCCGGCACCATGAGAATTTGAGAGCTCTCGACAGTGCGCCCCGACATCAGGAAAGTCGCGTCGCGCAGTACGGCGGCGAGGATGAAGGTGGCGACCGGCCGCACGATCTCGATCGAGGTCTCGCGGCCGTTGTTGCCGGCGAAGAGCTCCACGCTGCCTTCGACCATGATGTAGAGGAAATCCGCCGGATCCCCTTCGGTGATCAATTGGACCTGCGGGGGAAAGCGCTGCAGGAAAGCGGCCTGCATCAACTCGTCGAAGTTCGCCTCCTCCATCTCGCGGAAGAGGTCCAACTCCCGCACCAACGGTATGTCGCGCACCCTCAAGTGGAGACTCTCCTGCACATCCGGCCCCAGCCCGAGTTAATCGCGTGATTTGACATTTATCAAGAGGCGAGATGAAAAATAAATGTGACAGAACAATAAATGCTAATTGCAAAGTCAAAGCACTACATCTTTGGGCTTTTTTCCTCGGATGAAGTACTTCGATTGACCTGTATCAAATAAACCGTGCGGCTGCACGAGAATGATCCTCCTTGCGTCAGAGGCATCGCCTCTGCGCCGACATTTGTCGGTTCGTTGTTCGAGGAGGAAGTCATGCAAGACCTGCAAGGCGTGACACGGGGCCAGCAGAACAGGGTCCTCGGGATGAGCACGCTGGCCTTCACGGTCTGCTTCGCGGTGTGGACGATCTTTTCCATCATCGGCGTGCGCATCAAACAGGACCTGGGGCTCAGCGATACGGAATTCGGCCTCCTGGCCGGCACACCGATCCTGACCGGCTCGCTCAGCCGCATCTTTCTCGGCATCTGGAGCGACCAGTACGGCGGTCGCATCGTCTACTTTTTCACCATGGTTCTGGCGGCCATCGCCACCTTCCTGCTGTCCTACGCAACGACCTACGAGATGATGCTGCTGGCCGCGCTGGGTGTCGGCCTCGCCGGTGGCTCCTTCGCCGTCGGCATCGCCTATGTCTCCAAGTGGTACCCGAAGGAAAAGCAGGGCACGGCGCTCGGCATCTTCGGTGCCGGCAACGTCGGCGCGGCGGTCACCAAGTTCTGCGCGCCCTTCGTGCTGGTCGCCTTCGGCTGGACCATGGTGGCGCAGGTCTGGGCGGCGGTCCTGCTGGTCATGGCGGTGGTCTTCTGGTTCACCACCGACGATGACCCCCAGCTCAAGGCCCGCCGCGCCTCGGGCGTCAGGGCCCCCAGCGCCTGGATGGAGCTGGAGCCGCTGCGCAACCTGCAGGTCTGGCGTTTCGCACTCTATTACTTCTTCGTCTTCGGTGCCTTTGTTGCCCTGGCTTTGTGGCTGCCGCGCTACCTCATCGGCGTCTACGGCCTGGACATCACCACGGCGGGCATGCTGGCCGCCTTCTACTCGGTTCCGGCGAGCATCTTTCGCGCTTACGGCGGCCATCTCTCAGACAAGTACGGTGCGCGTGCGGTGATGTACTGGACCTTCGGCGTCTCGGTGCTGGCGACCTTCATGCTCTCCTATCCCAATACCGATTACGTCATCCACGGCATCCAGGGACCGATCGCCTTTTCCACCAGCATGGGTCTGATTCCCTTCGTGGTGCTGATCTTCGTGCTCGGCTTCTTCATGTCGCTGGGCAAGGCGGCGGTTTACAAGCACATCCCGGTCTACTACCCGGGCCATGTCGGCGCCGTCGGCGGCCTGGTCGGCCTGATCGGCGGGCTCGGCGGCTTCGTGCTGCCGATCACCTTCGGTGTCATGCTCGACCTTACGGGCGTGTGGACCAGCTGCTTCATGCTGTTGTTCGCCATCGTCGCCGTGTCGCTGATCTGGATGCACTTTTCGATCCGCCAGATGGAGCGTGCGGCGCTGCAGGGCGAACTCGCCGCGCTGCCGCAGCTGCCCGAGATGCAGCCGATCCACGGCGGCGAGCAGGAAAAGGCCATGCGCCCGGCTGCGATCGAGGACTGGCGGCCGGACGACGATGAGTTCTGGCAAACCAAGGGCCGCGCGGTCGCCCGCCGCAACCTCTGGATCTCGATCCCGGCCCTGCTGCTGGCCTTCTCGGTGTGGATGGTGTGGTCCGTGGTGGTGGCCAAGCTGCCGGCCATCGGATTCACCTACACCACCGACCAGCTGTTCTGGCTGGCGGCGCTGCCCGGGCTTTCGGGTGCCACGCTCAGGATTTTCTACTCCTTCATGGTGCCGATCTTCGGCGGCCGGCTGTGGACCACGATCACCACGGCGTCCCTGCTGGTCCCGGCCTTCGGCATCGGCTACGCGGTGCAGAACCCCGATACGCCCTATTTAATCTTCCTGGTTCTGGCACTGCTGTGCGGTCTCGGCGGCGGCAACTTCGCCTCTTCCATGGCCAACATCTCCTTCTTCTTCCCTAAGAAGGAGAAGGGCAATGCGCTGGCACTCAACGCGGGACTCGGCAATCTCGGCGTCAGCGTCATGCAATTCGTCGTGCCGCTGGTCATCACTGCCAGTGTCTTCGGCGCCCTTGGCGGTGAGGCCAGGGAAGCCGGCGACGGTACCCGCCTCTGGCTGCAGAACGCCGGTTTCGTCTGGGTGCCGTTCCTGATCGCCTCCACGATCGCCGCCTGGTTCGGCATGAACGATCTCGCCACCGCCAAGGCCTCGTTCAAGGAGCAGTCGATCATCTTCACCCGCCGGCACAACTGGATCATGTGCTGGCTCTATACCGGCACTTTCGGTTCGTTCATCGGCTACTCGGCGGGCTTCCCGCTGCTCGCCAAGACGCAGTTCCCCGAGGTCGACTCGCTGCAGTTCGTCTTCCTGGGGCCGCTGGTCGGTGCGCTGTCGCGGGCGGCGACGGGCTGGGTCTCCGACAAGTTCGGCGGCGGGCGCGTCACCTTCTGGACCTTCCTGGTGATGATCGCCGCGGTCTTCGGTGTCCTCTACTTCCTCGGCATCAAGGATCAGCCGGGTGCCTTCTGGGGTTTCTTCGCGATGTTCATGCTGCTGTTCTTCGCCACCGGCGTGGGCAACGCGTCGACCTTCCAGATGATCCCGGTGATCATGCGCGAGCAGATGGGCGGCCTGATGCCGCACCTCAACCCGGCGGAGCGTGTCCGCCAGGCGGAGAAGGAGTCGGCGGCCATCATCGGCTTCACATCGGCGATCGCCGCCTACGGCGCCTTCTTCATCCCCAAGAGCTACGGCACCTCGATCGCCATGACCGGCGGGCCGCAGGCGGCGCTGTGGGGCTTCCTGATCTTCTACGTCAGCTGCGCCGTGCTGACCTGGGTGATCTATACGCGCCGGGGCGGCCTGCTGCACGACATCGAACGCGGACGCCCCGCCATCCCGCCGGCCGGCGTGACGGCAAGCTGAAAGAAGGAGATCGGGAATGAGCCAACTTCTGGACAGGTTGAACTTCTTCTCCAGCAGGGCGCTGGGCGAGTTCGCGGACGGTCATGGTGTCACCACCAGTGAAGATCGCAGCTGGGAGGACGCCTACCGCAAGCGCTGGCAGCACGACAAGATCGTGCGTTCGACCCACGGCGCCAACTGCACGGGCTCCTGCTCGTGGAAGATCTACGTGAAGGGCGGCATCGTCACCTGGGAGACCCAGCAGACCGACTACCCACGCACGCGGCCGGACCTGCCGAACCACGAGCCGCGCGGCTGCAGCCGCGGCGCCAGCTACAGCTGGTACATGTACTCGGGCAACCGGGTGAAGTATCCGCTGATTCGCGGGCGCCTCCTCAAGCTGTGGCGCGAGGCGCGCGCGGTAAGGACGCCGGTCGCCGCCTGGGCCGCCATCGTCGAAGACCCCAAGAAGCGCGCGGCCTATACCAGGAAGCGCGGTCTCGGCGGCTTCGTGCGGGCGAAGTGGGACGAGGTGAACGAGATCATCGCCGCCGCCAATGCCTACACCGCAAAGACCTACGGCCCCGATCGCATCATCGGCTTCTCGCCGATCCCGGCCATGTCGATGGTCTCCTACGCCGCCGGATCGCGCTACCTTTCTCTGCTGGGCGGCGTCTGCATGTCGTTCTACGACTGGTACTGCGACCTGCCGCCGGCCTCGCCGCAGACCTGGGGCGAGCAGACCGACGTGCCGGAGAGTGCCGACTGGTACAACGCGGGTTTCCTGATGATCTGGGGCTCTAACGTGCCGCAGACCCGCACACCGGACGCCCACTTCTATACCGAGGTGCGCTACAAGGGCACCAAATCCGTGGTGGTCAGCCCGGATTACTCCGAGGCTTCCAAGTTCGCCGACCTCTGGCTGCATCCGAAGCAGGGCACCGACGCGGCGCTCGCCATGGCCATGGGACACGTGATCCTGCGCGAGTTCCACCTGGACCGGCAGGCTGACTACTTCGAGGACTACGCCCGGCGCTACACCGACATGCCGATGCTGGTGCGCCTGACGAAGAAGGACGGCCACTACCTGCCGGAGCGCCTGCTGCGCGCTGCCGATCTCGACGGCAAGCTGGGTCAGGAGAACAATCCCGAATGGAAGACCCTTGCCATCGACGAGAACACCGGCGGCATCGTGGCGCCGCAGGGGTCGGTCGGCTTCCGCTGGGGCGAGCAGGGCAAGTGGAACCTGGAGGAAAAGGACGCCGATGGCCGCGCGGTGAAGCTGCGTCTCAGCCAGATTCTCGACAAGGACCACGACGACGTGGTCGATGTCGGCTTCCCCTACTTCGGCAACCGCGAGCACGACCACTTCAAGGGCACCGACCATCCCGACGTGCTGCTGCGCCGGGTGCCGGTAAAGGCGCTGAAGACGGCCGAGGGCGAAGCGCTGGTCGCCACCGTCTTCGACCTCTTCGTCGCCAACTACGGGCTCGACCGCGGACTAGGTGGCGGCATGGTCGCCAGGGATTACGGCGAGAACGTGCCCTACACGCCGGCCTGGGCCGAGGCGATCACCGGCGTGCCCGCCGATCACATCGTCACCGTGGCGCGCGAGTTCGCCGGCAACGCCGAGAAGACCAACGGCCGCTCCATGGTCATCCTGGGGGCCGGCCTCAATCACTGGTACCACATGGATATGAACTACCGGGGGATCATCAATCTCCTGGTCATGTGCGGCTGCGTCGGCCAGTCCGGCGGCGGCTGGTCGCACTACGTGGGCCAGGAGAAGCTGCGCCCGCAGACCGGCTGGCTGCCGCTGGCCTTCGCGCTCGACTGGGGCCGCCCGCCGCGGCACATGAACTCCACCTCCTTCTTCTATGCCCACACCGACCAGTGGCGCTACGAGAGCCTGGGGGTGAAGGATATCCTCTCGCCGACGGCGCCGGAGGGTCCCTGGGACGGCGCCCTCATCGACTACAACATCCGCGCCGAGCGCATGGGCTGGCTGCCCTCCGCGCCGCAGCTCGAGACCAACCCGCTGGGGATCGCCAAGGCGGCCGCCGCGGCGGGCCAAGAGCCCAAGGACTACGTCGTCGACCAGCTGAAGTCGGGCGGCCTGAAGATGTCCTGCGAGGATCCGGACAAGCCGGTCAACTGGCCGCGCAACCTCTTCGTCTGGCGCTCCAACCTGCTGGGCTCCTCGGGCAAGGGGCATGAGTATTTCCTCAAGCACCTGCTGGGCACCTCGCACGGCGTGCTCGGCAAGGACCTCGGCGAGGAGGGTGGCACCAAGCCGCAGGAAGCGGTGTGGCACGACGCGGCGCCGGAAGGAAAGCTCGACCTGCTGGTGACGCTCGACTTCCGCATGTCGACCACCTGCGTCTACTCGGACATCGTGCTGCCGACGGCGACGTGGTACGAGAAGAACGACCTCAACACCTCCGACATGCACCCCTTCATCCACCCGCTGACCGCGGCGACCGACCCGGCCTGGGAAAGCCGCAGCGACTGGGACATCTACAAGGGCATCGCCAAGAAGTTCTCCGAGGTGGCGCCCGAGGTGCTCGGCGTCGAGAAGGACGTCGTGTTGGTGCCGATCCTGCACGACACGCCCGGCGAGATGGCCCAGGCGATGGAGGTGAAGGACTGGAAGAAGGGCGAGGTCGAGGCCATTCCCGGCAAGACCATGCCGCAGGTGGCGGTGGTCGAGCGCGACTACCCCAACCTCTACAAGCGCTTCACTGCTCTGGGTCCGCTGATGACCAAGATCGGCAACGGCGGCAAGGGCATCTCCTGGAACACCGAGCACGAGGTCGAAGGCCTCGGCCGCCTCAATGGCGTCGTGCAGGACGAGGGGACGACCAAGGGCATGCCGCGCATCGACACCGATATCGATGCGACCGAGGTGATTCTCATGCTGGCACCGGAAACCAACGGCGAGGTGGCGGTGAAGGCATGGGAAGCCCTCGGCAAGGCGACCGGGCGCGACCACACGCATCTCGCGGTGCCGAAGGAAGACGAGAAGATCCGCTTCCGCGACGTGGTGGCGCAACCGCGCAAGATCATCTCTTCGCCGACCTGGTCGGGCATCGAGTCCGAAAAAGTCTGCTACAACGCCGGCTACACCAACGTCCACGAGCTGATCCCCTGGCGCACGCTGACCGGCCGCCAGCAGCTCTATCAGGATCACCTCTGGATGCGGGCCTTCGGCGAGGGCTTCTGCGTCTACCGTCCGCCGATCGACACCAAGACGGTGAAGCCGGTCATCGAGTCGAAGGACAACGGCAATCCGCAGGTGGTGCTGAACTTCATCACGCCGCACCAGAAGTGGGGCATCCACTCGACCTACACCGACAACCTGCTGATGCTGACCCTCAACCGCGGCGGCCCCGTGGTGTGGATCAGCGAGGTTGATGCCCGCAAGGCCGGCATCAAGGACAACGACTGGATCGAGGCCTACAACGTGAACGGCGCGCTGACCGCGCGCGCCGTGGTCTCCCAGCGCATGAAGGAAGGCACGCTCTTCATGTATCACGCGCAGGAGAAGATCGTGAATACCCCGGGCTCCGAAATGACCGGCCAGCGCGGCGGCATCCACAACTCGGTCACCCGCGCGGTGCTGAAGCCGACCCACATGATCGGCGGCTACGCGCAGCAGTCCTATGGCTTCAACTACTACGGGACGGTTGGCTCCAACCGCGACGAGTTCGTCATCGTCCGCAAGATGGACAAGGTCGACTGGCTCGAGCGCCCGGCTGGCGACGGCCAGGAATCTCTCAAGGGGGAGGCAGCAGAATAATGAAGATCCGCGCTCAAATCGGCATGGTGCTGAACCTCGACAAATGCATCGGCTGTCACACCTGCTCGGTGACCTGCAAGAACGTGTGGACGAACCGCGAAGGTATGGAATACGCCTGGTTCAACAACGTCGAGACGAAGCCCGGCATCGGCTACCCCAAGGAATGGGAGAACCAGAAGCGCTGGAACGGCGGCTGGGAGCGCACCGGCAACGGGCGCCTGCGGCCCAGGATCGGCGCCAAATGGCGGGTGCTGGCGAAGATCTTCGCCAATCCGGACCTGCCGGAGATTGACGATTACTACGAGCCTTTCACCTTCGATTACGAGCATCTGCAGACCGCCAAGGAGTCCCAGGCCTCGCCGACGGCCCGGCCGCGCTCCCTCATCAGCGGCGAGCGCATGGAGAAGATCGAATGGGGCCCGAACTGGGAGGAGATCCTGGGCGGCGAGTTCGAGAAGCGCTCCAAGGACGTGAACTTCGAAGGCATCGAGAAGGAGATCTACGGCGTCTTCGAAAACACCTTCATGATGTACCTGCCGCGCCTCTGCGAGCACTGTCTCAACCCGACCTGCGTGGCGGCCTGTCCGTCGGGCGCGATCTACAAGCGCGAGGAGGACGGCATCGTCCTGATCGACCAGGAGAAGTGCCGCGGCTGGCGCATGTGCGTCTCCGGCTGCCCCTACAAGAAGATCTACTACAACTGGTCGACCGGTAAGTCGGAGAAGTGCATCTTCTGCTATCCGCGCATCGAGGCCGGGCAGCCGACGGTCTGCTCGGAGACCTGCGTCGGGCGCATCCGCTATCTCGGCGTCCTGCTCTATGACGCCGACCGCATCGCCGAAGCGGCGTCGACCCAGGACGAGGGCGACCTCTACCAGGCGCAGCTCGATATCTTCCTCGATCCGAACAATCCCGAGGTGATCGAGCAGGCGCGCCAGGACGGCGTCCCCGAGACCTGGCTGGAGGCGGCGCGCCGCTCGCCGGTGTGGAAGATGGCGATGGACTGGAAGATCGCTTTTCCGCTGCACCCGGAGTACCGCACCCTGCCGATGGTGTGGTACGTGCCGCCGCTGTCGCCGATCCAGTCGGCGGCCGAGGCCGGCAAGATCGCCTGGGACGACGGCCTGCCCGACGTGAATGCTCTGCGCATTCCGCTGCGCTATCTCGCCAATCTCCTGACCGGCGGCAACGAGAAGCCGGTGGCCGAGGCGCTGCAGCGGATGCTGGGCATGCGCGCCTACATGCGCTCCAAGACGGTTGACGGCGTCATCGACGAGTCGCTCGCGACGCGGGTCGGCCTCACTCCGCAGCGCATCGAGGAGATGTACCACGTCATGGCGATCGCCAACTACGAGGACCGCTTCGTCATTCCGACGGCGCACCGCGAGATCGGCGAGGACGCCTATGACCTGCGCGGCTCCTGCGGCTTCAGCTTCGGCAACGGCTGCTCGGGCGGCGCCAGCGAAAACAACCTCTTCAGCGGTGGCCGCAAGAAGAAGGTGCAGACCCCAACGGAGGTGTTCTGATGAGCAGAACATTCAAGGTGCTCTCCCTGCTGCTGACCTATCCCGACGAGGATATCCAGGCAGCGGCCGAGGATATGAAGGAGATCCTCGCCAAGGAGAAGCTGGTGCCGGCGGACTGTCTGCCCGGCCTCATCGCCTTCGTCGAAGGCATCGGCGCCGGCGACCTCTACGATCTGCAGGAACGCTATACGCTCCTGTTCGACCGCACGCGCTCGCTCTCGCTGCATATCTTCGAGCATATCCACGGGGAGAGCCGTGACCGCGGCCAGGCGATGGTCGACCTCGCCGAGCATTACGCCGAGCATGGCATGGACATTTCGGCGCGCGAGCTGCCGGACTTCCTGCCGCTGTTCCTGGAGTTCCTCTCCACCCGGCCGCTGCCGGAGGCGCGCGAGCTTTTAGGTCAGCCGCTGCACGTCATCGCTGCCCTCGGCCAGCGTCTGCGCAAGCGCGAGAGCGCCTATGCCTGGGTCATGCTGGCCCTGGAGGGGATCGCCCGGGGAAAGGTGACGAAGGCCGAGCTTGAGGGCCTGCTCGCCGAGCGAGACGACGACCCCGAGGATCTCGAGGCGCTGGACCGTGCCTGGGAGGACCACCCGGTCACCTTCGGCCCGGGGTCCGCCGCGGGCATCGCTCCCGGCGGCGGCTGCCCGGCCGTTCGCGATACACTGGCGCGGATGGACTCACCCGCCGGCACCAAGCCTTCCTGAGGAGCAAGAACCATGGCTGCTTTCCTCAACACTCTGGTCTTCGGGATCTACCCTTACATCGCGCTGGCGGTGCTCGCCCTCGGATCGATCATCCGCTATGACCGCGAACCCTACACCTGGCGCTCCGGCTCCAGCCAGCTGCTGCGCCGGCGCCAGCTGGTCATGGGATCGGTGCTGTTTCACCTCGGCGTGCTGATCGTCTTCTTCGGGCATCTGGTCGGCCTGCTGACGCCGATTCAGCTGTTCGACCTGGTCGGCATCAGCCACACATTCAAGCAGATCCTGGCCATCGTCGTCGGCGGCGTCGCCGGCGGTTTCGCCCTCGTCGGCGCGACTCTCCTGGCCCATCGCCGTCTCTTCGACCCGCGTATCCGCGCGTCCTCCAGCTTCGGCGACAATGCCATCATCCTGCTGCTGTGGCTGCAACTCGCCCTCGGCCTCGCCACCATCCCGATCTCCTTGAACCATCTGGACGGCCACGAGATGGTCACCTTTATGGCCTGGGCGCAGGGCATTTTCACCTTCGACTTCGCCGCGTCCAGCTACATCGCCGGGGCGCATCCGATCTTCAAGCTGCATCTCTTTCTCGGCCTGACGATCTTCCTGGTGTTCCCCTTCACCCGCCTGGTGCACATGCTGAGCGTGCCGCTGCGCTACTTCTGGCGACCCGGCTACCAGATCGTGCGCTCACGCCGTCCGGCCCAGGCCGGGCGGATGCAGCGGCCGGCGGAGTAGGGCCATGCAGGCGATCCGCATCAATGACGTGACGATCCCGGCGGCGGCAGTGCTGTCGGAAGCCCAGAACCACCCGGCCGGAGACCCGGAGGCCGCGCTCGCCGCTGCCGCCGAAGCGCTGGCGGTGCGGGAACTGCTGCTGCAGGAGGCGCGGCGTCTCGGGGTCGAGGCCGACCGGCAGGCGGACGGGGAAGGCCGCCGGGAAACCGACGAAGACGCCCTGATCCGGTGTCTTCTGGAGCAGGAAGTGACGGTACCAGAGGCCGATGCTGCCACCTGCCGGCGCTACTACGACAACAACAGGGCGCGCTTCCGCAGCCCCGACCTGTTCGAGGCGGCGCACATCCTGCTGTCCGCGGCGCCGGATGACGATGCGGCCTACACCCAGGCGGTGGAGACGGCCAAGCGGCTCATCGCGGTGCTGCTGCAGGACCCTGCTGCCTTCGCCGGTCTGGCGGTGGAATACTCCGCCTGCACCTCCGCACAGAACGAGGGGCGCCTAGGCCAGGTTGCGCGCGGTGATACCGTGCCGGAGTTCGAGACCTTCCTGATGAACCTGGAAGAAGGCCAGCTCTGCCCGGTGCCGGTGCGTTCGCGCTACGGCGTGCATGTGCTGCGGCTCGATCGCCGCATCGACGGCCGCCAGCTGCCTTTCGAGATGGTCGAGCAGCGGATCGCCGATTACCTGCAGGCGGCGAGCTGGCAGCGGGCGCTGGCGCAATACATTCGCGTGCTGGCCGGCGCCGCCGAGGTGGAGGGGATTGAATTGGGCGGTGCGCAATCGCCGCTCGTGCAATAGGTAGGGGAAAGAAGCGGAGGCGGATCGTCATGAGTGCCGCGCGCAAGAGTCCGTCGCAGATCGAACCGACTTCCGTTGCGCTGCTCAGCGATCCTCTCGACTTTTTCTTCGCAGAGCATTTCCGCCAGCGCAAGCTGTGCAACCTCATCGAGCAGGTGGCGCTGGCCGAGCGACTCGACCCCCTGCTGGCTGCCGAGGTGTTCGCCTTTCTGCAGCACGATACGGTGCTGCATGTGCAGGACGAGGAGCAGGACCTCTTTCCCTTGATGCGCCGGCGCTGCCCGCCTGAGGACGAGATCGAACGGGTGCTCTCGGCACTGACCGCCGAGCATGCCGGTGACCGCCATCTCGCCGCCATCGTGATCGAGGGATTGCAGACCGCCCTGCGCGATGCGCAGGCTGTCTCTGACCTGCCCGGCCTGCGCGAGGCGATGGTGGATTTCGCGCGCAACGAGCGCCGCCACCTGGCCTTGGAGAATTCCGTGGTGTTGCCGCTGGCCCGCCTGCGCCTGACACCGGACGATCTGGTGCAGCTTTCGGCGCGCCTGCTGCAACGTCGCCGGCCGGGCGGCAAGGCGGTGGAGATGGAGGAGCAAGCGAAGTGAGCAGTAGTGGTGCAACGATGTCCCGGCGGGACTCCTACGACGGCCCGGCCCTGTTTCGTGACGGCTTCCGCCCGTTCTTCCTGGCGGCCGGCGTGTGGGCGGCGGTGGCGGTGCCCCTCTGGCTGTTAGTGTTCCAAGGGACGCTTGCCGTGCCCACGGCTTTCGACTTCGTCGCCTGGCACGCCCACGAGATGGTCTTCGGTTTTGCCGCGGCGGTGATCGCCGGCTTCCTGCTGACGGCGGTTCCCAACTGGACCGGGCGGCTGCCGCTGCGCGGCCTGCCGCTGGCGCTGCTCTTCGCCACCTGGCTGGCCGGCCGTTTCGCCGTCGCCGGCTCGGCCGCCGTCGGGGCGCTGCCCGCCGCCGCCATCGACCTCGCCTTCCTGGTGGTGCTGTTGGCCGTTGCCCTGCGCGAGATCATCGCCGGGCGCAACTGGCGCAACCTGCCGCTACCCCTCGGGCTCATCCTGCTTGTGGCGGCCAACGGACTCACGCACCTGCAGGCCGTCGGCTGGGCCGATCTCGGCGCGCTGGGTGAGCGTCTCGGCATCGCGGTGGTGGTGCTGCTCATTGCTCTCATCGGCGGGCGCATCATTCCCAGCTTCACGCGCAACTGGCTGGCCAAGCGCGGCGCCACGGCCCTGCCGGCGTCCTTCGGCGGCTTTGACAAGCTCTGCCTGCTGGCGACTCTCGGCGCCCTGGGCACCTGGGTCGCAGTGCCGGAGAATCCGCTGGCTGGCGCCGCCCTGCTCATCGCCGGTGGGCTCAACGGCGCGCGCTTGCTCCGCTGGCAGGGGCGCCAGACCCTCTCCGAGCCGCTGGTGTGGAGCTTGCACCTCGGTTTCCTCTGGGTGCCGCTCGGCCTGCTGCTGCTGGGCTTTGGTGTGCTGCGCCCCGGCGACCTGTCGCCGACGGCGGGCCTGCACGCGCTGACCGCCGGGGCCATCGGTGCCATGACGCTGGCGGTGATGACGCGGGCGACTCTCGGCCACAGCGGCCGCGCCCTGGCGGCGGACCGCTGGACCGCCGTGATCTACCTGGCCATCTTCGCGGCGGCTGCCCTGCGCGTCGCCGCGTCCTTGTCGGATGCCGCCTACCTGCCGCTGCTGCACAGCGCCGGCTTGCTCTGGGTTGTCGCCTTCGGCCTCTTCGTGCTGCGCTACGGGCCGCTGCACCTGTTCCGCGCGCGGCCTTAGTCGTAGTTGTCCTCGTGCCCGTCCTTGCGTTTCGAGCTAGGCGGCGGCAGCGCGGCCCGCTTGTGCACCAGGGCCAGCATGAAGGGCGTGGTGGGAATGATGAGGAAGATGCGCACCAGGTGAAAGGCGGTAATCAGCGCCACGTCCTCATGCAGGAAGCGCGCCGTCAGCGACATCTCGGTGACGCTGCCCGGCGCCGCGCCCAGCACCAGAATCTCCCAGGGGAAATCGGTCACCAGCGCCAGGCTGGCGGCGAAGGCCGTGCAGAGGACGACCAGCAGCATCGAGGTGATGGTGGTCGCCACCACCAGGCGCCCGGCATTGAGGAAGAGTTCGCGCCGGAAGGTCGAGCCCAGCCAGGTGCCCAGCAGCACCTGCGCGGCGGAGACCGCCTCGTGGGGGAGGGGCGCCAGCGGCAGTTCCAGCACCGTGCCGATGCAGGAGAATGCCAGCGGTCCCAGGAAGAAGGGGTTGCTGATGCGGCAGGCGCGGAACAGCATGGACGAGCCGACTGCTCCTGCGACGAGCAGTGCCATGCCGGCGAAGTCCATCGCGACCTCCGCCTCGGCCAGGTCGCCGCGCGTCTCGTGCAGCAGGTAATAGAGCGCCGCGGGCACGAAGATGACGATGGCGGAAATGCGAAGCGTCTGGGCGAAGACCACCGGGCCCGGATCGCCGCCGTACTGCAGCGCCATGTTGCCCATCTCCACCGGCCCGCCCGGCATGCTGGCGAGGAAAGCGGTGACGGGGTCGGTGCCGGTCATGCGCCGCAGCAGGCCGGACATCAGAAATCCGATGGCCGCCGTCGCCAGCGCGACGCCCAGGATCACTAGGCCGTGGTCGATGATCGCGGTCAGCGCCGCGGCGTTGAAATAGAGGCCGACATGGGCGGAGACGGTGACCTGGGCGACGGGCCGCGTTTTCTTCGGGATGTCGACGGGCTTCACCACCAGGCCGATCAGCGCCGTGGCGATCAGCGGACCGATCATCCAGGGCAACGGCAGGCCGAGCAGGTCGAAGAGATAGCCGGCGACAGAAGCCACGCCGTAACAGAGCGCAAGCTGGAGAAAGCGCCGTCCGTTCATTGCGCCCGACCGCAGCGGCTTGCCTGCCGCGGCTGCACCGGCGTCGTGCGAAGGATCGCCGCTGCGGCGCGTCCTTCGGCGCCGCGCGGCGGTTCGAAAATGTCAGGCACCCTCTGCGTATTCCCCCGGCCCCGACCAGGGCCGATGATTGAGCGTGGAAGCGTTGCCGTTGTCGGAACACGAACAGGCAAGCCTTTCTAATCTCTCGAATTTCCGCCCCATGTCAAATGCAGTTGGCAATGGGGTGCCATCGCCTGTCTGCATGCCTGGCCGCTCAGGCGGAGCGCGCCGGAACGCCGGGATCAATCGGCGGCCGGTTGAGCCTCGCTCCGCTAAACGCCTTCGAGGGCGATGGCGATGCCCTGGCCGACGCCGATGCACATGGTGGCCAGCGCCCGTTTGGCGGCCGTCTTCACGGTCAGCTCCAGCGCCGCTGTGCCGGTGATGCGCGCGCCGGACATGCCCAGCGGATGGCCCAGCGCAATGGCGCCGCCGTTGGGGTTCACGCGCGGGTCGACGTCGGCGATGCCGAGCTCGCGCAGCACGGCAAGGCCCTGGCTGGCGAAGGCCTCGTTCAGCTCGATCACGTCGAAATCCTTTGGTGACAGCCCCAGGCGCCGACACAGCTTCTGGGTTGCCGGCGCCGGGCCCATGCCCATGATGCGCGGCGGCACGCCGGCGGTAGCGCCGCCCAGGATGCGGGCCATCGGCGTCAGGCCCTGTGCCTTGGCCGCCGCCGCCGAGGCGATGACCAGGGCCGCCGCGCCGTCGTTCACGCCCGAGGCATTGCCGGCGGTCACCGTGCCGTTCTCGCGGAACGGCGTGCCCAGCTTCGCCAGCGCCTCCAGGGTGGTCTCGCGCGGATGCTCGTCCGCATCCACCACAGTCGGCGCGCCTTTGCGGTTGGCAATGCTGACAGCCACGATCTCCCTGGCCAGGCGCCCGGCCTTGATCGCTGCCGCGGCCTTCTGCTGGGAGCGCAGGGCGAAAGTGTCCTGGTCTTCGCGCGACACCTTGTAGTCCTCGGCGACGTTTTCACCGGTCTCGGGCATGGAGTCGACGCCGTGTGCCTTTTTCATCAGCGGATTGACGAAGCGCCAGCCGATGGTGGTGTCGTAGATCTCCGCGTTGCGCGAGAAGGCCTGGGTCGCCTTCGGCATGACGAAGGGCGCGCGGCTCATGGACTCGACACCGCCGGCGATGACCAGCTCGGCTTCGCCGGCCTTGATGGCGCGTGCCGCCGTGAGCACGGCATCCATACCGGAGCCGCAGAGCCGGTTGATGGTGGTGCCGGTCACCGTCTCCGGCAGGCCGGCCAGCAGGGCCGACATGCGCGCGACGTTGCGGTTGTCCTCGCCGGCCTGGTTGGCGCAGCCGAAGATGACGTCGTCGACGGCACCCCAGTCCACCGAGGGCAGGCGCTCCATCAGCGCCTTCAGCGGCGCGGCGCCCAGGTCGTCGGCGCGCACGGCGGAGAGCGACCCGCCGAAGCGGCCGATCGGCGTGCGCAGGTAGGCGCAGATGAAGGCCTCGGGCATCACGCGTCTCCCCCGGTCTTGCCGTGAGCGGCGGCGGTGCGCGCCTTCAGGTCACGCAGGGTCTTCAACTCCAGTGCCGTCGGCGCCGGGGTCTCCTCCAGCACCTCGGCGAAGCGCGCCGGCCAGCCGCATGTCTCGGCGACCTGCTCCCGCGTCACGCCGGGATGCAGCGAGGCGACGACGAACTCGCCGCTCTCCGGATCGGTCTTCCACACCGCGAGGTCGGTGATCAGCAGCGTCGGCCCCTTGGTCTTCAGGCCTAGTTTCTCGCGCGCCTTGCCGCCATCGCCGTGGCCGAAAGAGGTCACGAAGTCGATCTTTTCGACCATGCCGCGCTTGCTTTGCTTCATGGTGATGAAGATCTGCCCACAGGAGGAGGCGATCTCCGGCGCGCCACCGCCGCCGGGCAGGCGCGTCTTCGGCTTCGCATAGTCGCCGATCACCGTGGTGTTGATGTTGCCGAAGCGGTCCAGCTGCGCGGCGCCCAGAAAGCCGATGGTGATGCGCCCGCCCTGCAGCCAGTAGCGGAACATCTCCGGCACCGCGACGGTGGTGACCGCCGTCTCGCAGAGGATGCCGTCGCCGATCGACAGCGGCAGCACGTCCGGCGCGGTGCCGATGGTGCCGCTCTCGTAGATCAGGGTGATATCGGGCGCGTGGGTCAGGCGCGCGACGTTGCAGGCGGCCGAGGGCGCGCCGATGCCGACGAAGCAGACGTCGTCGTTGCCCAGCGCGCGCGCCGCGGCAATGGTCATCATCTCGTCGGGAGTAAAGCTCTGTTCGGTCATCTCGCGGCCCTCAGCCTGGCGACGCGCGTGGCGAAGTCTTCCGGCTTTGCGTTCAACACGTTGTCCTGCATCCACTGCTGGAAGCGCTCGCGGTCGGCGGCGATCTCGTCCCAGGCCAGGTAACTCTGGTTGTCGCGCTCGTAATAACCGTGGGCGTAGGAGGGATGCGCGCCACCCGGCACCACGGCGATGGCCTTCACGGTCCAGTGCGGCAGCACGCAGGCGTTGGGGTGCACGCCACGGAAGTCGTCGACCACCTCTTCCACGGTGACCACGGCGCGCTTGGCCGCCAGCACTGCTTCCTTCTGCACGCCGACGATGCCCTCGATCAGCACCTCGCCCCGCTTGCTGGCTTTCTGGGCATGGATGAAGGTGACGTCGGGGCGCAGCGCCGGCACGGCAGCCAGCACCTCGCCGCTAAAGGGGCAGGTGATCGACCTGATGTTGGGATTGACCTTCGCGAGATCGGCGCCCTTGTAGCCGCGGAACACCGCCAGCGGCAGACCGGCGGCGCCGGCCTCGTAGGCGTTGGCCATGGCGGCGTGGGAATGCTCCTCGATCTCCAGCGGCTGCGGCCAGCCGTTCTCCACCGCGTCGCGCAGGCGGCGCAGCAGGCCGACGCCCGGGTTGCCTGCGTAGGAGAAGATCAGCTTCTTCACCAGACCCATGCCGATCAGCTGGTCGTAGACCACGTCGGGGGTCATGCGGATCAGCGTGAGGCCGCCGATCCCCTGGCGGATCACCTCGTGGGCCGCGGCGTGGGGGATCAGGTGGGTGAAGCCTTCGAAGGCCACGCTGTCGCCGGCCTTGAGGTTCTCGTGGACCGCCTGGGACAGCGGCATAAAGACCGATGATCGGGCGGCGGACGATTGAGCGGCGGGCAAGGGGGCTTCCTCCTCACGTTTTCCTATTGGTCCCAAATCGCCGGCCCGGCCTCAAGGGCGTTTGTTCGATAATTGATATTTGTTCAAATATCGAACACAATGTGCCTGACGGCACAGCTTATATGGAGGCCGAAGGGCATGGAGAGGGACTGGCTGACCGACCGGCGGCCGACCGACGTGATGCAGGGTCTGGCCAAGGGGCTCGCGGTGATCGAGGCCTTCGGCGAGGGATCGCTGGGCCTGTCGGTGTCGGATGTGGCCGAACGCACCGGGCTCGACCGGGCGACGGCGCGGCGCTGCCTCCTGACCCTCGACGCCCTGGGCTATGCCGACTACGACGGCAAGTACTTCCGCCTGGCGCCGCGCACCCTGCGCCTGGGGCTCGCCTACACCCGCTCGGCCTCGCTGCCGGCCACGGTGCAGCCGGTGCTGGAAGGTATCTCCGAGCAGACCGGCGAGAGCGCCTCGGTCTCCCTCTTGGACGACACCGAGATCATCTACGTGGCGCGCGCCTCGCAGAAGCGGGTGATGGCGATCAACCTCATGCCGGGCAGCCGGCTGCCCGCCTACTGCTCCTCCATGGGCCGCGTGCTGCTCGCCGCGCTGCCGCCGGCCAAGGCGCGCGATGTGCTCGAACGCTCCGACCGCCACGCCCACACGCCGCGCACCGTGACGGACATCGACGCCCTGATGAAAATTCTCACCGACGTTGCCGCGGCGGGTTACGCGGGCATCGACCAGGAGCTGGAGCTGGGCCTCTGCTCCCTCTCCGTGCCGCTGCTGAACAGCGCCGGCGCGGTGGTCGCCGCCATGAACGTCGGTGCCAACCTCGTGCGCAGCCCGCTGCCGCAGATGATCGACACTTACCTTCCGCTGCTGCTGAAAGCGCAGGCAAGCCTGCGCCCGCTGCTCGACTCCCGGCTGTAACTTTCCCGTTGTGCCGCCAGAACCATCGGCCGCGCGTTCGGCATTCGCCTGCCAACGATCGCCGCCTTGGCATTTGACAGCCTCAGCCGATTGGTCAAAACTTCACGGTCATGTGCCGCCCGGCGGCGCGTCAGACGACATCGCGGGTGAACCGCAAGCGACATAGCGGACAGACCGCAAGAGGCAATGACGCCCCAGAGCCGCCCTGACTGCAGGGCCGGGTCAGGGGCGTTTTTCGTTGTTGGGAGAGGGCGTTGTCAGAACGGGAGATCCCGCTCGGGATCCTGTATTCGGTTACCGGGACCTATAGCCAGATCGGCCAGGCCTGCCTGGACGGGGCGCGCCTCGGCCTCGAGGAGGTCAACGCCGACCCGCGCTATCCCTTTACCTTCCGGGCGGAGATCGAGGACCCCGGCGCCAACATCGACGACTACCACGCGCTCAGCGAAGCCATGCTGCGCGAACGCGGCTGCCGCCACATCATCGGCACCATCACCTCAATCGGCCGCAAGGAAGTCATTCCGATCATCGAGAAGTACGACGCGCTGCTCTGGTACATGTGCCCCTACGAGGGCTTCGAGTGCTGCGAGAATGTGATCTACACCGGCGCCAGCCCGAACCAGCACATCGTCCCGCTGTTCCGCTACCTGCTGCCGCGCTACGGCAAGCGGGTCTACCTCGTCGGCTCCAATTATATCTGGGGCTGGGAGACCAACCGCACGGCGCGCGAACTGGTGCAGGCCTCCGGCGGCGAGGTTGTCGGCGAAAAGTACTTGCCGTTCAATGCTCTCGACGTTGAGCGCCTGATCGAGGACATCCGCGAGCAGCGGCCCGACTTCGTGCTGAACAATCTGGTCGGCACCACCAGCTATGCCTTCCTGGACGCCTACCACCGCGCCGCTCAGGCGGATCCCGCCTTCGCGCCCGAGAACCGCCCGGTGGTAAGCTGCAATCTGACCGAGGCGGAGCTGGACAGCATCGGCCCGGCGGCCGAGGGCCTCATTTCCACCGCCATCTACTTCGACAGCCTGGAGGGCCCGGCGAGCCAAGCCTTCCGCCGGCGGGTCGCCGAACGCTTCGGGCCGGGCCGGCGCAATTCCGTTTACATGGTAAACAGTTTTATCGCCGTGAAGCTGCTGGCCGAGGCGATCCTCGCCGGCGGCAGCGACGACAGCGAGGCGGTGAAGCAAGCGCTCTTCGCCCTCGCCCTGGAAACCCCGCTCGGCCGCCTGCGCATCGATGCCCGCACCAACCACGCGGCGCTGACCCCCTACATCGGCCGGGTCGAGTCCGACGGCCGCTTCAGGGTGATCGAGGCGGCGGCCTCACCCATCGCCGCCGATCCCTACCTGGTCGACTTCGACTCCCGCGAGTTCGGCGCCGAGGTGAACCGCCGCTCCGCTACTCATCTGAGGGTGGTGAAATGAGCGCATTCCGCACGCCCAACTTTCGTGGCTGGAAGGTGGTGGTGCTGCATCGCGAGGATGCCGGCCTGCAGCGCCTGGCGCGCCAGCTGGAGCGATTCGGCGTCACCGCTGAGTTCGCCTGGCCGAAGCTGGAGGCGCTCGATCCCACGGTGAAGGCCGTCTTCTTCGACGGCGACAGCGGCTATGACGGCCTCTTCCCCTGGCCGGCCGGCCAGCCGCCGGTGCCGCTCATCGCCCTCATGCGCTCAGAGGCGCCGGGCCGCCTGGAATGGGTGCTGGCCCAGGGCATCGCCTCGCACCTCATCAAACCGGTGCAGTCGACCGGCGTCTACAGCGCCCTGGTGCTGGCCAGCCACAGCTTCGCCCGCCGCCAGGAACAGGAAGCGCGCCTCGCGGCCCTGAAGCAGCGCCTGAAGCTGCGCCCGGAGGTGGTCCGCGCGGTGCTGGCGGTGATGCGCCTCGGCGAAATTGACGAGGACAAGGCCTTCGCCTGCATCCGCGCCGCCGCCATGGAGCGGCGCATCACCGTGGAGGCTTTCTGCGCGGCGGCCGACGAGGCCAGCCTGCGCGCCCTGTTGCCCCGGCGCCTGCAGAGCGGTGGCTTCGGCAGAGGATGAGGGTCCTGCGTGAACTGCTGCGGCGCAAGCTCGCGGCCTTCGGGCTCGCGGTCATCGCGCTGATCGTCGTCATGGCGCTGTTGGCGCCGGTCATCACGCCGTATTCGCCCGACGAGCAGCTGTTCGACGGCCTGACCCTGGAGGGCGCGCCGCTGCCGCCCGGTGAGACCTTCATCCTCGGTACCGACCTGCTGGGCCGCGACCTCTTCTCGCGCTTGGTCTACGGCGCGCGCACCTCGCTGGTCATCGGCATTGTCGCCAACGGAGTCGCCGTGCTGATCGGCGCCGTCATCGGCATCACCGCCGGCTTTCTGCGCGGCTTCATCGGTACCGTCCTCATGCGCTTCACCGACCTGATGATGGCCTTTCCGGCGCTGCTGCTCGCCATTGTGCTGGCGGCGGTCTTCACGCCCAGCCTGTGGATCGTGGCGCTGGTCATCGCGATGGTGAACTGGGTGCAGGTGGCGCGCGTCATCTATACCGAGACCATCTCGCTCTCGGAGCGCGACTTCATCGAGGCGGAGCGCAGCCTCGGCGCCTCGCGCCTGCGCATCCTGCTGCAGCACATCGCGCCTCATCTCGTCTCAACCATGGTGGTCTGGGCGACGCTGGGCATCGCCACCACGGTGCTGCTGGAGGCGACCTTGAGTTTCCTCGGCATCGGGGTGCAGCCGCCGACACCGTCGTGGGGCAACATCATCTTCGAGAACCAGACCTACTTCACCACGGCGCCCTGGCTGGTGTTCATTCCCGGTGCCGCGATCCTGCTGCTGGCGCTCGCCTTCAACGTGGTGGGCGACGCCCTGCGCGACATCCTCGACCCCAAGCAGAAGGGCAGGGCCTGATGGCGGCCTATCTCGCGCGACGCCTGCTGGGCTCGGCCCTGATCCTGATCGGGATCAGCCTCGTGACCTTCGTGCTGCTCTACCTGTTGCCGGCCGATCCGGCGCGCCAGATCGCCGGGCGCAGCGCCACCGCCGCGACGGTCGAGAACATCCGCGAGCAGCTGGGACTCAATCTGCCGTTCTACGAACGCTACCTGCGCTACCTCGGCGGCCTGCTGCAAGGCGACCTCGGGCGCTCCTACATCCAACGGACCGAGGTGAACACCCTGATCGCCTCGCGCCTGCCGCCCAGCCTGCTGCTGATGGCCGCCGGCATCGCCGCGGAGCTCGCGATCGGGCTCACGGTCGGGATCCTCGCCGCGGTGCGCCGGCGCACCAAACTGGACCAGGGCCTCATGGTGTTCTCCTTCGTCGGCGTCTCGGCGCCGCAGTTCGTCGTCGGCATTCTGCTGATCTACGTCTTCGCCTACTGGCTCGGCTGGTTCCCCTTGAGCGGCTACGGCACGCCGCAGCACCTGGTGCTGCCGGCGCTGACCCTCGGCTTCCTCGGCGCGGGCTGGTATGCCCGCATGATGCGCTCGTCCATGCTGGACGTGCTGCAGCAGGACTTCGTGCGCACGGCGCGCGCCAAGGGCCTCGGCAAGGCGCGCGTCGTGCTGCGCCACGCGGTGCCCAACGCGCTGCTGCCGGTCATCGCCATGGTCGGCATCGACATCGGCATCCTGATGAGCGGCATCGTGGTGGTGGAATCGGTGTTCGGCTGGCCGGGCATCGGCCAGTTGGCCTGGCAGGCGATCCAGCGCGTCGACATTCCCATCATCATGGGCGTCACCCTGGTGGCGGCCTGCGCCATCGTGGTCGGAAATCTCATCGCCGACATCCTGGCGCTATTCATGGACCCCAGGATCAAGCTGCGATGAGTTCAAGCAAGGGGAGGAACGTCTTGCGGCGTTCTTTTGGTCCAAATTGGGCAATCTTAAAACAGGGAGAAGCGAAATGAAGAAGTGGTTGCTTGCGGGTGCGGCGGCATTCCTGCTGTCCGGCCCGGCGATGACGTTGGTGACGACTCCTGCCCACGCTCAGGTGAAGCAGGGCGGCTCGATGACCGTCACCTACAAGGACGACGTGTCCACCCTCGACCCGGCGATCGGCTACGACTGGCAGAACTGGTCGATGATCAAGAGTTTGTTCGACGGGCTGATGGACTATAAGCCGGGCACCACCGAACTGGTGCCGGACCTCGCCGAGAGCTACGAGATTTCCGACGACGGCCTCACCTATATCTTCAAGCTGCGCCAGGGCGTGAAGTTTCACAACGGCCGCGAGATGACGGCGGCCGACGTGAAGTACTCGCTGGAGCGCGTGGTGAATCCGGCGACCCAGAGCCCCGGCGCCGGCTTCTTCGGCGCCATCAAGGGCTTCGACGCCGCCTCGGCCGAAGCGGGGACGGCATTGGAAGGCGTCACCGCGGTCGACGACGCCACGGTGAAGATCGAGCTGTCGCGGCCCGACGCCACTTTCCTGCATGTCATGGCGCTGAACTTCGCCCACGTGGTCCCCGCCGAAGAGGTGGAGAAATATGGCGCCGACTTCGGCAAGCATCCGGTCGGCACCGGCGCCTTCAAGCTCGCCGAGTGGACCCTCGGCCAGCGCGTGGTGTTCGAACGCAATGCCGACTATTACCACGAGGGCCTGCCGCGGCTTGACCAGATCGTCTTCGAGGTCGGGCAGGAGCCCATCGTCGCCTTGCTGCGTCTGGAGCGCGGCGAAGTCGACGTCGCCGGTGACGGCATTCCGCCGGCCAAGTTCCTTGAGACCAAGAACGACCCCAAGTTCAAGGACATGATCGTCGAGGGCAGCCAGCTGCACACCGGCTACGTCACCATGAACGTGAAGATGCCGCCCTTCGATAACCTGAAGGTGCGCCAGGCAGTGAACATGGCGATCAACAAGGACCGTATCGTGCGCATCATCAACGGGCGCGCGGTACCGGCAAACCAGCCGCTGCCGCCGCTGATGCCGGGCTACGACGAAAGCTACGAGGGCTTCGCCTTCGATCCCGCCAAGGCCAAGGCCCTGCTCGCCGAAGCGGGTTTCGCCGACGGCTTCGACACCGAGCTCTTCGTCGCCAATACCGATCCGCAGCCGCGCATCGCCCAGGCGATCCAGCAGGATCTGGCGGAGATCGGCATCAAGGCGGCGATCAAGTCCCTTGCGCAAGCCAACGTCATCGCTGCCGGCGGCGAGGAAGACCAGGCACCGATGATCTGGTCGGGCGGCATGGCGTGGATCGCCGACTTCCCGGATCCCTCCAACTTCTACGGACCGATCCTGGGCTGCGGCGGCGCCGTGCCGGGCGGCTGGAACTGGTCCTGGTACTGCAACGAGGAGCTGGACGCCCGCGCCGTGAAGGCGGACTCGATGGCCGATCCGTCGCAGGCCGACGCCCGGATCGAGGAGTGGAAGAAGATCTTCACCGCAATCCAGGACGAGGCCCCCTGGGTGCCGGTCTTCAACGAGCAGCGCTTCACCATCCGTTCCGACCGGCTGGCCGGGCCGGACGGGATCTTCGTCGACCCGGTGCACATCCCCGTGCACTACGACTACGTCTACGCAAAGGACGCGCAATAACGATGTGCAAAGCCCATGACCACACCATTCATGGCGCGCACCATCATTTCGGGTGGGATCATTCGATCCCACCCGTCTTGACCGTCGCCCCCGGCACGACCATCGAGTTTGAGTGTCTGGACGCATCCGGCGGCCAGCTGACCAAGGACTCGACTCTGGCCGACGTCGGTGGTCTCGACTTCGGCAAGGTGAATCCGGTTACCGGTCCCGTCTTCATCGACGGGGCCGAGCCCGGCGACGCGGTGAAGGTGACGATCCATGAATTCAAGCCGTCCGGCTTCGGCTGGACGGCCAACATTCCCGGCTTCGGCCTGCTGGCCGAGCAGTTCACCGAGCCGGCGCTCCACATCTGGACGTACGATGCGGGCTCGCTCGCTCCGGCGCTCTATGGGCCTGGCGGCAAGGTGCCGCTGAAGCCTTTCGCCGGCACCATCGGTCTGGCGCCGTCCGAGCCCGGGCTGCACTCGGTGGTGCCGCCGCGCCGGGTCGGCGGCAATATGGACATTCGCGACCTTGCCGCGGGCACCGAACTCTATCTGCCAGTGGAGGTCGCCGGGGCGCTGTTCTCGATCGGCGACACTCATGCCGCCCAGGGCGACGGCGAGGTCTGCGGCACCGCCATCGAAAGTCCGATGAACGTGGTGCTCACGCTAGACCTGGTGAAGGACGCCAAGCTGAAGATGCCGCGCTTCACCACGCCGGGGCCGGTCAGCCGCCACCTCGACGAGAAAGGGTACGAGGTGACAACCGGCGTCGGCAGCGACCTCTTCGAAGGCGCGCAGGCGGCGGTTGCCCAGATGGTCGACCTGCTGGCGGCGCGCCACGGCCTGGCGCCGGTCGATGCCTACATGCTGTGCTCGGTCTGCGGCGACCTCAGGATCAGCGAGATCGTCGATCAGCCGAACTGGATCGTTTCCTTCTACTTCCCGCGCGTCGTGTTGGACTGATGGGCAAGGAAGACGCGCGCAAGGTCCTCTCGGTCCGCGGCCTGGTCACCGCCGTTTCGGGCGAGGGCGGGGCGCGTGCCGTGCTGGACGGCGTCGGCTTCGACCTCCACGAGGGCGAGACCCTCTGCATCGCCGGCGAGTCCGGCTCCGGCAAGTCGATCACCGCGCTCTCGCTCATGGGCCTCTTGCCCGAAGGCGCGGCGGTCACCGCCGGCGAGGCCTGGCTGGGCGAGAGGAACCTCTTCGCGCTGCCTGAGCGCGAGATGCTGAAGGTGCGCGGCGGCGAGATCGCCATGATCTTCCAGGAGCCGATGACCTCGCTGAACCCGGTGATGACCATCGGCGCGCAGCTGGTCGAGGCCTTGCGCGCCCATCGCGCGCTTTCCGCCACCGCCGCCAAACAGGAGGCGGTCGATATCCTGGGGGCCGTGCGCATCTCCGATCCCGGGCGGCGTTTCCGCCAGTATCCGCACGAGCTTTCCGGCGGCATGCGCCAGCGCGTGATGATCGCCATGGCGCTGTGCTGCAATCCCAAGGTGTTGATCGCCGACGAGCCGACCACGGCCCTCGACGTCACCATCCAGGCGCAGATTCTGGCGCTGATGGAGGACCTGCAGAAGGAATTTGGCACGTCGATCGTGCTGATCACCCACGACATGGGCGTGGTGGCGGAGATGGCCGACCGCGTCATCGTTATGAATCAGGGTCGCGTGGTGGAGGCTGGCGATGTCGAGAATCTTTTTGCCGCGCCCCGTGATCCCTATACGCAGAAGCTGCTGGCCGCGGTGCCGCGGCTGGGCAGCATGGCCGGCCGCGACCGCCCGCTGCGCGCCAAGGCCGGGCGCCAGGCCGCGCCCAAGCCGGTGGTCCGTGTTCGTGACCTCACCGTACGCTTCGATATCCTGGGCGGCCTCCTGCAGCGTCCGCAGCGGCGTGTCCACGCGGTCGAGCGGATCTCCTTCGACATCGCCGCCGGCGAGACCCTGGCGCTGGTGGGCGAGTCCGGCTGCGGCAAGTCGACCACCGGCAAGGCGCTGTTGAACCTGGTGCCTTGGCAGGGCGAGATCGCCATCGCCGGGCGGAACATCGCCGGCCTGTCGGCGGCCCAGATGGCGCCGGTGCGCCGCGACATCCAGATGATCTTCCAAGACCCCTTCGCCTCGCTGGACCCGCGCATGACCGTGGGCCGGCTGGTGGCCGAGCCGCTGGTCATCCACAGGATCGCCAAGGGGCAGGAGCTCGAGGACCGCGTGGTCGAGCTGTTTCGCCGCGTCGGCCTGGGCGCCGATGCGGTGCGCCGCCATCCGCACGAATTCTCCGGTGGCCAGCGCCAGCGCATCTGCATCGCCCGCGCGCTGACCCTCAATCCCAAGGTCATCGTCGCCGACGAGAGTGTCTCGGCGCTCGACGTCTCGGTCCAGGCCCAGGTGCTCGACCTGCTGCAGGAACTGCAGGACGATCTTGGGCTCTCCTTCCTCTTCATCTCCCACGACATGTCGGTGGTCGAGCAGGTGAGCCACCGCGTCGCGGTCATGTACCTCGGCCAGATCGTCGAGATGGGGCCGCGCGCCGCAGTGTTCGAAAACCCGCAGCACGACTACACGAGACGCCTGCTGGCGGCGGTGCCGGTGGCGGATCCGACGCGCCGGCGCGACGACCGCAGGCTGCTGACCGGCGAAGTGCCGAGCCCCGTGCGTGCCCTGGATTTTGCGCCCGACTTCGTGCGCCTGAAGAACCTCGGCAACGGCCACCTCGCTGCCGTGTAGCCGCGCCGGGCGTGGCCCGCCAACCGGGGGTGGTGCGCGGGCGCAGCCGCCGGTGGAATTCCTTTGTCAGCAAATAGGTCACCGTAGGTGCGCGTGTATTTTTCGCGGAATTCCAGGCTTGTCATGGCCGTGACGCGGATCCAATATTGGAACCAATAATATTTGGTTCCGCTCAGGAGCCAGTGCAACACAGGGATTTCCATGTCGCCGCATGGCAAGCCGACACAGCGCAATTCCAGCCTCGCGCTGGAACGCCTCCGGGTCCTGGTCGACCAGCTGGAGACCGAGGGGCGTGCCCAGCTGCCGACCGAGCGCGAGCTGGCCGAGCAGATGGGGGTCGGCCGCCGCGCGGTGCGCCGTGCGCTAGAGGTGCTGGAAGCCGAGGGCCGGATCTGGCGCCGCCAGGGCGCCGGCACCTTCGTCGGCACCGAGCCGCACCAGCCGGAACGCCACCTGAAGAAGCTGCCTGAGGTCACCAACATGCTGGAGGTGATGGAGGTGCGTCTGCGCCTGGAACCGGCGCTGGCGCAGCTCGCGGCGCTGCGTGCCACTGCTGCCGACGTTGCCTGGATGCGCCAACTCGCCGCCAAGGTGGCCACTGCCGACGACATGGACAGCCGCGAGCTGTGGGACGGGGCGCTGCACCGCGCCATCGCCACCGTCGCTGGCAACAAGCTGTTCCTCGCCCTCTTCGACGTGGTGGACCGCGTGCGCCAGGACGACACCTGGCGCCACGTGCGCGAGGCGCTGCGCACCGAGGCGCGCCTCTCGCTCTACAAGTCGCAGCACATGGAAGTTCTGGACGCCATCGAGCGCCGCGACCCGGCGGCGGCGGAGAAAGCCATGCGCCAGCACCTGCTGGCCCTGCAGGAGCGGCTGCTGCAGACATCCGGCGGGCTCAGCGATGCAAGCTGAAGCCGTCCTTACGACGGGCAACGACGCCCGGCCGGCGCCGCTGCTGACGGTGGAGCGGCTCGCGTTACGCCTGAAAGGCGGACGCGCCAACATCGTCGACGGCGTATCCTTTACCGTCGCCCCGGGCGAGACCCTCTGCATCGTGGGCGAGAGCGGCTGCGGCAAGTCGGTGACCGCGCTGTCGCTCATGGGCCTGCTGCCGATGCCGCCCATCGAGCTGGTCTCCGGCAGCGCCGATTTCGACGGACGGGACCTGCTGGGCCTCACCTCACGGCAGATGAGCGCCATCCGCGGCGACCGCATCTCGATGATCTTCCAGGAGCCGATGACGTCGCTGAACCCGGTCTACCGCATCGGCGACCAGATCGCCGAGGTGGTCCTGCGCCACCGCGACGTCACCCGGTCACAGGCGCGCGCCCATGCGCGGGAGATGCTGGAGCGGGTGAAGATCCCGGCGGCCGCACAGCGTCTCGACGAGTATCCGCATCAGCTTTCCGGCGGCATGCGCCAGCGGGTGATGATCGCCATGGCGCTGGCCAACGACCCGGCCCTGCTGATCGCCGACGAACCGACCACGGCGCTGGACGTCACCATCCAGGCGCAGATCCTGGAGCTCATCCGCACGTTGCAGCGCGAGACCGGCACCGCGCTCATCCTGATCACCCACGATCTCGGCGTGGTCGCCGAGGTTGCCGACCGCGTCGCCGTCATGTACGCCGGCCACATCGTCGAGCAGGGCCCGGTCGGTGCCATCTTCGACGACCCGCAGCACCCCTACACCATCGGCCTGATGAACTCCGTGCCCGCGCTGGGCGGGCGGCGCGGGCGTCTCACCACCATTCCCGGCATGGTTCCGCTGATCGATGCCATGCCGGCCGGCTGTCGCTTCGCGCCGCGCTGCCCCTTCGCCACCGAAGCCTGCGGGGCGGCGGTACCGCCGCTGCGCAGCTTGGCCCCCGGGCATGCCGCCGCCTGCATCCACGCGCCGCTGGAAGCGGCCTTCGCGGAGGCCGCCCGATGACGGCGCACAAGGAACGGCCGGACATCATCCTGGAGACGCGCGACGTCTGCCGCCTGTTCGGCGACAAGGCCGCCTGGTTCGGCGAGAAACGCGTGGTGCGCGCGGTGGACGGGGTGAGCCTGGGCATCCGCCGCGGTGAAACCCTGGCGGTGGTCGGCGAAAGCGGCTGCGGCAAGTCGACCCTGGCACGCCTGCTGGTGCGCCTGCTGCGGCCGACCTCCGGCGCGGTGATCTACGAGGGGCGCGACATCGCCGCCCTGTCGGACTCCGAAATGCGTGGCCTGCGCCGCGACCTGCAGTTCGTTTTTCAGGACCCGTTCTCCTCATTGAACCCGCGCATGACGGTGGGGGCTCTCATCGAGGAGCCGCTGCGTGTCCATGGCCTGGGCAACCGGGCCGAACGGCGGCGCCGCGTCGCCCAGCTGCTGGAGCGCGTCGGCCTCAGCCCGGAATTCGCCGGCCGCTACCCGCACGAATTTTCCGGCGGCCAGCGCCAGCGCATCGGCATCGCCCGGGCGCTGGCCAGCGGCCCCAAGGTGGTGATCGGTGACGAGCCGGTCTCGGCGCTCGACGTCTCGATCCAGGCGCAGGTCATCAACCTACTGGAGGACCTGAAGGAGGAGTTCCACCTCACCCTTATCCTCATCGCCCACGACCTGGCGGTGATCCGCCACATGAGCGACCGGGTCGCCGTCATGTATCTCGGCGAGATCGTCGAGCTGGCGGAGACCGATGACCTCTACGCGCGCCCGCTGCATCCCTATACCCAGGCGCTGATGCGCGCGATTCCGGTGGCCTCGCCCCATGTCCCGGCCATGCAAGCCGGCCTCAAGGGCGACGTGCCCTCGCCGCTGGCGCCGCCGCCGGGCTGCCGCTTTCACACCCGCTGTCCGCTGGCGACGTCCCTCTGCGCCGAGCGCAAGCCCGCTCTGGCCGCTGTCGGGGAGGGCCGCTTGGTCGCTTGTCACCACTGGCGCGAGGCCGCCGAGGCCGCGCCGGAGCTGCGCCGGGAGCCGCCGCGCTCGCCCGCGGCCGAGCGGCGTTTCGCGTTGTATCAGGAGAGAAGTGAACAACAGGAGAGGCTTCGGACAGCCCCGGCTGCCGGGTCGCAATCACAAAGAGGAGAACCGCAGAATGCATAAACTACTGCTTGCTGCGCTGCTCGCCGGCAGCGCCGTCGCATCGCCCCTGCTCACCCAATCCGCCGCCGCGGCGGATCTGCGCATCGGCTTGCAGGAAGATCCGGACGTGCTCGACCCCGATCAGTCGCGCACCTTCGTCGGCCGCATCGTCTACACCTCGTTGTGCGACAAGCTGGTCGACATCACGCCGGAGCTCAAGATCATCCCGCAGCTGGCGACCGGCTGGAAGTGGTCGGCCGATGGCCTGACCCTCACCATGGACCTGCGCGAAGGCGTCACCTTCCACGACGGCACGCCGTTCAATGCCGAAGCGGTGGTAGCGAACATTGAGCGCTCCAAGAACATGCCGGAAAGCCGCCGCAAGAGCGAGGTGAAGTCGATCGAGAGCGTTACCGCGAGCGGGCCGTACCAGGTGGAGATGACCCTGGCCGCGCCGGACGCGACGCTGCTGGCTCAGCTCGCCGACCGCGCCGGCATGATGGTGTCGCCGACCGCCGCGGCGGCCGCCGGCGCCGACTTCGGCAACAAGCCGATCTGCTCCGGACCCTTCAAGTTCGTCGAGCGCATCCAGCAGGACCGTATCGTGCTGGAGAAGTTCACCGACTACTGGAACGCGGACGCTTTCCACTTCGACAAGGTGACCTTCCTGCCGATCCCGGACACCACGGTGCGTCTCGCCAACCTGCGCTCCGGCGACCTCGACATGCTGGAGCGCCTGGCCGCGCCCGACGCCGCCGGGGTGAAGAGTGACGCCAACCTGCAGTATGCCGAAGCGGTGAGTCTCGGTTACCAGGGCATCACCATCAACGTCGGCAACGGCGACCGGGCGAAGAACCCCTTCGGCGAGGACGCCCGCCTGCGTCAGGCGCTCGAGCTGTCGATCGACCGCGAGGCCCTCAACCAGGTGGTCTTCGAGGGCGTCTTCGCCGCCGGCAACCAGCCCTTCCCGCCGACCAGCCCGTGGTACGACAAGGACGTGCCGGTCCCGGCGCGCGACGTCGAAAAAGCCAAGGCGCTGATGAAGGAGGCCGGCTTCGAAAGCTTCGACCTGGAAGTCCAGGTCGCCAACAACCCGGTGCAGACCCAGGTCATGCAGGTGGTGCAGGCCATGGCGGCGGAAGCCGGCTTCAACATCTCCCTGAAGTCGATGGAGTTCGCCACCCTGCTGCAGGAGCAGACCGCCGGCAACTACCAGGCCAGCCAGGTCGGCTGGTCGGGCCGCGTCGATCCCGACGGCAACATCCACCAGTTCATGACCTGCAAGGGCGGCATCAACGACTCCAAGTACTGCAACCCGGAGGTCGACAAGCTGCTGGACGCGGCGCGCACCAGCACCGACGAGGCCGATCGCAAGGCGAAGTACGACGCAGCGCGTGAGATCCTCGCCAAGGACCTGCCGATCATCTACCTCTACCACCAGACCTGGATCTGGGCGCTGGACGAGAAGGTCGAGGGCTTCGTCGCCTATCCGGACGGCATGATCCGCCTGGAGAACGTGAAGTTCAAATCGTAAGTCCTGCGGGGGCCGGTCTCGCGCCGGCCCCCGCTTCCTTCTGCCGCGCGGACACCCAGCCCCATGCTGTCCTTCATCCTCAGACGCCTCGCCATCGCGGTGCCGACGCTGATCCTGGTGTCGGTCTTCGTCTTCACCCTGCAGAAGCTGCTGCCGGGCGACCCGGCGCTGATCCTGGCCGGCGAGGACCGCGATCCGGCGGCAATCGAGTTCGTGCGCGAGAAGTATCACCTGAACGAACCCATCATCACCCAGTACGCCTACTGGGTGCAGGGCGTGGTGCAGGGCGACATGGGCGTGTCACTGCGCACCAACCAGCCGGTGCTGACCCTCATCGGCGACAAGCTGCCGGTGACCATTCAGCTCGCCGCCATGGCGCTCATCATCGCCTTCGTCATCGGCGTGCCCGCCGGCATCCTCTCGGCGGTGAAAAAGGGCACGGCGATCGACTACGCCGCCAACATCGTGGCGCTCTCCGGCCTTTCCATTCCCAATTTCTGGCTCGGCATCATGCTGATCCTGCTGGTCTCGGTACAGCTCGGCTGGCTGCCGGCCTCGGGCTACGAGTCGCCCTTCGTCGATCCCCTGCGCTCGCTGGAGACCATGATCATGCCGGCCTTCGTGCTGGGCACCGCCCTGGCGGCGACGCTGATGCGCCACACCCGCTCGGCCATGCTGGGCGTCCTCAAGGCCGACTACGTGCGCACCGCCCGGGCCAAGGGTATCCGCGAGGTGCCGGTGATCCTGAAGCACGCCTTCCGCAACGCGCTGCTGCCGATCGTGACGCTGACCGCGCTGCTGTTCGGCGAACTGCTGGGCGGCGCCGTGCTGACCGAGCAGATCTTCACCATCCCCGGCTTCGGCAAGCTGATCGTCGACGCCGTCTTCACCCGCGACTACGCGGTGGTGCAGGGCGTGGTGCTCTGCGCCGCGGCCGGTGTCATCCTGGTCAACCTGGTGGCCGACGTCCTCTACTTCGTGGTCAACCCGCGCATGAGGGCCTCGCTGTGAGCGCCGTCAGCGAAACGCCGGCACCGGCCTACCGCGGCGGCAGCCGCAGCTGGCGCAAGCTGCGCTCGCACCGAAGCGCGCTGGTCGGTTTCGTGATCGTCGCTTTCTTCGTCACCGTGGCGCTCTTGGCGCCGGTGTTGCCGATCGCCGATCCGGCGGCGACCAGCTGGTCGGCGGTGCGCAAGGCGCCGTCGGCGGAGTACCTGCTGGGCACCGACGAGATCGGCCGCGACATCTTCTCGCGCATGATCTGGGGTGCCCGCGCCTCGCTCATCGCCGGCGTCATCTCGGTGCTGCTGGCGGTGGCGCTGGGCGTTCCCTTCGGCCTCGTCGCCGGCTACTTCGGCGGCTGGATCGACCAGGTGGTCTCGCGCGTCACCGACGCCCTGCTGGCGATGCCTTTCCTCATTCTGGCGGTCGCGCTCGCTGCTTTCCTGGGCCCCAGCCTCACCAACGCGATGATCGCCATCGGCCTCGCGGCGATGCCGATCTTCGTGCGCCTGACGCGCGGCCAGGTCCTCAGCGTGAAGACCGAGGATTACGTCGAGGGCGCGCGCGCCATCGGCCTCACGCACTTCGCCATCATGCTGCGCTACATCCTGCCGAACGTCTTCGCGCCGGTGCTGGTGCAGGCGACGCTGACCATTGCCACGGCGATCATCCTGGAGGCAGCGCTTTCCTTCCTTGGCCTTGGCCAGCAGCCGCCGGCGCCAAGCTGGGGTTCCATGCTGAACGTGGCGAAGAACTTCCTGACCCAGGCCCCCTGGATGGCCTGGTGGCCGGGGGCGGCGATCTTCCTGGTCGTGCTCGGCTTCAACCTGCTGGGCGACGGCCTGCGCGACGCGCTGGATCCGAAAGAAACCTGACCCCGCATACCCTTTCTGTTTTCAAGAACGATAGATCTATTGGGATAAGAGATGTCCACCTTCACCACACGGCCTGAAATCGCCGGCACCTTCGGCGTCGTTACCTCCACGCACTGGATCGCCTCCGCTGTCGGCATGAGCATTCTGGAGCGCGGCGGCAACGCCTTCGATGCCGCCGTCGCCACCGGGTTCGCGCTGCAGATCGTCGAGCCCAACCTGAACGGCCCCGGCGGCGACATGCCGGCGGTGATCTACAGCACCGCCAAGGACAAGGTGGAGGTCATCTGCGGCCAGGGCCCGGCCCCGGCCAAGGCGACCATCGACCACTACAAGAGTGTCGGCGTCGATCTCATTCCCGGCTCCGGCCTGCTGGCCACCGTAATTCCCGGCGCCTTCGACGCCTGGATGCTGATGCTGCGCGACTACGGAACCATGAGCGTCCGCGAGGTGCTGGAGCCGGCGATCCACTATGCCGAGCACGGCCATCCGATGCTGCCCCGCGTCGCCGATACCATCGCCGGCCTTGCCGGCTTTTTCCGCGCCGACTGGCCGACCTCCGCCGAGGTCTGGTTGCCGGGCGGCTCGGCCCCGGCGCCGCGCAGCCTGTTCCGCAATCCGGCGCTGGCGCAGACCTGGAAGCGGCTGCTGCGCGAAGCGGAGAGCGCTTCGGGCCGCGAGCAGCAGATCGAGCGCGCGCGCGATACCTTCTACCGCGGCTTCATCGCCGAGGCGATCGACGGCTTTTTCCGTGATGCCGAGCTGCGCGACGGCAACGATCTGGAAAGCATCAACAAAGGCGTGCTGAGCGGCGACGACCTTGCCGGCTACAGCGCCACCGTCGAGCCGCCGCAGAGCTACGACTATCATGGCTGGACCGTTTGCAAGACGGGGCCATGGGGCCAGGGGCCGGTGCTGCTGCAGGCCCTCGCCCTGCTCAAGGGCTTCGACATCGCCTCGCTCGACCCGGCCGGACCCGAATTCATCCATCTGTCGGTCGAGGCGATGAAACTCGCCTATGCCGACCGCGAGATCTACTACGGCGACCCGGCCTTCGCGGATATCCCGATGGATCACCTGCTGTCGGACGCCTACAACGCCGAACGCCGCCAGCTCATCTCCGACCGCGCCTCCCATGACCTGCGTCCCGGCACCGTGCCGGGCTACGAAGACCAGCTGGCGCGCACCATGGCGGTGATCGAGGCCGCCGGCATCTCGAAGACCGGGGTCTACGAGCCGACCATGGCGCACCTGGCGGAACAGTCCCACGCGGAGTTCCTCGCGGCGGAGAAACCCGGCGACACCGTGCACATCGACGTCATCGACCGCTGGGGCAACATGGTCTCGACCACGCCGTCCGGCGGCTGGCTGCAGTCCTCGCCCAGCATCCCGGGCCTCGGCTTCCAGATGAACTCGCGCGCCCAGATGTTCTGGCTGACCGAAGGGCTGCCGACCTCGCTGGCGCCCGGCAAGCGTCCGCGCACGACGCTGACGCCCAGCCTCGCGCTCTTCGAGGGGCGGCCGTGCTTTGCCTTCGGCACCCCCGGCGGCGACCAGCAGGACCAGTGGCAGCTGCCCTTCTTTCTGCGCGTCGCCCACCATGGCCTCAACCTGCAGGAGGCCATCGACCTGCCGTTGTTCCACACCACCCACTTCCCGGCCTCGTTCTATCCGCGCCAGCGTCAGCCCGGCCACATCATGGTGGAGAAGAACGTCGGCACGGCGACGCTGGACGTGCTGCGCCAACTCGGCCACTCGATCGAGGAGGCGGAGCCATGGTCGGTCGGCCGCCTCACCGGCGCCAGGCGCGAGGCCGACGGCATCCTGAAGGCGGCGGCGACGCCGCGCCTCATGCAGGCCTACGCCATCGGCCGCTAGGAAAAGGGGAGACGCTGCCGTGACCTATTCCATCGTCGCCCGCGATGCGGAGACCGGGGCCTACGGCGTCGCCGTCGCCAGCCGTTTCTTCGCGGTCGGCGCGCTGGTGCCGCACCTGCGCGGCGGCATCGGCGCCATCGCCACGCAGGCCTTCGTCAATCCGCTCTACGGCACCGACGGGATCGATCTGCTGGCGCAGGGCGGAAACGCGGATGAGGTTCTAAAGGCGGTGACCGAGCGCGACGCGGGGCGGCAGCACCGCCAGGTCCACCTGGTCGACGGGCAGGGCCGCGCCGCCGCCTTCACCGGCGAGAGCTGCATCGACTGGGCCGGGCATCGCGTGGGTGACGGCGTCTCGGTCGCCGGCAATATGCTGGCCGGGCCCCAGGTGGTGGCGGCGACCTTCGAGGCCTACCGGGCGAACCTCGGCCTGCCCTTCGTCGAGCGCCTGCTGACCGCGATGGAGGCGGGCGAGGCGGCCGGCGGCGATAAGCGCGGCAGGCAGTCGGCGGCGCTGAAGATCGTCCACGGCGAGGCCTATCCCTGGCTCGACATCCGCAGCGACGACCATGCCGACCCGCTGCCGGAACTGCGGCGGCTCTACGCCGTGGCCCAGGAGCGCTTCCTGCTGTTTGCCGAACTGCTGCCGACCGCCGGCAACCCCTCCGGTGCCCTCGACCGCGCCGACATCGATCGCCGCATCGCTGAGCGCGAGGCGCAGTGCCTGGCGGAGGGCCGGCCGTCGCCCTCCCATGCCACCGGCTCCGCCGTCATCAAGCCGGCCCCCAGGAACGCCTGATAGCGGGATTTTCCTTTCCTCTCCCAGGGCCTAGAGTAACCGTCCCCTTTCGCAACCCCTGGACCTTAGGCGGATGACGGCTCCCCGGGCGAAGACCACGGCACTGGCGCGGCAGATCCTCGAGATCGCCCGGCGCGACGGCCTGGCCGCCGGCACCCACCTGCCGGAGGTGAAGCTGGCCGAGCGTCTGGGCGTCTCGCGCTCGCCGGTGCGCGCGGCGCTGGCCCTGCTGAAGGACCGCGGCGCGGTGAAGCTGGCGCCGGGGCAGGGATACTCCCTCGCCCTGGACAGCGACGGACCGGCCTTCGCCGCCATTGCCCTGCCGGAGCCTGAGGAGGCGGTGATCTATCGCGACCTGGTGCGCGCGCGCTTTGCCAACCTCATCCCGCCGCAGGTCGCGGTCAGCGACGTCATGCGCCGCTACGACTGCGACCGAGCCACCGCCAACCGGGTGCTGGCGCAGATGTCGGAGGACGGCGTCATCGAGCGGGCGCCGGGTCGCGGCTACCTCTTCGGGCCGGTGCTGAACGATGCCAGGGCCTACGAGGAGAGCTACCGTTTCCGGATTCTGGTCGAACCGGCCGCCGTGCTGGAGCCGGGCTTCCGCCCCGACCCCAAGCGCATGAAGCAGCTGCGCGCGCGCCACGAGGACCTGCTGCGCGCCGGCATCGAGACCGTGCCCATGGCGGCTCTCTTCGAGGCCGACGCCGCCTTCCACGAGGCCATCGGCGACTTCTGCGGCAACCGCTTCCTCGCACACGCGATCCGCTTGCAGACCCGCCTGAGGCGGTTGAGCGAGTACGAGAACTACAACGACCGCGAACGGCTCAGCGCGTCCTGCCACGAGCATCTGGCCATTCTCGATGCCTTCGAGGCCGGCGACTTTCGGCGCGCCGCCGAGCTGCTGCGCCGCCACATCGCGGTGTCGCAGGAAATCCGCCCCAACTTCGACAAGGTGCGCGCCCTGGCGCACCGGCGGCTGACAAGAGTCTAGCGGCGCACCGCCGGATTGGTCTCCAGCGCGCGTTTCTGGGCGGCGATACGGAACTGGGCGTTTGCGGCGCCGTAGCCGCGGTAGCCGCCGCGCCGTTCGACGATCTCGAAGAAGAAGCCTTCGCCGTAGTTGGGCCCGTAGAGCTGGAAGTACTCGCCGTGCTCGTCGCGGTCGTAGAGGATGTTGGCGGCCTTCAGGCGGTCCAGCAGGTCGGCGTCGAGGGCGAAGCGTGCTTCCAGATCGTCGTAGTAATTGGGCGAGATCGCCAGCGGCGTGAAGCCGTTCTTCGCCAGCTGTGCGGCGGTGGCGAAGATATTGCCGGTCTTGAAGGCGAGGTGCTGGACGGCGGAGCCAAAGCTCTCGGTAATGAAGCGTCCGGCCAGGGTCTTGCGATTCTCGGCACCGTTGAGCGTGATGCGCAGGCTGCCCTCGGCGTTCTCGATGACCTGGCTGCGCACCAGGCCGGCGGGGTCGACGACGTCGACCATCGGTGTTTTATGGGTCCTGAAGATCGCGGTGTAGAACAGCAGCCAAGTCAGCATCTCCTCGTAGTTCATCGTCTGGGCGATGTGGTCGACGGCTATGAGGCCGGCGTCCGTCGACGCCTCCGGATCGTCCATCGACTCGAACTCGATCTCCCACACCCGGCCGAGATCGCTGCGGTCGTCGATGAAGTGCATGATGCCGCCGCCGACCCCGCGGATGGCGGGGATCTTCAACTCGCCGGGGCCGACCGGCTGATCGAAGAGGCTGGCGCCGAGCGTGCGGGCGCGCTCCACCGTGGCGGCGGCATCCTCGACCTTCAGGCCCAGGTCGCAGACGCTGGTGCCGTGCACCAGGTAGGAGGAGTGGGCGAAGCCCTCGCGCTCGGTGTTGATCACGATGTTGATGCCGCCCTGACGCCACAGTTCGACGTCCTTGGCGATGTGGCGGCCGGCGCGGCGGAAGCCCAGGGCGCGCAGCAGGTTGCCGAGTTCGTCACCTTCGCGCTCGTCGGCGGCGAACTCGATGAACTCGATGCCGGAGACCGGCACCCGGTCCGGCATGGCCGGCACCGAGATGGCGATGCCGGGCTCCCGACGTTTCACCCGGTCCATCAGGTAGAGCAGCGAGCGGTGGCCGTCGACGGAGATGGTCTTAGGCGAGCCGCCGCGGAACTGGTCGTTGAAGATTTCGAGCGAAACCACGCCGTCGTAGCCGGTGGCGGCGACCGCCTGCATGAAGCCGGTGACATCCAGGTCGCCCTCGCCCGGCATGTTGCGGAAGTGGCGGCTCCAATACAGCAGATCCATGTCGATGCGCGGCGCATCGGCCAGCTGCACGAAGAAGATGCGGTCGCCTGGGATGGAGCGGATGGAATCCGGGTCGAGGTCGCGCGCCAGGGTATGGAAGGAATCGAGGATGAGGCCGATATTCGGATGATCGGCGCGGCGCACGATCTCCCAGGCGTCGCGGTGGTCGCTGACGTGGCGGCCCCAGGCCAGCGCCTCGTAGCCGATGCGGATGCCGCGCGCGGCGGCGCGTTCGCCGAGTTCGGCGAAGTCGGCGGCGGCGCGGTCGATGCCGCCGAGCGACAGCGACGAGACGTTGGAGCAAACCAGCATGAGCTCTGCGCCCAGCTCGCCCATCAGGTCGAACTTGCGCTCGGCCCGTTCGAAAGCGCGGTCGCGTTGCGGCTCCGGCATGCCCTCGAAGTCGCGGAACGGCTGGAACAGCATGATTTCCAGCCTGTGGTCGCGCACCAGCTGGCCCGCCTCGCGCGGCGAGCCGTCGAAGGCGAGAAAGTCGTTCTCGAAGATCTCGATGCCGTCGAAGCCGGCAGCGGCAATGGCGGCCAGCTTCTCCTCGAAGTCTCCTGAGATCGAAACGGTCGCGATGGAGCTACGCATAGGTCCCTTTCCGCGGAAGTCGTTAGAGGGCGGCGCTATTCACGCTTGCGGTCCCGCACCGGACTCGCCCAGAAGGCGGCGCAGTTGTGTCGGATCGACCGGGCAGTCCGCGAAGAGCCGCCAGGCGTCGACACCCTGGTGGAAGAACAGCTCGTAGCCGCTGATGATCGTGCGGCCCTCGGCGGCGGCCTCGGTCAGGAACTGCGTGTCGAGCGGCGTGTAGACGGCATCGAAGGCCCAGCCGGGGCCGCCCATCCGCGCTCTCGGCAGCGGCGTTCCCCCGTATCCGACCATGCCGACCGGCGTGCAGTTGATGACGCCGTCGATCCTGTCCGGCAACCCTTCCACGCTGTCCGCGAGGGTTACCGGCAGCCCCGGCGCGGCGGCGCCCAGGCGCGCTTCCAGATCCGCGGCCTTGGCGCGGTCCAGATCGACGATGCACAGCGCTTGCACACCGAGTTTGAGCAGGCCGAAAGCCACCGCCTTGCCCACCCCGCCGGCGCCGAACAGCCCGACGCGGCCGGCGCCGTCCGTGCCGCGGACCTGGCGGTAGGCGGCGATGAAGCCGCTGTAATCGGTGTTGAAACCGTGCGCCCCGTCCGGTTCGAAGATCACGGTGTTGATGGCCCCCATGGCGCGGACCAGCGGATCCTCGACGCGGACTCGGCGCGCTGCCTTTTCTTTGTAGGGATAGGTAATGTTGAGCCCGCGATAGCCGTCCGCCTCACATCGCGCGAAGAGATCGTCGAAGCCGAGGCCGATCTCGCGCGGCACGAGACGCTCGTAACTGACGGCGATGCCGGCGAGCTGACCGGCCAGGCTATGCAGCAGCGGCGCTTTCGAGTGGGCGATGTTGTCGCCGATCAGCCCGAGCTTCAGGGGCGGCGCGCCTGCACGGGAGCTCTTGCGCTCAGGCCGCAGGCCCTTGCCGCGCTCATCGCTTTTCAACATGCCGCACGATCATATCGACGATGCCTTCGCGCAGCGAAGCCAGCGACTGCGGTGAAGCCAGGTCGCGCTTGAAGATGCTGGAGAAGGTCGAACGGTTGGAAACGTTGAAGAAGCAGAGCGCGCTGATCTTCCAGTGCAGTTCGATGGGGTCGATGCCTGCGCGGAAAGCCCCCTCGCGCACCCCGCGCTCCAGCAGGCGGCCGATGGCGTCGATCGCCGCGAGGTTCAGCTTCCGGATCGCGGAGGACTGCGCCAGGTACTCCGCGTGGTGGATGTTCTCGATCATGACGAGGCGGATGAAGTCCTCGTTACTGTTGTGGTGGTCGAAGGTGAAACGGACCAGCCGCTCCAGCGCCGCCACCGGCTCCAGGTCATCAAGATGCAGATCCGCCTCGAAGTGACGCACCTTGCTGTAGGCGGCCTCCAGCACACGGAGATAGAGGCCTTCCTTGCTCTCGAAGTAGTAGTAGATCATCCGCTTGCTGCACTTTGTCTTCGCGGCGATCTCGTCGATCCGCGCGCCCGAGAGTCCGCGGTGGGCGAATTCTTCGGTCGCTACCTCAATGATGTTGCGCCTTGTCCCTTCCGGGTCGTTGGTCCGACCCGTTGCGGCGCCCTTCTTCATCGTTTCGACGGCCATTCCTTTGTCCCTCAACTGAACCCCAAACAGTCGTGCCGACTTTAGAGGCGGCGCCGCACCAAGCCCAGTAGCGATCGCCAGTCTGGACAGCCGGGCCCGTCCCCCGGCAGGCCCAGGAACGAGGACCATTGACATAAACTAACTAGTTCGTCCATTCTTCCTTTCAAAGGCGGGCATGGCAAGTCCGTTCGACCCGCCGCCATAGGGAGGAATGACCATGAATTCAGCTGTTTCACGGCGCTTTGCGCTGTTCCTGGGCGTGGCGCTGGGCGCCGGGGCCCTGACCGCCGGCGTCGCGAGCGGTGCCGCCGCGCAGGACAAGCCCGTCCTCAAGTTCGCGGCAGTGTTCAGCGACACGGACATCCGCGCCGACGCCATGCGCCAGCTTGGCGAGGCGCTGTCCGGCGACTTCACTTTCCAGCCGCACTTCGGCGCCACCCTCTTCAAACAGGGCACAGAGCTGGTGGCCCTGCAGCGCGGCAACCTGGAAACCGGCATCGTCGCACCGCAGGACATCGCCAAGCAGCTGCCGTCCTGGTCGATCCTGACCGCCGCCTATCTGTTCCGCGACGCGGGCCATCTCAAGCAGTTCTTCGAGAGCGAGGCCGGCCAGGAAATGAAGGCCATGGCCGAGGAAAAGCTCGGTATTCACATCATCGCGCCCGTCTACTTTGGCGCGCGGCAGGTCAACCTCAAGCCGGAGAAGACCATCGAGACCCCGGCCGACATGGCCGGCATCAAGCTGCGCATGCCCGGCGGCGACGCCTGGCAGTTCCTCGGTAGCGCGCTCGGCGCGAACCCGACGCCGATGGCCTACTCGGAGGTCTACACCGGCCTGCAGACCGGTGCCATCGACGGTCAGGACAATCCCTTGCCGAACGACTACAACATGAAGTTCTACGAGGTGACGTCGCAGATCGTGCTGACCAGCCACCTGATCGGCTACGATCTCTTCGCCGTTTCCGGCGAGACCTGGAAGGCGCTTTCCGACGAACAGCGTCGAACGCTTGAAAGCGAAGTCGAGAAGGCAGTCGACTGGAGCACCCAGAAGCATCTCGACGAGGAAGCCCGCCTTGTCCAGTTTTTCAAGAACGAGGGGCTGAAGGTCTACGAGCCGGACCTCGATGCCTTCCGCAGGCACGCTCAGCAGATGTACCTGGAGTCCGATTTTGCCAAGGACTGGCCGGAGGGCATGCTGGACAAGATTAACGCCCTCTAAGGAAAGAGGCTCGCCGCAGCGTTGCTGTGAAAGCCGCCGTGCTATGGAAGCTGTCGCGGAGTCCGCGTGAAGCACGTCTTGCCGAGCGGCAGGATCACGCGGCCCGGACGGCGTCGCCGCGTCGCGTAGGGAGACTGCGGGAATGAGGGGCAGGCTCTTAAAGCTGGCAGGCTGGCTGCGCCGCCGCGCCGAAAACATCGCGGCGGCGCTGTTGGCGGTGGTCTTCGTCTCCTTCATCCTGCAGATCGTCTTCCGCTATGTGCTCGGCTGGCCGGTCGGCTGGACCCTGGAGGTCAGCACCCTCGCCTGGATGTGGCTGGTGCTCTGGGGGGCCGCCTTCGTGGTGCGCGAACGCGACGAGATCCGTTTCGACATCCTCTTCAGCACGGTCTCTCCGCGCCTGCGCCGCGGCTTCGTCGTGATCGCGGGTGTGGTCCTGGCCGGGGTGTTCGCGATCTCCCTGCCCGCCGTGGTGGACTACGTGACCTTCATGCGGGTTGAGAGCGTTTCCTACATCGACCTGCGCCTCGACTACGCCTTCTCCATCTACATTCTCTTCGCCCTCGCCGTGATCGGGCGTTGCCTCTACCGGATCGGAGCGGCGCTGCAGGGGAAGTCACCCGAGACGGCCGACCTCGCTCTCCATAGGGAAGAATAGCGCCGGTGAGCCCCTTTTCCGTCTGCCTCATGGCGATCGTCGCCCTTGCGATCCTGGGGCTGCCGGTCGGCTACGCGATGATCGCCGGCTCGATCGTCTATCTGCTGGTCGCCGGGCAGGACCTCAGCATTGCCGCCGAGCAGCTGCTGCAAGGGCTGCGCGGCAGCTTCGTGCTGCTCGCGATTCCGCTGTTCATCATGTCCGCCGAGCTGATGAACGTCGGCAGCCTGTCCAACCGCCTGCTGCACTTCTGCAATGCCATCGTCGGCCGCTTCAGGGGCGGCCTGGGGCACGTGAACGTGGTGCAGAGCGTGATCTTCGCCGGCATGTCGGGCTCGGCCATCGCCGATGCCGCCGGCGTGGGCCGGCTGATCATCAGCCTGATGACCCGCGAGGGGCGCTACACCCGCAGCTATGCGGCGGCTATCACCGCAGCGTCGGCGGTGGTCGGGCCGATCATTCCACCGTCCATTCCCATGGTGCTCTTCGCCTTGGTCTCCGATGCCTCCATCGGATACCTCTTCCTGGGCGGCGCGGTGCCGGGGCTACTCATGGCGGCGGCGCTGATGGCCCTGAACAGCGCCATGGCGCGGCTGCGCGGCTTTCCCGTCGAAGAAGCGGTGCCGCTGCGGGCGGTGCCCCGAATCACGTTCCGCGCCTTCCCGGCCCTGATGATGCCGGTCATCCTGCTCGGCGGCATCTACGGCGGCATCACCACGCCGACCGAGGCCGCCGCCGTGGCCGCGGCCTACGCATTCCTCATTTCCCTGGTGCTCTACCGCGACGTGACCTTCGCGCAGGCCTACGAGGCGGTGCTGACCAGCGCCCGCTCCAGCGCCTCCATCGGCATCCTCATCGGCGGCGCCCTGGTCTTCAACTACGTGGTCACCATCGAGAACATCCCGGCCGATCTCAGCGCCTTTCTGGCCGACTACGAGCTCTCGGCGGTGAGCTTTCTGTTGATGGTGAACGTGATTCTGCTGATTCTCGGCTGCTTGCTGGAAGGCATCACCATCCTGCTGGTCATCGTGCCGATCTTCATCCCGATGGCGCAGGTGCTCGGCATCGACATGGTGCATTTCGGCGTCGTCGTGGTGGTCAACCTGATGATCGGCCTGATCACGCCGCCCTATGGCCTGCTGCTGTTCGTCGTCGGCAGCGTCGCCGAGGCGCCTCTGCTCGCCATCATCCGCGACGTCCTGCCGTTCCTCGCCGCGCTGCTCTGCGCGCTGGCAATCATCACTTTTGTGCCCGACGTAGTCCTCTGGCTGCCGCGACTGCTCGGCTACAACGGCTGAAGGAGCTCCCATGGCAAAGCCCGTCTTCGTCCTGAATGGACCCAATCTGAATCGCCTCGGCACCCGCGAGCCGCAGATCTACGGCACCACGACCCTGGCCGACATTGAGGCGCTGTGCCGTGCGGCGGTCCCCGAACTCGCCATCGACTTCCGGCAAACCAACCTGGAGGGCGAGATCATCGCGTGGATCCACGAGGCCATCGACGATGCCGCCGCCATCGTCATCAACCCCGCCGCCTGGTCCTTTACCTCCATCGCGCTGCTCGACGCGCTGAAGATGTTTCCCGGCCCCATCGTCGAGGTCCACATCTCGAACATCCACAAGCGGGAAGCCCATTACCACCACTCCTACGTCTCGCTGGTCGCCACGGCGGTCATCGCCGGCCTGGGGGCCGAGGGCTACGGGGCGGCGGTGCGGGCGATCCCGGCCTTGCTTCGGCCGTAGCCCGGTTCCCGCCGCCAGCCTTGGGGTGATTCCCACCCGGCCGCCTTGCGGTTGTCTGTTGTACTTTTTTCAAAATCAGTACAGCATAAGCGCCGTGGCCCGCGCGGCCAGCCAGAGCCGGAATCACCGGCCGACCGCGCCGGCAGCAGGGAAATCAGCGACGCTACGGGGAATGGGAGACAGGGAAACATGGGAAAATTCAATAAGTTGGCTTCCGCGCTGCTGACCGGCGCGGCGGTCCTGACGCTGGCCGGCACGGCCCCGGGGGCGGCCTGGGCGGCGGGCAAGATCGTGATCTCCAACTGGGACGGCTACATGCCGGCCGACATGCTGGAGCGCTTCACCGCGGAAACCGGCATCGAGGCCGAGCTGGCGGTGCATGCCACCAACGAGGAGATCATGGGCAAGGTGGTGGCCGGCAAGGGCAAGGGCTACGACGTGCTGTTCGTCTCCTCGCCCTTTGTCGAGGCGCTGAAGAACCTGGGGCTGGTCGCCGAGCTGGACCACGCGAAGATCCCCAACATGAAGAACCTCTATCCGGAGGCCATGAAGCTGGAATACGACCCCGGCAACACGGTCTCGGTGCCTTACGCCTGGGGCACCACCGGTCTCTGCTACCGCGCCGACCTGGTCAGCGGAACGCCGGACAGCTGGATGGATCTGCTGAAGCCGGCCGACGCGTTGAAGGGCAAGGTCACCATGCTGTCGACCGACCGCTGGCTGATGGCCGCCGCATTCCTGGCCGAGGGCAAGTCGGTGAACTCCACCGACGACGCCGACCTCGCCGCCGCCAAGGACCTGCTGATCGCCGCCAAGAAGGACCTGCTGGCCTACGACGACACCACCTTCTATGCCAAGCTGGTCTCCGGCGAGGCCTCGCTGGTGCAGGCCTGGGACGGCTGGTGCAACTACGGTATCGCCGAGAACGCCGACATCAAGTACGTCATTCCCCAGGAAGGTTCCGACCTCTGGGTCGACACCATGGTGGTGACCGCGGCGTCCGAGAACAAGGACGCGGCCATGAAGTTCATCGACTTCATCCTGCAGGCCGACAACGGCGCCTGGGTGCCCGCCAACATCCTCTACAAGGTACCGAACAAGGCGGCCATGGAGGCACTCGATCCGGCGCTGCTGACGCAGTTCCCCAACCTCGCCATGAGCCCCGAAGACCTGCTGAAGCAGGAACAGCTGCGCGATCTCGGCCAGGGCCAGAAGGCCTTCTCCAAGACCGTCACTGAAATCCTCGCGTCCAACTAGGTAGGGTAGGACCGGACGCAGGGCCGCCGCCGCTCCCATCGGTGACCCCGGGAGCGGCGGCGGCATCCTTCCGGGAATAACGATGCCCCGCTCTCTCCTCAGAGACTGGCTGCTGCTCGGTCCCGGCCTTACCTGGCTGGCGCTGTTCCTCGTCGTGCCTTGCGGCATCGTCTTCGTCTTCGCCTTCTTCGAGCGCGGCGTCTACGGCGGCATCGACTATCTCTTCACCCTGGAGAACTTCTCCCGCGCCGTCGATCCGCTCTACCTCTCGATCTTCCTCACCTCGGCGAAGATCGCCGGGCTCGCCACCCTCATCGCCCTGCTGCTCGGCTATCCGGCGGCCTACGCCATCGCCCGCGCACCGGCGCGGCGGCAGACCGCCTACCTGGTGCTGGTCATGCTGCCGTTCTGGAGCAACTACCTGATCCGCACCTATGCCTGGATCGTGTTGCTGAACCGCGAGGGCCTCATCAACAAGGGCCTCGGCTCCCTCGGCCTGATCGAGGCGCCGCTGCCGCTGCTCTACAACGAGTTCGCCATCGTGACGGGCCTGGTCTACAACTACCTGCCCTTCGTGGTGCTGGCGATCTACGCCTCCATCAGCCGTCTCAATCCGGAGGTGCTGGAAGCTTCGGAGGATCTCGGTGCCTCCGCGCCGCGCACTTTCTGGCGCGTCACCCTGCCGCTGACGTTGCCGGGCGTCGCCGCCGGCGCGGTCTTCGTCTTCGTGCTCTCCATCGGCAACTTCATCACTCCGGACCTCCTGGGCGGCGGCCGCCTGCAGATGGTCGGCAACATCATCTACGACCAGTTCCTGACGGCGCGGGACTGGCCTTTCGGCGCAACCCTCAGCTTCCTGCTCATCGGCGTCATGATGGTGCTGTTGTTTTCCCAGGCGCTGCTGGTGCGCAAGGCGCAAGGGGAGGGTGGTGCCGCGCATGCCTAGCCTCACGAAACTCTGGCTCGGCGCGCACCTGCGCCTGGTCTACCTCTTTCTCTACCTGCCGATCGCGGTGCTCATGGTGTTGAGCTTCAACCGCGCCGGCCTGCCGACGGCGTGGAGCGGGTTCTCGGTCGAATGGTATGGCGCGCTTCTGGACAACAAGGCGATTCTCAACGCCGCCCTCAACACCCTCATCGTCGCCGTGATCTCCACGCTGCTGGCGACGCTGCTGGGCGCGCTGCTGGCCATCGGCATGGAATACCGCCGCCGCAGCGCGGCGCTGGAGGCGGTGCTCTTCGCGCCGATGATCATTCCCGATATCGTGCTGGCCATCGCCCTCCTGTCGTTCTTCACGCTGCTCGATTTCACGCTGGGTCTGCACTCGATCATCCTCAGCCACGTGGTCTTCAACATCGCCTTCGTCTGCGCCGTGGTGCGCACGCGCCTGCGGCAGTTCGACTGGGCGGTCTTCGAGGCCTCGGTCGACCTCGGCGCCTCGGAGATCACCACTTTCCGACGCATCATCCTGCCGATGATCTTTCCCGGCGTGCTGGCCGGTGCGATGCTGGCCTTCACCCTCTCGGTCGACGAGTTCATCATCGCCTACTTCACGGCGGGCGCGGGGCAGTCGTCCACCACGCTGCCGATGCAGATCTATTCCATGATCCGCTTCGGCGTTACGCCGGAGATCAATGCCTTGGCGACGGTGATCATGCTTGTCAGCTTCACCCTTGTGCTGCTGGCGCAGCGCGTGAACAGGGGGGCGGTCGGCGTATGAAGACTGACGCCCGCACCGTCATCGCCATCCAGGGTCTCACCAAGCGCTTCGGCGAAGTGATCGCGGTCGATGCGGTCGATCTGAACCTGGCGGAAAACGAGTTCTTCGCGCTGCTGGGCCCTTCCGGCTGCGGCAAGACCACGCTCTTGCGCATGATCGCCGGCTTCGCGCGCCCCGATGAGGGCCGCATCCTGCTGGACGGCCAGGACATGACGGCGGTGCGGCCCAGCCGCCGCCCGGTCAACCTGATGTTCCAGTCATACGCGCTCTTCCCGCACATGACGGTGGCGCAGAACATCGCTTACGGACTGGAGATGGATGGCTGCGGGCGGGATGAAATCAAACGCCGCGTCGGCGCGATGCTGGAGATGACCGAGCTGGCGGCCTATGGCGGGCGCAAGCCCGACAGCCTTTCCGGCGGCCAGCGCCAGCGCGTGGCGCTGGCCCGCGCGCTGGTGAAGCGCCCGCGCGTGCTGCTGCTCGACGAACCTCTGGGCGCCCTCGACAAGAAGCTGCGTGAGCAGATGCAGCTTGAGTTGAAACGCATGCAGCATGAGATCGGCATCACTTTCGTGATCGTGACCCACGATCAGGAGGAGGCGCTGGTCATGGCCGACCGCATCGCCGTGCTGCGGGACGGCAGAACCATGCAGGTCGGCAGCCCGCGCGAGCTCTACGAGTTTCCCACCAGTCGCTTCGTCGCCGGCTTCATCGGCAAAATGAACTTCTTTGCCGGAGCGCGCACCTCGCAGGGCGTCGCTTTCGGTGGTGGTGTTCTGGCGGGAACGGCAGCGGAGGCGGCTTCGGCCAACGGCGCGGCCGTTGCCGCCGTGCGTCCGGAGCGGCTACGCCTGGCGACGGCGCGGCCGCAGGGCACCGAAAACGCCGTAGCAGGCCGCATCGTCGACATTGCCTACCACGGCCAGGACCTCAACGTGCATCTGGCGGTCGAGGGCGCGGGCGAAGAAGGAAACGAGCGGGTGCTGGTGCGCCTGCCGGCGGGCGAGGCGGAGGGCGGCGATTGGCGTCCGGGCCTGGATGTCTGGTGCTGCTGGGACGCGGCGCACACCCGCATCCTGGCGGTCTGAAGACCGATGAGACAAGCAGAGCAGAACAGCGAGGCAGCGAGATGAGCGACAAGAAGACCATCGCATTTTTCCCCGAGGCGGCATTCGGCCCGGCCCTCAATTCGGTCGGGATCGCGCAGGCCTGCGAGAAGCTGGGCCACAAGGCGGTGTTCCTCACCGACCCCGGCATGGCCGGCGTCTACGCCGGTTACGACTTCGACGAGCACATGGTGAACATGTCGGAGCCGATGCCGCCGGAGGAGATGGCGAAGTACTGGTCCGATTTCATCAACGGTCATATCCCTAACTTCAACAAGACGCCCTACGAGCAGCTCGACACCTACGTAAAGGACTGCTGGGAAGCCATCGTCGAGACGGCGATCTGGGCGGAGAAGGATCTGCCCGGCGTGCTCGCCAAGGTGAAGCCGGACGTCATCTGCGTCGACAACGTGATTCTTTTTCCGGCGATCAAGCGCTATGCGCGGGAAAACGGCAAGGCCTGGGTGCGCGTCATCTCCTGCTCGGAGAACGAGATCGTCGACCCCGATATCCCGCCGCACCTTTCCGGCTGCGGCGAAAACGACCACGCATGCTTCGAAAAGTTCGACGCCAGGTTCAAGCAGGTCGTGAAGCCTTGCCACGACAAGTTCAACGCCTTCCTGAAGGACTGCGGCGAGGAACCCTATGAGCTGGGCGAGTTCTTCGAGGCCTCGCCCTTCCTCAACCTGCTGCTCTATCCGGAGCCGGTGAAGTTCAAGCGGCGCAACCCGCTGGATCCGGCACGGTTCCAGTATCTGGAAGGCTGCGTCCGCGAAGAGAAGCCCTACGACATTCCGGACTTCGGCGGCTACAACGACAAGCCGCTGGTCTACGTCAGTTTCGGCAGCCTTGGGTCCGGCGACGTCGGCCAGTTGAAGCGCCTCGTCGCCGCGCTGGGCAAGATGCCCCTGCGCGTCCTGATGAACGTCGGCGACTACAAGGACCAGTACGGCGATCTGCCGGCCAACGTCCACATCGAGAGCTGGTTTCCACAGCCTTCCGTCATCAAGCAGGTCGACGCGGCGATCCACCACGGCGGCAACAACTCCTTCAACGAGTGCCTCTACTTCGGCAAGCCGGCGATCGTCATGCCCTTCGTGTGGGACGGCCACGACAACGCGACCCGCGTGCAGGAGACCGGGCACGGACTCCACATGCACCGCGCCAACTGGACCGAAGAAGAGCTGCAGGCGGCGGTGAACCGCCTGCTGACCGACAAGGACATGGCGGCGAAGCTGGCCGCCACCTCGGCCCACATGCAGGGCCGCCATGGGCCGACTAAGGCGGCCGGCCTGCTCGACAAACTGGTGAAAGGCGTCTGATGGCGACGGATGATCTTCCGGCGAGCCTCGCATCCTCGGCGCCGCACCTGCCGGGTGCGCGTACGTGGGCGGAGAGTCTGGCTGACTGGGGCCTCCAGCCGGATGCCCTGGCGGGACAGAGCCGCAGCAGCGGGCGCCTGCTGTGGAAGGGCGAGGGCGGGCGGCCCGAGGTCGGCCTCTGGGTCTGCACGCCGGGGCGCTGGCGCCTCAGCCTGCCGGCGGACGAACTCTGCCACTTTGTCGCGGGAAGGGCGACCTATCGCTCCGACGACGGCGAGGTCATCGAGGTGACGCCGGGTACGGTGGTGCACTTCCGCCAGGGCTGGACCGGCGAATGCGAGGTGACCGAGACCATGCGCAACCTCTACATGCTTGTGTGATGAGCGCGAATTTCAAATCCTCCGCCCCGCACATCCACGGCGTCTCCACCTGGAACGGCGAGATGACCGACTGGGGCGGCCACCTGGAGCCGATCGACGGGCGCTCGATGAACCGCGGGCGCCTGCTGTGGAAGGGCGAGGACGGCCTGCCGGAGGCGGGTCTGTGGATCTGCACGCCAGGCAGCTGGCGGCTCACCCTGCCGCGCGACGAAATGTGCCACTTCGTGGAAGGCCGTGCGGTTTACCGGGGCGACGACGGCGAGGTGATCGACATCGCGCCCGGCACGGTGGTGCACTTCCGCGAGGACTGGACCGGCACGGTGGAAGTATTCGAGACGATCCGCAGCGTCTACATGCTGCGCTGACGAGGACGAAGACGATGACCGATACCAAGACGACGACCCCGGTGATGCGCAACCCGCTGGACATCACCGACACCGTGGACTGGGGACCGATCCCGACGATGATCGAAGGCGAGTCCCGCACCTCCGGCAAGCTGCTGTACAAGGGCCCGGGCGGGTCGCCGGAATCCGGCATCTGGATCTGCACGCCGGGATATTGGAACTGCCACGTCACCTCTGACGAGTTCTGCCATTTTCTCGCCGGGCGCTGCACCTATACGCACGAGTCAGGCGAGGTGATCGAGATCACGCCGGACACCGCCGCCTTTTTTCCCAAGGGATGGAAGGGCACCTGCCGGGTGCACGAGACCGTGCGCAAGGTCTACATGATCCGCTGATCGGACACGCAATGATGGCCGCTTTCGATCCCGCGGTACCCTGCCTCTTCGCCGGCAACGCCTTCCGCGCGCCGGGCAGCGGCGCGGCCTTTACCGTCATCGACCCGGCCTCGCTGGAGACGGTCGGGCAGGCGGCGCGCTGCAATGCCTCCGATGTCGCGGCGGTGGTGGCCGAGGCGAACGCGGCGCAGAAGGCCTGGAAGCGCCTGGATGCCAAGAGCCGGGCGGCGCTGCTGCACCGCCTCGCCGATTCCATCGAGCAAGGCGATTTTCACGATGTGGCGCTGCTGATGGTGCGCGAGATGGGCAAGCCCTATCCCGAGGCGACCGGTGAGCTGGCGAACTGTGCCGGCATCTTCCGCTATTACGCCGAGATGGCGCGCGACGAGGCCGGCAAGGTGGCGGGGACCACCCAGGCGGGCTCCTTCCAGCATTCCCGTTACGAGCCCTACGGCGTCTCGGTGCACATCATGCCGTTCAATTTCCCGATCCTCTTGATGTGCTGGACCGTCGCCGCGTCGCTGGCCGCCGGCAATGCCTGCATCGTGAAGCCGGCCGAGGCGACGACGCTCTGCACCCTGAAGTTCATGGAGCACTTCCGCGTGCTGGCACCGGGCCTGGTGTCCTGCCTGCCCGGCGGCGCGGAGACCGCGCAGGCCCTCATCGCCTCCAAGCGCACTCACGCGGTCGCCTTCACCGGCAGCGTCGCAGCCGGCCGCAAGGTCGCCGTCGCCTGCGCCGAGCGGATGAAGCCCTGCGTCATCGAGGCCGGCGGCAGCGATCCCATGATCATCTCGGCGCACGCCCCGCTCGACGTCGCGGTGCCCGGCGCCGTCACCGCCGCCTTCCACCTCTCCGGCCAGATCTGCACCTCGGCGGAAAGGTTCTATGTGCACGAAGCGGTGCACGACGAGTTTGTCGGGCGTTTTGCCGAGGCGGCAAAGAAGCTGCGCCTCGGCCCAGGCCTGGGACAAACGGAGATCGGCCCGCTGGTCAGCGCAGCCGCGCGCGACAAGGTGATCCGCCTGGTCGACGCGGCGGTCGCCGCCGGCGCCACCGCCGTCTGCGGCGGGCGGGTGCCGCCGGCCTTCAACACCGGCTGGTTCTATGAGCCAACCGTCCTGACCGGCGTGACCCCGGATATGCCGATCATGCAGGAAGAGATCTTCGGCCCGGTCGCCGCCGTCTGCAAAGTCGCGTCCTTCGAGGAGGCGCTGGAACGCGCCAATGCTTCCGACTTCGGCCTCGGCGCCTCGGTCTTCACCACCTCGCTGGCCGAGGCGATGAAGGCCGCGGAGACCCTGGAGGCGGGCATGGTGTGGGTGAACAACCCGCTGATCGACAACGACGCGCTGCCCTTTGGCGGCTGGAAGATGTCCGGCCTGGGGCGCGAGCTCGGGCGCCAGGGGCTCGATGCCTTCCGCCAGTCCAAGATGGTCATCATCGATGCCGAGCCGGCGGTGCAGGACTGGTGGTACCCCTATCCCGACGACTGGTTCTACGACGGCGCCGGGCGTCGCTTCGAGCCGACGGAAGAGTAGCTAGCGGCCCTTCCACTTCGGGTCACGCTTCTCGGCGAAGGCGCGGAAACCCTCCATCTGGTCCTCGCTGTCGTAGAGCAGGTCCACCGTCGGAAACTGCCGCTTGGTGATGCGGTTCATGGCGTCCTGGAAGGACAGCGCCTCCGACTCGCGCGCGACCTCCTTGATGGCGGCGAAGACCAGCGGCGGTCCGCCCTCCAGCAGGCGGGCGATCTCCCAAACGCGATCCAGCAGCTTTTCCTTCGGCAGGATCTCGTTCACCAGGCCCCAGCGGTGCGCTTCCTGGGCATCCATCCAGCGGCCGGTGAACAGCAGGTCCATGGCGATGTGATAGGGCATGCGCTTGGGCAGCTTCACCGTCGCGGCGTCGGCCAGGGTGCCGGCGCGGATCTCCGGCAGCGCGAAGGTGGTGTGCTCTGCTGCCAGGATGAGATCGGCGGAAAGAGCCAGCTCGAAGCCGCCGCCGACGGCCATGCCGTTCACCGCCGCGATCACCGGCTTGTTGAGCCCGCGCAACTCCTGCAGGCCGGCGAAGCCACCGACGCCGTAGTCGCCGTCCACCGCGTCGCCGCCGGCCGCTGCCTTCAAGTCCCAGCCGGCGGAGAAGAACTTGTCGCCGGCGGTGGTGAGAATGGCGACGCGCAATTCCGGATTGTCGCGGAAGGCCTTAAAGGTCTCGCCCATCAGCCGGCTGGTGGCGAGGTCGATGGCGTTGGCCTTGGGCCGGTCGAGGGTCACCTCCAGAATGCCGCCCTCGCGGCGGCAGCGGATCACATTGGAGTCGGGATCAGGCATCGGATGTCTCCTTCCTGACGATCAGGGCGTCGGCAGCGAAGGCGCCCCGGCCCTCGGCTGACACGATCAAGGGATTGATTTCCAGTTCGACGATGGCGTCCTGCTCGGCCAATACCAGGCGCTGCACCGCCTCGATGGTCTCGATCACGGCCACCAGATCGCCTTTGGCACGGCCGCGGAAGCCGGCCAAGAGCGGGGCCGACTTGAGGTTCGCGAGGGCCGCTTCGAGCTCCGCGCGGGTTGCCGGCAGCGGCAGGGTGACGGTATCGCGCAGCAGCTCGACCAGCACGCCGCCACTGCCCAGCGTGAGCACCAAGCCGAAGGGCGGGTCGGCGGTGATGCCGACGATGAGCTCGGAGAGCGGGTCGGCGACCATGCGCTCGACGTAGAGTCCGCTGCCGATGCCGGCCAGCGCCGTGGCCGCTTTGCGCAAAGCCTCCGGGCCTGCGAGGTTCAGGTGCACGCCGCCGGCCTCGGTCTTGTGGGCGAGGCCGAGGGCCTTCAAAGCCACCGGGTAGCCGAGGCCCTCTGCGGCTGCGATGGCCTCCTCGGCGTTGGCGACGCGGTGGCCGGCCGGCACGGCGACGCCGTGGCGCGCCAGCAGGTCCTTGGCCGCGACCTCGTCGAGCGTCTTGGTCGTGCCCCCGGTCGTCGTCGCCAGCGCGACCGGCGGCGGCGCCTCGCGTCGCCAAGCGGTGCCGATGTCGGCGGCTGCTTCTGCCGCGTCGAGCGCCTCGCCGATCCCGCCCAGCGGCACCAGGCCGCGTGCCAGAATGTCCGCCGCCTGTGTCTCCGAGATGTTCTCCGGCAGGCTGGCGACCACCGCGCCCTTGGCGCTGTGAGCTTTCAGCGCGGCTTCGAAGGCGCGCAGGGTCGTCCACCAGTCGGTGTCGGCGCAGCGGTCACCGCGCGGAAAGTCGAGCACCAGGAGGTTGAGGTCGAAGCCGGCGCCGACCATGGCGGTGAAGGTCGCCGTCATCGCCGGCTCGTCGGCCCAGATGAAGGTGTGATAGTCGAGCGGATTGGCCACCGTCACCAGCGGCCCGAGGGTCGCCTTCGCGGCGCTGGTCTGTGCCGGGGTCAGCGCGCGGTAGAAGACGCGCCGGCCTTCGGCGGAATCCGCCATGACCGAGGCCTCGCCGCCCGAGCAGCTCATCGACGACAAGGCATAGCCCGCGAGCGGCCCGGTGACGTGCAGCAGCTTCAGGGTCTCCAGGAAGGCGGGGATCGAGTTCAGCCGCGCGATGCCGAGGCGGCGCAGGAAGGCGTCGGAGGCGGCATCGGAACCCGCCAGCGAGGCGGTGTGCGACAGCGTCGCGGCGCGCGCCTGTGCAGAGCGGCCGAGCTTCATGGCGACCACCGGCTTCTTCAGCGCGCGGGCCTTGGCGGCGACGGTCTCCAGGGCGGTCAGGGAATCGAAGCCTTCGATGTGCAGGCCCAAGGCGGTGACCCGCGGGTCGTCGAGCAGTCCGAGCGCCAGTTCCGAAAGGCCGGTCTGTGCCTGATTGCCGGCCGTCATCACGTAGGCCAGCGGCAGGCCGCGGCGCTGCATGGTCATGTTGATGGCGATGTTGGACGACTGCGTGACGATGGCGACACCGCGCGCGTCCTTGGCGAGGCGCTGGCCGCCGTGCTGATCGGGCCACAAGAGGGCGCCGTCGCCGTAGTTGATCATGCCGTAGCAGTTGGGGCCGATCATCGGCATGGCGCCGGCGGCCTCCACCAACGCCGCCTGCAGGCTCTCGCCCTCGGCGTCCTCGCTGCCCGCCTCGCGGAAGCCGGAGGCGTAGCAGACGGCACCGCCGGCCCCGCGCGCGGCAAGCTCGCGAACCACATCGATGGTGAGGTGCCTGTTCACCGCGACGAAGGCGGCGTCCGGCGCGCCGGGCAGGTCAGCGACCGAGCGGTAGGCGCGGCGGCCGGCCACTTCGTCCTTACCCGGATGTACCGGCCAGATCTCGCCGGTGTAGCCCATGCGATCGCATTGACGCACGACCTCCGCCGCCGGGCCGCCGCCGATGACGGCGATGGTGCGGGGCCGCAAAAGGCGTTCGAGGGAGCGCGGCGGTCTCAGCATCCGAGCGGCCGCAGCAGTTCGCGCGAGATGATGTGGCGCTGGATCTCCGAGGTGCCGTCCCAAATGCGCTCGACCCGGGCGTCGCGCCAGAAGCGCTCCAGCGGAAGGTCGTCCATCAGTCCCATGCCGCCGTGGATCTGGATCGCCTCGTCGGTAACGCGCGCCAGCATCTCGGTGGCGTAGAGCTTGGCAGAGGCGATCTCGCGGTTCGCCGGCAGACCCTGGTCGAGGCGCCAGGCGGCGGAAAGCGTCAGCCAGTCCGCCGCATCGATCTCCGTCACCATGTCGGCGAGCTTGAAGGAGACGCCCTGGAAGCGGCCGATCTTCTGGCCGAACTGCTTGCGCTCGGCGGCGTAACCGACCGCATAGTCGAAAGCGCGCCGCGCGCGGCCCACCGCCATGGTGGCGACGGTGAGGCGGGTGGCGTAGAGCCAGTCGTTGGCGATGTCGAAGCCACGGTGTAGTTCGCCCAGGATCTGGCCCTTGGGCAGGCGGCAGTTGTCGAAGCTGAGGATGCAGTTGTGGTAGCCGTGGTGCGAGACCGAGTTGTAGCCCTTCAGGATCTCGAAGCCCGGGGTGCCGCGGTCGACCAGAAAGCAGGTGATCTTCTTTTTCGTGCCGGCGGCGGTTTCCTCCTCGCCGGTGGCGATGAAGACGATGACGAAGTCGGCGATGTCGGCGTGGCTGATGAAGTGCTTGCTGCCGTTGACGATCCAGTCGTCGCCGTCGGGCCGTGCGCTGCACTTCATGCCGCGCACGTCGGAGCCGGCATCGGGCTCGGACATGGCGAGCGCGTCGAACTTGTCGCCGCGCACTGCGGGCAGCAGGTAGCGCTCGCGCTGCTCGCCCTCGCAGGCCATGAGGATGCCGGAGGGCCGCCCGAAGAACACGGTGAGCGCCATGGAGGCGCGGCCGAGTTCACGCTCCAGCAGGGTGAAGTCGAGATGGCCGAGACCGCCGCCGCCGACGTCCTCCGGCATGTTGGCGGCGAAGAAGCCGATGTCGCGGCACTTGCGCGCGATCTCCAGGCCCAGCTCGCGCGGCACGGCGCGGTCGCGCTCGACCTGCGCCTCATGCGGGTAGAGCTCGTTCTCGACGAAGCTGCGCACGGTGTCGACGATCATCTGCTGTTCTTCGCTGAGACCGAAGTTCATCGCGGAAATCTCCCTTTTCGTGCTACCGGGCCTGGCCGACGGCGCGGCCGGTGCCTTCGGGACGTTCCAGCCTTGCGTGGGCCGCCGCCAGTTCAGCCGCCTTGGCGGCGATGGCCGGCGCCGGGTCGGCGGCGCTGCGGGTCTTCAGGCTGACGTGGATCAGCATGTGCTCGCCGGTTGCCAGCAGACGCCCATCCTCGTGATAGAGCCGGTGGAAGAGATGCAGCTTCTTGCCCGCCGCTGCCAAGACCTGGGTGGTCGCCTTCACGGGCTCCAGTGCCGCCACCTCGTCCAGGTGGCGGATGTGGGTCTCGACGGTGAAGTAGGAGCCGCCGTTTGTCACGTAGTCGGCGTCGACGCCGATCAGCCGCAGCAGCGCGTCGCTGGCGTCGGCGAAACACTGCAGGTAGCGGCTCTCGGTCATGTGGTTGTTGTAGTCGGTCCAGTCGGCCGGTACCCGCATGTCGAGGGTCGGGACCGGCTGCGAGGGATCGAAGTCTGCTGCCCCGGCCACTGCGGCGCCGGCGGCGTCGACCAGACCGCGCTCGTAGGCCGCCAGCGCCTTGCCGGCGCCCCAGTCCTTCACCTTCAGCGCCTGCAGGATGGCGATGAGGTTGTCGTCACGGATACGCTCCAGCTCGCGGATGGAGTATTTGCCGGACTGTTCGTCGGACTGGCTGGACACCAGGTCGACCAGCTCGTCGGTGAAGTCCGGCACGTTGGTCAGCTTGGTCCAGGGCCACTTCAGACAGGGGCCGAACTGCGCCATGAAGTGGCGCATGCCGGCCTCGCCGCCGGCGATGCGGTAGGTCTCGAAGATGCCCATCTGCGCCCAGCGCAGGCCGAATCCGTAACGGATGGCGTCGTCGATCTCCGCGGTGGTGGCGATGCCGTCGGTGACCAGCCAGAGGCACTCGCGCCACACCGCTTCGAGCAGCCGGTCGGCCACGAAGGCCTCGATCTCCTTCTTGATGTGCAGCGGATGCATGCCGAGGGCGGTGTAGATCGCCTTGGCGCGCTCAATGGTCACCGGCGCCGTCTTGGCACCGCCGACCAGCTCGACCAGCGGCAGCAGGTAGACCGGATTAAAAGGATGAGCGACGAGCAGACGCTCGGGCAGCATCATCTTCGCCTGCAGATCGCTGGGCAGGATGCCGGACGTCGAGGACGCGATGAGCGCGGTCGGCAGGGCGGCGGTCTCCACTTCGGCGTAGACCGCCTGCTTGATGTCCAGGCGCTCGGGAACCGATTCGACGATCAGTTCGGCGTTCCTCACCGCCTCGGCGATGCTGGCCGCGAAGGTGAGGCGGCCCTTGGACCGGCGCGGCGCCAGGGTCAGCTTGGCATAGGCGCGCTCGGCGTTGTCGAGCACCGCCTGCAGGCGCCGTTCGGCCTCCGGCGCCGGGTCGTAGACCGCGACGTCGATGCCGTTCTCCAGCAGGCGGGCGACCCAGCCCGCGCCGATCACGCCGCCGCCGATGGCGGCCGCCTTCTTGATGATGCTCATCGGTCTACCAGCGCTTCTGCAGCTTCAGTTTCTCGCGCACCTCGGCCGGGCCGAGGAGTCGGCTGCCCATCGCCGTGGCGATGGTCGCCGCGCGCTCGACGAGCTGGCCGTTGGTCGCCAGGACGCCCTTGCCCAGCCAGATGTTGTCCTCCAGGCCGACGCGGATGTTACCGCCGGCGAGCACCGCCATGGCGGCGTAGGGCAGCTGGTTGCGGCCGATGGAGAACGCCGAGAACACCCAGTCGTCGGGCAGGTTGGCCGTCATCGCCATGAGGGTCGCAATGTCGTCCGGCGCGCCCCAGGGGATGCCCATGCAGAGCTGGATCATCACCGGGTCGTCGATCAGCCCCTGGTCCTTCAGCCACTTGGCCAGCAGCACGTGGCCGGTGTCGAAGGCCTCGATCTCCGGGCGCACGCCCAGCGCCTGAACCTGCCGGGCCATCTCCTTCAGCATGGCCGGCGTGTTGGTCATGATGTAGTCGCCCTCGCCGAAGTTCATGGTGCCGCAGTCGATGGTGCAGATCTCCGGCAGGATCTGGCGCACGTGGTCCAGGCGCTCGCTGGCGCCGGCCATGTCGGTGCCGCTGCCGGACGGCGGCAGCGGCTGCTCGACGCTGCCCAGCGTCAGGTCGCCGCCCATGCCGGCGGTCAGGTTCAGCACCATGTCGACGCCGGAGTCCTTAATGTAACCGACGGCCTCGGCATAGAGCGCCGGGGCGCGCGCCGGCCCGCCGGTTTCCGGGTTGCGCACGTGGATGTGGACCACGGCGGCACCGGCCTGAGCGGCCTCGATGCAGGCGTCGGCGATCTGGCGCGGCGTCACCGGCACCTTGTCGGAGCGCCCGGTGGTGTCGCCGGCGCCGGTCACGGCGCAGGTGATGAAAACGTCGCGGCTGGGCTGCAGGGCCATCTCTGGTTCTCTCCGATCTTCTTTTGGGGCCGGTGTGACATCCGGCCCCCGATGATGACGCCCTTGCCGAATTAGAATTGACGATTTACGAATACAAATTGATGAAAAGCGAAAGCTCGATCTTTGCGCCCGCGGACGATCCCCTCGCGGTGACCCTGCTGCTGCTGCCCGATTCCTCGATGCTGTCGCTGGCATCGACGCTGGACCCTCTGCGCGCGGCCAACCGCCTGGCACGCCGCCCGCTGTTCTCCTGGCGCATCGTCACGCCCGACGGCAGCCCGGCGACACTCACCTGCGGCGTGCCGGTGGCGGCCGAGGGCGCGCTTACCCGCCAGCTTTCCGGCGACGTCCTCATCGTCGTCGCCGGGTTTTACCAGGAGCGCCATGCCGGCAGGGAGGTTCTGACCCGGCTGCGCGCGGCGGCGCGCAACTTCCGTGCCCTCGGCGGCATCGAGGCCGGCAGCTGGCTCCTGGCCCGCGCCGGCCTGCTGGACGGGCGCGCGGCGACCACCCACTGGGAAGATCTGGAGGACTTCGGCCAGCGCTTTCCGGAGGTGAACCTGCTGCCGGACCGCTTCGTCATCGACGGGCGGGTCTTCACCGCGGGCGGCGCCTCACCCAGCTTCGATCTGATGCTGCACCTGATCCGCAGCCGCTTCGGCTATGCCCTGGCGCTGGAGGTGGCCAGCGTCTTCATCTACGACGAGGCCCACGCGGCGAGCGACGCCCAGCCTTTGGTCTCGCTCGGCCGCCTTGCCGGCTACGAGCCGCGGGTCGCCGCCGCCATCCGCCTGATGGAGCAGCGCCTCGACAGCCCGCTCACCACGGCGGCCATCGCCAAGCGGCTGGAGGTTTCCGTGCGGACCCTGGAGCTGCTGTTCAAGCAGGCGCTCGGCATGGGCCCCGGCACCTATTACCTGCGCCTGCGCCTACAGGCCGCCCGCCGCCTGCTGCTCGATACCCGCCTTTCCATGCAGGTCATCGCCGTGCGCTGCGGATTCGGTTCGCATTCCGCCTTCTCGCGCATCTTCCGCCAGCACTTCGCGGTCAGTCCCAGCGCCTATCGCCGCGGTCCCCGCGGCAGCGTGGCGTGAGGTATTTGCTGGCTGAATCGCGCTATTGTATGTCTTAGTCTCGCGAGACAGGCAGGCCTCAAAGGGCACAAGCTGGGCGGCAGAGCGAAACAGCTGCCGAAGAGGCGCCGATGCATGAGCGGCTGAATTTCCTTTTCCTGAACCTGGGTCATTTCTTCGACCATTTCTTCATTCTGATCATCGCGACGGTCGTGCTGGCGCTGGGTCCGCAGTGGGGCATGGATTACGATGCGCTGATCCCCTACGCGACGCCGTGCTTCGTCATGTTCGGCCTGGGCGCGATCCCGTCGGGCTGGCTGGCGGACAAGTGGAGCCGGGAAGGCATGATGATCGTCTTCTTCACCGGCATCGGCGCCGCGTCGATTCTGGCCGGCTTCGCGACGACGCCGCTGGAACTCGGGGCCTGCCTTTTCCTCGTTGGCGTGTTCGCCTCCATCTACCATCCCGTCGGCATCGCCATGGTGGTGCACGGCCGGCAGAAGGCGGGCATGCCGCTGGCGGTCAACGGCGTGTTTGGCAACCTGGGCGTGGCGTCTGCAGCGCTGGTCGCCGGCTTCCTGGTCGACACCAAGGGCTGGCAGGCCGCCTTCATTCTGCCGGGCCTTGTCTCGATCGGGCTGGGCGCCGCCTATGCTCTGCTGGTTTGGAGCGGCCGGCACGCACGGGCCGAGGCGATCCGCAGCGGTGCCGCCGCGGCGCGGGCATCGGCGGGCACGGTACAGGTCGAGCGCCAGACGCTGATCCGCATCTTCACGATCGTTTTCCTCACCACGGCGCTGGGCAGCATGATCTTCCAGTGCATGACCTTCGCGCTGCCCAAGATCTTCGACGAAAGGCTTGCGGACTTCGCCACCACGCCGACCGAGGTCGGCTGGTGGGCTTTCCTGGTCTTCGCGGCGGCGGCTCTGGCCCAGCTCGTGGTCGGCTACCTGCTCGACCGCCACTCGGCGCGCACCATCTTCCTGCTGGTCGCCGGCTTCCAGGCCCCGCTGTTTTTCGTGACGATGAATCTGGCGGGCGTGCCGGCGCTGGTGACGGCGCTGGGATTCATGCTGCTGGTGTTCGGGCAGATCCCCATCAACGACGTGCTGGTCGCCCGGGTCAGCAAGAGCGAATGGCGCAGCCGCGCCTTCGCCGGCCGCCTGATCGTCGGCTTCGGCATCAGCTCGACCGCCATCCCGCTGGTATCCTTCGTCTACCGCGAAGGGGGCTTTGCCGTCCTCTTCGCGATCATGGCCGTCCTCGCGATGGCGATCTGCCTGGCGGTGAGCTTCCTGCCGCGCACCGGTGCCGTGTTTTCCCAGCAGGTCGCCCCGGCGGAATAGGGGCGGCCCCGCGGCGGAGTCTGGGCTTGATCCCGCTATGGTCCTGGCCGACACTCAATTTCGTGCATGCCAACCTGCAACGGTCCCGCAAGCCGCAAACCAAGGTCATGAGATGCATCGCGTCGGCATAATCCCCTTCGATACGAGAGACACCGCCGTGGCGGTCCTGTTCGTCACCTCGCAGACCCGCGGGAGATGGATTCTGCCCAAAGGCAAGATCAAGCCGAACGAGACGCACCTGGAGGCCTGCCTGCGCGAAGGTTTCGAGGAAGCCGGCGTGAAGGGCATCGTTCTCGCGGACTTTCCGATAACGGTTGTCGTCACCAAGCAAACCACTTCCGGCAAGGTCGCGTTGCCGGTCACCTACTACCCGCTGCTGGTGACCGAGCAGGTCGACGAATGGCCGGAGAAGGATCGGCGTCAGCGGCACTGGGCGTTGATCGAGGACGCGCCGCGAGTCGCCTACCGCGAGGATCTCCTGCCGCTGATCAAGCAGTTCGACGACCTGCGGCCGTGGATCACAGAAGCTGCAGGCCGCCATAAATCAGCGCAGCCAGAAGCGCTGACGCCGGCACGGTGATTACCCAGGCGGAGGCGATGGAGAACACGAAGCGCCGCCGCACGAGCAGCCGCACGGAGCGGAAGCCACGGCTGTTGAAGGCATCCTCGGCGGTCGCGTTCAGCTTGTGGCCGGGCCTGAGTTTGCGCTTGTTCGGGTTTTCCAGGAACTCGCGGAGGAAGCCGACGCCGAACACCGCGCCGACAGCGATGTGCGTCGAACTGACGGGCAGCCCCAGGGTCGTGGCGATCAGCACCGTCACCGCCGCCGACAAAGCGACACAGTAGGCGCGTGGCGAGTTCAGCCGCGTGATCTTCTCGCCGACGACCGCGATCAGCTTCGGCCCGAAGAGGCCGAGGCCCAGCGCAATGCCGAAGGCACCGACCGCCATCACCCACAGCGGAATCGTAACCTGGGTTGCGATTCCGCCCGACTGCTGCACGGTCGAGACGATCGCGGCGAGCGGACCGACCGCGTTGGCGACGTCGTTGGCGCCGTGGGCGAAAGACAGCAGCGCGGCGCCCGCGATCAGCGGGACGTCGAACAGCTGGTTGATGTCGGACCGCTTGTTGCCCAGGCCGCGGACGCGCGCACGGACATAGGGGCGCGCTGCGGCATAGGCCGCCACGAAAGCCAGGCCCGAGAGGAGGACAATCTCCACCGCGCCGGGATGCCAGACCTTGTTGAGGCCTTTCAACAGCATGTAGGCGGTGAAGGCGCCGGCCATCAGCGCGATCAGGACCGGCACCCAGGTCTTCGCGGCGGTAAGGCGATCCTCGGCATAGAGGATCTTCACCTTGATGAAATAGAGAATCAGAGCGGCGAAGCCGGCGCCGAACGCAGGCGAGATCACCCAGCTCGCAGCAATGGCGGCCATCGTCGTCCAGTTGACCAGGCCGAAGCCCCCCACCGCGATGCCGGCGCCGAGAACGCCACCGACGATCGAATGCGTCGTCGAAACAGGGGCATTGAGGATCGTCGCCAGGTTGATCCACAGGGCGGCGGCGAACAGCGCGCTGAGCATCAGGTCCCGGAACATCGCGACGCTGACGTCCGGCCCCGGCGAGATGATGCCCTTGGAAACGGTCTTCACGACGTCGCCACCGGCAAGCAGCGCCCCCGCAGCCTCGCAGACCGCGGCGATCACCACCGCCGCCAGGACGGTCAGCACCTTGCCGCCGACGGCGGGGCCCATGTTGTTGGCGACGTCGTTGGCGCCGATGTTCAGGGCCATGTAGCCGCCGACCACCGCAGCGACGGCGACGATCAGCCAGTCTTCGCTGATCGTGCTTTGATAGCCGGCGACGGCGCTGCCGACCACTGCCAGGAACAGAACCGAGAACCCGAGGGGCACAACGATCCTGCGCAGGTCGAAGAACAGCGACTGTCCGTAACCGTAACGCCTGAGATCGTTGACGTAGCGATTCTCACGTTTTTTCTCAGAATATGCCAAGCGACCAGACCGCGCCCTTTGGATGACCAACAGCGACAGAGATCACAGATGCGCGCCGACTTGTCCAGAATCGATGGGCACGCCGCCTCCGGGCGGGCCGGTCTGCCGGCCGCTCTTGGATAACCCGGCCGGCGACAGGGCGCGCGCACCATCTAACATCTTGTTCCGCAGCGGATATTTCCGAAGTCTTCGGATCGCCGGCTCGCGGCAGGTGACAAGGCCTCGGCAAGGTGATAATTTAATTGAGCGCTCATTTAAATAACGGAGACGCTCGGTGCGTAACTCATTGGAAAAACTTGAAATCCCGGAGGGGTGGGATCGTTCCGGGCTGCCGGGCTGGACCTATTTCAACGACGAACTGCTGGACCTCGAAACCGAGGTGCTGTTCCGCCGCCACTGGCAGCTGGCCTGCCACGTGGGCGACCTGCCGGAACCGGGCGACTACGTCACCTTCGACATGTGTGGTGAGCGCGCGCTCATCGTGCGCGGCGACGACGGCGTCGTGCGCGCCTTTCACAACGTCTGCCGCCACCGCGGCTCGCGCGTGGCCACCAAGACCAAGGGGAAGTGTCGCTCGGCGATGGTCTGCCCCTTTCACGGCTGGAGCTACAATCTGGACGGCACCCTGCGCGGCGCCGCCAAGCCGAGGAGTCTGCCCAAGCTGGATCCGGTAGAGTTCGGCCTGAAGCCGGTCGAACACGAGATCTGGCAGGGCTTCGTCTTCGTGCGCTTCAAGCCCGGCCCGCAGCCGGCGGTGAAGGATGTCATGGCGCCCTTCGAGGCCGAGGCGGCGCTCTACAACGTCCCGGAAATGGAACCGGCCTACCGTGGCTATTGGAAATCCGAGACGGCGGTGAACTGGAAGGCCGTGCGCGACGTCGACAACGAGGGCTACCACGTGCCGATGGCGCATCCCGGCCTGCAGGACCTCTACGGCCACGGTTACTTCGACGAGCCGATGGCAAAGGGGGCCAACCGCTCCTTCGGTCCCTTCAACGAGGGGCCGGGCAAGCTGTGGAGCGTGCGCGCCTACAAGAATATCGTGCCGGACATGCCGAACCTGCCGGCGAGCCACAAGCGCGCGTGGGTCTACCTCGGCCTGTTCCCCAACACGGTGATGACCTTCTATCCCGAAAGCGTGATGTTCTATCAGGAGTTCCCGGTGCACGCCGGTCTCACCCTGCAGCGCGGCGCGACCTACAAGTACAAGAACGAGACGCGCGAGATGCGCCTCGCCCGCTACCTCAGCACCCGCATCGATCGCGACACGGTGCTGGAGGACGTCCAGCTGACCATCTGGTCCTGCGAGGCCGCCAAATCGAGCGGCTACGATGGAATCATGCTTTCGGATCTGGAATACGGCGTGCGAAGCTATCATGACCAGCTGCGCGAACTGCTGCCGATCCTGAACCAGAAGCAGGCGCCGGCGCCGGGAACAATAAAGCGGCTGGCCCACGACATCGCGACGTCGGGCGTGGCGTGACGGATCCCGCCGGAGGGCGGCGGACGAACCACAAAAGCAGGGCCGGCAACGAACCGGCTAAAGGGGGCCAGGGAGTGAATCAGGCATCTGCCGCCGGGCGCGGCAGTCACGGCTTTCGCCAATGCCGTAGGCGCCGCCTAGGGCCGCGACCATGGTCGCGATGAGCGGCGGGACTCTGGCCGCGCGGGCGGAGGGTCTTTGGGCGCGGCTCTCGCGCAACGAGAGCGCACGCGGTCTGGCCCTGGTCAGTCCGACCTTCCTCTACGCCCTGCTGCTGCTGGTGGCGCCGATCCTGGTCATCATCGCCTTCAGCTTCTGGACCCAGGACTACCTGACCATCGACCGCACGGCGACCCTCGCCAATTACCGCGAGGCCTGGAGCGATCCGCTATACCGCACTCTGATGTTCCGCTCCCTCGGGGTGTCAGCCGTGGTGACGGCGATCACCGTGCTGCTGGCCTATCCGATGGCCTACTATCTGTCCTTCCACGGCGGCCAGCGCAAAGCGCTGTGGCTGTTTCTCATCACCATCCCGTTCTGGACCAGCTACCTGCTGCGGGTCTTCGCCTGGAAGATCATCCTCGGCTACAACGGCGTGGTGAACGCCAGCCTGATGGAGCTAGGGATCCTGGCCCAGCCGATGGAATTCCTGCTCTACAACGTGAACGCCGTGGTGATCACCCTGGCGCACGCCTGGGCGCCCTTCGCCATCCTGCCGATCTTCGTGTCGCTGGAGAAGATCGACCGCAGCCTGCTGGAGGCGGCGACCGACCTGGGCGACGGGCCACTCCGGCGCTTCCTGCGCATCACCCTGCCGCTATCGCTGCCCGGCGTGGTGGCCGCGGCGCTCATCGTCTTCATTCCGACGGTCGGCGACTACGTGACGCCGCGTCTGGTCGGCGGCAAGGACGGCCTGATGATCGCCAACATGATCCAGGTACAGTTCGGCAAGGCCAACGACTGGCCGCTCGGCGCCGCGCTGGCGGTGTCCACCATGGTCATCGTCACCGCGGCTTCGCTGGCCTTCGCCCTGCTGGTGCGCCAGCTCGGCACGCGGTTCCGATAGCGGAGTGCCCTCATGAAGATCCGGCCGCTTGGCATCTACGCCCTTCTCTACCTCGTGTTCCTTTACCTGCCGGTGCTGTTCCTGCCGATCTTCTCGTTCAACGATTCCGCCATCGTCGCCTTCCCGCTGAAAGGCTTCACCACCCGCTGGTACGAAAACCTGTGGTCCAACGAGGCCATGCAGGGCGCGCTGTGGAACAGCCTGGAGGTCGGTATCGCCACCTCGGTGATTTCCACCGTTCTCGGCATCTGTGGCGCGCGGGCGCTGACCCGCTACCGCTTTCCCGGCAAGGGCGGTATCGCCGCCCTCATCATGCTGCCGCTGGTGCTGCCGGAGATCATCGTCGCCATCTCGCTGCTCGTCGTCCTCCTGCAGCTCGGCTTCAGCCTGTCGCTGTTCAGCGTCATTCTCGGCCACATCCTGATGTGCGTGCCGTTCTCCATCGCCGTCCTGTCATCCAGCTTCGAGGGCTTCGAGCGCAGCCTCGAGGAAGCCTCGCTCGATCTCGGTGAGGGGCCGGCGATGACCTTCTTCCGCGTAACACTGCCCATGGTGGCGCCGGGCATCTTGTCCAGCCTGCTCATCACCTTCACCATCTCGCTCGACGAATTCATCGTCGCCTTTTTCCTCAGCGGCACCGAGCCGACACTGCCGGTCTACATCTGGAGTCAGCTGCGCTTTCCCTCCAGGCTGCCCGACGTGCTGGCGCTGGGTAGTCTGCTGCTGGTCGCCTCCTTCTTCCTGCTGTCGGTTGCCGAGATCATGCGGCGGCGCGCGGCGCGCCGGGCCGGCGCCAGTTCCACCGGAGGATTTCTGTGAACGACAGGAACATCATCGAAATCGACCGCGTAACGCGCAAGTTCGGCGAGTTCACCGCCCTCGACGACGTTTCGCTGCAGATCCGCGAGGGCGAGTTCTTCTCGCTGCTCGGCCCGTCGGGTTGCGGCAAGACGACCCTGCTGCGCCAGATCGGCGGCTTCGACGATCCCACTTCCGGCGCCATCCGCATCGACGGCCAGAACATGACCGGGGTGCCGGCCAACCGCCGACCGACCAACATGGTGTTCCAGAGCTACGCGATCTTCCCGCACCTCACGGTGGCGCAGAATGTCGCCTACGGTCTGCGCAAGCTGCGCCTCGACCGTCAGGAGCGCGACCGCCGGGTGAAGGAGGCGCTGGCGCAGGTCGACATGGCGCACCTGGGGGCGAGGCGCAGCAACGAGATCTCCGGCGGCCAGCGCCAGCGCGTGGCGCTCGCCCGTGCCCTCATCATGCGTCCCAAGGTGCTGCTGCTGGACGAGCCGCTCTCCGCCCTCGACAAGAAGCTGCGCGAGCAGATGCAGGTGGAACTGCGCCACCTGCAGCGCCAGGTCGGCATCACCTTCATCCTGGTCACCCACGACCAGGAGGAGGCGCTGACCATGTCCGACCGCATCGCCGTGATGTTCGGCGGCAAGATCGCCCAGTGCGACCGGCCCGAGGAGATCTACCAGCATCCGCGCAACCGCGTGGTGGCCGAGTTCATCGGCGGCATGAACTTCCTGCAGGCCGCGATGCTGCGCGAGAGCGACGACATGATCGAGGTCGACGTCGCCGGCTTCGGCCGCGCCGAGGTGAGAAAGCCGGCTGGCGTCACCTATAACGGATCCACCCTCGCGAACGGCGGGCTCACCATCGGCGCGCGGCCGGAGCGGATGACCCTGGTGTTCGACGGCGACGGCGGGCACAACCGGGTGGTCGAGGGCACCGTGGTGGAGGCCTCCTACTACGGCGACATGACTTACTACTCCATCGCTATCGGTTCGCTGGAGAAACCCATCGTGGTCTCCATGCGCAACACCATCGGCCGGCGCAGCCTCGCAGCCGGCGAAAAAGTGCAGGTCGGCTGGGGGCCGGAGTCGCTGGTGCCGCTGCTCTGAGGCGCCAAGGCCGAGGCGCCGGCGTGATTTGTCTCTTGGAAGTCATCTTCGATGATGCCGGATCGATCTTCAGGTGGTTTGCAGCCGGCGCGGCCGGACTGGCTGCCGCTCGTGGCCCTCTTCACCAGCGTGTTCTCGTTCTGCATCTCCTTCGGCGGCCTGACGCCGCTGATCTCGCTCACCCTTGAGGGACAGGACGTCGACGGCGCGATCATCGGCCTGGTGGTCGCCGCGCAGCCCGTCGGCACCATCGCCACCGCCTCGCTGGTGCCACGCCTGCTGCGCCGCTTCGGCACGGCCGACACCATCCTGGTCTGCGGGCTCATCTCCATCCTTTCCATCGCCCTGCTGCCGGTGTTCTCCTCGGTGTCCGCCTGGTTTGCCCTGCGCCTCGTCGCCGGCTTCGCCGCTGCCGGTCCGTGGATTGTGACGGAGACCTGGATCAATGCCGCCGCCGCTGCCGGCGGCCGCGGCCGCCTCGTCGCCCTCTACGGCAGCGTGATGGCGATGGGCTTTGTCGTCGGGCCGCTGCTGCTGACGGCGCTGGGCAGCGCGGGATCGCTGCCCTTCCTCGCCTTTGCCCTGATCAGTGGCGCGGCTCTGCTGCCGATCCTGCTGGTGCGCGGACGCGCGCCGCGGCTGGAGGTCGCCCGCAAGGCGGCCTACGCCGGTATCCTCTTCGCCGCGCCCGCGATCTTCGCAGCGGCGATCCTGGCCGGCGTGGTGGACATCGCCTTCTTCAGCTTCCTGCCAATCTGGGGCATCCGCAACGGCCTGGAGGAGAGCTTCACCGTCACCCTGCTGACCGTCTTCGTCACCGGCAACATCGTGCTGCAGTATCCCCTCGGCTGGCTCGCCGATGCGCTGGGCTACCGGGTCGCCATGGCGCTCTGCGCCATGGTCTGCCTGGTAGCGCCGGCCTTGGCGACGCAGTGCCTCGGCGCGCCGCTGATGCTGGCGGCGACGCTATTCGCCTGGGGCGGTGCAGCCTGGGGCATCTATTCCATCGCGCTGGCGGCCCTCGGCTTGCGCTTCCGCGGTGCGCTGCTGGCCGCGGCCAATGCCGTCTTCGTCATCGCCTACGAGGTGGCCAACATCGCCGGCCCGCCGGCGGCGGGGGCCGCCGTCGATCTCTGGCCGCAACACGGCCTCATGGTCCTGATGGCGGCCTTCGGCGCGCTCTTCCTGCTGCTCGTTGCCAGCCGCCTCGGCCGTCCGCTGACCCTGGAGGGATAAGGGGGCGCCTCCGGTCCAGGTTTCAGTCCGGCAACCCCCTGTCCTGCAAATGAAATTGGCGCGCGGCGCGGCAATCCCTTAAGAATGGTCCACTAAGCTGAGAGTCGCATTGCTGCTTTCGCCGAGAGCATTCGGGCAGAGAGGACATAACGCCTTTGGACAGGATCAAAGCGGGTCTCACCGGCGAGGCCGAGATGATGGTGGGTACCAGCGACACGGCGCCGCGCATCGGCTCCGGCCGCATCGCCGTGCTGGCGACACCGAAGATGGTGAGCCTGATGGAGGAGGCGGCGCTGGCCGCCATCGAGCACCTGCTGCCGGAAGGCAAGCAGTCGCTCGGTACCCATCTCGACATCACCCACATCGCGGCGACGCCGGTCGGCATGACGGTGAAGGCCGAAGCCGAGCTGATCGAGGTGAACGGCCGCAAGCTGCTGTTCGCCGTGCGCGCCCGCGACGAGATGGACCTGATCGGCGAGGGCCGCCACGAACGCGTGGTGGTCACCGCCGCGACCTTCCAGTCCCGCATCAACGAAAAGGGCAAGGCGCTGAAGAAGTGATGGCGGGACGCTGACGCTTCCAGCCGCATACGCGGTTAATGAGATGGGGGCAGCAACTGCTCGATCTCATCGTCGCCCTGAAGGGACTCGAGATCCCGATCGTACGAATTGGAATTCGGGCGAAGGAGCCGCTTCAGTAGTAGTACCCACTTTTCGGAATCTGGAGCATTACGCACGGCTCTGACCGCCGCGACCGCTTTGTCTCTCCACATTGCGGCTTCATCGGGTTGCTGCCTCCTTTGAGCTGAAGAATGAGCCTGACCGTAGGCACAGGCGAGATAAGTATTCAGCTGGGCATTGCGCCTGAGGTGAGGCTCCTTCGCGAGCAGAGCTTCGCCACGCTCAATCGCCTCCTTGTAGCCGTCTTCCTGATGGAGATAGAGGTAGCCCCATACCTGATAGAGTTCGATCTCCTGTGCAAGCGCAGGGTTCTCCTTTTCCGCAGCTTTCCGGGCCAGTTCCAGTTCTTTCAGCCCTTCTTTGACGAGGCCGAGCAGAACCTGGGAGCGTCCGTAGTCGCGACGCGCTTTGATATCATCCGGTTCCAATTCCAAGGCGCGTTTGAATGCCTCGGCGGCACCCGACATGTCACTTTTCCAGAACCGTGCCTTGCCGACCGCACGCACGCCCGTCGCTGTTGTCAGCTGACTGGTGTCCACCAGCGCCAGCTTTTCGACCTTCTCGGACACGGCCGCAGAGGATTCCTGCTTCGGTGATTCCGGCAGGAGTTCGTCGAGCAGTGCATTCATTGTCTTCAGAAGGCCAAGTTCGCGATGGGCGCTGCGCCGGAAGAAGAGCGCGACGAAGGTCCGGGTATAGATGTAGGCGAAGAGGAAGCCGGTCACCGTGCCGGCCACCAATATGGCCGCGGTGAGGGCGACGGGCTCAGTATCATTTCTGCCGATGCTGAGGGCGGGCGCCAAGACCGTTGCCACCTTCATGATATTCGTGCCGATGTCGGGCAGCTGAGTGAGGCCGACCCCGACAAGGATCTTGGTTAGCCAGTCGGATATCTGCTCAAGATTGGTGTTGACGCCCAGGAAATTGTCCGTGCCGTTGTCTGTATCACCTGCTCCTTTCCTGTCCGGGGATGCTCGCGGAATGCCGAAGAGGAAACCTAGGAAGCTGCCGCCCAGGGAAGCGGCAAGGTACACAAGACCGGCGCCACCCAGGGCAGCGAGGTAAAGTGCTGGTGAGCAAGTGGTGACCCAGCGAAGCGAAACTAGAACGAGGCAAATCAGCGTGAGTCCGCCATAGATGACGAAAGTCTTGATCAGCTGTTCGCGTTCTTTGCGGTCGTCGATCGGCGAGCTCTCGCTGTTGCTGCTGGTTCGGCCCGGCGCCATGGCAGCCTCCCCCAGGAAAACCTCGATGGCCGCAGTCGGGCAGCGGCTGTCCCCCATGCCGGCTATTAAGCCAGCCCATGTCAATTATAAGTTGCAACCAAATTCAGCGTCAGCACGAATTGTTGGTAGATTTGCGCCGGCTCGATCACGGCAGGAGAAAGAAAAAGAAACCGCCCCCTTTTGGGGGGGCGGTTTCGTCAAAGAGGACCCTGACGGTCGCGGTCCGTCAGAAGCCTGCTTTGATCTTTTCGAACTCGGCGATCATCTTCTCGCGCAGCTCGGTGGGCAGCGGTCCCTGCCACAGGGTGTTGGCGCGGAACCTCTCAAAATCGTCAAATCCCATGCTGGCAAGCTCAGCCTGATCCATTCCCTGCATGGCCGTCTGGTTCGCATGCCCATAGCCCCAGGAGGTGACGAGATAGTGAGCTGCCTCGTCAGAAACGACAGAGTTCATGAAGTCGTAGGCTTTCTCCTCACTGCCTTCACTTCCGGCCAATAGGGAGTAGCCGCACACCCACGACGACAGACCTTCCTTCGTATCGCGATTTAACACGGCGTCAATCCCTTCAGCCTGTAGGTTCAACGCGGTGTCATTCCACGCCCAGGCCAGCACCACCTCGCCAGAGGACATGGTTTGCGCCAAGGTGGCACCATCCTGCCAGTAGAGGCGCACGTTCTCGTGCACCTTGCGCAGGAATTCGGAAGCCTCTTCGAACTGCGCATCGGTGAGCGTCGCCCAGTCCTTCACGCCGATGGCGAGCGACGCGAGGGCGTAGGCGTCATCGACGCTGTCGCCTATAGCCACCCTGCCCTGATACTTGGGATCAGCGAAGACCTGGAGGGACTGTGCATCCTCCTTCGGTATCAGATCGGCACGATAGATCAGCGCAGTATTACCCCAGTCGACTGGCAGGAAATAAGCCTTGCCGCCGTCGCTGAAGCCCGGCAGGTCGCGCAAGCTCGGGTTGAGATCGTCCCAGGCAGCGATTCGGCTGGTATCGAGCGGTTTCAGGAGGCCCGCCTCGCGCCACTTCACCACGCTCTGCGAGCAGGGGTGGGCGAGATCGGCCGTGAAGCCGGCGCGCAATTTCTGGAAGGCCTCCTCCTCGTCGCCGAAGAAGGCGAAGGTCGGGGAGTCGTTGTATTTCGCCGTGTAGGCCTCGTGGAAGCCCGGATCTTCGTAGCCGGCCCAGTCGAATACAGTCAGCTCCGCGTCCGCCGCTGCGGCAGGGCTTGCCGCCAGGGCGATGACGGCGGCACCGCCCACGGCACCCCCCAACAGCCTCGTCATCAGTTTCGTGGTCATGTTGCCTTTCCCTCGTTCTTCGGTTCCCCGTTCGGGGTTCCCCATTTTGCGGGTTATGCCGCCTTGGAATGACCGTGGAGGACGAAAAGCAGTCCCCATCAACGCCTCCCAGCAGCTTGCTTTTCTCCTTAAAACCGTATGCGACCTCGGGAGGGGCGGCAATGAATTATTTAAGCGCTCATTCAAATATCTAGGCAGACACTCCTAGAAGCGGGCCTCTTCTAGATGCCCAATTCTCCCGCCACCCGGCCGATCGCCGCTTCGAGAATATCGAACATCTCGTCGATCTGGGAACGGGTGATCACCAGCGGCGGCGAGAACACACACATGTTCACCAGCGGGCGTACGATGAGGCCGAGGGACTCGCAGGTGCGGTCGATGCGGTTGCCGAACTCGCGGTCCAGCGCGAGGCGATCGCCTTCGCCATTGACCCCGCCCTGCAGACGCCCCTCGACGCAGCCGACCAGGCCCACGCCGCGGGCATCGCCGACGATGGGGTTGGATTCCAGGCGCAGGATGCGTTCCAGGAAATAGGGCGAGATGTCGCGCACGTGCTCCAGGATGCCTTCCTGCTCGATGATCTCGATGTTCTTCAGCGCCGCCGCGCAGCACACAGGGTGGCCCGAATAGGTGTAGCCGTTGTTGAACATCAGATCCGGCGCGGCGCGCAGGCGCACCTCTTCCAGCAGCCGGTCGGAGATGATGCAGGCGCCCAGCGGCAGGTAGCCGGAGGTGAGGCCCTTGGCGCAGGTGATTATGTCCGGCACCACGCCGAACACGGACTCCGAGGCGAACCAGTGGCCAAGGCGTCCGAAGGCCGTCACCACCTCGTCGGCAATGAACAGCACGTCGTACTTGCGGCAAACCTCCCAGCAGGCCTTGAAGTAGCCTTCGGGCGGGATGATCACGCCGCCGGAAGCGAGGATCGGCTCGGCGATGAAGCCGCCGACGGTGTCGGGCCCCAGCTCCAAAATCGCGCTTTCCAGGTCGGCGACCTTGGCGCGGCACCACTCGTCCTCGCTGATGCCCGCCGGGCGGAGGTTGGGATTCACGTTGGGCAGGAAGTGGACGAGGCGCTTTTCGGTATCGAACAGCGTGTGCAGGCGTTCCTTGCCGGTCATCGTCGCAGAGAGATAGGTCGACCCGTGGTAGGCCTTCTCGCGGGAGATGACGCGCTTCTTCTCCGGCCGGCCCAGCACGTTGTTATAGAAGTGGATGAAGCGCAGAGCGGTATCGACCGCAGTGGACCCACCGGTGGTGAAGCTCACGTGGTTGAGGTCGCCCGGTGCCAGCTCGGCCAGCTTGCGGGCCAACAGCGCGGAGGGCTCCCCCGCGGTGTTCCACGGCGAGTGATAGGCAAGCTTCATCACCTGGTCGGCGATGGCGTCGGCCATGTCGCGGCGGCCGTAGCCGATCTGCGTGCACCACATGCCGCCGGGGCCGTCGATCAGCCGGCGGCCCGTCTCATCGTAGACGTAGATGCCCTCGGCGCGCGTCGAGATGGTGCGGTTGGCCTCGCCGAGGCTTGCCATCATCTCCCAGGGGTGCAGGAAGTGGTCGTTGTCGTAAGCGCGGATCATCGCCGCGCTGTTGCTGAGGCCGGTTGTCGCCGTCTCGGGAATCTGCGGGAGGCCTTGGCCCTTCGCATGCATGTCAGAACCTCGTCAGAGTCGGGCGGGCGGGGTGAGGGAGCGGCGGCGGTGGCGGAAGAACGGCCGTTCGGTGAGCCAGGCCTTTGCCATGATCCGCTCCCACTTGCCTTCCTTGTCGTGATAGATCTCGACCCAGAGATCGCCGGTGATGTCGACGCCGTAGGGCGCCTGCAGCATGGCGAGCGCGATGTTCCGCTTGCAGGTCGGCGACCACAGGGTCGAGGTGATGTGGCCGGCCTCGGTCTTCTTGCGGTGATAGACGAAGGCGGCGTGCGGCGCCTTGTTGCCTTCGACCTCCAGGGCGACGAGCTTGTAGCGCGGGCCCTCCTTGGCGTGCTGCAGCAAGGCGCGGCGGCCGTTGAAATGGCCTTTGTCGAAGTCGACCAGGCGTGCGGCGTCCAGCTCGAAGGGTGTGCGTCCGCGTGTCGGCCTGACGGCGGCGTGGATCGACTTGAAGTCGACGCCGCAGACCACGAAGCCCGCCTCGATGCGCGCCATATCCAGGGCGGCGTAGCCGATCGGCCTGAGCCCGAAGTCGTGTCCGGCGGCCCACAGGCGGTCCCACAGGGCGATCGCCCTGCCCGCCGGCACCCAGAGCTCGTAGCCGAGGTCGCCGGTGAAGCCGGTGCGCGACACGGTCAGGCCGTCGTCTACCTTTGCGACGCCGAAGGGTTTCAGCGCCGCGAGCTGGCCGAGACCCGCGGCCTCCAGTACGGCGAAGCTGGTCGGCCCCTGCAGCGAGAGGCCGGCGATTTCCTCGGTCTCTTCGCGCAAAGTGACGTCGAAGCCCCAGGCGACGTCGGAGAGCCAGCCAAGCTGCGGCTCCTGGCAGCACAGGCGGAAGTCGTCGCGGCCGAGGCGAAACAGGGTGCCGTCGTCGATGACGAAGCCGTCCTCGTCGCACCACAGGGAATAGCCGACGCGGCCCGGCGCGATCTTGCGCACGTCGCGGGTCATGAGGCGGTTCATCACCCGCTCGGCGTCGGGGCCGGTGACGCGGTACTTATGCATCGGCGAAATGTCGAAGAGCGTCGCCTGGTTGCGGATGGCGAAGTACTCCGCCTCGACGCTGTCGAAGCGCCGCGCCGAAAGGTGTCCCGCCCACGGCATCCAGTCCTGGTGCAGGTTGAGGGGTCTGAGGCGCGCATCGAAGGGCGAGGGCACCAGGCCGCGCGGCACCATCGGCGTCGCCGCGGCGACCGGCTCCAGGATCGGACGGTCGAGGAAGCCGGCGGTCATGCGACGCGCTCCTCTAGCAAGGCCCAGTCTTTCATTGCAAGGCGTGCGGCGTTGTGGCCGGCGGCGCCGATGATGTCGCCGCCGGGGTGCGCCGCCGCGCCGCAGAGATAGAGTCCGCCGACCGGCAGCGCGTAGCGCGCCAGGCCGTTCACCGGGCGCAGAGTGAGCATCTGGTCAACCGAGAGCTCGCCGTGGTGCCAGTGGCCGCCGGAGGCGCCGGTCTCGCGTTCGATGTCCAGCGGGGTCAGCACATCCTGGGCGACGATCAAATCGCGCAGGCCCGGGGCGTGGCGCTCCAGCAGGTCCAGCACCGTGGCGGCGAGACGGCTGCGCGCGGCGTCGTTCCAGCCGCCCTTCAAGTGGTAGGGCGCGTACTGCACGACGATCGACATGACGTGGCCAGAGCCATCCACCAGCGATGGGTCGGCGAGGCTGGGAATCAGCACCTCCAGGGCCGGGCACGCCGGCAGTTCACCGTACTTGGTTGCGTCGAAGGCGGTCTCCAGCGCCTGCACCGAAGGCGTCAGCAAGAGGCGCCCGCCGAGCAGGTCCTCGCCGATGCCGTCGAAGCGTGGCAGGGCCGAAAGAGCCAGGTTCACCTTCGCTGTTACCCCTTTGCAGCGGACGTGGCGGATGCGGCGCACCGCCTCGGCATCGAAGTGCTCGACGCCAGTCAGCCGCAGCGTGGTCTGCGCGTCGAGGCTGGAGAGCACCAGCGGCGCCTTCATCGCTTCGCCGTCAGCAAGGCGGATGCCGATCACCCTGTCGTTCTCGACCAGGACGGCTTCGACGGCGGCGTTGCGTCGGATCTCGGCGCCGCGACTCTGGGCGGCCTCGGCCAGCGCGCCGACGAAGGCGGCCATGCCGCCCTTGGGCAGATGGCGCCCGCCGCCCTGGGCCAGGCGGTAGAGCAGGGTAAGCGCGGAGCCGGGCGAGCGCGGGCCGCTGTGGCCGCCCATCACCGCGTCGAGCGCCAGCGCGCCGGCCAGCGGGCCGTCGGCGATCTCGTCCAGCACGACGTCATGGGCATTCGACAGCAGCACGCGCAGGAACTCCCGCGCGTCGGCGGCGCCGAGGCGGCGCAGGTCGAGGCCCAGCTTGGCGAGCCCGGCGAGGTCGCGCCAATCCGGGCTCTCCAGCCGGGGCGGCACCTGAAGCAGCTTGCCCGCGAGCACGCCCGCGAAGCGCTGCAGGCGGCGGTGAAGCGCAGCGAAGGCCGCCGCGTCGGGGAGCGAGTTGCCGGCCGCAAGGCGCGCTTCACCGCGTTCGATGATCGTGTGGTTGCCGTCGTCGGCCAGCGAGAGAGTCGCCAGGTCGCGGCGCGCGAAGGCAAGGCCGTGGGCGGCGAGGTCGAGCTGCCGTTCGACCTGCGGATGCCAGGCATGCAGCAGGTGGGCGAAGCGCGGCGCGCGGAATCCGGGCGCGATTTCGTAGCCGGCGGCGGCGCCGCCCAGAACGTCGTTCTTCTCGACCACCAGCACCGTGCGGCCGCCGCGCGCCAGCAGGCCCGCCGCCGCAAGACCGTTATGCCCGGCCCCGATGACGATGGCGTCGTAGCGCGTCACGCCGCGCGCTCCGCAGAGGTCGCGGCGCTCTTGAAGCCAAGGTCGCGCAGCACTTCGCGCGCCGCATTGGCGCCGGGCGCCGCCATGACGCCGCCGCCGGGGTGGCTGGAGGAGCCGCAGAGGTAGAGCCCCTTGATCGGGCTTCGGTAGTCGGCGTAGCCGGGCACCGGGCGGTTGAAGAACATCTGGTCGAACGTCAGCTCGCCCTGGAAGATGTTGCCTTCGGTGAGGCCGACCTCGTGCTCGATGTCCCAGGGCGTGCGCACCTCCTTGTGCAGGATGAGGTCGCGGAAGTCCGGGCTGTGGCGGGCGATCTTGGCGATCACGGTCTCCGCCAGGGCGTCGCGGGCCGGGCCGTCCCAGGGTTCGCCCGAGGCCAGCGCGTAGGGCGCGTACTGCACGAAGACCGTCATCATATGCTTGCCCGGCGGCGCCATCGTGGGGTCGATGCAGGTCGGGATCAGCATGTCGAAGTAGGGCTCGGCCGACCAGCGCCCGGCCTTCCAGTCGTCGTAGGCGCGCTCCAGCTCCTCCAGCGACTGCGAGGCATGCAGGTCGCCCTTGAGGAAGGGCGCGCCGGCGGGGGCGGCGGGGAAGCTCGGGAAGCCGTCCAGGGCGATGTTCAGCTTGGCCGAGGAGCCGCGGATCTTGAAGCGCTTTACCGCCTTGGTGAAGTCGTCGGGCAATTCCTTCTGATCGACGTGATTGAGGAAGGTGCGCCGCACGTCCATGTTGGAGATCACCGTCGGTGCCTCCAGCAGGTCGCCGTTCTCCAGCACCACGCCGGTGGTCTTGCCGTTCTTCGCGAGGATCTCGGCGACGCCGGAGCCGGCGCGGATCTCGCCGCCGGCCTCGGTGAGGGCGCTGGCCATGGCCTGCGTCACGCCGCCCATGCCGCCGCGCGTGAAGCCCCAGGCGCCGATGGTGCCGTCGACCTCGCCCATGTAATGGTGCAACAGCACGTAGGCGGTACCCGGCGAATAGACGCCGAGGCCGGTGCCGATGATGCCGGAGCCCGCGAAGTGCGCCTTGATCACCTCGGTCTCGAAGTACTCGTCCAGGAACTCGCCGATCGACATGGTCCAGAAGCGGATGGTCTCGCCCATCTCGCGCTCACCGAGGTCGTGGAAGCGGCGGCCGAGGTAGAGCAACTCGGCAAGGTCACGCGGCCGGTTGCTCGCCGGATCGGGGGCGGTGCGCATCAGCAGGGGTTTGATGAAGCGGCACTGGCGCATCACCGCGCGGGCATATCGTTCGTAGTTGTCGGCGTCGCGCCGTGAAAAGCGCGAGATCTCGCGGCGCAGCGCATCGTGGTCCGAATAGTAGGCGAAGTAGCCGCCGTCGTCGGTAAAGGTCGCGCCGCTTTCGTAGGGGATGACCTGCAGGCCGTGGCGCGGCAGGTCGAGGTCGCGGACCACTTCCGGGCGCAGCAGGCTGCAGACATAGGAGCAGTTGGAGTAGGTCCAGCCCTCGTAGAGCTCGCGGCTGACCGCGGCGCCGCCGATCCAGTCGTTGCGTTCTACGACCAGGGTCTTGAGGCCCCGCTTGGCGAGATAGCAGGCGGCCGTCAGGCCGTTGTGACCGGCCCCAACGACGATGACGTCATAGCGTCCCGCATTCCGTGCCGACATGGCCCTCGCCTCCTCTCCGCGTCCACGCTTTTCCCGCTGTGGCAGCGGCTCAAGGCCAGATTAGACAAGCGCCGGGGGGTGGTCCATAATTTTTTTGAGCGCTTAAATAAATATTTCTTGATAGACTGCGCTCCTATAAAGCGTGGGTGGCATTCGCCGGGCTTTGTGGCAGTGTGCCCCCCGGAAAACCTGACGAAACGCACGGCGGGACGGAGACGATTGGAATGCCGGTGAAGGTCGATTCTCGGTACAAGGCCGAATGCCGGTGAAGCCGGCGGCCGGGCGCCCGCGCAAGGAGCGGGTGGAGAATGCCGCCATGCGGCGGCGGCAGCTGATCGAAGCGACGATCGATTCGATCGTCGAGCATGGCCTTTCGGCGACCACCCTGGCGACGGTGTCGGACGGCGCCGGCCTCTCCCAGGGCGTGGCGGTCTTCTACTTCAAGAACAAGCAGACCCTGCTGGCCGAAACCCTCAAGTACCACTACGAGGAATACACCGAGGTCTGGAAGTCCGCCGTCGCGGCGGCGCCGGACGATGCGGTGGAGAAGATCCTCGCCATGGTCGGCGCCGACCTCGACGAGCGCATCTGCAATCGCCGCCACCTGGCGCTGTGGAACTCCTTCTGGGGCGAGGCCAAGGCGCGCCCGGTCTTCGCCGAGATCTGCGACACCTATGACGCCGAGCACACTGCTGTGCTGACCGCTCTGTGCAGGATGGCCGAGGACCTCATCGCCGACCCCTCGTGGAACGCGGAGACCCTGGCCGAGGCGCTGGCCACCCTGACCGATGGCATGTGGATTCGCATGCACGTCACCCCCGATGCCATGGACAACGCGGCCGGGCGGCGCATGGTTGGCCGCTTCCTCGCCACCCTGCTGCCGGCCCGCCACGACCAGGTCATGGCGCGCATGGCCGGCGGTAAGGACGCCGACAATCCCGGGGCCAAGGCCAAGGCCGGCTAGCCGAAGCGCGCGAAAAAGTCCGTCGACGCCGGACCGGCATCCCTATCTATCTGTGCAATGACGGTATCGCCGCGGCCGCAGCGCTTGGCTCGCGGCAGCACAGCGGTGGTGCCGGCCCATGGCAGCGGAGAACCAGGTGGCGTATTCTTCCGAAGGCTCAGCAGCGGATCTCGCCGGCGCCGCGGGGTCCGACGCGGCGGACCAGCGCCGGGCGCTGCGCCGCCACCGCGGCGTCGCCACGGCGTTGCTGGTCGTCATGGGGTCGACTTACGCCGGGGCGACCTGGTTCGGGTCTACCTATGGTGTGGACGGTTTTTGGATCGACCTGCTGCGTGCCGGGACCGAGGCGGCGCTGGTCGGCGGCCTGGCCGACTGGTTTGCGGTGACCGCCCTGTTCCGCCGGCCGCTCGGCCTGCCGATCCCGCACACCGCGGTGATCCCGCGCAACAAGGACCGCATCGGCCAGGGCCTTGGCCGCTTCATCGAGCGAAACTTCCTGGAGCCAAAGCTGGTCGCCGCTCGGCTGCGCGAAGCCGGCGTCAGCCGGCGCCTCGGCCTCTGGCTGAGCGAGAAGGAGAACGCCGACCTCGTCGCCGACCGCCTGGTCGTGGTGCTGGCCTTCGTGTTCCGCTCACTGAACGACCAGAAGATGGCCCGCCTGATGCAGGTCATGCTGCGCCGCCGCCTTGGTGAGACCGAACTGGCGCCGGTGCTGGCCGCGCTGGTCGACGTGCTGCGCCGCAACGGCATGCACCAGCAACTGTTCGACACCATGCTGGACGCCGTCGCCCGCTACCTCGCCGCGCACAAGCACCAGATCCATCAGGTCGTGGAGGAGCGCAGCGACTGGTGGATACCCAAGCGGGTCGACCGCCGCGTGGCCGAGGCCATCACCGCGGGCCTGGAGGACTATCTGCAGAGCCTGCGCGATCGCGACCATGCGGCGCGGGACAGTTTCGACGCCGCGATCGCGCGGCTGGTCGACGACCTGCGCCGCTCGCCGGCCCACCGGGCCAGAGTGAACGCCCTGCGCGACCGCCTGCTGGAGACGCCGCAGCTCAGCGACTACACCGCCACCCTGTGGCAGAGCCTGCGCGGCGGCCTGGAGGAGGAACTCGCCGCGCCCCACTCGCGCCTGCGCCAGGCGCTTTCCGGCGCGCTGCGCAGCCTGGGCAGCGCGGTCGCCGATGATCCCGAAGTGCAGGCGCGCATGGACCGTCGCATCGAGGAGGCCGCCGTCGCCCTGGTCGAGCCGTGGCGCAAGGATATCGGGCAGTTCGTGGCCGACGTGGTCCGCGGCTGGGAGACCGCCACCGTGGTCGAGCGCGTCGAACTCGCGGTCGGCCGCGACCTGCAGTACATCCGCGTCAACGGCACCCTGGTCGGCGCCGTGGTCGGCTGCCTGCTGTTCCTTGCGACAGAATATCTGTTCTGAGCATGCCGGGCCGCCGCTTGAAGGGGCGCCTTGCTCCAAAAGCTTATATTGCGACTAATTATCAATAGCAATAGATTGCGGGCAGGCCGGTCCGCGCACGGCGGGGCAAGACCCAATTCGGCGGGCGAGGCCCATGCTTCCTGCCGGACGGTTTTTCGCGATGCCTTCACCGCCCCTGCTGCGCGTGTTCCAGGAGAACGAAGGGGATCTGCGCGCCTTCATGGCGTCGCGGCTGCGCTGCCCCTTTACCGCCCATGACCTGGCGCAGGAGCTGTACCTGAAGATTTCCGCCCTCGATGCCCGCCAGGAGGTCACCAACGCCCGGGCCTATCTGTTCCGCATGGCGGCCAATCTGGTGATCGACCACCTGCGCCGCGAGCAGCGCCAGGGCGGTTTGCTGGCGGAAGTCGAAAGCCTGCTGTGGGGCCACACGGAAGGTATCTCGCCGGAGCGTCATGCGATGGCGCAGCAGGAGCTTCGGCACCTCATCACGGCCGTCGAGGCCCTGCCGCCGGCAACGCGCCGGGTCTTCAAGCTCAATCGCTTCGATGGCAAGACCCAGCGCGAGATCGCCGACGAGCTGGGCATCTCGCAGACCGCGGTGGAAAAGCACATCCGCAAGGCGCTGCGCCGGCTCGCCGCCTGCCGGCCCGAACCTTAAGCGGGACGGCACCGGTGACCGCCAGAGCGATAAAAATTGCCCCGGGGTTGGGATAAGCCTCTGCCCAACCGTCTATTCAAGAGGGGCAGACCGATCAGGAAATGCACGCCGCGCTGAAGAGGGCGCATGACAGCCGAAACGAACAATGACGTTGCAGAGCAGGCGCGCGCCTGGGTCGTGCGCCTGGCCTCGGGGGAGATGACCGACAACGAGCTGGCCGATCTCAAGGCTTGGCTCGGCCGCGCCCCGGCGCACGCCGCGGCCTTTTCAGATGCGCGCGCCCTCTGGCAGCGCCTTGCGCCGCTGCAGGAGACGTTCGAGCGGCTGGAGCGCGCGGAGGCCGCGCGCCCGGTGGAAATCACCCTGCCGATCGCCCGACGCTCCCGACACCGGGCGCTGGCCACGGCCGTACTGGCGCTGGCCGCCTGTCTGCTGCTGGCAGTTTTCGCGCCGCAGATCGCCACGCAGCTGGAAGCCGACTACACCAACGGCGGCGAGGCCGTGCGGGTGGTGGTCCTGGCCGACGGCAGCCGCGTCACCCTCAATCGAAACACCGCCATCGCCGTCGACTTCACTGCCGAGCGGCGCCTGATCAAGCTGTTGGAGGGCGAAGCGCTCTTCGAGGTGAAACCGGATCCGCGGCGGCCCTTTGACGTCGTCGCCGCCGGCGGCGTCAGCGAGGCCGTCGGCACCGCCTATGCGGTGGGGTTGAGCGAAGGCGGCGCCCGGGTCGTCGTCACCGAGGGGCGTGTCGCCGTCAGTCTCGCCGCGGCGCCGGGGGCGCCGCTCGCGCTCGCCGCCGGCGAAGGGGTGCGCTACGGCGCCAATGGCGGCCTGGGCGCCAAGTTCACCCTCGACGGCAGGCGGGCGCTGGCCTGGCGCGACGGCAAGGTGATCTTCATTGACCGCCCGCTGGCCGAGGCTTTGGCCGAGTTGGAACGCTATCACCCCGGCCGCATCCTGCTGTGGGGGGATGGCCGCCGCGTCCAGCCGGTCAGCGGCGTCATCGACATCGACCGGCTCGACGAGGGCCTGGCTGCCCTGGCCGCCACCCACGGCCTCCGGGCGATCGAGGTCACTCCCTTCCTGACCGTGCTGCGCTGAGGCTCTCGCCGAGCAAAAAAATTTGAGGCGGGGGTTAGGTAGCCGGCCCGCCCAGGCGTCCCCTCTTTGGGCATAGATGCGAATGTGTCGCATTTTCACTTAAACGGGCCGGAATCGTCTCGCGACCGGCCCTCTGCAGATTGGGCTAGGGGACGTTGAACAAGGAAATTGTGGGAGCCGTGGGCGCCAAGGGGGGTGCCGCGGTGCCGATGAAGCATGAGGCGACGCAGAACCAGGGGCGTCGCGCCTTGCTGCTGTCGACGGCCATCGTATCGATGGCAGTGTTCGGGGCGGCATTCGGGGCGGTCGTGGCCGTGTCGCCGGCCGCGGCGGAGCCGCTCCAGCAGGTGGCACAGGCCGAGCGCCAGTGGGACTTCGCCATTCCGGCGCAGGATCTCGCTTCGGCGCTGATCGCCTACTCCGAGACCACCGGCGTCCAGGTGGTGTTCAAAAGCGAGGATCTCGCCGGCAAAGCCAGCGCCGGCCTCTCGGGCGCGATGACCGCGGAGCAGGGGTTGCGCGTGCTGCTCGCCTCCTCCGGCCTCACCTACGACTTCACCGGGGAGAATTCAGTGGTGGTCTCGGCGGCGCCGGAAGCGGCGACCGAGGGCGGTGCCGTGGTGCTCGACACCCTCACCGTCGAAGACTACCGCAACATTACCTCCCTGCAGGCGACCAAAGGCTACGTCTCGCACTACTCCACCGCGGCGACCAAGACCGATACGCCGATCATCGAGACGCCGCAGTCGGTATCGACCGTCGGCCGTGAGGAGATGAACGACCGCAACACCAAGACCGTGGCGGAGGCCATGCGCTACACCGCGGGTGTCGCGGTCGACTCCTACGGCGTTGATCCGCGCGGCTACGACAGCATCAAGATTCGCGGCTTCGACACGGTCACCACGGGCTCCTTCCGTGACGGCCTGCGCATGGACGGCAACTTTTTCGCCCTCTACACCACTGAACCTTACGGCATCGAGCGCGTCGACATGATGCGCGGTCCCAGCGGTGCGCTCTACGGGCAGGCCGAGGCCGGCGGCGTGATCGACCGCACCACCAAGCGGCCTTACGCGGACATGCAACAGGAGGTGCGCCTCCAGGGCGGCAGCTGGGAGTTCAAGGAAGGCGCCTTCGACATCGGCGGTGCCGCCACCGAGGACAAAAGCCTGCTGTTCCGCCTGACCGGGCTGGTGCGTGATTCGCATACCGAGTTCGACTACAACGACGGCTCAACGCAAGAGAACCGGCGTGTGTACATTGCCCCGGCGCTGACCTGGAACCCCGACGACGATACCAGCATCACCGTGCTGGCCGACTACATGAACGACCGCCGGCCGACAGCCTTCGGGACGCTCGCAACCGAAGATATGCGCACCGATGTGGTCGCGGGCGAGCCCGGCTTCGACCGGTTCGACCAGGAACAGTTTGCCATCGGCTATGATGCCCGGCATCGCATCAACGACGCCTGGGAGTTCCGCCAGAAGGCGCGTTACACCTACGTGGGCGTCGACTATCAGGGCGTCAGCGCCGACGCTTTCGACCCCGCGACAGGCACCGTCTTTCGCAGCGTCTGGTCCGCACCGGACACCGTGCATCAAGGGGTGATCGACAATCAGCTGGAGTCCCGCTTCGAGCTCGGCCCGACGTTTCACGTCGCTCTCTTCGGCCTGGATTACAGCCATAGCGTCGACACCTTCAGCTATCATTCCGCTACAGCCGACCCGCTCGACATCAACAATGTCGTCTACACCGGGGCGACGGTACCGGAACCCTATCAGCGCACTGAGCAGACCCTGCAGCAGGCGGGTGCCTACGTGCAGGATCAGATCACGATCTACGACAACTGGATTCTCACGCTGGGTGGGCGTTTCAGCTACGTGCGGCAGGAGACCGAGGACCGCTTCACCCATACCAGCGAAACGAAGAACGACAACGCCTTCACCGGCCGGGCCGGGCTGACCTACCTGTTCGACAATGGTGTCGCGCCCTACGTCAGCTACACCCAGGGCTTCACGCCGCAGAACGGGACCACCCGGCAGGGCGAGACCTTCGTGCCGGAAGAGTCGGAGCAGTACGAAGTCGGGGTGAAGTTTGCGCCCAAGGACTTCAACGCCCTGTTCACGGTCGCAGCCTTCCAGGTGACCAAGACGAACGTGGTGACGGTAGACCCTGACGACATCAACAGCTCTATCCAGACCGGTGAGATCCGCACACGGGGCATCGAGCTGGAGGCAAAGACGACGCTGGCGGAAGGGCTGGATCTGACGGCCTCCTATACTTTCCTCGATGCAGAGGTAACCAAAAGCAACGACGAGGACCTGGGCAAGCGCCCGGTGATCGTGCCGGAGCATGCCGCGGCCGCGTGGCTGAACTACACGATCCAGGACGGCCTGCTGGAAGGCCTCGGCATCGGTGGCGGTCTGCGCTATGTCGGGCCCACCTACAACGACCTGGCCAACGATTCGGAAAATTCCAGCTATCTGCTGGTCGATGCGGCGCTCAGCTACGACCTCAACGAGAACCTCTCTTTCCAGGTCAACGCCAACAACCTCTTCGATCGTGAGCACATCACGACCTGCGCCTTCGGTTCCTGCTACTACGGCACGGGGCTGCGCGTCCTCGCCGGCATGTCATATCACTGGTAGGCGGTAGGGAGTCATGATCCGTAGTACCCTCGTTCTGCTGCATCGCTACCTTGGCCTGGCCACGGCGATCTTCCTCGCCCTGGCTGGGCTGACCGGCGCGATTCTGGCCTTTCATCACGAGATCGACGAATGGCTGAACCCGGAATTCTACACGGTTTCGGAGAAGGCAGCGGATGCGGGGGGGCCGCTGGGCCTCGTCGCGCTGGCCGCGCGGGCACAGGCGGACCATCCGCAGCTGGAAATCATCTATATCGAGAGCGAGGGCGAGGCCGACCATCCGGTCTTGGCGGTGGGTGAGCCGCGGCCGGACCCGGCCGGCGGTCCGATGCCGGAGGTCGACTACAACTTTATCTACCTGGATCCGATCAGCGGCGAGACCTTGGCGACGCGCTACTGGGCACGCTGCTGCTTTTCGGCCGAGGACTTCATCCCCTTCATCTACGAATTCCACCACACGCTCACCTTGCCGGGCATCTGGGGCTACCTGCTGATGGGGGCGGTGGCGATCTTCTGGACCGTCGACTGCCTGATCGCCCTGGTGCTGACCTTTCCCCGGGGGCAATGGTTCCTTTCCGGGCCGTTCTTCGCGAAATGGAAGACCGCCTGGCAGGTGAAGCGCAACGGCGGCTCCTACCGCACCAACCTGGATCTGCACCGCGCCGGCGGCCTCTGGCTGTGGCTGATCCTGCTGCCGGTGGCGGTCAGCTCCATCGCCATGAACCTGCCGGACCAGGTGTTTCGCCCGGTGGTTTCGCTGTTCTCGCCCGTCGAGCAAAGCGTCTACTACCAGCGCGGCTCCTGGACTGCCGAGGAGATCGGCGAGAAAGGGCAGAATTACGCCGACATCGTCTCGAAGGGCGAAGTCGCGGCGCGGCAGCACGGCCTCGACATGCCGATCTACGGACTCTATTACGACACTCTCCACAACTACTACGCCGTCGGCTACGGCAGCCACGACGGCGAGCTGTTGGGCAGCCCGTGGTTCTACTTCGATGGTGGCGACGGTCGCCTGCTGCGCGCCGACATTCCCGGGCGCGGGACGGCGGGCGAGATCTTCGAGCAGCTGCAGCTGCCGATCCACGGCGGGCGCATCGGCGGGCTGGCCGGGCGTATCGTCATCTGTGTCACCGGCCTGGTCATCTGCATGCTGTCGGTGACCGGCGTCGTGATCTGGTGGAAAAAGCGCGGCGCGCGGCGCGTGCGCGCGGAGCGCAGCACCGGCGCCGCGGTGCCCGCGGAGAACTTCGCCGGCGAATAGCGCGCTGCTGTCTCACCTTTCCACGGCGGACCGCAAGCCACCCTCGTCTCGGGCGCAGATCGCCCGCCGCTGCGCCGCACGCAGGCTATCTGTGGCTTGACGATGCCGTGGACGGGCCCCAGAGTGGCGTTCACAAGGCCTAGGGTCCCTAAGATCACGCTTCCATCCTAATCAGCGAAAGCTCATCTATGCTCGAGATCTGGTTCTCGGTCGGATACGTCGCCCTGCTCATCGTTCTCCTGTTCGCTTTCATCCTCTGGCGGACTGGTGGCGTCGTGGCCTCGATCGCGGCGCTGGTCGTCGGGCTGGCGTATCTGAGCTGGTGGGAGTACGCGCGACCGACCTGGACCACCGGTTTTGTCAGCGGCACCGAGATACGGCGCAGCGATCCCGACGCTCAGGGATCAACGCGGGACGTTCAATACGTCTACATGAGGAACCAGGCCGACGCCGGTGTCGAGCTGGAAAACGAGGACTCCTGGTGGTGGTTCAAGCGCAATAGCGAGCGGGTGTTCAACAACGCCAAGACGGCGGAAGATCGCAAGACCGAGGTCACCGTCATGTGGAACCGGTGGCGCTCGCAGCTCTTCTCCTTGCACCCCAACATCATCGCCTTCGGCGATTCCGGCGCGTGGCCGCTGTGGTCGTGGCGAACCTTGACGTTCTACGGCATCACAGGTGTGCTGTGGGTCTTCTATTTCTACGGCTTCCTCTGGCTTCACAGGCGGATCGACTAGATTCTGAATAGTGACGTACCGTGGGTCCACAGCGCCGGCCGGGCCGTGGGGGGCTTGCCGGACCTTCCGTCGTGTCCGCCGCGAGTTTTGCCGGAGAGCGCGTTCCCGATGGCCCTCTTGCTTCTTCGGTGCAGACGAGTCCATCCTTGTTGACGCAGTGCGCGGCACCGCGTCCCGCAATCTTGGCTGCGGAAATGCAAGATGACCGAGCTCCTGCTGTTCCACCATGCGCTGGGGTTGACCGACGGGTGCCGCGCCTTTGCCGATGCGCTGCGCGCCGCCGGCCATGTCGTGCACACGCCCGATCTCTATGGCGGGCAGACTTTCACTGATCTGGAAGAGGGTGTCGGCTTCGCCCGGCAGCTCGGTTTCCAGACGATCCTCGACAACGGGCGCCGCGTTGCGGAGAGCCTGCCGGCGACAATCGCCTATGCCGGGTTCTCACTCGGCGTCATGCCGGCGCAGATGCTGGCCCAGACGCGACCCGGCGCGCAAGGTGCCCTGCTGATGCACAGCTGCGTCCCGCTGGCCGAATTTGGTGGCCTCTGGCCGTTGGGTGTTCCCCTGCATATCCATGTGATGGAAGACGATGCCTGGGGTGATGTCGATGTCGCCCGCGATATCGCCCGGACAGTCGCGGACGCGCAGCTCTTCCTCTATCCCGGCGACCGGCACCTGTTCACGGACAAAGGCTTGCCGGACTACGACGAAGCTGCTGCGATGCTGCTCATGCGGCGTGCGCTCGCCTTTCTCAGCGGCCTGGAATAGCGCGCCCTCACGTCCGGAAAGTCACTCTGCCAGTCCCGTCTCCAGCGCCATGGCCAGGCGGATCTCGCGGGCGCGGCGGATGTGGCCGCGCATCAGCCGTTCCGCCCGCTCGGCGTCACCGGCGGCGACCGCCTCGACGACCGCGCGGTGTTCGGCATGGGATTCTCCGGCGCGCTGGTGGGCGGCCAGAGTGGTCGGGCCGAGCAGCAGCAGGGTGGTGGAGAAGGTCCCCACCGCGCTCATGAGGTAGCGGTTGTTGGCCGCCTCGCAGAGCGTGCGGTGATAGAGCTTGTTGAGCTTCGCCAGGGCGACCGGATCGCCCAACTGCGCTTCCTCGCGGGCCAGTATGGCGTTGAGGCGCTGCAGGTCGTTGGCGCTGGCGCTCTGCGCGGCGAGCCGCGCGGTGCTGCCTTCGAGAATTTCCCTGAGGTCGTAAAGCTCCTGGATCGCCTGCAGCGAGAGTTCGGCGATGCGCGCACCGTTGCGGGCGTCGAGCTGCACCAAGCCGTCGCGGGCGAGTCGCTGCAGCGCTTCGCGGATCGGCGTGCGGCTGATGCCGAGCTGCTCGGCCAGTGCCGTCTCGCGGATGCGCTCGCCCGGTTTCAGGTGCCCCGCACCGATCGCGGCGAGCAGTCCTTCGTAGGCCTGGTCGGCAAGGCTGGCGGACATGGCGCGGGTGGCCTCCTGTTCTTCAACGACGCGAAAGAACGGCTGATTTCAGCCCTTTCTCCGCCCTTGGCCGCCGCGGCCAAGATTCCATTTGAAGAGCGTAGTATATCATTGTATACAAACGTCCACAAGAACAACGCGGCCTAAAACCCAACCCCTGGATCGAGAGAAGAGATCGTGACCCGCGGAGAGCTTCGGACGGCCTTCGATGTACTGGTGATCGGCGGCGGCAACGCCGGCCTCAGCGCCGCCATCATGGCGGCCGAGGCGGGTCGCAGCGTGTGCATCCTGGAAGGGGCGCCGCGCTTCTATCGCGGCGGCAACAGCCGGCACACGCGCAACCTCAGGGCCATGCACAACGCTCCGACATCGGTGCTGACCGATGCCTACGAGGAAGAGGAGTACTACCAGGACCTCCTGCGCGTCACCAAGGGCAAGACCACCGAGAAGCTGGCGCGCCTGGCCATCCGCGAATCGCAGAACTCTGTGCCCTGGCTGGAGGCGCGCGGCGTGCGTTTCCAGAAGGCGCTCTCCGGCACGCTGCATCTTGGGCGCACCAATGCCTTCTTCCTGGGCGGCGGCAAAGCGCTGGTGAATGCGCTCTACCGCCATGCGGAAAGCCTTGGCGTCGTCGTGCACTACGAGGCGCCGGTCGAGGCGGTGCACCTGGAGAACGGTTTCTGCCGCACCGTCACCGCGCGCCTCGGCGATGCCGCTGTGCGCGATTTCAGCGGCCGCAGCGTCGTCTTTGCCGCCGGCGGTTTCCAGGCCAACATCCCCTGGCTGAAGGAATCCTGGGGCGCTGCGGCCGACAACTTCCTCATCCGCGGCACGCCCTACAACACCGGCGAAGTCCTGAAGCAGCTGCTGGACCAGGGCACCGCCCAGGTCGGCGATCCGCAGCAGTGCCATGCCGTCGCCATCGACGGGCGCGCGCCGAAGTACGACGGCGGCATCTGCACCCGCGTCGACTGCGTTTCCCTCGGCATCGTGGTGAACGAGAAGGCCGAGCGCTTCTACGACGAGGGCGAGGACTTCTGGCCCAAGCGCTATGCCATCTGGGGACGTCTGGTCGCCGCGCAGCCGAACCAGGTCGGCCACGTCATCATCGACCAGCAGGCCATCGGCCTCTTCATGCCGCCGGTCTTTCCGGCGGTGACGGCCGGCAGCATCGAGGAACTGGGCGGCAAGATCGGCCTCGATCCCCAGGTGCTGGCCAAGACCGTCGCCGACTACAACGCGGCGGTGCACGACGGCAGCTTCGACCACACCGAGCTGGACAACTGCCGCACCGAAGGCCTGACGCCGCCGAAGACCCACTGGGCACGGCGTCTGGATACGCCGCCATTTTACGCCTACACCCTGGCGCCCGGCATCACCTTCACCTACCTGGGCGTCGAGATCGACGAACACGCGCGGGTCCTCATGGCCGACGGCAGGCCCTCGGCCAACATGTTCGCCGCCGGGGAGATCATGGCCGGCAACGTGCTGGGCGAGGGTTACCTGGCCGGCATCGGCATGACCATCGGCGGCGTCTTCGGCCGCATCGCGGGAGAGGAGGCGGCGCGCCATGTTGCACAAGCTGCTTGAGACGGAGTCGGCCGCCGAAGCCGACCGCATCCTGACCATCTGCAACGCCTGCCGCTATTGCGAGGGCCACTGCGCCGTGTTTCCGGCGATGACCCAGCGGCTGAGCTTCACGTCGGCCGAGCTCGGCTACTTCGCCAATCTCTGCCATAACTGCGGCTCCTGCTACCACCACTGCCAGTACGCCGATCCACACGAGTTCGATGTGAACGTGCCGCGGACCATGGCCGCGCTGCGCGTCGATACTTATGAGGCCGCGGCCTGGCCGGGCTTCCTGGGCCGCGCCTTCCAGAACAACGGCGTGTGGACGGCGCTGCTCACCGTCCTCGCGGTCGTCGTCTTCATGCTCGCCGCCGCCGCCTTCATCGATCCGGCAACGCTCTTCGGCAGTCACGGCGGCAATTTCTATGCCGTGCTGTCGCACAACGTCATGGTGACGGTGTTCGGCGCGGTGTCGCTTTTCGTGCTGGCCGCCATCGTCATCGGCATGGCGCGTTTTTGGCGGCTCATCGGCGCGCCGCCGGTGCGCGAGATCGGCCTGGGCGAGGTCGGGCGCGCGCTGCATGACGCGATGACGCTGAAGTACATGGGCGGCGGCGCCGATCTCGGCTGCACCTATCCGGAGGAAGCGCCCTCGAAGTTGCGGCGTCTCTTTCACCATCTCACCTTCTACGGCTTCCTGCTGTGCTTCGCCGCCACCTCGGTCGGCACGCTCTACCATTACGGCTTCGGCTGGGTGGCACCCTACGGCTACTTCAGCCTGCCGAAGCTGCTCGGCATCTTCGGCGGCATCGGCATTGTGGCGGGCCCGCTCGGCCTTATGGTCCTGAAACGCCGCGCCGCGGCTTCGCCGGTCTCGACCGGGACCACGCGTCAACTCGACGCCGGCCTCCTGGTCCTGCTGCTGCTGACCGGTCTCAGCGGCCTGGTCCTGACGGTCCTGCGCGACACCGAGCTGTTGGGCTTATTTCTGGTGCTGCACCTCGGGCTCGTCATGGGCCTCTTCCTCGCCATGCCCTATGGCAAGTTCATCCACGGCTTCTACCGCATCCAGGCTCTGGTCGGCTTCGCGCTGGAACAGCGCCGCGGCCACCGGGTGATCGGTGCCGGCGATGCTGCCGTGCAGCGCCAGGCCGCCGAGTAGGCTCCGAGTCGCCCCCCCGAGTCGCACCGCCCGTTCCCAGCCCCTGTCGAGGCGGGCTGTGGACAGCTCTGCGGCGATTCTGCGAAGCCCGCGGCAATCCGCCAAAAAATCCGTTAACCTTTTAGAAAGGTTGAGAAAATTTAATGGTACGCGCATTATGACTTGCGCGGATCGCGTTAACCCTTCTGTTGCGCTGCAAGCCTCAGGTGAGTTCGTGCCGCCGACGTCTTCCCGTTGGAAGACGCAGTCTTGGCCGGGAATGCGGTGCAATGGTGAGCGTTTCGGTGGAGGGAACTCCCCCAGAGGTGACAGGCCCATCGGTCGTGGAGAGCGTCTCTCCCGTGCCCAAGCGCCGCCGTGAGCGACGCGGGCCGCCGGGCCGCGGCTGGCAGCGGGTCGCCGCCGGCGGTTCCTCTCTGTTGTTCCTCACGGCGGTCGGCAGCCTGGTGGTGATGGAGGCCAAGACCTCCACCCTGCAGGCTCGGTTTTTTTCCGAGATCGCCGGCGAGATGACCTACGGCGTCGCCGCCGGGCCGAGCGAAGCCATCCAGTTTCCCCAAGACGGACCCTATGACCGCCGGCTCGGCTACGTCGGCCTGCCGGGTTTCATCGATTCTCTCTCCCGCCAGGGCTACGCGGTCGAGAGCCAGGCGCGCATCTCCGAGAAGTTCGACTGGTATTTCCGCCACAGCGGCATCGCGCCCTACCGGGAGAAGACGCAGACAGGCCTGACCCTGCTCGACCGCGACGGCGCCGAGATCTTCGCCGCGCGCACGCCGGAGCGGACGTTCGACGACTTCGCTTCGGTGCCGCCGCTGCTCGTCAACACGCTGCTGTTCATCGAGAACCGCGAGCTGCTGGAGGAAAGGTTCCCGCGCGCCAATCCGGCGGTCGAGTGGGACCGCCTGGCCACCGCCTTCGCCGGCCTGGTCGTCACCAAGGTGACGACCGGCGGCCAGACGCCGGGCGGCAGCACGCTGGCGACGCAGATGGAGAAATTCCGCCACTCGCCCGAGGGCCGCACCGGCGATGTCAGCGAGAAGCTGCGCCAGATGGTTTCGGCCACCCTGCGCGGCTATCTCGACGGGGGCGACACCATGGCGGTGCGCCAGCGCATCGTCGTCGACTATCTCAATTCGACGCCGCTTTCCGCGCGCCCCGGCTTCGGGGAGGTGATCGGCCTCGGAGATGGCCTGTGGGCATGGTTCGGCACCGACTTCAACACCGCCCACGCCTGCCTGGCCGCCGCGGAGTTGGGCGAGTCCGGCGATCCCTGCGCCGCGACGGTTTACCGCCAGGCGCTGAGCCTGCTGATCGCCCAGCGGCGACCTTCCGAATACCTCCTTGCCGGGCGGGACGCGCTGGACCGCCTGGTCGACAGCCACCTGCGCGTGCTGGCTGAGGCCGGCATCATCAACAGCGATTTCCGCGATGCCGCGCTGGCTGCGCGGACGACCTTCACGCCCGAGCTGCAGGCCGCCGCGCCGACCGCCTCGCCCTTGTCGTGGAAGGCGGCCGCGACCCTGCGCACGCGTTTGCTGGGCCAGCTCGGCGTCGGCTCGCTCTATGATCTCGATCGCCTCGATTTGACCGTGGAGACGACGCTGGACCGCGAGGTTCAGGAAAGCGTGACCGCGGCGTTGAAGAGCCTCTCCGATCCGGCGGCGCTAGAGGCCATGGGTCTCGCGGCGCCGCGCCTGCTCGATCGCGGCGATCCCGCCAAAGTGATCTACAGCCTGCTGCTCTACGAGCGCGGCGAGGGCCGCAACCACCTGCGCCTGCAGGCCGACAACTTCGACGGTCCCTTCGACATCAACGAGGGGACCAAGCTGGATCTCGGCTCCACCGCCAAGCTGCGCACCCTGGTTAGCTACCTGGAGATCATCGCAACGGTCTACGAGCGCCTGCAAGGAGCCGGCATCGCCGACCTGCGCGCGGCCGCGGCCGACGGCGATACACTCACGCGCTGGGTCGCCACCAGCCTGATCGAGGACCGTGGCCTGGATCTGCCGGCGCTGCTCGACGCCGCCCTGCAGCGGCGCTATTCCGCCAACCCGAAGGAACGCTTCTTCACCGGCGGCGGCTTGCACCACTTCGGCAACTTCGACCGCAACGACGACTACAAGGTGGTGTCGATCGCCGAGGCGTTCCGTCATTCGGTGAACCTGGTTTTCGTGCGGCTGATGCGCGACGTGGTGCGTTACCACGTGGCGCAGAACGTCGCGTTGAAGGGCGACCCGCTGGAGGCCGACTCGCCACTGCGCGCGGGATACCTCGCGCGCTTCGCCGACCGTGAGGGGCGCGAGTTCATGCTCGGCTTCTACGGCCGCTACCGCGAGCGCGGGCCCGACGAGATTCTCGACACCCTGGCCAAGCGCGCCCGCCAGTCGCCGGCGGCGCTGGCCGTGGTGTTTCGCTCCCTGCGGCCGCAGGCGGATATCGCCGCCTTCGCCGACTTCTTGCGCGCGCAGCCGGCCGGCGCTTCCCTCAGCGCCGCCGCCCTGAGCGACCTCTACGACCGTTATGGCGAGGACCGTTTCTCGCTGAACGACCGCGGCTACATTGCCCGCATCCATCCGCTGGAACTGTGGCTGGGCGCCTATCTCAGCACGACGCCGGGCGCGACTTTCGCCCAGGCCGCCGCCGCCGGCGCCGAGGCCCGCCAGGACGCCTATTCCTGGCTGTTCAAGGCGAGCAAGCGCCGCGCCCAGGACCAGCGCATCCGCATTCTGCTGGAGGAAGAGGCCTTCCAGCGCATCGCGTTGAGCTGGCGCCGCCTCGGCTATCCCTTCGACTGGCTGGTGCCGTCCTATGCCACCTCGATCGGCAGTTCGGGCGACCGCCCCGCGGCGCTGGCCGAGCTGATGGGCATCATTGCGAATGACGGCCTGCGCCTGCCGACAGGCCGCTTCGACCGCCTGCGCTTTGCCGAAGGCACGCCCTTCGAAACGGTAATGACGCTGCAGCTGCCCGAAGGCGAGCGGGTCATGCATCCCGAGGTCGCGCGGGCCCTGCGCGGCGCGCTGGTCGACGTGGTGGAAAACGGCACCGGCCGGCGCGCCAGCGGGGCGTTTCATGCCGCCGACGGCACGCCGCTGATCGCCGGCGGCAAGACCGGCACCGGCGACCACCGCTTCGAGCGTTTCGGCGCCCGCGGCCAGGTGATCGAGTCGCAGGTGGTGAACCGCACCGCGACCTTTGTGTTCTTCCTGGGCGACCGCTTCTTCGGTGTCATCTCGGCGCATGTCGCCGGACCTGACGCCGCGAACTACGGCTTCACCTCGGCGCTGCCGACCCAGTTGCTGCAGTCGCTGGCGCCGCGCCTGCAGCCATTGATCGACCATGCGCCGCCGGCAGTGCCCGGCGCCCCGGATCCTCAGTTGATCACCGAGGACGGCGACCCTTCGGTGCTGGGCGACGCGACGCCGCCCTGCGTAACGACGGCGGAAAACCTGTGGCGCTGTTCGCTGGCCGGCGCGCTGCAGTCGGCGGCACGCGAAGATCCCTTGCCATCAGTCCAGTAGCCACCGCCTCTGGGCCTAACGCCGGCTTGGGTCCTGCTCGTCGGGCAGGCGTTTCAGGAAATCCCGGTAAACCGCGTCCTTCGAGCGTTCGTAGAGCGCCTGCAGGGCCTCGACCGGCCGCGGGTCGTAGTCGACGCGCAGGTTGAGGGCGGCGCCCTGGCCGCTGTCCACCAGCAGCGCCGCCGAGCAGGTGCCGCGGCTGTCGCCGCCCGCCGCCTCACCGGCGGCCAGCGCCGTCAGCAGGCGCTCGGCGAGGCCCTCTCCATCGTCCGCCGCATAGGCCTCGGCCATCGCCTGCAGCACCGTCGCGTTGCTCAGGAGGTTGCCGGCGGCGATCCAGTTGTCGCCCTCCCGCAGGCCCTTGGCTTCGCTGTTCTCGGTTCCGGTCCAGCCCGCCGTGCGGCCCTCGCGGTCCATCACCGCCAGTTGCCGGAAGTCGCGGCCCTCGTCTTCGGCCAGCAGCGCCCGCAGGACGTGGCCGGCACTTTCGCCCCCGGACAGGCGCGGCAGGCCGCGCCGCGCGAACAGCACGTTGGTCGAATAGCCCTGGGTGGCGACGGCGCCGACGCCGAAGCGGCAGTGCGGCACCTGGGCGCCGACGGCGATGCTGCCAGTCGCCGTGGCCACACCGATGGCGCCGTTCGCCGGGTCGCGGCCGATGATTGTGAAGGTCATGCCGGATGAGGTTCCTGCCGCCTCCGCGTGGGGCGGCGACTAATTTATCATGAGAAAATAGATTACTTTTGAATTTATCATGCTAAATTGGACCTGTAAACGCGCAGATATTTGCGCACAACCGATCCAGCAGGGAGGCGGTAATGAAAAAAGCTTTCTATGCGGCGGCTCTTGCGGCGGGCGTACTCGCCGCCGGTGCGGCCGAGGCGCAGACGCCGCCGGGCGTTCTGATCGTGGGCCAGATCGCCGAGCCCAAGTCGCTCGACCCCCACGCCGTGACGGCGGTGAACGACTTCCGCATCCTAATGAACGTCTACGACGGCCTGGTCCGCTACAAGGACGGCACGCTGGAAGTCGAGCCGGCACTCGCTGAGTCCTGGACCATCAGCGACGATGGCACCACCTACAGCTTCGAACTGCGCGACGGCGTGAGGTTTCACGACGGCAGCCCGCTGACCGCCGAGGCGGTGAAGTTCAACTTCGAGCGCATGCTCGATGAGAATCACCCCTTCCACGACACCGGGCCGTTCCCGCTGTCGTTTTTCTTCAGCGCCATCGACAGCGTGACGGCCGAAGACGAAGACACCGTGGTGTTCAAGTTGAAGGAGCCCTACGCGCCCTTCCTCTCCAACCTCGCCTATCCGACCGGCCTCATCGTCTCGCCGGCGGCCGTCGAGGAGTACGGCAAGGACTTCGGGCGCCACCCTTCGGGTACCGGTCCCTTCCGCTTTGCCGAGTGGGAGAGCAACGCCAAGGTCGTCGTGGCGCGCAACGACGACTACTGGGAAGGCGCGCCGTCCCTGGAAGCCGTGGTGTTCCGCCCGATCACCGACGCCAACACCCGCGTTGCCGAGATGCTGTCGGGCGGCATCGATCTGATGGTCGAGGTGCCGCCGGACTCCGTCGCGACCTTCGCCGACGATGCCGCCTACCAGATGCACGAGCAGGCCGGCCCGCATCTCTGGTTCCTCATCCTGAACGCCAAGGAAGGCCCGCTGGCCGACAAGAAGGTGCGCCAGGCGGTGAACTACGCCATCAACAAGAAGGCGTTGGTGGAGAACGTGCTACAGGGCACCGCCGAGGTCGCCGCAGGCCCCACGCCGCCGGCCTTCGCCTGGGCCCACAATGACGAACTGGATCCCTATCCCTACGATCCGGAGAAGGCCAAGGCTCTGATCGAGGAAGCCGGCCACGCGGGGGCGGAACTCACCTTCTACGTGACCGAGGGTGGATCGGGCATGCTCGATCCGGTGCCAATGGGTGCGGCGATCCAGGCCGACCTCGCCAAGGTGGGCTTGAAGGTCGAGATCGAGACCTACGAGTGGAACACCTTCCTCGGCAAGGTGAACCCTGGGCTGGAAGGCAAGGCCGACATGGCGGAGATGGCCTGGATGACCAACGATCCCGACACGCTCCCCTACCTGGCCCTGCGCAGCGACGCTTTCCCCGACAAGGGCGGCTTCAACTCCGGCTACTACTCCAATCCGGAGGTGGACAAGCTGCTGGAGACCGCACGCAGCAGCACCGACCAGGATGAACGGGCGAAGCTCTACAAGGAGATGCAGGCCATCGTCCATGAGGACGCACCCTGGGCCTTCATCGCCAACTGGAAGCAGAACGCGGTGACCTCGGCGGCGGTCGGCGACTTTTCGCTGCAGCCCTCCTTCTTCCTCATCCTGAAGGACGTCACCAAGGGCTGACCCCGGCACATCCCCCGGGCCCTCTGCAGGTAGCAGGGGGCTTGAGGGATCGGGCCAAGGAAGGAAACGGAGCCCGCGATGCTCGCCTATACGGTCAAGCGCCTGGTGCTCGCGGTGCCGGTCCTGCTGGGTCTCACCGTCATCGTCTTCCTCATCATGGCGATGATCCCCGGCGATCCGGCGACCGCCATTCTCGGCTCCTATGCGACACCTGAAAACGTCGAGCGGCTGAACCGCCAGCTCGGCCTCGACCGCTCCCTGGTCGAGCAGTACTTCGTCTGGCTCGGCAACCTGCTGCAGGGCGACTTCGGGCGCTCCTATAATCTCAACCGCCCCGTCCTCGACGAGGTGCTGGAGCGCTTCTCGGCGACCCTCATCCTCGCCGGGGCCGCGCTGCTACTGTGCTCGATCTTCGGCCTCATCGCCGGCGTCGCCACCGCGGTGCGCCAGTACGGCTGGACCGACCGGATCGTCACCTTCTTCGTGCTCATCGGCATTTCGGTGCCGTCGTTTTGGCTCGGCCTGCTGCTGGTGCTGACCTTCGCCGTGACCTGGCGCCTGTTCCCCGCCAGCGGCATGTTCGCCATCTACGGCGGCGGCGACCTGCCCGACTTGCTGCATCATCTGACGCTGCCGGCGATCACCCTGGCGGTGGTGGCGACCGGCGTCATCGCGCGGCTGACCCGCGCGGCGATGCTGGAGGTGCTGCGCCAGGACTACATCCGGACCGCGCGCGCCAAGGGCGTCAGCGAGCGCCGCGTGATCTATCGCCACGCCTTCAAGGCGGCGCTGGTCGGCGTCATTCCGGTGATTGGCGTGCAGGCGGGCTTCGTGCTGGGCGGCGCCGTCTACATCGAGACCGTGTTCCAGTGGCCGGGCATCGGCCGCATGCTGGTGACTGCCATCTCGACCCGCGATTTGCTGCTGGTGCAGGGCGGCGTGCTGGTGGTGGCGGCCAGCTATGTGCTCTTCAACCTCATCACCGACCTGCTGCAGCATCTGGTCGATCCGAGGCTCAGAACATGACGGCGGCCGGCACGACAACCGCACTCTCCCCTGCGCGCCGTAGCGGGCGGCCCTCGGCGTTCCGACTCTTCGCGCGCAATCAGCTGGCCGCCTTCGGTGCCGCTTTGCTCGGCCTCATCGTCGTGGTGGTGATTCTCACCCCCGCGCTGCCGCTGCTGGACCCGGCCGCGACGGACCCGGCCAACCGCCTGCTGCGCCCTCTCGCGGAGAATCACCTGCTGGGAACCGATCATCTGGGCCGCGACATCCTCTCGCGCCTCCTGTGGGGGACCGGCGTCAGCCTGCTGGTCGGTCTCTCGGCGACCTCGGTCGCGGCGCTCTTCGGCTCGGCCATCGGCATTCTCGCCGGCTATTTCGGCGGCCGCGCCGATACCGTCCTCATGCGCGGCATCGACATGCTCATGGCGTTTCCCTACATCCTGCTGGCGCTGGCCATCGTCGCCGCGCTGGGCCCGGGCCTGCTGAACGCGCTCTTTGCCATCGCCATCGTCAACATCCCCTTCTTCGCGCGCAACATCCGCGGCGTCACGCTGGGGCTCGCGAGACGTGAGTTCATCGAGGCGGCGCGCCTCTCCGGCAAGTCCGATCTCTCGATCCTGTTGACCGAGGTATTGCCCAACGTGCTGCCGGTCATCGTCATCACCGTCTCCACCACCGTCGGCTGGATGATCCTGGAGACGGCGGGTCTCAGTTTCCTGGGGCTCGGCGCGCAGCCGCCGGATGCCGACCTCGGCTCCATGCTGGGCGAAGGCCGCAAGCTGCTGATCACCGCACCGCACGTCTCGGTCATCCCCGGCGTGATGATCTTTCTCGTCGTCATGAGCATAAACCTGCTGGGCGACGGTATCCGCGACCTGCTCGACCCGCGTCTCAAGTCCGGCGCGCTGGCGCGCCCGGCGCCGATGACGGAAGTCGTCCGCCAGGAAACCGACTACCCTGGTGCCTCCACCGAAGGCGCGGTTGCGCAAGGCGACAGCGTGCTCGCCGTCACCGATCTGCAGACCCAGTTCCGCATGGGCGACGACGTCTACCGCGCGGTGAACGGGGTCAGCTTCGATATCCGGCCGCAGGAGTGCCTCGGCCTGGTCGGCGAATCCGGCTCCGGCAAGTCGGTGACGGCACTCTCGCTGCTGGGTCTCGTGGCGACGCCGCCGGGGCGCATCGTCGGCGGCCAGGTGCTGATGCAGGGCAAGGACCTGCTGGGTCTCGACGCCGCCGGGCTGCGTGCTCTGCGCGGCGACCGTGCCGCCTACATCTTCCAGGACCCGCTGACCACGCTGCATCCCCTCTTTACCATCGGCGACCAGATCGCCGAGGCGATCCGGAGCCACCGTCCGGTCTCCTATAAGGACGCCTGGGCGCGTGCGGTGAGGCTGCTGGATGCCGTGCGCATTCCCAATGCGGCGGGCCGCGCCTCCGCCTATCCGCACGAGCTTTCCGGCGGCATGCGCCAGCGCGTCTCCATCGCCATGGCGCTGGCCAATGATCCGGCGCTGCTGATTGCCGACGAGCCGACCACCGCGCTGGACGTGACGGTGCAGGCGCAGGTCCTGAAGCTGCTCGACCAACTGCGCGGCGATTCCGGTGCATCGCTGCTGTTCATCACCCACGACTTCGGCGTGGTCTCAGAGGTCTGCCACCGCGTCGCGGTGATGTACGCCGGGCGCATCGTCGAGATTGGCCCCACCGAACAGGTCCTTGACGCCCCGGCGCACCCCTACACCGAGCGCCTCATTGCCTGCGTGCCGCGTTTGGGTGAGCCCGGGCGGCGCATGGAAGCCATTCCGGGTCTGCCGCCGGCGGTCAACGCCCTGCCTCCGGGCTGTGCCTTTGCCGCGCGCTGCCCCCATGCCGAGGCCGCCTGCCGTGAGGGCGAGATCGCGCTGGATGCCTTGGACGTGGCCCATGCCGTGCGCTGCATCAAGCCGCGGGGCAGGCTTGCATGACGGCGCTGATGGAGATCCACGACGTCACGCGCCGCTTCGGCGGCGGGCGCAGCCTGCTCGGCAGACCGAAGCCGACGGTGCATGCGGTACAGGGAGTCAGCTTCGAGGTGCGCAAGGGAGAGACCCTGGGCATCGTTGGCGAGTCCGGCTGCGGCAAGTCGACCCTCGCCAAGCTGCTGGTCGGCCTGCAGCAGCCGAGCGATGGCGCGGTGCTGCTCGAAGGCGCCCGGGTACATGACCCGGCGGCCTTCGGACGGCGCGCGCTGGCGCGGCGCGTGCAGTACGTCTTCCAGGATCCCCTGAGCTCGCTGAACCCGCGCAAGACCATCCGCCAGATTCTGGAGGCGCCGCTCATCCATCTGCTGGGCATGGCGGCATCGGCGCGCCGGGAGCGGCTGGCGGAGATCATGGAGGCGGTGCGCCTCAGGCCCGAGTTCCTGGAACGCTATCCGCACGAGTTTTCCGGCGGCCAGGCCCAGCGCATCGGCATCGCCCGCGCGCTGGCCGCCGCGCCCGATATCCTGGTCCTCGATGAGCCGGTCTCCGCCCTCGACGTCTCGGTGCAGGCGCAGGTGCTGAACCTGCTGGACCAACTGAAGGCCGAGTTCGACCTCACCTACGTCTTCATCAGCCACGACCTCGCGGTGGTGGAATCGGTCAGCGACCGGGTCATGGTGATGTATTTCGGGCGCGTGGTGGAGCAGGGCACGGCAGCCGAGCTTTTCCGGCGGCCGCTGCATCCCTATACCCGCCTGCTGCTTTCCTCGGCGCCGGTCCCGGGGAAGAAGGGTATCGGGGCCGAAGGCCGCATCGCCGAGCTGCCGGACCCGCTGGCGCCGCCGCCCGGTTGCGCCTTCGCCGCGCGCTGCCCCCATGCGAGCGATGTTTGCCGCGAGGTCACGCCGCCGCTGGAACGCGAGGGCGAAACGGCCTATGCCTGTCACCATCCGCGCAAGGGAGAGCCCTGGCCGGAGACAGAGCCCTCAGAGGATTGACCTTACATGAGCGACAGCCTCGATACGCCGGCCCCGCCAGATGCGCCGAAGCGCCGCGGCATGAAGCGGCCGGCGAGCATCGCTGAGGAGATGAAGGACTTCATCGTCCTGCACGGGCTGAAACCAGGCGACCGCCTGCCCGGCGAGCGCGAGCTGATCGCGCGCTTTCAGGCCAGCAAGGGCACCATCCGCGAGTCGCTGCGCGTGCTGGAGACGCAGGGCCTGGTGCGCAGCCGCACGGGGCCCGGCGGCGGCACCTTTGTCGAGGCGCTCTCCGAATCACGGGCGATGGAGCTGCTCGGCAACTACTTCTTTTTTCAGAACCCGACCATCGGCGACATCTATGCCCTGCGCCGCATCCTGGAGCCGGCGCTGGCGGCGAGCGTCGCCGGACGCCTGCAGGAGGCCGATTTCAAGCGGCTGGAGCAGACCATGCAGATCTATGTCGACCCGCCGTGCGACCTTGAGGAGGAGCGCCGCCAGCGCCATGCCGAGCTCGACTTCCATTCCATCCTGGTCGACTACTGCCCCAATCCGGTGCTCGCCTTCATGTGTCGATTCCTGCAGTCGCTGCTGCGCGACCTCACGCTGTGCAAGCGCATCTACGAGGAGCCCAACCCGGACCTGCGTGAGAGCGGCCTCAGCTATCAGGTGCGTCTGCTGCGCGCCCTGAGGCGTGCCGACGCCGAGACGGCGCGCCAGGTGATGTTCGAGCACATGTGCACGGCCCAGCGCTACATGGAGGACCGCGAAGCGGTGCTGCAGGCAAAATTTCTGCAGATCTCCGACTGATCTGCGGTCCGGCCTGTCAGTCGTCTGCCCGGCTGCCGCGGCTCACTCTCCGGCGGCAGGATTGCTCATGCCGGCGAAGATTCAGGAGCCGCAGTGGGCGCGGCCGTCGGAGGCGATGACCGGCGCGGCCGCCCGTCCCGTCAGCACCCGCTCGGGCGGCAAGAGGACCGTGACGCTGGTGCCGGTGCCGGGCCGGCTGGTGATCTCCAGGCTGCCTTGATGCAGTTCGGCCAGGCTGCGGGCAATCGGCAGGCCCAGGCCGGTGCCGCGGTCAGCCTTGCGGATGTAGGGGGTGCGGATCTGGCCGAAGGCGCCCATCGCCTCGGGAATGTCGTCGGGGTCCATGCCGCAACCGGTATCGGCCACAATGATCGCGTATCCGCCGTCCAGCGACTGGCGGCCCTGCAGCGTGACGAGGCCGCCTTCCGGAGTGAACTTGATGGCGTTGGACAGCAGGTTCAGCACGATCTGGTTCAGCTTCACCGGGTCGGCGCGCAGCAGGCGCGGGTGGCGTTCGATCTCGCAGACGAGGGCCAGACCGTGGTCGCGGGCAGTCGCTTCCTCCGCGTGGGCGGCGGCGCGCAGCAAGGCCGGCAGGTCGACGGTCTCTTCCTGCAGCTCTTCACGGCCCGCTTCGATCTTTGACAGGTCGAGGAGATCGTTGATGAGGGTGAGCAGGTGCGTGCCGGAGTTGCGGATAGTGTCGAGGTAGTCGAGATAGCGCGGGCTCTCGATGGAGCCGAAGACCCCCTTCTGCATGATCTCGGTGAAGCCGAGGATGGAGTTGAGCGGTGTGCGCAGTTCGTGGCTCATGTGCGCCAGGAACTTCGACTTCGTCTCGCTGGCCAACTCGGCCTGCTGTTTGGCGAGGACCAGGGCGCGCTCGGCATTTTTGCGCTGGGAGACATCGCGCAGGCTCGCCAGCCACACAGGCTCGTTGTCCCAGATCGTCTGCGCGATGTGAATCTCGACCACAGTGTCGCTGCCGCCGCGCCGGCCGATCGCAATCTCCATGGCTGTGCCGCGCTGGACCGGAATGCCCGGATCGCTGCCGATCAGGCTGGCCGCGTTGCGCCCGAACAGCTTGGCGGCGGCGGTGTTGGCGAACTTCACCCGGCCATTCATGTTCAGCACCATGATGGCGTCGGCATTGTCGCGCACCAGGCTGTCAAAGCGCGCGGCGAGCCGCTCGGCCTCGCGCAGGCGGCGGCGCATCTCGCGTTCCAGTTCGAAGCGCTCGATGCAGAACTGCAGGCGATGCGCCAGGGCCCCGCCGTTGAAGCTGGACCACAGAATGTAGTCCTGCGCGCCCTCCTCCACCGCTTCGATGGCCGCCGGCACATCGGCACTGCCGGCTATGATCAGGATCGCCGTATCGGGCGCGGTGGTGACCAGGCGGCGCACGGCCTCCGTGGGGCGGCAGCCGTTGAGACCGATGTCGAAGAGGATGGCGTCGTAGGGCGCGCAGTCCCGGGGGATTCCGTTGAGCGCGGCGATGGCGTCCGGCAGGCTGCCGGCGCGGGTGATCTCATGAGCGAAAAGTCCTGCCGCCAGGGAGGCGCGCACGTAAGCGGCCTCACCCTCGTTTCCCGTCACCAGCAGGAGTCGCTTCGATCCATTCATTTACCGGATCCTAACGATGCTTAACCCTCTGGTTACCGCTTATTGATTAATGGAAGGTAAATCTACATAGCCGAATTGACTAATAGCGAGGCGATGCCAAGGCAGGCTGGAAAGCGCTTCAGAAGCTTCCGGGAAGCGACATCCTCACCCGGCTTGATGTGGAATAATCTACTTAAAAACAGTTTGTTGAGTGCCAAGGCGTCACGCCAGGGCGCCGTTCCGGCTGACGCTCGCGAGAGGGCCTGTTTCTGGTTGGGGGTAAAAAATCCTATGATTGTTTGCCTCATCTCTGCCCCGATTTTTACACGCCTTGCCACAGACCGCACGGTTGCCCACGGCTTGGCCGCGCGATATTGCTAACTCTCAGCCGTGCGCCGAAGAAGGCGGTGTCGCCCGGAGCATCGGCCCGGAACATCGCCCTGGCGGCTGCTTGAGGATTGGACATGCCGCAGAGCATTGCAGGATTCGGTCTGCGGGTTGGCCAGCGGTTTCAGGAAATGCGCAAGGCCGCCCGCCAGTGGGAGGTGGAGTCCTTCTTCACCGATTCGCGTGCCGTCGCGCACGTCTGCCTGCGCGACATCCTCGACCCGTCGCGACGGGTCACCCTGGCACGCTCGGCCCTGATGGATCGCAGCCGCTTCCGCCCGCTCGAGGTGCGCCTGCGCCGTTCGATGTAGAACGGCGTCTTTCCCCGCGCTGAGATTGAATTTGCCACTTATTGAGGCAATCTTTAACGAAAGCTTCAGAACGCCGGGGCATTATCAGGGCATGGTTTTCTCCCTGTTCCGGCGTATGACCGCCGCCCGCTTCGATCGACGCTTAGAGCCACGCGGCACTCGGGTAAACGGGCATATCTCCGTGAACGGCCGCGACTACCCCTTGAAAGACTGGTCCCGTCGCGGCTTCTCTGCCGTGGGCTTTGGCACCGAGCACTATCCCGGCGACACCATCCGGCTCAGCGTCAGCCTTTCGCTCCCGGCGGATCTGCCCGGCGATGAAGGCGGCGTGCCGGTGAGCTTCGACTGTGTCGCAGTGGTCGTCTGGGTCGACCGCGAGCGCCGCGAACTGGCGGGGGTGTTCACCGAACTCGATCTGCGAGTCCAGGAGCGGATCATGCGGGCCCTCTTCGCCAGCCAGGCCGCCGAGCGCCAGATCGGCGCGCCCCTGCACGTTTAGTCATTCCCTGTCAGCGACGGGACCGGCCGGCGGCGCGAGGGGGCTAGCGACGGTCGGGCAGTGCGGCGAGGACGGCGCGCTTTTGCTCGGCGGTCATGATCGGCCACTCGCGGATCTCGTCGATGTGGCGCCGGCAGCCGATGCAGAGATCGCTCCTGGGGTCGACCTGGCAGACGGCGATGCAGGGCGACGGCACCGAGGTGTCGAAAACGCGCTGCGGGCGCTCGCGACGCCTTTCGCGCCGCGCCTCGCGGCCGGCCTCATTCCCTGGAGGGGCGTCTGCCGGCTTGCCGTCATCGTTCTCGGCCATCTCGGTCCTCTGCGCTGTGCCGCGACCCGGGGGCTCCGTGAAAAGGGAGCCACGGCCGGGCCGCCCCGCCAATATCAGGCAGCGAGGGCCATTTTCAAGCCCGCCGTGCCCGCCTATGATCTGCCGTCCGATTGGTTTGCCCGCCGCTCGCAGCCAGCGCAATGACAGCAAGGGAAAAAGCATGGTCCGGCGCCTGCGGCTGATCAGCGGTCTCGTCCTCTTCATCTACGTCTTCACGCATCTGCTGAACCTGGTGCCGGGGCTGCTGTCTTTTTCCGCGCTCGAGGCCGGGCGCTATGTCTTTCTGGCCGTCTGGCGCCCGCTCCCGGTCTCGCTGCTGCTCTACCTCAGCCTGCTGGTGCACCTGGGGCTGGCCTTCTATGCGATCTTCCGGCGCGAGAGCCTGGCGATGCCGCTGCTGGAGGCCCTGCGCTACGGCTTCGGTGTGCTGATCATTCCGCTGGCCGCTCTCCACATCCTCGGCACCCGGTTGGTGCACGAAGTGTACGGGGTCGAGGACAGCTACCTTTACGTGGTCACCGCCCAGTGGGCCTTCGATCTCGGCTATGTCGTCCAGCAGATCGCCCTTGTGCTGGTGGTCTGGATCCACGGCTGCATCGGCCTGCACCTCTGGCTGCGGCTGAAGGCCTGGTATCCGCGCTTTGCCCCCTACGGCCTGGCCGGCGCGGTCCTGCTGCCGACCCTGGCGCTGGCCGGCTACCTTGCCGCCGGGCGGGAGGTGCTGCGCCGCGCCCAGGAAGATCCGGGCTTCATTTCCGGCGTGATGGCGCGCGCCAATGCCGTCTCCGCCGCCGAAACTGCCGAGGTGCTCGCGCTGCGCGACGGTGTGGTTTACGGCTTCTTTGCCTTGTTGCTGTTGACCTTGGTCGCCCGTCTGCTGTGGCGCCTGTGGCAGCGGCGCCAGGGCATGGTGCGCATCAGCTATCCCGGCGGGCGCCAGATCGCCATCCGCAAGGGCGAGACCATCCTGGCGGCCAGCCACCTCGCGCGCGTGCCGCATGCTTCGGTCTGCGGCGGGCGCGGCCGCTGCTCGACCTGCCGGGTGCGCGTCGGCCGCGGCGGCGCCGCGCTGCCGGCACCGGGTGCCGAGGAACGCCGCGTGCTGGCCCGCATCGGCGCCGCCCCCAACGTGCGCCTGGCCTGCCAGGCGCATGTCTTCGACGACTGCGAGGTGACGCCGCTGTTGCCGGCCGGCGCCGGCCCGAGGCTGGCGCAGCCGCGCCCCGGCTACCTGCAGGGCGACGAGCGCGAGATCGCCATCCTCTTCGCCGACCTGCGCGGCTTCACGACCCTGGCCGAGGACCGGCTGCCTTACGACGTGGTCTTCGTCCTCAACCGCTATTTCACCGCCATGGGCACGGCGGTGGAGCAGGCCGGCGGGCGTATCGACAAGTTCATCGGCGACGGCGTCATGGCGCTGTTCGGTATCGAGCGCGGTGTGGAGCAGGGCAGCCGCAACGCGCTGGAGGCGGCGCGCCGCATGGCACTGTCGCTCGATGAGCTGAACCGAAGCCTCGCCCACGACCTGCCCGAGCCGCTGCGCATCGGCATCGGCCTGCACAGCGGCTATGCCATCGTCGGCGAGATGGGCTACGGCGCGGCGACCTCGCTGACGGCCATCGGCGACGCGGTGAACACCGCCAGCCGCCTGGAGGCGCTGACCAAGGAGTTCGATGCCCAGCTCATCGTCTCGGCGCCCCTGGCCGGGCACGCCGGGCTCGACCTCGGCGCCTTCCCGCACCATGAGATCGACCTGCGCGGCCGCTCCCAGGCTTTGGGGGTGCATGTGCTCAAGAGCGCGCTGGACCTACCTGAGCCCAGCGTGTTCGCGATTGCCGGGAAAGCGGCGGAGTAGGCCGCTTTCCCGGCTCCCTCAGCTGCCGGTCTTGGCCTTGTAAGCGGCGATCGCGTTCTTCAGTTCGGTGTATTCGTCGCACCCGAAGAAGCAGGCGCCGTCCAGCACGTCGAGGCGCTCCTGCGCCTTCGGCAGGTCGCCGAGCGTCAGGTAGAGCTCTCCGAGGTATTCGTTGGCGCCGCGGTGCTTGGGCTCCAGCGTCAGGGCCTGCTGGTAGAAGGACAGCGCGGCGTCGTGGTTGCCGAGCTGGCGGTTGCTGTAGCCGAGGTAGTTGAAGGCATCGGCGTTCTTGGCGTCCTTGGCGACGACTTCCTGCAATAGCGGAACGGCCTCGGCGTACTTGCCGTCCTCGATCAGCTGCTTGGCCTGGGCGTAGTTCGGGTCCATCGGCTTACTGGAGTCGCTGTCGCTGCCCATGGCGTGCGCCCCCCCGCCGAGGGCGCCGCTGAGAGCCAGGGTGAGAGCCAGGGGGGTGAGAAATTTCAGGAACCTATGCATCGCTTCCTCTTCACGGTTTTGGGCCGGTTGCCGCGGCAGTGCCGCCATTATGCGGTGCTATGCTGCGCTGCACCAAATCGAATTCGGAAAGGCCCCAGGGTTTCCTTCACAGGCGTTTCGATCGCGGGGCCTTTCCACCATCTACGCAATGCCGCCGGGATCGGATGCAGGCTGTTTTCCCGGCGCCGTCACGGTCCGGCGATCTCGGCCTCCAGGGCGACCGGGTCCTCGCAATCGACCACTTTGCGGGCGGTTTCATAGTCGAAGCCCTGGCGCCCGAGGGCGGCGAGGTCGCGCGCGCGGCGGTCTTCACGCTCCTTAAGCCGGAATGGCCCGAGTCGCCGCCGCTTGGCGTAGCGTAGCGCGGCCCGCAACTCCGCACCGCCGCTGTCCCCCAGATGCTCGGCCAGCGCCGCCTCTGTCAGGGCGGAAGGCACCGCCTTGGCCGCCAGCTTGGCCCTGATCATGGCCGTCGAGGTGCCGCGCGCCAGCAGGCTGCGCACGCGCTCGCGGGCATAGCGCGCGTCGTCGAGCAGGCCGAGGCCGGTGAGGCGCGCGATCAGGCGTTCCAGCGCCGCGGCGCCTTCTTCCGGGTCGGTTCCATGAACTTTCTGCGAGAGGGCGATTTTGCGGCGCAGCAGCCGGCGCAGGTGGCCGCTGGAGCTGTCGTAGCGTTCAAGGTAGTAGAGCGCCGAGCGCTCCAGCCCCTCAGGGGTCGCCTTCAGCGGCTGCCGCCGCCGCTTGACGTGGTCCTTTTTGCCGGTTTTCTCCGCGCTCATCGGTCGGGTCGTGCCCCTCGGCATGGCCCCGGCCATGCGATCTGCCATGTCTCCAGCCATGGCTCCAGCCATGTCCTGGGCGCAGCCGCGCCGCCCGCGGGCCATACTTGCGTGGCGGCCTGCCGCGGTTTATGTGAAGCGCCATGGACCAACCGTCTCTCTCCCTTACCGGCGCCCGTGTGAGGCAGATCGGGCGCGTAAACTGGCGCGGCCTGTGGACCCTCTACATGAAGGAAGTGCGCCGCTTCCTCAACGTTTATACGCAGACCCTGCTGGCGCCGATGGTGACCACGCTGCTGTTCCTCGCCATCTTCACCCTGGCACTGGGCGGCGGCGGGCGCGAGGTCGGTGGCGTTGCCTTCGCAACTTTCCTGGCGCCGGGCCTCATAATGATGGCGATGGTGCAGAACGCTTTCGCCAACACCTCCTCTTCGCTGGTCATCGCCAAGGTGCAGGGCAACATCGTCGATATCCTGATGCCGCCGCTGTCGCCGCTGGAGCTGACCCTGGGCATTGCCGGTGGCGGCGCGACGCGCGGCGTCATGGTCGGGCTCGCTGTCGGCCTCGGCATGTGGATCTTCGTGCCGGTCACTATCCACAACCCGCTGTTCATTCTCTACCACGCGGTCATGGCCTCGCTGATGTTGGCCCTGCTCGGCATGATCGGCGGCATCTGGTCGGAGAAGTTCGATCACATCGCGGCGGTGACCAACTTCGTGATCACGCCGTTTTCTTTCCTTTCCGGCACCTTCTATTCCATCGAGCGTCTGCCGCAGACCTGGCAAATCGTCGCCCACTTCAACCCGTTCTTCTACATGATCGACGGCTTCCGTTACGGCTTCATCGGCCATGCCGACGGCAACCTGCTGCTGGGTATCGCGGTCATGGCCGGCTTCAACCTCTTCCTCTGGGCGGTGACATACCGCATGTTCGCGACCGGCTACCGGCTGAAGCCATGAGCGGCGGCGCGCCCGTCAGGCTCGCCTTCCGTGCCTGGCGCGCCCCGGCTTTCCGCGCCGTCAACTGGCGCGGCCTCTGGGCTATCTACTATGGTTACGGTATCTCGCGCTTCCTGCGTTTCGGCCTGGAGACCCTGGCCGGCCCGCTGATCTCCAGCCTGCTCTTCCTGCTGGTCTTCGTGGTGGGGCAGCGCGGCATCGCCGGCGAGATGCTGCCCGGCATCGGCCTTACCGAATTCGTCGCTCCGGGCATCGTTCTCAACACAGTCATCTACACCGCCTTCCAGAACTCCGCGGCGATGATCGTCATGGACAAGATGGAGGGCACCATCGCCGACGTGCAGATGGCGCCGCTGTCGGCGCTGGAGATCGTCGCCGGTTTCGCGCTCTCGGCGGCCAGCTGCGGGATCGCCGCCGGCCTGCTGGTCGCCGCCGGCACCGCGTTGTTCGTGGATTATTCATCCTTCGACGTGACGGTGCTCCTCGGGTTTGCCGTGGCGACGGCGCTGCTCTTCGCCTTCCTGGGTATCATCACGGGCCTCTGGGCGGAGCGCTGGGACCATTACAGTGCGGTCGAGGGCTTCGTCATCGTGCCGCTGGGCCTGCTCTCGGGTACCTTCTTCACGGTGGCGCGGCTGCCGGACGGCTGGCGGGACTGGATCTATTACAATCCAATCTTCTACGCCGTCGACGGCTTCCGCGCCGGGTTTATCGGCCAGGCGGAGACCTCGCTGGCGCTGGGCGCGATGATCCTTATGGTCCTGAATCTGGCGCTGGCGCTGGTTGCCTGGCGGCTCTTCGCGGCGGGCTACAAGATCCGGCCGTGAGAGTTCTCGGGCCCCCTGCGCAGGGAATGAATAAAATAGGGATCAGGCAAGCGATGCTGAAATCACTGCATAGGTTCCTTTTCCGCACGGCGCCCTTGAAGGCGCCCTTGAAGGCGGCGGTGATGCCGGCGCTGGCCGCCGCGCTGTTGTGGCTCACGCCTGCCGTCGGGAGCGCCGGCGCCCAGGACCTGCCCTACAGCCAGGGCCTGTTGTGGCAGGTGCAGCGCGAGGGCGGCGGGCCGGTCAGCTATGTGCTCGGCACCATCCACTCGACCGACGCGCGCCTGCGCAAGCTGCCGCCTCAGATTGACCAGGCCTTCAACCAGTCCCGCGTTGCCGCCTTCGAGTTGATCGACAGTCAGCAGGGCAACGACAAGATGGCGCGCGCGATGCGGCTGCCCCCGGATCGCCGGCTGGAGGACATCCTTGGCCCGGCGCTGTTCCAGCGCACCGTCGATGCCGTCGCGCCGCTGGGGGTTGCGGCCGAGGGCCTGCAGAGCCTGAAGCCCTGGGCGCTCAGCCTCTATCTGGCCTTCCCGCAGATCGAGCTGGTGCGCCTCTCGCAGGGCGAACCCGCCTTCGACAGCTGGCTGCAGGACCAGGCGCGCCAGCGCGGCAAGTCGGTCGAGGCGCTGGAGACGATGGACGAGCAGATCGAGATCTTCAACGGCATGAGCGAAGCCGAGCAGGTCGCCATGGTCACCGACATGCTGGCGGATCATGAGAACATCGATGCGAACTTCAACCGGATCTTCCGCGCCTATTTGAAAGGCGACCTCAGCGTGGCGATGGAAGAGGCCAACGACGTCTCTGCCGTCAGCGATGTCGAGGCTGCCGAGCGCTTCAAGGCACGGCTGATTGACGATCGCAACCGCATCATGGCCGCGCGCATCGCCCCGCTGCTGCGCGACGGCGGCGCCTTCATCGCCATCGGTGCCGCGCACCTGCCGGGTGAGGCGGGGGTGCTGGCCCGCTTGGCCGCGCGCGGCTACAGCGTGACCCGCGCCTACTAAGGCTCCGATGTTCCAGGAAATGCCGTCTTTGGGCGAATCTTAAGCTTTGTCGTCCAGGCTGTCCGCAACCGGCGATTGATCCGCTGGCCTTCGGCGGATCGCATGACTTCGGAGCCTGGACATGCCTCGCAGCCCCGCTCTCCCACGCATGAAGCCTTATTGGGGCTTCCCGCTTTTCGCGCTGTTCCTGGTCGTGGCGGCCGGGCTGGCGGCCGCCGCCGACAGCCACCCGATCCGCCATGTCGAAGGGCGCCTGTGGCGCATCGAACGCGGCGACGCGCCGCCCAGCCACATCATCGGCACCGTCCACCTCACCGATCGGCGAATCCGCGACCTGCCGGGGCCGATCCGCGAGGCGTTCGAAGGTTCCGAGCAGGCCGCCTTCGAATTGCGCATGACGCCGGAGGAGCGCCAGGCGATGGGCGCGCTCTTCGAACCGGCGGAGAAGACCCCGCGACTGTCCCGGCTGGTCGATGCCGAAACCTTCGACAAGCTGGTCGCCCACGCCAAGCGCTATGGTTTGCCGGAGAAGGACATCGATGAACTGCATCCCTTCGCGCTGATCTACCTCTTCTCCTACTCGCCCGAAGAGCATCAGCGTCAGGCCCAGGGTGACCTCATCTTCGATCTCTGGCTCATCCAGTGGGCTTACGACCTGGGCATGCGGGTCGAGGGTCTGGAAACCCTGGAACAGCATTTCGCCTTCATGGACTCGATTCCGGCGCGCGATCACGCCAGCATGCTGCGCGAGCTGGTCAAGCAGATGGAGCGCGAGCCCGACCGCGTCGAGCGCCTGATCGAGGACTATCTGGCTGGAGACATGTCTTCCTTCTTCGAGGAAATGGAAGCCGAGCTGAAGAACGACCCCAGCCTGCGGCCTCTCATGGAGGCCCTGCTGGACCAGCGCAACCGCCAGATGGTGGAGCGCGCCGTTCCTCTGCTGGAGCGCGGCAAGGCTTTCATCGCCGTCGGCGCCGCCCACCTGCCCGGCGACGAGGGCATGCTGCACCTGCTGGAACAGCGCGGCTACCGGGTGACCCGGGTCTACTAGGAAGACACCCAGCCCGCATGCCTTCAGGTTGAAAAGTCAAGCTTCAAACTTCTCTTTCAAGATGCAATGCTCTCCCTCTGAGGGGATTAGGGGAGAGGGTCTGGGATGACCGATTTTTTAAGGTGCGGAGGCGGCCGTCTGCGCCGATACGGGGTGCTGCTTCTGCTGGCCGCGATGCCGGCCCTGGGGCTAGCCGCGTGCAGTCCGGTGAAGCCCTTCGTGCCGGATCCTTCCCAGATTCCGCATGGCCAGGGGCGCCTTTGGCAGGTCGACGGGCCCGGCCTAGAAACCAGCTACGTCTTTGCGACCTTCGACGGGCTTGACAAGCGGGCGCTGGATTTGCCCCCGGCGGTCACCGAAGCCTTTGGAAAGACGGAGGCGCTGGTCCTCGAAGGAGTCGGAGATCAGTATCTGAAAGCGGAAATCTATACCGAAGAGAATTTGGAGCTGTCCGGCGATCAGACGCTGGACGATCTGATTGGCGCGCGCAGTTTCGGCACCCTTAGCTGGCATATGAAGCAGAGGCAGCGCCTCCCCAACCCCAAGGCAAAGCCTTGGGTCATGTGGGTCTACCTCGGCGGCGAGAACTTCGGATTCGGGGAGTACAAAGATTATGAATATCGAACCTACGAATTCCAAGTTACCCGCCTGCGGAGCCGAGCCGACGAAGGCGGCATGGAAATCGAGGGACTTATGACGGAGCAGGAATACTTCGACATCTACGACAAGATACCGCTGGACCAGCAGGCCGACATGCTGAAGGTGACGCTCGACCGCTACGAGGGTTTGCCGCCACAGACCACCAAGGGACGGTTCTATCTCGATGGCGACCTGGCAAGGTTGGATGCCGTGTGGCGCGAATATCTAAGCTGGCTGCAGCCTGAAACGGCGGCCACTCTCGATGCCCGGCGCATCACCGACCGCAACGGTGTCATGGTGGATCGCCTGCTGCCGCTGATGCAGGAGAAGTCGATCTTCGTCGCCCTCGACAGTCTCCACCTGCCGGGAGAAATGGGCATCCTGCGCCTGCTGGAACAGCGCGGCCTTACGGTCGCACGCCTGCTGTAGCCGAGGCGATCGATCGATGTTGTCGTCGTGGCTGTCGGCAGTGGTGGCAAGGTGTCGGCCGTTCTCCAGGGGGGCGGCGATTGCCTTTGCCTTGTTGACCGCGGCCTGCTCGGCTCCGCTACCCATGCCGCCGCCGATGGACATCCCGCATGGACACGGCCGTCTCTGGCAGGTCGATCACCCTGGAGCGCCGCCCAGCTACATCTTCGGCACCATGCACGTGACCGATCCACGGGTGTACGCGTTGCCCCAGGCCGTTGAGACAGCCTTTACGGAGGCAGACATCGCGATTTTCGAGGTGGATTACCGCCGCCCGATGAGCCTTGAGAAGCGGCGCCAGTATATTGAGCTCCCCAAGGGGCAATCCCTGGAAGACGTTATCGGCAGCAGCACTTATCGCGATCTGCGCAGGCTGATCTTCCGGCATCGGCTGCCTCTGTATAACTACTTCCGGGAACAGCCCTGGGTCTCCTGGGTCGCGCTGTCCGGCCGGGAGATATCCATCGGGCAAACCGAGAGTCCCGAGAAACCCATTCTGGACGACTGGCTGATCGTGCGCGCCAGAAAGGCGAACCGGGAGGTAGATTTCCTGGAGACCGCCCAGGAGCAGTGGCAGTCCTTCGCGGGCATCCCGATGGACGATCAGGTGGCCATGCTGCGATCGGCGATTGAGACCTACTATGACGGTCGTCTGCGGGTCGATCGGGTGGCGGTCTATGTCGAAGGCAATCTGGCACTCAGCTATGCTCTTTGGGAGCACAGTCTCAGCCATCTGGGCCCTGTACTGGCCCGACAATACACCGATCGCCTACTGAATGAACGCAACCACCGTATGGTCGAGCGCATGCTGCCTTATTTCGAGCGGCATTCGGCTTTCGTCGCCGTCGGCGCGCTGCACCTGCCTGGCGAAGAGGGGGTGCTCAGGCTGCTCGAGCAGCGCGGCTACACCTTGACGCGGTTGCAGTGATGGCCCTGGCCTGGGGGCGCAAAGGGCGGGAAGATCAGCGGAAAACCGGCGCTCCAGTTGACAGCAAGGGGCATTGTGCCAATAGTGTCGCCCCTTCAGCCCCGGCCCCTGGTAGTATTGGGTCCGTGTAGGCTGGACGCGGCCGGCCCCGGATCTCCGGCGCCGGCGGCAGGAAGACCCGTCCCCGCCCCAGAATATGAGGCATTTCGGCCCTTCAGGCCTGGCAAGGCTGGTTGGGCAAGGTATAGGAGTTCGGTCCGTGAGCGACGCCTTGATGCATACCTATGCGCGCGCCGACCTCGCTTTCGAGCGCGGCGAAGGCCCCTATCTCTACACGGCGGACGGGCGACGATTCCTGGACTTCGCGGCGGGCATCGCGGTGAATGCCCTGGGGCACAGCCATCCGCACCTGGTGAAGGCCCTGCAGGAGCAGGGCGCCAAGCTGTGGCACGTCTCCAATCTCTACCAGATCCCCGAGGGCCGCCGCCTGGCCGAGCGCCTGGTGGCGAACTCCTTCGCCGACAAGGTGTTCTTCTGCAATTCCGGCGCCGAGGCGATCGAGGGCGCGCTGAAACTGGCGCGCCGCTACCACTATGCCGCCGGCCAGCCGGAGCGCATGCGGGTGATCTCCTGCTCTGGGGCCTTCCATGGGCGCACGCTGACCACGCTCTCGGCGGCCGGCAATCCCAAGTACCTGGAAGGCGCCGGGCCGATCGCCGAGGGCTTCGATAATGTGCCCTTCGGCAATATGAACGAACTGCGCAACGCCATCCGCCCGGAGACCGGCGCGGTCCTGGTCGAGCCGATCCAGGGCGAAGGTGGTATCCGCCCGGCGGATCTGGAATACCTGCGCGCCCTGCGCAACGTCTGCGACGAATACGGCATGCTGCTGGTGCTCGACGAGATCCAGTGCGGCATGGGCCGTACCGGCAAGCTCTTCGCCTACGAATGGGCGGGGATCGAGCCGGACGTCATGGCGCTGGCCAAGGGCTTGGGCGGCGGCTTCCCGATCGGCGCCATCCTGGCCACCGAGAAGGCCTGCGGCGGCATGGTGCCGGGCATCCACGGCACCACCTTCGGCGGCAATCCGCTGGCCATGGCGGTCGCCAATGCAGTGCTGGACGTCATGCTGGAGCCCGCCTTCCTGCCCCAGGTGCAGGCGATGGGCAAGCTGCTGCGCGGCAAGCTGGAGGATCTCATCGCCCGCTTCCCGCACATCCTGGCGGAGGTGCGCGGCGCCGGGCTGATGGTCGGCATCAAGTGCGTGGTGCCGAACACCGAGCTGGTCGCCAAGCTGCGTGAAGAAGGCCTGCTGACGGTGGGCGCGGCGGAGAACGTCATCCGCCTCTTGCCGCCGCTCATCATCGAGGCCCGCCAAGTTGAAGAAGCGGTGCAGGCCATCGAGCGCGCCTGCAGCGCCATCGCGAAGGCGGCCTGAGATGAGCGAGTTGAAGAAGCGGGCAAAGCCCAAGCATTTTCTCGACCTCGACAGCTTCGAGACCGCCGAGCTGCGCTTCATGCTGGACGAGGCGGTACGTATGAAGCGCGGCGAGCCGGCCAGCACCAACGCCCTGCCGCTGGCCGGCAAGACGCTGGCGATGATCTTCGAGAAGCCTTCGACCCGCACCCGCGTCTCCTTCGAGGTGGCGGCACACCAGCTGGGCGGCCACGCCGTCGTGCTGGAGCCGAGCGGCACCCAGCTGGGCCGCGGCGAGACCGTTGCCGACACCGCGCGCGTGCTGTCGCGCTACGTCGACGCGATCATGATCCGCACCACCAAGGAGTCGATCCTGTTGGAACTGGCGGAGTACGCCACGGTGCCGGTGATCAATGGCCTGACCGACGTCACCCACCCCTGCCAGCTGATGGCCGACGTGATGACCTTCGAGGAGCATCTTGGTCCCATCGAGGGCAAGGTGGTGGCCTGGTCGGGCGACGGCAACAACATGGCGACCTCGTGGATTCACGCGGCGGTGCGCTTCAGGTTCGAGCTGCGCCTCGCCTGCCCGGAGATGCTGCGCCCGCCGCAGCGGGTGCTGGACTGGGCGGCGGCCCAGGGCGGCAGGATCGTCGTCTCCAGCGACGTCGAGGCCATGGTCGGCGACGCCGACGCGGTGGTCACCGACACCTGGGTCTCCATGGGCGACGGCGACGGCGAGAGCCGTCACAACCTGCTGCGCTCCTACCAGGTCGACGACCGCGTGATGGGGCTGGCCAAGCCGAACGCGATTTTCATGCATTGCCTGCCGGCGCACCGCGGCGACGAGGTGACCGCCTCGGTGATCGACGGGCCGCAGTCGGTGGTGTGGGACGAGGCGGAGAACCGCCTGCACGCGCAGAAGGGCATCCTCGCCTGGTGCCTGTCCTGAGGCCAATGTCCTCTCGCAAGCTCATGCATTTTAAGACACGTAGGGAAAGCTGATGCCAGAAGGCCGCACCGGTCCTGGCGGCCTGCAGGCCGACCAGGTGCAACCCTTCCTGATCGAATCCTCCGGGATCCGCGGGCGCCTGCTGCGCCTGGAGGGCGTCTGCGACCGCGTCCTGTCGCGCCACGCCTATCCGGAGCCGGTCGCCCGCCTGCTGGCGGAGATGCTGGCGCTCTGCGGCGCGCTGGCCAGCCTCATCAAGTACGACGGCATCTTCACCCTGCAGGCCAGCGGCGATGGGCCGCTGCGCATGATGGTGGTCGACGTCACTTCCGAGGGCGAGATGCGCGGCTATGCCGGCTTCGACCAGGCGCGCCTCGATGCGCTGATTGCCGAGAGCGGCGGGCAGCCGACGGTGGCGCAGCTCTTCGGTAAGGGCCACCTCGCCTTCACCGTCGACCAGGGCAGCTACAGCGAGCGCTACCAGGGCATTGTGGCGCTGAACGGCGACACCCTCGCGGACTGCCTGCAGCACTACTTCATGCAGTCCGAACAGCTGCAGAGCGGCATCGTGCTGGCCGCCGGGCGGCGCGGGGCGCACTGGGTTTCCGCCGCCCTGGTGCTGCAGCGCCTGCCAGAGGAAGCCGTCCACGCCATCGAGGACGAGGACGACTGGCGCCGTGCCATGGTGCTGCAGGCGAGCTGCAGCGAGGACGAGCTGCTGGACGACTCGCTCAAGTTCCATGATCTGCTATACCGCCTGTTCCACGAGGAGGGCGTGCGCGTCTTCGAGCCGCGGTCCCTGACCGACGGCTGCCGGTGCTCCCGCGCAAAGCTGGAAAACGTGCTGAAGACCATGCCGCGCGCGGAAATCGAGGAGATGAAGACCGACGGCGGCTCGGTGGAGGTGACCTGCGAGTTCTGCACCACCCTCTACAGCTTCGACAACGACGACTTGGATCGCATCTACGCGGACTGATCAGGGCGGTGGCCGGCGCCGCCGTTCGGAGCTGCCTTGATCCTGCCTGATTCCCCACTTATTCATAGGTTGCGGTTTATAAGATGGCGGCGGTCGGCGGAGGAACGTGCCGCCGGTGCAAACGTTGCCGAATCGTCACTCCCGTTCCGTTTCGATAGGAAGACTGCCATGCGTGCCTCCTTGCGTTTTGCCGCCCTCGTCCTGGTTGCCGGCCTGGTATCGGCCTGCGCGGTCGACGATCCGAGCAACCGTTTCGCCCAGATCACCTACCAGCATCTGCCCGACATCCGCCTCGACGTCGGCGAGATCCAGATCGAGCAGGCCTACGTGACGCCGGGCAGGGAACCCAACGTCGACCACCGTTTCCCGGTGCAGCCCAAGGACGCGGCGGCGCGCTGGGCGCAGGACCGTCTGGTCGCCGGCGGTGACCGCCTGACCTTCCGCTACATCATTCGCCAGGCCTCGGCGGTGGAGACGGAGCTGCCGAAATCCACCGGCGTCACCGGCATGCTGACCACCGACCAGTCGGAGCGCTACGAGACCCGCATCGTCGTCGAGATGCAGGTGCTGGACGGCCGCCAGGTCCAGGGTACCGCCAAGGCCGAGGCATCCCGCTCCGTCACCGTGCCGGAAGACATCAGCCTCAAGGAGCGCGAGCAGGTGTGGTACCGCCTGACTGAGGACACGATGAACGACCTCAACGACCAGCTCGAAGAAACCATCAAGTCGGCCTTCTTCCCCTACATCATGCTGTGAAGCGCCGCCTGTAGAGTGCGGAGCGAAAGGGCGGAGCGGATCGTGCGATGATCGGTGTGTTCGATTCCGGCCATGGCGGCCTTACGGTGCTGCATGCGCTGACTCAGCGCATGCCCCGCGAAGCCTTCATTTACTTGGGCGACCACGGCAACGCGCCTTACGGGCCGCGCCCGGAGGAGGAGATCTACGCGCTCACCCTGGCGGCGGTTGAGCGGCTCTTCGCCGAGGGCTGTCTGCTGGTGCTCATCGCCTGCAACACGGCTTCGGCGATCGCGCTCAGACGGCTGCAGCAGGATTGGCTGCCGCAAGCGGCGCCGGAGCGCCGGGTGCTGGGGGTCTTCGTGCCGATGGTGGAGGCGCTGGCAGGCGTCTCCTGGCGTGACGGCACGCGGGTGCCGGGCAAGGTCGCGCCCGACGGAATGGTCGCGGTCTTTGCGACCCAGCGCACCACGCATTCCGGCGCCTATCCCTTCGAAGTCGGCCTGCGTGCGCCGCACATGCGGGTGGTGAGCCAGGCCTGTCCGCATCTGGTCAATGCCATCGAAGCCGGCGAATCCGAAGCCGTGCTGCGCGAGCTGGTCTCCGGCTACGTCGCCGCCATGCTGGCGCAGACCGAGGGACGCGCGCCTGATGCCGCAGTCTTGGGCTGCACCCACTATCCCCTGGTGGCGCCGCTCTTCGCCGAGGCGCTGCCGAAGGGCGTGCAGCTGCTCGACCAGCCGGCCATCGTCGCCGACAGCCTGGCCGACTACCTGACGCGCCACGAGCGCTTTGCCGTGCAGCAGGGCGAGGCCGGCCATCGCCGCTTCCTCACCTCCGGCGACCCGGCCCGGGTCTCCGAATTTGCGAGCCGCTTCTTCGGTGCCGAACTGCGCTTCGAGAAGGCCTAAGCGCCTGCTGCCCAGTCGCGCAGTTTCAGCAGGAATTCCTCGCAGGCGGCGACCTGCTCCAGGGCGATGAACTCGTTGGGCTTGTGCGCCTGGTCGATGGAGCCGGGGCCGAACACCACGGTGGACATGCCGGCGCTCTGAAACAGGCCGCCCTCGGTCCCGAAAGAAACCACCCCGGCCGCGGTGTTGGAGCCGCTGAGGCGGCGCACCAGGCTCTCCGCGGCACCGTCGCTCTCCGGCGTCAGCGGCAGCACCGTCGCCATCTGCTCGGTCTCGATGGCAGCTTCCGGCGCGAACTCGCGGAGGGCGGGCAACACCTCGTTCTCCGCATAGGCTCTGAAGGCGGCGATGACCGCCTCGATGTCCTCGCCGGGAACCGGGCGGAACTCCCAGGCAAAGCGGCAGTCCTGCGCGACGATGTTCACTGCCTTGCCACCCTCGACCTCGCCTAGGTTGAATGTCGTGTAGGGCGGATCGAAGGTGCTGCCGGCTGGCGCCGTGCGGCGCTTGTCGGCGGCCAGCTCGGCGAGGAAGGCGATGAGCCGGCCAGCCGCCATGATGGCGTTGCCGCCGCGGTGCGGCTGGCTGGAATGCGCCGCCTGGCCGCGCACCCGGGTCTCGAAGATGTAGCAGCCCTTGTGGCCGTGGATGATGCGCATGGACGTCGGCTCGCCGACGATGACCATCGCGGGCAGCGGCAACCGGGCGGTGATGTCGTCGATCATGTGGCCGACGCCGGTACAGCCGACCTCCTCGTCGAAGGAGAGCGCGATGTGCAGCGGGTGCTTCAGCGGCTGGGCCTGGAATTCCGGCGCCAGCGCCATGGCCGTGGCGAGGAAGGACTTCATGTCGGCGGTGCCGCGCCCGTAGAGGCAGCCGTCGCGCTCGATTACGGTGAAGGGGTCGCTGTCCCAGGCCTGGCCGTCCACCGGCACCACGTCGCTGTGGCCGGACAGCACCACGCCGCCCGGCGCCTCGGGGCCGAAGCTGGCGAAGAGGTTGGCCTTGGTGCCCTCCGGATTGACGGTACGGCGGCAGCGCGCGCCCTGGTTCTCCAGGTAGTCCTGCGCGAAGTCGATGAGAGCCAGGTTCGACTTGGCGGAGGTGGTGTCGAAGCCGACCAGGCGTTCGATGAGGTCACGGGTCTGGGGACGGATGGAAACCATGAAGCCTTTCTCAGCCGCGCCAGAAGCTCGGCGCCAGGAGGATGAGGACGGTAAAGAGCTCGAGGCGGCCAAGCAGCATGCCCAGGCACAGCAGCAGCTTGGAGCTGTCGGGCAAGGTCGCGAAGTTTCCGGCCGGTCCGATGACGTCGCCGAGGCCTGGGCCGACGTTGGAGATCGCCGTGGCGGCGCCCGAGACGGCGGTGATGAAGTCGAGGCCCGTCATGCCGAGCCCGACAGCGAGCAGGGCGAAGCAGGTGGCGAAGAGGAAGAAGAAGCTCATGACCGAGGTGGCGACGGATTCGGGGATCGGCTTCCTGTTGTAGTAGGGGAAGAACACGCCGTTGGGCTGCGTCAGGCGGTGGATCTGCGCCTGAGCCGTGGCGTAGAGCACCTGCAGACGGAAGATCTTAATGCCGCAGGTCGTCGACCCCGCGCAGCCGCCGACGAACATAAGTACGAACATGAGCGACACCACGAAGCTGCCCCAGCGTCCGTAGTCGGCGGTGGCGAAGCCGCTGCCCGTCATCACCGAGATGACGTTGAAGGCGCTGTAGCGCAGCGCGTCGAGCGGGTCCATGAGGTCGAAGTGGTACAGCCACAGCGCCACCAGGCCCACCGAGATGGCGACGATGGCAAGGAACCAGCGCACCTGGGTATCGGAAAAGACGGGCCGGAGGTCGCCGCGGACGACTCTGAGGTACAGCACGAAGGGCACCGAGCCGAGGATCATGATGACGCTGATCGCCCAGTCGATGCCCGCGTTGTCGAAATGGCCGACCGAGGCGTCGTAGGTGGAAAAGCCGCCGGTGGCGATGGAGGTCATGGCGTGCGCCACGGCGTCGAAGCCGGACATCCCCAGTGACCACAGGACCAGGGTGCTCACGGCGGTCAGGAAGACGTAGACGATGGCGATGCCGCCGGCGATCTGCGCGGCACGCGGCAGCACCTTGTCGGCGTCGAAGGCCTCGACGCGGAACATCTGCATGCCGCCGACCTGCAGCATCGGCAGGATGGCGACGGCCATGACGATGATGCCGATGCCGCCCAGCCACTGCAGGATAGCGCGCCAAAGCAGGATGCCCGGGGGCGCGAAGTCCAGGCCGACGATCACCGTCGATCCCGTGGTGGTGACGCCGGACATCGCCTCGAAGAAGGCGTCGACGGGGTTGAGCTCAAGCTCCGAGAAGAGGAACGGCAGGGCCCCGAAGATGACGATGACCAGCCAGGCGAGATTGGTCATCACGAAAGCCTGGCGGATCGAGAAGCGGCGCAGGCTGGCGCGCGTGGTCAGCATCATGGAGACGCCGACGAAGAGGGTGACGAAGGCGGCGACCAGGAATACCTGCCAGTCGGGGTGGCCGACGGCAATGTCGACGATGGCGGGAATCACCATGGCGATCGCCAGGACCGTCAGCAGGATGCCGATGACGAAGATGACGGGGCGCAGCTCGATCATTGCGCCGCTTCAGCCCTGCATGCCGGTCTTGCGGCCACGCTGTTCATGATCCCCCGGTACCCCGCCCCCCTGCATCGAAACTGCCGGCCGCTCAGCCGCCGTCGTGGCCCAGGCTCGTGGGCGTTCCGACGAGGGAGAGGAACTCGCGGCGCGTCGAGGCATTGGTGCGGAACATGCCCAGCATACGGCTGGTGACCATCGATGTGCCGGGCTTGTGCACGCCGCGCGTGGTCATGCAGTGGTGCGTCGCCTCGATGACCACTGCGACACCCTTGGGATTCAGCACCTCGTTGATCGTGTTGGCGATTTGCGCGGTCATCTTCTCCTGGATCTGCAGGCGCCGGGCATAGGCCTCGACGACGCGCGCCAGCTTGGAGATGCCGACCACGCGGTTGTCCGGCATGTAGGCGACGTGGGCCTTGCCGATGATCGGCGCCATGTGGTGCTCGCAGTGGGATTCGAAACGAATGTCGCGCAGCAGCACCATTTCGTCGTAGCCCTCGACCTCCTCGAAGGTCCGCTCCAGCAGTTCCACCGGATCGACCGCGTAGCCCTCGAAGAACTCCTCGAAGGACTTCACCACGCGGTCCGGAGTACCGGCCAGCCCTTCGCGCGCCGGATCGTCGCCGGCCCAGCGGATCAGCGTCTCCACCGCGCCGAGTGCTTCCTCGCGCGACGGCCGTTCAAGCTTCTGCAAGGTCTGGATTTTCTGGCTGCTGGTCACGCTCGGCCGGCCTCCTCCTGCTGGTCCGCAAACAATGCCAAAAGGCCCGCTCCAAGGGGCTTGGCCTCCTGATTCTTAGCCCCCGGGGTAGCAGGTCAGTTCAGTTGCACGGGCTGGTGCGGGCTGTCCAGGGAAAAGGCCGGGATTTCGACATCGAAGCGCCGGCCCCCGGCGGCCTCCATCTCGTAGCTGCCGACCATGATGCCGGAGGGCGTGCTGAGCGGCGTGCCGCTGGTGTATTCGAAGCTCTCGCCCGGCTCCAGCATAGGCTGCTCGCCGACCACGCCGGCGCCATGCACTTCCTGCACGCGCCCCATGGAATCGGTGATCTGCCAGTGACGATTCAGCAACTGCACCGTCTCGCTGCCGGTGTTCTCGATCCGCACCTGGTAGGCCCAGACATAGTGGCTCTCGGTGGGGGAGGACTGTTCTTCCAGATAGATCGGTTTCACCGTCACGCTGATAGAGTCCGTCGTCGCCCTGTACATGGCCTTGCTGTTCCTCTGTCGGCCGGCCCAAAGGCGTCACCTCGTGGACATTCCAGGGAGGGACCGGCGGCGCGCTTTCCGCCGTCAGTCTACGCCGTGCCGGGCAGACAAGAAAGGGCCCCCTGATCCCGAGAAAAATCCATTGAAAATGTGTGAAATGGCGCCTCGCGGTTGCCGTTTGCGCTTTTCAGGGCGTGCCGCCTGGGCGGTGGCCGCGGCCGCTGGCGCGCCCGCCGAGGACACGCCCGTCGGCGTCGATCTGCAGGCGCGGGCCGCCGGCATCGGCGGCGTCCTGCGGGTCATGTGTGACAAGCAGAGTCGGCAGCGCCTGGGCACGGGCGTGCTCGAAGACGAAGCTGCGGAACTTCGCGCGCAGGGCAACGTCCAGCTTGGCGAAGGGCTCGTCCAGCAGCAGGGCGCGCGGCTCCGACAGCAGCGTGCGCAGCAGGGCGATACGCGCGCGCTGACCGCCCGACAGCGTCGTCGGATCGCGGTCGTAGAAGGCCAGCATATCGGCCTCGGCCAGTGCCGCCTCGATGCGCGCCCGCCGAGCGCGGCGGCCCTTCACCGCGGCAGGCAGTCCGAAGGCGAGATTGCCGGCGACCGAGAGGTGCGGGAAGAGAAGATCATCTTGGAACAGGATGCCGACGTGGCGCGTCTCAGGCGGCTTGTCGGAGACGTCGGCACCGTTCAGCAGCACCCGCCCGCTCCCCTCCAGGGCAGCGTCGAGAGTCCCGCAGATCATTGCCAGCAGGCTCGACTTGCCGCAGCCGCTGGGGCCCATGACGGTGACCACCTCGCCGGGCGGCACGGACAGGCTGACCGGCCCGATGATGTGGCGCACGCCGCCGGGCGCCGGGTGAACGATCTCCACCTGGCTGAGGGTGAGGCCCTGGCCGGTTGCCAACTCGATAACGCTCATCGGGCGACGCTCATTGGGGAAACGCTCATGCCGGTTGCACCGTGAGCTTGCGGGCAAGGGCCAAGGGCTTCGGCACGGCCAGCGCAGCGGCGAAGGCGATCAGCGGCAGCAAGGCCTGCAGAAAGGCGTAGACACCGATGACCCGGCGGTCGCCCCCCGCAGCGAGGCCGACGGCTTCGGTGGTGAGGGTGACGAATCGCCCGCCGCCGGCAAACAGCGTCGGCAGATATTGCGCCACGCTGACGGCGAAGCCGACCGCCAGCGCGAAGAGCACGGGGCGCAGCAGCATCGGCAGCTTCACCTGCCAGAACACCCGGTTGGGATGCGCGCCGAGACACAACGCGGTGCGCGCATAGCGCTCGTCGAGGGCGCGGTAGGAATCGCCCAGAGTGAGGAAGACATAGGGCAGCACGAACAGCAGGTGGCTCCATACCAGTGCCAGCCAGGTGGCGTCGATGCCGGTTTGGATCGCCAGCACCTGGGTCCCGAAGAGGAAGGCGACCTGCGGCACCAGCAGCGGCACGTAGAGCAGCCAGAGCGCGCGATTGCTGAGGGTGAGGCCACGACGCTGCTCGTTCTCCAGGCAGCCGAGCACCAGCAGCAGGGCGATGGCGGCGGCGAGGAGGCCGGTTGCCAGCGTGGTGCCGGCGACCGAGGCGGCGTGCGGCGCCTGGCGCGCCCAGGTCTCAAGGCCGAGGCTGGCGGGCAGCGCGTCGGGGAAGCGCCAGCGTTCGGTCACCGACCACAGCGCGAGGGCGAGGAGGCTGGCGGCGGCCAGTGCCACGAGCCCCTGCACCAGGCCCGCGGCCAGGGGGCGCGCCAGCCGCCCGTTGCCGCCGCGGCTGCCGCCGGCGATCCAGGCGCGGCCCAGGCGTTCGGCAAGGATCTCACCGAGCCGCCAGAGGCCGATGCCGGCGACGACGACCAGCAGCTGCAGGCAGGCGCCCGCGGCGGCGACGAAGCGCATCGAAAGGTCGGGGTCGTTGAACCAGCGCAGCACCTGCACGGCGAGCGGCGGCGGCGTCAGGGGCGCCAGGATGAGGGCGACGTCGACGACGGAGAGCGCATAAGCGAGCACGGCATAGAGCGGCAGGCGGATCTGTCGGTAGACCGCGGGCAGCACGGCTTTCAGCCAGGCGGTGACTGGTCCATAGCCGAGCGAGCGGGCGACGGCGAGGCGCTCGTCGGCGCGCACCTGTTCCAGGGCTGCCAGGGTCATCAGCAGCAGGAAGGGCATTTCCTTCACCACCAGGCCGAGGGTGAGCGCCAGCGCGTTGGGATCCTGCACCGTGGCGATGTCCGGCGGCAGCTGCCAGCCGGTTGCCCAGGGCGATACCAGACGCACCAGCCAGCCGCTCGGCGCGATGAGGAAGGCGAGGCCCAGCGCCACGGCGGCGTGGGGCAGGGCGATCAGCGGCGCCATCAGGCCGCGCACCGCGCGGACCAGGCGACCACCGTGGCAAGCGGCGAGAAAGCCCACGGTAAGCGCGAAGGCGAGGAAGGTGGCGAGGAAGCCGGACAGCAGGGTGAGGCGCAGCGACTCCCCTAGCCCCGGCTGTGCCGCAAGCATCGCCCAGGGCGCGAGGGTGAAGCTATCGCCGCCAAGCGCCGGGAGGTAGCCGAAGGCGGGCAGCCAGGTGCCGATGAGCCCGGCGATGACCGGCGCCAGGAACAGCGTCAGGGTGAGGGCGGGCAGGACGCTGAGCAGGCCGCGGCGGCGCATCTTGTCCCGGGTCCTAGCGGGCGTAGCGCCGCTGCCACTCGGCCTCGATGCGGGTCATCCAGGTGGGATGCGGCTCCAGCAGTGTCGGGCCGAGCTTGTCCGGCGGCAGCGTGGCGATGCCCTGCGGCAGGCTCTCGAAGAGATGGCGCTGACCGGGATCCAGCTTGGCCATGGACAGCACCGTCGGGTCACCCCAGGCTTCCGGATTCTGCTTCACCGCCTGCGCCTTGGGGCTCATCAGGAAGTCGGCGACAACCATGGCGCCCTCGGCAGCATTGGCGTTGAAGGGAATGGCGACGAAATGAGTGTTGCCGATGGTGCCCTTGTCGAACACGAAGGTGCGCACCGTGTCGGGCAGCAGATTGTTGGCAATGGCCGAGGAGGCCTCGGCGGGATTGAACGACAGGCTCATGTCGACCACGCCGTCGTCCAGCATCTGGCGCTGTGCCGGGTTGCTGGCCGGAAAGGCGTCGCCACCGCGCCACAGCTGCGGGTGCAGGGCGTCCAGGTAGCTCCACAAGCGGGCCGTCACCGCCTCGAACTGAGCGTCGTCCGGCGCCGGCTTCTGCAGCACCGCAGGATCGGTGGCCAGCTCGGTCAGCACCTGCTTCAGGAAGGTGGAGCCGATGAAGTTCGGCGGTGCCGGATAGGTGAAGCGGCCGGGATGCGCCTTGGCCCAGTCGAGCAGGGCGGGGATCGAGCCGGGCGTCTCAGTGACACGCGCCGTGTCGTAGAGGAAGTTCAGCTTGGCCATGCCCCAAGGCGCCTCCAGCCCGTCGGTCGGCACGGTGAAGTCGACCAGGGTGCTCGGCTTGTCCGCGAAGTCGACTAGATGGAAGTTCGGCAGCACCTGGGTGAAGGGGCCGTACAGCAGGTGCTGCTGCTTCATGGCGGCGAAGTTCTCACCGTTGATCCAGATGAGGTCGACGGAGCCGCCTTCCTTCTTGCCGGCGGCGCGCTCGGCCAGCACGCGGGAGACAGCATCGGCGGTGTCGGCCAGCTTCACGTGGACCAGGGTGACGTCGTAGCGCTCGCGCACCTGGTCGCCGACCCAGGCGATGTAGGCGTTGATGCGCTCGTCGCCGCCCCAGGCGTTCCAGTAGACCGTCTGGCCCTTGGCGGCGGCGACGATTTCCGGCCAGGTTCGCGTCTCGGTGCCGCCTTCCGCTGGTCCGCTGAGGCCGAGTGCCGTGGCCAGGGCGGCGATCAGCATGGAGAACAACGGCATGCGTCGGCGGATCATCTGAGGCACTCTCCCGTTACCGGCCCGTTCTTGGGCGCCGGAGAGAGCCTACAAGGCGCTCCCTGGCCTGTCACCTTGGAGGCACTGTCCTCACGCGGTGTTTATGTGCCGCGAGGGGGGACGATCAAGCCGCCGGAAGGGTCAGCGTCACCCGCAGGCCGGGCGCGTTGTCGTCAAGCGACACCTCCGCGCCGTGGAGCTTGGCGACGGCGGCAACGAGGCTCAATCCCAGGCCGCTGCCGGGGGTGCCGCGGCTGTCGTCGAGGCGTACGAAGCGTTGCAGCACGCGGTCGCGGTCCTCCGCCGGGATGCCGGGGCCGTTGTCCGCGACCGCAAGCTGCGCGACGCCCCCGGCGCCGCGCCTCAGCGTCAGGTCGATGCGCCCACCCGAAGGGCTGTACTTCACGGCGTTGTCCAGCAGGTTGGCGAGTGCCTGAGCGAGCAACTGGCGGTGCCCGGCGACGGTGATCGTCTCCGAGATTACACCGTTTAGCTCAACTCCCGCGTCCTCGGCGATCGGCTGGTAGACCTCCAGCAGGTCCCCCGCCAGCGCCGAGAGGTCGAGATCGTTGAGTTTCAGGCTGTCCACGCCGGCTTCCGCCTGGGCGATGCTGATCAGCGCCTCGAAGGTGCGCAGGATGGTCTCCAACTCCGCGGCGGTCTGCTCCAATGCTTCGCGATACTGCTCCGCTCCCTGCCCCTCATCTTTGCCGGGGTGGCGTAGCGCCATGTCGATGGCGCTCCTGGCGCGGGTCAGCGGACTGCGCAGATCGTGCGCCAGGCTGTCGGTGACCAGACGCATGCCGCCCATCAGGGTCTCGATGCGCGCCAACATGGCATTGATGGTGACGGCCAGGCGGTCGAACTCGTCGCCACTGCCGGACAGCGGGACCCGGCGGGACAGATCGCCGCGCACGATGTCTTCGCTGGCCTCGCGCACGGCATCGACTCGGGCAAGGCTGTAGCGGCCGATGAGGGCGCCGCCGCCGAGGCCGAGCAGCAGCGCCGGCACCACCGCCCAGGCCAGCGCGCCGGCGACGATGTCGCGGAAATCGCCGCGCTCCACGGTGTCGCGCCCGACGAAGAGATGATAGCCGCCGGCGAGATCGAAGGCGCGGCCGCGGATGACGTGCGGGACGCCGGAAGGGTCGTCCCGCCGCGCCAGTTCGACCTCAAGCCAGCCTTCTTCGCCGGCCGCCGCCGCGGGCCAGTGGGCGAGGTTGCCTGCCAAGGGGGCGAAGCGCGGTCCGGTCAGCAGGTAGACATTCTCCTTGCTGCCGCCCGGGCCGCTGCGCTCGCGGATCACCTCCATGAGACGCACCAGGCCCTCGGCGCGGTACTGCTCGGCCAGGCCTCGGATTTCCGCCTGCACGGTTTCGTCGGTCTGGCGTTCCAGCAGGCCGGCGGTCGACCAATAGATGACGCCCAGCAACACGGCCAGAGTGATGCCCAGCAGCAGCAGGTAGACCAGGGCGATCCGGAAGATCGAGGTGTGCAGCAGCCGGGGCATCCCTTTACGGTTCGGGGCTGATGCAGTAGCCGCCGCCGCGGTGGGTGTGGATCAGCGGCCTGTCGAAGCCCTTGTCGATTTTCTGGCGCAGACGGCTGATATGCACGTCGACCACGTTGGTCTGCGGATCGAAGTGGAAGTCCCACACACCCTCGAACAGCATGGTGCGTGTCACCACCTTGCCGGCGTGGCGCATGAGGTATTCCAGCAGCTTGAGTTCCTGCGGACGCAGGTCGACCGGCCGCCCCGCGCGCGTCACCTTGCGGGTCAGCAGATCCAGTGTCAGGTCGTCGACCTGCAGCTGGGTTTGCTGGGCGATGGTACGCGGACGGCGCAGCAGCGCTTCCAGACGCGCGTGCAATTCGGAGAAGGCGAAGGGCTTGGAGAGGTAGTCGTCGCCGCCGGCGCGCAGGCCCGTCACCCGCTCGTCGACATGGGCCAGCGCCGAGAGAATCAGCACCGGCACCGAGATTTCCGCCGCGCGCAGCGCCTTTACGATGGCGAGGCCGTCCAGCCCCGGCAGCATGCGGTCGACGATGAGGGCGTCATATCCGCCGCCGGTCGCTTCGTGCAGGCCCTCGCGGCCGTCGGCCACCCAGTTGGCGGTATAGCCGCACTCGCCGAGGCCCTTGGTGATGTAGTCGGCGGTTTTCTTGTCGTCTTCGATGACCAGGATACGCATCGATCCGTCGCTGTTGGAGCCCTCATTGCCTGTTGGGGTGGGCCAGGCGGTCTGCAGTCCTTGCTGCGCCCCATATGGGGATTGTTGCGGCATCGGCAACACACTCACTTTCCGGCGGATGGCGGACAAAAACAAGTGCAGGGCCGCCCGGCGGCTGCCGGACGGCCCTGCCGGCCCGATATCGCGAGAGGGGAAGGCGCCCCAGGGGGGACGAGGCGCCTATTGGCGATACCGGTGGACTTGGGGCCGGTTACGCGACCCCGAGCTTGAGACCCAAGAACAGATCCTGGCCGTTGCGGCTGACCAGCATCAGCACGGCCTTTTTGGAGTTGTGCTCGGCCTGTTCGACGATGCGCTCCAGCTGCTGCGGGCTGGCCACCTCGGCGCCCTCGACCTTGCGGATGACGTCGCCGCTGCGCAGGCTGTCCTCGAATACCGACCCTTCCTTGATGTCGAGCACCAGGACTCCTTTGGCGTCGTCCTCCAGGCCGTAACGGGCGCGCAGTTCCGGTGTCAGCGCCGCAAGCTGCGCCGACAGGGCGGAGGAGTGGTAGCTGCCGTCCGGCGTCGAGCCGGAGGCTGCCGCCATCTGCTCGCCGCCTGGCATGCGGCCGGTCACCACGTCGACGCTCTGCGTCTCGCCGTCGCGCCACAGGGTGACCTGGGCCTCGCTTTCGGCAGGATGCTGCGCGACCACGCGGGCCAGTTCACGGGTGTCGTCGACCTTCTTGCCGGCGAAGTCGAGGATGACGTCGCCCGGCTTGATTCCGGCGGCTTGGGCGGGGCTGTCCGGCGTTACCGCCGCAACGATCGCCCCGGCCGCATCGTCGAGACCCAGTGCCTCGGCGAGATCCGGAGTCACGTTCTGGATCTGCACGCCGAGCCAGCCGCGTTCCACGCTGCCGTTTTCACGCAGCTGGGCGACGACCGACTTCACCATGTTGGAGGGAATGGCAAATCCAATGCCGACGCTGCCGCCGTTGGGCGAATAGATCGCCGTATTCACGCCGATCACATCGCCATCCAGGTTGAACAGCGGTCCGCCGGAGTTGCCGCGGTTGATCGAGGCATCGACCTGCAGGAAGTCGTCATAAGGTCCGGCCTGGATGTTGCGGCCGCGGGCCGAGATGATGCCGGCGGTGACGGTGCCACCCAGGCCGAAGGGATTGCCTACGGCCATCACCCAGTCGCCGACCTCCGCCGCGTCGGAATCGCCGAGGGCGAGGGCCGGCAGCGGCTCGTCGGCTTCGATCTTCAGCAGCGCCAAGTCGGTCTGTGGATCGGTGCCGATGACCTTGGCCGGATAGACGCTCTCGTCGCTGAGGCGGATGGTCACTTCGCTGGCGTGGTCGATCACGTGGTTGTTGGTCACCACGTAGCCCGATTCGTCGATGATGAAGCCGGATCCCAGAGCCGTGGCGCGGCGGTGCGACGGGGCGCGCTGGCCGTTCTCACCGAACTGCTCGCCGAAGCGCTTGAAAAACTCCTCGAAGGGCGAACCTTCGGGGGCGTCGAAGGGAAGGCCCGGCATGGGCCCCCGGGGGCTTTCGATTTCCTGCGTCGAGGCGATGTTCACCACGGCAGGGCTGACCTTTTTGGCCAGGTCCGAAAAGCTCTCTGGTGCCGGGGCGGCGAAGGCAAGGCCGCTCCACATCACCATCGACGCCGCGGCCAGGCCCGCGCCCCAACGTTGCGCGCGGCCGGGCCGCTGCGGGGCTGTAGTTTGCGACATAGTGTTCTCCCTTAGCTTGGCAAAGCGATGCCGCGAGAGATCACCCGCGGCTACACTTGCAACATGGGGAGGGGTGGCTGACCGTACTGCTTCAGCGGCATTAACTTGCTGTCATGATAGGCCGAGAGCGGCCTCAGCCGGCGTTCAGCAGCGTCGCGAGGGTGTCGCGCAGGGTGTGATCGACGATCGGCTTGGGCAGCCGCGGCAGACCAGCCAGGGCGTCCGGCAGGCCTTCGATGGAATCGTACCCGGTGATGAAGACGGTTGGCACGCCGCGCCGATGCAGCTCGGCCGCCACTGGCACGGAACTCTCGCCGTGGAGGTTGGCGTCCAGCAGGGCCGCGTCCGGCTGGTCGCCGTCCAGTGCGCTCATCGCGGCGGCGACATTGTCGACCGCGGCAAAGACCGCATAGCCGAAGCCTTGCAGGCGCGCTTCCAGGTCCATCGCCACCAGCGGTTCGTCTTCGGCCAGCAGGATGCGCGGCAGTGCCTTGCCGTTCCTGGTGCGCGGCGCGGCGGCTTGCCGCTCTGCCGGATCGGCGGGCGCGGCCTTTGCTCCCGCCGTCACGGGTCCCTGGCCACGCTTCAACGGCAGCTGAAGGTGGCACTTCAGGCCGTCGTGGGCCCAATCGAAGGTGATCTCGCCGCCCAGCTGGCTGCGGATCGACTTGGACAGCAGCTCGGAGCCGAAGCCGCGGCGCTCTGTCGGTGCGCTGATCGGCGTCGCCGTGGTCTCCCGCCAGTCGAGCACCAGATGCCCTGTGTCTTCGCGTTGCCAGGTCACCGCCAGGCTCCCGCCGTCGCCCTTTAGGGCGCCGTACTTGGCGGCGTTGGTGGCCAGTTCGTGCAGGACCAGGGCGATGGTCTGGGTCAGGGCGGGGCTGAGCCGCAGGGTCGGGCCGGTTATCTCCAGCCGGCCGCCGCTACCATTGGTGCCGGCGAAGGGGCGCAGTTCCTCCTCCACCAGGTTGCGCAGCTCCAGTCCTTTCCAGCGGCTCTCCGACAACAGGTCGTGGGTGCGCGCCAGCGCGGCGATGCGCCCCTCGACCATTTGGCGGAAGCTTGCCATGTCGTCGGCTTGGCTAAGACGCACGACCGCCTGGACCACCGCCAAGGCGTTCTTGGCACGGTGGTCGACCTCGCGCATCAGCAGGTCCTGGCGCTGCTCGTTGCGCAGGATCTCCACGGTGTCCCAGGCGACCTCTATGGCCTCCCGCAGCGTCAGCACCACGTCCTCGCTCCAGCGGCGCGGCTCGGCGGAGAGCACGTAGAATGCCGCGACCAGCCGGCCGCCGTGCAGCCAGGGAACAAAGAGCGCCGCCTGCGCGCCCAGCGCAGCGAAGGCCTCGGCAGTGGCTTCCCCGGCGCTACCGCAATAGCTACCGACGTCATCGATACGCACCGGATGGCCACTTGCGAGGTTGGCGATCAGGGCGCCGCCGAAGTCGGACAGGTGCAGGCCAGGGGCGGCCGGCGCATGATCATCGTCAGCCCAGTCGTGCTGCACCGTCATATCGCCGTTGCCGTTGTCCGGCGCGCAGTAGCCGACATGGATTGCCTGCAGATATTCGCCCAACAGCGCCGTGGCGTTGTGCAGCGCGGCGTCCGGATCGGTGCCTTCGTGCAGTTCCTGAGCATAGGCCAGCTTGAAGTGCAGGCGCCGCTGGTTCAGCACCACCTCTGTGGTCTCGAAGCCGGAGTTGAAGATGCCGGCGATGCGCCCGTCCTCGCCGCGGATCGCGGTGAAGTTGTAGTTCCAGTAGGTCTCTTCTTCGAAGCCGTAGCGACGCATCGGCAACAGCTGGTTCTCGGCGAAAAATCCCTCGCCGGTTTCCAGCAGGCCGCGAAACTGCGGCCAGAGGATGTCCCAGATGTCGGCCCAGACTTCCTTGGCCGGTTTGCCCAGCGCCGCCGGGTGGCGCGGGCCAGGGATCGGCGCCCAGGCGTCGTTGTAGAGGAGGCGAAGCTCCGAGCCCCAGTAGATCGCGGTCGGAAAGGCCGAGTGCAAACAGATGCTGACGGCTGAGCGCAGCGACTGCGGCCAATTCTCCGGCGGCCCGAAGGGATGGCTCGCCCAGTCGAAGCGCCGGATGCGCTCGGCCATCTCGCCGGTGCCGGCGATGAAGCTCATTTTGTCTCTGCGTTTAGACAGGTCGGGCATAGCTATCCGGGGCGCGCGTCGGCGCACAATCGACGATGATGGGCGGCCACGAAAGCGGCCGGAGTGCACGGGAAGCGGCGTAGCCAGCGTACGGCAGGGCGACCGCCGCTCCTTCGCCCTCAGGGACTTCATCCGCCGGGTGGGGCCGGATGGGATCCGTATATAAGCAGGACTTTGCCGGGTTGAGAAGCCCTCGCGCGCGCCTCACCGGGAGGCGAAGTGGGCAGGTTTAAACATTTCGGATAGGGCCGTCCGGATTCACCAGGAAGCGGCGCTGTTCGGCTCAGTTCGCCGCTGGGGGAAAGCCGGCGCGCATATAGGCGATGACCTGCCAGATCTGGTCCTCGCTCAGGCGGCCCTTGAAGGCCGGCATGGCGGTGCCGAAGGGTTTGCCGCCCTCCGCGATGGACCACAGCAGGTATTCGTCGACGGTGCCCTGTACGTCCATCATACGGCTGAGCAGTGCCGGTGAGGGCACCAAGTCGAGGCCAGCGTCGCCGTCACCGCGGCCCAGGCGGCCATGGCAGGCCAGGCAGTTCGCGCGGTAGACTTGGCCGCCTTCGTCTATGAACTTCTGGGCATTGGGGAAGGGATTGCGGCGGCTGCGGTATTCCACCGGCACACCGGCCTGGATGAATTCCAGGTGGCGCTTGGCGCGCGGCTGCAGCCGCGGCGGGGCGTTGGCGGGGTCCCAGGCCGGCAGGCTCTCGACCGGCGCGTTCCACGGATCGAGGCCGGGGATCTTCTTTTCGGTGTCGTTCGCCGTACCCACCTGGGCCAGGACGGCGGCCGCTTCCTGGGCGTTTGCCCGTGCCGCCAAGGCCCCGGATGTGAGGGCGGCGAGGGCGAGAACGGCGAGCGCCAGCCGCAGGGCGGAACCGGCGTCGCGCGCCCGCTGCCCGTCTGCCGTGCAGGGGGCGGTGGACGCTTTCTCGGCGCTGGATTTCATCGATCGGTGCTCCTGCGCGGGTGACGGGCTTGTTACCCAAACACCTACCCGGTCGGCACGGCGGGCTCCATGACACACATCAAGCGGCATCCGCGGTGTTTGTCGGGCTCAGCGCTGGAGAAGGCGGGTGCTCAGGGCGTCCAGGACGGCGGGTCGCTGGCCGGGAAGGACTCCTTACCGGCCTCCTCGACGACGTCGAGCTTGCGCTCGGCCCGCTTGCCTTTGGCCATCTTACCCTTGGCCGCCTTGCCCGGTGCGGGTGGGCGCTTGGCGGGCTGTCTGGCACGCTGCTTGGCAATCGCGTCGCCGCGCTTGCTGCCTGGACTGAGAAGGCTCTTGGTCATGAGAACGCCCCTCCGCGGATGTTGCCGGAAGACCGGATGGGAAGAGAGCGGCCGGATGTCACCGGCATCCGACCGCTCTCCCTCTGCACTTTTCCCTATATTTTTCAGGTGGGGGCAGAGGGTCGGCGGGTCAAGCGCCGTGACAGGACCGGCGGCCCAGCAAAACCCCCTTGCATCCACTTCCGGCGCTGACTAATCCTAAAGCCCGGCGGCGCCTGTGGCCCGCCGCGATACCCGGGCGGGTATGATGTAATGGTAGCCTGTCAGCTTCCCAAGCTGAACGCGCGGGTTCGATTCCCGCTACCCGCTCCAACGCCTCCTGCTTCCTTCGCCTCCTGCCACCCTATCGCCACGCCGGCGCTAAGCGCTTCGGGTGGCGTGGATTTCGGACCGTTCTGGTGCGCTTTTCGGGCCAAAGTCGCGTATAGGCTGCGGCGGCTCCTTCGTTTATACTGCAGCGCAACAACAAGATTGCGCTCTACGCAAAACGAACAGGGGGATGCACGATTTGAGCCCGTCTCAAAGCGGTCCAAGAACGTCGCGCGCCGCGCCGCCCTTCCGCAAGGTTCTCGTCGCCAACCGCAGCGAGATCGCCATCCGCGTGCTGCGCGCCTGCAGCGAGCTGGGCATCCGCACGGTGGCGCTCTTCTCCCACGAAGACCGCTTCGCGCTGCACCGCTTCAAGGCGGACCAGTCGTTCCTGGTCGGCAAGGGCAAGGAGCCGGTGGCCGCCTACCTCGACATCGACGACATCCTGCGCGTGGCGCACGACGCGCGGGTCGATGCCATCCATCCCGGCTATGGCTTTCTCTCGGAGAACCCGGACTTCGCGGAGGCCTGCGGCAAGGCCGGCATCACCTTCATCGGCCCGCGGCCGGAGACCATGCGCGGCTTCGGCTCCAAGGTCGAGGCGCGCGCGCTGGCCGAGAAAGCGGGTATTCCGGTGATGCCGGCGACCGGCGCGCTGCCGCGCGACGATAAAGAGGTCGAGACGCTGGCCGAGCAGGTCGGCTACCCGATCATGGCCAAGGCCAGCTGGGGCGGCGGCGGGCGCGGCATGCGCGTCATCGAAGGGCCCGGCGAACTGCACGAGCAGATCGCCGCCGGCCGGCGCGAGGCCAAGGCGGCCTTCGGCAACGACGAGATCTTCCTGGAAAAGCTGGTGCGCCAGGCACGCCATGTCGAGGTGCAGATTCTCGGCGACAAGCACGGCAACGTCATCCACCTCTTCGAGCGCGACTGCTCCATGCAGCGGCGCAATCAGAAGATCGTCGAGCGCGCGCCGGCGCCCTATCTCAGCGAGGCCAAGCGCGCCGAGCTCTGCGACGCCGCCGTGCGCCTCGCCCAGGCCGCCAACTACGAATGCGCCGGCACCGTCGAGTTCCTGATGGATGCCGAGACCGACAAGCTCTACTTCATCGAGGTGAACCCGCGCATCCAGGTCGAACATACGGTGACCGAGGAGGTCACCGGCGTCGACCTGGTGAAGGCGCAGATCCGCATCGCCGCCGGCGCCCGCATCGGCGAGCCGGAGAGCGGCGTGCCGCCACAGCACCAACTGCGGCTCGACGGCCACGCCCTGCAGTGCCGCATCACCACCGAGGATCCGCTCAACAAGTTCATCCCGGACTACGGCCGCATCGCCGCCTACCGCGGCGCCACCGGTTTCGGAATCCGGCTGGACGGCGGCACCGCTTATTCCGGTGCGCTCATCACGCCGTTCTACGACTCGCTGCTGGAGAAGGTGACAGCCTGGGCGCCGACCGCGGCGGAGGCGACGGCGCGCATGGACCGCGCGCTGCGCGAGTTCCGCATCCGCGGCGTGGCGACCAACCTGTGGTTCCTGGAAGCGGTCATCGGCCACCCGAAATTTCAGAGCGGCGAGGCGACGACGCGCTTCATCGACGAGACGCCCGAGCTCTTCGAATTCCACCGCCGCCGCGACCGCGCGACGCGTCTGCTGACCTACATCGGCGATGTCATCGTGAACGGCAACCCGGAAGTCGCGGGGCGTCCCGATCCCGGCCCCCAGGTGAGGCAAGGCGTCTCGGCCGTGCTGCCCGACATTCCGCCTGCCGAGATGGCGAAGGACCCGCCGGGGGGCAGCAAGCAGCGGCTCGACGCGCTGGGACCGGAGAAGTTCGCCCAGTGGATGCTGGAACAGAAGCAGCTCCTCATCACCGACACCACCATGCGCGACGCGCACCAGTCGCTGTTCGCCACGCGCATGCGCGGCATCGACATCACCGCCGTCGCGCCGCACTACGCGCGGCTGCTGCCGGAACTTTTCTCGCTGGAATGTTGGGGCGGCGCCACCTTCGACGTCGCCATGCGCTTCCTGAAAGAGGATCCCTGGCAGCGTCTTGCCGATCTGCGTGAGGCGGTGCCCAACATCCTTCTTCAGATGCTGACCCGCGGTTCCAACGGCGTCGGCTATTCGAACTATCCCGACAACGTGGTGCGTCACTTCATCGCCCAGGCGGCGGACGCGGGCATGGACATCTTCCGCGTCTTCGACTCGCTGAACTGGATGGAGAACATGCGCGTCTCGATCGACGCCATCCGCGAGGCGGGCAAGCTCTGCGAGGCGGCGATCTGCTACACCGGCGATCTCGCCAGCCCCAAGGAGGCCAAGTACACCCTCAACTATTACGTTGGCCTGGCAAAGGAGATGGAGGCGGCGGGCGCTCATATTCTCGGCATCAAGGACATGGGCGGCCTCTGCAAGCCCGCCGCCGCGCGCCTGCTGGTGGAGACGCTGAAGCAGGAGGTCGGCATCCCGCTGCACTTCCACACTCACGATACCTCGGGCATTTCCGCCGCCTCGGTGCTGGCGGCGGCGGAGGCCGGCGTCGATGCGGCCGACGCGGCGATGGACGCTATGAGCGGCCTCACCTCGCAGCCCAACCTCGGCTCGATCGCGGCGGCACTGGAAGGCAGCGACCGCGATCCGGGCCTCGACCATGAAAAGCTGCGCCGAATTTCGACCTATTGGGAGGGCGCACGGCGCTACTACCGCGGCTTCGAGAGCGAGATGCGTTCGGGCGCCTCCTCGGTCTACGACCACGGCATGCCCGGCGGCCAGTTCACCAACCTGCAGGAGCAGGCGCGCTCGCTGGGCCTCGGTGGGCGCTGGCCGGAGGTCGAGAAGGCCTACGCCCAGGTGAACAAGCTGTTCGGCGACATCGTCAAGGTGACGCCGACCTCCAAGGTGGTCGGCGACCTGGCGCTCTACATGGTCTCCAACGGTCTCACGCCGGCAGACATCGAGAACCCGAAAAAGGAGATCGCCTTCCCGGCCTCGGTCATCGCGCTGTTCCGCGGCGAGGTGGGCCAGCCCTATGGCGGCTTCCCGGAGGCGTTGCAGAAGAAGATCCTGAAGGGCGAGCCGCCGCTGACCGAGCGGCGCGGCGCGCTCTTGCCGCCGGCGGATCTCGCCGCTACGCGCGATGAGGCGGAGAAGAAGGTGCGCCGCCAGATCAGCGAGACGGAGCTGTCGTCCTATCTCATGTACCCTGAGGTCTTCGTCGACTACGCCAACCACCGCCGCGCCTACAGCGATACCTCGGTGCTGCCGACTCCTGTCTACTTCTATGGCATGGAGCCGGGCCAGGAGATTGCGGTGGAGATCGAGCGCGGCAAGATCCTCATCGTCTCCTTCCTGGCGACGAGTGACGCGGATGACGAGGGTCAGCGCACCATCTTCTTCGAACTCAACGGGCAGCCGCGCACGGTGAAGGTGCTCGACAAGGCGATGGCTGCCTCCGGCAAGATCCGCCGCAAGGCCGACGACGGCGACCCGGCGCAGGTCGGTGCGCCGATGCCAGGGATGATCGTGAACGTCTGCGAGGCCGGCAGCTCGGTGAAGCAGGGCGACCGTCTCTTCACCATCGAGGCGATGAAGATGGAAACCGCGGTCTACGCCGACATGGACGGCAAGGTCGCGGAGGTGGTGGCAACAACCGGCCAGCGCGTCGAACCGCACGACCTCGTGGTGGTGCTGGAGGCGGTGTAACCGTAGTTTAAGGGCGACGGGTTAGGGTGAGTCCATGAGAAACAAACGTCTGCTTTCGCAGTTTGCCGCGTTTGTCCTGTTGTTTGGCGTCGCCGCCTGCAGCAATCAGCAGATCGCGCATTTCCTCGGCGGCCTCTGCCACGGCGCCGACAACTGCACGGCGCACAACAGCGACGGGACCCCCGTCGAGGGCCGCTGGTACAATCCGCACTGAAGCGCTCCGGGCGGCGACCGGCCTTTGCGGGCTGCCGCCGAACACTCGCAACGGCATTTGTCGCAAATGCCGGGTTTCATTTTTTCTCAAGAATCGAGCGTTAATTCCTGGTGCTGTCGTTGATACACAAGGAACTGGCAGATGTCCGGAAAGGTCATGTCTGCGGCTTTCGTGCTGCTTGCCGCCGTTTCGGCGGCGTCGGTGACGCTGCCGGCGGTGGGCTTCGCCGCCACCAGCAGTGACGACCATCGCACCGGCGGACCCGCGGGGGTGCAACACGTCACGGCGGCAGCCATCCGCGACATGCTTGACGAGGCGATCGAGGTGAAGGGCGGGGTGCAGCGCGTCGAGGGCAATGTCCTGCGCGTCGAACTGCCGGCCGAAAACCGGGTGCTGTTCTTTACGCAGCCCGGGCACATCGCGCATCCCGGTGTCGTGGCGGCTCAGATCGTCGAGCATGACGGCACACCTGGTATCGCCACTTCCGGCTGGTGCGCCGGCGATGCCAAGGCCTTTGAGATCTGGTTCAGCGCCTTCGAACGCCGCAACGAGCGGCTCAGCCAGGAGTGGGCGCAGTAGCGCGTTCCGCCGGCCTCCTCAGGCCGGGGCGAGCGGTGCCGAAGAGTCTTCGTTGAAGGCCTTCAGGGTGTGCTCGAACATTTCCGGCTTCAGATCGCGTACGATGAAGACGATGCGCGAGCGGCGGTCGTCGTCCGGCCAGGCGTCCAGGCGCACCGGTGGATGAAACACGTGCTGCACGCCGTGGATGACGATGGGCTCATCGGCGCCCGCCACGTTCAGCACGCCCTTGATGCGCAGGATGCTGCCGCCGTAGAGGGTGATCAGCATCTCCACCCATGAATTGAAGCGGTCCCAGTCCAACGGCCTGTCGTATGTCAGACAGAAGGCGCGGATCGACTCGTCGTGCCGGTTGACGTCATGATGATGGTGGCCGTGGTGATGCCCGTGGCCGTGCCCGTCGTCTTCGTAGGCCTCAGCCTTCAGCCAGGCCTGCACGTCGGCGGTCTTGGTCGTCGGATCGTAGAGTCCGGCGTTGAACAGCAGCGCCGGTTCGATCTCGCCCTGCACGACGGGATAGATCGGCGCCGCGGGATTGAGCGCGCGCAGGCGCGCCTCCAGGGCCGCGCGCTCTTCCGCGCTCACCAGGTCGCTCTTGGTCAGCAGCAGGCGGTCGGCGACGGCGGCCTGCTTCACCGATTCCATCTGGCGGTTCAGGGTGGCGGCGCCGGTCGCCGCGTCCACCGTGGTGATGACGCCGTCCAGGCGGAAGCGTTCGGCCAGCAGCGGGTCGCTCATGATGGTCTGCAGGATCGGCGCCGGATCGGCGAGGCCGGTGGTCTCGATCACCAGGCGCTCGAAGGGCGGCACCTCGCCCATCACCCGGCGCTTGTAGAGGCTGCGCATGCCCTCCACCAGGTCGCCGCGCACGGTGCAGCACAGGCAGCCGCTGTTCAGCAGCACGGTGTCTTCGCTCGCCTGCTCGACCAGCAGGTGGTCGAGGCCGATCTCGCCGAACTCGTTGACGATGATGGCCGTCTCCTCCATCGCCGGGTGGGCGAGCAGGTGGCGCAGCAGAGTGGTCTTGCCGCTGCCGAGGAAACCGGTCAGCACCGAGACGGCGAGCGGCTCCTCCGGAATGGCGAGCTTTGTGTCCTCACTCATCAGCGCGGCCTCAGGTGGTAGAGCGTCCACAGCGTCGCCGTGAGCACCAGGATGGCGCCGGCCTGGTGCAGCGCGCCGAGGGTTACCGGCACCACCAGCACCAGCGTGGTGATGCCGAGGGCGAGCTGGATCAGCGCCAGGATCGCCACGGCGGCAAAACCCATCTGCGCCGCCGGGGCGAGATTGCGGTTCAGCGACCACAGCCACAGGCCGAGCGCTACCGCGACGGTGGTGACGGCGAGCAGGCGGTGATTGAACTGCACCGCGGCGATGTTCTCGAAGAGATTCACGATCCAGGGCGACAGCATGGCGTAGCCGTCGGGGATCAGCCGGCCGTCCATCAGCGGGAAGGTGTTATAGGTCAAGCCGGCGTTGAGGCCGGCGACGAAGCCGCCCGAGGCGATAGTGACCGCAACCAGCGCCAAGAGGCTCCAGAGCGCACGGCGCAACAGCGGCGCGGCGCCGTCGCGGCTGCGCTCAGGGCGCGGCCACAGCACCGCCAGCGCCAGCCAGAAAAGGTAGCCGTAGATGGCGAGCGCGAGGGCGAGGTGCGCGGTCAGCCGGTACTGGCTGACGTCGGTGCGCTCGGCAAAGCCGGAGGCGACCATGAACCAGCCGAGCCCGCCCTGCGCCGCGCCGAGTGCGAAAGCGATCAACAGCTTCTTGCCCAGCGCGCGGTCAATCCGTCCGCGCCACCAGAACCACGCCAGCGGCAGAGCGAAGACGACGCCGATGAGTCGGCCCCAGAGGCGGTGGATGTATTCCCACCAGAAGATCGTCTTGAACGCGTCCAGGCTCATCCCGGCGTTCTGCTGCTGGTATTCGGGAATCTGGCGGTAAAGATCGAAGAGGCGCTGCCATTCTTCCTGGCTCAGCGGGGGCAGGACGCCGGTGACCGGCGCCCACTCCATAATCGAGAGGCCGGACTCGGTGAGGCGGGTGATGGCGCCGATGACCGCCATGGCGAATACCATGGCGGCACAGCCCAGCAGCCAGAGGCCGACGGCCCGCGCGGGCGGACGGCTTGCATTGGCGCTGAAGGCCTCGGGGGTGGTCGCGGACATCGAAAGGGCGTCTGGTTGCGGGAAGGCCTCGTTTGGAGGTCTGCCGACAACCTAATGGCCGCAGCGGGGCGCGCCAAGCCCCCCAATGGATCACCGGGGGCGGAAGATTGCCCCCTAAGCCGGGTTCAGTGCAGCGTCAGGCAGATGTCCGCGAAGCGGGCCTCAGCCGGCTTGATGATCGGGATGTTGGCCACCTTCACCGAATGCAGCGGGCCATCCAGGTTCTTTTCCCAGAAGGCCAGGAACCTGCGCAGCTCGGGATAGCGCGGGGCCAGGTCGTAATCCTGCCAGATGTAGGTCTGCAGCAGCGCAGGGTGATCGGGCAGGTGGTACAGAATTTCGGCCGTGGTCAGCCGATAGTCGTTCAACTGACGAACCAAATCGCTCATCGTCCCTCCTCTCCATCCGTCCCCTAAGGGCCCTAATAGGGACCAGCTTGCCCACCTGTTAGAGAAATCTCAACAGAATAAGCTTAATAAAACAATAACTTAGCAGCCTACCCTCAGGAGTGCTGCCAGTGTTTGTCTGCCCTCGAAAGGGCCGGGGAGGGAGGGGGGAAGCGTCAGATGCGCGTGTAGCGGGCGCGGGCGCCGCGCTCGATGGCGGCGGCCGGCAGGCGGCCGACGGCCAAGCGGTAGCGCAGCATCTCCAAGAGACGCAGTTCCTCCTGGCTGGCGGCGCCGTCGGCGGCGGCGACATCCAGGGCCACCGCGTAGGCGGTTTCCTTCAGCTTTTCCGGCAGGCCGGAGACGATCTTGCTGAACACCTTCTCCAGTCCGTCGTCTTCGCCCAGCAGTTCGGCACAAGCCTGCGCGTCTTTGGTCAGGTTCTTGGGGTCGTAGTCGGCGAACACCGGCAGGTGCGAGACGATCTCGCCGATCGTCTGCAACTCGGGATCGGTCATGTCGCTGTCCGCGGCGGAGACCAGGACCATGGTGTAGACGAGGGCCGTGTGATGCTGGGACATTGCGTGTCGCTTCTCGCTGAAATGACGAACTAACCCCTGCGGGCCGCCCGAAGCCGGCCCTGGAGGCGGCAGAGACTAGGCAGGCCGGCCCCCCGAGGTCAAGGACCGCTGTGCCGCCGGCGGCCGCGGTTGCCGCCGCGGTCCGCGGCGAGCAGCGATGCGGGTGATACCCGCAGAGTTGCGGTCTTTGCGCTCGACAGCGGGGCGTCGGGCGGGCTATTCCCGCCCCCATGGGTCCGATCCTCAATGTCGTCTTCCCGATCTTCGCCATCATGGCTGCCGGCTACGCCGCCGGACGCGTCGGCATTCTGGGGGCATCGAGCAGCGAGGCGCTGAACCGCTTCGTCTACTTCATCGCCCTGCCGGCACTGTTCTTCGTTTCCATGGCGCGGGTCTCCCTGGGCGAAGTCTTCAACCTGCCCTTCCTCGGCGCCTATGGCGGCGGCGCCGCGGCGACCTTTCTGATCGCGGTCATCGTGGCGAAGTTCGCCTTTCCCAACCGCCTCGGCGCGCTCGGCCTCGCGGGCTTGTCGGCGATCTTCTCCAACACCGGCTACATGGGGATTCCGCTCCTGTTGCTGGCCTTCGGTGAGGCCGGCATGCTGCCGGCGATCATCTCCACCATCCTGAACGGGGCCGTCATCATGGCCTTCGGCATCGTGCTGCTGGAGATGGACGTGCATCAGGGCAAGAGCCCCCTGGTGGTGCTGAAGAATGTCGGGCGTGGCGTGGTGCGCTCGCCGCTGGTGCTCTCCGCCGCCGCCGGCCTCACCGTCTCCGGCCTCGGCATTCCCCTGCCCCAGGCGGTCGGCACCTTCTGCGACATCCTCGGGGCCTCCGCCGGACCCTGCGCGCTCTTCGCCATCGGCCTCTTCATGGTCGGCAAGTCGCCGACCGCCGGCATGACCGAGGTCTCCTGGCTGGTCTTCCTGAAGCTCCTGATCCAGCCGCTGATCACCTGGTGGCTGGCTTTCCACGTCTTCACCATGGATCCGGTGTGGGCAGCCGGCGCGCTGGTGCAGTCGGCCCTGCCGACCGGTGCCCTGGTCTTCGTGCTGGCGCAGCAGTACGACATCTACGTGCAGCGCTCGACCGCCGCCATCATGGCCTCGACGGTGATCTCGCTGTTCACGCTCTCGGCCCTCTTCGTCTGGCTTGGCATCGGCTGAGCAGTGGAAGAAGTGCGGCGGGCAGTTGTGGGAACCACCCGCCGCACGGCTGCTGGCCGCCAGATTTCCTCTAGCTTTCGTCGCCGCGAGCGGGGGCGCGCTTGCGGCCGGTCACCATGGCCCGCACCAGGTTCTCATGGTGCTTGAGGGAGGCCAGGGCGACGCCTGCGACGTGCAGGCCGACGAGCACCAGCAGCAGGTTGGCAAGGGCTTCGTGGACTTCCTCCACCCATTCCTCGCCCCAGAAGGCGTCCAGCGTGTACATCCAGCCGGTCAGGCAGAGCGCCGTGAGACTGACGATGAGCAGCAGGATCATCTCGCCGCCGGCCGGGTTGTGGCCCAGATAGCGGGCCTCCCGACCGCTGAGCAGGTCCTTGAGGTAAGAGACGACGGCGCCGGGCGCGCGGACGAACTGGCTGAAGCGGGCGTAGCGCGAGCCGAGCAGCCCCCAGACCACGCGGAAGGCGATCAGTGCCGCCGCCGCGTAGCCGGCCCAGATGTGCAGGTCGTCCCATTCGTCGGCGCTGATCCAGGCCAGCACGAAGCTCAAGACCAGCGACCAGTGAAAGACGCGGACCAGCGGGTCCCACACGCGCACGGTTCCCACGCTCGTCTCCGTTTCTGCCGACGCCGTCATGACCTCAGCTCTCCGAACCGGACTTCACGACCGCGAAGGACTTGGGGTCGAAGTAGACCTCCATGCGCTTGCCCTGGGCGTCGGTGCCGTAGACCTCATAGCATCCGTCGTCGATCTTGATCTTCTTGATCTTCCAGCCGTCTCCCTCCAGCTTCTGCTGCAGAGCCTCTTTCGGCTGCCATTCGGCTTGCGGCACGGCGCATTTGTCGCTGGCCTGGGCGGCGCCGGCGGCAAGGGTAGCGGCGAAGGCGGCGGCAATGGCAGCGGACATAGCAGTGGTTTTCATATCAGTACCTCTTGGGCTTGGGGTGGTTAGGTTGCAATCTTGGGGGCCTGACGCTTCCGGCCGGCGGCTGTTTTGCCCGAGAGCGCTGACCGCAAACTGACGAAGCGCGAAGAATCCCGTCAGCCTGACGTAAGCTTGGCGTGGGATCCCCGCTCTCTTGCGGAAAACCAGGGAAAAGGTGGCACGAACGGCCGATGCGCGTTCTCTTGATCGAAGACGAGCCCTATCTGGGCCAGGCGGTGCAGGAACAGGTCGCCGCCGATGGCCATGCCGTCGACTGGGTGAAGCGCCTGGATGAGGGCGAGGCCGCCCTGCGCGCGGTCGACTACGGGCTGGTGCTGCTCGACCTGCACCTGCCCGATGGCCGCGGCCTCGACTTCCTGAAAACCATGCGCCGCGGCGGCGATCCCAGGCCCGTCATCATCCTCACCGCGCGCGACCAGATCAGCGACCGCATCGAGGGCCTGAACGCCGGCGCCGACGACTACCTGGTGAAGCCCTTCGACCTCGACGAGTTGAGCGCGCGGGTGATGGCGGTTTCACGGCGCTACGCCGGCAACCCCAATCCGCTCATCACCTTTGGCGACGTGAAGATCGACAAGGCGGACCGGCGCGCCTGGCTTGGCGACAGGCCGGTCGACCTTACCAAGCGCGAATGGGCGATCATGGATCTCCTGACCCAGCGTGCCACGGCGGTCATCTCCAAGGAGCAGATCGAGGAGGCGCTCTATGCCTTCGGCTCGGAGATCGAGAGCAACACCGTGGAGGTTCACATCAGCCGGCTGCGCAAGAAGCTGGGCCGCGACGCCATTCAGACGCTGCGCGGCGTCGGCTACCGCCTCGGATCGGCGTGACCGTGGCCGGCGCGAGTCCCGATCGGGAGCAAGGCAAGGCACCCTGGAGCATCGCCCAGCGGCTGAGTTCTCTGCTCACCGTCGCGCTGACCGCGCTTTGGCTGGTCGCCGTCGTCGCCGCCGCCGCCGTGGTCAACCACGAGACCAATGAGGTCTTCGACAGCGCCCTGCAGGAGACCGCCCAACGCCTGGTGCCGCTGGTGGTGGAGGACTTCGGGGAGCAATCCGAAGGTGACGACCACCAAGACGAAGCACGGGTGATCGAAGAAAGGCTCGAATTCGCCAGCCACGAGGAATATCTCGTTTACCAGGTGCGCGATGCCGAAGGTCACGTTCTGCTGCGCTCCCACGACGCGCCGGTGCGAGCCTTTCCGGCCGCTCTGAATCGCGGCCACGCCGAGGTCGGCGACTGGCGGTTTTTCACCGAGCACTACGCGCCGGCCGACCTCTATGTCCAGGTCGGCGAATCGCTGGCTCACCGCCGCGAGGCGCTCTATGAAACCATGGCGGGCCTGGTCGCGCCCCTGGCGCTGCTGATCCCGCTCGCCGGCTTCGTTATCTTCTGGACCGTGCGCCGCAGCCTCGCGCCGCTGGCCGCGGTGCGCGCTGAACTCGACGCACGCGGCGGCGCCAACCTGGCGCCGATTGCGGTAGAAGCCATGCCGCGCGAGCTGGCACCGATCATCGATGACGTGAACCTGCTGCTGGCACGCCTCGGCAGAGTACTGGAGAGCGAGCGCGCCTTTGCCGCCAACTCGGCGCACGAACTGCGCACGCCGGTCGCCGCAGCGCTGGCGCAGATCCAGCGCCTCGCCGCCGAGCTGCAGGGATCTCACCAGCGCGAAGCCGTGCTCGCCAGGGTCGACCAGGTCGCCGCCACCCTGCGCCGCCTCGGCGATCTCGTGGAGAAGCTGCTGCAGCTGGCACGCGCCGAGGCCGGGATCGCGCTCAGCCGCGATCCCGTCGATGTGATGCCGGCGCTGCGCCTTGTGACCGAGGAGCTGACGCGGCGCGGTGCGGTTGGCCAGCGGCTCGACTTCGACGACGGTGGCTGGCAGCACCTGACAGCGCGCATCGACATCGACGCTTTCGGAATCGCGCTGCGCAATCTTATCGACAACGCGCTGCTCCACGGTAAGCAGGGGGGCCGTGTCGCCGTATTCCTGGACGGGGAGGGCGCCGTCCATGTGCGTAGCGAGGGCGCGGCGGTGCCGCCCGAACGCCTCGCCCGCCTGACCGAGCGATTCGAGCGCGCGGGCGCCGAGGCGCAGGGCGCAGGCCTCGGCCTCGCCATCGTCGAGATGATCGTGACACAGTCCGGCGGCAGCCTGACGCTGCACTCACCCGTGCCGGGGCGCTCCGACGGATTCGAAGCGGTTTTGCGGCTTGATCTTGCTGAGCGGGCTCAGGTTCAACCAGCCCCTTAGGGCCTTGCGGGCGCGAGCGGTGCCGAGGGCTTCCAGGCGCCCGCTGGCCAGTGCGCGGCTCAGCGGCAGGTCGCCGCGCACGATGTAGATCATGTCAGGTAAAGTCGCTGCGAGGTAGAGATCCACCGCGAAACCGGGATCTTCCAGGCAGAGCTCGCAGACGCCCTCACGGTTGATGAACCACCACAGGCGCTGGTTCCTCGGCTGGTCGGTGAACTCGATGCGCACCAGGCTCTGCGATTTGCCGAAAGCATCGGCGTTCACCGAGCGCTCCAGCGCCCATACCAGCAGGCCCAGATCGACCTCTCCTGCGACGAGCTGGCGGCGCGACCAGCGCTGCCCCCAGGTGCCCAGCGCGACAATCATCGGGATGAACTCGCGGCCGGACTCGGTCAGGTGATAGGTCTTGCCGCGCCCGTTGGCTTGCGGCCGGGTCTTCACCACGCCTTCGGCTTCCAGTTGCTTCAGGCGCTTCGACAGCAACGTCGGCGACATCAGCGGTACACCGCGCTGCAGCTCGGAAAAGCGCGTCGCGCCCCACGCCAGATCGCGCACGATCAGCGGGGTCCAGCGTTCGCAGAACAGCTCGGAGGCCTTGGCGACGGGACAGAACTGGCCATAGCTCTTCATGGCGTCCTCCTTTCGCGCGAACAGCAGACTAACACAAGGTCCGCAGGGCACTGAACTACACTTTGTGGACTAGCCTCCTTGGGCTGCTGTCGCTCAGGCTTTCTCCAGCATCAACGTGAGAATCATTGGAGGTAGCCATGGCTGCGATGGAGAGGCATGTAGTGGAGAGTGGACAGCTCACCAAGACCGCCGCCGAGGTCTACGAGGAATTCTTTGTCCCGGCGCTGTTCGGCGAGTGGGCGGCGCGGCTCTGCGATGTGCTTCGCGTTGGCGAGGACAGGCGCGTTCTGGACGTCGCCTGCGGTACGGGCTGTCTGGCGCGCGAGGCGGCAAGGCGCGGCGCTGTTGTCACCGGGATCGACTGCAATGGCGGCATGCTGGCCGTGGCCCGCCGATTGGACGACACCGTCGACTGGTGCGAAGGGACGGCAGAGGCGCTGCCCTTTGAGGATGCCAGCTTCGACGCGACCGCCTGCCAGTTCGGCCTCATGTTCTTCGAGGACCGTGTGAAGGCGCTGGCAGAGATGTGGCGGGTGACGAAACCCGGCGGGCGCCTGGCCGTTGCCGTCTGGGATTCCCTGGATCGCACGGCGGGCTATGCCGCCATGGCCGCTCTGCTGCAGCGTCTATTCGGGGAAAACATCGCCGCCGCTCTGCGCGCGCCTTTCGTGCTGGGCGATTCGGGTCACCTGCGGGCCCTCTTCGAGTCGGCGGGTATCGCATCACCACGGATCAAGACCGTAGTCGGGGAGGCGCACTTTCCCTCAATCGAGGACTGGGTGCGCACGGATATTAAAGGGTGGACCCTCGCCGATGCCCTCGACGACGCGCAGTACGCGGACCTGCAGGCGGCCGCGCAGCAGGAACTGCAGCGTTTCCGGCAGCCGGACGGCACGGTCGCCTTCGACTCGCCCGCGCATATCGTTACGGTGGTGAAGGCGTAAGCGCCGCAGTTGATTCCTGCCGCGCCGCCTGCTACCGAGTTTGCATGCTCGAATTCGCGGCTGCGGTCTTCTTCCTGATCATCACCCCCGGCCCCGGTGTGCTCTCCGCCGCCGGGGTGGGCTCGGGCTATGGCTACCGCGCGGGCTTTGCTTATGTGGCGGGACTCTGCGTCGGCAACGCCCTGGTGGGGGCAGCGGTGGTCTCAGGCATCGCCGCCGTGGCCCTGGCGCAGCCGGGCCTGCGCGAGGTGCTGCTGTGGGGCTCGGCGGCCTACCTGCTGTGGCTGGCGGCGAAGATCGCCTTCGCCGGAGCGCGCATCGCCTTCATTCATTCCGAGCGCGCGCCGGGCTTCTGGAACGGCCTCGCGCTGCAGCCGATCAATCCCAAGGCCTATGCGGTGAACACGGCGCTGTTCTCCGGCTTCGCCTTCATGCCGGGAGCGCTGGCCGCCGAGACGGCGGTGAAGTTCGCCATCCTCAACGCCATCTGGATTCCGATCCACCTGCTGTGGCTCTGGGCCGGCGTCACCCTGCGCCGCCTCGACCTCAATCCCAAGGTCCAGCGCGCCATCAATATGGCCATGGCGCTCTCCATGCTGGCGGTGGTGGGGATCGCCGTAGCCGCGCAGCTCTAGGCTTCGGCGTTATCGAAGAATGCTTTCACCGCCGCCACCGCTTCGGCGAGGCCGACGCGTTCGGCGGTGACCTCCGGCGGGAAGGCATCGAGCAAGCGTGAGGGAAGAGGATCGAGCAGCACGAAGACGCCGCGGTCGTCGGCGCGGCGGATGAGGCGTCCGTAGGCCTGGCGCAGCTTCAGGCGGGTCAGGCGCTCGTCATAGGCACGCCCGCCGAAAAGATCGCGGCGCGCCTTGTGGATGATGTCGGGGCGCGGCCAGGGCACGCGGTCGAAGGCGATGAGGCGCAGCGCACGTCCCGGCACGTCGACGCCGTCGCGTACCGCATCGGTGCCCAGCAGGCAGGAGTCCTCCTCGGCGCGAAAGATGTCGACCAGGGTGCCGGTGTCCAGCCCGTCGGTGTGCTGGCTGTAGAGCGTGATGCCGGCGTCGGCCAGCGGCTGGGCGATCTGCTTCTGCACCGCGCGCAGCCGCGCGATGGCGGTGAACAGGCCGAGGCCGCCCCCCTTTGAGGCCAGGAACAGCGCCCGGTAGGCGGCGGCGAGCTGCGTCAGGTCGCCGCGCTTCAGGTCATGCACGATGAGGATGCGCGTCTGCCGGACATAGTCGAAGGGCGAGGGCAGGGAGAGACGCGAGACGTGGGCTGCGAGATGATTGATGCCGAGGCGTGCCTCCGCCGCGCGCCAGGCCGACTCGCCGTGGAATTCCTCGCCGTTGCTGTGCTCGCCGCTGTTGTCGGTGAGGGTCGCCGAGGTGATCAGCATGCCGTGGGCGGCCTGGCCCAGGCTGGCGGCAAAGGGCTGGCTGGGATCGACCCAGTGGCGGTAGAGCCCGACGTCGATATCGCGGCCGTCGATGCGCTCCACGGCGAACCAGTCGCAGAAGTCGCGCGGCGTCTCCTCTTGCAGGGCCCCCAGCATGGCGCGCCAGGCGGCAAGCGGCAGGATCGCGCGAGTCTCCAGGCTGCCGGCCGCTGCCTCGATGCGCCGCCGGGTGTCGCTGTCCAGGCTGTCGGATTCCTCGTCGAGGCGCGCCAGCAGCAGCCGGCGCAGCTTCTTCAGCGGTTCGGCCAGCGCCATCAGTTCCGCGGCCAGGAGCTGCGCCGCGTCGAGCAAGCCCTCGACCGGAGGGTGCGCCGGCGCCTCCAGACTGTAGCCTTGCTCCTGGCCGCCGGCACGGGCGTAGACCTGGCGCCCTGCGAGCAGCAGGAACTTTTCCATGGCACCTTCGGGGCGGCCCTCCTCGACCCGCTGGCGCCAGCCTTCGCCGGCCAGTACGCCCGCAGCCTTCAGCGCCTCGTCTAGCGCCTCCTGCGCTTTCGGGTCGTTACCCAGCAAGTCTTCCAGGCGGCGCTGCAGGCCGCGCATGCGGCTGCCGGCACGCCGGCCGCCTTCTGCGCCCAGCAGCCAGCGGCGCAGCTCCCGCGATTCGAGGCCGGTCAGGTGCGCGGCGAAGGCGCTGTCGGCGGCATCGAAGAGATGATGGCCCTCGTCAAAGACGTAGCGCGTCGGCAGCTGGCCGTCGTCGCCGCCGCCCATGGCCGCCTGGATGAGAACCAGCGCGTGATTGGCGATGACGATCTCCGCCTGGCGGGCGGCGCGCACCGAACGCTCGATGAAGCACTTCTTGTAGTGCTGGCAGGCGGAATAGATGCACTCGCCGCGCCGGTCCGCGAGGCCCAGGGTGCGTAAGGGGCCGAAGAGATCGGCGAGCCAGCCGGGAAAGTCGCCGCCCACCATGTCGCCGCCGCGCGTGCGCGCGGTCCAGCGCGCCATGAGGCCGAGCGCCACGGCGTCCTGCGGGCGGCCCTGCGCCACCGCCTCGGCAAGATTCAGCAGGCAGAGGTAGTTCTCGCGTCCCTTGCGGATCACCACCTTGCGGGCGTGCTCGCGCCGCTCGGGGAAGAGGCGCGCCAGTTCGTCGTCGACCTGGCCCTGCAGGTTGCGGGTGTAGGTGGAAACCCAGACGGCGGCGTTGTTGCGCTCGGCCCAGAGGCTGGCCGGAGCCAGGTAGCCGAGGGTCTTGCCGGTGCCGGTGCCGGCCTCGGCCAGTACCACCTGCGGCTCACCCTCGTGCTCGCGCGGGGCGAAGGCGGCCGCGGCGGCGGCGGCGTAGGCCGCCTGCTGCGGGCGCGGTTCGGAATCGTCATCGAGGAACTCGGCCAGGCGGTCGCGCGCCTCCTCCGGCCCGACCGGCCGGGTGCCGGGGGCGCCGCGCGGCGGGCGCTCCTCCCATTCCGGCAGGCGCTCCCAGACGCGCAGGCCGATGCTGCGCTTCGGTAGCGTCGCGCCGCCCTCACCGAAGCCGAGCGCGTGGATGACATAGGGGCCCCAGGCCCAGCCGGCTTGAGCCATCTGCCAGGCGATGCCCGGCGCGTCGCGGTCGAAGGCCGAGGAGGCGCCGGCGCGGGCGGCCAGCTCGGCCAGCAGGGCATGGGCGAGGCCCGGGATCGCGATGGCCGCGGCCTCGGCATCCGCAGGCTTCGGCTGGCCCAGCGCCTGGGCCAGGCCGTGCGGGGTCGGGGCGCAGAAGCTGGCCGGGCGCACGAAGGCGAAGAGCTCCAGCAGGTCGAACGCCGGGAAGGGGTCGCAGCCGAGGCGCCGCGCCGTCGCCCGCGCGTGGCAGAGCATCGGCGGGGTCTCCCGGGCGCGCTTCACCGCCTCGGTCGCCTTCAGCGTCAGGACTTCGCCGTCCGGCTCGACCCACACCGCCCGCCCGATGCCGGCCAGCAGCAGCGGCGCCGCCGGCAGGCGGACGGCCGGGGCTCCGGGGCCGGGCGGCGGGGCGGGCGGGGATGACTCGGCGGGAAGCGACGTAGAAGACATGTCGGGACTATAACGGGAACAACGGGCCCCCGCATTCCGATAAGGCGGCAGAGGGGGCTTTTCCGCAGGATCGAGGGTCGGCTTGGACGCTCCCATACTGCGGCAGGTGAAATCGGGCTATTCTGGATATGGGGTCGGGTTTCCGGCCCCCCGTGACGTGTGAAGTGGGAGCAGGATGAGTTTTGTCGCTGCGGTGGGAAGCGAAGCGGTGAGCAGGGATGCCTGCGGCGGGGACGCCGATCTGGAAGCCCTGCTGCGGGGTGACAAGGCGGCGTGGGATCGCTTCGTGACGCGCCATGCCGGGGTGATCTTCGCGGCGGTGCGTCGCCGGCTGGTGCCGGCCGGACGCGTCGCCGATGCGGAGGACGTGGTGCAGGATGTCTTCGTGCGCCTCTGCCAGCACGATTTCCGCCTGCTGCGCAGTTATGACGCGGCGCGCGCCAAGATCACCACCTGGCTGACCGTGGTCGCTCACTCGGCGTCAGTGGATCACCTGCGGCGCCTGCGCCGGCGTACCGAGGATATCGAGGCGCAGCCGGAAGCGGTGCTGGCGGTCGAACCGGTGATCCACGAAAAGGTGAAGATCCCCGAGGGCCTGCTTTCGCCGCGCCAGGCACTGGTGCTGGAACTGTTGTACCAGCGCGACATGACGCCGGGCGAGGCGGCCGAGGCGATCGGCATCGATCCGCAGACGGTGCGCTCCATGCACCACAAGGCGCTGTTGAAGCTGCGGGCGCATTTCCAGGCGGAGCTGGGGGAAGAAGGCGCGTGATGCGGGGATATTCAGGCACCGCAGCGCGTAGAGTAATTCAAGGGGCGAGAGGTTTAAGGACATGAGGGAAGAAGACGGCAAGACGAAAGAAGGCGCGGCCCTGTGGCGCGAAGCCCGCCAGGGCTGGCGTTCGCCCGCGGACCCAGACCTGGTTGACGGGTCGCCGGACGCGCTGCTGCTCGCGGCCTACCTGGACGGTGGGCTGGCCGAGGACGAGGCGGCACGCCTGGAAGCGCGCCTCGCCGGCGAAGCGGCGCTGCTCGACGAATTGCTGGCTCTGCGCGAGACCTTGCAGGCTGCGCCGGAAGCGGTGCCGGGGCCCGTCATGACGGCGGTGCTGGCACGCGCCCAGGCGGCATTCCCCGAGCGTCCCGCCATGCGGGTTGTCGAAAGCGCCCGGCCGTCGCTGCTGGACCGGCTGTTTGGCTTCCAGCTGCGCCCGGCGGTGTCGGCCTTCGCGGCTATTGCCCTGCTGCTGGCCTGTGCCGGTGCCTTTGAGCTGGGGCGCTATCAGGCCGCGCAGCTGGACACGGCCACGCAGACCGCCGACACGGCGGAGAGCGACGTCCCGGCCGAATTCGTGCTCGGCGGACTGCTTTAGAACCAGGGCCAGAGTCAGAAGATCGAGAAAGAAAGCCGATGCGTAGCAAAGTTCTCTGGTTCCTGCTGGTCGCCTCCCTGGCGCTCAACGTGTTCTTCGTCGCCGGCGTCATCTATCCGCGCCTGATGGGCCACCCCCATCCGCCGCACGATTACGATCCGGTTGCCCGGGCGGCCGAGGAATTCTCCCTCGACGCGGGACAGACAGAGGCGCTGACGGCGCTGCGCGGCCGCATGGCCGAGCGCCTGGCTGCGGGGCGCGAGGAGCGGGAAGGATTCCAGGCGATCATTCTGGAGGCTCTCGGCCGGTCGGACTTCGACCGCGCCGCCCTGGCAGAGGCCCTCGTTGCGCGGCGCGCCGGGGGTGACGACATGATTCTCGACATGACCGGCGAGTTGCACGGCTTCCTCGCCGAACTGTCGCCACAGCAGAAGGCCGCTTTCCTGGAGCGCGCCCGCGAGCGGGACTTCCTGCGCCGCCTGCTGTTCCCGCCGCGACCCCGTCCGGACCATGACGGATCTGGCCGCGAGGGACCCCGCCGCGACTGATCGGGTCGCGACTGATCCGGCTCGACTCCGAACGTTGACGCTCAGCCGCGCTCGGCCTAGTGTCCGCCTCACTTGAAGGGGGCGGCACCCGGCCGGCCCCGCGAGATCCATCCCGTCACAAGAGCGGAGCCATGAGCACAGAGAGAGACCTGGCCAAGGGCGCACGCGCCTGGCCCTTCGAAGAAGCACGACGTGTCCTTCAGCGCATCGACGGGAAAGCGCCGGAAAAAGGCTACGTCCTCTTCGAGACGGGGTACGGCCCATCGGGGCTGCCGCATATCGGCACCTTCGGCGAGGTGGCGCGCACCACCATGGTGCGACAGGCCTTCCAGCGCCTCAGCGACGTGCCGGCGCGCCTGTTCTGCTTTTCCGACGACATGGACGGCCTGCGCAAGGTGCCGGACAACATCCCCAACAAGGCGATGGTGGCCGAACATCTCGGCAAGCCGCTGACGCAGATCCCCGATCCCTTCGGTACCCATGAAAGCTTCGGACACCACAACAACGCGCGCCTGCGCGGCTTTCTCGACACCTTCGGTTTCGAGTACGAGTTCCAATCGTCGACCGACTGGTACACGTCGGGCCGCTTCGACGCTGCGCTGCTGCAGGTGCTGCGCCGCTACGACGACGTGAAGAACGTGGTGCTGCCGACCCTCGGGCCGGAGCGGCGCGAAACCTACAGCCCCTTCCTGCCGCTCTGCCCGAAGACGGGCCGCGTGCTGCAGGTGCCGGTGCTGGAGGTGAATGCCGATGCCGGCACCATCGTCTATGAGGACGAGGACGGTTCCAAGGTCGAGGTGCCGGTCACCGGCGGCCGGTGCAAGCTGCAGTGGAAGGCCGACTGGGCGATGCGCTGGTACGCGCTGGGCGTCGACTACGAGATGTCGGGCAAGGACCTCATCGATTCGGTGAAGCTCGGCTCGCAGATCTGCAGGATTCTCGGCGCGCGTCCGCCGGAGGGCTTCAACTACGAGCTCTTTCTGGACGAAGACGCGAAGAAGATTTCGAAGTCCAAGGGCAATGGCCTCAGCGCCGAGGAGTGGCTGACCTACGGCCCGCCGGAGAGCCTGTCGCTCTTCATGTTCCAGAAGCCCAAGGCGGCCAAGCGGCTCTACTTCGATGTCATCCCGCGCGCGGTCGAGGATTATCTCTCGCATCTCGCGGCCTATGACGCCAACGACGAGAAGCGTCTGGAGAACCCGGTGTGGCACATTCACAACGGCAATCCGCCGCAGCCTGGCACCAAGCTCAGCTTCGGCATGCTGTTGAACCTTGCCTCGGTGTGCAACACCGAGGACCCGGCGGTGCTGTGGGGCTTCATCTCCCGTTACGCGCCTGAGGCTTCGCCGCAAAGCGATCCCTTCCTCGACCGCCTGGTCGGCTTCGCGCTGCGCTACTACGCCGACTTCGTGAAGCCGAAGAAGTCTTACCGCGCACCGAGCGAGGCCGAGCGCAACGCGCTGGAGGATCTGGCTGGACGCCTCAGGCAGCTGCCGAAGGACGCCGACGGAGAAGCGATCCAGAACGAGGTCTACGCGGTCGGCAAGGAGCACGGCTTCGACAACCTGCGCGACTGGTTCAAGGCGCTCTACGAAATCCTGCTGGGCCAGGACCAGGGTCCGCGCATGGGTTCCTTCATGGCGCTCTACGGTCTTCAGGAAAGCCTCGCGCTCATCGAAACGGCCCTACAGGGCGAAAGCCTCAAGGCGTCGTCGTGAGCGAGGCGGCGCGCGCCGAGCTCGGCCGTCCCGGCACCCTGCGGGTCGGCATCAATCTCGGCAACATCCTGCTGGTGACTGGCCGCGCCGCCGACGGCACGCCCCAGGGCGTCGCTCCGGACACGGCGGCGGCGATCGCCGAGCGGCTTGGCGTCGCCGTCTCTTACGTCGCCTTTGACACGCCGGGCGAGGTCGCTGACGCGGTGACGCAGGATCTCTGGGACATCGGCCTCATCGCCGAGGAGCCCAAGCGTGCCGAGACCATAGCGTTCTGCGGTGCCTATGTGGAGATCGAGGCGACCTATCTCGTGCCCGCCGGCTCAGCCATCCAGTCGGTGGCGGAGGTCGACCGGCCCGGCGTGCGCATCGCCGTCTCAGATCGTGCCGCCTACGATCTCTATCTGAGCCGTACCCTGAAGCACGCTGAACTCTATCGTGCGAAGGGCCTGGCCGGCGCCTTCGAGCTGTTCAAGACGGAGAAGCTCGACGCCCTTGCGGGTCTGCTGCCGGCGCTGAAGGACAACAGCGCGAGCCTGCCGGGCTCGCGCGTTCTCGCCGGAAACTACACGACGGTGCGCCAGGCCGTCGGCACCAAGCCGGCCAACACGGCGCTCAAGGCCTTCATCGGGGAGTTTGTCGCCGAGGCAACGGCGAACGGCCTGATCGCTCGCCTGATCGACAAGCACGGCGTCACCGGCAAGCTGCAGGTGGCCGCGCCGCTCTGAGCCGCGGGTTCAGCCGTGCGCCCATTCCCAGTAGGCTTCGCGCGCGGCGGTATAGACCGGCCCCGGCTGCAGGCTGCGGTCCTCGACGCGGGTGATGGGGATCACCTTGCCGTAGTTGCCGGTGGAGAACACTTCGTCGGCCGCCAGCACGTCCTGCCAGGTCACCCGCGCCTCGACCACCTTGATGCCGCGTTCTTCCAGCAGGCGCATGATGCGCTGCTTGGTGATTCCGTTCAGGAAGCAGCCGTTGGGCACCGGGGTTATGGCGGTGCCGTCCTTGACGATCCAGAAGTTGGCGGTCGCCAGTTCGGCGACGTTGCCGACGGCGTCCAGCACCACCGCGTTGTCGAAGCCGCGCTGGGCCGCCTCGGTCAGCGCGCGCGCCGAGTTGGGATAGAGGCAAGAGGCCTTGGCGTCGGTCGGCGCCATGTTGGGCGCCGGGCGGCGATAGCTGGACAGGCAGACGGAGAATCCCTCCGCCGAGGGCATCGGCGCTTCGTAGAGGGTGAAGCAGAAGCGCGTCGACTCGGGGTCCGGCGCGACGAAGCCGGACTCGGCCCACAGCATGGGACGCAGGTAGAGCGCCTTGTCTTTGCCGAAGTGCTTGAGGCCGTCCTCAGCGATCTCCAGCATCTCACCGGCCGTGTGCACGGCCTTCAGGCCAAAGCTGGCCGCCGAGCGCACCAAGCGTTCGCAGTGCTGATCGAGGTCCGGCGTCACGCCTTCGAAGGCGCGCGCGCCATCGAAGACGACCGATGCCATCCAGGCGGCATGGGTGAGCGGGCCCATCACCGGCGGGTTGCCTTCGACCCACTTGCCTTCCAGGAAATGCACGGCCTTCGGAGCGGTCATCGCGGAATCATTCCTTCTTTGTGACGTCGATCGGGGAGCGCGACGGCGGAAAGCCTAACCGCTCGACGGAGCAAGGAAAAGCGCCGCCATGCCGGGAAATTGTAGCGGTGACAAAAGGATCGGAAGAGCGCCGGCGCCGTGGCCGGCAACCGACTTGGTACCGCGACTTTGGTGTCCTGGCTTTAGTGTCCGGACCAGGCGATGCGCGAGACCCACTGCGCCTGGCTGCGCGGCAGCTCGCGCACCACATTCTCGCGGCTCAGCGACTTGATGCGCAGGCGGTCGCTGCTGCGCTCCAGCAGTTCGGCGATCAGCAACTCGCCCTGCAGGCTGCGCAGCAGGATGCGGTCGCCCGACTTCACCTCGGCGCTGGGGGAGATAACCACCAGGTCGCCGTTGCGGTAGACCGGCAGCAGGCCGTCGCCGGTGATCTCCAGGGCATAGGCGTGGGGGTCCGGCACGTCCGGAAAGGCGGCTTCCTCCCAGTGGCTGCGCAGCGGTCGACCCTCGGCGTCGAAGTAGCCCGGCTGGGCCGCCATGGCAAAGCGCAGCTTGGGCAGGCGGCGGAAGCTCACCGGGTGCTCCTGGTCCTCGACCAGGCTGATGAACTCGGCGAGCGAGGCCCCCGTGGCGTTCAGCACCTTGGCCAGCGATTCGGTGCTGGGCCAGCGCTGCTTGCCTTCCTTGGTGATGCGCTTGCTCTTGTTGAAGGTCGTGGGGTCCAGGCCCGCCTGCCGGGCGAGGCCGGACGGCGAGAGGTTGTACCTTGCGGCGAGGCGATCGATCGCTCGCCAGACGCTCTGGTGCTCCAACATGGGAACATTGTCTTATAAAGTTAAGGGGCATGCAGCAAGAACATAGTCTTACTGGCCTCCGCGTCGCGGGACCCGCTTTTTGCGAGCTATTTCAGAGAGGGCGCTGTTCAGCCCTGTTACTCTCGACTACTTTGGCGCCCATGAATCGAGGGTTTATTTACCACATCTGCCGCAAGGACGAGTGGGCGGCGGCCGCGGCAGCCGGCCGCTATAGCGGGTCCTCGCAGGACCGGGCCGACGGCTTCATCCATTTTTCCGGCCCGGACCAGGTCGTCGCCTCGGCTGCCAAGCACCGTGCCGGCCAGGACGGACTTGTTCTACTGACGGTAGAGGCCGCGGTGTTGGGTGACGCGCTGAAGTGGGAGCCCTCGCGCGGCGGCGCGCTCTTCCCGCACCTCTATGGCGACCTGCCGGCCGACGCCGTGCGCCGGGTCGACGACCTGCCGCTTGGGGCCGACGGATACCATCGCTTTCCCGCAGGTTTTGCAGAAGAGAAATAGGAACCCTTGGACGCCTTCTCCCTGATCGGCCCGGCGTTGCGTCTGCTGGACCCGGAAGTCGCGCATAACCTGACGCTCCGGGCGCTCGAACGCGGCTTTGCGCCGCATCCCAAGACGGCCGACGATCCGGCCCTCGCCACCCGGGTCTGGGGCCTGTCCTTTGACAATCCGATCGGTCTGGCCGCCGGCTTCGACAAGGACGCGCGTGTCATGCCGGCCATGCTGGGTCTCGGCCTGGGCTTCACGGAGGTCGGCTCGGTGACGCCGCGCCCGCAGCCGGGCAATCCAAAGCCGCGCATCTTCCGCCTGCCCGAGGACGGCGCGGTGATCAACCGCCTGGGCTTCAACAATGGCGGCCTGGAGGCGGCGCGCCGCCGGTTGGAGGCTTTCCGCAAGAAGGGCAGTGCCCGCGGACCCGTCGGCGTGAACCTCGGCAAGAACAAGGACACCGCCGACGCCGCCAGCGACTACGTGCTGGGCGCGGCGGCGCTGGGGCCGCTCGCCGACTACCTGGTCGTCAACGTCTCCTCGCCGAACACGCCGGGCCTGCGCGCCCTGCAGGGCCGCGGCGAGCTGGAGGAACTGCTCGGCCGTGTCCTCGCCGCCCTGCCGCAACCGGCGCCGCCGCTGCTGGTGAAAATCGCCCCCGACCTCACCGCGGAGGACAAGGCCGATATTGCCGCCGTCGCGCTCTCGATGAAGATCTCCGGCCTTATCGCCACCAACACCACCATCGCCCGTCCCGATGACTTGAAAGGGGCGGCGCGCGGCGAGACCGGCGGCCTCTCGGGCCGACCACTGTTCGGCCCGGCGACGGCGGTGCTGGGCGATCTCTACCGTCTCACCGAGGGCAGGATCCCCCTCATCGGTGTGGGCGGCGTCGCCTCGGGCGCCGATGCCTACCGCAAGATCCGCGCCGGTGCTTCGCTGGTCCAGCTCTACACCGGCCTCATCTACGGCGGGCCCGCCCTGGTCCCGCGCATGAAAAGCGAGCTCGCCCGTCTGCTCCGCGAGGACGGCTTCGACAACATCGCGGCGGCCGTCGGCGCCGATCACCGCTACAGCGGATAGGGCAGCGAGCTAGAGAATCTCGAGCACCTTTTCCGGCGGGCGGCCGAGGGCGGCCTTGGCGCCCTTCAGCACGATGGGACGCTCGATGAGGATTGGGTGCTCGACCATGGCGGCGATCAGCGCCTGGCGGCTGAGCCCCGGATCGTCGAGGCCGAGCTCCTTATAAGGCGCCTCCTTGCGGCGCATCAGGTCGCGCGGCTCCAGTTTCAACTTCTTCAGGATGTCGTCCAGCGTCTTGGCGTCGGGGGTGTCGTTCAGGTATTCCACCACCTTGGGCTCGATACCGTGGTCCTGCAGCAGCGTCAGGGTCTGGCGGGATTTGCTGCAGCGCGGGTTGTGGTAGATGGTGACGGCCATGGCGGCGTGCCTCCTGATTGCGGGCGGGTGTTAACGGCAGAAAAGCGCCCCCTGCCGCCGCTCGTCAAGCATCCCGACAACACTCCGTTAACCAAGTCTCAAGGCTATCGAGGGCAAAGTGCCCTCTATGTTGAAACACCTCGCGATCTTCCTTTGCTACGCGGGCGGCGCCGTGGCGCTGGCGCTCTTTGCGCCGCTGTGGCTGCCGCTGACCGGCCCCGAGGCCGCGGTCGGCCTGGGCCTGGCCGCGCTGATCGGCGGCGGCCTGCTGCACGAGGTCTATGCCCGCCTGGGCCGCGAGACCTTCCTGGTCGAAAAGCTGCTCGGCCTGCGCCAGGCGCAAGGCGAGGCGCTGGAGGAGCTCAACTGGACCCGCCGCGAGCTAGCTATCCTGCGCGAGGCGCTGGAATCCGCCGGCGGCGTGAGCCGTTCGGGCAAGAGCGTCGACGAGGTGATCTCCGAGGTGAAGGTGCTGCAGTCGTTGATCACCCGCCTTGCCAAGTCGACCAAGGCGCCGGTGCAGGATGTCGGCGCCGCGCCGTCCGGCCCGGCGATGGGCGACCCGGCCCGCCGCCCTGCCGAGAAGTCCGTGCCGCGGCCGCTGCCGCAGGACGGCGGCAGGATCGCCGTGATGCCGGCCAACGCCAACCAGCGGCCCGGCGTGCTGCCGCCGGTCGCCGAAGGGCTCGACGAGTCGGCGGTGCTGGAGATCGCGCGCCAGGCGCTGTGCGACGACCGCATCGACCTGGTGCTGCAGCCTATCGTGCTGCTGCCGCAGAGGAAGCGGCGCTACTACGAGTGCTTCTCGCGCTTGCGCACGACCGACGGCTACATGATCCTGCCGGAGCAGTACATCGGCCTCGCCGAGCGGGAAGGCATCGTGGCGGCCATCGACAACATGCTGCTGATCCGCTGCATCCAGCTGGTGCGCAAGATCCAGTACCGCGAGGAAAAGCTGGACTTCTTCTGCAACATCTCCAGCCATACCCTGGGCGACGACGCCTTCTTCGGCGACTTCGTGGCCTTCCTGGAGAGCAACCGCGACCTCTCCAAGCACCTGATCTTCGAATTCTCGCAGAGCGACTACGAGGCCTGGGACTCTGGGGCCGCCCTCTACCTGCGCCGCCTTGCCGACCTCGGCTGTCGCTTCTCGCTGGACGGCGTGCACCACCTGGACATCGACGCCGATACCCTGGCCAACCGCAACTTTCGCTTCGTGAAGGTTCGGGCCGACCTGCTGCTCAGCGACCCGCGCGCGGGCGAAGCCCTGGTCGACAACCTGAAGGAGCGCGGCCTCACCATGGTGGTCGAGAAGGTCGAGGACGAGGACGCCCTCATCGAGGTCATGGAACTGGGCGTTGAGTGCGCCCAGGGCTACCTCCTGGGCGAGCCGCGCCTCGCCAAGCCGGCGGCGTAACGACCCCTTTTTCCCAAAAATGTCTTGGTCCGCCCCCTGGCCGGCTGTGCTAGACCGGTCGCCGCAGCGGCGCGCCTTCGCGTGAGGCCCCTTTGGGGGAACCTTTCGCGCCGTGGGCTATTTCTGACGGCATGCCCCTTGCGCCGGCCGATCCTCTCCACAACTTTGACGGACTATGACAGCTCTCGATCGACGCACCCTCCTGCAGGTCTTCCTCGCGGCGGGCGCCGCGCGCCTCGTCGGCGGCGCAGCACCGGCGGCGGCCCAGGCGAAAGGCCTCTCCTTCGGCCCCGCCGAGGCGTTTTCCTATGACTGGCTGAAGCAACACGCGCGCGAACTGGCGGCGCGGCCCTACGAGCCGCCGCCGCGTCCCGATCCGGCCATCGTCGAGCAGATCGACTACGACGCCCACGGCAAGCTGCGTTTCCGCAAAGACTTCGCGCTCTATCGCGAGGGCAGCTATCCGATCTCCTTCCAGCACGTCGGCCGCTTTTTCCCCAAGACCGTGCGCATGCATGCGGTTGATGGCGACACCGCGCGCGAGGTGCTCTACGACCCGACGCTATTCACCGTCACCGCCGACCACGTGGCGGCCGGGCTGGGCGAGCAGCCTTCGGCCTTCGCCGGCTTCTGGGTGCATGAACCGCCCAGCGCCGGCGACCTCGACAAGGTGGAGCCCTGGGCGACCTTCCTTGGCGCCTCTTACTTTCGCGGCGTCGGCGAGCTGGGCCAGGTCGGGCTTTCGGCGCGCGGCATCGCGCTGGCGCCCGGCGCGCCGGGACCGGAGGAGTTCCCGGATTTTACCGAGTACTGGTTCGTCCCGGCCGAAGGGCCGGACGACCCCGTCACCGTCTACGCCCTCTTGCACGGGCCGTCCGTGGCCGGCGCCTACCGTTTCCTCCTGCGCCGCACCTCCGGCGTGGTGATGGACATCGAGGCGAACGTGCATCCGCGCCGGACCCTCGAGCGCCTGGGTCTGGCGCCGCTCACCTCGATGTTCTGGTACTCCGAGACCGCCAAGCCGACCATGGTCGACTGGCGCCCTGAGGTGCACGATTCCGACGGCCTGGCGATCTGGACCGGCAGCGGAGAGCGCATCTGGCGGCCGCTCAACAACCCACCGCGCGTGAGCTTCTCCAGCTTCCTCGACGACAACCCGCGCGGCTTCGGGCTGTCGCAGCGCGATCGCCTCTTCGACCACTACCAGGACGGCGTGCGCTACCATCTGCGGCCCTCGGCCTGGGTCGAGCCGCTGGGTGACTGGGGCAAGGGTGTGGTGCAGCTGGTCGAGATCCCGACCGACGACGAGATCCACGACAACATCTGCGCCATGTGGATCCCCGACGCACCGCACGGCGCCGGCAGTCACATCCAGATCGCCTACCGTCTGCACTGGCTGGCCGACGAGCCCTATCCGGGCGAGCTCGCGCGCTGCGTGGCGACCCGCCTCGGCAACGGCGGCCAGCCGGGCCAGCCGCGGCCGCAGGGCGTGCGCAAGTTCATGGTGGAGTTCCTCGGCGGCCCGCTGAAAGACCTGCCGATGGGCGTACTGCCGGAGCCGGTGCTGACGGCTTCACGCGGCGAGTTCTCCTACATCTTCACCGAGGCGGTGCCGAATGACGTGCCGGGGCACTGGCGCGCCCAGTTCGACCTCACCGTCGAAGGCGATCAGCCGGTCGACCTGCGCTGCTTCCTGCGCAACGGCGACCAGGTATTGAGCGAGACCTGGCTCTACCAGTACCACCCGCAATCCACGGTATAGCGGCGGCGCGGAGCCCGGAGAGGGCAAGCCAGGCTCCGCATCGCTCCTTTGCATAGGGCCCCGGGCTGTGGCAGAAGAGGCGCGCAATAGCGTTCTTTTGCCTTCAAACGACCCGGAGCCCCCGGAATCCCATGACATCCGATACCCCCTCGCCCGAGGTGCCGATTTACCCCGGCCTGTCGGCGGTGGCCGACCGCTACGATGCCTTCATCATCGACCTCTGGGGGGTCATGCACGACGGCCTCCAGGCGTATCCGGCGGCGGTCGATGCGCTGCGGCGGCTGCGCGAGGCGGGTAAGAAGTCGGTTGTTCTCTCCAACGCGCCGCGTCGCGCCGCGGTGATTGCCGAGCGCAATGCGGAGATCGGCATTCCCCCCGAACTGCCGGACCACCTGCTGAGTTCCGGCGAGGACGCCTGGCAACACCTGAAGACCCGGCCTGACGCCTGGTACCGGGCGCTCGGTAGCCGCTGCTATCACCTGGGGCCGGCGCGCGACCACGGCATGCGCGAGGGGTTGGACGACATCCGCTTCGTCGAGGCGCTGGGCGAGGCCGACTTCATCCTCAACACCGGCATCCTCAACGATCACGACCAGGTTGAGACCTACCGCGCCTTCCTGGACGAGGGACTTGCCCGCAAGCTGCCGATGATCTGCGCCAATCCGGACCTCATCGTCATGCGCGGCGAGGCGATGGAGATCTGCGCCGGTGCGCTGGCCCTCGACTACGAGCAGAAGGGCGGCAACGTGCGCTGGCACGGCAAGCCTCACCCGGAGGTCTACCGCAGCTGCTTCGCCCTGCTGAAGGGCATCGACCCCACGCGCATCGCCGCCATCGGCGATTCCCTGCGCACCGACGTCGCCGGGGCCCAGGCCTCCGGCATCGGCAGTATTTTCATTGCCGGGGGCATCCACGGCGAGGAACTCGGCGTAGACAAGGACGGGGCGATCGATCGCGAGGCCTATGCCCACTTCATGGCGGCGGCCGAATGGAAGCCCTCCGCGGTGCTGCCCTACATGCGCTGGTAGCGGCGCCGCGGTTGGCCGAACGGTGGGTGAATGGCTGAACCGCAGACGCGCCGCTTTCATGTCGACTTCGACTCTCCGCCGGAAGCGGTGTGGCCGATCCTGGCCGACACCGTGCGCTACAATGAAGCGGCTGGGCTGCCGCGTTATACGGTCACCGAAACCCCGCAGGCCGACGGCACAGTGCTGTACGAGGGGCGGACCAAGATCGGTCCCTTTTCGCTCGCCTGGCGCGAGGTGCCGGCCAATTGGGTCGGCGGCCGTTGGTTCCAGATCCGCCGCGAATTTTACAACGGCCCGTTCCAGGACCTTACGGCCCGCTTCGAGCTGACGCCGGCCGCCGGCGGACGGACCTGTGCGGGCGATTACACCCTGAGCGCCACCCCGGCCAACCTGCTGGGTCGTCTGCTGCTGCGTACCCGCTTCCTGGAGAAGGCCGGCAAGACCTTCACGGTGCTGGCCGGCGATGCCCGGCGCTACGCGGCCGGTGCCGCGGCGGCGCCGTTCCGCTTCTCGGCGCCGAAGGCCGATCCGGCCCTGAGGCGGAAGGTCGATGCCCTGGTGGGCGAGATCGAAGCGAGCGGCCACGGTCACGGACTGGCGCGCCGCCTCGCCGACCACCTGCTGGGCGCGCAGGAGGCCGACCTGGTGCACATCCGCCCGCTGGCGCTGGCGCGCGACTGGGGCGCGGCGGAACGCGCGGTGATCGAGCTTTGCCTGCAGGCGGTGCGCGCCGGCCTGCTGACCATGCGCTGGGATTTGCTGTGCCCGCGCTGCCGCGTCGCCAAGGCCGCCGTGCACGCGCTCGACCAGTTGCCCAAAGGGGCGCACTGCGCCACCTGCAACATCGACTACGAGCGGGACTTCTCGCGCAACGTCGAACTCAGCTTCCAGCCGGCGCCGACGGTGCGCGCGCTGGGGACGGGCGAGCACTGCCTCTTTGGCCCGATGTCGACGCCGCACATCCGACTGCAGATCATCCTGCAGCCGGGCGAGCGCCGGGCCGAGCCCTGCGCGCTGCCGCCCGGCAGCTACAGGCTGCGCAGTCTGGAGGCCGGGCCGGAAGCGGAAGTGACGCTGGCGGCGGGCGAAGCCCTGCCGGAAATCGTGCTGAGCGGGGAGGCCGTGAGCCTCGGTCCGGCGGGCGAAGCGGACAAGGTGGTGCTGCGCAACGCATCGCCGCGGCCGGTGACCGCCATCGTCGAAGAGCGGCCCTGGCTGCGCGACGCGCTGACCGCCGATCGGGTGACCGCGCTGCAGGCCTTTCGCGATCTCTTTTCTGACCAGGTGCTGCGGCCCGGCGACGAGGTGGCGGTGGCGCGCGTCGCGCTGCTGTTCACCGACCTCAGGCGCTCGACCGAACTCTACGGCAACATTGGCGATGCCGCCGCCTATCAACTGGTGCGCGATCACTTTGCCTTTCTCGGCGCCATCGTGCGGCGCCACGACGGCGCGCTGGTGAAGACCATCGGCGATGCCATCATGGCGGCCTTCACCAAGCCCGCCGACGCGCTGGCCGCCGCGCTCGACATCCAGCGCGAACTCGGCAGCTTCAATGCCGCCGGGCAGCGCCCGCTCACCATCAAGCTCGGCCTGCACGAGGGGCCCTGCATCGCCGTTACCTTGAACGGGCGGCTCGACTACTTCGGCACCACCGTGAATATGGCGGCGCGCCTGCAGGGCCAGAGCCAGGGCGGGGACGTCGTGCTGTCCGAAGCCGCGGCGGAAGATCCCGATGTGGCGGCGCTGCTGGCGGGTTTCGAGGTGGGCGCCGAGACGACCGCCCTGAAGGGCTTCGATACGCCGGTGGCCTTTCGCCGAGTTCGCCTGTAGGGAACTGCAGCCGGGCGCATGCTGCGCTATAATAACTCCAATGCGGAACGATATCGGGGGAAGCGTCATGCTGCGGAGATGGCCGCGGGTTCTTGCACCGCTTTTAATGGCCGGCTTGCTGGCCGCCACGCCGGCGCTGGCCGGGGACTTCGATCTGTCCAAGCTGAACGACGGCGGCATTGTCCTGCTGCTGCGTCACGTGAAGGCGGGCGGTGTCGATTCCGACGATTTCGACCTGAAGGACTGCCGCACCCAGCGCGAGGTCGGCGGACCGGGGCGTGCCCAGGCTGCGGTGCTGGCCCAGCGCTTCAAGGTCGCCGGGATCTCCGCGGCGCGGGTGCTGACGAGCCAGTGGTGCCGCGCCAGGCAGACGGCGGAACTCCTGGGGCTCGGTCCGGTGACCGACGAGCCGGCACTGAACTACTACCACTGGAAGCTCGGCAGCGAGGCCGCCATGACGGAGGCCTTGAAGCGCTTCTTCATCGATCTGAAAGCGCCGACGCCGGGCGCGCCGCTGGTGTTGGTCAGCCACACCACCGCTTTCGGCCTCATCGGCGTGGACGCGCCGCAGTCCGGCGGCGGCCTGGTGCTGCGTCCGAACGGCACCGCCACGCCGGAGGTGGTCGGCGTCATAAGCGCGCCGGAGTGAGCCGGCCTCGCGGCGACTTGAGCGGGACCCTGCCCACCGGGAATTGCAATTCGACCGCCCGGCCGGCGTGCTAGCCTTGAGGGCATGATGGGCGAGTCCGAAGCAGTGGCGCCGGTGGCTGACACGGCAGGCAAGGGCGTGGTGGCGGTCGCGCTGGGCGGTTGCATTGCGCTGGCCACGGCCATGGGCATCGGGCGCTTCGTCTACACCCCGATCCTGCCGTTCATGGTGGAGAGCCTGGGGCTCACCCAGGCCGAGGCCGGTATCATCGCCTCGGCCAATTTCCTCGGTTACCTGGTGGGTGCCCTGGCGGCGGCCAAGGCCAGCCTGCCGGGTGGCCGGCGGCGCTGGTTCCTGGTCGCGCTGGCGATCTCCGCCTTGACCACCGCGGCCATGGCCGCCGAGGCGGCGGTGCCGCTGTTCCTGCTGCTGCGCTTCGCCTCCGGCGTCGCCAGCGCCTTCGTGCTGGTCTTCGCCTCGGCCCTGGTGCTCGACCGTCTGGCGGCGGCCGGGCGGCCCGGCCTCTCGGGACTGCACTTTGCCGGAGTCGGCATCGGTATCGCGGGATCCGCCGTGCTGGTCGCCGCGCTCGCCGCTCAGGATGTCGGCTGGCGCGGCCTCTGGCTGGCCAGCGGCGCCCTGGCGCTGGCCGGATTGTTCGCCGTGCTGCGCCTCGTCCCGGCCGAGCAGGAGCCGCCGCTGCCGCCGCGCACCAGGGCCAAGGCGAAACCCAATCCGCGCCTCGTCGCCCTCATCGTCGCCTACGGACTTTTCGGCTTCGGCTACGTCATCACCGCCACCTTTATCTCCACCCTGGTGCGCCTGACACCGGAACTGCAGTGGCTGGAGCCCTATGTCTGGCTGACGGTCGGCCTTGCCGGCATTCCCTCGGTCGCGGTCTGGGGCTGGATCGCCCGGCGCATCGGCAACGGGCGGGGCTTCGCTGTCGCCTGCCTGGTGGAGAGCGTCGGTGTCGCCCTGTCGGTGCTGGGCAGCGGCGCCGCCGCGGTGCTCTTCGCCGCCGCGCTGCTGGGCGGCACCATCATGGGGATCACGGCCTTGGGCCTGGTCCATGCGCGCAGCCTGTCGTCGGGCGATCCGCGCCGCTCCATCGCGCTGATGACCGCCGCCTTCGGGCTGGGCCAGATGATCGGGCCCAGCTTTGCCGGCTTCGCTTACGGCATCGGCGAGTCCTTCCTGCTGCCGACCCTGGTGGCCGCCGGCGCCCTGGTCGCCGCCTTCGCCCTCACCATGGAGTGGCGCCGCCGTTAGACGGTGTTGGGGAATGGCGCCGCCATAAAAGGCCTTCAGTAGCCCTGGGAGACCGCGCGGCTGGCCGCCAGGGGAGCGGCGCCGTCATTCTGGCCGGCATCGTCGCCGGGCAGTGGCAAGAAGATGCGAAAGATCGTGCCGCGCTCGCCGGCGCGCTTCAGTTCGATACGGCCGCCCTGAGCCTCGACATATGACTTGGCGATGGTGAGGCCCAGTCCGACGCCGGTATTCTCGGCGACGAAGGAGTTGCCTTCCTGCCAGAACGGCTCGAACACCTTGGCGAGGCGCGCCTCGTCGATACCGACGCCGTTGTCCTCCACCGTCGCCACCGCGAGATTGCCTTCGACCTTGGCGCTGCAGATCACCGTGCCGCCGCGCTGGGTGTACTTGATGGCGTTGGAGACACCGTTGATGAGCGCCTGGCGGGTGAGCCGGGGATCGCAAAGCGCCGCGCAGGGGCCGTCGTCGCGGCAGTCGAGAACGATGTCCTTCTGGTCGGCCAACGGCTGCAGCAGGCGGCGGATCTCGGTCAGCAGAGCGTTGAGATCGCAGGCTTCCTTGTTCAGTTCGAGGGCGCCGGCCTCCACGCGTGAGAGGTTCAGGATGTCGTTGATGATGATCTGCAGGCCGTTGGCCGCGTCGTGGATGTTCTTGGCGTAGTCGGTGACTTTGTTGAGCACCTGTTCCTTCGGCAGCACGGCGAGAACCTCGGAAAAGCCGAGGATGGCGTTCAGCGGGGTGCGCAGTTCGTGGCTCATGTTGGCGAGGAACTGGGTCTTGGCGGCGTTAGCGGCTTCGGCGTTCTGGCGCGCGGAGAGGTATTCCTCGTTGCGCCGTTCCAGCCGCAGCATCAGCTCTTCGCTCTGGTTATAGGCGCCGACCAGTTCCTGCTCGTGCTTCTTCAGGTCGTCGTAGGCCCGGAAGAAGCCAGCCATCAGCAGGCCGACGCCGGCCATCGTCGCGAGCACCAGACCGGCGGCGAAGACCACGTAGAGCATCTCCTGCTGGGCCCAGATCGGATAGAGGAAGGCGTTCAGCGTGCGCCCGGCGAAAGCGGCGGCGATGAAGTGGTTCAGCCAGCCGCCCTGGCGCAGGAAGAGCAGGGCGGCGGCGAGGTTCGCGATGCCGACGGCGGCAGTCACGTACAGCGTGCTGTAGCGGGGGGCGACCAGATAGCTCAGCAGCAGCGCGGGCACGGCGATGGCGAGGAACAGCAGCACCCAGGCGATGCGCGGTGGGGGGCGCTTGTTGCGGTAGTGCAGGGTGCCGAGCAGCAGCACCGGCGTGGCGGCAGCGGCAGCGAGGGTGGGGAACGGAGGGTGGCCGATCGACGCGATGGTGACGGCCAGCGCGAACTCGTAGACGCTCCAGTACACGAGAAAGGGGTTCTTGCGGTCGGAGCGGCACCAGAAGGCGTAGAGCGCGCTGCCGATCACGACCAGCACGGCGACGTGCAAGCCCTTTATGATGACGTAGGGATCCATGGCCCCCGACGGCTCCTCCCACGGTCCTGGGTCCCCACCTTCCCGGACCTTACCGCGATGAATAAGCTGAATGATTGCTTAAAGTAAATGTTTTAACATGGACTTAATTGAGAAAATGCACGGCAATGCAATCGTCGCGGCGGTTGGGCGGTATGGTGCCGCAACTCCTTCGGTTGGCGAATCCGCGCCACCTGCACCCTTTCCCCGCAATCGTTAGAGCGCCTATACTGCACCTGCGAAGAAGGCAAGCGGTGCAAAGCCGCCGAAGATGGGAATCCCGAGGGACGCGAGGGCGAAAACGATGACCGATTGGCCGGAGAAGACGCTGGACGACTGGCGCGCCCTGGCGGCGAAGGAAGCCAAGGGCGCCAAGGGCGAGGGCGCCGACGATCTCGTCTGGCAGACGCCCGAGGGCATCGCCGTGAAGCCGCTCTACACCGCCGAGGACCTTGAGGGCCTGGAGACGCTTGGCAGCCTGCCCGGTTTCGCGCCCTTCACCCGGGGGCCGCGCGCCACCATGTACGCCGGCCGCCCCTGGACCCTGCGCCAGTACGCCGGCTTCTCCACCGCCGAGGAGTCCAACGCCTTTTACCGCGCCAACCTCGCCGGCGGGCAGAAGGGCCTCTCGGTCGCCTTCGACCTGGCGACCCACCGCGGCTATGACTCCGACCACCCGCGCGTGGTCGGCGACGTCGGCAAGGCGGGCGTCGCCATCGATTCCGTCGAGGACATGAAGATCCTCTTCGACGGCATCCCGCTCGACGAGATGTCGGTCTCCATGACCATGAACGGCGCCGTGCTGCCGGTGCTGGCCGGCTACATCGTCGCCGCCGAGGAACAGGGTGTTGGGCCGGAGAAGCTCTCCGGCACGATCCAGAACGACATCCTCAAGGAGTTCATGGTTCGCAACACCTACATCTATCCGCCCGAGCCCTCGATGCGCATCGTCGCCGACATCATCGGCTACACCTCCCGGCACATGCCGCGCTTCAATTCGATCTCGATCTCCGGCTATCACATGCAGGAGGCGGGGGCGACCTGCGTGCAGGAACTGGCCTTCACCCTGGCCGACGGCATCGAGTACGTGCGCGCGGCGCAGTCCAAGGGTCTCGACGTCGACGCCTTCGCGCCGCGCCTGTCGTTCTTCTTCGCCATCGGCATGAACTTCTTCATGGAGATCGCCAAGCTGCGCGCCGCCCGCTTCCTCTGGGCCGAGCTGATGCAGCAGCACTTCCAGCCCAAGAGGCCGGAATCCCTGATGCTGCGCACGCATTGCCAGACGTCCGGGGTCTCGCTGACCGAGCAGTCGCCCTACGGGAACGTGGTGCGCACGGCGATCGAGGCCATGGCCGCCGCGCTGGGCGGCACCCAGTCGCTGCACACCAACGCCCTTGACGAGGCGGTCGCGCTGCCGACGCCGTTCTCCGCGCGCATAGCCCGCAACACCCAGCTCATCCTGCAGGAGGAGACCGGCATCACCAAGGTGGTGGATCCCCTGGCGGGCAGCTACTACGTGGAGAGCCTCACCGCTTCCCTCGTCAGCGAGGCGCGCAGGCTGATCGGCGAGGTCGAGGAACTGGGCGGCATGACAAAGGCCGTCGAGTCCGGCATGCCCAAGCTGAGGATCGAGGAGTCCGCCGCCCGGCGCCAAGCGCGCATCGACCGTGGCGAGGAGGTCATCGTCGGCGTGAATAAGTACCGCAGCGAGCAGGATGACCCGGTCGAGATCCTCGACATCGACAACACCAAGGTGCGCGAGCAGCAGGTGAAGCGCCTGGAGAAAATCCGCGCCGCGCGCGACGATGCTGCCGTCGAGGCGGCGCTCGCCGACCTGACGAAGGCGGCCCAGGACGGCAGCGGCAACCTGCTCGACCTCGCGGTGAAGGCGACGCGCGTGCGCGCCACGGTGGGCGAGATCTCCGACGCGTTGGAGAAGGTTTACACCCGTCACCGCGCCATCATCCGCTCGGTCACCGGCATCTACGGCTCGGCCTACCAGGGCGACGAGGGCTTTCGCCGAATCCAAGGCGAGGTGGAGGCCTTCGAGCGCGACGAAGGCCGCCGCCCGCGCATGCTGGTGGTGAAGCTGGGCCAGGACGGCCATGACCGCGGCGCCAAGGTGATCGCCACCGCCTTTGCCGACATCGGCTTCGACGTCGACGTCGGCCCGCTGTTTCAGACCCCGGAGGAGGCGGCCCGCCAGGCGATCGAGAACGACGTCCACATCGTCGGCGTCTCCAGCCAGGCGGCCGGCCACAAGACCCTGGTGCCGCAGCTGCTGGACGCCCTGAAGCGCGAGGGCGCCGACGACATCATCGTGGTCTGCGGCGGCGTCATCCCGCCGCAGGACTACGACATGCTGCTGAAGGCCGGGGTCTCGGCAATCTACGGCCCGGGCTCCAACATCCCCCACGCCGCCAGCGAGATCCTCGGCATCGTGAAGCAGCGCCGCAAGGCGGCGTGACCATCTAAGGCTGTCATGTCCGGGCCTGACCCGGGCATCCATGGACTTGCCGCACGGACGGTGCGGCGGAGGAATGGAGCCTCGGGTCAAGCTCGAGGGCAACGACTGGGGGGCGGAGGGACTCGCAAACGGCCTTGCAACAGAATGTTTGGCGGGGCGGGGTGCAGCGCCTATATGCTCTGACACATGAGCGAAACCTCCCCAAATCCCGGCCATAAGGCCGAATACGGCCAGGGCAGGGCCCTGGCCGGCCTGCTGCCCTACCTCTGGCCCGCGGGGCGCAGCGACCTGAAGCTGCGCATCGTGGTGGCAGTGGTCTTTCTGGTGCTGGCCAAGCTGGCCACCGTGACCGTGCCGCTGGTGCTGAAAGAGGCGGTCGATGCCCTGACCCCCGGGGGCCTGACGGCCGCTGAAGGGGCTGCGGGAGGCGCCGCTTCCGCCGCCCTGGTGCTGCCGCTCGCCTTGCTGCTCGCCTATGGCGCGGTGAGGGTGGCGGCACTGGGTTTCGGCGAACTGCGCGACTCGCTTTTTTCCGCCGTCGAGCAGAACGCGGTACGGCGCGCGGCCCTGGCGACCTTCCGCCACCTCCACGCCCTTTCCCTGCGCTTCCACATGGAGCGCCAGACGGGCGGCCTCAGCCGGGCCATCGACCGCGGCACCAAGGGCATCGAGTTCCTGCTGCACTTCGCCACCTTCAACGTCATCCCGACCCTCATCGAGATCGCGCTGGCCTGCGGCATCCTGTGGTACCTGTTCGACTGGCGCTTCGCGGTGGTGCCCTTCGTCACGATTCTCGGCTACGTCATCTTCACCCTGAAGGTGACCGAATGGCGCATCGAGATCCGCAAGCGGATGAACGATGCCGACAACGACGCCAACACCAAGGCGATCGATAGCCTCTTGAACTTCGAGACGGTGAAGTACTTCGGCAACGAAGACCACGAGGCACGCCGCTTCGACACGGCACTGCAGGCCTACGAGAAGGCCTCGGTGAAAAGCCGCAGCAGCCTCTCGGTGCTGAACACCGGACAGGCAGTCATCATCGCCGTCGGCATCACCCTTTTGATGATCCTGGCGGCCCAGGGCGTGGTCGCCGGCACCATGACCGTCGGCGACTTCGTCATGGTGAATGCCTACCTGCTGCAACTCGCCATGCCGCTGAATTTCCTTGGCACGGTCTACCGCGAGATCAAGCAGTCGCTCATCGACCTGGAGACCATGTTCCGTTTGCTGCACTCGGATGCCGAGGTGCGCGACGCGGCCGATGCCGGCACGCTGGATCTGGTGAAGGGCGAGGTGGTCTTCGACGGCGTCTCCTTCGGCTATGACCCGCGCCGTCCGATCCTGAAGGATGTGAGCTTCACGGTGAAGGCGGGCAACACGGTGGCCATCGTCGGTCCGTCCGGTGCCGGCAAGTCGACCATTTCGCGCATCCTCTTCCGATTCTACGACGTGCTGGACGGCGCGGTGCGCATCGACGGCCAGGATATTCGCGATGTCTCCCAGGCATCGCTGCGCCAGGCCATCGGCATCGTCCCCCAGGACACCGTCCTCTTCAACGACACCATCGGCTACAACATCAGCTATGGGCGACCGGCGGCGAGCGACCAAGAGATGCGCGAGGCGGCGCGCCTGGCGCAGATCGACGGTTTCGTCGAGAGCCTGCCCGACGGCTACCACACCATGGTGGGCGAACGTGGCCTGAAACTCTCCGGCGGCGAGAAGCAGCGCGTGGCCATCGCCCGCACCATCCTGAAAGCACCCAGGATTCTGCTGTTCGACGAGGCGACCTCCGCCCTCGATACCAAGACAGAGCGCGGCATCCAGAAGTCCCTGCGCGAGGTGTCGCGCGACCGCACCACCCTGGTCATCGCCCACCGCCTCTCTACCGTGGTCGAGGCCGATGAGATCCTGGTGCTGGAGGCTGGCCGCATCGTCGAGCGCGGCCGTCACGAGGCGCTGCTGGGCCGCGGCGGCGTCTACGCCCAGATGTGGGCGCGCCAGCAGGCCAGCGTCGACGAACTGGCCGACAAGATTGCCGCCGCCCCAACGCCCGCGGACAGTGCGGCGGAGTAGAGAAATGCTGGCGCTGGATAGTTCACGATGGGCCGAACTGACCGATGCCTATGGCGGAGCCTCCCGCATTCCAATATTGCTTGAGAAAGCAGCACAGAATCGGTCCGCCGACGGTGACCTCTGGTCATCGCTTTGTCACCAGGGCGACGTCTACACCGCGTCCTATGCGGCTTTGCCCCATCTTGTTGAGGTCGCCAGATCCGGCGTTGATCGCACAGCCATCGCTACGCTCGACTTGATCGGGGCGATAGAGGTTGCCCGCCTGCAAGGGAAGGGCCCTGCGATGCCCGGTGATCTGGCCCATGCGTACAATGCGGCTTTGTCGGTCTTGCCCGAGATCGCCGCCAGACTGCTGATAGAGCCTCGCAGCGAGGAGGAATGTCGCGTCATTCTCGGCGCCCTGGCCGCGGCCAAAGGGCATCCACAGCTGTCTGCAGCCATCTTTGAATTGTCGCCGGACATCGCGGACCGACTTCTCGGTCGTTGGCTTTTCGAATAGGGCGCTCAAAGCAGTGCCAGTCCCACCGAGGCGACCAGCAGCACGGCGAAGGTGACGTTGGCGATGCGGCTCTTCTTCGGATCTTGGAGGGTGTGCGCGACAAGGCTGCCGAACAGCAGCCAAGCGAAATTCACCAGCACGATGACCAGAGTGAGCGCGGCGATCTTCACCACCGCGTCCGCCGCCAGGTCGCCCGGCACCGCGCTGTGGCCGGCGTAGACGGCGCCAATGGCGGCGAAGGCCTTGGGGTTGGCGATGGCCAGGAAGAGGCCGCCGGGGAAGGTGGGCGCCTTGGCCGTGTCGGCCTGGGCGGTGAGCGGCGGCGCCGTCGCGATGCGCCAGGCAAGGTAAAGAATATAGGCGGCGGCCAGCAGGGTGATCGCCGTCTTCAGCGCCGGAACGGTCAGCACCACCGCGGTCACCCCGGTCGCAATGAGGCAGAGCACGGTCGCGGTGCCGCAGATTATCCCTGCAAGGTAGGGCAGGCCGCGGCGCCAGCCGAAGGAGGCGCCGACGGCGGCAGTCGAGAGGGTGGCCGGGCCGGGGCTGCCCATCAGCGGCAGGGCGGCGAGCCACAGCAGGACGAGGTTGCCAAGCATGCGGTAAGCTAGGCGCGCGACGGCGGCCCGGTCTTGAAGGATTGTGCAGCATGGCAACGGAGCGACGCAGAGACTGGCTGCGCTACCGGTCGTCGGGGCCCGGCCTCGACTGGGCCGAGGCGGCCTTCGTTCGGCACCGCTTCTCGCCGCACCGCCACGATACCTACGCCATCGGCGTCACCACGCGCGGCGTGCAGGCCTTCACCTATCGCGGCGCGGCGCGCGCCTCCCTCGTCGGCGACGCCTTCTTCCTGCATCCCGACGAACTGCACGACGGTGGTCCGGGGGGAGAAGAAGGGCTCGGCTACCGCATCCTCTACATCGATCCGGCGCTGATCGGCGCGGCCCTGGGCGGCGGCCCGCTGCCCTTCGTCGCCGATCCGGTCGCCCGCGCGCGCGAGATCGCGGCGGCAGTGGATGCCGTCTTCCCGCACCCGGAAGACCCGCGCGAGGAACTGCGGGAGGCCGATGCGATCTGCGCGCTGGCGGCCGTGCTGGCGAAGACGGCCGGGTGTCCCGCCGGGCCGCCGGTCGCACCCGATCCGGCCCTCAAACAGGTGCACGACCAGCTGACGGATCGCTGTGCCGAGGGGATCTCGACATCCGAACTCGAAGGCTTGTACGGCCGCGACCGCTTCACCCTGGCGCGCCAGTTCCGCCGCATCTACGGCGTCTCGCCCAGCCGCTTCGTCACCCTGCGCCGCTTGGACCGTGCGAGGCGCGCGATCGCCGACGGTACGCCGCTGGCCGAGGTCGCGCTGGCGGCGGGCTTTGCCGATCAGGCGCACCTGACGCGCCAGTTCCGCGCCGCCTACGGCACCACGCCGGGGCGCTGGCGTAGCTTGCTACGCGCGGCCTGACGCCCCGGAGGGACTTGCTTTTAGGTCACGCTTCGGCCCATAAGCGGGGCATGAGCGGGCTTCAAGAGCAGGCGACGGCCGGGCTGGCGGACAAGGTACGCGCGGGTGACCGCCGCGCCCTGGCGCGCGCCATTACCCTCATCGAATCGACCAAGCCGGAGCATAGCGGCGACGCCGAGGCCTTGCTGGAGGCCCTGCTGCCGGCCAGCGGCCACTCGGTGCGCATCGGCATCTCCGGCGTGCCCGGCGTCGGCAAGTCCACCTTCATCGAGCGCTTCGGCCTGCACCTGCTGGAGGCCGGCCACAAGGTGGCGGTGCTGGCGGTCGATCCTTCCTCGAAGGTCAGTGGCGGCTCGATCCTGGGCGACAAGACCCGCATGGAGGAGCTGTCGCGCGATCCGCGCGCCTTCATCCGTCCCTCGCCGACCGGCGGCACCCTGGGCGGCGTCGCCCGGCGCACTCGCGAGGCCATGCTGATCTGCGAGGCCGCGGGCTTCGACGTGGTCATCGTCGAGACCGTTGGCGTCGGCCAGTCGGAGACCGCCGTCGCCGAGATGGTGGATATCTTCCTCCTCATGCTGCTGCCCGGCGGCGGCGACGAGCTGCAGGGCATCAAGAAGGGCATCGTCGAACTGGCCGACGCGGTGGTCGTGAACAAGGCCGACGGCGACCTGAAGCCGGCCGCCGAGCGTGCCGCAGCGGAGTACTACGCCGCCCTCGGCCTGTTGCGCGCCGCCAATAAGGACTGGCGGCCTCCCGTCTTGAAGTGCTCTGCCCTTTTGGGAGAGGGCATCGAGGCGGTCTGGCAGACTGTCGAGAAGCACCGCGCGGTCATGGAGGCCAGCGGCGCCCGCGCCGCCAAGCGGGCCGCCCAGGCCGGCGCCTGGATGTGGGCGGAGATCGCCGACGGCCTCATGCGCCGCTTCAAGGCCCACCCGGAGGTCGCCCGCGAGTTGGAAGGCCTCGAGCGCCAGGTGAAGGCCGGCAAGACCACCCCCACCGTCGCCGCCCGCCGCCTGGTCGGCCTGTTCAGCCGGGATTAACGCGATTCTAGGGTAAATGTTGAGGAGAGGCCCCTCGCCCTCCCACTTCGCGGACCCTCCCTCTCCCCACGGGGAGCGGGCAGGGGTGAGGGGGGCCTTTTTGGCCCGGGATTCGGCTTGACGGGGCCCCGCTGCTGCCTTAGAAACCAGCCCGCACCGGGTGGCTCCGTCCGCCCGGTATCCCATTTTAATGACCCAGGCGCCTCCATCCGAGGCTTCCTCCGGCGCCGGGCCCAAGAGCTAGGATTTGCGATCATGGCACGACGTTGCGACTTCACCGGCAAGGCCGTTCAGACCGGCAACAACGTGAGCCACGCCAACAACAAGACCCGGCGCCGCTTCCTGCCGAACCTGCAGGACGTCAGCCTGATGAGCGACGCGCTGGGCACCACGGTGCAGATGCGTCTGTCGACCCGGGCGATCCGGACCGTCGAGAAGCGCGGCGGCATCGACGCTTACCTGCTGTCCACCCCGGCCGCCAAGCTGGGCACCAAGGCCCGCGAGATGCGCAGCCGCATCAAGAAGGCCGCTGAGAAGCAGGCCGCCGCCGGCGCCTGAGCCTCACCCGCTCATCTGAGTTCCGAAAGGCCCGCCCTCCGGCGGGCCTTTTTCGTTTCGGGCGCCGGCCCCGTCTGTTGCCCGTCTGCCGCCCCTCTGTTGCACGGGCGCCTGAGGCCCAGGGGCGCCACCTTGCCCTAAAGGCCTACCCGATCGGTAATGACTCCGTCGGAAATCGCTCTATTCTTTTGCCTGGAAAGCCCTTTGCAGGTGCTGCCTAGCCGGTTTTCCGCTCGGCGGCGGTATTCCTCGGAAAGTGGATTGCCCCATGCAGAGCGTCGAGATTATTGACGTCGACAGCGATCCGACTGCGGCGCGCAGAGCCTTCTGGCGCCGGGTGGTGCGTTTCGGCCTGCCCGCCGGTGGTATCGTGGTGGTGGCGGCTGGCCTGATCGCCAGCGCCGTCTACACCAACGCCATGAACAAGGCCGACGTATTGGCTTTGTCGCGGGACTTCATCGGTTCACTGAATGCGAGGGTGCACAGCGACGTCCGCGCCTTCCTGGACCCCACCCAGACCGCCGTCGGTAGCCTCGCCGCCGTGGTGCCGGCCGAGCCGCTCTCCGAACCCGGACGCGCTCTGTTCGAACGCCTGGCCCGTGACCTGCTGCACCGCCACCCGCAGCTTGCCTCCGCCTACCTGGGTACCGCCGAGGGCGAGTTTCTCATGGTCCGGCGCAACGAAGCCGGGACCGCCGACACCAAGGTGATATGGCAGACGCCCGAGGGTCGGCAGTCGGTCTGGACCCGGCGCGACGCCGGTGATCAGGTGATCGCCATCGAGGAGGACCCGGACGACCCTTACGATCCGCGCACGCGCGACTGGTTTCAGGACGCGCGGCAGGGTGACGGCATCGCCTGGAGCCGGGTCTACATCTTCTTCACCGACAAGGCGCCCGGCATCACCGCCTCCACCGCGGTGAGCCGGTCGGGGGACGCGCCGTCGGGCGGTACCGTGGTGGGCGTCGACATCAACCTCAGCAGCCTCAGCGGTTTCCTCGCCGGCCTGCAGGATGAGGCCCGCGGCACCCTGGCGATCGTCAACGATGACGGACAGGTGGTGGCCTTTCACGAACCCGAAAGAGTGATGATCGAGCAGGAGGGCCAGTTGCGCTCGCGGACCATCCGCGAGCTCGGCTATCCAGCGCTCGCCGAAGCCTTCGACCGCCTGCGCGTCGAAGGGCCCGACCGCTCGATCATAGAGATTGACGGGAACCGCTACGTTTTCAGCGCCGCTTCGCTGCAAGGCGCGGTGTCACGCGCCTGGTGGCTCATTCTGCTGGCGCCCGAAAGCGCCTACCTGGGTTTCATCGCGGTGAACGGGCGCCGGGGGCTGATCGCGGCCGGCGGCATTATCGCCTTGGCTTTTCTCCTGGCGGCGCTGCTGACCTGGCAGGGCATCGTCGCGGAACGCCGTGCCCGTGCCGTGCGGGCGACCGGCGCGCGGCTGGAGAAGCAGCGCCACACGTTCGACGAACTGGCGGGTCTGACCGCGCTGGCCGATCCGGGCGATGAGCATGATCTGCGCCGGGCGACCGAGATCCTCGCCCTTGCCGAGGCGGCCAGCCGGGTCGGCATCTGGCGGCTTGCGCGCGACGGCCGCGGCCTGGTCTGCCTGGACGCCTTCGAGACGCAGACCGGCAGCCATGCCGCCGGCACCAGTATCCGCGCACGCGACTTCGAGACGCTGTTCGCCGCGATCGTCGCGGGACAGACGCTGGACATCCCGGACGCGCGCAACGACCGGCGCGCCGAAGGCCTGCAGATGACCTATTTCCAGGCGGTCGAGACGAACGCCCTCACCTCGCTACCCATCGTCGCCGCCGGCGGGACATGGGGCGCGCTGTGGATCGAGGATGCCGATCCGGCAGCGGCGGTCGATGTCGACCGCAGTGTGGCGCGCACCGTCGCGAACCTCGTGGCGCCGCGCCTGCAGGCGATGGCCGCGTCCGAGCAGGTCAAGCCGGCGCCGCGCGAAACCCGCTCGGAGAGTCTCCACGGTTCCCTGGTGATTCCGCGGGGGCAGGGTGATGCGAAGCTCTCCAGTCCTATGCTGCGCAAGGCCTCGCTGCTGGATCTGCGCCGCCAACGCTCCGCTGCCGAAAACAACGGTCAGGCGATGGGGGCAACGGTCTACCGCAACGCCACGGTCCTCGTTCTGAAGCTGCTCGACGATGACGCGCTGGCGGCCTGTTCATCCGGCAGCAAGGATGGCGCGGTGATCCGCGAGGTGGTCGGCATCTTTAAGGAAGCCGCCGACAGGGTCGGCATTCCCTACGTGAAGATTCTGACCGATCAGGTGCTGGCCGTCGACGGTTTCGGCGGCGACGACTTAGATGGCGCAATGGCCGCGGCGGCGGCCCGGCAGGTCGCGGTGGCGCTGAACGTGCGCGAGCGCTGCAACGCTATTTTCCTGGCCGCCGGCCTCGGGCCACAATTCGCCATGGGCCTCGACAGCGGCACGGTGTTCGGCTCGGCGGTCGGTTTCGGCGACAGCCCCTACAACGTTTGGGGCGAGGCTGTGCGCGTGGCCATCACCATGGCGGAAACGGCGGACCGCGGCACCATCCAGGTTAGCGAGGCCACCTACGAGCTGCTGCGCGGCGACTGCATCTTTCGGCGCCGCGGTGCTTTCTACCTCGGGCAACTCGGCGAGATGTCCACCTTCACCCTGCGGAGCCGGCTGTGAGCGCCGTATTGGGAACGGCCAACTGGCTGTTCATGGCCTTCGCCATGGCAACGGCGGTGGTCCGCCAGGCGCTGCGGCCGATCACCTGGCGGCGGCCGGCGCGTCAGGAATTCTGGCGCTTCATGGAGATCGTCTGCCTGCGCAACCTTCTGGCGGTCTGCATCGCCGCCGCCTTGATCGGATTGACGCTGATCTCGCAGGGGCTCTATTGGCTGGACCGCTTCGGCCAGGCCGACGCCATCGGCCAGGTCATCGTCTTCGCCATGGTGCGCGAGATCGGCCCGATCGTCGTCGGCCTGCTGGCACTTGGGGGCGGTGGAATCGTGTTGTTGGGCGAGCTGAGCGCCATGCGCGCGCACGGCCAATTGGAATCGCTGGACCGGCAGGGCGTCGATCCCTTCCTGATGATGGTCGTGCCGCGGGTTCTCGCCATTGTCGTCGCCGTTTTCACCCACAGCATCCTCTTTATCGTCGTTGCCCTGGCGACCGGCTATACGGTGGCGCACGCGACCGGCGCGACGGCGATTCCAACGGGGCAGTTCGTCGTCAACATGCTGGCGGCGATCGGGTCCGCCGGCTATCTGATCCTGCCGGCCAAATCGTTGGCGATTGGGCTGACCATCGGCGCGGTCTGCGCGCTGACGGCGCTGGACCCTCGCGCCAGCGGACTCGGCGCTGCGACGCTGACCGCCACCGGCTTCATTCGTGCGATCTCCGGCGTGCTGCTGGTCAGTGCGCTGATCAGCCTGGCGATTTGAGGAGCGGCGATGCACTCGGGCCCATCATCAGCTCAGCGTCACGACGAGCCGGTGTTGCAGTTCGAGTCCTGCGGCCTGCCGCTGGGAGACGGCGCGGAGGAGGTCTTCTCCCTCGATCTCGTTTTGCGTCCGGGTGAACTGATTCTGTTGCAGACCGAGGATGTGCTGCATGAAGAGGCCGTGAGCCAGGCGAGCTGCGGCCTGCTCGAGCCGGTGAGCGGCAGGGTGACCTTCCGCGGCCGCGACTGGCAGGCGATGGCGCCCGACTGGTCCAATGCGTCGCGCGGACGCATCGGTATCGTCTTCCGCCAGGACAGCTGGGTCCCCCACCTCTCGATGATGGAAAACATCATCCTGGCCCAGCTGCACCACACCCGCCGTCCGGTCGACGAAATCTGCCTGGAAGCTGCGCGTTGGGCCACCCGCTTCGGTCTGCCGGGGCTGCCCCGCGACGTACCGGCGGCGGTTTCCCCGGCTGACCGCGAGGCGGCAAATCTGGTGCGGGCCTTCCTCGGCGCCCCCTCGCTCATCGTTGTCGAGCATCTCGCAACTCAGCCGTCGGCCGCCCGCCTGCAGCATCTGGTGAACGCCATGCGCGAGGCGCGCGAGCGCGGCGCCGCGATCCTCTGGCTGACGCAGGACATGACGCTCGGCCTGAACGAGTCAATTCCTGCCACCCAGCGCCTGCGCCTTGGTGGGACCTGGCAGGATTTCCCGGCACAGGGTGCCCGGGAGTCGGCAGCATGACCTCTTCGCCCCAGAACCTGCGCTATGTGAACCGCTGGTCCGGCGCCGTCGCCCTGGTGGCGGTCATCATATTCTTCTCCGCCCTGCTGCAGGCCGGCGTGCTGCAGGACCTCTTCCGGCAGACGCGGGAACTGCGCGTCATCTTGCCGGAATCGGGCGTCTCGGGCCTTTCCGCGGGCGCGCAGGTGGAGGTGCTGGGCACCGCGGCCGGCCGCGTCGAGGAACTGGTCCTCGATCCGGAGGCCGGATTTCACGCGCGGATCAGCATCGAGAGGTCGATGGAGCCTTTCGTGCGCAGCGACTCGGCAGTCTACATCCGCAAGCAGTTCGGCATCGCCGGTGCCGCCTATCTGGAAATACTGCGCGGCAATGGCGCGCCGCTCGACTGGGACTACGCGGTGCTGACCGCCAGGGTCGAGGCCGCGCCGGCCGCCAGCGTCGGCGAGCTGATCGAAGACCTGCGCGCGCGTGTTCTGCCGGTGCTTGACGACACGCACCGCGCCATCCAGGCGACCGCCCAGCTGGTCGAGGGACTCAACGATCCGGAGAGCGGATTGCAGGTTGCGCTCGGCAATCTCTCCATGGTCACCACGCAGATCGCCCAAGGCCAGGGCAACGTCGGCCGGCTGCTGCGCGACGACCGCCTGATGGTGGAACTGGAAACGACGGTGGCGGGGCTGAAGGAAACCGTTTCCTCCTTTGCGGTCATCGTCACCAACCTGGAATCGACCAGCGGCGACGTCGCCTCGATGACCGCCGGTTTCGGCGCGCAGTCGCGCAAGCTGCCCGAAGTGATCGACAACATGAACGGCACGCTGAAGTCGCTCAATACGGTCATGACGGAAGTCAGCAACACCATGCCGCAGATCACCGCCATGGTGAAGAATTCGGCCGACGCTTCCAACACCATGCCGACCCTGATGGCGCAGACCCAGCAGACGCTTTCCGAACTGGAACGCCTGCTGGTGCAGTTGCAGGGCAACTGGCTGCTCGGCGGCGGCGGCGACCTGCCGCCCAAACGGGTCAACCGCCTGTCGCCGATCGAGGCGCGGCCATGAGCCGGTCGTGGCGCCTCGGCTGGCTGCTGGCGGGCGGCCTCCTGCTGCTCTCGGCCTGCGCCTCGCAGCCACCGCAGCAAGCGGCCGAGCCCAGCGATCCCCAGCTGGAGTCCAGCTGGCGGCTGGCGCGTTTCGCGTTGCAGAACGGGCAGCACGACCAGGCAGTAGTACTCTACGAGCAGGCGCTGGCGCTGGCCTATGCCCGCGACGACGCGGAGGCGATCGGCAACGTCGGTTATGAATATGCCCTTGCCCAGCTGCGCGCCGGCGAACCCGAGGCGGCGGCGGCGCAGGCGGCGCGCACCCGCTGGGAGCTGGAGCGGCGTGACGCCGATCCCTTCGCCGAGCTGTTTCTCGTCGAGGCGGTGGCGCATTATGAGGTGGGGCAATCGGCGCTTGCCCGTGAGGCCGCGCAGACCGCGATCGACCTGGCGCGGCCGGATGACGTGGCCACCCGAGGGCGCGCTTACTTCGTTCTTGGCATGCTGGCGGCCGACGCCGGCGACACGGTCTATGTCGAACGGGCGCTGGTGGCGCTCGGCGATCCCGGCCAGGACGCCCTGAAAGCGGACCGCGACGAATTGGAGGGACGCCGGCTGATGCTGGCGGGGGACGCGGGCACGGCGCAGCGGGTCTTCGAAGCGGCCGCCGATCGGCGCCGCGAACTGCGCGATTATGGCGGCATGACGCGCGGGCTGGCAGCGGCCGGTGAGGCGGCCGAGGTGGCGCGGAACCCGACGGCGGCGGCCGACCTCTACTACCGCGCCGGCCTCAGCGCCACCATCCAGGACGATCCCGCCCGCGCGGAGATCTGGCTTACCAAGGCGCTCGATCTTGCCGCCGAGAACGGCCTCAGCGGCATCGAGGCCGACGCCCGCGCCCGCCTGTTGTCGCTGGCGGAGTGAGCCTGCAATCTCCCGGATCCGGTCAGGGCGGCGTCAGCAGCTCAAACTGCACGATGAGGGTGCGCTGCAGCGGGCTGAAGTTGTCGTCTGAGACGAGGGTGAGGCGGACGGAACCGTCGTCGAGGCGATGCACTGCCACGCCTTCGAAGTTGTCGAGGCTGAGTGGCGGGCGCAGCTCGGCGATTTCGCTGCCGGTCAGCTGGGCGCCCGGCCGGATCGCCGCCAGGGGAATGCGGCTGAGCCGTGCGCCGAGACCGCCCAGCAGGGTGAAGCGGCGCTCCAGCAGCAGCACGTCGCCGTTGGGCAGCTGCGCCGCGCCGGTAGGGACGAAGAGCCCCTTGGGCCGCAGCGCTAGGGTGTGCCATCTGCCGTCGGCCTCGCGCAGGTAGATGGCATAGCTGTCCCCCATCTTCTGCCCTTCCGTGAAGGCCAGCAGGCGATTTCCGGCCAGCGCCACCAGCGCCTCGAGCCCGGCGTTGGCGCGGGCCCCGGCGAGGTCGGCGGGCGCCGGGACTGCCTTGGGTACGCTGGCCAGGCCGCCCTTCCCATACTGCAGGAGGCGGTGGTTGCGCTCGAAGGCGACCATCAAGCTGCCATCGTCGAGGCGGACGAGCGCCTCGGCATCCTGCTCGCGCTTGCCTTCGAGCAGCAGGCCCTGGGCATTGCGCAGGGTGCCGCTCGCGCCGCCGGTGATGCCGGCGAGCTTGCCGGCGCTGTCGTAGGTGAGACGCGCCGTCACCCAGCGGCCCGCGTCGCTGATCGCCGTGAAGGCGCTGCCGTCCGGCGCCAACACCAGATCGGAAAGGCCGCCGAAACGCGGATCGTCGGAAGTGATCTCCAGGCCGCCGCGCCACCGGAGCCCGCCGATGGTCTCCTGCGTCTTGTCTTCGGGATTGAAGGGCAGCGGCGACGCGCTCAGGGCGAGCGGGCTCTGCGCCAGGGCGCTGCCGGCCCCGGCCAGCGGAACCAGCAGGCCCAGCAAAATAGCGGCGAGAAGCAGTCGCAAAAAGAGCTTAGTGCAATGCGGCGCGGCGCGAGGGGCGGCGCGTCGGCCCGGCGGCGCTTTCCTCGTCGAACAGCTCGGCGAGCTTCTCCATCACCGTGCCGCCCAGCTGCTCGGCGTCGACGATGGTCACGGCGCGGCGATAGTAGCGCGTCACGTCGTGGCCGATGCCGATGGCCAGCAGTTCCACCGGCGAGCGGGTCTCGATGTACTCGATGACTTCGCGCAGGTGGCGTTCCAGGTAGTTTCCCGGGTTTACCGAGAGGGTGGAGTCGTCGACCGGGGCGCCGTCGGAGACCACCATCAGGATGCGGCGCTGTTCGGTGCGCCCGATCAGGCGATTGTGCGCCCACAGCAGCGCCTCGCCGTCGATGTTCTCCTTGAGGATGCCCTCGCGCAACATCAGGCCCAGGTTCTTGCGGGCGCGGCGCCAGGGCGCATCGGCGGACTTGTAGACGATGTGGCGCAGGTCGTTGAGGCGCCCGGGGTTGGGTGGCTTGCCGGCGCTGATCCAGCGCTCGCGCGACTGTCCGCCCTTCCACATGCGCGTGGTGAAGCCCAGGATCTCGACCTTCACGCCGCAGCGTTCGAGGGTGCGGGCCAGAATGTCGGCACTCATCGCGGCGACGGTGATCGGCCGTCCGCGCATGGAGCCGGAGTTGTCGATCAGCAGGCTGACCACGGTGTCGCGGAATTCGGTCTCGCGTTCCTGCTTGAAGGTCAGCGAGTGCATCGGGTTCGCGATGATCCGGGCGAGGCGCGCGGTATCCAGCATACCCTCTTCCAGGTTGAAGTCCCAGGCACGGGTCTGCATGGCCAGGAGGCGGCGCTGCAGCCGGTTGGCGAGGCGCGCAATGACACCCTGCAGGTGCGCCAGTTGCTGGTCCAGCAGCTGGCGCAGGCGGGTCAGCTCGTCGGGGTCGCAGAGTTCCTCGGCGTTGATGGTTTCGTCGAAGTCGTTGGTGAAGGCGTGATAGGGGACACCGGACTGATTGTTGTGGCCGAACAGCTCAGGCAGCTGGCCGGGGCGGCCCGGGTCATCCTCGCCTTCGCCTTCCATCATGTCGCTGTCGGCTTCGGCGCTCTGCGGCTCGGCGTCGGCGGCATCGTCGCCCTCGCTGTCCTCGCCTTCCATGGTGGTCGGCGTCTCGGCGCTTTCGTCACCGTCGGTCTGGGTGCCGGTGTTGTCCTGGTCGGCCTCGTCCTTCTGCTGCTCCTGGTCGTCGTCCTGCTCCAGCTCGTCTTCCAGGCCGATGTCGATGTCCAGGTGCTGCAGCATGTCGCGCACCTTCTCGGCGAAGGTCTCCTGGTCGCCGGCGCGGCGGCCCAGCTCCCTCAGGTCCTGCATCACGTCGGCGCCCAGCATGGGGCGCCACAGGTCGACGGCGGCGCGGGTGCTGGGCGGCAGCGGCGTGCCGGTCATCGCCTCGCGCGCCATCAGGCGCAGCGCCTCTGAGAGCGGCACGTCATCGCGGCTCTGCGCGCGGGAGAGGCCGCGCACGCGATATTGCTCCTCCAGCGCGGCATCCAGGTTCTGTGCCACGCCGCACATGCGCCGCATGCCTAGGGCCTCACAGCGCGCCTGCTCGATGGCATCGAAGATCTCGCGCGCTTCCTGCGCGCGGGGCCGCGTGTGGGCATGCAGGCCGCCGTCGTGGTGGCGCAGGCGCAGCGCCGCAGAGTCGGCCTCGCCGCGCACCAGGGCGGCGTCCTCGGCGGGCAGCGAGCGGGCCGGCAGCGTGACCTTCACTTCCTTGCCGACCAGTCCCTGGCCGCGCGGTGCGTAGGTCACGTTGATGTCGTCGCGCTCGGCGATGGCGCGCACCGTGGCGGCGGTAGTGCGCCTGAAGACGTCGAGCGGATTTTCCGGCTGGCTCATCGCTGGGGTGTCTCGGGTTTTCCGCTCAGGTCAGGTGCGCCTTGACCCCGGACTCCGGCAGGTCGGTACCAAAGCAGCGCTGATAGTACTCCGCCACGATCGGCCGTTCGATCTCGTCGCACTTGTTGAGGAAGGTGACGCGGAAGGCAAAACCGACGTCGGCGAAGATGCGCGCGTTCTCGGCCCAGGTGATCACCGTGCGCGGGCTCATCACCGTCGAGATGTCGCCGTTGATGAAGCCGCTGCGGGTCAGATCGGCCAAGGCAACCATGGCGGAGACTTTCTCGCGGCCCTCGGCGGTGTCGTAGTCCGGCGACTTGGCGAGGATGATCTCCACCTCTTCGTCGTGCGGCAGGTAGTTCAGCGTGGCGACGATGTTCCAGCGGTCCATCTGTGCCTGGTTGATCTGCTGGGTGCCGTGATAGAGGCCTGTGGTATCGCCCAGGCCGATGGTGTTGGTCGTCGCGAACAGCCGAAAAGCCGGGTGCGGGCGGATGACGCGGTTCTGGTCCAGCAGCGTCAGCTTGCCCTCGACCTCCAGCACCCGCTGGATGACGAACATCACGTCCGGCCGGCCGGCGTCGTACTCGTCGAACACCAGGGCGGTCGGGCGCTGCAGCGCCCAGGGCAGCAGCCCCTCGCGGAACTCGGTTATCTGCTTGCCGTCCTTCAGGACGATGGCGTCCTTGCCGATCAGGTCGATGCGGCTGATATGGCTGTCCAGGTTGACGCGGATGCACGGCCAGTTGAGGCGCGCCGAGACCTGCTCGATGTGAGTCGACTTGCCGGTGCCGTGGTAGCCCTGGATCATGACCCGGCGGTTATGCGCAAACCCGGCCAGGATCGCGAGGGTGGTGTCGCGGTCGAAGCGGTAGGTCTCGTCGACCTGCGGCACATAGTCGTTGGCCTGGCTGAAGGCCGGCACCTGCATGTCGCAGTCGATGCCGAAGGTCTGGCGCACCGAGACTTCGATGTCGGGACCGCTCGTCGGCATCTCGCCGGCACTCATCGTGGGGTCTGCTGAAGCCATGGGGTAGGAATTCCGTCGTTTAGGTGTAAAGCCTTAGCCGGCAACGAACCTGTTGAACATCACTCGAAGGCCGCCTTCAAGTCCGAATACGCCAGATTGATGATTTTCAGCCGCTCCTCGGCGTGGCCGTCGCCGCCGGTGACGTCCGGGTGCAGCGCCTTGACCAGCGACTTATAGCGCGCCTTCACCTCGGCCAGGGTCGCGTTGGGCGCCAGCTCCAGGGTGCGCAGCGCCTTGGCCTGGCGTGAATGGGGCGGAAAGCGGCCCTTGCTGGCGGCCCTGGCCGGCTCCGGGCCTTCTGCGCCGAAGAAGTCGAAGGGATCGCGAAAAGGTCTGCCGTAGGGACCACTGCGGTCTTTGTTCGCCTTCCCTCCATTCAGCGGCCAGGTCGGGCGCTGCCAGACGGCGTCGCGGCGGCGGATCTGCTCGATGGCGTCCTCGTCCAGGTCCTTGAAGTAGTCCCAGGCCAGGTTGTACTCGCGCACGTGCTCCAGGCAGAACCAGAAGTAGCTGTTGAGCGCCTCGCGGTTGCGCGGCGCCCGGTGCACGCCCTCGGCCGCGCAGCCCGGCCGATCGCAGGGACGCGGCGCCGCACTCCCGCCGGCGGCCTTGAAGGGGCCCGCGTCGAAGGGGTTGCTTGCGCGATCTCGGGGGGAGCCAGACATCCGCCGATTATGTGGGATGCAGCGCCGCATAGGCAAGGGAGCCGGCGCGCTGCCTCGTTGAATTTCCGCCGCTTTTCAGCGGTTTTCCGCAGACTGGTCGTTGCTCGGGGCGGGCCGGCTCCCCGGCCGCTCGCCGGAGGAAGGCCGGGCGGCGGCCGTTGCCGGACCCTTGCGCAGGTCGCTGAGGTTCACCAGCACGGTGCCGCCCAGGATCAGCACCAGCCCGGCGACAAGCGTGGTCGTCAGCGGCTCGCCGAGGAAGAGGGCGGAGGCGGCGACGCCGGTCACCGGCACCGCCAGCAGGCTCAGCGAGGTGGTGACCGCCGGCAGGGCGCGGGTAACGCTGACCACCGCCCAGAAGCAAAAGGCAGTGGCCAGCGGGCCGTTGTAGGCGAGGATCGCCAGGGTGCCGCCGTTCCACTGTATCTGCGACCAGTCCTCGGTAAGCCAGGACACCAGCGCCAGCGGCGGCACCGCCACCAGCATCTGCCAGGGGGCGAGCTGCAACGGCGAAGAGCCCCAGCGGTGGCGCCGCACGTGCAGGATGGCGATCGACCACGAAAAGGCGGCGAGCAGCAGCAGGCCGTTGCCGATCAGCACCGGGCGGTCGGACCAGTCGAAGCCGAACGGATTGAACAGCGCGGCGACCCCGCCCAGGCCGAGCGCCAGGCCGAGCGTCTTCAGCGGCGACAGCCGCTCGCCCAGCAGCAGCACGGCCGCCGGCGTTACCCACAGCGGCGTGGTGTAGGCCAGGATCGCCGAGCGGCTGGCCTCGACCTGCTGCAGGGCGATGTTCACCAGCCCCAGGAAAGCCGCCATCTGCAGCAGGCCGACGCTCAGCACCACCGCCAGGTCGCGGCGCTGCGGCAACTGCAGGCGGCCGAGGACGGCAAGGAAGGCGAAGAGGCTGAGCGCACCCAGCACCATGCGCGCGGCGCCGAACCATACCGGGGGCATGGCACCGACGCCCAGCTTCATGACCGGCCAGTTGGCGCCCCACAGGATCACCACGCCGACCAGCAGCAGCCGGGCGACGGTAGGACTGATGGCGGCGGAAGCGCGGGCCTGGTTCGGCATCGGGGCAAGGTTCCTCATCACGCGTTGACAGGCGGCGGCCGGCGACACACCTTCACCAATATCGTCAGGGCACGCCGGGCCGGAACTGCGTGGCCCCGGCGTTGAGGCAGGAATGCGTGGCGATGAAGGAGCGGGACCTTGGCGGTTACACACACGATCGAACGGAAGTTGACCGAGGCGCTGGCGCCGCACCGCCTGAAGATCGTCGATGAGTCGGAAAAGCACAAGGGCCATGCCGGCTACCGCGAGGGCGGCGAGACCCATTTCCGCGTCGAGGTGGTGTCCGATGCCTTTGCCGGGCAGAATCGCGTTGCCCGCCAGCGCCGGGTCTACGAGATCCTCGCCGCCGAACTGGCCGGCGGCATCCACGCCCTGCAGCTGAAGACCCTGACCCCGGCTGAGGACGCCAAGGCCGGCTAGTCGCCGGTCCGGTCAGCGCCCCGGGCTCCGGCGACCCGTTCTCCGGACCCGCCCGATACATCATGGTGGTGCCGACCTGCAGCGTTTCCCGATGATCGAATTCCTCATCGCCATTGCGGTCTTTCTCGCCGCCCACATCCTGCCGGCGGCGACCGGTCTGCGCGCCGCGCTGATCGGCCGTCTCGGGCGCAGCCCTTACCTCGCGCTCTATTCTCTGGTGTCGCTGGCGACCATCGTCTGGGTCATCGTCGCCGCGCTGGCGGCGCCCTACAGCGAACTCTGGCCGCCCAGCCGCGGGGCCGCACTGGTGCCGATCGTCGCCATGCCGGCGGTCTGCATTCTCTTCGCCGCGGCGGCCTTGCAGCCTAATCCGCTCTCGGTCAGCTTTCGCGGCGGCCTGCCCGATGCGCGCAAGACCGGCCTTGCGTCGCTGCTGCGCCACCCGCTGCTCTGGGCCTTCTTCCTCTGGGCCGGCAGCCATCTCGTCGCCAATGGCGATCTGGTGAGCGTCATCCTCTTCGGCAGTCTCGCCGTGTTCAGCCTCGCCGGCATGCAACGACTGGAGAGCCGCGCCCGGCAGCGGCTGTCCGCGGTCGACTATGCTGCTGCGACGGCTCTCTACGAAGGTGGGTTGGGTGTGCGGCTCAGGCGCATCAGTGTCCTCCGCATGTTGGTGGAGATTGTCGCCGGCGTGTTGCTCTACGCTGCGTTATTGCACCTGCATGGGCCCGTCATCGGCGCGGATCCGCTTGCCTGGCTGTAGAGCTCAGTCCTTGCCGGTGTAGAAGTCGGGCCAGGAGCGCTTGACGATCGGACTGTCGGGAGCGAAGGCGTGGCAGGTGTTCAGCAGACCCGGACGCTCGCCGGGCTGGCGCTTGGCGGCCTTGGCGGCCCGCACCGGGTAGAGCGTCTGGAAGGCGACGGTAGCCATGGCGTTCAGCAGATCGACCAGGTGGGTGCAGCCTTCGACGCCGCCCAGGGTCTTGCGCACCTGCAGCGTCCAGCCGGATCTGATCTCGCTGCCGATCATGCGCTTGAAGTTCGGCGTGATGTCCGGGCAGAGGGTGAAGGGGCTGAAGTCGGTCACCGCCTCGATGTCGTGGACCTTGAAGTCCTCGTCGATGGTCAACCGGATCGACATGTCGTGCAGCGCCTCGCCCGGCGCGATTTCGCCGCGGTCGTGGTTGGCGAAGGGATAGGTCTTGGTGTCGACGATGCGCCCCTCGATGTCCCACAGGCCGTCGGCACGCTGGTAGCCTTGGAAATCGTAGGTCCTGTTGTGCAGGCAGTTTCGCTCGACAGGGGGCGACAGGGGCATGGCTGGGGTCCGCGCGGAGTTCGTCTCAGGGGTTCGTCGTCGGGAACCCGCGACTATAGAAGCCAGCCGCGCCGCGTCAACCGAGGCCCGGGACAGACGCGGCAAAGGCTTGGGAAGGACGGCGGAAAGGCCGCTCAGCCGGTGCCGTAGCCGGTGTCGAAGATGAAGGCCTCGCGCTGCTGCAGGTCCTCCTCCAGCTCGCTCTTAGCAGCGGCGTAGAGGTCGCGCAGGGAGACGATGCCGACGACCCGGCCATCCTCGACCACCGGCACGTGGCGGTAACCCGAGGTGCGCATGCGCTCCAGCGCCACGGTAGCCCAGTCGTCGGGCTCGACCGTGTCGGGGTCTGCGGTCATCACGTCCTTCAGCCGCGTGCTGTCCGGATCGAGGCCGCGCGCCACCACGCGGATCAACAGATCCCGCTCGGTGAAGATGCCCCTGAGGTGCCCGCTTTCGCCGATCAGCACGGCGCCGATGTGGCGCTCGGCCATGTTGCGGGCGGCATCGCGAACCGTCGTCGCGGCGGGCAGGAGCTCGATCTTTTGCTGGCTGACGATATCGGGCACAACTTTCCGGTGCATGCTTTCCTCCCGCTCGCAAAGGCCTTCCGGCGAGGAATTTCGCGGTGCGGCCCGAGGCGACGCGCTGTTTTTGCCGGCGGGAACGCTGCCGGTCTCTTCTTGCGACCAATTGTGCAGGGGTTCCGAATCCCGGTCAAGCGACACCGCGGGGGCAGATGCGACAACCCTCGCGGGTGCCAGAGGAGGCCTCCCGGACTGTCCGGGGGCTATCCCTGGGCGGCGCTGCGCTTGGCGTTCTTGCCGCTGTCCAGGCTGTCTTCGGCCGTGGCGATGCGGACCGAGGTGATCTGGTTGCGCTTGCGGCCCAGGATTTCGAAGGTGAAGCCGTGGAAGGTGAAGACCTGGCCGACATCGGGGATGCAGCGCGTCTCGTGCAGGATGAGACCGGCCAGCGTCGAGGCCTCCTCGTCGGGAAGGCGCCATTCGAAGCGGCGGTTGAGGTCGCGCAGGGTGACCTTGCCCTCGACGATCACCGAGCCGTCGCGCTGCAGCTGCACGCCCTCGATGTCCTCGTCGTGCTCGTCGGAGATGTCGCCGACGATCTCCTCCAGAATGTCTTCCAGAGTGACGATGCCCAGCATCTCGCCGTATTCGTCGACCACGATGGCGAAGTGCTCGTGGCGGCGGCGAAAGGCCTGCAGCTGCGACAGCAGATCGGTGGTGTCGGGGATGAACCAGGGCGGCGCGGCGATGGCCTTCACGTCCAGCTTGTCGAGGTCGGCGCCGGCTGCCTGTACCGCGCGCAGCAGTGCCTTTGCGTGCAGCACACCGACGACGTTGTCGGGGTCTTCGCGCCACAGCGGCATGCGGGTGAAGGGGCTGGCCAGCACCTCCTCGACGATCTTGGCCGGCGGCTGGTCGACATCGATGGCGACCACGTCCTTGCGGTGGATCATGATCTCCTCGACCCAGACGTCGCCGAGGTCGAGGATGGAGCGCAGCATCTCGCGTTCGTGACGTTCCTCTTCGCCTTCGCCCTGATGCAGGTCGATGGCGCCGCGCAGCTGTTCCTCGGAGGCCTCGGCGGTCAGCGCGTGGCGCACCTCGACACCGAACAGCGACAGCGCCGCGCGCACCACCATCTGGATGACCAGCGAAAAGGGCTTCAGCACGGCCACGATGATGCGCAGCGCCGGCGCGACGGCCAGCGCCGTGCGGTCGGCATTCTGCAGCGCGTAGGTCTTCGGCAGCACCTCGGCGAAGACCAGCACCAGAACGGTCATGCCCAGCGTCGCATAGACAACGCCGGTGTCGCCGAATACGGCGATCAGCGCGCTGGTGGCCAGCGCCGAGGCGAGGATGTTCACCAGGTTGTTGCCCAGCAGGAGGGCGCCGATCAGGTGCTCCTTCTCGTGCCACAGGTGATTCACCGTGGTGGCCCGGTGGTTGCCTGACTGCGCAAGGTTGTGCAGGCGCGGACGCGAGGCGGCGGTCAGCGCCGTCTCGGAGCCGGAGAAGAAGGCCGAAAAGACCAGCAACGCCAGAATGGCGCCGAAGGTGATGGCTAGGTCTATGTCCATTGTCGTCTATGCAGGTTGGTGAAACGTCGTGGCACTGCGGGCGGCGGGCCGGACCGGTGAGGCGGTCGGCGGCGTTTGCTTCATCTAGCTGCCCAGGATGGCGCGGCCGATCAGGCCCGCCGTGTCGTTTTCGCGTGCCAGCTGGTCGGCGTCGTTCAGCGCGCCGGTCAGGAGAGCGCGCACCTCGTCCAGTTCCACGGTGGCGTCCAGATAGGCTTGGCCGATGCCGCGTGCAAGGACGAAGGTGATGCGCCCGTCGCTCACCTTCTTGTCGCGGCCCATGTGGTCGATCAGGCGCTCCACGTCCCAGTGGCGCGGCGCCAGGTCGGCGAAGCCGGTAGGCAGGCCGATGGCGGCAAGATGACGGCGCACGCGGTCGGCATCCTCGGCCGGGCAGTGGCCGCGCTGCACCGAGAGGTCGAAGGCCATCACCATGCCCACGGCGACCGCTTCGCCGTGCAGCAGCTCGTCGCCATAGCCGGTTTCGGCCTCCAGTGCATGGCCGAAGGTGTGGCCGAGGTTGAGCAGGGCGCGCTGCCCGCTCTCGCGCTCGTCGGCGGCGACCACCGCCGCCTTGGCGCGGCAGCTCTCCAGCACCGCGTGCTGCAGCTCGGCGCGCTCGCCCTGGACCAGGTCGGCGCCGTGCGCCTCCAGCCAGTGGAAGAAACCGGGGTCGCGGATCAGGCCGTACTTCACCACCTCCGCATAGCCGGCCAGCATCTCGCGGCGCGGCAAGGTGGTGAGGATCGAGGTGTCGGCCAGCACCAGGCGCGGCTGGTGAAAGGCGCCGATCAGATTCTTGCCCTGCGGCGCGTTGATGCCGGTCTTGCCGCCGACCGAGCTGTCGACCTGCGCCAGCAGGCTGGTCGGCACCTGCACGAAGTCAAGACCGCGCAAGGTCACCGCCGCGGCGAAGCCGGCGAGGTCGCCGATCACGCCGCCGCCCAGTGCCACCAGGGTGGTCGAGCGCTCGACCTTCCTGTCCAGCAGCGCGCCGATCAGGCGGCCCAACTGGTCGAGGCTCTTGGAGCCGTCGCCCGGCGGCACCACGACGCTGTCGTGCGCCAGGCCGGCGTCGTCCAGTGCCCGCTGCAGACGGGCGAGATGCAGCCCCGCCAGGTTGCTGTCGGTGATGACGATGACGCGGTTGCTCTTCAGCACCGGCTTCATCAGGGTGCCGGCCGCGGCCAGCACGGTGGTGCCGATCACGATCTCGTAGCTGCGCTCGCCCAGCGCGACTTCCAGCCGCTGCGGTGCGGTCATTGTGCCGCACTCCGCACGCCCGCGGCGTCATCCCCGGCGGACTCTTCGTAGTGGCGGCGCAGGCCCTCCATCACGCGGGCCAGCGTCATCTCCGGCGGGCCGTCGACGGAATCGACCGCCACGTCGGCCTCGGCGTAGACGGGATAACGCTCCTCGATCAGCTTGGCGAGGATGTCGCGCGGGTCGCCGCGCTTCAGCAGCGGGCGGTTGTTGCGCCGGCCGGTGCGGCGCACCAGCAGGTCGGCGTCGGCGCGCAGCCACACCGACGTGGCGCGCTCGTGGATCAGACGGCGTGTCTCGGCGTCCATGAAGGCGCCGCCGCCGGTCGCCAGCACCATGGTGGGTTCGGACAGCAGCCGGGCGATGACGCGGCGCTCGCCGTCGCGGAAGGCGGCCTCGCCGTGGGCGGCAAAGATGTCCTCGACGGAGCAGCCGGCTGCGGCCTCGATCTCCTTGTCGGCGTCCATGAACGGCAGGCCCAGCGCGCCGGCGAGCAGGCGGCCGATGCACGACTTGCCGGCGCCCATCAGCCCGACCAGGGCAATGGTTCGCGGCACCGCCAGGGGGGCGTCCCCGGCGTGCGTCATCTCTGCGCTTGTCTCGGTCACGAACTCTTGCCTGCTGAACGTTGCAACGCTGAAAGACCCTAGGTAAACTGCCGTATTCACGTCAGATTCGGACCTTACCATAAAATCACTTTGACGGCGCAAGAAGACAGTATTGCCAGGCCAGGAGCCAGCCTCGGGGCGGCAGAGCATGGCAGTGCGGTCCCCTCAGTTCACGCAGTTTTCTGCCGCAAGCGATCGTTTTGATGAAAAAAACCACCCTCGTTGCCCTTGTCGTTCTCGCCGGTTTGATAATCTCCGGCGGTTTCTTCCTGCTGACCTGGGATATCCCGCCGCCCTCGGCACCGGTCGAAAAGGTGCTGCCCGATGAACGCTTCCCGCGCTAATTTTTGCCGCGCTAACGTTTCGCGGCGCTACCTGGCGGCCCTGCTGGCGCCGCTGATGCTGGCCGGAACGCCGGCCTTGGCTCAGGGCACGGGGGATCAGCCGGCCGGACCGATCTCGCTGTTCCCGCCGACGGTGACCGCGCCGGGCGCCGGCGGGACGCCCGCCGGGACCCCGGCCGGCGAGGGCGAAATCGTCGGCTCCGGCGATATCGTGGTCAACCGCCTGGGCGCGCTGAGCCCCGAATCCCTCGGTATCCTCGACCGCGACCACGGCGGTCTCGGCACCGACGCCTGGGCCGGCAGCGACCGCCTCGCCGCCGAGGCGCTGCTGCGCGAGCTGCCGGGCGATCTCGCCTCGCCCACTCTGCACGGGCTGGCGACGCGCCTGCTGCTCAGCAGTGCCCGCGCGCCATCGGCAAGATCCGCCGCCGCGCAGCCGACCATGGCGGATGCCGTCGCCGCCGCGCAGACCTCCGACTTCCTGCGCCTGCGCGCCGAGGGGCTCTACCGTCTGGGCGATCTCGACGGTCTGAACCGCCTGCTGGCGCTGGTGCCCCAGCATGTCGAGGACCCCTGGCTGGCCGAGGCGCGGGTCGATGGCCTGCTGCTGGCCGGGCGCGACGGCGAGGCCTGCGCCCAGGTCCCGGCCGGTTTGGCGCGCTATCCGCGGGAGCTCTACTGGACCAAGGCGCAGGTGTTCTGCCAGTTCGCCGCCGGCCAGACCGACCAGGCGATGCTGGGCCTCGATCTGTTGCGCGAGCAGGCGCCGGACGGCGACCCTGCCTTCTTCGCCGCCGCCAATATGATGATCGCCGGTCAGGGCAGTACGCTGGCGGACGGCGACCTGACGCCGCTCACCCTTGCCATGCTGCGCAAGGCGGGCGGCAGCCTGCCGGCGGCGGCGGTAGAGACGGTGAAGCCGCTGCTGCTGCACGGCATCGCCGGGCTGCAGGGCGGCGACCATGCGGTGCGTGCCGCGGCGGTCGAGCGCCTGGTCGAGATCGGCGCCCTGCCCGGCGAGCGCCTCGCCGGCGCTTACGGCGCTTTCGAGTTTACCGAGCCTGAGCTGAACGCCGCGCTGTCAGGCGCCTCCGGGGCCACCACAGCGGAGGGCGTACGCGGGCGGGCCCTGCTGTACCGCGCCGCCAATCGTGAAAGTCTCAGCGCGACACGGGCGGAGGTGCTGCGTGCCGCCTTTCTCTCCGCCGAGCGGGATGGCCGCGCCACCGCCATGGCGCAGGCGGCGCTGCCGCTGATGAGCGAGTTGGCTCCGACCGCCGAGCTTGCCTGGTTCGCGCCGCTGGCGGCGCGCACGCTCTACCGTGCCGGCCAGTTCGAGCGTGCGGGCGCCTGGCTCTCGGTGCTGCGCGTCGACGGCCAGCGCAATGCGGACTCCCAGGCGGCTTACGCCGCGCTCAGCCCGCTGATGCGCCTGGCCGGCGGCGCGGAACCGCTCGCCGCCGAGGAGAACGTCTCCGGCGAGCAGCGCCTGCTGCTCTTCGTGCTGTCGCGTGCGCTGGGCCAGGAAGAAGACCTCGCCGTCGCCGAGGCGGCGGAGAGCCCGCAGCCCCTGGTGCGGCTGCCGCGTCTCCTGGCGCTGGGCGATGCCGCCGCCGCCGGGCGCCGCGGCGAGACGGTGCTGCTGGCGGTGACGGCGCTGGGCGCCGAGGCTCCGGCCGGCAGCCACCCGCTGGCCCTGGGCTATGCGGTCTCGGCGCTGAACGCGATCGGGCTCGGCACCGACGCCCGGGCTCTCGCCATAGAGGCGGCGCTGGCCGCCGGCCTCTGAGGCGCCGCGCCGTGCCTGCCGCGGCTCCCGGCTTTGCGCAGCTCGATCCTTTCCTGGAGATGCTGGCCGCCGAGCGCGGCGCCGCCCAAAACACCCTCGAAGCTTATGAGCGCGACCTCAAGAGCTTCGCCGCGTTTCTCGCCAAGCGGAAGGCCATCCCCGAAACCGCAGGGGTCGAGGACATCAGGGCCTTCCTCGGCCAGCTCGCCAAGGCCGGCATGGCGCCGCGCACTGCCGCGCGCCGGCTCTCGGCGCTGCGCCAGTTCTACCGCTTCCTGCTCAGCGAGGGGCGGCGCGCCGATGATCCCACTGCCGGTATCGACAGCCCCCGCCAGGGCCGCCCGCTGCCCAAGATCCTCAGCGAGGCCGAAGTCGGCCTGCTGCTCGATCACGCCCAGGCAGCTGTTGAGGCGGGCCCCGGGTCAGGCCCGGAGAGCGGTAAAGACCCAGAAGCCCTGCGCCTGGCCGCCCTGGTGGAGCTGCTCTATGCGACCGGCCTGCGCATCTCCGAATTGGTCGGCCTCAGGCTCGCCGCTGCCCAGCGCGATCAGCGCCTGCTGATCGTCCAGGGCAAGGGCGCCAAGGAGCGCATGGTGCCGCTCAGCCCGGCTGCGCGGCACAGCCTGACCGCCTACCTCGCCGTGCGCGACCATTTCCTGGAATCCCGGGGCCAGGGCGCGAAGGCGGTGAAGACGCCGTCGCCCTGGTTATTCCCGTCGCGCGGGGAGACGGGGCATATCACCCGCCAGCGGGTCGCCCAACTGCTGAAGGACCTCGCGCGCGCCGCCGGTCTGGATGCTGCCAAGGTCTCGCCCCACGTGCTGCGCCACGCCTTTGCGAGCCATCTGCTGGACCACGGCGCCGACCTGCGCTCACTGCAGAAGATGCTGGGCCACGCCGACATCTCGACCACCCAGATTTACACTCACGTGCTGAGCGAGCGCCTGAAGTCCCTGGTGCAGGAACGTCACCCGCTCGCGGCCGCGTTCGCGAATAAGGCGAAACGGGCCTGACGGCATCTCACAGGATCGAATAAAATACCGGCCTTCCGTGCGTTTTGTGCGCTGCGGCGATGTTCCGGTTGACAAGACCAATTGGTCTGACCAGTTTCCGCATCTGAAAGCGGCAGGGCGGATCCGCCCCGGGCAGGCCAGCCTTCACCAACAGCGTTCCCAAACGAAGCAGGGGGAAATCCATGAGCTTTACCATTGTCGAGCAGGCGGCTGCGCGCCTGAACCGCAGCGAACTGGCCGTGCCGGGCAGCAACCCGAAACTGTTCAAGAAGGCTGCGGAATCGGCGGCTGACGTCGTGTTCCTCGATCTCGAGGACGCGGTTGCGCCCGACGACAAGGAGCAGGCCCGCAAGAACATCATCAAGGCGCTGAACGAGATCGACTGGGGCAACAAGACCATGTCGGTGCGTATCAACGGTCTCGATACCCACTACATGTACCGCGATGTCATCGACATCATCGAGCAGGGCGGCGAGCGCCTGGATCTCATCATGATCCCCAAGGCCGGCACCGCGGCGGACATCTACGCCGTCGACATGCTGGTCACCCAGGCCGAGGACGCCGTCGGCCGCAAGAAGCGGATCGGCTTCGAGATGATCATCGAGACGGCGCTCGGCATGGCCAACGTCGATGCCATCGCCAAGGCCTCGCCGCGCAATGAGAGCCTGCATTTCGGCGTTGCCGACTACGCCGCTTCGACCAAGGCGCGCACCACCGTTATCGGCGGCCCGAACGAGCTGTACGGCGTGCTGACCGATGCCAATGCCAAGGGCGAGCGCGACTACCACTGGGGCGACATGTGGCACTACGCCATCGCCCGCATGGTGGTGGCCGCCCGTGCCGCCGGCCTGCGTCCCATCGACGGGCCGTTCGGCGACTTCTCGGACCCCGAGGGCTTCCGCGCCCAGGCGCGCCGCGCCGCGGTGCTGGGCTGCGAGGGCAAGTGGGCGATCCATCCCAGCCAGATCGAGCTGGCCAACGAGGAGAACAGCCCCTCCAAGGCCGAGGTCGACAAGGCCAAGCGCATCCTGAAGGCGATGAAGCAGGCCCAGCAGGAAGGCAAGGGCGCGGTGGCGCTGGACGGGCGCCTCATCGACATCGCCTCGATCAAGCAGGCCGAGGTCCTGGTCAAGAAAGCCCGCCAGATCGCCAAGGGCTGACGCCCCAACGCCGATCTGGCAGTTCGGGCCGGCATTTTCCCCCAGGTGCCACGGGGCGGGGAGATGCCGGCCCCTTGATTCCGGGGCTTCTTTGCGGCATTTCAAGTGTGCCGGCGGCGCGAATCAGGGCTTTTTCGGCGTCCTGGCGGCAAAGCTTGGGCGTGCCACCCGCGAAATGCTGTGTTAGATAGGCTGTCATGCACAATTTTCTCGATTTCGAAAAGCCGATTGCCGAGCTGGAAGGCAAGATCGAAGAGCTGCGGCACCTCTCCGACGACGGGGAGTTCAACATTGCCGACGAGGTCGAGAAGCTGCAGGGCAAGGTCGAGCGCCTGCTGCGCCAGACCTACGGCAAGCTCTCGGCCTGGCAGAAGACCCAGGTGGCGCGCCACCCCGACCGCCCGCACTTCCAGCACTATATTTCGGCATTAGTCGAGGATTTCACGCCGCTGGCCGGCGACCGCCTGTTCGGCCAGGACCACGCCATCGTCGGTGGCCTTGGGCGCTTCCGCGGCTACTCGGTCATGGTGATCGGCCACGAGAAGGGCGCCGACCTCAACAGCCGGGTAAAGCACAATTTCGGCATGGCGCGACCCGAGGGCTACCGCAAGGCGCAGCGCCTGATGCGCATGGCCGAGCGTTTCGGCCTGCCGGTCATCACCCTGGTCGATACCGCCGGCGCCTATCCCGGGATCGGCGCCGAGGAACGCGGTCAGGCCGAGGCCATCGCGCGCTCCATCGAGGTCTGTCTCAACGTCGAGGTGCCGCTGCTGTCGGTCATCATCGGCGAGGGCGGCTCCGGCGGCGCCATCGCTCTGGCCGCGGCCAACCGGGTGTACATGCTCGAGCACTCGATCTATTCGGTGATCTCGCCGGAAGGCTGCGCCTCCATTCTGTGGCGCTCCGGCGAGCAGGCGCAGGAGGCGGCCGAGGCGCTGCGCCTCACCGCCCAAGACCTGCTGCGCCTCGGCGTCATCGACGACATCATTCCGGAGCCGCTGGGCGGTGCCCACCGCGGCGGCAAGCTGACCATCGCCGCGGTCGGCGACAAGCTGGAAGAGGGTCTGCGCGAGCTGCTGCGCGACAGCGGCCCGCAGCTGAAGCAGGGCCGCCGCCAGAAATTCCTGGAGATGGGCCAGAAGGGCCTCGGCTGAGCGGCCAGCCGCGCCTCACCCCAGGGCGGATTCCCCGGCTGGTTGAGTATTGCTGTCGCCGGGCAGTCATTTTCTTCCACTTTCTCCCTGAACAACGCAACCCATCGCTGTGTCATGAAGTGGCATGGGGCTTGTGCCGGATACCCCTTGCGGCGCTAATATGCCGTCAACGCCCGGCGCAACGACGCCGGCCTGCCGCACCGATTCCGGCCGGCAGGGTGACTTCGACAACAGCAGGGAGAGTGGCAAAATGATTCTGAAATCCTTTAAGCGCGCCGTTCTCGGCGTAGGCCTTGCGCTGGCGTTTAGCGGCGCCGCCCAGGCCGAGAAAGTGCTGCGGGTCGGCAACGATGGCGAGCCGCAGTCCATGGATCCGCATTACATCTCGACGGTGCAGACCAGCCGCCTCAGCGACGACATGATCATGGGCCTGCTGACTTACGGCCAGGATGGCGAGCCGATCGCCGGTGCGGCGGAAAGCTGGACCATCAGCGATGACGGCACGACCTACACCTTCAAGCTGCGCGACCACGTTTGGTCCGACGGCACGCCGGTCACCGCCGAAGACTTCGTCTACGCCTGGCGCCGCCTGCTGGCGCCCGAGACCGGTGCCGAATACGCCTCCCTGCTTTACATCATCAAGGGCGCCGAGGACGTGAACAGCGGCAAGGCCGGGCCCGAGGCCCTGGCCGCCGAGGCGGTCGACGACAAGACTTTGAAGGTCGAGCTGACCGCGCCGGCACCCTACTTCCTCGCCCAGCTGACCCACCAGACCGCCTTTCCGGTGCCCAAGCACGTGGTCGAGAAGCTCGGCAGCGACTGGACCAAGCCGGAGAACATCGTCGTCAACGGCCCCTACAAGCTGGTGAGCTGGACGCCCAAGGTCGAAGCCACCCTGGTCAAGAACGACAAGTTCTACGACGCTGAGAACGTCGCCATCGACAAGGTGATCTACTACGCGATGGAAGACCGCACGGCGATGCAGCAGCGCTTCCGCGCCGGCGAATTGGACGTCGCCCGCGACATCGCCTCGGAGCAGATCGACTGGCTGCGCGAGAACATGGCCGACAGCCTGCGCATCGCGCCCTATGCCGGCATCTACTACTACGTCTTCCGCTCGGACAAGGAACCCTTCACCGACGCCCGTGTCCGCAAGGCCCTTTCCATGGCGATCAATCGTGAAGTGATTACCGACAAGGTGCTGCGCACCGGCATGCTGCCGGCCTACAGCTTCGTGCCGCCGGGCACCGGCAACTACGGCGAGCCGGCCTATGCCGACTTCCAGGGCGTGCCGTACGGCGAGGCGGTTACGGAGGCCAAGGCTCTGCTGGCCGAAGCCGGCTACGGTCCCGACAAGCCGCTGAAGATCACCCTGCGCTACAACAACGCCGAGGATCACAAGCGCATCGCCGTGGCGGTGCAGTCGATGTGGAAGCAGCTCGGCGTCGAGGCCGAGCTGTTCAATACCGACGGCAAGATCCACTACGCCGATCTGAAGCAGGGCAGCTTCGAGGTCGCCCGCGCCGGCTGGATCGCCGACTACAACGATCCGCAGAACTTCCTCTTCCTGATGGAGAGCAAGAGCGGGCCGATCAACTACTCGAAGTTCAACAACGAGAAGTTCGACGGCCTGATGGCCGAGGCCGAGGCGGTCTCCGACCTGAAGCAGCGGGCGAAGATCCTGCGCCAGGCCGAGGAAGTGGCCATGGACGGCCAGCCGGTGGCGCCGATCTTCTATTACGTCTCCAAGCAGCTGATTTCGCCTAAGGTGGTCGGCTGGGTCGACAACGCCCCGGACCGTCACCCGACCCGCTTCTTAGATCTGAAGCAGTAAGCGTCGCTTCCCACGAACGGACCGGCGGGCTCCCCATCCGGGGGCCTGCCGGGCCGGCACCGCATTTCGTGAAGGGAGCTTCGCGGCCATGCTGTCCTATGCCCTCCGGCGCCTGATTACCGCCGTACCGACCCTGTTCGTCATCATCACCGTCGCCTTCTTCATGATGCGGCTGGCGCCCGGCGGTCCTTTCGACTCGGACCGCGCCCTGCCGCCGGAAATCGAAAAAAATATCCAGGCGGCCTATGATCTCGACAAGCCGCTGGTCGAGCAGTACTTCCTCTACCTTGGCCGCATCCTGAAGGGCGACTTCGGGCCTTCGCTGAAGATCCGCGACTTCTCGGTCGGCGAGTTGATCGCTTCCGGCGCGCCGGCGTCCATGGAACTCGGATTCTCCGCGATCCTGCTGGCGCTCATCATTGGGGTTTCATCCGGCACCCTGGCGGCGCTGCGCCAGAACAGCGGTACCGACTTTTCCGTCATGTCGATCTCGATGATCGGAATCGCGGTGCCCAACTTCGTCATGGCGCCGCTGCTCTCCCTGGTGCTCGGCGTCTATCTCGACCTGCTGCCGACCTCCGGCTGGGGTACCGGCGAACTGCGCTACAAGGTTCTCCCGGTCATCGCCCTGGCGCTGCCGCAGATCGCCTATGTGTCGCGGCTGACTCGTGGCTCCATGGTGGAGGTCCTGAATTCCAACTTCGTGCGCACCGCGCGCGCCAAGGGCCTGCGCGAACGCCTCGTCGTCGTGCGCCACGCCCTCAAGGGCGCCATGATGCCGGTGGTGTCCTACCTCGGCCCGGCGACGGCTGCGGTGATGACCGGCTCGGTGGTCATCGAGACCATCTTCGGCGTGCCCGGCATCGGCACCTACTTCGTGAACGCGGCCCTCAACCGCGACTATCCTCTGGTTATGGGCGTCGTCATCGTCTACGCGGTGCTGATCATGCTGCTCAATCTCGTGGTCGACCTGCTCTATACTGTGCTCGATCCCAAGGTGAGGTACAGCTGATGATCCATACCACGGCGAGCACGGACGGCCTCGTGCCGGTCGAGGAGTTCCAGGGACGCAGCCTGTGGCAGGACGCCCTCGCGCGCCTGCTGCGCAACAAGGCGGCGGTAGTCTCCATGGCGGTGCTGGGGATCATCGCATTCCTGGCGCTCTTTGCGCCGCTCCTCAGCCCACATCCCTACGACGAGATCTACTGGGACCGCATCCAGGCGCCGCCGGACTTCGCCAACGCCCACTGGTTCGGCACCGACGGCAACGGGCGCGACATGTTCATCCGCGTGCTCTACGGCGCCAGGGTCTCGCTGGCGGTGGGCCTGCTGGCGACGACGGTGTCGCTGGTCATCGGCGTCACCTACGGCGCCGTCGCCGGCTTCATGGGCGGGCGCATCGACAACCTGATGATGCGCATTGTCGACGTGCTTTATTCGCTGCCCTTCATGTTCTTCGTCATCATGCTGATGGTGGTCTTCGGGCGGAACATCTTTCTCATCTTCGTGGCGCTGGGGGCCGTCGAATGGCTCACCATGGCCCGCATCGTGCGGGGGCAGACCATCGCGGTGAAGCGCAAGGAGTTCATCGAGGCGGCACAGGCCGGCGGCGTATCCAACACCAAAATCATCTTCCGCCACGTCATCCCCAACGTCCTGGGGCCGGTCATCGTCTACATGACGCTGACCATTCCCCAGGTGATCCTGACCGAATCGTTCCTCTCCTTCCTGGGTCTGGGCGTGCAGGAGCCGCTGACCTCCTGGGGCGTGCTGATCTCCGAGGGCGCCAAGGTGATGGAGTTTGCGCCGTGGATGCTGGTCTTCCCGGCGACGTTCCTGGCGGCGACGCTCTTTGCCTTCAACTTCATCGGCGACGGGCTGCGCGACGCCCTCGATCCGAAAGACCGCTAGGGGGCCTGGCGATGGCGGCCATTCTCGACGTGAAGCACCTCGACACGCGCTTTGCCACGCAGGACGGCGAGGTCCATGCGGTGAACGACGTGTCCTTCCACATCGTACCCGGGGAAACACTCGGTGTGGTCGGCGAGTCCGGCTCCGGCAAGACACAGATCTTTCTGTCGATCATGGGTCTCCTGGCCAAGAACGGGAAGGCGACGGGCTCAGTACGCTACCGCGACCAGGAGATCCTCGGCCTGCCGGCGCGCGCGTTGAACAAGTTTCGCGGCGTCACCCTGTCGATGATCTTCCAGGACCCGATGACTTCGCTGAACCCCTATCTGCGCATCTCCCGGCAGATGACCGAGGTGCTGATGGAGCACAAGGGCGCCGGCGAGGCCGAGGCGCGGCGCCGCGGCATCGAGATGCTCGATCGCGTCGGCATTCCCTCGGCTAAGGACCGTTTCGACCTCTATCCGCACGAGTTCTCCGGCGGCATGCGCCAGCGGGTGATGATCGCCATGGCGCTGCTCTGCGAGCCTGACCTGCTGATCGCCGACGAGCCGACCACCGCGCTGGACGTCACCATCCAGGCACAGATCCTCGACCTCATGGCCGACCTCAAGCGCGACTTCGACACGGCGATCATCATGATCACCCACGACCTCGGCGTTGTCGCCGGCCTCTGCGACCGGGTCATGGTGATGTACGCCGGGCGCGTGGTGGAAACCGGCAGCGTGCGCGATATCTTCTACCGGCCGCAGCACCCCTACAGCCTGGGCCTCCTGCAGTCGATGCCGCGCATCGACGAGCACGGCGCCTCGGCGCTGCAGGCGATCCCCGGCCAGCCGCCCAACCTGCAGAGGCTGCCGCAGGGCTGCGCCTATCAGGAGCGCTGCCCCTATGCCTTCGAGCGTTGCCGCCGCGAGGAGCCGGCCTTGCGCAGCCTGGGTGAAGCCCCGGAAAAGGGGAGAGCCAAGGCCTGCCACCTGGAAAACCTCGAGACCGCCGAGGCCAAGGTGGAGGTGCCGGCATGAGCGAGACTCTTCTTTCGGTCGAGGACCTCAAAGTCCACTTCGAAATGCGCGTCGGCGGTATCCTGGTTGGCCGCTACGCCCCCCTGAAGGCCGTCGATGGGGTGAGTTTCGAACTGAAGGCCGGCGAGACCCTGGGGATCGTTGGCGAGTCGGGCTGCGGCAAGTCGACCCTGGGCCGCGCCATCCTGCGCCTCATTGAGCCGACGGCGGGCCGCGCCGTGTGGCTGGGTCAGGATCTTGCCGCGCTGGAGCCCCGGGCGATGCGGGCCAGGCGCGAGGACATGCAGATCATCTTCCAGGACCCGCTGGCCAGCCTCAACCCGCGCATGACGGTGGGCGAGATCATCGCCGAGCCGCTGCACACCTTCCACCCGGGCATCGGGCGCAACGCCATGAAGGCCAAGGTGAAGGAGATGATGCAGCGCGTCGGCCTGTTGCCGCAGATGATCAACCGCTATCCGCACGAGTTCTCCGGCGGCCAGTGCCAGCGCATCGGCATCGCCCGCGCCATGGTGCTGGACCCCAAATTGATCGTCTGCGACGAGCCGGTTTCGGCCCTCGACGTCTCGATCCAGGCGCAGATCGTAAACCTGCTGATGCGGCTGCAGCAGGAGTTCGGCCTCTCGCTGCTGTTCATCAGCCACGACCTTTCCGTCGTGCGCCACATCAGCCACCGCATCATGGTGCTCTACCTCGGCAAGGTGATGGAGATCGCCGACCGCGACGCCATCTACCGGCGCCCGCGCCATCCCTATACCCAGGCCCTCATCTCCGCCGTGCCGATCCCCGATCCGGACAAGGAGCGGGCGAAGCAGCGCCTGGTGCTGCAGGGCGATCTGCCGTCGCCGCTGGCGCCGCCCTCGGGCTGCGTCTTCCGCACCCGCTGTCCCAAGGCGACCGAACTCTGCGCCCGCGAGGTGCCCGTCCTGGAAGAGGACGGCAGCGGCGACGCCCACAAGGTCGCCTGCCACCACTGGCGGGAGCCGCTACCGTCTGAGTGAGGCCGGCCACACGCCTTGACCCGCCCGGGCCCCGACCCGGATACTTCCGGTAAAACAATCGGGAGGACGGGCGCCATGACACGGCTGACGCAGGAACAGGAAGGCATCCGCCAGAAGGCGCGGGAACTGGCCGCGGCGGTGATCGCCCCCAGGGCCGCGCAGGTCGACCGCGATGAGGCCTATCCCTGGGACAACTGCCGTGCACTGCGCGAGGCCGGGTTCTTCGGCATGACAATCCCAGTGGCCTACGGCGGCCCGGGTCTCGGCTTCCTTGAGGTCTGTCTGGTCATCGAGGAGATGGCGAGGGTCTGCGGCGTCACCGGGCGCATCGCGGTGGAAGCCAACATGGGCGCGGTCAGCGCCATCATGGCCTACGGAAGCGAGGCCCAGAAAAAACTCGCGGCGCAGCAGGTGCTCTCAGGCGACAAGCCGGCGATCTGCATCACCGAGCCGGGCGCCGGCAGCGCCGCCACTGAGATGACCACGCGGGCCGACAAGCGCGGCGACCGCTACGTCCTCAATGGCGGCAAGCACTGGATCACCGGGGGCGGCGTCTCGCAGCTGCATCTGATCTTCGCGCGGGTGTTCGAGAACGGCGTGGAGCAGGGCATCGGCGGCTTCATCGCCGTGCGCCACCCGGAGACCGGTACGCCCAAGGGCCTCAGGATCGGCCGGCGCGAACCGACCATGGGCCTGCGCGGCATACCGGAAACCGAGATCCTGTTCGAAGATCTCGAAATCCCCGACGACATGCTGCTGCTGCCGCCGCAGGGCCTGCGGCGCGGCTTCGGCGCCCTCATGTCCGCCTACAACGCCCAGCGCGTCGGCGCCGCGACGGTGGCCTTGGGGATCGCCCAGGGGGCTTACGAACACGCGCTGGCCTATAGCGGAAAGCGCGAGCAGTTCGGGCGCCCGATCGCCGAGTTCCAGGGCCTGCAGTGGATGCTGGCCGACATGGCGACGCAGCTCGCCGCCGCGCGCGCCCTCATCCACAATGCGGCCGACTGCGGCGAGGGCTTTCCCGACGTGCTGGAAGCGGCTCAAGCAAAGGTCTTCGCCTCGGAGATGGCGATCAAGGTCAGCAACGACGCGCTGCAGGTCTTCGGCGCCGCGGGCTACTCGCGCAACAACCCCCTGGAGCGCATGGTGCGCGACGCGCGCATGTTCACCATCGGCGGTGGCACCGCGCAGATCCTGCGCACGGTAATCGCTTCAAGAATTCTGGAGCGCAAGCTGCCGCAGACCCGCGACGGCTATCTGAACCTGCAGCGGGCGGGGGAGTGAAGCAGCTTCTCAGATGTCATCCTCGGGCTCGACCCGAGGATCCATGGTGCCGTGGAGGCTCTCGCCGTCAGCTCAGCTTGCCGTGGCAGTGCTTGTATTTCTTGCCGGAGCCGCAGGGACAGGCGGCATTGCGCGAGACCTTGCCCCAGGTAGAGGGGTCTTTCGGGTCGATCTCCGCGACGCCGGCGCCGGCGGCGCGGCTCGTCACCGGCTGCTGCGCCGCGGTGCCGGAGGGGCGCGGGGTCTCGGCCGCGGTGCCGGCGGCCCCCGAGCCGGAAAGCGCCACGTCCTCGCGGCCTTCGTGCATTTCCTGGCGCGGACGCGGCACCTGGACAGGCTCCTGCGGGCGCAGTTCGACGCGGCTCAAGAGGCTCACGGTCTCCTCGCGCACCTCGGCCAGCATGCTCTCGAACAGGTCGAAGGCCTCGCGCTTGTACTCGATCAGCGGGTCGCGCTGGCCGTAGGCGCGCAGCTGCACGCCCTGGCGCAGGTGGTCGAGCGACAGCAGGTGGTCCTTCCACTGGCGATCCAGCACCAGCAGCAGGATCTGCTTTTCCAGGCCGCGCATGACTTCGGGACCGAAGTTGGCGGTCTTGGCCGCCATGCGCTGCTTCACCGCGGTGCCGATGCGCTCCTTGATCTCCTGGTCGGCGATGCCCTCTTCCTTCGCCCAGTCCTGGATCGGCAGGTCGAGGCCGAAGAGCCGCAGCGCCTCCTCGTGCAGCGAGTCCGTCTGCCACTGCTCGGCATAGGCATTGTGCGGAATGAAGCGCGAGACCAGCGCGTCGATCACGTCGTCGCGCATCTCGGTGACGGTTTCCTGCACGTCGGCGGCGCGCATGAGGTCCTTGCGCTGCTCGAAGACCACCTTGCGCTGGTCGTTCATCACGTCGTCGTACTTCAGCAGGTACTTGCGGCCCTCGAAGTGGCGCGCCTCGACCTTCTGCTGCGCCTTTTCCAAGGCCTTGTTGACCCAGGGGTGGACGATCGCCTCGCCTTCCTGCAGGCCCAGCTTCTGCAGCATGGAGTCCATGCGCTCGGAGCCGAAGATGCGCATCAGGTCGTCTTCCAGGGAGAGGAAGAACTTGGAGGCGCCGGGATCGCCCTGGCGGCCGGAGCGGCCGCGCAGCTGGTTGTCGATGCGCCGGCTTTCGTGGCGCTCGGAGCCGACCACGAACAGGCCGCCGGCGGCCAGCGCCTGCTGCCTGGCGGCTTCGATCTCCGCCTTGATCTGCTCGATCTTCTCGGCGCGCGCCGTTTCGTCCTCGATGTGCGCGGCCTCGTGGGCGGTGCGCATTTCCAGGTTGCCGCCCAGCTGGATGTCGGTGCCGCGACCGGCCATGTTGGTGGCGATGGTGACGGCGCCGGGCACGCCGGCCTGGGCGATGATGAAGGCTTCCTGCTCGTGGAAGCGGGCATTCAGCACCTGGTGCTTGATGCCGGCCTTTTTCAGCGCCTCGGCCAGCATCTCGGACTTTTCGATGGAGACCGTGCCGACCAGGATCGGCTGGCCGCGCTGCTGGCACTCACGCACCTGCTCCAGCACCGCGTCGTACTTCTCGCGCGCCGTGCGGTAAACCTCGTCGTCCCAGTCCTTGCGGACCACCTGGACGTTGGTCGGGATCTCGATGACTTCCAGGTTGTAGGTTTCCAGGAACTCGCCGGCCTCGGTCATCGCCGTGCCGGTCATGCCGCCCAGCTTGGGGTAGAGGCGGAAGTAGTTCTGGAAGGTGATCGAGGCCAGCGTCTGGTTTTCCTGCTGGATGGTGACGCCTTCCTTGGCCTCCAGCGCCTGGTGCAGGCCTTCGGAATAGCGTCGGCCCTCCATCATGCGCCCGGTGAACTCGTCGATGATGACGACCTTGTCGTCCTTGACGATGTAATCGGTATCTCGGCTGAACAGCTTGTGCGCCCGCAGCCCCTGGTTGGCGTGATGCAGCAGCGAGACGTTCTGGATGTCGAAGAGGCCGCCTTCCTCGATCAGGCCGGCCTCGCGCAGCAGCTCTTCCATGTGATTGGCGCCGGTCTCGGTGAAGGTGACCGAGCGCGCCTTTTCGTCCTTCTCGAAGTCCTCGTCGGTCAGCTGCGGCAGCAGCTTGTTGACCGCGATGTAGGAGGCAGAGGAATCTTCGGCTGGGCCTGAAATGATCAGCGGCGTGCGCGCCTCGTCGATGAGGATCGAATCGACCTCGTCGACGATGGCGAAGTTGAATTCCCGCTGGACCATGTCCTCCAGGCGGAACTTCATGTTGTCGCGCAGATAGTCGAAGCCGAATTCGTTGTTGGTGCCATAGGTGACGTCGGCGGCATAGGCGGCGCGCCGCTCGTCCTCGCTGAGGCCGTGCACGATGCAGCCGACCGTCAGGCCGAGGAAGCGGTAGACCTGGCCCATCCAGGCGGCGTCGCGCTTGGCCAGGTAGTCGTTGACGGTGACCACGTGGACACCCTTGCCGGCCAGGGCGTTCAGGTAGACCGCCAGGGTGGCGACCAGGGTCTTGCCTTCGCCGGTCTTCATCTCGGCGATCTTGCCCTGGTGCAGCACTATGCCGCCGATCAGCTGGACGTCGTAGTGGCGCTGGCCGAGGGTTCGCTTTGCGGCCTCGCGCACCGTGGCGAAGGCCTCGGGCAGGATGGCGTCCAGGGTCTCGCCCTGGGCCAGGCGGCCGCGCAGTTCCGCGGTGCGGCCGCGCAGCGCCTCGTCGCTGAGCTCCTGGAACTGCGGCTCCAACGCGTTGATCGCCGCGACGGTCGGGTTCAGGCCTTTCAGGAAACGGTCATTCGCCGACCCAAACAGCCGCTTGGCGAGCACGCCGAACATGCGAGATCCTTAGATGTCTAGGGGGCGGCCCGAAGGCCGCACTTCACGTGACGTGACACATAGGGCCCCCGCTGCGGGCTGTCAACGATGCAGCCCGGGCCCTCGGGAGCCGCGTGGCGGGCGGAAATCCCCGGTTAGCGCCCTTGTTTCTGCGCCATTTTTCCCCTGTTTGACCCCTTGTGATATAGCCCGTGCCGTGCATGATGCGTAGCCATGGCGGCACAGGAACACAACAGGATCGGCGGCATCAACCGGGCGTTTTCCGGGCTCTTGGTGCTTGGGATGGCGCTGCTGCCGGCCGCGGGGATGGCGCAGACCGTAACCCCGGACAGCCCGGCCGCCAGCCCTGTCCCGGAGAATACCGTGTCCGAGGCGCTGCCTCTGCCCGATGCGCCGGCGGCCCCTGCCGCCGCCGGTCCCGAGGTCGCCCGCCTCAAGGAAGCCTTCGAGCAGATGAATGCAGAGAACCCGGTGGTTGCGCGGGTGAATGGGCATGAAATCCGCTGGTCCGAGGTGGTGGCGTCCGCCGACGACCTGCCGGAGCGTTACCGCGAACAGATTGAGTCGGTGTTCCCGGCTCTGCTCGACCGCCTGGTCGACCTGCGCCTGCTGGCCGATGCCGCCCGCGCCGAGGGTCTTGGCGAGGACGCCGCGGTGCGCCGGCGCATTGCCGCCTACGAAGACCGCGTGCTGTCGGGCACCCTGCTGGAGCGCTACCTGGCCGAAAACGTCACCACCGCCGCCCTGCGCCAGCGCTATGACGCCTTGGTGGCGGCGCGCCGCGGCGACCGCGAGATCCGCGCCCGTCACATCCTGCTGGACAGCCGGGAGGCCGCCGAGGCGGCGATCGCCCGCCTCGACGCCGGTGAGGTCTTCATCTCGCTGGCGACGGAGCTTTCCCAGGGCACCTCGGCGGACCGCGGCGGCGATCTCGGCTACTTCCATCCCAGCCGCATGGCGCCGGCCTTCGCCGAGGCGGCGCTGGCCCTGGAACCGGGCCATTACACCGACGCGCCGGTGCGGACCGAGTTCGGCTGGCACGTCATCCTGCTGGTCGACCGCCGCGCCGATGACATTCCTTCCTTTCTCGACATGCAGGACAAGCTGCGCGAGGAAGCTACCAAGCTGGCGGTGGACCGCCTGCTGATCGCGCTGCGCCAGCAAGCCGCCCTTGAGATGTTTCCGGAAGACGCCGGCGCCGCTGTCGGCCCGGAAGCCGGACAGGCCGGGGAAGCGCCCGCCAAGGAGTAGTCCGGCAAAGAAACAGCCCGGCGAGGGATCGGCCCGCCGCCGGGACCCGTTATTGACGGGGCTTCGCGCCCCCAAAGGAGATTTTTTCGATGAGCAAGTTGTCGTTAGTCGCCGCGCTGATCGGCGCCGCCGTGATCGGCGCGGTGATCGCCGTCGTGGCTCAGCCGCTGGTCATGCCGTACATGCCGCAAGGCGAGATGGCCAGCGCACCGGCGGACACACCCGCTGACGCCATGGCGGAGTCGTCCACCGAGAGCACCGACGCGGCCGACGCCGCGGCGCAAGACGAAGGCGAGGCGGTCGCCATGGTGAACGGCAAGGCGATCACCGAAACCGACCTCGCCGCCTTCATCCAGCAGCTGCCGCCGCAACTGCAGGGCCAGGTACAGCTGCTGATGCCGCAGATCCTCGACCAGCTGGTGAACAACGCGCTGTCGACCCAGGCGGGCCGCGAGGCCGGCCTGGCCGACGATGCCGACGTGGAGCGCCGGGTCGGCAAGATCGCCGATCTCATCATCGGTCAGACCTACCTGACCCGCGCCATCGACGAGCGCGTGACCGAAGACAAGGTCGAGGCCGCCTACCAGAAATTCCTGGAGGAGAACCCGCCGCAGCGTCAGCTGCAGGCCCGCCACATCCTGGTCGAGACCGAGGAGGAGGCGAAGGAAGTCATCGGCGCGCTGGACGGCGGCGCCGACTTCGCCGAGTTGGCCAAGGAGAAGTCGACCGGCCCGAGCGGCGCCAACGGCGGCGAGCTGCCGCCGTTCAAGGAAGGCGAGATGGTGCCGGCCTTCTCCGATGCCGCCTTCGCCATGGAGGTCGGTACCTACTCCAAGGAGCCGGTGAAGACCCAGTTCGGCTTTCACGTGATCAAGCTGGAAGGCAGCACGATGACCGAGCCGCCGGCCAAGGCCGAGGTCGAGGGCCAGCTGCGCGACCAGATCTCCCAGGAGGCGGTGGAGGAAGTCTATGCCGACCTGCGCGAGGGTGCCGAGATCGAAATCCTGCTCGGCAAGCCAGCGGAGGGGGACACTCCCGCGGAGAACGCACCCGCCGAGGCACCGCAGGACGGCGCTGCCGAACCGGCCGCGCCTGCCAACAACTGAGGCGCCGGCAACGCATGACTGACAATAAGTAACTGGACCCACTCGCGGCGGACCTTGCTGAGGTCCGCCGCGACCTCAGCGGGGAATTCTGCCTTGGCCCTGACGCGCTCTCCTTTGGCACCGAACAGCTTTCCAGCCCTGCCGCCGATCGCCGGGCTCTCAATCGCGACGGCCGCCGTCGGCATCAAGTACAAGGGGCGTACGGACGTCTGCCTCATGGTGATGGACGCCGGCAGCACCGTCGCCGGCGTGCTGACCCGCTCCAAGACTGCCTCGGCACCGGTCGACTGGTGCCGTCAGCAGCTGCCGCACGGCCGTGCCCGCGCCATCATCGTGAACTCGGGCAATGCCAACGCCTTCACCGGCAAGACCGGCGAGACCTCGGTGCGCCGCGTCGTCGAGGCGGTGGCGGCCAGCCTCGGTTGCCGCCGGCAGGACGTGCTGGCTGCTTCCACCGGCGTCATCGGACAGCCGCTGCCGACGGAAAAGTTCGTCAAGGCCATCGGCAGCCTGCCCAAAAAGCTGAAGCCCGACGCTCTGAAGGACGCGGCCGAGGCGATCATGACGACCGACACCTATCCCAAGGCGGCGGTGCGCCAGACCGAGATCGGCGGCAAGCCGGTGACCATCGCCGGCATCGCCAAGGGCTCCGGCATGATCGCGCCGGACATGGCAACCATGCTGTCCTTCGTGTTCACCGACGCGCGCCTGCCGGCGCCGCTGCTGCAGGCGATGCTGCGCGAGGGTGTCGACAAGTCGTTCAACTGCATCACCGTCGACGGCGACACCTCGACCAGCGACACCCTGTTGATGGGGGCCACCGGCAAGGCCAAGCATCCGCGTGTCAGCGAACCGCGCGACCCGAGACTCGCCGCTTTCCGCGCGGCGCTCGACGATCTCCTGGCCGACCTCGCCCAGCAGGTGGTGCGCGACGGCGAGGGCGCCGGCAAGTTCATCACCGTCCGGGTGCGCGGCGCGGCCTCGCGCAACGCTGCGCGGCGCATCGGCCTCGCCATCGCCAATTCGCCGCTGGTGAAGACCGCCATCGCCGGCGAGGACGCCAACTGGGGCCGCATCGTCATGGCGGTCGGCAAGTCGGGCGAGAAGGCCGACCGCGACCGTTTGGGCATCGCCATCGGCGGGGTGCAGGTCGCCGCCGCGGGCGAGGTGGTGCCGGACTATGACGAAACGCCGGTCGCCGCGCACATGAAGGGCCAGGAGATCGACATCGAGGTCGACATCGGTATCGGGCGCGGCAAGGCCACGGTGTGGACCTGCGACCTGACCCACGGCTACATATCCATCAACGCCGACTATCGGAGCTAATCGCTTGGCGGAGAGCGCGGGACCGGCCGAATCGGGCTGCTGGCGCGACGATGCGCGGGGGGCGTCCGCCCAGGCGAAGGCGATCCTGCTGGTCGCCGCTGGCGCGCTGGTCGACATCGACGGCCGCGTTCTGATCGCCGAGCGCCCGCAGGGCCGCTCGATGGCCGGTCTCTGGGAATTTCCCGGCGGCAAGGTGCACGAAGGCGAAACCCCGGAGGCCGCCCTGGTGCGCGAGCTGCACGAGGAACTGGGCATCGACACCCGGCAGAGCTGCCTCGCGCCGATCGCCTTCGCCTCTCACGCCTATGACGATTTCCACCTGCTGATGCCGCTCTATGCCTGCCGCACCTGGCACGGCGAGCCGCGCGGCCGCGAGGGCCAGCGCCTGGCCTGGGTGCGGCCGGCACGCCTGGCCGACTATCCCATGCCGCCGGCCGACGTTCCTTTGGTCGCCCTGCTGCGCGATCTGCTTTAACCTCTCCCTACTCTGCAAAACAGGCCGTTACCGTGCAAACGGTAAGAGGCCGAAGCGAGGTGCTGCGACATTTCCGGGAACGGGCGGAGAGTGCTTGCTACTGTCGGTTGCTGGGAGTTAAAGTGAACTTTCAACGATTGTTATTTCTTGAAACGATTTTCTTCGGGTCCCGTGTCTACGCTGATTAGCCGCAATATTACGCTCGCGGACAGGCGGACGAGTATCCGGCTTGAGCCGGAAATGTGGGATGCATTGAACGAGATCTGCGCCCGCGAAGGACGCAGTCTCCACGACATCTGCACACAGATCGACCGCGACCGCACCCAATCCGGCCTCACCGCCGGGGTGAGGGTGTTCGTTTTGAATTACTTCCGCCGGGCCGCGACGGAAGAGGGTCACGCGCGCGCCTCGCGGGATCGCGGCGTTCCCGATCAGCGGCTGGGCTGATTCCAGCCGCTGCCCTAGTTCTTCTTGCCGGTCTTTTCGCCGGCTGAGACCTCGGTGCTGTCCAGCGCCGTGGCAAGGCGTGCCTGGGCGCTGCCGGGTCTCAAGGCCTGCGGCTGCGAGGCATGCGGCGCCCAGCCGGTCAGATAGAGAATCTCGAATGTCGCCGGAATGCGCCCGGCGGCGTCCGCGCGGGTCTCCTGGTAGACCGCCGCCGCGCGCAGCAGCGTCTCGCGGCGGCTCATTCCGCGGCGGCGGTTGCGGTCGGTGCCGCTCTCGCCCATGCCCCGGAGATCGTGCATCAGCGCCAGCGCCGAAGAGTAGGTGACGGTCAGGGTGTCGACGTCGGCGACCGGCAGGGCAAATCCGGCGCGCTGCAGCAGCCCGCCCAGGTCGCGCAGGTCTGCGAAGGGCGAGACGCGCGGGCTGACGCCGCCCTCCACCTCGATCTCCGCCTGCATCAGCGCCTCGCGCAACTCCTTCAGGCTGTCGCCACCGATCATCGCGGCGAGGAACAGGCCGTCGGGCTTCAGCGCGCGGGCGATCTGCAGCAGGGTGCCGGGCAGGTCGTTGACCCAGTGCAGGCTCAGCACCGACAGCACGAGGTCGAGCGAGCCCTCGGCGAAGGGTAGCGCTTCTTCATCCGCGACCAGAGTGGGGCGGCCCTTGGCGGCCGCCTGCCGTGCCATGGCCGGCGAGAGATCGGCCTGCACCAGGGTTTCGATGCCGCCCAGGCCGGCGGGATTTCCGGCCAGCAGCTCGCCGACCACGCCGTGGTGGCAGCCGAGGTCGAGCGCCAGCGGAAAGCGCCGGCGGATGTCCTCCAGGCGATCGAGCAGGCGTTCGGCGACCTCGCGGATCAGGAAGTCGTGGCCGGCGATGCCGGCGGCGGCGCGCGTCCGGTGACGGCGCAGCACCCGGCGGTCGAAGATTTCGCGGCTTTCGGTCATCGCCCGCACTATGGCGCGGCGCAGCCTTCGGGAAAAGGCTGGTACCCGGCCGTCGACGCCAGCCGTTGACGCCGGCGGTTGACCCCGGCAGTTGACCCCGGGGGAAGCTCCGGCGACGATCGCTTCCCGATGCTGCCGGATGCCCGCCCGCTCGCCCGTCCATCGGGCCGTCCCCTCGCCCGCACCTTCGCTTGGGCGCTCGATCTCGTGCTGCCGCCGCGCTGCCTCGGCTGCGGCGCCCTGGTGGCGGCACAGGGCGCGCTCTGCCCGGCCTGCTGGTCGGCCATCACTTTCGTCACGGAGCCGTTGTGTCGCTGCTGCGGCCTGCCGTTTGCCTTCGGATCGGAAGAGGAAGCGGCCGGGGGCGCGGCCGAGGGCCTGGAATGCGGCGCCTGCCTTGCCGCGCCGCCGCCGTTCCGCCGGGCGCGGGCGGTGATGCGCTATGATGACGGCAGCCGACCGCTGCTGCTGGGCTTCAAGCACGGCGACCGCACCGAGGCGGCGCCGCCCTTCGCGGCCTGGCTGGCGCGCAGCGGCCGCGACCTGCTGGCCGAGGCGGATCTCATCGCGCCGGTGCCGCTGCACTGGCGCCGCCTCTTCGCCCGGCGCTTCAACCAGGCGGCTCTCCTGGCCCAGGCGCTGGGCCGCGCGAGCGGCCTGCCGGTGGTGCCCGATCTGCTGGTGCGCCGGCGGGCGACGCCGTCGCAGGGCCACCTCAGCCGCGCCGAGCGCCAGCGCAACGTTGCCGGCGCCTTCGCCGTGCATCCGCGCCGCGGCGAATTGCTGCGCGGGCGCCGCCTGCTGCTGGTCGACGACGTGATGACCACCGGGGCGACGGTATCCGCCTGTGCCCGCGCGGCTCTCAAGGGCGGTGCGGTCGAGGTCGAGGTGCTGGTGCTCGCCCGCGCCGTGCGGGACTGACCCGCCCCCGGAAAGGCGCGCCCCCCTGGAAAAGCGGACGCCGGCTCCTTAGATTGACGGCTTGAGGTATGGCGGTTCCGTGACGGGCCGCGAAGGAGATGACCGGTCAGCCATGGCAAAAGTCGAAGTCTATTCCAGCATGCTCTGCGGGTTCTGCTATCGGGCCAAGAAGCTGCTCGAACAGAAGGGGGTCTCCTTTACGGAGATCGACGTGATGATGCATCCTTCGCGCCGGGCCGAGATGGTGGAGCGCAGCGGCGGGCGCACCTCGGTGCCGCAGATCTTCATCGACGACCGCCACATCGGCGGCTGTGACGACCTTTTTGCCCTGGAATCCAGCCACAAGCTTGATGCCTTGCTGAAGCCGGCCGGCTAATCCGCCGGTTCGGATTGCGCGCAAAGCCGTTGCAGCGCTGCGGGGCGCGGCGCCTCTACAACCATATCCTCGTAGGCGATCACCTTCAGTTTGTCCCGAAAGGCGCGCAGCAGTTCGCCTTTGTCCAGCAGGAAAGCGGGATTGCTGGGCTTGCCGAAGCGCTCGTTGCCCTTGGCGAAGGTCTCGTAGAGGAGGATCCCGCCGGGCGCCAGCGCCGCCGCGAGGAGGCCGAACAGCGGCCGGTGCAGGTAGTTGGTCACCACAATGGCGCCGAAACGGCGCTTGAAGAAGGCCGGCACGCTGCCGTCTTCCAGGTCGCAGGCCAGGGCCTCCAGGCGCGGATGGGCCGCCAGGTCACCCAGGCGCGAGAGGTCGCGGTCGACTGCCAGCACCGGGTGGCCGCGTTGCAGAAACAGCCGGCTGTGACGCCCGCTGCCGCAGGCAAGGTCCAGCACCGGCGAGCCCGTGGGGACGAGCGGCACGAAGCGCACCACCCAGGCCGAGGGCTCGGCGGAAGCGTGGGATATTTCAGTGCTTTGACGGAAGGACGGTTTCACCTTATTTGTTTCCTTGGAAGGATCATCCAACCTTCATATCTATACGAAGTAAGCCTAGCAGTTTTCGCAAAGTGCTCTTTCTGGATTTTTCTTGTTGAGGACCTGCGATTTGCCATGATCGTCTTCGATCTCAAGTGCCGTAAGGACCACGTTTTCGAGGCTTGGTTTCCGGACAGCGCCAGCTTCACCGAGCAGGTGGCGGGCGGCAAGGTGCTTTGCCCGGTCTGCGGCAGCAGGAAAGTGGCGAAGGCGTTGATGGCGCCCAACGTGGTCGCCAAGAAAGGTCGCGGCTCGGCGCCCGCGCAGCCTGACGCCCCCGCGCCGGTGCCCGAGGTCGCGCTCGCCGATGCGGAGAAGGCCGGCCGGCTGCGTGGTCTGCTGCGCGAGTTGCGCGCCCATGTGGAGAAGAACTGCGACTATGTCGGCGGCGCCTTTGCCGAGGAAGCGCGCAAGATCCACTACGGCGAAACCGATCCGCGCGGCATTTACGGGGAAACCTCGGATGACGAGGCCAAGGCGCTGGAGGACGAGGGCATCGAGGTCGCCCGCGTGCCCTGGCTGCCCAGAGAGAACTCCTAAGCCTCGGAAGCCTCGGGCTTCAGCGCCAGCATCATGTAATTGACGTCCAGGTCGCGCGGCGCGAGACGCCAGCCGTCGGTCAGCGGGTTGTAAGCCATACCGCAGACCTCCTCGACGTTCAGGCCGGCGCGGCGCAATGCCGCCGCCAGTTCCGACGGCTTCAAGAAGCGGCGCCAGTCGTGGGTGCCGCGCGGCAGCCAGCGCAGCACGTATTCCGCCCCGACGATGGCCATGAGAAACGCCTTGGGCGTGCGGTTCAGGGTCGACAGCACCATGACGCCACCCGGGCGTACCAGCGCCGCCGCGGCGCCGAGGAAGGAGCCGACATCGGCGACGTGCTCCACCACCTCCATGGTCAGCACCGCATCGAACGACTCATTGCCTGCAGCGAGTTCTTCGACGCTGCCGTGACGGTAGTCGACCGTCACGCCGGACTCCGCCGCGTGCAGCGCGGCGATGCGCACGTTCTTTTCGGCGGCATCCAGGCCGGTCACCGCGGCGCCGAGGCGCGCCAGCGGTTCCGTCAGCAGACCGCCGCCGCAGCCGACATCCAGCAGCTTCAGCCCTTGCAGAGGCCTGTCCGCCATCGGGTCGCGCCCGAAGTGGGCGCAGAGCCGGTCGCGGATGAAGCTCAGGCGCACCGGATTGACCCGGTGCAGCGGGCGGAACTTGCCGTCCGGGTCCCACCAGGCCTCGGCGATGGCGGTGAACTTGGCGATCTCCCCCTCATCGATGCTGGGCGCATCGATGCTCGCCGCTGGCCGTCCTGCAGCAGTCTCCGGGGGTCGCTTCTGGCGCTCGGCCATCCCTGTCACCTCGATATCCAATGATGCCGGCTGTCGCGGATTCCGGCCGCTCCGCCTGCCCCCCGTACTTGCGCTGGGGCAGCGCTAAGAGTATGGATAGCCGCCGCTTTGCGGGCAACCTTCCAAGCCGGGAAAGCGGCCGGGCGGGGACTTGCGCGCCGGTGGCCTGGGGGCGGGCTGGAGACGGCCGGGCCGGCCGCAGCAGCAGCAACGAAATCGCAGCAAGGCTTGAACAAGACGATGGCCCGCATCGTGATGAAATTCGGCGGCACTTCGGTGGCCGACCTGGAACGGATCCGGCGCGCCGCCACGCGGGTCAAGGCCGAGGTCGAGGCCGGCAACGAGGTCGCCGTGGTGGTTTCCGCCATGGCCGGCGTGACCAATGCTATGGTCAAGCTGGTCAGCGACGCGGCGAGGCTTGCGGACCTGCGCGAATACGACGTGGTGGTCTCCTCCGGCGAGCAGGTGACCTCCGGCCTGATGGCCATCGTTTTGCAGTCCATGGGGGTGCCGGCGCGCTCCTGGATGGGCTGGCAGATCCCGATCGTCACCGACGACTCGCACGGCTCTGCGCGCATCGAGAACATCGCGGTGGACGATGTGGTGCGTCGCTTCGGCGAGGGCCAGGTCGCGGTTGTCGCCGGCTTCCAGGGTATCGACCCGGCCGGGCGCATCACCACCCTGGGCCGCGGCGGCTCCGACACCTCGGCGGTGGCGCTGGCCGCCGCGCTGCAGGCCGAGCGCTGCGATATCTACACCGACGTGGATGGCGTCTACACCACCGACCCGCGTATCGTTGCCAAGGCCCGCAAGCTGGATAGAATCACCTACGAGGAGATGCTGGAGATGGCCTCCCAGGGGGCCAAGGTGCTGCAGACCCGCTCGGTCGAGATGGCCATGAAGCACCATGTGCGGGTCCAGGTGCTGTCCAGCTTCGAGAATTCTCCCGGAACCCTAGTCGTCGACGAGGATGAGATCGTGGAACAAGCCCTTGTCTCTGGCATCGCCTACAGCCGCGACGAAGCCAAGATCACGCTGCTGCGCGTGCCGGACCAGCCGGGCGTCGCGGCCAAGATCTTCGGTCCGCTGGCCGAGGCGGCGATCAACGTGGACATGATCGTGCAGAACGTCTCCGCCGAGACCGGGCGCACCGACCTCACCTTCACCGTCGGCAAGGCCGAACTGGAGCGCGCCGTGCAGGTGCTGCGCAGCCGCCAGGCGGAACTGAAGTTCGAAGAACTGCGCTCGGACGCCAACGTGGTGAAGGTCTCAGTCATCGGCGTCGGCATGCGCAGCCACGCCGGCGTCGCCCAGCAGATGTTCACAGCGCTGGCCGAGCGCGGCATCAACATCCAGGTGATTTCCACCTCCGAGATCAAGGTTTCCGTGCTGATCGCCGAGGAGTACACCGAGCTTGCCTTGCGCGGACTGCACACCGCCTACGGCCTGGATGCGGCCTAGCCCCCGTGATCTGGCAGGGCTGACCCGCCGCACCGCCGGCCGGGGAGCGGGAGAGTGAGCGCGCCGCCCGGCATCGACCCGGGCTGGGCGGGATCGCGCCGTCTGCTGCGGCTGCTGCGCGACCTGATGAAGGGCAAGGGGTCGAGCCAGACGCGGCTCGACAAGGTGGTCGACCTCATCGCCCAGGACATCGTCGCCGAGGTCTGCTCGATCTACCTGCTGCGCAGCGGCGACGTGCTGGAACTCTTCGCCACCAAGGGCCTGAAGCCGGCCGCCGTGCACAAGACGCGCATGCGGGTCGCCCAGGGTCTTGTCGGCCTCATCGCCGCCCAGGCGCGCCCGGTCGCCCTGGCGGACGCGCAGAGCCATCCCAATTTCGCCTACTTCCCGGAAACCGGCGAGGAAGTCTACCAGTCGCTGATGGGCGTGCCGATCATGCGCGGCGGGCGGGTACTTGGCGTCCTGGTGGTGCAGAACCGCACCCAGCGCAACTACACCGAGGAAGAGGTCGAGGCGCTGGAGACCGTCGCCATGGTGCTGGCGGAGATGCTGACCGGCGACAGTCTGCTGGATGTCACGGCCGCGGGATCCGCGGCGGCCGCCGGCACCATGCCGGCGCGGCTCAGCGGCATGGTGCTGAACGAGGGCCTGGCCATCGGCACTGCCGTGCCCCACCAGCGCGGCATCGTCATCACCCAGGTGGTCGCCGAGGATCCGGAGGCCGAGCTGCGGCGCCTGGACGGCGCGCTGGGTAAGATGCGCGAGGCGCTCGACGTCATGCTGGCGCGCAGCGATGTGGCACGCGATGGCGAGCATCGCGAAGTGCTGGAAACCTACCGTATGTTCGCCGACGACCGCGGCTGGATGCGGCGCATGCACGACGCCGTGCGCGGTGGGCTGACCGCCGAGGCAGCGGTGCAGAAAATCCAGAACGAGACCCGCGCGCGCATGGCGGCGATCAAGGACCCCTACCTGCGCGCGCGACTGGCCGATCTCGACGACCTCGGCAACCGGCTGCTGCACCACCTCCTGGGCCTGGAGGAGAAGCGTGAGGAGGATCTGCCGAACGATATGGTGCTGATCGCGGCGGACCTCGGCCCGGCTGAGCTGCTCGACTACGACCAGAGCCGCCTGCGCGCGGTGGTGCTGGAGCACGGTGCGCCGACTTCCCACGTCGCCATCGTGGCGCGGGCCTTGCAGATTCCGATGATCGGGCGCTGCGGCGGCATCGGCACCGAGGTGCGCGAGGGCGACCGGGTGATCGTCGACGGCGAGACCGGGCAGGTGCTGCTGCGCCCCAGCCCGGCAGTGCTGGCGGGCTTTGCCGAGAGCATGGCCAACAAGGAACGCCAGCGCGAGGCCTACCGCGCGGTGCGCGGGCTGCCGTCGGTCAGCCGCGACGGCGAGGCGGTGAGCCTGCTGATCAATGCGGGGTTGATGATCGACCTGCCGCACCTGCGCGACGGCGGCGCCGAGGGCATCGGGCTCTGCCGCACCGAGGTGCCTTTCATGATCCGCGATTCCTTTCCGGACGTGCCGACCCAGACCGAGATCTACAGCAAGATCCTGGATACCGCCGACGGCAAGCCGGTGGTGTTCCGGACCCTCGACGTCGGCGGCGACAAGGTGCTGCCTTACTGGCGCGGCGGCGATGAGGAGAACCCGGCGATGGGCTGGCGCGCCATCCGCATCGGTCTCGACCGCCCGGCGCTGCTGCGCCGCCAGCTGCGCGCCCTCTTGCACGCGGCGGCCGGGCGCACGCTGTCGGTCATGTTCCCCATGGTCAGCGACGTGGCCGAGTTCGAGGCCGCCAAGGACCTGCTGCAGCGCGAAATCGAGCGTGAAAAGGCCTTTGGCGACCGCCTGCCGGCGCAGATCCGCGTCGGCGCCATGCTGGAGGTGCCGGCGCTCGCCCTGCAGTTGCCACAGTTGCTGCCGCGCTGCGACTTCGTTTCCCTCGGCACCAACGACCTGGTGCAGTTCCTCTTCGCCGCCGACCGCGGCAACCCGCGCCTTGCGCGGCGCTACGACGCGCTGTCGCCGGCGGTGCTTGGCTTCATCCGCCAGATCGCCCGCCAGGCTGCCGAGCACGGCAAGCCGCTCACCGCCTGCGGCGAGATGGCGGGCCACCCGCTGGAGGCGATGGCACTGATCGGCTGCGGCATCCAGCGCCTGTCGATGGCTCCGCAGGCGATCGATCCGGTAAAAACCATGGTGCGCGGGCTGGAAGTGGAGCCGCTCAGGGACTGCATCAATCAATTATTAACTTTGCCGGATCACAGTATCAGGGAACAGTTAAAGTCCTACGCGTCAGATCGCGACGTCCCGATCTAACGCGTTGCTGCGGCAGAGAGAACATTGTTAAATGTTCAGGCATGCGACGGCGGCGGCGATGGCCGCCCCGCGCAAGATATGCTCGACACGCGGTATCGAGTGCGCCTGACGCTGAATGGCCCTTGCAGGGCACGATCCTTTGAAGGCGTAGTTCCCGTCCGGAAGATGTGAGACCCCGTGGCACACCCGTTGAAGAAGAGCGAAGACAAGCGCGCGGAGCCCAAGTTCGGTGAACCGAAGCTGGGCGAACCCAAGTTGGTCGAGACCGACGGCGCTTCCGAAATCACCATTGCACAGGCGCTGACCGGCGAGCAGGTCGCCGACACGCTGATCCGTGCGCGACAACAGCTCGGCCAGGACCTGCGCTCGATCGCAGAGGTCCTCTGCATCCGCTATTCCTATCTCGATGCCATCGAGCGCGGCCAGTACGAGAACCTGCCCGGACCGACCTATGCCATGGGCTTCGTGCGAACCTATGCCGAATACTTGGGCCTCGACGGCGACCAGGTGGTCGACCGCTTCAAGCACGAGGTCGAGGGCATCGACAGCCAGACCAAGCTGCATTTCCCGACGCCGGCGCCGGAGGGCAAGATGCCCGGCGGCGCGGTGTTCCTCGTCGCCGCGCTGCTGTTCGCCGGCGCCTACGGCGTTTGGTTCTACCTTTCCAACCAGGGCGAAAGCCTGAGCGACCTGGTCGCGCCGGTGCCCGAGCAGTTGCAGGACATGGTCGGCGGCACGACCCAGACGGCGGAGAGCCCCGGCTCGGCCCCGGCCGTCCCGGCGCCTAGTGCTGCCCGCGAGGCCGCCACGCCGGCTCCGGCGGTCACCGTGCAGCCCGACTCCGAGGCCGCCGCTCCGGCGCAGGCTGGCGCTGAGCCGACGACCGCCGAAATCCCGGAAACCCCGGCCGAAGCCCCGGCCGAAACCCCGGCGCAAACGACCCCGGTGCAAACGACCCCGGCAGAGACGCCTGCGCTGGCAGAGACGCCATCCGCGGTTCCCGCTGCGCCCTCGACGGCCCGCGGCGACACGCCTTCCGATACCGTCTCCAGTGTGCCTTCCAGCGCGCCGGCTTCCGCCGCGCGGCCGCAGGAAAGCCCCGCGACGGCGCCTCAGGCCGGCGTGGCGGCCAATCAACCCACGGCACCGCAAGCGACCCCGCAGGCCGATGCGCCGACGCCCCCGGAAGAGCCCGTCGCAGCCGAGCCCGCGCCCAGCGAACCCTATGCCATTCCGGCGGCGCCGGAAGGCAACGCCCCGGCGACCGCCTTCCTGCTCAACCACGAGCCGACGGTCTACGGCGAGGAGAACGCCGGCGCGCGGATCGTTCTCAAGGCCAACCAGGACGCCTGGGTGCAGGTCCGCGACCGCCAGGGCAACCTGCTGCTGACCCGCGTGCTGCGCGTCGGCGACAGCTACATGGTACCGAACGACGCCGATCTGACCCTGCTGACCGGCAATGCCGGCGGCCTGGAAATCAGCGTCGATGGCAGCGCGCTGCCGCCGCTCGGCCCGGTCGGCGCGGTGCGCCGCAATATCCCGCTGGACCCCGAGCAGCTGCGCAACGGCGCCGGCCGCCAGCCCTAAAAGGGCGACGCTCTGCCAATCCCGACAGGGCCGCCCCGCGTATGCCGGGCGGCCCTTCGCTTTTGCGGGCGTCGGCTCTCACCTTGAAGTTTGCGGCGTTTCGGCGCATCTTGCGCCCGGACACCCGCCGCCCGCGCTGCCGGGGATGGCCGGGATTTGGCTTGAAAGCAGTCGGCCAGGCTCTGACATAGTGCCTACAGGCCATTGGGCCCTTCGCCGGCGGCACGTGGGACAGGAAGGCATGAGCGTTCGCCCTTATCGCGATATTCTTCGGCGCAAGTCGCGCCAGATCCATGTCGGCAAGGTGCCGGTGGGCGGCGACGCGCCGATTACCGTCCAGTCCATGACCAATACCCGCACCACCGACATTCAGGGCACCATCGACCAGGTCCGCGCGCTGGAGATGGCCGGCGCCGACATCGTGCGCATCTCCTGCCCCGACGAGGACTCCACCGCGGCGCTGAAGAAGATTATCCCGGAAGTGACGGTGCCCATAGTCGCCGACATCCACTTCCACTACCGCCGCGGCATCGAGGCGGCCGAGGCCGGCGCTGCCTGCCTGCGCATCAACCCCGGCAACATCGGCTCGCGCGAGCGCGTGCGCGAGGTGGTGAAGGCCGCGCGCGACAACAACTGCTCGATCCGCATCGGCGTCAACGCCGGTTCGCTGGAAAGAGAACTGCTGGAGCGCTACGGCGAACCCTGCCCGGAGGCCATGGTGGAGAGCGCGTTGAACCACGCGCGCATCCTGGAGGACGAGGACTTCTTCGAGTTCAAGATCTCCTGCAAGGCCTCGGACGTCTTCCTCGCGGTTGCCGCCTACATGGCACTGGCCGAGGCCTGCGACTACCCGTTGCACCTCGGCATCACCGAAGCGGGTGGGCTCAGGAGCGGCACCGTGAAGTCGTCGGTCGGCATGGGCAACCTGCTGTGGGCCGGCATCGGCGACACCATCCGCGTGTCGCTCTCGGCCGACCCGGTCGAAGAGATCAAGGTCGGTTTCGACATCCTGAAATCGCTCGGCCTGCGCCACCGCGGCGTCAACGTGATTTCCTGCCCGTCCTGCGCGCGCCAGCAGTTCGAGGTCATCAAGACCGTCGAGGTGCTGGAACAGCGGCTCGCTCACATCACCACCCCCATGACGATTTCCGTCATCGGCTGCGTGGTGAACGGCCCGGGCGAGGCGCTGATGACCGACATCGGCTTCACCGGCGGCGGGCGCGGCACCCACCAGGTTTATATCAACGGCCTGCAGGACCATCGCCTGAAGGACGACAACATCGTTGACCACCTGGTCGAGCTGGTCGAAGCCAAGGCTGCCGAGATCGAGGCGGCGAAAGCGGCCGAAGAAGCCGAGGCGGAATCCGGTACCGGCGGCAAGCTCGCCGCCGCCGCCTCTTAGCCTCTTCCGGAGCCACAGTCCCGTGAGCAGTCTGCAGCCCGTCAGGGGTACCCACGATCTTTTGCCTGAGGCCATGCGCCGCCACCGCGCGGTGATCGATACCGCGCGCGAGGTCGCCGCGCGCTACGGTTTCCAGGAGATGGCGACACCGATCTTCGAGTTCACCGAAGTGTTCAAGCGCACCCTCGGCGACACCTCCGACATCGTGACGAAGGAGATGTACACCTTCGCCATGGGCGCGGGTAAGGGCAGCAGCGCGGACGAGGAAGGCGCCACCATTACTCTCAGGCCGGAGAACACCGCCGGCGTGGCGCGCGCCTTCATCTCCGGCGGGCTGGCCCAGCAGGTGCCTGTGAAAGCCTTCTATGCCGGGCCGATGTTCCGCCACGAGCGCCCGCAGAAGGGCCGCCAGCGCCAGTTCCATCAGTTCGGCGTCGAGCTGATCGGCGTCGCCCAGCCGCAGGCCGACATCGAGGTCATCGCCTGCGGCGCGCACATCCTGGAGGCGCTCGGACTCAGCGACGCGGTGACGCTGGAGCTGAACACGCTGGGCGACCCGGACAGCCGAACCGCCTACCGCGAGGCGCTGGTCGCCTACTTCTCGGCGCACCACGACAGCCTGTCGGAGGACAGCCGCGATCGCCTGACGCGCAATCCGCTGCGCATCCTCGATTCCAAGGACGAGGGGGACCGCAAGCTGGTCGCCGACGCGCCGCTCTTCGAGGACTACCTCAATGCCGGGAGCCGTGACTTCTTCGCTGCCGTGCGCGAGGGGCTGGAGAGTCTCGGCATTGCCTACAGGCTGAATCCGCGCCTGGTGCGCGGGCTCGACTACTACTGCCACACCGCCTTCGAGTTCACCACCGACCGCCTCGGCGCGCAGAGTGCCGTGATGGCGGGCGGGCGCTATGACGGCTTGATCGAGACCATGGGCGGCCCGGCGACGCCGGGCGTCGGCTGGGCCTCCGGCATCGAGCGCCTGGCGATGCTGCTGGCCGAGGACATCCCGGCGCCGCGCCCCGTCGTCGTCGTGCCGGTCGGCGAGGCGGCGCAGGCCACGGCGCTGACGGTGGCGCAGGATCTGCGCCATGCCGGTTTCGTGGTGGAGCTCGGCTACTCGGGCAACCTGAAGAAGCGCCTGCAGCGGGCCAACAAGATGAATGCCCGCGCCGCCTTGCTGTTCGGCGAGGAGGAGCTGGCGGCCGGCAATGCCACGCTGCGCGACCTCGATTCGGGGGAGCAGGAACTCGTCTCGCTGAACAGCCTGGCAGAGCGCCTCTCCCGTTTGGCTTAGGGGGCCGCCATGGCGCTCACCGAGCCGACCGCTGCGGACGATCCGCTGAACCGCCTGCTGCTGCTGGGGGTCAGCGCGCGCAGCGTCGTAGCCGCGCTGCGCGATCCCCTGTTCGCCGAGGAGCCCGACCGGGCCCGCCTCATCGCCGGGCTGAAGCAGTTCGGCTGCGAAGAGGGCCTGGTGCTGGCGACCTGCGAGCGCATCGAGTTCCTGGTGGTCACGCGGCCCGGCCAGCGTGTCGCCGGCCAGTTGCTGCAGCTCATCGCCGCTGCTGCCGGCTGCACGCCGGCGGCGCTCGCCGGCCAGAGCTATTGCCACATGGGCGAGGACGCGCTGCGCCATCTGATGGCGGTGGCCGCTTCGCTGGAAAGCCAGGTGATCGGCGAGCCGCAGGTGCTGGGCCAAGTGAAGCAGTGCTACCGCGCGGCGCAGGAAGCCGGCATCGCCGGGCCCTATCTGGCCGCCGCCACCCAGGCGGCCTTCGCCGCCGCCAAGCGGGTACGCAGCGAGACGCCGATCGGCCAGCAGGCCAGTTCCATGGCGCTTACCGCCGTGCAGGTGGCGCGCGACCTGTTCGGCCGCTTCGACGCTTTGAATCTCCTGTGGCTCGGCCTTGGCGAGATGGGCGAGATGCTGAGCGACGACTTCGCCGAGGCCGGCGTGGCCCAACGTTTGGTCATGCACGCTTCGCTCGCCCGGGCAGAGGCGGCGGCGCGGCGGCTCGGTTGCAACGTCGCGCCCTGGGAAGAGCTTGACCGCCACCTCGCCGAAGCCGATATCGTTATCTCCGACGCCGGCACCGGCCGCTTCACCCTGGCGCGCGCCCAGGTCGCGGCGGCCCTCAAGAAGCGGCGCCACCGCCCGGTGCTGCTGATCGATGCCGGCGTGCCGGCCGACATCGAACCCGGCACCGGCGATCTGGCAGACGCCTTCGTCTACGATCTCGACGACCTGGAGCGCCTGGCGAGTCAGCAGTCCGGCGGCCGGGCTGCTGCCAGCGGCCAGGCCTGGGGTCTGGTCGAGGACGAATTGGCCAGCTTCCTGCGCGCCCAGGCGGAGCGCCCGGCGACGCCTTCGGTGGTCGCCCTGCGCCAGCACTTCGAGGCGGTGCGCCGCCAGGTTCTGGAAAGCGGCGATCTTCCGGCGGCGGAGGCCACCCGCCTGCTGGTGAACAAGCTGCTGCACGGCCCTTCGGAGGCGCTGCGTCGCAGCGTGGCGGAGGATCCGGCGCAGGCGGGCCGGCTGGAGGAGATGCTGCGCCGCTTGTTCGACTTGCCTGACGATGCGGTGGATGCGGTGGATAAGGAGCGGGAAGAACCGTGAACCTCGACGACAATCTGGATCGCGTGCTGCGCCGCTATGACGAGCTGCAGGACCTCGTGGCGCGCCATCCCAAGCCGGGCTCGCCCCAGCACACGGCGATGATGAAGGAGTATGCCGAGCTGACGCCGGTGGTGCAGGGCATCGAGGCGCTGCGCGGGGCCAAGCATGAGATGGCCGACCTCGCCGGGCTGATCGCCGATCCGGGGTCGGACGCGGAGATGCGCGCGCTCGCGGAAAGCGAGTTTCACGAGCTGAAGGAAAAACTGCCGGACCTGGAGCACGAACTGCAGATCCTGCTGCTGCCGAAGGACGAGGCGGATTCGCGCAACGCCATCCTGGAGGTGCGCGCCGGCACGGGCGGCGACGAGGCGGCACTGTTCGCCGCCGACCTCCTGCGCATGTACCAGCGCTATGCCGAGCTGCAGGGCTGGCGCTTCGAGATCCTCGATGCCTCCGAGACCGAGATCGGCGGCTACAAGGAAGCCAGCGCCAAGATTTCCGGGCCCCACGTCTTCGCCCGCCTGAAGTTCGAGTCGGGCGCTCACCGCGTGCAGCGCGTGCCGGTCACCGAGTCGGGCGGCCGCATCCACACATCGGCCGCCACGGTGGCGGTGCTGCCGGAGGCCGAAGAGGTCGACGTGCACATCGAGGAAAAGGATCTGCGCGTCGACACCTACCGGTCGCAGGGCGCCGGCGGCCAGCACGTGAACACCACCGACTCCGCGGTACGCATCACCCACCTGCCGACCGGCGTGGTGGTGCAGTGCCAGGACGAGAAGTCGCAGCACAAGAACCGCGCCAAGGCGATGACCATGCTGCGCGCGCGGCTCTACGAGGCGCAGCGCCAGAAGCAGTTTGACGAGCGCGCCGCCAGCCGCAAGAGCCAGGTCGGCAGCGGCGACCGCTCCGAGCGCATCCGCACCTACAACTTTCCGCAGGGCCGCGTCACCGACCACCGCATCAACCTGACGCTCTACAAGCTGGAGCGCGTCCTCGCCGGGGAAGCGCTCGACGAGTTGATCGATCCGCTGGTCGCCGCGGACCAGGCCGAAAAGCTGGCGGAGTTGCAGTGAGACGGCGGCAATGACTCTGGCCGAGGCCGTGGAAGGCGCGGCCCGGCGCCTCGCCGCGGCCGGCATCGACGAGCCCCGGCGCGACGCCCGCCTGCTGGTCTGCCGCCTTCTGGGCGGCGGCCCGGAGCTGCTGCTCGGCCATCCCGAAAGAGCGCTCAGCGAGGAAGAAGCGGCGCGCATCCAGGCGGCGGTCGCACGCCGCGTGGCGCGGGAGCCGGTGTCGCGCATCCTGGGCGAACGCGAGTTCTGGAGCCTCCCCTTCGGCCTCAATGCCGCCACGCTCGACCCGCGTCCGGACAGCGAGACCCTGGTGGAAGCGGTGCTGGCCGAATGCGCCGACCGTGCCGCCCCCCTGACGCTGCTCGATCTCGGCACCGGCACCGGTTGCCTGTTGCTGGCCTTGTTGAGCGAACTGCCGGCGGCCAGCGGCACCGGCATCGACATCAGCGCCGAGGCGGTCGAGCAGGCGGCGGGCAACGCCGGGCGGCTGGGGCTTGCCGCGCGGGCGCGCTTTGCGCGGCATTCCTGGGCGCAGGGTCTCGCCGCGCTGGGCGATGGCTGGGACGTCATCGTCAGCAACCCGCCCTATATCGCGAGCGGCGCGATCGCCGGCCTGGAGCCGGAGGTCGCCGGTTACGATCCGGCGGCGGCGCTGGACGGTGGGGCCGACGGCCTTGCGGCTTACCGGGCGCTGATCCCAGCCGCGGCGGCGGTGCTGACACCCGGCGGACTCGTCGCGCTGGAGATCGGCATCGGGCAGGCGGCCGCGGTTGAGGCACTGCTCGCGGGCGCCGGATTGGCGCCCGTCCGGCGGGCCCGTGACCTGGCCGGTGTGGAACGCTGCCTCCTGGCCACGAAAGCGCGGAATGGTGCGGCTTTGCGCCCGCCGGAGAGCCGTGGATAAATGAAAAAAAGAGTTGGAAAGCAGGGCAAAGCTCTCTACGTTGAATGAGCCGAGCCCAATTGGCTCCAGCGTCTCGGGGAGACGCAACTCACCACCCAAAATTAACTTGTGTGTGGTTTAGAGCCCGCGAAATCGCAAGATCCGCGATTTCGATGGGCGCGAGTGGCAAGTCATCCATTCTGAAGCAAGCGAATGATGAGACAAGGTCAAGGTTCCAACAATGGACGTCGGCCTCGCGGCCGAACCAATCGTAAACAGCACGGTGGTGGTGGAGGCGGCGGCGGAGGCGGCCAGTCCCGCACTCACACCTTCGACAGCAACGGGCCCGATGGCCGGGTTCGCGGCAACGCTCGGCAGGTTTTCGAGAAGTACCTGAGCCTGGCCCGCGATGCGACCTCCGCGGGCGACCGTGTCGCCGCCGAGGCCTACTTCCAGCATGCGGAGCACTATTTCCGCATCCTCAGCGACACCACCGATCCGACGCCCACCGGGCGCCGCCACGAAGATCGCCCGCAGCCTTCGTACAGCAATGACGAGGGCTACTACGGTGACGACGATGACGACGCGCCGGGCAACGGCGCGCGGGACGGCCAGGGTGAGGGTCGTCAGGAGGGTCGCCAAGAGGGTCGTCAGGAGGGGCGCCAGGAGAATCGTCAGGAAGGGCGCCAGGACGGACGATCCGAGGGACGTTCCGAGGGCCGCCAGGACGTTCGCCAGGACGGCAGGCAGAACAACGCCGGCCAGCGGCCGCCGCGCCGCGATCGCGAGCAGCGCAATGCCCCGGAGGCAGTGGCACCGGCGACGGACGACCAGCCGCAGCCGGCCCCGCAGGGGCAGCCGCAGCCGCAGCCGGACGTCCAGTCCGTGGAGGGTGAGGCCCCGGCGCGGCCGCGTCGTGGCCGTCCGCGCAAGCCGCGCCCGGATGACGACGGCCAGCCGCGTCAGCCGGAAACGACCCCCGAGACCGAAAGCGGTCCGGCAGCCAGCTGAAAGTTTGACGTTTTCTGATCGCGCCGGGGCGGTGGCCCCCGGCCGGCGGAGGGCTTTGTGCCGTCCGCTAGATCTCCACGATTTCGTCGCCGGTTCTGACGGTGCCGCCGGCGATCACCTCCGCATAGACCCCCATGTCCATGTGCCCGAAACCCTTGCGCAGGGTGAGCGGGATGTTCATGTCGCGCTCCGCTGTCTCCGGGTTCACGTTGGTGGCCGCGCAGCGCTGGGTCCGCTCGACCACCTTCAGCCGCGCCGTTCCGACGCGGATTTCGCGGCCGATCCAGGCGAACTCTGCCCAGGCGGGCAGCCCGTCGAACAGGATGTTGCCGCGAAAGCGGCGCGGGTCGACCGGCTGGCGCGCCACCCGCTCGAAGTCGCGGATGCTGGCGAGGCTGATGAGAGCCACCGGCGCGACCCGCGACTCCACCTGTGTGGCGGCGTCGAGTTCCCGGAATGACGGCGCGCCGCGCCGCGAACCCGCCAGGAAACCGGCAAAGAACTGGCTCAGCAGCATGCGGCCGGTCTGGTCGGTCGGATTGGCGCTGACCACCTGGCGGCCCTGGCGGCTGATGGTGACCGTGGGGACCCCCGGATCGTAAGCGACACGCAGTTGGGCCAGGCGTTCCTCCTCGAGCAGCTCGAAGAAGCCGCGTTTTGCCCCGGTGCCGAGTCCGTAGGCGACGGCAAAGCGGCGGTCGTCGGGCAGGGGCTGGCCCGGCACCAGGGTGACGTCGTCCAGCACCTCGGCGTTCAACCCCTTCACGGGATAGCGGCAGATCTCACGGACGGTGGCGGCGTCGGAGCTGGGCATGGGTGCCGGAGGTTCCTTCTGGGACCCCGCGTGGGCGGCGAGGCGTCTGGCTGGCATAGAAGTAGCCGGGAAAGCCAGCTAATCGCGCCCGGCGCGGACCTGTCAAGCGAAGGCCCGTCAATCCGGGCCGCTGCGGGGAAATCCAGGAAAACCGGCCTTTTTTCCGGGCCGGTGGCTGGGCGTCATTTTGCTATTGATAATCATTTGCAATTAAAAGCGAATCGCACTAGGTTCCCCTTCATGCTCTTCGCTGCCGTGTCCAAGCGGCTCATCCCGGGCGGACCGGCGGGGTAAGCATTGATCTCTCCTGATCCTACTTTTGGGCTTCGCCCGCCCCTGTGCCTTCGCGGCACAGGGGCCTTTTTTTGGCGCTATCGGCCCGGTCCGGATCGGCTGGGTGGCAAGAGGGCGGCAGTCCCGCGGGCCCGATTACGAACGCCTTGGTTTGACCTGTCTCAATGGCCGCGAAGGGCCTTGCCGTATAGGGTGGAATTTCCGCCGCTCCGCAGCGCGCGGGGCAGAACGCTACCACGTCAGAAAAAGGGAGCGTCCGCATGTACAAGAAGATCATGGTTCCGGTGGATCTGCGCCACCGCGAGAAACTCGAAAAGGCGGTGGCGACCGCCGCCGACCTCGCCAAGCACTACGAGGTGCCGCTGCAGATGGTCGCCGTCACCGCCAGCGCGCCTGGATCGGTGGCGCACAATCCAAAGGAGTTCGCCGCCAAGCTGGCGGAGTACGCCGCCGCCGAGGGCAGCAAGTACGGCGTCGACATCGGCGCCCACGCCGTCACCAGTCCCGATCCGACCATCGACCTGGACGACAAGCTGGGCCGCGAGGCGCACGACATCGGTGCCGACCTCATCGTCATGGCCTCCCACGTGCCCGGCTTCGCCGAGCACCTGTTTTCCTCCAACGCCGGATACCTGGCCTCGCACACCGACATTTCCGTCTTCGTCGTGCGCTGAGGCGCGCTGCCTGCAGCCAAGAAAAAGAGCCCCGCCAGCGATGGCGGGGCTCCAGATGTCTCCACCCGGCCCTTGGGGCCGGCGGCTTCGTCTTATGCCTGGCTTCTTCGGCTGGTCTGCGTGGGGTCCTTGCGTGCCCGGTTGAGGCCCATGAGCAGGCTGACACACATCACCAGCAGCACGATGGTGAAGGGGAAGCCGGTGGAGACCGCCATGGCCTGCAGCGCGGTCAGCGCCCCGGCGCCGCCCACCAGAAGCAGGGCCGCGGCCACCAGGCCCTCGAAGGTGCACCAGAAGACGCGCTGGGCGACCGGCGCGTCGGTCTTGCCGCCGGCGGTAATGGTGTCGATCACCAGCGAGCCGGAATCCGACGAGGTGACGAAGAACACGATCACCAGCACGATGCCCAGGATCGAGGTGAACCAGGCGAGCGGCAGCTGGGCCAGCATCTCGAACAGCTTCAGCTCCAGGGCGGCGTCCTTCACCGCGGCATTCGGGTCGGCAATCACCTGCTCGATGGCCGTGCCGCCGAAGACAGCCATCCAGAAGATGCTGACGATGGTGGGCACGAAGATGACGCAGATGATGAACTCGCGCACCGTGCGTCCGCGCGACACCCGGGCGATGAACATGCCGACGAAGGGCGACCAGGAAATCCACCACGCCCAGTAGAACGAGGTCCAGCCCTGGCGGAAGTTGTCGTCATCGCGCCCGAAGGGATTGGACAGCGGCACCACATCGCTGACGTAGGCGATGCCGCCGGAGACCAGGGTCTCCAGGATCGTCGCCGTGGGCCCGACGAAGAGGATGAAGACCAGCAGCAGCGCGGCCAGCGCGATGTTGATCTCCGACAGCACCTTCACGCCCCCGTCCAGGCCGCGCAGGACGGAGATCAGTGCCGCCGCGGTGATCAGCGAGATGAGGATGACCCGCGCGCCGTTGCCCGTCGGCGTGCCAAAGAGGTGGTTGAGACCGGCCAGAGCCTGCTCGGTGCCGAAGCCCAGCGACGTGGCGAGGCCGAACAGCGTTGCGAAGACGGCCAGGGTGTCGATGACGTGGCCGACCCAGCCCCACACCGCCTCGCCGAAAATCGGATAGAAGGCCGAGCGCAGGGTGAGCGGCAAGTTGAAGTTGTAGGCGAAAAAGGCCAGCGCCAGCGCGACCACGGCGTAGATCGCCCAGGGGTGCAGTGCCCAGTGGAAGATCGTCGCCGCCATGCCCAGGTTGCGCGCCGCTTCGACGTCGCCCGCCGCCGCACCCAGCGGCGCCCAGTCCGTGCGCACGCCGTTTTCCATCGCGGTGCCGCCCATGGAGGAGGCGAAGTGCGACATCGGCTCCGACACGCCAAAGAACATGAGGCCGATGCCCATGCCGGCGGCGAACAGCATGGCGAACCAGCCGAGATAGGAATATTCCGGCTTGGCGTCGGTGCCGCCCAGGCGCACCGACCCGAAGGGGGTCACCACCAGGAAGATGCCGAACAGCACGAAGATGTTGGCCGACAACAGGAAGAACCAGTCAAAGGTCGAGGTCAGGAAGGGCCGAAGCCAGCCGAAGAACGTGGTCGCCTCTTGCTGGAAGGCCAGGGTCAGCAGAACGAAGGCGATGATCGAAAGGGCCGAGACGACGAAGACTGGATTGTGAATATCCAGGCCGAACGGTTGTATGTTGTCTTGGCCTACCTCGTATTCGGTGGCTTCCGGATTGCTCATGGCGTTCCCCCTTGGTGGTCTCGTAGAAATCCACAAATAAAGTGGATCGTCCGTCCTAGTATTTCCCCCGACCAGCGACCTGATGGGTCAGCAATAACTGCCTGTCTGCTCCGTTATACGGAGGAAGGCGACGAGTTGGCTCGTCGGTATCGTAGGGAATGCCCAGCTTAACAAATCGCCCAGGACAGTAGTACCCATTGTCTATTTGCGACAACACGCCGCCGTGGGGGCACCTAAGCACCCGGGCCGAAAGCAGTCGTTAAGCAAAGATACGATATGATGATTTGTTTATTTCCTCCTGCCCAGGCGGTATGGATTGATTCTCACACCCGGATTTTCTACCCGCTGGTACCGATCCGCGGTGGCCGTTCTGCTGGTCCTCCTGGCCATTTCGGTCGCGCCGCTGCCTGCCCGGGCGGCGGACTCCCTGCTGCGAATCGCTGGGACCGGGGCGTCGCTGGCGCTGATGGTCCACCTGGGCGGCGCATTCCGGGCTGAAAACCCGCAGACCGCGATCGAGGTGCTGCCCAGCATGGGCAGCGGCGGCGCCATTCGCGCGCTGGCGGACGGGGCCATCGACCTTGCCGTTTCGGCACGGCCCCTGAAGGCTACGGAGGCCGCGCTGGGGCTGGAAGCCCGTTCACTGCTGCGCACGCCCTTCATGATCGTCAGTTCGATTCGCAATCCGATGCCGGTCGCCGCCGACCGGCTCGCCGATCTCTATGGCGACCCTGCCGCGCGCTGGGCGGACGGCACCCCGGTGCACATCATCCTGCGGCCGGCCTCCGAGAGCGATACCGCTCTGCTGGCGGACAGCTTCGCTGGGATGACGGAAGCGCTGGAGCGGGCGCGCCTGCGCCCGGAAGTGCCGGTCGCGCAGTCCGACCAGGACAATCTCCGTCTGGCCGCCGAGATCACCGGGTCTTTGACCTCGGCAACCCTGGTCCAGGTGGTGCGCGAGTACGCCACCGTGACGGTGCTGCCGATTGACGGGATCGTGCCGACCTTGGCCAATCTGGAGTCGGGACGCTACCCCTACGCCAAGGAGATGATCCTCGTACGGCGCGCCGGCGACAATCCGTCGCTCGACCGCTTCATCGCTTTCCTCGCATCGCCCACGGCCTCCCGGATCATCCGGGAATCCGGCGCCATCCCGCTCCTCTGACTGTCCGGAACGGCTGGCCGCATGCAGAACCTCCAGCAGATCGCGCAGCTGCGGCGCACCATGCGCCGCCTGGCCATCCTGGTCGCGCTTGCGACGGCCGTCTCGCTGCCGCTCGGATACGCCACCGTCTCTTTCAGCAATCAGAGCGGCTTCCTGCAGCATCAGGCGTCGCTCGCCGCCGAGCGTCTGGCCGGGTACATCTACGTGCAGGGGGCTTCCTGGCGCTACACGCGCGAGCGTCTCGCCGAGATCATCGGTGAGACCCAGTCGAGCGTCAGTGCGATCCACGAAACGGTTACCGGTCCCGACGGCGTGCCGGTCGTCAGCTACGCGCCGCTGCCTGAATGGCCCCGCCTCAGCGAGAGCGCTGACATCGTGGTGGCGGGCGTTCCGGTCGCGACGGTGACGGCCACCGCGACCGCAAAGCCGCTGGTGCTCAATACCGTGGGGGTCGGCCTCTTCGCCCTGCTGCTTGCCGGCGGCGCCCTGGTCGCCATGCACCTGCTGCCGTTGCGCGCGCTCGACGAGACGCTGGGCGAACTACAGGGCTCGCTGGCGACCATCAAGGCGCACGCGGCGGAAACCTCCTTCGCCTACGAGGAACTGAAACGCCAGCACCGCCTGGTGGAGGAGACCACGCAGGAACTCATGCGCACGCGTGACCAGGCCATGGCCGCCGACCGTACCAAGTCGGCCTTCCTTGCTACCATGAGCCACGAACTGCGCACGCCGCTGAATGCCATCATCGGCTTTTCCGACATGCTGGCGCAGGAGATCTTCGGCCCGCTCGGCAACCCGCGCTACCGCGATTACTGCAATTCCATCGGCGACAGCGGGCGCCATCTTCTGGCCGTCATCAACGACGTCCTGGACATTTCCAAGGTGGAAGCGGGCAAGCTGCAGCTCCACCTGGAAGACGTCGATCTATGGCAGCTGCTCGACTCGTGCAGTCGCCTTGTCCGCGCCAAGGTCTTCGAGGCCGGCGTCGACCTGCACCTCGAACAGCCTGTGGCACCGTTGCCACTGCTGCGCGCCGATGCCGTAAAGGTGAAGCAGATCGCCCTCAACCTGATGTCCAATGCCCTGAAGTTCACGCCGGCCGGGGGCAGCATCGGCATCACCCTCGGCAGTGCCCCGGGCAAGGGTGTGTTCTTCAGCATCACCGACACCGGCATCGGTATGAGCGACGCCGAAATCGCCCTGGCGCTGCAGCCCTTTCAGCAGGTCGACAACTCCCACACCCGCAAGTACGAGGGTACCGGTCTCGGCCTTCCCCTGGCGAAGGCCCTGGCCGAGCAGCACGGCGGCCGGCTGGAGGTCGCCAGTTCCCCCGGCGCGGGCACGGTGGTCACCGTGATTCTGCCGCAAACCCCGGCCGACCGTTCGCTGCCTGCCTCGGCTCCGCCGAGCGCTCCCCCGCGGCTGCGCAAGGCCTAGCCGGGCCTGACTTTCCGGCGCAAAACCCCGGCAAAAGCCGTTTTTTTGCCCCGTCCAGCCCTTGTGTCTTTTCTGCAACAGCCCCATATCCACACTGAAAGCAGGGCCGTCGGGCCGGCTTTCGCGGGCGTCGTGCCGCTGGGATGGGCGCGCCTGCTGCAGTACCATGGACCACATCGCCTGCATGCCAAATCCTGGGTGCGGGAAAGGGGATATAGATGGATCTCAATCGCTATACCGAACGTTCTCGCGGATTCCTCCAGGCCGCGCAGACCCTGGCCAGTCGCAAGCACCACCAACGCCTCACCCCCGAACACCTGCTGAAGGTCCTGCTCGACGACGAGGAAGGCTTGGCGCGTAACCTGATCCGCCAGGCCGGGGGCAAGCCCGAGGCCGCGGTGAAGGCCGTCGAGGAGGCGCTCGCGAGGCAGCCCAAAGTCGAGGGCGCCGGCGCAGGCCAGCTCTATCTGGCACAGGAGACCAACGACCTCTTCGGCCAGGCCGAGAAGCTGTCGGAGGAGGCCGGCGACTCCTACGTGACCGCCGAGCGCATCCTGCTGGCGCTCGCCATGCTGCCGGGCACCGCCGCGGCCAAGGCGCTGGCCACCGCCGGCGTGACGCCGCAGAAGCTGAATCAGGCGATCAATGCCATGCGCAAGGGCCGGCGCGCCGACACGGCGACCGCCGAAGACCGGTACGAGGCGCTCAATAAGTACGCCCGCGACCTCACCGAGGTGGCCCGCGAAGGCAAGCTCGATCCGGTCATCGGCCGCGACGAGGAGATCCGCCGCACCGTGCAGGTGCTCTCGCGCCGCACCAAGAACAATCCCGTCCTCATTGGCGAGCCCGGCGTCGGCAAGACCGCCATCGTCGAGGGTCTTGCCCAGCGCATCGTCAACGGCGACGTGCCCGACAACTTGAAGAACAAGCGCCTCATGGCGCTCGATCTCGGCGCCATGGTCGCCGGTGCCAAGTTCCGTGGCGAGTTCGAGGAGCGCCTCAAGGCGGTACTGCAGGAAATCGCCGACGCCGGCGGCGAGATCATCGTCTTCATCGACGAGTTGCACACGCTCGTCGGCGCCGGCAAGGCGGAAGGCACCATGGACGCCTCCAACATGCTGAAGCCGGCGCTGGCGCGCGGCGATCTTCACTGTGTCGGCGCCACCACGCTGGACGAGTACCGCAAGTACATCGAAAAGGATGCGGCGCTGGCGCGTCGCTTCCAGCCGGTCTTCGTGCCGGAGCCGAGCGTCGAGGAGACCGTCTCGATCCTGCGCGGGCTGAAGGAGAAGTACGAACTGCACCACGGGGTGCGCATCACCGATGCCGCCATCGTCGCGGCGGCGACGCTCTCCAACCGATACATCGCCGACCGCTTCCTGCCCGACAAGGCGATCGACCTGGTCGACGAGTCCGCCAGCCGCCTGCGCATGGTGATGGACTCCAAGCCGGAAGCGATCGACGAGCTGGACCGCCGTCTGGTGCAGATGAAGATCGAGGAGAACGCGCTGCAGAAGGAGAGCGACAAGGCCTCCAAGGAACGCCTCGAGAAACTGACCGGCGAGATCAAGGATCTGGAAGCCAGATCCGCGGAGTTGACCGCGCAGTGGCAGGGCGAGAAGGACAAGCTGGCCGGCGCCCAGAAGCTGAAGGAGCAGCTCGACCAGGCGCGCAGCGAGTTGGAAATCGCCCAGCGTGAAGGCGACCTCAACCGTGCGAGCGAACTGAAGTACGGCGTCATTCCGGGCCTCGAAAAGCAGCTGACCGAAGCCGAGAGCGCCCAGGAACATCGCATGCTGAACGAAGAGGTGACGGAGAGCGATATCGCCTCGGTGGTGTCGCGCTGGACCGGCATTCCTGTCGACAAGATGCTGGAAGGCGAGCGTGAGAAGCTGCTGGGCATGGACGATGCGCTGAGCCAGAGCGTCATCGGTCAGGAGGAAGCCATCGTGGCGATCTCCAACGCGGTCCGCCGCGCGCGCGCCGGCCTGCAGGACCCCAACCGGCCGATCGGCTCCTTCCTGTTCCTCGGCCCGACCGGCGTCGGCAAGACCGAACTCACCAAGGCGCTGGCGCGCTTCCTCTTCGACGACGAGACGGCGATGGTTCGGCTCGACATGTCGGAGTACATGGAAAAGCACGCGGTGGCGCGCATGATCGGAGCCCCGCCGGGCTACGTCGGCTACGAGGAGGGCGGCGCGCTGACCGAGGCGGTGCGGCGCCGGCCCTACCAGGTGGTGCTGTTCGACGAGGTCGAGAAGGCGCATCCCGACGTTTTCAACATCCTGCTGCAGGTGCTGGACGACGGCCGCCTGACCGACGGCCAGGGCCGCACCATCGACTTCCGCAACACCATGATCATCCTGACCTCCAATCTCGGCGCCGACATCCTGGCGGCGCAGCCGGAGGGACAGGACAGCGACGCGGTGCGCGGGCAGGTGATGGAAGTGGTGCGCCGTGCCTTCCGGCCGGAGTTCCTCAACCGCCTGGACGAGGTCTTGCTGTTCCATCGCCTGACGCGCGCGCAGATGACCGGCATCGTCGAGATTCAGCTCGGCCGCCTGCACAGGATGCTGGAGGACCGCAAGATCACCCTGGAGCTCGACGAGCCGGCCAAGGTCTGGCTCGCCGACAAGGGCTACGACCCGGTCTACGGCGCGCGTCCGCTGAAGCGCGTGATCCAGCGCGAACTGCAGAATCCGCTGGCCAGCATGATCCTGGAAGGCAAGATCGGCGACGGCGACACGGTCACTGTCAGCGCCGGGCCCGACGGCCTTGCCATCAATGGAGAGATGGTGGCCGCTGCCTGATCGTTGCCGCCGCTTGCATGATACGCCCCTGCCGGTTTCGGCCGGCAGGGGCCCGAAGGAGACGCCCCCGCATGTTCTATGACACCCGCACCGGCGCGCACGGCCTGCCCCGCGATCCCTTCAAGGCCTGCGTGGTGCCGCGGCCGATCGGCTGGATCACCACGGTGAACGAGGCCGGCGTCGTCAATCTGGCGCCCTATAGCTTCTTCAATGCCGTCGGCGGCGAACCGCCCTGCGTGATCTTTGCGCCGGGGGGACGCAAGGCCGATGGTCCCCCGGACGGTTCTAAGGACTCGCTCGCCAATGCCGAGCGCACCGGGGAGTTCGTCTGCAACGTGGCGACCTGGGATCTGCGCGAGCAGATGAACCTCACCTCGGCGGCGGCGCCGGCCGGGGTCGACGAGGCGGAGATCGCCGGGCTGCAGATGGTGCCCTCCGAACTTGTGAAGCCGCCGCGGGTGAAGGCCTCGCCGATTCATCTGGAATGCAAGTATCTGCGGACCGTCGACCTGCCCTGCGAGACGCCGGACACCCGCAGCGCCGTGGTGTTCGGCCAGGTGATCGGCGTCCATATCGACGAGTCGGTGCTGACCGACGGTCTGGTCGACATGGCCAAGCTGAAGCCCATCGCACGCCTTGGCTACATGGACTACTGCGTGGTCGAGGAGGTCTTCGCCATCCAGCGTCCGGAGTGGCCGGTGAAGAAGCGCAGCGACGCCGCCGACTAGTTCAGCTCGCCCACGACGAGACTGATCGCGATCGTCGCCATCACGCAGCCGACGAAGGCGTCGAGCAGGCGCCAGGCCCGCGGGCTCCGAAACAGCGGGGCGAGGCTGCGCGCGCCGTAGCCGAGGCCGTAGAACCACAGACCCGAGGCGGTCATGGCGCCCAGCGCAAAGGCGATGCGATCCGCGCCGCCGTAACGCGCCGCGATGCCGCCCAGCAGGATCACCGTGTCGAGATAGACGTGCGGATTGAGCAGGCTGAGCGCCAGCGCGGTCATCACCGCGGCGCGCAGGCCGCTGGAGGTTTCCGTCTGTTCGGCGTCGGCCAGGCTGCCGGGCTTCAGCGCCGCGTGGAAGGCGCGCAGGCTGTAGGCGGCGAGGAAGACGGCGCCGCCCCAGGCGGCGATGCCCGGCAGGCTCGGCACCGCGCGCAGCAGGCCGGCGAAGCCGCCGGCGCCGAGGGCGATCAGGGTGCAGTCGATGAGGAAGCAGACGCCGGCAACGGCGAAGACCTGTTGGCGGCGCAGCCCCTGGCGCAGCACATAGGCGTTCTGGGCGCCGATGGCGATGATGAGGCCGGCCCCGAGGCCCAAACCTTCAATGGCGGCGTAGGCCGTCGAGGGCCCTGCCAGGGCATCAAGAAAAGTCGCAGACATATCCGGAAAAACTCCGCAGGGAAGAGGCAGGCTGCAAAGCCGGCGCAGCTCCCGTTGGGGGAACCGCGCCGCTTCTTCGCCTAGCCTCGGCGGCGGGTGCGCTTTTCCAGATAGTCGGCGACGATGCGGGTCATGGCGGGCTGTTGTTTCGCGTCAGCTAGCAGTCGTTGTCGCTGCCCATGGTCGAGCCCTGCTCGATCACGCCGTTCTCCTGCGATTCACAGGGCCGCTGCACCATCAGCACGCCACCCTGGGCGAGAGCGAGCTGGCGGCCGATGACGCCGCGCTGGTTGTCGAAGTCGGCCATCTCGGAGTCCTTCAGCTTCTCGCCGCGCGGCAGGGTCACCTTCAGCGGATTGACCTGCTTGCCGCTGACATGCACCTCGTAGTGCAGGTGCGGACCGGTGGAACGGCCGGTGGTGCCGACGTAGCCGATGACCTGGCCCTGCTTCACGCGGGCGCCCTTGCGGATGCCCTTGGCAAAGCCCTTCATGTGGGCGTAGGCGGTCTGGTAGGTGGAGCCGTGGCGCAGGCGCACGTAGTTGCCGTAGCCGCCGTTGCGGCCGGCGGCTTCGACGACGCCGTTGCCCGCGGCATAGATCGGCGTGCCGCTGGGGGCGGCGAAATCGGTGCCACGGTGCATCTTCGAATAGCCGAGCACCGGGTGCTTGCGCATGCCGAAGCCGGAGGAGAGGCGCGCGCCGTCGATCGGCGTGCGCATCAGCGAGCGGCGCACCGACTTGCCCTCGGGGGTGTAGAAGTCGGCGCTGCCGTCGGCGCGCTCGTAGTAGTAGAGATCGGTGCGGCTGCCGGAGAGGGTCATGGCGGCGAACAGCAGATTGCCGGTGCGCACCAGGGCGCCTTCCTCGTCGACATAGATCTCGTAGAGGAATTCGAAGGCGTCGCCTTTCTGGATCTCGCGCTGGAAGTCGACGTCGTAGCTGAAGGCGCGGATCGCCTCGGCCAGCACCTGGTGGGGCACGTTGCGCTCGCCGGCGGCGACCGACAGGTTGCTGTCGATCGAGCCCTTGGCGTAGGCAAGCTGGCGGGCGACCGGACGATCGATCGATTCGGCAAAGAAATCCTCCGCGCCGGTCGAGCGGCTGACCTCGATGTCGCGCTCGCGGCTCGGGCGGAAGCTGATGGCCAGCAGTTCGCCGAGGGCGCCGTCGCCCGGGTCGGCGAAGGCGATCTCCAACTCCTGGCCCGGCATCAGCCGGCGGGGGCTGTAGACCGGCTCCATGGCGGTGATCGCCTGGTGGGCCTGCGTCGGCTCGGCGCCGGCGTCGATCAGCAGCCTCATCAGGGTGTCGCCGGGGGCCACGGTGACCGCGCGCACCACCGTGGCCGGCTCGTCCTCGGCGGCCTCGTCGGCCGGATCCAGCGCTTCCGCAGGGGGCAGGGCGGCCTCCTGCAAGCGGGCCGGGACGGCGCTGTCGGTGGAGGTTTCAAGGGGAGAGATCATCGCCGCGGGAGCAGCGCCGGTCGATGCGGCGGGCGCGACCGTGTCTTCGGTGCCGGCGTTTTCGGCGCCGGCTTCTCCGTTAAGGCCTTCCGCCGCTTTCTTGCCGATCGATTCGGGCGCGGCGGGGCGCTGGGCGGCGCCGGCCGGCGCCATATGATCCCCCGACAGGGCCTGGGCAGTCTCGGCCGTCGACCACGAGGCGGCAAGGGCGCCGCCGATCAATGGAATGGCTAAAATGGCGGGAAAACTGACCTTTTTGGCGAATCGAATGAGCGATTCAGAGTCGATTTTGCGACTGGTCACGACCAACTACAGCTCCGTGGCTAGGCGGTTTGGATGGCTGCCCCCCGGCGGCAGGACAACTTGACAGTAAACTTCATACCATCAAATCGTTAACCAATTTTTGAAAATGGCTTCACATACAAGGGCTTGTCAACCTTAAAGGCAGTTAAAAACTGTGCTTTAGAAGGGGCTTGACCAAATTTCGCGACGGGACTGCAAAAAACCTTTCATAAAGGGTTTGACAGTCCCCCCGGGGGAGCCCTATAACCCGGCCTCCGCGGCAGCAAGGGCCTCGTGCCGAAGCTGCCGCTTCGCTGTTTGACATTGTAGATTTGGAAGGGATACGCGGGCGGCGGGTCTGTGTCTTGTTGGCATT